>CAVZSQ010000001.1:0-186674 GCA_963777955.1 Calditrichia bacterium
CTGAAAACCTGGCTTATATAAATCCAACACTGTTGACCGCCGGCATGGGTGGTTTCCCGCTGGGAGACCTCTACCATTGGTGGAATCCGGCTGTGAGAGCAGGAGCAACCGACTATTATTCAGCATGGTTGGCTCAGGCTGATCAGGAGAGAGCCACAATTGCCACCTGGCTGGAAACTGGCAATCCTGCCTCAATAAAAAGAATGCCGGATAGCGTTGTCCCTGTGAATTTTACTCTAAGTCAGAATTATCCGAATCCATTTAATCCGACCACTCGGATTAAATACTCGATTCCGGTAAAAGGTCATATATTACTTAAAGTCTATAATCTCCTGGGCCAGGAGGTAGCAACGTTGTTCGCCGGCATCAGGCAGCCGGGGAATTATGAAGTGACATTCAATGGAAAAGAACTGGCCAGTGGTATTTACTTTTATACTTTAAAATCAGCAACTATTACAATCACCAGGAAACTGGTTCTCATCAGATAGTTCTTTTCATGAATAATAAATTTTCGTTGGATTAAGGAAGCGGTCTTGAACATCCTTTTTTCCTGAACGCTCATAGTGCAGAGATGCCTTCAATATCATTATTTATATAGTTACAGAGATTAAAAGGAAACTGGTTTATGAAGAAATTAGTTAATTTATTTCTTGCGGTTGTATCTGCATTACTGTTCATAAACAGTGGTGTGGCTGTAGCGCAAATCTATGTTGATCAATGGGGTAAGACAAGTCGTGGTATAGACTGGCCGATCCTGAATGACTCAACAACATCCGCTGGCGATGCCGGAATTGGATCTGGTGCGCCTCCGACATCATGGGCAACCATTCGCGGCGGTTTTGGCCAGACTCTTGAAGCAACCACCGATCAGGCGGTCGTTGTCAGTGGCCAACTCGAATTTGTCGGCGGCGGCGGTGGAAACGCTTATACCCATTTGCGTTATGCGCTGACCTTTCAGGACAGCGTCACTTTGAATTATCAGTATACGGATTCTGCTGTATGGGTAAGCAACCTGGCCCACTACGGCTATGAGTTTACACCACGAACCGGCACGGGTTTAATGGCCAATGGTAACAACGGTGTCGGTACGGTCTGGTCGCTATATGACGTGGCGGGCTGGAATAGTACATTTGGCGCCGACATCAAGCCGCTGGCAGCAGAAAATCAGGCACCCCGCAATGCGGAAATGGTGGCCGGCGTTTATAACTGGGCTATTTCGGTTCAACCGCTGGGCAACGGCAGCAACGAAGTCCGCTGGTACTTGATTGAACAGGATAATAAATACTGGTATGGCGGCATTGTTATAGATACTGCTGCAGTAAGCACGAAATTCAACGGTATCTGTTTTGGTTTTTATAGCGATTTGCAGGCTACGCAGGTCAACCTGACTAATGTCCAGGTTAAACTGGGCAATCCGCTTGAGCCTTATCATGGCTGCTGGTGTGTATATACAGTGGGTACCTGGGGCTTCATAGGTAACAGAATGGGCGGATGGGATTTTGTACCGGGAGAAATGGTGGGTGAGGCCGGCGTGGCCGGTGATGCCCTGGCTACCGGCTGGGTGGCAATCCGCGGCGGTTTTTATGATCCAATTAAACTCATGGTAGATCGTGCCTTTATCATGAAGGGTACTATCGAATTCGTCGGCGGCGGCTTCGAGTCAGTGAATAGTTTTCGTTTTGGCGTCTTTTATAGCGACAGTGCCGGAATGGTCCAGGATGTGAATACCGATTCAGCCCGGTGGTCGGGAACCGAAGCGCATCACTCCGGTTATCTGTTCATACCTCCGAGTGGGACCAATGGTCCCGCTGACTGGTCGGGAACAAGCCAGCAGGTACCCTACCGGTCAATAGCAGACCAGCAGGGTACCTGCGGTGCTGTGGTCGATGATGCCTGGTTGAGTACGGAGGGTGCATATAATTATGTTTTGGGCAGTAATCTTCAGGTTCCGGCTAATGCCGTTGCCGGGGCGGGAATTTATTCTTTTGCCATATCAATTGAACCACAGCTATTCAGATACGATAGCTGTGAAATCAGGTATAAACTGGTTAAAAGTGACAGTAGTTATATATTTGCCGGGAAGGTGATCGATAATCGATGTGCCGATTGTCAGCGAGGAATTCAACTGTGTTGCTTTTGCTCTGAATACCAATGCTTCGACTACAGCGATGTATATCTACGAAGTCTTTCTTGATATGGGCGATCCTATTGATATTCCTACGGGTATGGAAGCAGAAAATCAAAAATTGATACCGGCCGGTTATAACCTGCAGCAGAATTATCCGAATCCGTTTAATCCGCTGACACAGATCAGGTACTCTATTGCGCAGAAAGGTATTATTTCGCTGAAAGTGTATAACCTGCTGGGTAAGGAGGTAGCAACGTTGTTCGCCGGCATCAGGCAGCCGGGGAATTATGAAGTGACATTCAATGGAAAAGAACTGGCCAGTGGGATTTACTTTTACCAGTTGAAAGCGAATGATTTTGTTAAAATAAATAAAATGATTTTGTTAAAATGATGATTTAATACAATTGTTTCATACCTGGTTCAACTGTCCTGATTTTTACAACCAGAATATCTGAGATAACTGTTGAATCAAAATACAATTTTATATAGTTTACTTTTGGATAAAACAGTTCAAAGGCGGATCTAATGTCACTTAAAGAAACTAAAAATCTATCCGGAGTTGAGAGGAATAATTCATCGCCTGCAGATAAACCTGGAGGAAAGTATCGTTGGGTCATCGTGGCCTTATTGTTTTTTGCTACCACGACCAACTATATTGATCGCCAGGTATTCGGCATCCTGGCTCCCTTTCTGGAAAAAGAGATCGGTTGGAGTGAACTGGATTACAGTCATATTGTGATTGCCTTTCAGGCTGCTTATGCTATCGGCCTGCTGTTGGTGGGCAGGTTGATCGACCGCCTGGGCACCAAACTTGGTTATTGTCTGGCCCTGATCTGCTGGAGTCTGGCCTCGATGAGTCATGCCCTGGCCGGGACGGTCAGAGGATTTGCCACGGCCAGATTCGCGCTGGGGCTCAGTGAAGCGGGCAATTTCCCGGCAGCAATTAAAACTGTGGCTGAATGGTTTCCCAAAAAGGAAAGGGCCTTTGCCACGGGCCTGTTCAATTCCGGTTCGAATATCGGTGCTATCCTTGCTCCATTAATGGTGCCCTGGATAACCCTGGCCTATGGCTGGCGGATGGCATTCATCATAACCGCTGCCATAGAATTAATCTGGGTAATCCTCTGGCTTATTTTCTATGACAAACCGGAGAAATCCAGATATTTAAAAGCGACTGAGTTGGCTTATATTCAGGCAGATCCACCTGATACGCCCGATAAAAATTCCCTGGTTGAGTTTAATAAAATACAAACAAGCCTGGGCCTTCGCTATGGGCAAGTTTTTAACCGATCCGGCCTGGTGGTTTTATATATTCTGGATTCCGAAGTTTTTATATTCCAAGCATGGTATAACCCTGAATAAAATTGGACTGCCGCTGATCATCATCTTTCTGATGGCTGATGTAGGAAGTATAACCGGAGGCTGGTTGTCTTCATTCTTCATTAAACGCGGCTGGACGGTTAACAAAGGCCGCAAGATGGCCATGTTTATTTGTGCAGCACTGGTAACCCCGATTATTTTAGTCTCGCAGGTCTCTAATCTCTGGGTGGCTGTGGCTTTGTTGAGTCTGGCCACGGCGGCTCATCAGGGCTGGTCAGCCAATCTGTTCACCATTACCTCGGATGTCTTTCCGCGCAAGGCGGTTGGCTCAGTGGTTGGTTTCGGTGGAACGGCCGGGGCGATCGGAGGCATGTTGATCTCCACAGCTGCCGGATTGATTCTGGAATTCAGCGGAAGTTATATGCTGATCTTTTTAATTTGCGGATTGCTTTATTTGATCGCTTTTGGAATTATTCATTTACTGGTGCCCAAATTGGAATCGATAGAAATGAAATAAGCAAATTATTAAATTCCAATGACCAATAACCAAACTCCAATAAGTAGTAAATGAAGTTAATTGAAAATTGGTGCTTGGAATTTGGTTATTGGAATTTTTATTGCATTGGTTATTGGAATTTGGTGCTTGGAATTTACTATTGTGTTCTTCAAAAAAATATACAGATGATCGTACATATAAACTAAAAGGGTAAAAAAAGTGAAGAAAATACGTATCGCTATTATTGGTGCAGGCAACATTGGCAATGCCATAGCCAATGGCCTGGTTGAATCAGGGCGCTTTGCCGCCGAAGATATCACGCTGACCCGGCGGCAAATTCATCTGCTCGATGAAATGAAAAAGCAGGGTTTTAAAGTCGGAACCGATAATCGCCAGGCAGTTAAAAATTCCAAAGTCATTATCATCGCTGTTGAACCGCGGCAGGTGGATGCTGTGCTGGAAGAAATCAAACCGGACCTGGAAACACAGCAGCATATCCTGGTCTCGGTAGTTACCGGGATTTATATCAAACAAATCAGCCGGCAGATCGGCAAAAAAATTACGATTATACGCGCCATGCCCAACACCGCTATCGCAGTGCGTGAATCTATAACCTGTATCGCTTCCGATACGGCAGACGGTCCGGCCATTGAGATTGCCAAGTCCATTTTTGATTCGGTCGGTAAAACTTTGCTGATAGATGAGGAACGCATGGTTGCTGCTACTGCTTTGGGAGCATGCGGGGTAGCCTTCTTTTTGCGGGCGATCCGCGCTGCTTCGCAGGGGGGAATCGAGATAGGATTTCACGCCCATGATGCGCTGGCGATAGCTTCACAAACCGCACGGGGCGCCGCCACTTTATTATTGAGTACGAAACATCACCCTGAACACGAAATCGACCGCGTTACCACTCCACGCGGTTGCACCATTGCCGGTTTGAACCAGATGGAACATGAAGGATTCAGCTCGGCTATGATCAAGGGAATTACTGTCTCGGCTGAAAAAGCTGCTAAATTATATACCCATCCAGATACTGATTAATTTTCAGTGATCTCGTTACAGACCAGCACCTGCGTAGTATAGGCCGTTTTATCGATACCGACCACGCGAAAAAGTATTTCAAAATATCTGGGTATGTGCTGGTACTTCTTCATGAAAATATCATCAAGTTCCTTGCGCTGTTCCGGAGTTATCAGGTACTGCACAATATGTGGCGCCCCGAGGGAATGGTAAGAAGCGATAATAAAGATTGAATTCTTTACCGGACCGGGAAGTTTCACCGCAATGACCAGATCTTCATTAGGGCCTGAGGAATGCAGGTTGGTGCTGTAAATTCGCGGAGCCGTTGAATCGGGTACCGTATAAATAATACGGTGGGGTGCAATTTCGAAATTCAGATGCGAACGGGCCAGGGTGTGTTTAAGGGTGTATAAAGTCTTGATGCTGCCGACAAAAACCAGATTGTACATATCAAGTATTTGCGGATTTATATCCGATGATTTTCTGAGGATCGGCTTCTGATTTGCGGAAAGAAACAGCGACATCAGCGGTGGTAAACTCCAGACACTGTGATACGGAAAATAAGGTTCAGACGGGGGGGTCAACCGTAGCTCAGGATGTTGCAGGCGCAAAGTATCGAATTCATCACTGGTATTGATGCGTCCGTCGCGCACCCCGATGATCCGGTCAAATTCCTTAAAATCCATGTTATAAACGAAATGGTCGCCCGGAACAATTAAGATGGGCAGTGTCGACTGTAAATATTCACCCCAGATGGGATCATTCTTATCAATAACACTGTAACTATCCAATTGTTTCTGCAGCGACCGGGAGTTGAACCACAGGATGGTCAAGCCGATTAGCAGCAGGACAATAAGGATCAGTTGATAGTAGTTATGTAAAAAATAAAAAAGATACTTAGGCGTATAGAAATTTTCTTCAGCCTGAATAAATTGTGATTCGTAGTGACCCTTGGGAATTTTTAAACGGTACTTGTCATTCTTGCCTTCAGTAAAATAATACCGCTCCAGTTTTTTACGCAGGGAATAGGTATGAGAGCGTACGATGGTATCTTCGGCCGGATTGAAATCCGCTTCTTTGCCAAAAACCTCTATGGCAATAGTCGTTTCTTTAAGAGCCTTACCTTTCAGGCTGGAATCGACCAGATATTTCAGATAATGACTGTAAATCGGAGAATAACAGAATTCCTTACTGTTTAAGATCTTTTCCAGTAAATTTTGTCTGGTGGAATCGTTAAGCATAAGTCGCCAGGGTTTGTCGTCTTCATTAAATAATCAAAATAATATAAAGAATATATCTATTTGAAGTAAATTTTTTTAATCAATTATTGGTTTTTCACAGTTTTTCACAGTAATCGACTTTATTCTAATGTTTTGTTGACTAAATTCCAGACTGTTTTGATCACTTCGTAACCTGAGGTTGCCGAAAGTATGAAGAAATCATTTGAAATTTACCAGCGTTTAAAGACCCGGCAGCTGATAGCTCTGCTGTCACCGCTGCAACCGGAACATTGTGTGCAAGCTTATGAAGCGTTAACACCCCTGGGAATTGTACTGGAAATTGCCTTCCGCACGAAGGCAGCTCTGGACGGGATCAAAGCGGTTTTACAGAAGGATAAAACCGCCCTGATCTTAGCCGGTACGGTTATGACTGTCAACCAGGCTAAACAGGCGATCAAAGCAGGTGTTGCAGGTGTCGTTTCAGCCGATTACATCGCGGATGTAGTTGAATTCTGCGTCAAACGTGACATCATGTGCGTGCCTGGCGGTCTGGCTGATGCAGGCAAGCAACTCTCCCTTAAGTCGAAAATTCTGAACTGCCCGTATGAAGATCTTGCACAACGCTACCCCTATCAGTGGCTGTACAAACTTTTCCCGGCTGTCACACCTCAGGTTGCCTTTTATGAATTGTCGAGGACCTGGCAGGGTCCTTATAAAGGTCTGACCGTCATCTATACCGGGGGTATTTCGCTTAATAATCTGCCCCAGATCGTACAGAGCGATCCCCTGGGCATTTACTGCGGTTCAGCCCTGACTAAAGATATAAATCAGCCCGAGAAAATGGTTGAAGAAGCGCAGCGCTGGATCGGGATTGTCGAAAAATACCGGAAAAAATAATCATATTTGTGCTAAAATTATGCTGAAGGAGAATTGCATGGAACGGCCGAAAAGAGTAATATCTGGTAAATGGCGTGGATTCTCGAAAACGGTTTGTCTGGGTGCTGCTATCATTTTATTGCTGCTGCAGGCTTGCCAGAAAAAGGAGAATTTCCAGCAGTCACAGTTGTCACCATCTTTTATCGTAGCCGACAGTTTGCCCTGGTCGGTGCGCATGGCAGAATCGGAAATTTATCGCCAGGGTGATTCGCTGGTCTATAGCCCGGCTTATCCCAAAGGCAACTGGAATTATCAGACCGGTTTATTTCTTAAATCATTGCTGGAACTGGGGCAGACGCATGGTAGTACCACGCGTTATTATGATTACGTAAAGCGGGTAGTCGATTCCTATGTGCAGGAAGATGGCAGTATCATAACCTATCAACTGGAAGATTATAATATAGACAATATTAATTCCGGAAAAGTTTTATTAGCCTTGTATAGAACAAGTCATGAAGAAAAATACCGCCAGGCGGCTTTTTTAATCCGCAAACAGTTGAGTGAACAACCGCGTACCAAGTCCGGCGGATTCTGGCATAAAAAAATATACCCCTGGCAAATCTGGCTGGATGGTATTTATATGAGCGCCCCCTTTTACCTGGAATTTTCAAAAATGTTCGACCAGCCGGCGGGCTATGAGGATGTGATCGGCCAGATACTGCTGATTGACACTCGAACCCGTGATCCCAAAACCGGTCTGCGTTACCATGGCTGGGATGAAAGTAACGGGCAAAAATGGGCCAATCCCGTGACCGGTTGCTCCCCGAACTTCTGGGGCAGGGCCATGGGTTGGTATGGTATGGCTTTGGTAGATGTACTTGATTATTTACCGGCTGATTTCCCGAGGAGGGAACAGATAGTTTTTATTCTCAATGATTTGAATAAAGCCGTCGTGAGATATCAGGATAACAAAACCGGTTTGTGGTACCAGGTGCTGGATCAGGGCGATCGGGCCGGGAACTACCTGGAAGCGTCAGCTTCGGCTATGTTCGTCTATACTCTGGCCAAATCCTTTCAGCTGAATTACAGCGACAGCAGCTGCTGGCAGGCAGCAGTAAAAGGGTACCGCGGTATGATTGATAATCTGGTTAGCGTAACACCAAACGGCCTGGTGAGTTTGAACCGGATATGCAGTGTTGCCGGTCTGGGCGGTAATCCGTACCGCGACGGAACTTACGAGTACTATATCAGTGAACCGGTGGTGAGCAACGATTTAAAAGGTGTGGGACCGTTTATTCTGGCCGCGCTGCAAATGGAAAAGGTTAAATAATAAGATGAAAATATTAATTCCACTCCTGTGCGGAATTTGTTTGAATTTTTGTTCAGCGCAGATACCGGCCTTAACGCCGGCTTTTCCCGGCGCCGAAGGTTTTGGACGTCTGACCAGCGGCGGGCGCGGGGGAACAGTGCTTGAAGTCACCAATCTGAATGATGCTGGTCCGGGCAGTTTACGCGCCGCAGTGGAGAGCAGCGGCGCGCGGACGGTGGTCTTCAAGGTATCCGGCACAATTGCTCTCCGTTCACCGTTAATAATAAAACATGATAACATCACTATTGCCGGTCATACTGCTCCGGGAGACGGAATTTGTATCCGCGATTACAGTGTATTGCTGCAGGCTGATAATATTATTATCCGCTATTTACGTTTCCGGATGGGGGATAAATATAAACAGGTGGCTGATGCCCTCGGCGGCATCGGGCAAAGCGATATAATTATAGATCACTGTTCAATGAGTTGGGGCATCGATGAAGTGGCCTCTTTTTATGATAATAAAAATTTCACCATGCAGTGGTGCCTGATCAGCGAAAGTTTGAACAATTCATGCCATCCCAAAGGTAAGCATGGCTATGCCGGGATCTGGGGTGGCAAGGGGGCGACCTTTCACCATAACCTGCTGGCCCACCATTCCAGCCGTAATCCGCGTTTCAACGGCAGCCGCACCAACTGGGGTATAACGGGTGAGGAGATAGTCGATCACCGTAACAATGTGATTTATAACTGGAGTGAAAATAGCGCTTATGGCGGTGAAGGGGGCAGTCAAAATATAGTTGCCAATTATTATAAATACGGACCGGCCACGGGATCTAAATCGTTAAAGAAAAGAATCGTGAATCCCTGGGGTATAGATGGCCGGTGGTATGTGGCCGGAAATTTTGTCTGGGGATTTCCTGAAGTAACCGCCGATAATTGGAACGGCGGAGTGGCCAGTGATTTTCCGGCAACAATCCGCCTGGCTCAACCTGTTCCTTTTGCAGCAGTGGTCACAGATAGTGCAGAAACTGCTTATCTGTCGGTTCTGGCCGCTGCCGGGGCCGTATTGCCCAAGCGTGATGCGGTGGATTGCCGGATCATCGAGGAAGTACGAACCGGAACGGCTGCCTATGGTAGTTTTCCCCGGGCCGGTGCCGGCATCATCGATTCCCAGGATGAGGTTGGCGGCTGGCCGGAATTGAAAACTTATGACGTACCGGTTGATAACGACCATGATGGAATGGCTGATGATTGGGAGTTATCCGTCGGCCTTAATCCGAATGCTGCCGATGATCAGAAACAGGATCGTGATGGTGACGGCTACACTAATTTGGAAGAATACCTGGTTTTTATTGTTATTCACTGTTTTTCACAGTGATTCACTTTATTTAGCAAAATTATTCATTAGATTTTCAGCAGTCACCATAAAAAGTGCTCGTAAGCAAATAATTCTTGTCTTAATGAGGATATTTTATGAAAAAGTCGGTACTTATTTTTCAAATACTCTTAGCGCTTACTCTTTTGATCAGCTCAGGTTTCGGTCAGGGTACTCTGACGGGGGTTATCAGTGATTCTCTTACCAATGAAGCATTGATCGCAGCCGAGGTATATTTTCTCGGGACGGCCATCGGTACGGTCACCGATATAAATGGTAAATACAGAATCGATGGTATCTCCGCAGGCACCTACAACCTGAGAGTTTCCTATATAGGATATCATCAAAAAAATACTATGGTGACTGTTAAAGCACGCGAAACAACTGTCCTTAATGTTAAATTAGCGCCGGGTACGGTAGAAGGGGAAGTAATACAGATCACTGCCCAGGCTGGAAGGACAGGCTGCCGCGATCAATCAGCAGATCAGATCAAAAACGATTATTAATGTTGTTTCCGAGGAAAAAATCCAGGAATTACCTGACGTCAATGCGGCTGAATCGATAGGACGTCTGCCCGGGGTGTCCATAAAACGATCAGGCGGCGAAGCCAATAAAATTGTCATGCGGGGATTAAGTGACAAGTACTCTACTATCACCGTTGACGGAGTGAGGATTGCTTCGACTGATGAGGAATCCAGGGGGGTGGATCTGAGCACAATCTCACAGGGCTCACTGGCCGGAATTGAACTTTATAAAGCTCTGACTCCCGACATGGATGCAGATGCTATTGCCGGGTCTGTAAATCTTGGTCACTAAAAAAGCTCCGGAGGAAAGATTACTCAGGTTAGATACCAAAGGATCTTATAACAAGTTGAATGATACTTACAGCCAGTATGATTTTAATTTGAGGTATGGGGAAAGATTTTTTAAGAACTTATTAGGCGTACAGGTCAGCGGAAATCTGGAGAAGAAAGATCGCAGTAAAGAAAATAAGGATCTCGATTACTACTATTATTACAATGCTCAAACTACCAGTTGGGACAGGTACAGGATTGATGATTTTAATTTAAGGTATACCGATGAAACCAGAGACCGGCTTGGAGTCAGTATATTATTGGATGCTAATACTCCGGAAGGTGGATCGGTCCGGTTTAATAATGTTTTTAATAAAACTGAACGAAGATTTCTCGAACACGAACGAAACTATCCGGTACAGGACACTCCTGAGTATAATTATCGTGATCACGACCAGGAAACTCAAACTTATACCGGATCAATTACCGGTGAAAATTATTTCCTTGGACTGACAGAAAAATGGGGTATATCCTATGCCGTATCTAAATCTGCCAATCCCTTTGACTATAAACTCAGTTTTACAGAAGCAGGTGATGCAAATGATCCGCCAGCTGGTATGAGACAAATTCCTGAATCATTATATCATGGGCCACCCGAGGCCTTTATCCCCTATGCATACAATAATTTCAATAAAACAGTTTTAGACACTGCTTTTTTCCGCGATGAGCGAAACACTGACAGTGAAAAGAATATTTTTCTTAATCTGGCCAAAAACTATACCATCGGAAATTTATTGTCAGGTGAATTAAAAGTCGGTGGAAAATATTTATACCGCTCCAAGGACCGGTCGCTATCCGAACAATATGCTCCTTACTGGATTTGGTCCAATCCATTTTTTGAATATACTTATGAATCTGGAACAATAAGGCGTAAGGATTTTAGCGGCACTTATTTTGAAGATCTTGTACTGGCCAATGGACTGATTGTCCTTTCGAACTTTCTGGATAAAAATCCTGTTAATAGAAAAATATACGACAGTGCCGATTTATATCCCTTGATAAATAGCGATGCAATCAGAGAGTGGTGGAAACTCAACCGCAATGGGCTGCAGGATTCTTCTTTGACCAGTCCTGAATATGGGGAGAATCCTGAGGCAAGAGGCCGTTATTATGATGTTACCGAGAGGATTTCTTCCGCATATTTAATGAACACACTTAATTACAAAAATTCCGTTACATTTATCGCCGGATTGCGGATAGAACATGAGAATAATTACTATGCCGCAAAATATACGCCTTATGCTTCCGGAGGATTTCCCTGGGTACGCCTGGTAATAAGAGATACTTCCTCAGTCCATCACGAAACGGTATTTCTGCCAAATTTTCATCTCTCTGTCAAACCTGTTGATTTTCTGAATGTGCGTCTGGTGGCATATAAGGGCCTGGTGCGCCCCGATTTTAACCAGCGCCTGCCAAATTCTATTACCAAAGCCCGCAGTACTGCTTTCCCGGGCAATAACTGGTATCTGGGGAATACCGGCTTAAAAGCTGCCAAGGCCTGGAATTTTGAAGTAAATACCTCGGTGTTCAGCAGTAAAATTGGACTGTTGTCAGTTTCCGTATTCTATAAAGATATTAAGGATATGTTTCAATCTATGAATGGGTTGGCGATAAGGACTATTGATGATCTTAGAAAATTCGGTGTTACGCTTGAAAAAAGTCCTTATCCCAATGATCCTTTTGTCATCTGGTATACTTATAATTCAAAAAAGACTACCTGGGTTAAGGGAATAGAAGTGGAACACCAGGCTAATTTCAGATTTCTACCCGGTCTATTGAAAAATATTGTACTCAGTTATAATTTCTCCATCATCAGATCCCGTACTTATGTGCCGTTTCTCGAGGAATATACAATACCGCAGCCCCCGCCTTTTCCCCCTTTAGAGCGGAACAGACCTGTCGAACGAAGATCCAAACTGGAAGGGCAGCCGGAATTTTTTGGTAATTTTTCTGTCGGGTATGATATCGGCGGCTTCTCGATCAGGTTCTCAGTTTTTCACCAGGGTGAATATTATTCCGGCTATATGACCAATGATCAAACGGGTACTGATCGGACTGTAGATAAATTCACCAGGTTGGATCTGGCCGTTAAACAAAAGATCACCAGGAATATAGATTTGATGTTAAGTATTAACAATCTGACCGATGTCGAGGAAAGTACGACAAACCATAATAAAGCATACGGCTGGAACCTGTTGAACAGCAGTGAAAAATATGGTACCACCGCTGATCTTGGATTAAGAATAACATTATAAATCACGGTCAGTATAATTTTATCATGATTAAAAATTTATATTCTCATAATTAAACTAAACCAATTACCAATTTAACTGGAGGTAAACATGCGTACCTGTAATTTACGAAGATTTGTTTACGTGTTTTTGTTATTCCTGGTGCTGGCGCCAATGCTGGCATATGCCCAGGAAGATCCGCTCATCCTGGAACCATTCGGTGTATCGGGTCAATACTTGAATGCCCAGATTGATGCGGATTCACTGACGCGGACAGCCACTCGTGTCTATGTTCTGCGCAGAGGGGATGATAGTTATTATTTTGTCAATGCTGTCATTAACAATGTTGGTTGGACTCTGCGGATCAGGGCAGAGGAGGGAGCCGGCCGGAGACCTGTTATTTATTTGTATGGTAATCCATTCCCCACGCATTTTGTTCAAATGGCCGGGGATCTCTGGTTGAAAAACCTGATCGTCTGTGGTTTTGCCGAGAATATCGAAGGTGAAATTGCCAACGATCCCCCGCGGATGATCCGGGCACAAACTGCCGGTTTGAATTTTACCATGGACGGCTGCCTGATCACGGAAACACGGGGCGAACATCTGCGTTTCGAACAGTCAATGAAAACCTGCAGAATAATTAACAATGTTTTTGCCAACCAGGGTGACCTGGGTGGATCGAACCTTGGTGCCGGAAAGCCGATGGATTTCAGAAATGCTGCCATCGATTCAATCATTATCCAGAACAATACTTTTATCAATTTTCAGGATCGTATTGTCCGGCATCGGGCCAGTATTGTCCCGATCAAATACTTTTTATATGATCATAATACTGCGGTTAATTCCCTGGGATATCATGGTACCATTTCGCTGGATAATGTCGGGGATGAAGTGATCATCACCAATAATTTATTCTACGACACATTCGTCGCCGGTGCTGATACAGATGGTACCCGTCAGTCAGAGTTCGACGAAAGCGGTGAAAAGGATCTGCGCAATAATTTGGGTAAAATGTTCTGGATTTTCTCCGAACCCAATGATACCACAAATTGGACTGTAGCAGGAAATTATTATACGGTTACCCCTAATGTACAGAACTTCTATGCATCAGTAGCAGCTGAAGGTGTTTTGGCAGAAGGTGCTCCTTTAACTCATCATATCATGACTCGTTTGGGTGCCGATTCAGTCTACTGCTTTCACCAAAGAAGCACTTACCATGACGAACATTCCCAGAGATATGGTTAATATGGCTATGTGGTATCGCGACTCGCTTGGTGGTAATAAAGATAAGAATACCCCCTGTGCCTGCTGGGATCGGGCCACTGATGACTTCGATCGCAGATCATGGCAGTATATGGCTGACACACTGGACTGTGGTTATGCCGATACTTGTGCTGCTGCTACCGGATCAACCACTGGTGGCCAGGTTGGGGATCTCAGATGGACACTGGTACCTGTCTCCGGTCTGATCGATGTCGGTCAGGGTATTCCGCAAGCCTTTAAGTTAAATCAGAACTACCCCAATCCATTTAATCCAGTTACCAAAATCACTTTTACTATCAATAAAGTGGATCAGGTACGTCTTGAAATTTACAGTATCACCGGTCAGAAAATTGCAACTCTGCTTAACCAGAAAATGAAACCGGGTACTCACGAAATCGAATGGAATGCCAGCCAGGTCGCTTCTGGCGTATATTTTTACAAGTTCAATTATGGATCGCTGACGATGACTAAAAAAATGGTCCTGATTCGCTAGTAAGTTAGTAATAGCTTCTTCATAACCCCGCCGGGGCGAAAGGTCGATCTGTTCAAACCGGCGGAGTTTTTTAAATTTTAAATACGGTAAAATCATGAAAATATATAATCGATTTATAAATTTGGGACTCTGTTTAGCGCTGCTTATTCTCAGTACAGCGCTCTGTGCCCAGCAGAATTCCAGCGAGGTATTTTTTAATGTGATGCGTTACGGTGCTGTAGCCGATGGTGTTACAAAAAATACCCGGGCCATTCAGCAAATTATTAAAATGGTCAGTGAAAAAGGGGGCGGCACTGTCTACTTCCCGGCCGGAGAGTACCTGACCGGTCCCATCCACCTTAAAAGTAATATCACCCTGTACCTGGAAAGCGGTTCGATTCTTAAATTCAGCCAGGACTTTAATGATTATCTGCCGATGGTGCAGTCAAGGTGGGAAGGAACCGAGGTGGTCAATTTTTCCCCGCAAATTTATGCTTACGGCGCTGAAAACATCGCCATCCGCGGCCGGGGCTTGATCGATGGACAGGGTGCTGTCTGGTGGGAAAACCGCGACCGCTATGAAAAAGATCCGAACACCTCTGAAAAAAATGGTCTGGAACCATGGCAAAAAGAGTTCGTTGAAAAGAATAAAAATACTTCGTCATGGTATTTCTGGAATGATAAAAAAGGGGGGATGGCGGCTCCCTTCCTCAGACCGCCCATGATCCAGCCGGTGGATTGTAAAAATATTCTGATCGAGGGGATTTCCATCAAAAACCCGCCCTTCTGGACCCTGAATCCGGTATATTGTGAAAATGTAACGATCGATGGAATTACCATCACCAATCCGGCGGAATCGCCGAATACCGACGGCATTAATCCCGATGCCTGCCGGTATGTACATATCAGTAATTGTCATATCAGCGTGGGGGACGATTGTATCACTATCAAATCCGGGCGGGATGCCGACGGCCGCAGGGTGGGACGGGCCTGTGAAAATATTACCATCACCAATTGTACCATGCTCGACGGGCATGGCGGGGTGGTAATCGGCAGCGAAATGTCCGGGGGAGTGAGCAAAGTTACAATTTCGAACTGTGTGTTTGAAGGCACCGACCGCGGCATCCGCCTCAAATCGATGCGCGGCCGCGGTGGCATTGTGGAAGAAATACGGGTCAGTAATATTGTCATGAGGAATATTACCGGGGAAGCCATCACCCTGAATATGTTCTATAATCCGACTTCTGAAGAACCGGTTTCTGAAAGGACGCCATGCTTCCGTAATATCCATATCAGCGATTTAACCGTAAGCAATTCTAACAAAGCCGGCGTCCTGCTGGGTTTACCCGAAATGCCCATTGAAAATATCACTTTTAATAATTTAAATATGGACACTAAATCAGGTTTCTATATAAAAGACAGCCGCGATATCGGATTCCATAACGTAAAAATCAATACACAAAAAGGGGCTGCCATTACCGTTGAAAATTCAACTAAAATTGAATTTGACGATGTCAGATCAAATAATACACTTCCCGGTACACCGGTGCTGCAGTTGACCGATGTACAGGATATATTTATCCATGACCTCTGGCCCGGTACAGACCCGGACCGTTTTGTAAAACTGGAAGGGAAAAACTCCCGTGACGTTTATATTGAAGGGAATAAAATTCTATCGGTCGAGCTGCCCGGTCCAACTGAATTGAAAGCACAAACACAATGAAAAAGCATTTATTTTCTGCAAATTTATGTGGTCTTATACTTACTGCTCTGCTTTGCAACTGGTTTATGTCCGGCTGTACAGGTAATTCTACCCTGGACAGAGAATACCCGCAGGTGATACCGCTACGCGTCGACAATAGCAATGGTCCTGACCGTGCCGATGAAGTGCTGACCATAAATATTAATTCGATCAAGAATAAATATCCTGATTTCAATGCGCAGGCGTACCGCGTACTGGACGGAGATCTGGTGCTGGCCAGTCAGGTTGACTACCTGGCAGTAGGCGAACTGTCCGGCCAGATCTCCTTTATTTGTACTCCTATGGCAGCCGGGCAATCAAAAAATATAAGTATCCGTTATAACAGCCAGGGCACCAAAGTGCAAAACTATAAAAAACGGACCCAGGCTGAACTGTCACATAAAGTCGGGGGTAAATGGGTAGGGCGTAAATATGAAGGGGGATCATTTGAAAATGTGGAACACCTGCGCGTCCCGCCCGAACATACCGATCATTCATTTTTTATCCGTTATGAAGGCCCCGGCTGGGAATCGGATAAAGTAGGCTATCGCTTTTATCTGGATTGGCGAAATGCCGCCGATATATTTGGTAAAAAAACCACGGAAATGGTGCTGCAAAATACGGGACAGGATGGTTTTGAATCGTATCACCAGATGTCGGATTGGGGCATGGACATCCTGAAGGTCGGCGATGCGCTCGGCCTTGGTTCGGCTGCCATGTGGATTGATAATAAAGCCGAACGTGTTTCAGTAACTGATTCTATCACCTGTGCCATCACCGCCAATGGCCCGATACAATCGCAAATTCGGACGGATTATTATGGCTGGCAGGCCTTCGGCGGCGGCGGCCAGAAATACAACCTGGTCTGCTGGCTGACCATCAATGCCGGCAGCCGTCTGACGCATTGTAAATTGCAGATTTCCGGAGAGCCTCCCAATCTGTGCACAGGAATTGTTAAAAGTGATTCAGCGGCGGTCTTTTACAATCAGGATACCACCCGGACCTGGCAATACCTGGCTACTTATGGAATGCAAAGCCTGGCCAATGACCGGCTTGGTATGGCAATTCTGTACCGGCAATCTGATCTGCTGGAAAATACAGCCGATGCTTTGAATCAGGTTGTGGTGCTAAAACCTCAAAACGGAATAGTGGACTATTATTTTCTGGCAGCCTGGGAAAAAGAACCGGGAGGAATTGTCACACTGGAACAGTTCCGGCAATACCTGGATCAGACTGTAAATACTCTGGATGCACCGGTTAAGGTGACCCTGAACTAGCCGGCGGTTGTGTATCTTATGCTAAGTGAAATCGAAATTTATGTATATAGTACTTATTGCGCTTCAGGTTGCCTTTCTATTTGCCTCAATACCGGATACAGCCTTACCTGATAATCTGGTTGTAGCGGGAGACGGCAGCGGTGATTATACAACAATCCAGGGGGCCATCGATGCAGCACCAGCTAACGCCAGCCGGCCGTTTGTAATCCTGATTAAAAAGGGTACTTACCAGGAAAAAATATACATCGACAAACCATTTATTACCCTGGTTGGTGAAAACCGCGACAGCACCTGCATCATTTATGCTGAACTGCGCTCCAACTGGCGGAAAGATCATTCCGACGATGACTGGGGAGCGGCGGTGGTAAATATCGGTGATAAGGCCAACGATCTTACCCTGGCCAATTTGACAATCTATAATAATTATGGATCATTATCAGGCGAGCATGATCATCAATTTGCAGTAAGGGGTTTTGCAGCGACGCGGATTATTATTATTAATTGTACTATTAAAGCAGACGGTGGGGATACACTTAGTTTATGGAATAAGATTTCCGGAATGTACTTTCACGCTGATTGCTATTTCGAAGGGTGGGTGGATTACGTCTGCCCCCGCGGCTGGTGCTATATAACCAATTGCCGGTTTTTTGGTTACAATACACCATCGGCAAGTATCTGGCATGACGGCGATAGCGACCCTGATCAAAAACTGGTAATTCGTAATTCTTATTTTGATGGTAGGCCAAACTTCCCGCTAGGCAGGAACCATCGTGACGCCCAGTTCTATTTACTGGACTGCACCTTCTCGGAGAATATGGCCGACCGGCCCATTTACCAGGTCAAGGATTCGACTGCCTACCGGTGGGGCAAGCGGTATTACTATTATAATAACCGTAGACCGGCTGGTGATTATAACTGGTATGCTGACAATCTTCAGCAGGCTAAAGGATCACCGCTGCCTGAGCAGATCACTCCAGGCTGGACCTTCCAGGATAAATGGGACCCGGAAAAAAATATACCGGCCGTATTGCCTTATGCTTACCGGCTTGAGCCGGCCGAGGGTAAAATAAAAGCCGCCGCCGCCGAAGGCCTGCCTACTCTGCTTAAGTGGATACCGGCCCGGGGAGCGAAGTCCTACAAGGTTTATTTTGGAACATCGAATCCCCCGGATTATATTGCCAGTGTATCAGAATCCGGTTATGCCCCGGGAAAATTAAAACCGCAGACGACTTATTTCTGGCGGATTGATGTCGAGACTGCTGCGGGTATTAAAGCAGGAACGGTATGGTCTTTTCAGACTGAAACGGACGGGAATGTTCAAAAACCACATTAAGGGTAATTAGTAATTGGTAATTGGTAAAACATATATGGCGTCTACCCGGATGTGGTTCGCGATATTGCCAGGCAACTTGATGTGCCGTTGATCGATATGTACAAATTAAGTCGTCAAATGGCCGCTCTGGTTGTCGGACAACTGAAGGCCACGGATTTGGAATTGAAAAAATATTTACGGTAAATTAATAGAAGGGGTACGGGCAGGTTAATCTGCAGCTGATGTTATCTGGATGTAGAATCTAATACTGGAAGGAGATGTATTAATGATCACGGAGAAACCAAAAAGTGAAAATCAAAATGTTGCCGGGATGAATGTGCCTCCTCCCGTTACAGCAGGAGGAAATTATCGCTGGGTCATTGTTGCTCTGTTATTTTTTGCCTCGACAATTAATTATATCGACCGGCAGGTACTGGGTATATTAGCCCCCTTTCTGGAAAAAGAAATCGGCTGGAATGAAATTCAATATGGATACATCGTAACCGCCTTTCAGGCTGCTTATGCCATCGGACTGCTATTGGTGGGCCGGTTGATTGACCGCTTGGGAACTAAACTGGGTTATTGCCTGGCGCTGATCGGCTGGAGTTTAGCAGCCATGGGACATGCCCTGGCCCGGAGTGTAATGGGATTTGCTACGGCCAGATTCGCACTGGGGATCAGTGAAGCGGGGAATTTTCCGGCAGCTATCAAAACCGTAGCTGAATGGTTTCCGAAAAAGGAGAGAGCCCTGGCTACCGGTTTGTTTAATTCCGGTACGAATGTGGGGGCCATTGCTGCTCCGTTGATGGTACCCTGGTTAACCATAAATTATGGCTGGCAAATGGCATTCATTGTCACCGGCGCTATCGGATTTACCTGGGTAATATTTTGGCTGTTATTCTATGAAAAACCCGAAAAACAGAAACGCCTGAAATCAAGTGAATTAACTTATATTCAATCAGATCCGCCCGATCCGCCGGTTAAAATTCCCTGGTTGAGTTTAATAAAATATAAACAAACCTGGGCTTTTGCCATTGCCAAGTTTCTGACCGATCCGATCTGGTGGTTTTACCTGTACTGGGTTCCAAAGTTTTTATTTTCCAAGCACGGTATTACGCTGGATAAGATCGGGTTACCGCTGGTCATTATCTATGTGATGGCCGATATAGGAAGCATCGGTGGTGGCTGGTTGTCTTCGTTTTTTATTAAACGTGGCTGGACGGTCAACAAAGGCCGCAAGGTGGCCATGCTGATCTGTGCTCTGGCAGTTGTGCCGATTATTCTGGTCTCGCAGGTCTCTGAATTGTGGATGGTAGTTGCGCTGTTGAGTTTGGCGACCGCCGCACACCAGGGCTGGTCGGCCAATCTGTTCACCACGACCTCGGATGTCTTTCCGCGCAAGGCCATCGGTTCGGTGGTCGGTCTGGGGGGTATGGCTGGGGCTATAGGGGGTATGGTGATTGCAACTATCGCCGGATTCATTCTGGAATTCACTGGCAGTTATGTGATACTTTTTTTAATTTGCGGCCTGGTTTATCTGCTGGCCTTCGCAATTTTCAATTTACTGGTGCCTAAATTAGAAGCGGCCGAGATGTAAGAAAAACTAACCCACCTCTAGATCCCCTCCCTTATGAATAAGGGAGGGGACAAAGGGGTGGGTCAGTATGCAAAAGGCGAAAGGAACAAAAAATGGAAGTGAGATATACTGCCGACCAGGTGCGTTATCAGACCATGACCACCGCCGAACTGCGGGAGTCATTCATGCTGGAGAATCTTTTTGCAGCTGGTAAAACAGAACTGGTTTATTCTGATCTGGACCGGGCCATCATCGGTTCCGCTGTTCCCACCAGCAATGGATTATCTCTGGAAGCCAGTAAAAAAGAGATGGCGGCTGCTTATTTTGCTGAACGTCGCGAGATAGGTTTGATAAATATCGGAGCAGCGGGCGTGGTTAAAGTTGACGGCAAGGACTATGTACTGGAAAATCGTGATGGATTATATATCGGCCGGGGCAGCCGGACAATTCTGTTCAGCAGCATAGATGCCCCAAGGCCTGCCCGTTTTTATCTGCTTAGTTATCCGGCGCACAGCAGTTACCCGACCACGCTGATTAAGATGGCCCAGGCTAACCAGGTACACCTTGGTTCGCCGGAAGAAGCCAACCAGCGGATAATCTATCAATATATTCATGTCAATGGTGTGAAAAGTTGCCAGCTGGTCATGGGTTTTACCCAACTTGCCGTGGGCAGTATCTGGAATACAATGTCCACGCACACCCATCAGCGCCGCAGCGAGATCTATATGTATTTTGATCTGGCTGCCAAAGATGTGGTATTTCACTTTATGGGTAAACCAGACGCCACCAAACATATGGTCATGCGTGACAGCCAGGTCGTACTCTCGCCGAGTTGGTCAATTCATTCGGGAGTCGGCACACGCAATTATGCTTTTATCTGGGGCATGGGCGGGGAGAATCAAGAGTTCACCGATATGGATGCAGTGGGCATGGAAATTTTAAAGTAGTGAAACCTGGTTATTGGTAATTGGTAATTGGTAATTGGTTATTGGTTATTGGTTATTGGCATTTGGAATTTGGGTATTGCTTCCTGGAGGTTGTATGATATTGGATAAATTCAAACTGGATGGAAAAATTGCCGTCGTAACAGGAGCGGCCCGCGGGCTGGGTCAGGCCATTGCTGTAGGATTAGCTGAAGCCGGAGCCGATCTGGCGGTGGTGGATCTATTGCCTACTGCCGAGACGGAAAAACAGATAACAAAATTAAAGCGCCGTGCCGTCGGCATCAAGGCTGATCTGGCTGATCTTGATTGTGTGGACGCGATTGTTCAGCAGACATTAACATCTTTTGACCGGATCGATATTTTGTTTAACAATGCCGGTATTATTCGCCGGGCCCCGCTGGTTGAGTTCAGCCAGAAGGATTGGGATGATGTTATCAATATCAATCAGCGTACCCTGTTTTTCCTAAGTCAGGCTGTGGTCAGGCAGTTTATAAAACAGGGCCATGGCGGGAAAATAATTAACACGGCTTCAATGCTGTCATTCCAGGGCGGGATTTTAGTGCCATCATATACAGCGTCCAAAAGCGCAGTGCTGGGGTTGACACGTCTGATGGCCAACGAACTGGCTAAACATAATATCCAGGTTAATGCCATAGCACCTGGTTATATGGCCACCGACAATACCGCGCAACTGCGGTCGGATCCCGAACGGAGTAAATCGATTCTTGACCGTATACCGGCAGGTCGCTGGGGTGAGCCAGGGGATCTGCAGGGGGTTGCCGTGTTTTTAGCCTCAGCCGCCGCCGATTATATCAGCGGTTACACGATTGCCGTTGATGGCGGCTGGCTGGCCCGTTGAGAAGGTTAATTTTTTGAAAAATTTGGTTGCAATTTTATTTAATATTAAGTACACTTAATCGATTACTTTATCGGTTAAGTTGCTTGATTATATGCGAAATCGTAAACATTTAACACTTAAAGATATTGCCCGCCAGTTAAAAATTTCCTCGGTAACGGTATCAAAAGCACTCCGCGATCACCCGGATATCAGCCGGACTACCAAGAAATTAGTACAGGAAACAGCCCAGAAAATGGGGTATGTGCCTGATTATATCGCCCGCAATCTCTCGGCAGGGAAATCCAATACCATCGGCCTGGTAATCCCTAAAATTGCTCATCATTTTTTTTCATTGGCTATCGAATCCATCTACCGCACCGCCTATGAAAAAAACTATGAAATCATCATGACTGTCTCACAGGAAAATGCCCAGAATGAAATCAAGCAGATACACACCCTGCTGGCCATGAGAGTGGATGGCCTGCTGATCTCGGTTACCGAGCAGACCCGCGATACCCAGATATTCGAACACGTGCGGGATCTCAATGTACCGCTGGTTTTTTTTGATCGCGTCATTGACGGATTGGGTTTCAGTTGCGTGGTGACCGATGATTATAAAAGTTCTCTGCAAACTACCGGAAGATTACTCGATACCGGATTCAGAGATATAATTCACCTGGCCGGGTATCAGCATACCAGTATCGGCAAGAAACGCCTGGCCGGTTTTCAACGCGCTTTCGAAGAGAGGGGACTGCCCCTGCCGCCGAACCACTTCATCGAAGGGGGATTCGGCGAAGAAGACGGTTATCGCGGTTTTATTCAACTATATAACAGCGGTAAACTGCCCCAGGTTATTTTTACGGTGACTTTCCCGGTAGCCCTGGGTGTGCTGCTGGCTGCTGAAGAGGCCGGCTTGAAAGTACCGGACGACCTGCACCTGATCAGTTTCGGCGGCAGTAACTATAACCGTTTTCTTAAACCGTCACTGACCTATATCGAACAACCAGTTGAAGAGATCGGCCGTATCGCTACTGAATTGTTATTCGAAGAAATAAGGGTAGGACGGGGACCATCCGGACGACGGATTGAATTACCGACTAATCTGGTTTTTTGTGATACATGCAAAAAATTTTAGGAAGGTGATGCCATGGCCAGCTTGAAATTAAATCCAAATCGCTTTTTTGATCCTGATCCTGCAATCAGAAAAATAGCGGCCGGATTGTATGATCAGGTCAGGAATTTACCTATTATCAGCCCGCATGGCCATGTGGATGCCAGGCTGCTGGCTGAAAATAATCCGTTTCCCGATCCGGCAGAACTGATCCTGATACCCGACCATTATATTTTCCGCATGCTCTATTCCCAGGGTATCGCTCTGGAGACATTAGGGATACCTGCTATAGATGGTCGGGCCGTGGAAAAAGATCATCGCAAAATCTGGCAGACCTTTGCCGATCATTTTTATCTGTTCGCCGGTACACCCACCGGCGCCTGGCTCGCGCATGAACTCAGTGAAGTTTTCGGCATAACTGAAAAATTGAGCGGCGGCAGCGCGCTAAAAATCTATGACCAGTTGCTGGCGAAACTGCAATCGGCTGAATTCCTGCCGCGGGCTCTGTTCGACCGCTTCAGAATCGAGGTGCTTACTACCACTGATGGAGCAGCCGATTCATTATCATATCACCGTAAAATTAAAGAATCGGGATGGGCGGGACGCGTGCTCCCGGCTTTCCGGCCGGATGCTGTCATTAATCTCTCTGCCGCCGGTTGGCAGGCGGAAATCGGGAAATTGGAGAAAGTGACCGGACGAAATATTTCTTCCTTCAAGGAATTCCTCACTGCCCTGGAAGAGCGGCGTTCGTTCTTCAAATCAATGGGTGCCACTTCCACCGATCAGGGTGTGTTCAGTCCATATACCCATAAACTGAGTACAGCAGAAGTTGAAGCTATATTTAAACGGGGATTGCATGCCCAGGCTGACGAAAAAGATGCGGCTGCATTCACCGGACATATGCTGATGGAAATGGCCCGCATGAGTGTCGAAGACGGCCTGGTCATGCAGATTCATCCCGGCTCATTCCGTAATCATAATCAATTTGTATTAAAGCGCTTCGGTACAGACAAGGGTTCCGATATTCCCGTGCAAACGGAATATACACACAACCTCCATGAATTACTGAATGAATACGGCAATGATCCCCGCTTGACCCTGGTGGTATTCACCCTGGACGAATCCAGCTATTCACGCGAACTGGCGCCGCTGGCCGGACATTATCCGGCGATGAAATTAGGACCGTCATGGTGGTTCCATGACAGTATTGAAGGGATGACCCGTTTTCGCGAGAGTGTTACCGAAACAGCGGGAATTTATAATACCGTGGGCTTTATTGATGATACCCGTGCCTTTCTTTCCATTCCAGCGCGGCATGACCTGAGCCGCCGGGTCGATGCAAATTTTCTGGCCCGTCTGGTAGCCCGCCATATCATCGATCTGGAGGATGCGGACAGGATGATTCACGACCTGACCTATAATCTGGCCAAGAAAACCTTTAAACTGTAAAAATCCGGGTGATAGACATGAAATTAGCAAAATACTCATTGGGCATAGGCGATCGTTTTTCGCAGCAGGCCAGGGCACAATTGAAAGCGATTATGCTGGCCAAAGAAAAAAACGTGCTGATCACACCGGTCTGGAATAAATCATACCGTGAACATCAATTGATCGGCAGTACTCCAGCTACGACCCGCCAGCAGGCCGACGAAGCGGTCAAAAATCTGGCCTGGTCAGAGACCTATTTTGTGGATGCCGATCATATTAATCTGAAGAATGTCGATTTCTTTATGGATAGTTGTGATTTCTTTACTCTCGATGTTGCAGATGCTATCGGCCAGCAAGCCACGGCGAGTGAAGTCAAATCTTTTATTAACAAATACTCCAGCTACGCTGGTGATCTGCCCCTGGCTGGCTTGGATAAAAGTATTCAGGTTACGGCAACCCTGATCCGGGAAGTTGCCGGGAAATATTTGTTCGCTGCCCGGCAGGCCGGAGAGATATACCGTCATATTAAAAGGAGCAGACCGGACGGTGCCTTTATAATCGAAGTTTCCATGGATGAGACTGACCAACCGCAAACACCGCTGGAATTATTCTTTATCCTGGCTGCCCTGGCCGATCAGCAGATCCCCGTGCAAACCCTGGCGCCTAAATTCAGCGGCCGCTTCAACAAGGGGGTTGATTATGTCGGTGACCTCGATAAATTCCGGGATGAATTCGAGCAGGATATCGTTATTCTGAAAACTGCCATCCCTAAATTCAATTTACCGGCGGATTTAAAACTGAGTGTGCATTCAGGCAGTGATAAGTTTTCACTATATCCGGTTATCCGCCAATTAATCCGTAAACACGATGCCGGAGTACATCTGAAAACAGCCGGTACCACCTGGCTGGAAGAATTGATCGGACTGGCCGAGGGAAGCCCGGCAGGCCTGCGGCTGGCTAAAGATATATACAACCGTTCTTTGGAAAAATACGATGAATTATGTGCACCATATGCCACGGTCATTGATATAGATAAACGCAAACTGCCGGCCAGGGAACAGGTCCAGCATTGGGACGGCCTGACCTTCAGTAGCACTCTGCGGCATGATCAGCAGCATAAAAATTACAATCCGCACTTTCGCCAGCTCCTGCATGTGGGTTATAAAATTGCCGCCGAAAAAGGCGACTTATACCTGAAGAACCTGCGGGAGTGCAGCGAAGTGATTGCCGGCAATGTAACGACAAATTTATTTGAGCGGCATATTAAGCCGCTTTTTCTGGAATAAAAAATTGGAGCGATTCAGTGGAAAAAAATAATTTGGCAAACTATGTTTGATCTGAACGGAAAAGTAATTGCTAGTCACCGGTGCCACCGGTATACTAGGCGGAGAAATTGCCTGTGCACTGATCGAACTCGGAGCCCGGGTGGCCATCATGGATATGCAGACCGAATTAGCGGATGAAATCAACAACGCCTGTCGGGATTTTCCGAACAGTATATTGTGCTTAAATGCGATGTGCTCAATCGCGAATCGGTTGGTGATGCTCTGCAGCAAATTTTAAGAGTTTTTAAAAATGTCGATTGCCTGATCAATGCCGCCGGCGGGAATAATCCCAAAGCTACCACCTCGGCCGATCAACCATTTTTTGATATTCCTGCCGATGCTTTTAACTGGGTGCTGCAGTTGAATCTGAACGGTACGGTGCTGCCCTGCCAGGTATTCGGCAAATATTTTGCCGGCCGCGGGCAGGGAAATATTCTGAATATATCTTCGATGAACGCTTTCCGGCCGCTGACCCGTATTCCGGCCTATTCAGCCGCCAAAGCTGCGGTTAGTAATTTTACACAGTGGCTGGCTGTTCATATGGCTCAGGAATACTCGAAAAATATCCGGGTCAATGCGGTGGCTCCGGGATTTTTCCTGACCCAGCAAAATCGTTTTTTATTAACTGATGAAAAAAGCGGCGAACTGACCACCCGTGGCAAAACGATCATCAATCATACGCCATTAGGCCGGTTTGGAAATCCGGCTGATCTGCTGGGAGCCGTGGTATGGTTATTATCCCCGGCCTCGGACTTTGTTACCGGATCGGTCATTGCGGTCGATGGCGGTTTTGCTGCTTTCAGCGGCGTATAAACATAATCTGCATAAATAATTAATAAGGAGAATGTTGTGAAAAAATGTGATATCGGTCTGATTGGACTGGCCGTAATGGGCGAAAACTTAGTATTAAACATGGAAAATCATGGTTTTTCAGTAGCGGTTTTTAATCGCACGACCAGCAAGGTAAAAGATTTTGTCGAAGGCCGGGCCAAGGGTAAAAACATTACCGGTTGTTTCAGTGTTGAAGAATTGGTACAGAACCTCGAGACACCACGCAAGGTGATGCTGCTGGTAAAAGCGGGCAAAGCGGTTGACGACTTTATCGACATACTGCTGCCTCAGCTGGACCAGGGGGATCTGATCATCGATGGCGGTAACAGTCATTTTCCCGATACTATCCGCCGTACGAAGTACGTGGAAGGGAAAGGAAAACTTTATATCGGCACGGGTGTTTCCGGCGGCGAGGAAGGTGCCCTGCGCGGTCCCTCAATTATGCCCGGCGGTACACCTGCAGCCTGGCCCCATGTCAAATCGATTTTCCAGGCCATCGCGGCAAAAGTTGCCGATGGCTCACCGTGCTGTGAGTGGGTGGGCAATGACGGCGCCGGTCACTTTGTCAAGATGGTACATAACGGCATCGAATACGGCGATATGCAGATGATCTGTGAAGCTTACTGGATAATGAAAAATGTTTTAGGAATGAGCAGTGCTGAAATGCAGCCGGTCTTTACCGAATGGAATAAAGGGGAACTGGACAGTTATTTAATCGAAATCACCCGTGATATCATGGCTAAAAAAGATGATGAAACTGGCAAAGCCATGCTGGATGTTATTCTGGATACAGCCGGACAGAAAGGCACCGGAAAATGGACCAGCCAGGCTGCCCTGGATCTGGGTATCCCGGCACAAACTGTGGCGGAAGCCACCTTCGCCCGCAGTATGAGCGCGCTGAAGGAAGAGCGGCTGGCCGCAGCGAAAGTTCTGTCCGGTCCCAAGCTTTCTTTTAAAGGCAACAAAAAGGATTTTGTGGAGAAAATCCGCCGTGCTCTTTATGCTTCGAAAATCTGCTCCTATGCCCAGGGTTTCCAATTGATGCGGGCAGCGGCGGCCGAGTTCAAATGGCAGCTGAATTATGGTAATATCGCCCTGATGTGGCGGGGAGGTTGTATCATCCGGGCACAGTTCCTGGGCCGCATAAAAGAGGCCTTCGATAAGCAACCCGACCTGCAGAATTTATTAATGGATAGTTACTTCACGGATGTCATCGATCAGAATCAGTCCGCCTGGCGTGAAGTGATCGCAACCGCGATTACTAACGGACTGCCGGTTCCGGCGTTCAGCAGCGCACTGGCTTATTATGACGGCTATCGCAGTGCTGTGCTGCCGGCCAACCTGCTGCAGGCGCAAAGGGATTATTTTGGCGCACATACTTATGAACGCGTGGATAAACCCCGCGGACAATTTTTCCATACAAACTGGACCGGCCGGGGCGGCAAAACTGCATCCTCGACCTATTCGGCTTAGCCTGCACAGGATTTATGGCAGTGAGCCGCTAACCAGATGACTAACGGGTAGTTGAGTATGCTTGTTGGTAAAGGTGAACCGGGACTTGTGCTGAGTGAAGCTGATGTATTACAGCTTTGTACTCAGGCGCTGGATTCCATGAAACTTGATGGACGCCGGGTGCTGGCCATTATTCCCGATCTTTCCAGGACGGCACCCCTGGATATCATGTTCCGGTCTGTCTACAAACTTCTGGCTCACCGGGTAAAAAACCTCGATTTTATCATTGCCAGCGGAACTCATCCCCCCTTGAGTGAAGCAGCGATTAATCAACGGGTGGGAATTACTCAGCAGGAACGGCAAACCAAATATTCCCAGGCTCGTTTCTTTAATCATTACTGGAACAAAGCAGATCAATTAAAGCATGTCGGTACCATAGATGCGGAAGAGGTAGAACGTATCTCGGCCGGATTGATGCGACAGAAAGTGGATATATCGATCAATAAAATGGTATTCGACTATGATCTGTTAATGATAATCGGTCCAACTTTTCCGCATGAAGTGGTGGGCTTCTCCGGGGGGACCAAATATCTTTTTCCGGGGATTGCCGGCCAGAATATTATTGATATGTTCCACTGGCTGGGTGCCCTGATCACCAATCCGCGTATCATCGGCATTACGGATACACCCGTACGCAAAATAGTTGACCGGGCGGCAGCTTTATTGCCCATCGAGCAGATCTGTTTAAGTCTGGTGGTGCAGGGGCAGGGCCTGGCCGGCCTGTTTATCGGGACGCCGGAGCAAGCCTGGCGTGCCGCGGCAAATTTGTCGCGCCAGATACATATTGTTTACAAGGATCATGCTTTCAAGAAAGTGTTGTCCTGTGCCCCGGCCATGTATGAAGATCTGTGGACCGGCGGTAAATGTATGTATAAACTGGAACCGGTGGTGGCCGACGGCGGGGAATTGATTATTTATGCTCCGCATATAAAAGAAGTTTCGGTAACCCATGGTACCATACTGGAAAAAATCGGTTATCATGTGCGGGATTATTTTGTAAAGCAGATGGATAAATTTCAGGATATCCCCGCCGGAGTGATGGCGCACTCCACCCATGTCAAAGGTGCCGGGACCTATGTGGACGGTGTTGAACGTCCCAGAATCAAAGTCACGCTGGCCAGCGGGATATCAGCGGAGATTTGTAAAAAAATAAATTTGGGCTATCTGAATCCGGATTCGATTTATATTAGTGAATGGCAGAACCGGGAAGAGCAGGGGATTCTGTATGTGCCCAAAGCAGGTGAAATATTATACAGATTAAAAGAGGAAATATAAATGGCACAGAAAAAGAATGTTGTTGTAGCCCAGTCCGGCGGACCTTCGCCGGTAATCAACAATTCCCTGCGCGGTATTGTTGATGCCTGTAAAATGTTTCCGGAAAAGTTCCAGGAGATCTATAGCGGCTATCACGGTATCGAGGGGGTGCTGAAAGAAGAATTACTGGATCTGTCAGCCCAGCCGGAACAGGAGATTGCACTGTTGCGCACCACGCCGGCTGCCGGATCGATAGGTACCTGTCGCTACAAACTGAAAGAAAAACAGAAAAAAGATTTTCAGCGGGTGATCGATGTGTTCAAGGCTCACGACATCGGTTATTTCTTTTATATCGGCGGGAATGATTCCATGGATACGGCGCATAAAGTGGCCGCCATGGCCAGGACCCAGGGGCTGGATCTGATTGCCACCGGGGTGTCCAAAACTATCGATAATGATGTGGGGGATTCTGCCTTCAAATTGATCGATCATACGCCGGGATACGGCAGTGTGGCCCGTTACTGGGCTTGTATGGTGCAGAATATTAATGAAGAGAATATGGGTTCATCACCGGCAGATCCGGTAATTGTGCTGCAGGCCATGGGCCGGAAAATAGGTTTTATTCCGGCTGCTGCCCGTCTGGCCGATCCGAAACGGGAGATGCCGCTGCAGATATATCTGCCGGAGTCCGGGTTGTCCCTGGCCGCTCTGGCTGATCACGTTAACGATGAACTGAAACGCAGCGGCCGGGTGATCGTGGTGGTCAGCGAGGGATTTGATGTCGGGGAACTTGGTGAGGTGAAAGATTCGTTCGGCCATACCAAGTTCAGTTCCAGCATGCTGACGGTCCAGCAGGCGGTGGTCAATCATCTGAACGGGGCTAAATTACAGGCCCGCGGGGCAGCGCGGGGACAGGTACCCGGTACCGATCAACGGGATACCATGATTTATGCTTCGACCGTTGATTTGGAAGAGGCTTATAAAATCGGTCAGAACGCCGTGCGGATTGCCGTGGAAGAAGGATCGGGTTATATGTCCACCCTGCTGCGGCGGCCGGGATTTATCTATAATGTCGATTATGACAAAGTACCGCTGGAACAGGTAGCCAATTCCGAACGCAAATTTCCTGAAAACTGGATTGCGCCCAACCGGATAGATGTAACCGATGAATTCGTCCGGTATGCCCGTCCGTTGATCGGAGAGGATTGGGTCAGCGTACCGGTAATCGACGGCCGGCAGCGCTTCGCCCGGCTTGAAAAAATATTTGCCGGACAGAAACTGCCTAAATACGTACCCGAAGCATACTAACAGAACATGGATGAAATTTAATTAAGGAGATCTTCGAAATGACTGATCCGCAAGCTTTATTACGGGAATTCAAACCGAAGCATAAATTTTTAATTGCGATTGACTCGGATGGTTGCGCCTTTGATACGATGGAAATCAAACATAAAGAATGTTTCATACCCAATATCATCAAGTACTGGAACCTGCAACCGGTTTCCAAATATGCCCGGGCTGCAGCCGAATTCGTTAACCTGTACTCCAGGTGGCGCGGGATCAATCGCTTCCCGGCCCTGACCATGACCTTCGATCTGTTGCAGGAGTGGCCGGAAGTGCAGAAACGGAAGGTGGAGATTCCCGCAGCACTTTCCCTGAGGGAGTGGATCAAACGGGAAACCAAACTCGGCAATCCGGTGCTGGAAGCGGAAGTTAAAAAGACTGCAGATCCAATTCTTAAGCAGGCCCTGGATTGGAGCAAGGCGGTGAATGCTTCTGTGGCCGATCTGGTACATCATGTGCCGCCGTTTCCATTTGTGCGGGAATCGCTGTCGAAGATCAGCGCATGGGCCGATATCATCGTCTGTTCGGCGACCCCCTATGAAGCCTTGCGCCGGGAATGGGAGGAACATGATATTGCCAAATATACTCAGGTGATTGCGGGTCAGGAGATGGGCAGTAAAAAGGAGCACATCCAGTTTGCCTCCTCCGGCCGGTACGATAAGGATAAGGTTCTGATGATCGGGGATGCTCCCGGCGATATGAAAGCAGCGCTGGGCAACGAGGCCAAATTCTTCCCGGTCAATCCCGGTGAAGAGGAAAAATCGTGGGAGCTATTTTATAAAGAAATCGCCGACAAGTTTAACCAGGGAACCTATAGCAGGGAAACGGAGCAGAAATTGATCCAGGAATTCGACCGGCATCTGCCGGAACTCCCGCCCTGGAAAAAATAGAGTCAATCATTTCCACTGAACGCGGACGAATCTCAGGGTGACCAGACCAAATGAGATGGTCAGCCGATTGCCGCTTATTGAATAACTGCCGGTCATTATCTCATTTGACGAATTTATAGTAATGGACCCGGCCGAAGTGTAATAGGTTCCGTTTATAGTAAAATTATAAGAATCCTGATAATAAACGGTCCGCATGGTTCCGTCGGAATTGAAAGTCCAAATCTCGTATTCTGCCTCGCTTATATTATTTATCCATCTGCCCAGAAGTTCGGGATCAAGAGTATTTTCTGCAGAAGGATCGGGCAGATATAGATCATTATTCTGTCCATAGCCCTCTTCACTGCCGCCGGTTATACCCAGGGGATTATCGCCGCCCCATTGGGCACAGCCAGTGATTATAAGAATAAAGAGGGAGGATAATATAAAATTATAAATGAATCGCTTCATTTTATATCTCCTCTGTTTAATATAAGACGACAAGTTCAAAAAGGTGTTCGTCGGGAACATTGGCTATTTCAGTTTTGGTACCAGACTATTTGCGGATTTATTCGAAGTAAAAGCAGTTCTTGCTCACCATCATTAAGTGTCAGATAATCACCGTTTATCGAATAAATATAAATTATCCTTTCGCCATCACTGTTGAGCGTGAGAATATTGCTGGAGACATTATAGGTCCCTTCAGTTTCTTGTGGACTGACCCCAGAGTGAGTCACCATGGTAAACGTACCATTGGCATTAAAAGCAATAGTGCGAATAGTTTGAACCCACCGACCTGCTGAAGTCCACAAACCTACCAACTCAAAATCGATGGTATTCCCGCCCGCGGGGTCCGGTAAATTTAAATCTTCATTTTGTCCGTATCCCTCCCCGCTGCCGCCGGTTATACCCAGCGGATTATCCCCGCCCCATTGGGCACAACCACTTATTATAATAGTAAATAGCAGAGATAATAAAGGAGCAAAACTTAATCGTTTCATTTCCTGATCTCCTGTGCTTTAAAAAATCATTCCACAATAAAGGTTGCTGGAGACAACTTTTATTGCGGATTAACTTTAATTTCTGTAACGACTAAGAAAAAATCTCAGTTATGATTTAAACTCTTTATCCGCAGTAGCAAATATGCGTCGTATCAGGATGAATTTTAACCTAGCGAATCTGACCCCGATGTAGAACCAGTATATAATCTCCCTGGGTAAGCGTCAGTTGATTACCATTAATCTCATAGGTCATAATTGACGAGCCATCGTTAGAACTTAGTGTCAGGATATTTCCGGAAACGCTCCAGGTTCCTTCATAACTGTCATCTAAACTATCATAGAAGTATTCTTCAATCTGATAGGTTCCATCCGCATTAAAAGTGTAGACAAGAGAATAGGGATAATCATACATACTCCACACACCCACCAGATCGGGATCGATCTGGTCGGAACCGTCGGGTAAATTCAAATCGTTATTTTTTCCATAGCCATTATTACTGCCGCCGGTTATTCCCAGGGGATTATCGCCGCCCCACTGGGCACAACCACCTATCATTATGATTGAAAGGAAGAATAGAAAAAGAGTAAATATAATTAGTTTCATTTCGGGGACTCCTCCGTCTGTTAAGAAAGATAATATCAAACCTAAGATTGGCGCTGACAACCTTAGGTTTGATATACTTGCAGATCGATTATTCTATAATGATATCGGCTCGGGTCAGTATCAGTTCAACATCACCATCATCAAGCGTCAGGTGATTGTTATTTACCGAATAAGTATAAACGAGAGTTTCACCACCATAAATGTTAAAAGTAAGGGTATTCCCGGAGACACTATATGTTCCTTCCATCACCTGGGTGAATTTCGTGGAGTGTATCACTATTGTAAAAGTACCGCTGGCATTAAAAGCAAAAGTATAGGTGGTCTGTACCCATTGGCCGGCAGTAACCCACATCCCAATCAGTTCCGGATCGATGATATTCCCATCGGCAGGTTGTGGTAAATTTAGATCGCCATTTTGTCCGTAACCCTCCTCACTCCCTCCGGTTATGCCCAGAGGATTGTCACCGCCCCACTGCGCACAACCAATCAGCAAAAATACAAATATGGCAGGTATCATCAAATAATTTATGAATTGTTTCATTTTTCGATCTCCTTGATCTAATTCGCATCAAAATCTGAATAAATGAATTCAGATAAAATATAATTACGATCCTATGTTACTCTTTTGGCACGGTATAGCACTATTTGTTTATTGCCATAGGACAGGATAAGTCTGATTACCGTCTACCAGATAGGTATATACCTCCGAATTACCGCCGGAACTAATAGTAAGGGTGTCACCGGAAACGCTCCAGAGTCCTGAGATGGTTCTGTCTAACTGGTTTTCGAGATAATGCTCCATCGTAAAAGTTCCATCGGCATAAAATGTAAATACCGTTGTTGAATTGTCTCCATAGGACGCCCAGCTAGCCACAAGTTCTGGATCAATTTCACCGAAATTCTCCGGTAAATTCAGATCGTTATTTTGTCCGTACCCTTCTTTGCTGCCACCGGTTATACCCAGGGGATTATCACCACCCCATTGGGCACAACTGCAAAGTAGCACGGCTAACAGGAATACGATCAAAAGAGGCATGTGTCGCTTCATAATATTAGTTCCTCTTTTTACTAAAAATTATATGTGATGGAAAGCCGGTTGGCGATCGGCTCGGCCGAGCCGCTGATAAAATACGGCCCGTCGAAGAGCAGGCCTTCATTAAAAGCAGCGTCGAGTACGAAATTCCCAAAGTTAATGCCCAGGCCGAAAGTCATCTTGAATTCCGTGCTGTATGACTTCGATTCGGTTTCACTGCCCCCTTCGGGTTTAAATGTCTCAGTCACACTCTGGAAAACCTGGGCGGCACCCAGCCGGCCGGTCAGCCATTTGCTGATCTTCGATTCAAGGCCCAGAAACACACCGGGTAAGGTCATAGTCGTAATAGTGCCTTCATAATCATCTTTTACCTCTTCACCATCTTTTGAATATCCTACTACCTCTAAACCGAGTACCAGCAGGTTATCGTCATTCAACTGATAATTCACTCCGATACCGCCCGCAAGGTTTAAGCGGTTGTAATCGGTGGTATAAGTAGTATCGAGGCCGAAACCGGGAGTTATTTCTCTGCTGGCCGTACCATAATAACCGACTACCAGCGGTACCAGTTGAAATTTATCCCTTTTTGCCATCCACATCCGCCCGTTAAAACCGACGGCCATTCCGTCCCAGGTCGACTTTAAATCTTCTTCCGCACCAGAGGCTGGAAATTCAGTATCGGCAGCAGGCAATTCAACCCGCAGACCCAGATCCATTTTTTCGTTGCTTATTCCCACCCCTATAGCTATATAGCGGGCTGATTCTTTATATTCCACCGTATCGGTTCCGTTATCCATATCCGCTGAATAGCTGTCCATGCCAATTCTTAAATTTACACCTAAATCAAAGCCGGATAACTTGGTACCGAAAAATAAATCTGTCGCCCGGTCCAGGCTTACCTCATCCACCACACCTGCCGGGATGTCCAGATCGAGCGGGCTGTTCAGATAAGCACCCAGGACCATATTGGCAACCGGCATGTGTACGCCAATGGAGTAATAGGAGTTGTCATTCTTCACGCGCAATTCCCCGACAACCTGGTTGGAGTACTGGTAGAAGGTACCAGGAAAAACAAAAATGTTCGAGTTATCACGCATGTAAAAACCAACCCCGCCCATGGATCCTACCCTGGTTTCGGTGGCTAATACAGCTGGTTGATACAGCAAGAAAGAGGTCAATAAGAACACGATAACTAAAGATAAAGTTCTTAAATTCTTCATAAAAGATCCTCCTGATTATTATAAAGTACTTTTAAGTGATTTCCAAGCGCCCAGAAAATGATTATTTAAGTCTAAATAAAGTTAATAATATTTTTTAAGATGTCAAGAGTATTTATTGAATTGTTTTGATCCAGACTGTTTCGGGGTATTGGTTATAAAAGAAAAACCTACCCAGGGCATGATCTGAGTAGGTTCTCCAGACGTTAGGCTACACAAGGCGTGTAGACTTAGGTAGGTGTTGTATATAACCATGAATTTATTATTTCTATTCCAAAAATCAAAATAAAATTTTAAAAAAATTAAACTTCTACAAATTGCCCTAATTCCACCACGCTGTTTGCCGGGATCTGATAATAGAGATTAGCCTGGTAGGCATTACGTGACATCATAATGAAAAGAATTTTACGCCAGCGGGCCATGCCCCGCTTGGCCGTAGCCAGCAACGTTTCCCGGCCGAAGAAAAAGGTGGTCAGCATCGGCTTATATTTAAAGTGCTCATCATCGATCCCGGACAGCAAACGCGGTATGTCAGGATCCTCCATAAAACCATAATAGGCTATAATTCGAATTACTCCTTCGCCCAGAAATTCAAGCTGAACCCGTGATTCATTGCTGATACGGGGTACCTCAGTCGTAATCACGGTCAGGAAAACAATTGAGCTGTGCAGTACTTTGTTGTGCTTCAGATTATGCAGTAGTGTCCGCGGTACCCCTTCGGGATTGGTGGTCATATAGATGGCCATGCCGGGGACACGGGTAGGGGGATGATTCTGAATATCATGTACGAGGTCGTCGACCGAGAGGGCTTCTTCTTTAAAACGCTGGGCCAGCAGGGATCTCCCTTTTCTCCAGGCGGTCATCAGCATAAATACTATCAAGGCAATCAGCAGGGGAAACCAGCCGCCATGCCAGATTTTGAAAATATTGGAAGCGAAAAAGGCTAATTCAATACCTAAAAACAGGGTAAAAATGAATCCCACGATTCCCATATTTATTTTCCAGAATCTGCGCAAGGATGAAAAAGCCAGCAGGGTGGTTATAACCATGGTCGTGGATACGGCCACTCCATAGGCTGCCGCCAGATTATTCGAAGAACGGAAGCCGATGACCAGTCCGATAGTGGCAATCATCAAAATCCGGTTGATTTGCGGAATATAAATTTGTCCGATAATCTGTTCTGATGAATGCCGGACTTCCATGCGCGGACTGTAGCCGAGTTGCAGGGCCTGCCGGGTTAATGAAAAAGCGCCGGTAATGATGGCCTGTGAAGCGATAATCGTAGCCAGGGTAGCCAGTATGACCAGCGGATAAAGCGCCCAATCCGGAGCCAGAAAATAAAATGGATGTTCAATCGCTGCAGGAGTTTCTATGATCAAAGCCCCCTGTCCCAGATAATTGATCAGCAGGGCCGGAAATACGAAACTGAACCAGGTAAAACGGATCGGGTATTTCCCGAAATGACCGATATCAGCATAGAGCGCCTCCGCGCCGGTAACACACAGGAATACACCGCCTAAAACCAGGAAAGCAGTCATGCCCTGCGAAGTCAGAAAATTTATGGCATACCATGGATTGAAAGCATATAATACCTGGGGGTAATGCAGGATCCCCCGGATCCCCAGTAAAATAAGACTTATAAACCATACGACCATCACCGGTCCAAAAACTTCCCCGACTTTGGTAGTTCCGTGTTTCTGGAAATAAGAATAACAGGATCAGTACCAGGATGGTGATCGGCAGGATAAAGGGTTCAAAGAAGGAAGTCGCCACATTCAAACCCTCAACGGCACTGAGCACCGAAATAGCCGGGGTGATCATACCGTCTCCATATAATAAGGCAGCACCAAAAATGCCGATAACCAGCAACAAGCCCTGAGTATGTTTTTTTCTTTTTTTGTAAAAAGCTACCAGCGTGGTTAACGCCAGTACTCCGCCTTCACCCTTATTGTCAACCTTCAGAATAAAGATCAGATATTTGATGGATACGATGATGATCAGGGTCCAGATGATCATGGACAGGATACCGAGGACATTTTCCGGAGTGCGGCCGATGGTATGAGTTCCGTGAAAACAGACCCGCAGAACATACAGCGGGCTGGTACCAATATCACCGAACACCACGCCCAGCGCAGCGAGGGCCAGAAGTTTTAAGGAAGATCCATTTACTGTTGATTTATCTGTCATTACTATTTCCACTTAATAGCTGGAACTATATATATTAAGTTATTAAAATAACTGATTATCTTACAAGAAGTAAATAATAATTAATCAAGGAATTTTCCAGGATAAGTTTCGTTTAAAATAATATGAAAATTATTAAGAAAATCGGGATTTCACTGCTGGTTATCCAGGTTTGCAGTTTTTATATGCTGGAGACTAATTTCATTTGTAAAAAAATGGAATGTTGCGGGCAGTCCAAATCAAAGCCGGCTCAATCATGCCGTTGCGCATCCACAGCAGATCAGCCGGTTTTAAAGAATATTAAATTTTGTGCATGTCCAGCCAATCTTAATGATCAAAATCCACGGTCTGCTTCACTCATCGCGGAATCAGAATCCAAAACAACCGTTCAAAATATAAAGGCAATAATAAATCCTACCGGGCAATTCCAATTTATAGATCTGTCCAGGTCCGCAACCAGCGGGCAGGCAGCGGTGCTCTTAATAAATCAATTTACTGCTGTAGATACCTATCTGCTTAACTGTAATTTTTTAATTTAGATACTTTCTAAATATTACTTAATCAATTATCGTACTACCGGCTGCTGGTGCGATCCCGGGCTGTAACACTGTTGAGTCCGCAGATCAAGCCATTTCAAGCGCGTTGGTGGTATATCTATTCGACACGATTTATAACGAAGGAGTCAGGATCGATGATAACTTCATCAAAAATTCTGCAAATAATTTTAGTATTCATCATGTCCGGGGGATTAATGGCACAGCCCAGGGCTTCGGCCGGTTTAGATGAACTGGTTACCGAACTTTTAGCCCATAACCCGCAATTACAGGCCGCGCGTCAAAAAACCGCCGCAGCAAAAACCGTGGTCCGGCAGGTCTCGGCCTGGGAAGCGCCACAGGTCGGGATTGAGTTTTACCAGACTCCCATTCAGTCTTTTCCTGATCCGCTTAAGCATAGTATGGAAACCGACTATTTTATCCAACAGATGTTTCCCTTCCCCGGAAAACTATCAGCGATGGAGCAGGCAGCTCAACAAAATGCCGGGATGATAGATCAGGAATACCGCGCCCTGGAACGGAAGATGATCCGGCAGTTAAAGAATTCTTTTTATGAATTGTACCTGGTACAGCAAAAGATAAGTATCAATGCCGAAAACCAGGAATTGATGAAGCAATTTATTCAGATCGCGCTGAAACAATATGAGGGGGGGATGGGTAATCAATCCGATATCCTGCGTGCCCAGACTGAATATTCTGTACTGCTCAATGAACAGATCGACCTGGATCAGCAGCAGCGGATCATGAGCGCAATGCTGAATACGCTGATCAATCATCCTGTCGATGAATCCCGCGGTACAATAGCTGAGATCAAAACTGATTCACTGCCCTGGACGCTGGAGCAATTGCAAATCCTGGCTTTGCGAAATCGTCCGGAGTTGCAGGGGATGAATAACAATATTGCCATGAATGAAGCTGAATTGACCGCCTCAAAACGGGAGTATTTTCCGGATTTGATGGCTAAAGTTATGTACAAAAATATGTCCGATACCAAAGATGATTTCTGGTCGGTAATGCTGGGTATGAATTTTCCCCTCACCTTCTGGTCAGGCAGCCGCTATACAGCAAAAGTTGAAGAGAATAAACTGAAAGTGATACAAGCCGAAAATGAGTTTACCGGTATGAAAAATATGGTAGTGAACGAAATCTACAGTGCGCTGGTCCGGATGCAAGCCAGTTACAATTCCATGAAACTTTACCAAAGCACCAGTATTCCGCAGGCAGAACAGACCCTGCAATCGATGCTGACAGGATATCAGAACGGAAAAACGGAATTTCTGATGGTCATCGATTCCTACCGGATGATGTTGATGGCCAGGCTGGACTATCAGATGTCTTTAATGAACTACCTGACCGGTCAGGCTCAACTGGAAGAGGCGATCGGTATGGATATCACCGACATTGCCAACCAGATTAATTGATATCGTGATAAGGAGAAGCATACATGAAGAAGATTATTATAACTGCCATTGTTTGTATTTTGATTGGATTGGCCGGCGGATGGTTTTTCTTTCATACCTCTGCAACAACAACGCAGGAAACTGCTGCTGAAAGAAAAATACTCTATTACCGGGATCCAATGAATCCACTGATCACCTCGCCAGTACCTAAGAAATCATCAGATGGGATGGATTTTACAGCGGTTTATACAGAGGAATCGGCTGGTGCAAAGAGTAAAAAAGTTGCCTATTATCAGGATCCCATGCACCCCTGGTATACATCCGACAAACCGGGTAAAGCACCCGATTGCGGTATGGATCTGGTGCCGGTTTATGAAGGGGATAGCGAGGTCAAAGGAATTAAAATTGATCCGGCCATCGTACAGAATATGGGTACAAAAACGGAGATCATCAGCAACCAGAAATTGAGTAAAACAATCAGGACGACCGGTAAAATCGATTATGATGAGACAAAAGTTTATGCGGTGAATGCTAAATTTATGGGTTGGGTTGAAAAACTTCATATCGATTACAGCGGCCAGAACGTACACAAAGGCGAGCCTTTAATGGACATCTACAGTCCGGAACTGGTAACCACTCAGCAGGAATATCTTCAGGCGATCCGTTACCAGGCACAGTTAGCCGGCAGTGCAAGAGCAGAGGTTAAAAAAGGTGCCGACGATTTGGTACAGAGTGCCAGGCGGCGATTGCTTTTCTGGGATATACCTGAAAGTGAAATAGTCGCCCTGGAACAGCAAGGTATTCCCAAAAAAACAATGACCATCAATTCTCCGGTAAACGGTGTAGTGATCGAAAAGATGGTTCTGCCGGGGCAGAATATTATGCCGGGAATGACCCTGTACAAAATTGCCGATCTTTCAACGCTGTGGATCCTGGCTGATATATATGAATATGAATTACCCTGGGTAAAGGTTAATCAGAAAGCAGAAATTGAACTTTCATATCTTCCCGGTAAAACTTTTAATGGAACGGTAACTTATATCTATCCGTATCTGAGCGCTGAGACCAGGACTGCCAGGGTGCGTATCCAGATCGGTAACACAGCTGGTCTTGAACTTAAACCGGAAATGTTTGTGACGGTCAAACTGATTTCTCCGCTCAGCGTCGATGCGGTGACAGTACCGGAACAGGCTGTTATCCGTTCCGGCGAAAGAAATATCATCGTGATCTCATTGGGTAACGGTTATTTCGAGCCGCGTGAAGTAAAACTGGGGCTGACCGCTGATGGTTATACTCAAATTCTTGCCGGTGCCCATGCTGGTGAAGTGGTGGTCACTTCATCGCAATTCCTGATTGATTCGGAGAGTAATCTTAAAGCGGCAATTTCTTCAATGCGTGGACATGAAAACATGGCAAGGCCGCAAGCGGTCATGGAACCAACAGACAGTACTAAAGAAAAGAATTCTGCCGGCATGGAACCGGTTGGTAAGAACCAGAAGCAGATAATATATACCTGTGTCATGCATCCGCAGATCAGAACTAATGAACCCGGCGATTGCCCGTTGTGCGGGATGAAACTCGTGCCAGTAGAAACCGATTCAGGTTCCACTGGAACGAAACATGTTCATTAACGAGCGGGAGCACGATCATGATCTTAGAAAAAATAATTGAACGATCCATACGCAACAGATTAATTGTAATTCTGAGCGTGGTTTTTCTGATCGGCTGGGGTCTCTATTCCATGCTGAATATCCCGGTCGATGCCATCCCCGATTTGAGTGATGTACAGGTGATCATTTATACGGAGTATGCCGGTCAATCACCGCGGATTATCGAAGACCAGGTAACCTACCCGTTGACCACAGCGATGGTATCTGTGCCGGCAGCGAAGGTGGTACGCGGATATTCGTTTTTCGGCTACTCGCTGGTCTATGTGATTTTTGAAGATGGAACGGATATCTACTGGGCGCGCAGCCGTGTCCTGGAGTATCTCAATTATGCCCAGAAACGGCTTCCGGAGAAAGTCATTCCCACACTGGGACCGGATGCCACCGGCGTGGGTTGGGTATTTGAATATACGCTCAGTTCAGATCAGCGATCATTGCAGGAATTGCGTTCCTATCAGGATTGGTATCTTAAATACGAATTAAGTTCAGTGGAGGGTGTGGCCGAGGTGGCCAGTATCGGTGGTTTCGTCAAAGAATACCAGGTGACCGTGGACCCGGTGCGCTTGCTGGCTTACCATCTGCCGTTGCATATGGTGGAAATGGCTATTATGAATTCCAATAATGATGTCGGCGGGGAAGTGATCGAAATGGGTGAAATGGAGTTCATGGTCCGCGGGCTGGGCTATATAAAATCCCTGGATGATATCCGCAATATCCCCGTCATGACTGATCCGGCAGGCGGGACACCGGTTTATGTCAGAGACATTGCCGATGTGACAATTGGTCCGCTGATGCGCCGGGGACTGGCTGAAAGCAACGGCGAGGGGGAAGTGGTCGGCGGTATCGTGGTGATGCGTTACGGACAAAATGCGCTTGAGGTGATCAAGAATGTGAAACAGAAACTCGAGGAACTCAAACAGGGGTTGCCGGCAGATGTAAATATTTCCGTTGCCTATGACCGCTCAGGCCTGATCGAACGGGCCATCGATACCTTGAAAGGTAAATTAATCGAAGAAATTATAATTGTGGCCATTGTCTGCATCATCTTTTTACTCCATGTACGAAGTGCTTTTGTGGCGATAATTACTTTGCCAACAGCTATCCTGATATCTTTTATAATAATGAAGTGGCAGGGTATCAACGCCAATATCATGTCACTGGGCGGAATTGCCATCGCCATCGGGGCTATGGTCGATGCAGCCATTATTATGATCGAGAATGCCCATAAACATATTGAATATGAACGCGAAAAACCTCCGGCCGAACAACGCGACCGCTGGCAGATCATTCTGGACTCATCCAAAGAGGTCGGACCGGCCCTGTTTTATTCACTGCTGGTCATTACTGTCTCTTTTATTCCGGTATTCACCCTGGGTGCACAGGAAGGGAGATTGTTCCGTCCCCTGGCTTTTACCAAAACCTATGCCATGGCCGCGGCGGCGGTTTTATCGATCACAATTGTTCCCATTCTGATGGGTTACTGGATCCGCGGCAGAATTCTGCCGGAAGAAAAAAATCCGGTCAATAAACTTTTGATCAGGATATATGGTCCACTGGTTGATCTTGTGCTTAAATATAATAAAACAGTTCTGATTATAGCAGCCGGCCTGATCCTGGTCACGCTGATTCCGCTCAGCCAAATCGGTTCTGAATTCATGCCGCCGCTGTACGAAGGGGACCTGCTGTATATGCCCACGACCATGCCGGGCATGTCGATTACCAAGGCCAGGGAACTGCTGCAGCAGACGGATAAGATCATCAGACAATTTCCGGAAGTGCATCATGTGTTCGGGAAAATCGGACGGGCAGAAACTGCTACTGATCCGGCCGGTCTGGATATGATCGAAACCACAATCATGCTGAAACCTGAAGATGAATGGCGGCCCGGAATGACCGTCCCGAAGTTGATTGATGAACTGGACCGGGCCATCCAGTTTCCGGGCCTGACCAATTCCTGGACCATGCCGATCAAGACACGCGTCGATATGCTCAGCACCGGTATTAAAACACCGGTGGGGATAAAAATATCCGGTCCTGATCTGAGTATGCTGGAAAAAATCGGCATCGAAATTGAATCTGTGTTACGCACCGTGCCCGGAACTTTAAGCGCTTTTGCCGAAAGATCGGTCGGGGGAAATTATCTGGATTTCGATATCGATCGCCTGGCTGCTGCGCGGTACGGTCTGACTATAGGTGACGTGCAGGATGTTATCCAGACTGCCATGGGCGGAATGAGTATTACCAGCACGGTGGAAGGACTGGAACGATATCCGGTAAATTTACGCTATAGCCGTGAACTCCGGGATAACCTGGAAGCCTTACGCCGGGTGCTGGTCCCGACACCCGCCGGCCAGCAGATACCCATCGGGCAACTGGCGACAATTACGACACGTAAAGGGCCGATGGTCATACGCAGCGAAGACAGCCGCCCCAATTCCTGGATCTTTATTGATATCAAGGATATCGATATAGGTAGTTATGTCCGGCAGGCGCAGAAAGTGGTTTCGGAAAAAATCAAACTGCCAGCTGGTTATAATATCACCTGGAGTGGTGAATACGAATATATGCAGCGCGCCCGGCAGCGCCTGATGCTGATGATACCGTTGACGCTCTTTATAATTTTCGTGATCATTTATTTCAATACCCGCTCTATTACCAAGGTAGCCATTATCTTTTTAGCCGTGCCTTTTTCGCTGATCGGAACCTTCTGGTTTCTGTACATCCTGGGCTATAATCTCAGTATTGCAGTCTGGGTGGGGATCATCGCCCTGGCCGGACTGGATGCTGAAACAGGTGTGGTGATGTTGTTATACCTGGATCAGGCTTATGATCAGCAAAGGCAGAAAGGACTGCTGCGGAAACTCGGTGACCTGAAAGATGCGATTCATCACGGCGCGGTAAAAAGGGTCCGGCCTAAAATAATGACAGCGGCAGTGATTATTGCCGGGTTGTTGCCGATCATGTGGAGCCACGGCACCGGAGCAGATGTAATGAAACGGATTGCCGCACCGATGGTTGGCGGAATTGTAACTTCAGTACTTTTGGAACTGATGGTTTATCCGGTAATCTATTATCTTTGGAAAAAAAATTATCTGCAAAGGAATGATGAGGGATTAAAAACAGGGAATTAAATATTATTTCAGGAGTTAAAGATTTAGTACATCTAACCAATAGGAGATAGATATTATGAAGACATATATATTTATGATAGCGGCTTACCTGGTGCTGTTCAGCGCTGTCACAGTCAGGTCCCAACATATGCACCCCGCTACTGCAGAAAAAATGCAGGGGATGATGGGAAAACCCACCGGGGAACAGGTAGTGGACGGCTTAAAAGTGCAGTTATGGGTGATACCCCAGGCAGAACATGAAAAAATGATGCAGGAGACCATGAAAGATTCTGCAAGCACCAAAGGTATGCACCATGGAATGACGGGTATGATGAATATGAAGCATGGTTCCGGCGGGTGCGGTGATTCTGCGATGGTCTCAAACCATAAAGCAACTATGATGACAGGCACTCATCATCTCATGATTATGATCCTCGATGCTGACACTGGTCTGGAGGTCAATACTGCAGAGGTTAAACTTCATATTCTTACACCAACGCAAAATCATTTATCCGCTGAATTGATAAAAATGAAAAATCATTATGGTGCAGGAATAAGTTTCAATGAGCAGGGCAAGTACATGTTACATGCACAAATTACCAAAGAGGGGAAAGAGTACCAGGCTGTCTTTACTTATGAGCAAAAATGATTAAAAAGAATACTAGAGGAGTTCTTAGATGAAAAACTATATTTTTCTATCAATACTTTATGTTTTCAGCACTGCCGTCATGTACACCTGTTCAAAGGATGCGAACACAATGTACGAGACCGATAAGCAACCTGCGCTTATTGTATCTCCCGCCGACGGGAGTACCGGTGTGCAGTTGAATGCAACAGTAACCCTTTCGTTTGCCCGACCGGTTATGGAAGGGATTGTGGAAAACAATTTCCATCTGATCAGTGCCAGGGATATGGCCGACTCCATGTCCATGGGTCATCCCATGATGAGTCATAGTAATATGATGATGGCCATGTCGGACTCGGCGATCATGCACCACCTGGACCGTTATCATTCGACCCATGGAGATTTTAGCTGGAATAGTGATAGTACACTCTGCACATTTTTTGCCGATTCCATGCTGGCCGGACATACACAGTACATGATCCATCTTGGAGGTGAAATGGTCAAGATGATGAAAGAGCATATGGGCGATATGGGCACAATGCACGGGATGGGAACAGGCCAGCTGAGCGACAATATCATGCTGCACTTTACAACCTATTGATCAGGCAGGAAAAGTATTTTGAATTTAAATCCTTTCATACTTAAATTGGAAATAGGAATTTTTGATACGACTACAAAACTTCGTCGGGAAAACGGAATATGAACGGTCCATTAGATCATTCCAACTTAATCTGGCCGTTATTGGTTTATACCGTGCTGGTTCTGCTGCTCGTTCTGGGAGTGATGCTGGGGGTTGCCTACCTGCTGGGACAACGGCACAAAGACCGGGCCACCGGTGAAACCTTTGAATCCGGAATTGTCGGTACCGGTTCAGCGCAGCTCCGCTTCTCTGCTCACTTCTACCTAATAGCCATGTTTTTTGTAATCTTTGATCTGGAAGCTGTATTCATTGTTGCCTGGGCTATTGCTTTTAAAGAACTCGGCTGGATGGGTTACACGGCAGTTTCGGTTTTTATCGGCATTTTGCTTGTGGTGCTGATCTATGAGTGGCGGATCGGTGCGCTGGATTTCGGGCTGAGCGGTAAAAAACTGTTAAAAAAATATCAGATCTTGAATAAAAGTCTGGATGAGTTATAAACTAAAACTTTGATATCTCAATTATGATTCAGGTACAACCTTCCCTGGAAGAAACAGTCAGGCAGAGTATTGTCCTGAGCCGTCTGCAGGATTTGCTGGCCTGGGGACGGAAAAATTCCATGTGGCCGTTCAATTTCGGTTTGTCCTGCTGCTATGTGGAAATGGCCACCAGTCTGACTCCCCGTTATGATATCGCCCGGTTCGGGGCCGAAGTCATCCGCGGAACACCACGGGAAGCGGATGTCATGATCATTGCCGGAACCGTATTTATGAAAATGGCGCCGATCATCAAAAGACTTTATGAACAGATGATGGAACCGCGCTGGATAATTTCCATGGGTTCCTGCGCCAACTCCGGCGGTATGTATGATATTTACAGTGTGGTGCAGGGGGTGGACAAGTTCATGCCGGTGGATGTGTATGTGCCGGGTTGCCCGCCGCGCCCCGATGCTTTTATGGAAGGTTTGATGATGCTGCGCGATGCAGTGGGCAAAGAAAAACGTCCCCTGAGTTGGATTGTGGGCAATCAGCAAACCATTAAACCGGCAAAAACAAGTATGCGCGACCTGAAGCAGGATCAAAGAAAAAAATGGGGCACATTTAAATCGGCAGATGAGATCTAACCGGTAGGTAAACATTGTAGCATGAATAATCAGGATTTATGCCAGATAATCCAACGATTGTTACAGAACTGCGGACAAAATTCGGTGACGCGGCAATCACTATTCAATCTACCTGTGATCTTATTCCTACTGTCTGGATTGAAAAAAAACAGATCAATCCTGTATTAAAATATCTTAAAACAGAAATCAGCAGTCCGTACCGCATGCTGTACGACCTGACGGCTATCGATGAACAACTGCGCGGGAAAAGGGCTGGACAACCAGCCAGTGACTTTACCGTGGTTTATCACCTGCTGTCGCTGCAGCGCAATGAGGATGTGCGGATTAAGGTTGCTTTATCCAAAGATGAACCGTTGCTGCCCAGCATTACCGGTATCTGGCCAAGCGCCAACTGGTATGAACGCGAAGTTTTTGATATGTTCGGGATAAAATTTAATGGGCATCCGAATCTGCGCCGTATTTTAATGCCGCCAACCTGGCAGGGCTATCCGCTGCGTAAAGAACATTATGCCCGGGCTACAGAGGCAGGGCCGTTCGAATTGACCGATCAGAAACAGGATACCGAACAGGAAGCCCTGCAATTCAAACCGGAAGAATGGGGCATGCAGCGGCAGAGTGAAGATTCCGATTTCATGTTCTTAAATCTGGGTCCGCAGCATCCCGGTACTCATGGTGTACTGCGTCTGGTCCTGCAACTGGATGGAGAAGAGATAGTCGATATCGCACCGGATATCGGATATCATCACCGTGGCGCCGAAAAGATGAGTGAGCGGCAGACCTGGCATACTTATATCCCGTACACCGACCGGATTGATTATCTGGGCGGGGTCATGAATAATCTGCCCTATCTGCTGGCGGTAGAAAAATTAGCCGGCATCAAAGTCCCGGAACGCGCACAGGTAATCCGCATCATGCTCTGCGAACTCTTCCGCCTTTCCAGTCATCTGGTCTGGTACGGAACCTTCGCTCAGGATATCGGGCAGCTTTCGCCCGTATTTTACATGTTTTACGACCGCGAACGCATCCTGGATATTGTCGCTGCCATTTGCGGCGACCGCATGCACCCGAACTGGTTCCGTATCGGCGGAGTAGTGCAGGACCTGCCCATGGGCTGGGAAACAATGGTACGCGATTTTGTAAAATATTTTCCCAAACGGATCAGGGAATATGATAAACTGACCATGAATAACCGTATCCTGAAAGCACGAACCGTGGGGATCGGCTGTTATACCCTGGCCGAGGCGATCGATTGGGGAGTGACCGGTCCTGGTCTGCGCGCTACAGGTCTGGAGTGGGATTTTCGTAAAAAGCGGCCCTATTCAGGGTACGATCAGTTTCAATTTGAAATTCCAACAGGTAAAAACGGGGATTGTTATGACCGGGCCCGGGTGAGAGTGGAGGAAATGCGGCAGAGTGTACGCATTATTGAACAGTGTCTGGAAAACATGCCTGCCGGAGCGTACAAATCGGATCATCCGCTGGCCACACCACCGTTGAAAGAAAAAACGATGCACGATATTGAAACCCTGATTACACACTTTCTGGGAGTCACCTGGGGACCGGTGCTGCCGGAAGGTGAAGCCTTTTGTGCGGTGGAAGCCTCCAAAGGCAACAATGGTTATTATGTGGTCAGCGACGGCGATATTCATGCTTACCGTACCAGGATCCGGACACCATCTTTTCCTCATATCCAGATGGTACCTTACATCAGCCGGGGGCACACAGTCGCCGATCTGCTGGCAATTCTGGGGAGTATTGATTATGTATTGGCGGATTTGGATAGGTAAAAAGGCACATAGGCACTATGGCACTGGGGCAATTAATGGCCCTCGACTTGCTCGGGGACCTTCGACCGGTCGTCGAGCGAAGTCGAGACGACCCCACTGATGGGTCATCCCGGGCTTGTCGAAGATCTGGCGCCAGACAGAACCCTGGATCTGTTTTGAGAAAGAATAATGGAAATTTCCCCTCTGGAGAGGGGTGGATTCCCGCCGCAGGCGGGAAGACGGGGTGTGTGGAATAAGGGGTTGGATAAAGGTTAAAGGATAAATTATAAAATGTGTCGGGCTTTTCTTTACCCATTAACCATTGCCCATTAACCTGATTTTCAACAAATAGAATTTTGAATATGCTGACGGAAATAGAAAAACAGGAAATCGAAGCAGGAAGTCAGGCAATTTCCTCACCGCCCGGCAGTCTGCATTGAAGCACTTAAGGTAGTGCAAAAGCACCGTCGCTGGGTGTCAGATGAGAACATCCGGGACATTGCTGCATTTTTAATCATGTCACCAGAAGAAGTGGAAAACGTGGCTACCTTTTATAATCTGGTTTTTCGTAAACCGGTCGGACGCCATGTCATTCTGGTTTGCGACAGCATCAGTTGCTGGATCATGGGTTATGAGAATATTGTGTCTAACCTGAATAAAAAACTGGGTATCGGGTTGGGTGAAACCACTACCGACGACCGTTTTACTTTACTGACCGTACCCTGTCTGGGAACATGTGATCATGCCCCGGCTCTGATGATCGACGATGACCTGTACCGGGATCTGAGTGCCGATAAGTTGGATGAGATTATACAAAAATATAAATAGTAATTAGTAATTGGTAATTGATAATTGATAAAAATGGAAAGACCATTAACTCAACATATCCGTCCCGGCGCTGCCCCGCTGAGTTTAAAGGAATATGAAAAAACCGGTGGTTATCAGGCTTTCCGCAAGGTAATTAAAGAAATGAAACCGGCCGATGTTATCCAGCTGGTCAAGGATGCCAACCTGACCGGCCGCGGCGGAGCTGGTTTTCCAACCGGACTTAAATGGAGTTTCGTGCCGGCTGGTCCTGAAGCTCCCCGGCCGAAATACCTGGTGGCCAACGGCGATGAAATGGAACCGGGTACCTTTAAAGATCGTTTGCTGCTGGAAGGCGATCCGCATCAGTTGCTGGAAGGGATGATGATCAGCGCATATGCCATCCAGGCTGATATCGCTTATGTATTTTTGCGTGCTGAATATAAACTGGCCGCGAAAATTATAAACCAGGCTCTGGCCGAACTTCATGAAGCAAATTACCTGGGGGAAAGAATTCTGGGCAGTGACTTCAATCTGGAAATGCATTTGCATACCAGCGTCGGCCGCTATATGTGCGGAGAAGAAACCGGTTTGCTGAATTCACTGGAGGGCAAACGCGCTACTCCCAGAGCCAAGCCTCCTTTCCCGCAGATCAGCGGACTTTTTGGTAAACCAACCATCGTCAATAATATTGAAACGCTCTGTTGCGTGCCGCATATCGTTAATCAGGGTACAACCTGGTTTAAAAGTTTAAGTCTTACTCCCGAAGGGGGTACAAAATTATACGGCGTCAGCGGGCGCGTAAAGAATCCGGGAGTGTGGGAACTGCCGATGGGTACCACCATGCGTGAAATTCTGCAGGAATATGCCGGGGGAATGCAGGAAGGGTATAAATTCCGCGGGGCCTTACCCGGCGGTGCTTCAACCGATTTTCTGGTGGAAGAACATCTGGATATCCCGATGGACTTCGATGCAGTCAGCAAGGCCGGCAGCCGGTTGGGGACAGGCACTATGATCGTTCTGGACGATCGCACCTGTCCGGTGGGTTTTGTACATAATCTGGAACATTTCTTTGCCCAGGAATCCTGCGGCTGGTGTACTCCCTGCCGGGAAGGTTTGCCCTGGGTGGAAAAGATATTGGGGGCCATTGAACAAGGGGCAGGACAACCTGGCGATCTGGATTTACTGACGGCTCATTGTAAATGGCTGGGACCGGGTAACACCTTTTGTGCACTGGCACCGGGTGCTATGGAACCTTTGCAAAGTGCCCTGAAATATTTCCGCAGCGACTTTGAACGCCACTTCACCGAAAAAAGGTGTCCGTGGAGGTAAGGAATGCCCAAAATCTATATAGAAAATAAAGAATATACCGTTGAATCCAAATATAAAAACCTGCTGGAGGTATGTCTATCCCTTGGTTTTGATCTGCCTTATTTCTGCTGGCATCCGGTACTGGGTTCGGTGGGTGCCTGCCGGCAATGTGCCGTGAAAAAATTTCAGAATGAACAGGATAGCAGGGGGCGGATTGTGATGGCCTGCATGGAACCGGTGGTGGACGGTCTGCGCATCTCCATTCAGGATCCTGAAGCCAGAGAATTCCGGGCGATGGTTATCGAATGGTTGATGACCAATCATCCCCACGATTGTCCGGTGTGCGATGAAGGGGGAGAATGTCATCTGCAGGATATGACGGTGATGACCGGGCATAATTACCGCCGCTACAATTTTAACAAGCGGACCCATAAGAATCAGTACCTGGGTCCTTTGATCAATCATGAAATGAACCGGTGTATCGCCTGTTATCGCTGCGTGCGCTATTACCGCGATTATGCCGGCGGCCAGGATCTGAATGTTTTTTCTTCACGCAACCGGGTCTACTTCGGCCGGCAGCAGGACGGCATCCTGGAAAGCGAATTCAGCGGCAATCTGGTTGAAGTATGTCCCACCGGGGTCTTCACCGATAAAACGTTTAAACAGCATTATTCCCGTAAATGGGATCTGCAGACTGCACCTTCGATTTGTGTGCACTGTTCGCTGGGGTGTAATATTATTGCCGGGGAAAGATATGGAACCCTGCGCCGGGTGTTGAACAGATATAATGGGGAAATTAATGGCTATTTTATTTGTGATCGCGGACGGTTTGGTTATGAGTTTGTCAATAGTACCTCCAGAATCAGGAAGGCATCCCGGAAAAGTAATGGAAAGTTTGAACCGGTGTCCAAAAAAGAAATCCTGGATAGTCTGCAACAGCTATTTAATTCCGGTAAAAAAATAATCGGCATTGGATCTCCCCGGGCCTCGCTAGAGTCCAACTTCGCCCTGCGGACCCTGGTTGGACCCAAGAATTTTTATCAGGGTTTTTCAGACAGAGAATTTAAGGTGGTACATACTGGTTTGAAAATTCTCAGTCAGGGAACCTATAAACTGCCCTCATTGCGGGAGTGTGAAAAAGCTGATGCCGTATTAATCCTGGGTGAAGATATCACCAATACCGCTCCGATGCTGGCTCTGGCCGTGCGCCAGGCAGTGAGACAGCAACCGCTGCAGACGGTACAAAAGATGAATATTCCCCTGTGGCATGATGCGGCAGCCAGGGAATTGATCCAGGATCAGCACGGACCGCTTTTTGTGGCGACTCCAGCTCAGACCAAACTGGACGAAATTGCCACAGCCAGCTGCCGCGCCACACCATTGAATATTGCCCGGTTGGGATTCGCCGTTGCTCACCTGATTGATCACCAGGCACCAGCCCCTGCCGCAGATCTTTCCGCCGCTGAACGGACTCTGGCCGAAGAGATTGCCCGGTACCTGAGTGCTGCCAGCAATCCATTGGTTATTGCCGGCAGCAGTACAGGCGAAGAAAGTATCCTGCAATCTGCAGCAAATATTGCTGCGGCATTATCATCGGAAAAGAGAAAGGCCGGTCTGTTTTTAACCTTTGCCGAAAGCAACAGCATTGGCATGGGATTGCTGGGCGGTAAAGCACTCGCGGCAGCAGTCGAGGCAGAAGCGGAGACGGTGATTATCCTGGAGAATGATCTGTACCGCCGCGGCGAAGAGCAGCAGATAGATAAAATACTTGCTACTGCCAGGCAGATCATCGTACTGGATCAACTGGAAACAGTGACTACAAAAAAAGCAACGATCCTGTTGCCGGCAGCGACCTTTGCCGAGGCTTCCGGCACGCTGGTCAATAATGAAGGACGGGCACAACGTTTCTACAAAGTATATACACCTGCAGACGATATCCAGGAGAGCTGGCGCTGGTTAAGTGATATTATGCTGGAAACCGGAAAGAATGGGGTCGCTGGCTGGAAGAATCTGGATGGTCTGTTGACAGAACTGGCCAAGACATTACCGGAATTTGAACAGTTGCTAAAACTTGCGCCGGATGCAGACGGGGAAAAAATTCCACGGCAGTCTCACCGTTACAGCGGCCGCACCGCCATGAATGCCGGGATTAATGTCAGCGAACCGAAACCACCGCTCGATCCCGACTCGCCATTCGCATTCTCAATGGAAGGATTTCAGGGCCGCCGCAGTCCTGCGGCGGGCACAATCCAGTTGTTCTGGTCGCCCGGTTGGAACTCGGTCCAGTCAGTCAATAAATTTCAGACGGAGGTGGGTGGAGCGCTTCGTGGTGGTGATCCGGGAATTACACTGGTTCAATCTGAGACGAATAAAACGGTCTATCATAAAGATTTGCCTGTGGACTACAAATTACGCCATGGAGAGTGGCTGGTGGTACCGGTGTACCATATTTTCGGCTCTGAAGAACTGAGTGCCAGATCCGAAAATATCGCTCAACTGGTTCCGCAACCCTATGCCTTAATTAACTCTCAGCAAGGGACGCAATTAAACTTGAAGGAAAATGACAAGATATTGTTACAGATTAATTCCCTGCACCTGGAACTGAATGTCCGTTTCAGCGATACGTTAACTGCCGGTACTATTGGTTATCCGCTTGGTTTGAAAGATCTGCCTTATCTGGATCTTCCGGCTGCGGGAACAATAGAAGGGATCAGAGCATGAGTCCGACTCTGCAAATCCTGCTGATTGTGGTTGGGATTCTGATGGCGGTTATGACCGTAGCGGCCGCACTGATCTGGCTGGAACGGCGGCTGTTGGCCCTGTGGCAGGATCGTTATGGCCCGAACCGGGTGGGTCCTTTCGGCTTGATACAGGTGGTGGCGGATATGGTCAAGATTTTCTTTAAAGAAGACTGGGTGCCGCCATTTGCCGATAAACCGGTTTTTATCCTGGCCCCGGCCATTATCATGATCACGGTGCTGATGAGTTTCGCGGTAATCCCTTTTGCCCCTGATCTGTATGTGGTCGATCTGAATATCGGTTTATTGTTTTTCCTGGGCTTGTCATCACTGGGCGTGTACAGCCTGGTACTGGCCGGCTGGGCTTCCAATAATAAGTATTCGCTGCTGGGCGGTCTGCGGGCCGCGGCCCAGATGATGGCTTATGAAGTTTTCATGGGTCTGTCGCTGCTGGGTGTGGTAATGCTGGCTGGTACGTTCAGTTTACGGGGGATTGTCGAAGCACAACGGGAGATCTGGTTCATCGTTCCGCAGTTTCTGGGATTCATTATATTTTTGCTGGCGGGTATCGCCGAAACCCATCGTTTACCGTTTGATATTCCTGAAGCGGAAAGCGAAATCATCGCCGGTTTTCACTCCGAATATTCGGGATTGAAATTCGGTATGTTCTTTGTAGGGGAATATCTTGGCGTGACACTTATTTCGGCTATGACCGCCACTCTGTTTCTGGGGGGTTGGCTGGGACCTGACTTTTTACCCCCCTGGACCTGGTTCATGCTGAAAACTTTTATTTTTATTGTGTTATTTATTTTATTGCGTGCCGGTTTACCCCGGCCGCGCTATGACCAGTTAATGGTTTTAGGTTGGAAAGTTTTACTACCACTGTCCCTGTTGAATATTCTGGTTACCGGTGCTATTGTTTTAGCCGGATAAAATTGCGGGAAAAAATGAGTTATGAAAAGATTGATATATAGCACAGAGATAATCGCATGATCAGTATTCTGCACAGTCTGTGGCTGGCCTTTCTGCATATGTTTCGCCGCAGGGTGACAGTTCAGTATCCTGATGAGAAAATGGCGCTGCCGGCGCGCTGGCGCGGACGCATTATTCTCACCCGTGATCCGGATGGCCAGGAACGCTGTGTGGCCTGTTATTTGTGTTCCACGGCCTGCCCGGTTGATTGCATCGCTCTGCAGGCTACCGAGGACGAACACGGACGACGTTATCCGGAATTTTTCCGCATTAATTTTTCGCGCTGTATATTCTGCGGATACTGTGAAGAAGCCTGTCCCACCTATGCGATTCAACTGATTCCCGATTACGAAATGGCCGAATACAACCGGCAGAACCTGGTCTATGAAAAAGAAAACCTGCTGGTCGACGGCACAGGTAAATATCATGATTATAATTTCTACCGTGTTGCCGGACTGGCCATCGGTGGAAAGGAGAAGGGCACGGCGGAAAGGGAAGATCCGCCGCTGGATGTGAAGGATTTAATGCCATAATATGGAAATAACATTTTATATTGCAGCGCTAGTCGCGATTATCGCCACGATCATGGTCATCACCCGGCTTAATGCCGTGCATGCATTGTTGTACCTGATTTTGTCTCTGCTGGCGATTGCGGTTATATTCTTTGTGAGCGGGGCACCCTTCGTCGCCGCCCTGGAAGTGATCATTTATGCCGGGGCCATCATGGTTTTATTCGTATTCGTGGTGATGATGCTCAACCTGGGCAAATCTTCGATCAGCCAGGAGAACCAGTGGCTGTCGGCCAGGAGTTGGATTGGTCCGGGGATTCTGGCTTTAATTCTGATCGTGGAATTGGTTTATATCCTGTTGACACTTCGTTCAGCCCGTCCGCAAGGAACGATAATCGGGCCGAAGGAGGTTGGTACTTCTCTGTTTAGTGTATATATCATCGGTGTGGAATTGGCAGCCATGCTGTTGTTAGCCGGCATGGTGGGTGCTTACCATCTGGGAAAAAGAAAAAACAAACTACACACCGGTTTATGAGCGGGGAGGCGCAATGATTGAAATTCCCATTGCCCATGGTTTGATCCTGGCCGCAATTTTATTCACTCTGGGCTTGATCGGTGTGCTGGTACGCAGAAATATTGTTTTTATACTGATGTCGATAGAAATAATGTTTAATGCTGCCGGATTGGCCTTTGTCCTGGGTGGTTCACGCTGGATGCAGGCTGATGGGCAGGTGATGTTCATTTTTATTCTGGCGGTCGCTGCGGCGGAAGTCGCAGTCGGCCTGGCCCTGATCCTGCAGATCTATCAGAGATTCAAAACTCTGGATGCAGATGCTCTGAGTAAAATGAGAGGCTGAGATGCTTGCCTGGTTGTGGCTGATTCCTGTATTACCCTTGATCGGTTTTCTGCTGCTGGTATTTTTTGGCTCTAAATTATCAAAGCAGGGTGTAGCCATTATTGGCGTTGGCTCCATCGGGATCTCGGCAGTAATAACAATCCTGATCACCTATTCTTTTATTAGCAGTCCTCCGGTTAATTATCAATTCAGCCAGGTGTTATGGACCTGGGTATCGGTTTCCGATTTCGCGCCGGCCCTGGCATTCTATCTTGATCCACTGGCTCTGATCTTCATGCTGGTCATCACCTTTGTCGGATTCCTGATCCATCTTTATTCAACCGAATACATGGCCGCTGAGGAGGGTTACAGCCGGTTCTTTGCTTATATGAATCTGTTCATCGGATCGATGCTGATCCTGGTACTGGGGGATAATCTGCTGCTGCTTTATCTTGGCTGGGAAGGGGTCGGCCTGTGCAGTTATCTGCTGATCGGTTTCTGGTACAAAGATCCTCTAAACGGTTATGCCGCGCGAAAAGCATTTGTGGTTACCAGGGTTGGTGATACGGCCATGGCGGTGGGATTGTTCATTTTGTATTCGACCCTGGGTACACTTAATATACAAACCATTTTAGCACAAGCTTCATTGCATTGGGTAGTGGGGTCGTCATTGGCCATTACCACGGCTGCTTTATTATTAGGCGGGGCAGTGGGGAAGTCGGCACAGTTGCCGTTACAGACCTGGCTGCCGGACGCCATGGCCGGTCCGACTCCGGTCAGTGCCTTAATCCATGCAGCCACCATGGTTACGGCGGGTGTATATCTTATTGCCCGCATGAATGTAATGTTTACCCTGGCTCCGCTGGTGCAGCTGATTGTGGCTATTGTGGGTGCGCTGACTTTGCTGCTGGCCGGATTCAGCGCCCTGGTTCAAACCGATATTAAACGTGTTCTGGCCTATTCAACCATCAGTCAGATTGGCTACATGTTCCTGGCACTGGGGGTGGGTGCCTGGGCTGCGGGAATATTTCACTTCATGACCCATGCCTTCTTTAAAGCCTTGCTGTTCCTGGGTGCCGGAGCGATTATTATCGCCCTGCACCATGAGCAGAACATGTTTAAAATGGGCGGACTGAAAAAATTACTGCCGGTTACTTACTGGACCTTTCTGATCGGGTCAGCTTCGCTGGTGGCTTTGCCGCTGGTCACGGCCGGATTTTACAGTAAAGATATGATTTTATGGTACTAGCTGGTCTTCTGAAAAAGGGGCCTGGTGGTTATGGACCATGGGAATTCTGGGTGCGTTCATGACCGCTGTCTATACCTTTCGTATGGTTTTCATAACCTTTTACGGTGAAGTCAAAACACCGGTCCATCATCCCCCCGGCCAGCGGATAAAAATTCCACTGATTATTCTGGCTGTACTTTCTGTCGCCGGAGGATTCCTGGATTTGCCGCATAACCTGGGGCACGTGACCATCTTCTCGGATTTTATTCAGAAAGTTCTCCCAGCCGTAAGAAGTCATGAAGTAGAGGCCAGTGTTGAGACAATGTTTCAGATTATTTCAGCGTTTATAACCTTTGCTGGAATTTACCTGGCCTATTGGCTATACCTGAAAAATCCAAATTATATACAAAAATTGTCGCAGGCTAAACCGGTTGCTTTGCTTAAAAAGTACTGGCATTCCGGCTGGGGATTTGACTGGCTGTATGACCGTCTGTTTGTCCTGCCCTTGCTGTGGCTGGCGGCAATAAATAAACGGGACTTTATTGATCTGGGCTATAGCGGTATCGCCTGGCTCAATCGTAAATCCAATGAAATTCTGGTGCGTACTCAGACCGGCCAGTTGCGCTGGTATGCTATGGGACTGGTCCTGGGTGCGGTGATCCTGTTAATGATTGTGGTGTGGCTATGATATTAATCTGGTTAATCACCATTCTGTTATGCGGCGGGCTGCTGGCCTGGATTGCCGGCCGCTGGAGTTCCAGTTTACCGCGCTGGATTTCATTGCTGGCGGTTATTGGTGTGGCGATCCTGAGTATCTGGATCTGGATTGATAATAATAACCAGCCTGTTTTAAATACTGATAGTAACTGGTGGATAGAAATCAATTGGGAATGGTTGCCGCAGTTTGGTATCAATTTTCATCTGGCCCTGGACGGCCTGAGTCTGCTGCTGATTGTACTGACTTCATTCTTAGGCATATTATCTGTTCTGACTTCCTGGACAGAGATCCAGTCTAAAATCGGTTTTTTCCATTTTAATTTACTGTGGATCCTGGCCGGGATCACAGGGGTATTCCTGGCCATGGACCTGTTTTTATTTTACTTTTTCTGGGAAGTCATGTTGATACCGATGTATTTTCTGATCGGGATCTGGGGGCATGAGAACCGTATTTATGCAGCCATAAAATTCTTTATCTTTACCCAGGCCAGCGGTCTGCTGATGCTGCTGTCAATATTAGGTTTGTATTTCATCCACGGCCGCCTGACCGGCATTTATACATTTGATTATAATCATCTGCTGGATACGATGATTGAACCCGGGGCGGCCCGCTGGTTAATGTCGGGTTTCCTGATCGCTTTCCTGGTAAAGTTGCCAGCGGTGCCCCTGCATACCTGGTTACCCGATGCTCATACCGAAGCGCCGACAGCGGGAAGCGTCATCCTGGCCGGATTACTGCTTAAAACCGGGGCCTACGGTTTATTGAGGTTTGTTGTACCGTTATTTCCCCAGGCTGCTGTCGATATAGCACCTGTGGCCATGATACTGGGGGTAATCGGTATTTTGTATGGCGCCAAACTGGCGTTCGCGCAAACCGATATGAAAAGGATGGTGGCCTATACCAGTGTCAGTCATATGGGTTTTATTTTGCTGGGTGTCTTCGCTTTTAACGAACTGGCTTTGCAGGGTGTAGTACTGCAGATTATTACGCATGGCATCAGTACCGGGGCGCTGTTTATAATTGCCGGGATGATGAAAGAGCGGCTGCACACCCGCGACATGCAGCAGATGGGCGGCCTGTGGGAAAATGTTCCGCGTCTGGCCGGTGTTTCCATGTTGTTTGCCATGGCCTCCCTGGGCTTACCGGGACTGGGCAATTTTATTGCTGAAATGCTGGTACTGTTCGGCGCATATATGGCGGACAAAATGATAACGATAATCGCTACGGCCGGCTTGATTGCCTCGACTTTATATGCACTCTGGTTTATACAGCAGGTTTTTCATGGACCTAAAAAGCAGGATTATAAAGTCAGGGATCTGAACCTGCGCGAGATGGTGATCATGGTTCTGATGATAGCGGTGATTGTCTGGCTGGGCTTGTATCCACAGCCGGTCCTCGAAACGGCAAAACCGGTATTACAGCAGATACAGAAAGTTGTCGTTGCTTCAACCGCAGCCATTCCGGGGAGGGGAAGCAGTGAATAGTACGATGCTCAGCGCTCTGCTGCCCTTAATTATCCTGGCCGCCGGTGCGATTCTTATTATGCTGGTTATCGCCATCAAGCGTAATCATACCCTCAGTTTCATTGTCTGCACTATTGTGCTGGTTACAGGTTTGGGTTCACTTTTCTTTATTTAGACATGGTGCCGCAGGTGATAGCTCCGCTGGTGATCGTCGATTCCTATGCACTATTTTATATCGGACTCATTCTGCTTTCTACCCTGGCTATTGCATTTTTGTCGTATGATTATTTGCGCAAGGTGGAAGGGGAACACGAGGAGTATTATCTGTTGCTGTTACTGGCTGCACTTGGGTCAGCTGTATTGGTTGTCAGCCAGCATTTTGTTATGCTGTTTCTGGGCCTGGAAATATTGAGTGTCTCGCTCTATATATTAATTTCATATTTATATCAACGCGGGCAGTGTATAGAGGCGGGAGTGAAGTACCTGATCCTGGCTGCGGCTTCTTCTGCTTTCCTGCTTTTTGGCATGGCGCTGATCTATAATGCCACCGGAACCATGGAATTTGGATTAATTCCCCGGCGTCTGGCTATCACCGGGGCAGGATCGCTGCTGGTCTTCAGCGGCCTGGCCCTGATGCTGGTTGGTATAGGCTTTAAACTGGCCGTGGTGCCTTTTCACATGTGGACGCCCGATGTATATCAGGGTGCACCAGCGCCGGTTACCGCCTTTATTGCCACGATTTCAAAAGGGGGGATGTTTGCCCTGATCCTGAGATTCTTTATCACTTTTGATATTTATAAGTATGATGTTTTGCTGTTGATTTTTTCGATCATTGCTGTTGCTTCCATGTTTACCGGCAATTGGCTGGCTTTACAGCAGCAGAATGTCAAACGGATTCTGGCCTACTCTTCCATTGCGCATCTCGGTTATCTGCTGGTGGCTTTTCTGGCCGGACGCAAGTTTGCAGTCCCGGCGGCAACTTTTTACCTGGCAGCCTATTTTATGACCACGATTGCTGCATTTGGAATTGTGTCGGTTCTTTCCGGCAGGGAAGGGGAGGCCGATGATCTTCAGGACTATCACGGACTTTACTGGCGCCATCCCTGGCTGGCGGCGATTTTCACCGCTGCTTTGTTTTCATTGTCGGGAATTCCACTGACTGCCGGATTTGTCGGTAAATTTTACGTGTTGATTGCCGGTGTTCATTCTTCATTGTGGTGGCTGGTAGTAATACTGGTGATAAATAGTGCAATTGGTTTGTACTATTATCTGCGTATCGTGGTGGCTATGTTCACTCCAGTTGGGCCGGGAGAAAAGTTAAACAATATACCAAGTGCTGGTGTATCCCTGGCCGGTAGTGTAGTACTGGCAGTCATGATGCTTTTACTGCTAGGCCTGGGAGTTTATCCTTTCCAGTTGATCGATCTCATCCAATCAATCGGTTCCAGTCTCGATAATACTGTTATAGAGTCAATTCAATCTATACCCTGAGTACTTTATTTATTTATTGTAGAGAGAGAATATTTTTTTTTGAAATACAGTTATATTAATATATCTTCTAATTGTTGGTCTATAAATTTTAAAAAAAGATGTTTCAAAAGTATCAATTTGTCATTCTGAATCCCGATTCGACTGACGGGCGCCTCACCTGCGGCAGGAAAGCGAATCGGGATGAAGGATCTTCATCTTATTAAAATTAACAGATTCTTCCTCGTCCCAACCTGTCTGCCGCCAGGCAGGTAAATCAGGACTCGTCAGAATGACACTCTGGAGAGAGTTCGAATAGGTTTTTAGTAAAAATGGAGGGTCTATGAAAGTTAGCGAAATCTTGACAAATAAAGGTCCGCAGGTGGTCACCATCTGGGAAGAGAAAACCATACAGGAATCCATAGATCTGATGGTGCAGAATAAAATCGGCGCCTTGATGGTAATTAATGCCGAGGGTAAGCTCATCGGAATCATCACTGAAAGGGATATTTTGCGGGCTTATCATGCTCATCCCGATGCCGCCGGTGAACTGTCGGTAAAGGAAATCATGACCCGCAAGGTGATTATTGGCAATAAGGACGATACCCTGGAATATGTGGAAAGCGTGATGACTGAAAACCGCGTGCGCCACCTGCCGATTATTTCCGAAAAACGCCTGGTCGGGATCATTTCGATCGGGGATGTAGTCAAAGCTTTAAGTAAAGAGTCCAAGAGCGAGAACCGCTATCTGAAGGATTTTATTGAAGGGAAGCATATGGGATGACCCTCCCCAAGCCCCTCCCTGTTCGCTTCTTGGCGAACAGGGAGGGGTAGGGGTGGGTTTTACCCTTAAACTTTTACAAAACTTTTACAATTAACCTATCACAAATCTCCTATTTTTAATTGCTGCCTGTTTGTTCATCAAACCGGACTGCCCGCGGTGTTCTGTTTTCAGAAAAATATAAAGGGGGACCATGCCAATGAATTCGACACAGATGCCCAAATTATTTATTAATGGATTTACAATTGACAGGCCGATCATCCAGGGGGGTATGGGAGTTGGAATCTCCATGTCCGGCCTGGCTTCAGCGGTAGCAAATGAAAACGGCATCGGGGTTATTTCTTCGGTCGGCCTGGGGTTGCTCGAAGCGAAATCGCTGCAAACCTACAGGGAGGAAAATAAGACAATCCTTGCGCCGGGAAATTCACAAGGCGCGTATCCTGAGCAACGGAGTGTTGGGATTAAATATTATGGTGGCAGTTGCAGATTATGATGAATTGGTTAAAATTGCTTTTGATGAAGAGATTGATATTGTATTTCTGGGAGCAGGACTGCCTTTAAAATTTCCAAAAGAAATATCGCCCGACCGCTTAAAGCATGCCCATACCAGGGTAGGGGTTATTGTGTCTTCGGCGCGGGCCACCAATATAATTTTTCAATCCTGGAAAAAGAATTATGACCACGTCCCGGATCTGGTTGTTGTGGAAGGTCCCATGGCCGGAGGTCATCTGGGCTTTAAAAAAGAGCAAATTGATGATCCTGATTATAAACTGGAAAAATTGATCCCGGAAGTGCTGAGCGTGGTCAGCCGGTATGAAGACCAGGTTGAAAGGATCATTCCGGTGATTGCTGCTGGCGGATATTTTCACGCGGTGCCGATATTTACAAATTTTTAAGTTTAGGGGCACAGGGTGTACAAATGGCAACACGATTCGTGGCGACTCATGAATGTGATGCCTCTGTACAGTTCAAGCAATCCTATCTCGACTGTAAAAAAGAGGATCTTATAATAATTCAAAGTCCGGTGGGATTACCGGGCCGGGCCATTCGTAATAAATTTTTGGATGAAGTATCGGCAGGGGAAAGGAAACCGTTTAAATGTCCGTGGCAATGCCTGAAAACCTGTGACTTCCGGGAAGTACCTTACTGTATCGCCCAGGCCTTAAAGAATGCCCGACAGGGTAAGCTGGAAGAGGGATACACCTTTGCCGGCTCGAATGCGTACCGGGTTAATGAAATAATTTCGGTAAAAGAACTATTCCAGGCCCTGGAGCAGGAATATGCCCAGGCCGTTTATTATAATTCGCTGCAACCAACTGTCGAGGTAGGTATTCCCGGTTAATCCGACAGGAGAATAATCTATATTCCAAAAAGTTATCATTATTCGATTCAAGACTTGACTAAATTGGTAATTGGTAATTGGGTTTTTGGAATTTGGTTATTGGAATTTGGATTTTGAGATCAGTATCTTGACTAGCGTACATAACAATATATCTTCATAATTTTAGGCCCAAATTATTAATTTCTTGACTTCTTTAAGCAGGATTTTTATTTTTATTTGCATAATATAATCTGTTAGGGATTGTACTTATCCTGCCCTAGGTAATTGGAGCAGTCTTTTATACTAATCTATAGAAGTTGTAATAATTAGTCTTAATCAATGGATTGCGGATTAGGTTTTTCATAGAAGCAGTAGAGATAAATAAAAACCGATACAGTTATAAGATTCATCGCTGCCCTGAAGAAAAATAATGGCAAAAATTCAAATCATATTGATTGAAGACAACCGACTGCTGCGGGAAGGCATCGCCGCCATGCTGAACAATCATGGTGATTTTAAAGTCGTTGCGCGATCTGAAGATGGTGATGCGTTACGTCAGTTAAAGAGCCTGGGTCATCCCCCCGATATTGTCCTTTTGGATCTGGGTCTGGAAAAAGCAAACAGCTTGAGGCTGATGGCCCTGCTTCAGGAAGAATTACCCGCGGCAAAGATCATCGCGATGGATATCCTCCCCGAACACGTCGACCTTGTCGAGTTTGTGAAAGCCGGCGGATCCGGATTCATTCTTAAAAACGCCCCGGTGAAAGATTGGATCGAAACGATCAAGACCGTTGCAACGGGAGCAAAAGTACTACCCCCGGTTTTGACCCAATCACTCTTCACACAGATTGTAGAGTTAGCCCTCAAGAACGGCAAAGAGATACCCGCCGACTCAATCCAGTTTACGAATCGGGAACGTGAAGTCGTCGACCTGATTGCGCAAGGCCTGAGCAACAAAGAAATCGCTGAATCACTCCACATCGCCACCTATACCGTCAAGAGCCATGTGCACAATATCCTGGAAAAGATGGCGCTCAGCACCCGTCTGCAGATAGCGGCCTTTGTCCGCAAGGAAAAATCCTGATGATCCGGGTCCCAATTTGACGGCCTTTTCCAGGATGAACATTTGCTGTAAAGCGAATTTTTTATGGCAGAATTTATTACTCATGAGGGGATAAAAACTTAACAGAAAGTAGAATATCATGAAGAAAAAAGAAGACCAATTCCGACATAAGGTCCTTCCCAAATCCCCCACAAGTATTCAGGGATTGGACGAAATCACGGGCGGGGGATTACCGAAAGGCAGACCGACGCTTGTATGCGGCGGTGCGGGTTGCGGAAAGACCCTCTTTGCCATGGAGTTTCTCGTTCGCGGAGCAACGCAGCTACAATGAACCGGGTGTCTTTATGTCGTTCGAGGAAACAGAGGAAGAACTCACGGCAAACGTTGCTTCGTTGGGATTCGATTTGGATAGACCTTATAGATCCGCAAAAAGATTTGGCTTGAGCACATTCACGTTGAACGGGGTGAAATCGAACAAAGCGGTGAATACGATTTGGAAGGTTTGTTTATCAGGATCCATCACGCAATTGAGAGCATCGGCGCCAAGCGTGTTGTGCTGGATACCCTGGAATCACTCTTTTCAGGAGCTGCCGAATCCTCTTATACTGCGCGCTGAACTGCGCCGGTTGTTGCACTGGCTGAAAAAGAAAGGCGTAACAACAATAATTACTGCAGAGCGGGGTGAAGGTTCCTTAACGCGTCAAGGCATGGAAGAGTATGTCTCCGATTGTGTCATTCTGCTCGATCATCGCGTGAACGATCAATCATCCATACGACGGCTGCGTATTGTCAAATATCGCGGTTCAACGCACGGTACGAACGAGTATCCTTTCCTTATTGATGAAGATGGTTTTTCTGTTCTGCCTGTCACTTCCCTGGGACTGAATTACTTTTCATCCAAAGAGAGAATTTCCACCGGTATTCCGCGTCTTGACACGATGCTCTCCGGCAAAGGTTACTTTCGCTGCAGTACAGTGCTTGTTTCAGGCACCGCCGGTACGGGCAAAACGAGCATTGCCGCGCAATTTGTTGAAGCGGCATGCAAGAGAGGAGAACGCGTTCTCTTTTTTACCTTCGAAGAATCCCCCAGTCAGCTTGTGCGCAATATGCGTTCAATCGGAATAAATTTGGAACCATGGGTGAAAAAAGGGTTGCTTCAGTTTCATGCAACACGTCCCACACTCTATGGCCTGGAAACTCACCTGACGACGATCATCAAATTGATCAATAAATTTGAACCCGACATCGTTGTCCTCGACCCGATTAATGCATTCGTGATAGGAGATAACCAAACTGAGGTCAAAACAATGTTACTGCGCCTGGTAGATTTTTTGAAGATGAAACGGATCACTGCATTCTTCACCAGTCTCACTTCCTCCGGTGAATAATATTGAGATATACCGATGTTTACATCTCATCCTTGATAGATACATGGCTGCTTCTGCGTGATATTGAAATTGGAGGTGAACGTAACAGGGGATTGTATGTGCTTAAATCGCGCGGTATGGCGCACTCCAATCAGATTCGCGAGTTCAAGCTGACAAACCACGGCATCGAACTGCTCGATGTCTATGTGGGTCCGGAAGGCGTATTGACCGGTTCGGCGCGATTATCACAGGAGGCGAAAGACGATAGAGAACAATTATTGCGTCAACAGGAAATCAGACGCAAACAATTTGGATTGGAACGCAAGCGTAAAGCAATGGAAGCTCAGATTGAATTGTTGCGATCCGAATTTGAAGCTGAAGAATCAGAAGCGCTCAAGAGTATTGAGAATGACAAAGCGAGAAATGAACGTTTCATCCAGGACACAGAAAAAAATGGCTAAGAGTCGAAAAGCGGATGCACCCTTAATAAAAACAAGAACAACCAAGAAGAAAATAAAGATTTAATGGAGCATTCTGTGAAAACCAAACAAGTAAAATCGAAAACCAGCCGGCGAAAGGAAAGGCCGGCCAAAACAAAAAAAGACAAATGGATCTTACGTTTGTATGTTGCCGGGCAGACTCCCAGAGCCATCACCGCTTTCAACAATCTCAAATCAATTTGTGAAGAGCAATTAAAGGGCAATTACAGGATTGAAGTAATAGACCTTTTGAAAAATCCACAGCTAGGCCGCGAACATCAAATACTCGCCATTCCGACATTGGTGCGGAAATTACCCGTTCCGGTGAGGAGGATCATTGGCGATCTTTCAAATACCGAGCGTGTACTGGTCGGACTAGATCTCAAAGAACAGAGCGAGCTTAAGAATAAGCAAAAATCCGGATGATCGTATTTACAACCGGATAATCATTCCCTCCTTAATAAAGCCTGCACTGAACATCTCCTGCTCCGTATCTCCGTTATAACGGACTTACAGTTCAATTCCTTTAATTATTCCAGACAGATTTTTCTGCATTTGGAATTAGTTCTTTATAGTCCGAAAGAACTACTTCCTTTTTCATTCTTTCGGGCGATTTATTTCATGGTTGAATTTGATATAATTAATAGCATGAATTTATACAGAGAAACAGATGGTATTGTACCAGGCATTCAAAATATATATTTGCGGAGGACTCATCCATGATGACCAATAATATTTTAGAGAGTAAAATCGATATCAATGCTTTGTCTGATGAGACCGGAAGAAGATATTTTAACATTAAAGTAATATTTTCTGAGAATGATGCACTCACGGTTTATCAGAACAGTATAGATGAATTATTAGAGGATTTACCGCAGGTCCTGGTTTCAGCTATCCGGGCCCGAATTGTTCACGATAAAAAATTATGTTAATCGGGAAGAAAAACTAATGAATGTTATAATTTGTGATAGTAATGCCGCGCGAACCAAGGTACTGAACGACGTGTTAAAGGTATACCGGTTAAATTTAATCACGATCAATAAAAATGCCAATTTATTCCAACAGATTGAGAATCATAAACCCGCCATTATTATCCTTAATGAAAAATTTGCACCGGACTCGGGAAAAGAGATGATCACCCGGTTACGTTCTAATCCCCTGAGCAAGGTAATTCCCATTATCTTTATATCCGAATCGGAACAAATGACTGACAGCCCCTGTCCCAGGTCGTCCGATTCACTGCTAGAAATTATGCAGGAACCAATTAGAATTAAATTCCTGCGCCATTGTATCGATCGTTGGACTACTTTTAGAAGTCTGCATATCCAACAATAAACAATAAAAGAAAACCAGAGCAGGAGGATAGAAAAATTATAAAATAGAATATAAACATCCCACCACATGCCTCATCATACTGCTCCTGAAGGACTCTTTACTTCAGTGACGTTCATCAAGTCTGTTCAGGGATATCCCCAAATCTTTTAGTCCCTGATCAAGTATAAAGCGTAAAGAGTCCTTTCCTATATAAAAAAAGGAATTGCACTGCGATCGTGACAAAGAAAGGAGGTGCCAGAACATATGCAGAATAAGTACTCACCAACCGACCAACGAAGGTTGTCTCCGCCGAAGCTATTATCGTATGCGGGCTGTGCCGCAGGAACAATCGGTCTGGTCTGCCTGCTGGTTCTCCTGCTTTTCCCCGATCCGTTTGTGAACAGGTTTATCAAGCCCAGGATTAGCAGGGCTTTTACTGAGGCGTATCCCGCGTACTCGATACACATTGCCGACATGAATTACAGTTTCTTAAAAAACCGCTTTGGATTCGACTCCGTTGTGCTGAGTGCAGTCGACGGTAAATTCTCAGCCAATATCGGTCCGTTCTCTCTGAGCGGAATCAGCTGGCTGCATCTTCTTTGGGGAGGGAGTATTAGGCCTGATAACTTTGCCGGTGCAGTTGTCGATGCACAAGATATCGTGCTGAACTTCCTGCAGTCACAGTATGAAATTCGTTGCGGACTGCTGCGTGTATCGGTGCCGGACTCAGAGATAGTAGTTGATACCCTGAATCTTCATCCTGTGGGTGATGATGAGCAATCTTTTGCAGGAAGCAAATTCCGAAAAACCCGGTTTCGCCTGGTCGTTCCGCATGCCAGCGCAGGGGGATTTGCCTGTCTCAATCTGCTGCAAGGGAAGATGTACCATACCCGCATCGTCCAAATCCATGATGCGTTCCTCGACGTGCTGGTCAACAAAGACAAGCCCAGCAGCGAAGAAGCATCAATTACCCTTATGCCGAACGAGATTCTTTTTGCGCTAAAGGAAATCCTGCAGATCGATAGCCTGAGTATCATGAACGGACGGCTGAATTACGGTGAACGGTTTGCTGTCGGGTCGAACCCGGCCTTGATAACGCTTGATAGCATGCAGGTGCTGGCAGAAGGAATTGCCAAACCCGACGGCAGTGGTGCCGCTTCAGTCATTCACGCACAGGGGAATTTCATGAAGGCCGGGATGATGAATGTTCTTATGTCATTTCCCAGCGCATCGCCGGAGTTCTCGTTCCAATACTCTGGTTCGGTGAGCAGAATGGATCTGAGCGCACTCAATTCATTCCTTGAGACAGCTGAACAGATACGTATTACGACGGGTGTGCTTAAGGAAGCAACATTCGATATCAATGTTGTTTCGGGTTATGCCAGCGGTAATGTGCGGGCGGTGTACGAAGACTTAAACTTTGCGGTGATTAACAAATATACAGGAAGCGACAAGGGCTTTTCCGACGGCATCACTTCGTTCATGGCCAACACCTTCAAGATCCGCGGGAGCAACGTGCCGGATAAATCGGGTTCGCTAAAGATCGGTAAGGTGGACTATGCCCGCAAGCGGGATGATCCATTCTTCGGATTTGCCTGGTTCGCCCTGCGCAGCGGAGTGGGGGATGTTGTCGGGTTTTAAGTAAAGAAGAAACGGTTATTTATGACTGAACAGAGTAATGCTCATCGCGGAACGCGCCTGCTCTTTATTGCGGCAGCGCTCGTGATCATTATCTATGGCATCAATCAGGCACAGTCGGTTGTTGCATTGTTCCTTTTTTCTGTTTTCCTCGCTCTTATCGGAACGCCGCCGGTACTCTGGTTGGAACGGAAAGGTGTTCCTTCTTTTGTAGCAGTGCTGTTCGTAATGGCGGGTATGATTACTCTTCTGCTGGTTATCGGTGGAGTCGTCGGCGCGTCCTTCAGTACCTTTTCCGATGCGTTGCCTTTCTATCAGAAACGCCTGCAAGAACAACTCCTGGAGCTCAAGCCCCTGTTGGCAGGCAAGAATATCGTATTCACGGATAAGATCTTGCTTGAATACCTCAATCCGGGGCCGGTGATGGGTCTGGTTGTCAGCTTGCTCGCAGGGATGGGTTCAGCGCTTTCCAATATCGTCCTGATCCTGCTGACGGTAACCTTCATACTACTTGAAGCCTCCAGCTTCCCCATCAAACTACGCGCTGTACTCGGCAATCCCCAGCAGGCCTTTCCCCAGTTCACGACGTTTGTCAATGATATCAAGCGTTATATGGTCATCAAGACGATCATCAATCTGATCGCGGGGGTCATGATCGGGCTATGGTTGTTCATCCTCGGCGTGGATTTTCCTGTTCTGTGGGGTTTCGTGGCCTTTCTGCTGTACTACGTGCCCAATCTTGGCTCCATCATCTGCCCTATTCCTGCGATCCTCCTGGCACTCATTGAATTCGGGATGGGCTCTGCCGCGCTTACCGCTACCGGTTATCTGGTTGTTGGCTTTATACACGGATACGTGGTTGAGCCGCGGCTGATGGGCCGCAAACTTGGACTGTCCACCCTGGTCGTCTTTCTCTCGCTGATTTTTTGGGGAAGCCTGCTCGGTTTGATCGGCGTGGTACTATGCATACCCTTTACCATGACCCTGAAGTTTGCCTTTGAGAGCAGTGACAACACGCGCTGGATTGCGATCTTGCTCGGTTCGGAAAAGTCACCTGATAATATTCCACCAGCATCAAAAAAGGGGAAATAATGACTGCACGGTTTGTAAAGGTATATCGGGTGCCGGCCACCAAATATAATCCCGATAAGACGAATGGAGAAAAACCACATAGAATTAATTTTTTATAGTCCGAAAGAACTACTTCCTTTTTCATTCTTTTGGCCGATTGATTTCGTGGTCGAATTTGATATAATTAATCTCACAAAGTCATACATGGAAACAGATAGTGTTGTGATAAACACTCAAAATTTAAAGTCTGGAAAAATAAAAGGTCAAACGATGCAGCCGAGCATTCATTATTATGTCCTGTCATTAAGCGAACAAACGACCAGGCTTTACGAAGGATTTCGGGACAAACTCATTGATATTCAAAACTCGAATTTTCCGTTTGAATTTTCTATTGATGCCGGTAATCCGGCCTCTAAAGACACCCAAGTGAAAGAATTTTTCCACCAGACGGAACAGCATTTTGCCCATTATTACGAGCAAGATCCGCTTCGATTGGTGGTGGTCGGCGAGAAGAGAAACCTGGCCATTTTTAAAACCTTGACAGACTTATCAGGATGTAATTATCGGAACGGTTGAAGGCGACTATCTCATGACTTCTCCACACGATTTGGGCAAGATTGTCTGGCCTGTCGTCAAGGAGACCATAGCGGGTGCAAATAAAAACGCCATGCGTGATCTGGCAACAGCAGCCAAAGGAGAAGAAAGTCGTCTCCGGAATTGAGGCTGTGGGGCAGTTCGTGGAAACAGGGACAGATGATTCCACTTTGTACGTCGAAGAAGATTATCATGTGAAGGGTAGCATTCGCAAAACGGATCATTCGCTGATACTCTCAAAGCATGTGGATATCTGGGAAGTGATCGATGACGTGGTGGATATCATCATCGAAAAGGTACTGAAAATGGGCGGAAATGTGATTTTTCTGAATAGCGGTTCGTTGATAAAACTTGAGAGAATCGCTTTGATTCTGCGTGGCTGATTGTCAAACAAAGTCCGTTTTATATTGGTTTTTCATTAGGCAAAGGAAAAAATCTGGATCATGATGTAAACGTGGTCCATCGGGTATTAAACATACACTTTTAAATTTAAGGAGAACGAACTATGAGTACGGAACATTTACTGATATTTCTGGGAATTGGGATTCTGGCAGGATTTGTAGCCGGACATATCTGGAAGGGCAGCGGATTTGGCCTGGTGGGAGATTTGATCGTCGGAGTGATAGGTGCCTTCATCGGAGTCTGGGTGTTCGGTCTACTTCACATCTCGAGCGCAGGCATTATTGGTTTACTAATTGCGGCGGTTGTCGGCGCGCTAATCCTGTTGTACATAATCCGGCTGGTCAAGCGTAGTTGATTCACGGGCTGTTTGGGCCGGCAATTCAAACAAAACATAACTAGAGTGATGTCAAGAGGGAGCCTTCGGTTAATTGATCAGGCCACCGAAGGCCCGTCCCTCACTCTAATCGATATTTCATTCATAATTTGAAAAGAGGTTTACTATGAAAGCAAAAATGAATATTGTCATCACAGTGGCACTCTGTGTTTCGATTGCCCTCCTGATGGGGTGTGGAGCCAGCAACGCGCTGAAAGGTGGTGCGATTGGCGCAGGAGCCGGAGGAGTTGCTGGTGGCGTTATCGGAAATCAATTCGGGAACACTGCCCTTGGCGCCATCATCGGGGCGGCAGTCGGCGGAACGGCCGGGGTTACTCATCGGTCGTGCACATGGACAAGCAAGCCGAAGAGATGAGACAGGATATGCAGGGAGCAAAAATTGAACGAGTCGGCGAAGGAATCAAGATCACCTTTGATTCGGGTCTTCTTTTCGAAATAGATAAATCTGATTGCGAGCCTGCAGGCGAAAACGAACATCGAGAGTCTCGCCAAGATTTTGAACAAATATCCCGACACGAACATCCTCATTGAAGGAGATACCGACAACACCGGCAGTGAAGACTACAACCAAAAGTTGTCCGAACGTCGTGCTCAAGCTGTTGCCAACTATCAAATGGGTCTTGGTGTTGCCGGCTCAAGGATTTCCACTGTTGGACTCGGCGAGTTGAATCCGATCGCTTCAAACGATACGGACTATGGTCGTCAGCAAAACCGACGCGTGGAAGTCGCCATTTTCGCGAACGACAAATTGAAGAAAGCCGCCGAGAACGGCAACCTTAACTAAATCGGGCTCGAGCTAAATTCGTTAAGCTGATTGTCAAGCAAAGCGTACTGATGGAATGAATAATACATATTTATTAATCAATAACAAGAAAGGAGGCCAAAATGCCTTTAATTCAATGTGGTAATAGTTCTGATCGTGGTCGGTGTTCTCTTATGGCTGGTCAATCAGTATATACCGATGGATCAGTAAGATTAAATCGATCTTGAATGCTGTCGTGGTCATTGCGGTGGTTTTGTGGCTGTTGAATGCTTTTGGAGTGTTCGGTTCTATATCCAACATCCACATTGGCCCGTGACAGATCAATTAAATGACACCACACCGGACAATTCGTTGTTACGGTGTAGGTAACCAATCAATTTCATTTCAATTTTATGGAGGAAACAACCATGAAAGCAAGAACAGTTCTCGGATTCATAGTCATGATGTTTGTTCTGGTTCAAGCGGGAAATGCGGGAGGGAAAGACGATATTCAAAAGTACTTCAACGACACCGCATGCAAAGTGAAGGCAACGACCGACCCGGTGCAAAAGCGTGAAATACTCAACAAATCATTACAAACCATGTCCACAGCGTTGGATAGAGTCGAAAGCTCAGGACTGATTTCACAAGACGATCGCGCCGGCATTGATCGCTTCAAAGCAGCTCTTCAAGAGAAACAAGACGAGCTCACGGGCAGTAATGGCTATGAGCGCGTGGCCGATGCGCAACTCAATGCCTTCTCTGATTACGTTGTGCAGGATATGGAGCAGGCCGATCAGACGATAACCATCAGCCTTGTCACGGCGCTCTTGATCATCATCATTTTGATACTCATCCTGTAGTCGTATCGTCACCGGGCGAACATTCACAGGCTTTCGGCATGCAAAGTTCGCACAACCGATCTTTCACGAGTGCCACGCAACCATACTCGATGCTCTTCGGGTGCATCGGCTGCGTGGTGCTCGTGTTATTTCTGTTTTCGTGCAGCTCCATTCCTCTTACTCAGCGGGAAACTCCGCCGGGGGAGGAGAGTGCGCTCCCACCACGCTACTCAATGGTATTCATCATCCACGGCGACGGTGACTACCTCTATCACGACCCCAGCGGCAATGCGCACAGAGCAGACGAGGAGGCTCTCGTTGGAGCAACAAGGGTGGCGGAGCGAAATCCGCAAGCCGAGGTGTTCATCTTTCACGAAAGACCCAGAAGGCACACCTTGCTCTTCTTTCCTCTCCGTGATGGAAAATTCTATTACTACCGGCACGGACGGCTGCTCGCCAAAGAATCGTACTGGCGCGATCAGGGACCATCGCACTTCGATCCTGAAGTGGAACTCTATCACCGATTCCACGCGGAAGAGCAACCTCAGCCGGTGAGATTGTTCCTCTACTTCGGTCACGAAATCCCTGAATTCGGCGGTGCGGGCTACGATGCATCGTACTCGCATCGGACGTTCACTGTACATGATCTTGCCGACGGATTGAAACGCATCACACGTGATTCCACAAAGTTCGATCTCATCGTGCTCTCCACGTGTTTCAACGGCACACCACACACCATTGCCGCTCTTGCTCCATATGCGCGAACCATCGTCGCTTCTCCCGACAATCTTCACCTCTCTTACTTCGATCTCCATCCATTTGAGCGGTTGGATGTCGGTTTGCGAGATGGAGATATGGCTGCGTTTGCGAAAAAGTTCGCACAGCCAGGCCTTCGACCGGCTGACAGAAGATATCCAGACAGCGGTCACTGTTGCTGTGTACGATGTGGATCGCGTGCAGGGATATTTGCACTCCGTCGACAGTGTCTACGATCATGCCTTGACCACATTGAAGGGGCAGAAACCGGGATCCTTTGAGCACTGCGATTGCGCCGAAGACTCTGCCTACGTGCTGCCGGGAATGAGCGAGGGGGTAGATGTCTTCTACCGCCCGCCGCGCTTCGGACGCTTAAAGCACAAACAGAACCATTCCGGATGGGAATGCTGGAGGCTTCTGAAGTAATCCTTAGTCCATGAGGCTTGCCACCCAATGCACTTCATCTTAGAGAGACTGTATGCTGAAATCCATGTTTCAAGGTCTGTTACTTTTCTGCATGGTTGCTGTAGAAGGCATACAGGCACAGTCGAATTCCTCAACGCGCATCTGGCCATCACTCGAGGATGCAGGCATCAATGTCTCTGTCGATAAACCGCTATACTTTGCCGGGGATACCATGGAATACGGCAAGACCAGTGCAATGATGCGATTTTATTATGTGAACGCGATATCGGGACATCGGTTCCCCGTCAACCTTGGAGTAGGAACATTCGGCGTGAACTCGCCGATCGATGTGGGTGTCGGCCAGGGCGGTTTTGCCGCGTCGATATTCCTGGATGTTGTCGAACTTATCAGAAAGTTCGGGGTCCATTTCGACATGAAAGTCAATGCGGCCTGGAATTGACGCCCTTTTTTCCTATCAAAAGGAGGTCACGGATATTGTTGAATGCACAGGTGGGTTTTTCAATCTGAGTTCTTTTCACCCAGGCATCTATTTACTGTTGTCTGGTGCATCGTACCGGCGGTTCAGCGAAACAGGATGCACCGTAACTGAAACAGATAACTTTAAATCTATTGATCAATCACATAACCAAGGGATGTGAACCATGAAAAAGTTACAAACCGGATTGTTTGCCCTTCTGATTGCGGCGCTTCTGTTCCAATCTTGCAGCCTCGTGCCGCTCACCGGAAGGCGTCAGCTCTCACTCGTCTCTGATGCTGACATGCTTTCTACGAGCTTCGTCCAGTACGACCAGTTCCTGAAGGAAAACAAGCTGAGTACGAACACGGCGCAGACGAATATGGTTAAGGGAGTCGGCAGGCGCATCCAAAACGCAGTGACAACATATTTCGCCCAGAATAATTTGTCCCAGGATCTCAATGGGTTCGCGTGGGAATTCAACCTCATCGAAAACAAGGAAGTCAACGCCTGGTGTATGCCGGGAGGAAAAGTGGTGGTGTACTCCGGAATCCTTCCGGTCACACAGAACGAAACCGGGCTGGCCGTTGTGATGGGGCACGAGATCGCTCACGCCGTGGCAAAGCACAGCAACGAGCGGATGAGCCAGGCGCTGGTCGCCCAGTTGGGCGGCCAGACGCTCGCCGCTGCGCTCCAGCAGAAACCCCAGCAGACCCAGGAGATCTGGATGGCCCTTTTCGGTGTCGGGGTCCAGCTTGGTGCGGTCCTGCCGTACAGCCGTCTTCAGGAGAGCGAGGCAGATCACCTCGGATTAATTTTCATGGCCATGGCCGGGTACGATCCCAACGGCTCCATCGAGTTCTGGCAACGCATGTCTCAGAACGCGGGAGCGAAGCCGCCGGAGTTCCTGAGCACGCACCCCTCCGACGAGAATCGGATTCGGAAAATCAAATCAGAGATTCCAGAGGCAATGAAGTATTACAAGAAGTAGCGGTGATAGGCAATATGTCTATGTCTCCCGTGATCAGGTATTCAGAGGTTAGATCTCCACTGGCTTGGGATGACTTGGTGGTAGTCCAAAAGAACCAGTTCCTTTTTCATCCCTTTGGGCGATTGTTTTTGTGGTTGGAGTTTGATTAATTTAATTTTACAAATATAACAAAACAGGTTTTATTCATTTTAGGAGGAAATGACATGAGAATTTCTCGAATCAAATCGTTCGAATCGTTTTTGTTGCAGTTTTCGGCCTGTGCTTCGCGCTGCCGGCCGCGGCTCAGTACATCGGTGTCCTGCAGTCCGCCGAGACGATGGACCGCGGCACCTTCAAGCTCATGGTTGCCCCGATCATGGTATTCGGCAAGGACGGAGCAGATGACGAGTTCGGGGTCGCGGCTCGCGGGGGGTATGCATTCACCGAACACTTCGACGCCGAAGCCAAGCTGGGCTTCTTCGAGAATGGTACCTTCGTCGGCGCGGATGGCGAGTACTGGATTTTCAGGGGTGCGGAAAAGAATTCCGGCCTTGATTTCTCGTTGACGGGAGGCCTCCACTGGATGTTCGGGAGCGATAATCGTTCCGACACCATGGGATTCGAGATCACGCCGCAGTTGAGCGGGCACGTGACCGAGAACCTGGAGCTGTGCGGGGCTCTGGATGCCTCGTTCGAGTCGATCCAGGATGCCCCGGCGGGGGTCGACGATTCGTTCACGAGATTGCACCTCGTGCCCGGAATCGAGTACCGCCTGTCCGACACATTCGACCTGGTTGCCGAGTTCGGTATCGCGGATCAACGACAACTCGTCCAACTATGCGGGCGCCGGCATCACGTATTACGTCCGCTGAAATCAGGTTTTGTCCGACCTGCTGAGAGAAAGAGGTTTTAAATGAACATGCTCAATTTTAAGGGAAACTGGAACGAGGTCACAGGTAAGTTCAAACAACAATTCGCCAGCCTGACAGACGATGATATGCTCTATAAAGAAGGGAAGCATGAAGAATTGTTGGGAAGACTGCAGCGAAAGATTGGGAAAACACATACGGAAATCCGCCAGCCTGAGGCGGAAATACGCCAGATGATTGAGAAAGTATAATGAGACTAAAAGCAATATTATCATAAATACGAGCCGTTGAATCTACAAGCCCAGCCGTTTCTTTAGATGCAAGTGGAATGCCGACGAACCGTTCTTATTTTAAACAATTCATTAATGTGGAGAATCTGACATGATTAAACACAAAAAAATATTTCCCCCGAATTCAGATGCGGTATTCGTCGGCTGGCAGGAAACACTTTCAGGAGATGTCTTTGCACTCTATACCATAACCGTAAAAGATCATGCGTCTTACGGTTCTACTGTTACGGATAGGACCTTACGAAATCTGAACCTGCAGATTCCTAAACAGCACCATCCCTGGAGCGAGAGAATAAGTCAGGATACTCAGAAAAGACAGAAGAGAGCAGGTGAGTAAATTTGTGAAAAGGAACGATGCGCCTGATATAAATACAAGATGAATCCATGAAAAAGATACTATTTATTCTGGGGATATCGCTTTTCCTTTTGTTTGCTGCCATGATCGTTGTTCCGCTAATTGTAAAACCACAACTTATAGATCTTGTCAAAAAGGAAGCTAATAAAAATATCAACGCCACACTGGACTTTAAAAGTATTGGCTTGAATTTATTTGAAAGTTTTCCGAATGCAGCCCTCAACATCAAACATGTGCTCTAATAAAAAACAATCAATCATTAATTTAACGGAGGTAATTTTATGTGGAAGAAAATTTTGTTGATAGTGGGATTAATCACGGTGCTGATCGTCCCGGTGAAGGCACAGAGCGTAAGTGTGGGACCGCAGGTTGGTTATTATAAAGCCCAGGATGCCGACCAGGGATCATTCATGGGTGGAGTAGCCTGGCGGTTCAAATTGATGCCGGTTCTTGGTCTTGAAGCATCCATCAATTATCGTCAGGAAAAATATGCGGATGACGCCTTGACGGTTCGCAGCTGGCCGGTGATGGTAACCGGTTTGATTTATCCCATCCCCATTGTTTACGGAGCTATTGGCGCCGGCTGGTACAGTGTAACTTACGATTATGACCAGAGCAAGTTACCGTTGTTTAAAGACGAGACAACGCAGGAATTTGGCTGGCATTTTGGCGGCGGCGTGGAACTACCCGTCGGTTCAACTTTCAAAGTGACCGGTGATATTCGCTACGTCTTTCTGAATTATGATTTTAAAGAAATCCCGGGCAGTGCTGATTTGAAAAGCAATTTCTATGTCATCACCGTCGGGTTCCTGTTCGGTCTGTAATCACTCACCAAGCTGAGCGGACCTGAAAGTCTGCTCAGCTTTGTTTCCAATATATATCTCTATCATTCGGTGACAGGATCAGCGGAAAGGAGCCAAACATGCTTTGGACCATCTTTGTGGTTCTTCTGGTTTTGTGGTTGTTTGCATTGTTCAGCGGCAATACTGTGGGTGGCTTCATTCATGTTCTGCTGGTGATTGCCATCGTCGTCATGCTGATCAGAGTCTATCAAGGACGTAAATCGGGGTAGCCGTCGGCACCCGCAAAATTTCTAATAAAAGGAGATTAAACATATGAAACAGATAATGTATATCGGACTGGTCCTGATCATTCTCGGCGGCCCTGGCACTGACCTACCATGGTATTGCCTACACCACGCGCGAGAATATCATCGGGCGTAAAAAGCCGTAGTCTGCAATCGGGGGAGAGTTTAGATGAAAATATTAATTTTAATTCTGTCATTATGTTGTACGGTAAGCGGACAGTTAATAATAAATCATAATAATACCAGGTTGCCAACAAATACTCCGGAAATCAAAAATATGTTCAAGATTCATTACGCGCATACATCCCACGGGTATCAAATAGTCAGAGGATTGCTTGAATTGGAAAAATCACCAACTTATAACGTTAATATAACCGCTGGTGCGCTTTCGTTCGAAGAAAATGCCCTTTGTATATTAGACGGTCAAAGTAATGGTGAAACATATATTCTGCCGGAAAAGTACTGGTCCGGCGATGCCGGACTTAATTTGACCAGAAATACTCTGAACTCTTACAGGGCAATAAATATTTCAGAATGGGCCTGGTGTGTTCAACTTGATACCTGGGGCGCTTCGTATATAACTGTTTATCTTAACAATATTTCTGCACTGGAAAGTGAATTTCCCAATGTTACATTTATTTATATGACCGGAAACGCACAAGCAACCGGATCTGAAGGATTTAATAGATTTTTGAGAAATCAGCAAATTCGCAATTACTGCATTGCTCATAAGAAAATAATATTTGATTTTGAGGATTTGGACAGCTGGTGGTTTAATCCATCAACCAATCTTTGGGAGCAGGCCACGACAACATATAACGGAGTTGTTTTTCCCGTGGAACATCCACAATTTTACGGATATAGTCAGGGCGGTCATGCTACCCTGGAAAGTTGTGTGCAGAAAGCAAAGGCTTATTGGAACATGTTAGCTATTCTTTATGATAATTCGCTTCCGGTCAATATGGTAAATTTTGATTACGTGTTAAACAATAATAAAATTACGCTGATTTGGAATACGTCAACCGAAGTTAATAATGCTGGATTTGAGATATATAAATCTCTTGACAATAAAGATTTTACATTGTTAAGTTCATATAAAACAAACGACGGTTTAGTGGGAGGTAATTTCAGTGATAAACAAAATTATAGCTTTGCAGATAATATCAACAATAATACATGGTATAGTCTATATTCCGTGAGCTATAATGGAGAGGTCGAACAGTGTGGTCATTTATCCGTTGAATTTATAAAACCGAATATATATCCCAATCCATTCAGGAACTATGTTAATATAGAAATTCCGGAACCATATCGAGTGTATATATATGATATATTGGGAAGGAATATTGGTAAAATAAATAAGCAAGAAAGATGGGGAGGGCGTGTTTCCAACGGAATTTATTTCTATCAGACTATATTAAATGATAAAATAATTAGCAGTGGAAAAATCATAAAAATAAAATAATGCGTCTATTATATTATTAAACGGCTATTATAGTTTTGAGATCAGCACCGTCGGGTTTCTGTGTGGATAGACCATAGGAAGGCTGTGGCTGCAGGCATTAGTGAACAATTGCTCCGCTGGCAGGGAATTGCAGCCAAGGAGAAACTTGCCGATAAATCTTATACAGTGTATTTCCTGGCAAGATTTAGATAATGCTTTATCTGTTCCATTTTCCAGGAAGAGTCCTGTCCCATTTCCTTAGCCATTATCTCCGCCACCCGTGGTGCCATTTCCATACTTGTTTTAACATCCAACAGCAACATCCGTGTACGTCTGGACAGGAAGTCTTCAACGGTTCTGGCCATCTCCTCACGCACAGCCCAGATAATTTCACCAATATATACGGGCGGATCGGCAGATAATTTTTGTTGGTATTCAGGCTTTTCAGCAAGCAGATTTAAAATCTCGGGAGCATCGCAACCATAAACCTGGAAATCACCGAATATTGTAGCATTACTATGATACCCATGAATGTTGAGATTTTTGCTGATACTGGGCACCGTATCCAGTTGGGCCAGGATGGCGGCCTGGTCAATGGTATCTTCAGCCATTTTGCGGTAGGTGGTCCATTTCCCGCCGGCAACCGTTACCAGACCCGAACGGGAAATATGAATCAGATGATCGCGTGAAAGGGCAGCGGTATCCTTTAGGTTATCTGAATCTGTAACCAGTGGTCGCAGGCCGGCAAAAACGCTCAGAATATCGCTCTGCAGCGGATCCCTGGTCAGATAACGCGCGGCATGGGTTAATAGAAATTCCAATTCTTCCGGATATGGGGCAGGTTCCAATTCGATCGACTGTACCGCTGTTTCGGTAGTCCCGACTACTATGCGATTATGCCAGGGGATAGCAAACAGCACCCGGCCGTCATCGGTCTGGGGAATCATGATCGCACTGTCGCCGGGCAGGAAACTTTTATCCAGGACCAGATGAATGCCCTGGCTGGGCCGGATGATGGGTGCGGTTTCCGGTTCATCCATCCGGCGGATCTGGTCGGTAAAAACCCCGGTGGCATTGATTACAACTTTTGCTTTTACTTCATATTCCTGGCTATTTTCACTATCCTGAACCCGTACTCCAATTACCATGTCATTATATTTAAGTAATGCTTTAACTTCCATATAATTAACCAGGGCCGCACCCTGTTCGGCTGCGGTTTTGACCATGTTGATGATCAGCCGGGCATCATCGAACTGGCCGTCAAAATAAATAACTCCGCCTTTTAAACCTTGAGTTTCAATCGTGGGCAGATGCTGAATGGTTTCTTCTTTGGAAAGTACTTTAGAATCACCGAATCCCTCACGGCCGGCTAAGATGTCATATAATTTGAGACCGATACCATAAAACGGACCTTCCCACCAGTCATAGTTAGGGACAATGAAAGGTAAATTATGTACCAGGTGCGGGGCATTGCGATGAAGAATACCCCGTTCTTTTAAAGCTTCCAGCACCAGGGAGAGATTGCCCTGTTTCAGATAGCGCACACCACCGTGGATTAACTTGGTGCTGCGGCTGGAGGTTCCTTTGCCGAAATCGCTTTGTTCGACTAACAGCGTACGGTACCCGCGGGAGGCCGCTTCAATTGCTGCACCCACGCCGGTAGCCCCGCCGCCGATGATGATAAAATCCCATTTTTCCGCCGGATCAGCCAGGCGACTGATCATTTCAGCGCGATTCATATTTTACCTTCTTCTCGCCCCAGATACGGTTAATTTTATCACCAATCCAGATAGAAACCTTAAACCGTTCGGAGTTCAGAAAATTGTCGATGGTTTCCGCTACCTGCTTCGCCCGCAGGTATCCGTATATTTTATGCGGATTCCTTTCTCCATGTAATTCATAATTGTTATGCACCAGGTAATCGAGTGGTTTAACACCAAGACGGTTTTCGGCAAAGTCCCCGGCCAGCTGGTAATCCATGGCTACCTTATCTTCCGGATCGGCAAAATTGAACCAGAACCTGCGGATGTTCTGGGGAGTGACCAGGTTAAAATTTTTTTTATTTCCCGATTGACTACCGGGGTGGAGGCGGCGCTGTATGGTGGACAGTCCCAGCGGGGAGCCAAGGGTGACCAGGGTATCGATCACTAATTCAGTTTCCAGTTGTTTGAGAACATCATAGGCGATAATCGTACCCATGGAATGGGCTATTATCATGATATCTTTTTTACGGTGTTCCCGCAGGATAGAAATCAATTGAGATTGTATGCAATCCCGCGCAGCCAAATGAACATGCCCGGCATCCGGACAATTAGCCGAATAATATATATCCAGATCCTTGTAGAAATAATGAATCACCATATCACTAAGTTGACTGTGGCGTATGGTGAAATCGGTGTCAAGCAGAATGTGACTCATCTGTTTTTTAAAAACTCCCGCCATTTTCTGGCGCAGGGAGGAAGATTTGTTGGACGGAGTGATAGCTGCCGGCAGATACGGATCAGGGACAAATAACGGATTTTCCGGATCGTTAAGTTGCGGATCAAGCGGCTGCTGATGCAAAAAACGGGACCAGTAAGCCAGGTGGAATTTAAAGAAATAATGCGGTTTGGCAATTGTGTTTAATCCTTCCTCGATGGCCAGACGCCACCAGGAGGCCAGCAATGTATCAGGGGGCTTGTTGCCCAGGCCGTGGATACCGATGATTACTTTTGACATTTTGCAGATAGTTTTTTCAAAAATATAGGTTGTATTTGGATATGAGGCAATATAGAAAATAGGGGCTAGTGTCATATTCGTTCCTGTTTCATTTATGAGGAAAGAAAAATTTTAATAAAACCTTTTTCATATAAGATAAATCTTATGTATAATTGGACAGGTAATAAGAGATAGGTTATGTCTTATACCATTACGTTCGTTCAGAAAAAGGATTACCTGCATGCTCGGATTATTGCTGATAGCACACCTGAAAATGTATTAAATAGTCTGAGCGAAATACAGCAAACCTGCCTGAATTATAAATACCGCAAAGTCCTGATCGAAGACGGATTCAGCGGACCAACCATCAGCACCTTTGATATTTTCGCCATAATAGAAAAGATGAGTCCCACCATTTCACCCGAGATTCAGCAAATTGCCTATGTCGATGTGGAAAAAAAACACGATCCGGAATCATTGCGTTTTGCTGAGACCGTGGCTGTCAATCGTGGTGTTAATATCAAATATTTTATCGATATAAAACAGGCTGAACAATGGTTGGTGAACCTGTTGCCAGCTGATTATATATCCGATCACTAACAATTCGCCAACCGTTGATGTCCAGGACAGAAACCGCAGTCATAATTATCCTTCAATATAAGCATTATATTTTCGCCTCTATTTAACATATTGTTATTAAATAACTTGTAATTAGTAATTATGCATTCAAAAAAATAACAAAAATATTTTTGTCATTTACTTGACAAAATATATTTTGTCATATATATTTTAGTTATAAATCATTAAACAGGGAGGTGGTATGGAAGTCATTGCACTAAAAAGTATTCCTTTATTTTCTGATCTGTCGGATGCTGAACTGCAGGCGATTCATACTGATTCCTGCCGTCAATTTCATAAAAAGAATACCATGATTTTATTTGAAGAGCAGATCGATTCGAAATTATTTGTAGTGCTGAAGGGGAGGGTCAAGGAGACCGGCATCAGTGAAGACGGGCGGGAAGCCATCTTTGCCTTCTACGCCGAGGGGGATTTCTTCGGTGAAATGGCCATCTTCGGCGATCAGGGCCGTACCACCAACATCGTTACCTGTGAAGATTCTTATATTCTTTCCCTGCAGCATGATAACCTGCAATCCATACTCCGGAGGTGTCCGGGGATTTTCATTAATCTGCTTAAGGAGATGACTCAGCGCCTGCGGCGTAAAGGGGAACAGATTAAAAGTATGGTTTTTCAGGATGCTACGGGCAAGTTGGCTAATACCTTGCTGCAATTTACTGAAAATCTGGGCGATCTTAACCGGGGGCTGGTCGAAATTACCCGTTTACCGGCACAAAAAGATATTGCCAGCATGGTCGGCACCAGCCGGGAAACGATTTCCCGCTCCATGCGCCTGCTGATTAACAAAGGTTTCATAACCAAAGACGGCGGTCGACTGGTGATCTGCGATTATGCAAATTTCAGGGCTAATTTTATATAAAGCTGACTGGTAATTGAGAAATCTAAATTATAACCGGGATCCCGGCTCGGGGGCCGGGATGACGTTTTCCCAGTCTTGTCATCCCGGGCATGTCGAAGCCCTGGCGTAGACATGACCCGGGATCTGATTAATTTAGTTTTAAAGAAACTGAGGTAACCTCATGTTTATCAAGTTTTTTTGCTTCCTGCCGATCTTTATTGTTAATTTGGGATTGATTTAACCTATTCGACCAGGGTCCATGCTCTATCACAACTATAATATATTAAATATCTATAATCCGGCCAACCAGACCAAAAGCGAATTGCTGGAAAATTTCGTGGTCCGCCTGCGTGAATTTGAACATCTAGCCAACCAGATTAAATCGGATAAGATGAAAAATCCATCCAGGCACTATCTGCTGCTGGGACAGCGCGGCAGCGGTAAAACAACACTGCTGTTACGACTGTACCATGAAATCAGTGACGCCCCCGAAGTAAATCAATGGCTGATCCCTGTCCGCTTCGATGAAGAACAGTACCATATCCGCACCGTCTGTAAATTATGGGAAAATGTCGCTCTGCAACTGGAAGAAGAAAAGGATGAAAAATTTTTTGGTCTGTATGAACAAATGCAGAACCATATTGATGATCCGGATTACCCGCAGCAATGCTATTACTATCTGAAGGAGTCCCTGCATCAGCAGAACAAGAAACTGATCCTGTTCATCGATAATCTCGGAGACATGATCAACAAATTTGAGAGTGCCGAACAACAACAGTTGCGTGAGATTCTGATTAAAGACAATGATATACGTATCATCGGCAGTTCTTCGTTTACGCTCGATTATTATGCCCCCGTCTCCAAACCTCTTTTTGATTTTTTTAAAGTTATTCTTTTAAACGGCCTGGACCGTAAGGAAACCATCAATCTGCTGTTGAAACTGGGCGAGCATTACCAGTTGGATTCGATCAAAGATATAGTACAAAACGAACCGGGGCGGATTGAATCGCTGCGCCGCTTAACCGGCGGGGTTCCGCGCACTATCGTGCTGCTTTTTGAAATCTTTGTTGATAATGAAAGCGGTGATTCCTTCCGTGACCTGGAAATAATACTGGACCGGGTAACTCCGTTATATAAGCACCGCATGGACGATCTGTCGGCACAGCAACAGGAAATTGTGCATACCATCGCCATGAACTGGGATGCCGTGGGGGTCAGGGAAATTTCCAGAGATATTCACATGGAGAGCAAGGCAGTATCGGCCCAATTAAAACAACTCGAAGAAAATAATGTCGTGATTAAAATTCGTACCCGGATCAAGAATCATTTTTATCAGGTCAATGAACGGTTTTTCAATATCTGGTATTTAATGCGCTATGGCCGGCGCAAAGAAAGGAACAGGGTTCTGTGGCTGGTGCGCTTTCTGGAAAACTGGTGCAGTAAAGAAGAACTGATTCTAAGGGCCGAACGGCACCTGCAGGCTTTGAAGTCTGGTGTGCTTTATGAAAAACACGCCCTGTATATGACCGAAGCACTGGCCGGTACTTCCATTCCGGACGAATTGCAGTATAATCTGATCCTGGAAACCAGAAAATTGTTAAGTGAAAAAAACAAGGATCTGATCACTGAACTGACCAAATCGGACCGTGAACTTTATAATGCTTTTACCCATAATTATGCTGAAAAAAAATACCAGGCAGCCCTGCGTAATTTGCTGGATATCAGAAGTAAAACTGACTTTGTGGACGGCATGATCGGTTTTCTGTATGAAATGTACCTGAACGATATCAGCAGGGCCGAAGAGTATTATCTCTCGGCAATTGCCAAGGGCAATACCCGCATGGTCTTCAACCTGGCCAATCTGTATGATACCGGATTCAAGGATCCGAACAAGGCCGAAGCACAATATTTGCTGGCCTACAAGAAAGGAAATATCGAGGCGCTCTTCAGATTGGGATTACTATATGAAAGTAAATTGAAGGATTTTAAAAAAGCGATTACCTATTATACCCTGGCTACCGAGAAGGGCAATGGCGATGCCATGAATAACCTGGCCCTGCTGTATCAGAAGATCTTCAAGGACTATGACCAGGCGATCCGTTATTACAGCCTGGCCGTGGAAATCGGACATATTCAGGCTATGAATAATCTGGCCTGGCTGTACTTCATCAAGAAAATAAATAAAACAGATGCCCTGCAACTGATGACCCGGGCAGTGAGTAAGGAAAATGTACCGGTCAATGAATATGTCTGTACCATGATTATGCTGTGGAATAATCGTTTTGAGGAAGCATTACAGCGTGCCCGCGAATTCATCAACCAGGAGGAAATTCTGACCAATTTCAGTGCCGGGATTGAACCTTTCCTGATGCTGATGATGGCTAAAAAACAATTTGACTATCTTTACCGGTTATTTACCGAAAACCGCTTTGATATTAAAGATAAATATAAACCTATCTACTACGCCCTGATGTATTTCATGCAGGACTCTGTCCCGGATGAGTACAAACGCATGGGTACCGAACTTAAACAGACGGTTGACGAGATCATCGATCAAATTTACCAGATGGCCATTGATTATTCTTAAACACACATAAATCTTTCGAATCACAAAATAAATTTCGTAATTTAAGCGTTGTAAAAATGTAAATTGAGATTCCGGCTCTCGCCGGGATAGCACTATCTGACCAAAAAAAGTAGGGACAGGTCGCGACCTGTCCCTACGGTAAATACATTTTAATTCTGATGTGGAGGATATTGATGAAATTCGGACTGATGGCGATTTATCTTGCTCTGGCCGCTACAATTATATCCGCTATTTTTTATTTCCAGCACGCCTGGAAAGAACAAAATAGTACAACTCGTGAAAAGAAAAAATCGGCTGCGAAATCCGATTCAAGTCTGCTTAATGCCCGTCTAACCTATTATCTGGCCTGCAGTTTTATTGCTGTAGCCGTTCTGTATCTCTTTTACCTGATCATCACGCATAATTTTCAGGTCAGCTATGTGTACCAGTATACTTCGCGGGATTTGCCTTTCGGTATTCTGCTCTCCACCTTCTGGGCCGGCCAGGAAGGTTCATTCTTATTATGGACCCTGTATACTGCTGTAATGGGGATCGTGCTGATCAGAACCAGTAAAATGTTCGAGAACGTGGCCATGGTGCTGGTAAACATTGTGCAAATCTTCTTTTTGCTCTTATTGATACAGGCCAGCCCGTTCCGCCTGATGGCCGAACATCACAGCGAAGGCGCCGGCCTGAATCCACTGCTGCAGAATTTCTGGATGATCATTCATCCGCCGATACTTTTTGTCGGTTATGCCGCTATTACTTTTCCCTTTGTGCTGGCCCTTGCTTCCTTGCTTAAAAAGGAATATGACGCCTGGACCCAGGCGGCCCTGTCCTGGACGGTCTTTGCAGCCCTGACCCTGGGGGCGGGTATTATTATCGGCGGATTCTGGGCGTATGAAACCCTTGGCTGGGGCGGTTATTGGGGCTGGGACCCTGTGGAAAATTCCTCGCTGATCCCCTGGCTGACTACGCTGGCCTTGCTGCACAGCCTGATTATCCAAAAAAGAAGCGGTGCCCTCAGAAGAACCAATTACCTCTTAGCTATTTTATCATATCTGCTGGTGGTCTATGCCACTTTTCTTACCCGCAGCGGAGTGCTGGCTGATTTTTCGGTTCATTCCTTCAGCGACCTGGGTATTAACTCCTTCCTGATCATATACATGATTGCCATGCTGCTGATTGGTTTCTGGATATTCATCTTACGCTCAAGAACGCTGCCCAAACAACCGGTTGATTTGTCAACTCCGAACCGCGAGAATGCCCTGGTGGGAAGTCTGTGGCTTTTCTCGGCCGCCGCCCTGCTGACCTTTATCGGTACTTCTTCTCCGCTGATCACGGGTCTGCTGGGTCAGGCCTCGCAGGTTGACACTTCCTTCTACAATAAGATGAATCTGCCCGTGGGTATTCTCATGGCACTCCTGCTGGGTATAACGCCATTCCTGTACTGGGCAGAAAAGGACGTGCGTACCATTCCCCGGCGCCTGATGGTTCCGGTTTTACTGGGACTTATTTCTGCGGTGGCGATCTGGCTGACGGGTTTGCGGGAATACCTGCTGATCCTGTTTATCTTTACGGCTGTGTTTGCCCTGGTCAGCAATCTGATAGTCCTGTTCAGGCAGGGCAGAATCAGCTGGCAATCCACGGCTGCACCCCTGGCTCATTTTGGCGTGGGCATCATTTTTATCGGGATTATCGTCTCCGGCAACTTTGCCAGTAGTGAGCAACTCATATTACCCAAAAACCAACCAGTGAAAGCACTCGGTTATCAACTGACGTTTCAGGGATTGGACGAGGCCGCGGATGGCAAGAATATCGCCACCGTCCACCTGAGCAATGGAAAAAAAGAAAGACTGGCCAGACCCAGACTCTATGTCTCGGCTTCTAATCGCCAGTTAATGCGTGAACCCGACGTTGTTGCCGGATTTCTGTACGATCTGTATCTATCACCGTTGGAGCACCGTTCTGGTCATACTCATGACCGGTCCATACAACTGAAAAAAGGGGAGCGGATACAAGTAGATGGTTATGATGTACTCTTTACCGGGTTTGAGGTCGCCAATCACCAGGAAACAGGCGCGTTCAGCGTCGGCGCGATACTGGAAGTGACCTTTAATAACCGGACTGAGGTAATCAAACCGGTGCTGTTAATCGGGGAAAAAGGGAAGCAATCCAGACCCGCGGTACTACCTGTGGAAAGAGAGAATACCAGCGCAGCAGCACCGACCGTTATATTGAATGATCTAAATGCCGACCAGAAGATTGTGGCCCTGGTTTTCACCGGAACAGCAACTGCAGGCTGCAGCTGCGTGCTGCACAATCCGCAACGGTTACTGATGAACTGGTGGTGGAATTCAGTAAAAAACCGTTTATGAGCATTCTGTGGAGCGGAACAGTTTTACTGTTGCTGGGAACGCTGATTGCCTTCAGGAAAAGGGTAGGCGGAAATTAAATTACTTTATGAAATATATTTCACCAGCAGCGGATCATTTAAAACGGATAGAATCCGCCAGATAAGAACCGAGTATTTTTACTTCCACACAGAAAAAGGCCAGTTCTTCCAGGGCCAGCTGAACTGACTTATCCTTTTGGTGTCCCTGAAAAGTAACGAAGAAATGCGCTTTACGCGTGATATGCGGCGGGATGTAGCTTTCCAATTTTAGCAGATTAATTTTATTGGTGGCAAATCCGCCCAGGGCTTTGTACAAAGCAGCAGGAATATGCCGGGTGGAGAAGATGACCGAGGTCACCACCTTGCCGCTGGCGGGATCCGGATCAACGGGTTCACGTCCCAGGCATACAAAGAGCGTTTTATTATCCGGACTGTCTTCCATGTTCCGTTTAATGATTTTAAGGTTATACTCCTGTGCCGCCAGCTCCGATGCCACGGCAGCTTTGCTCAGATCCTGCCATTCGGCCACATCATGGGCGGCCAGAGCCGTATCGGCATAATCGTGCATCTGGATTTTCAACTGGCGCAAAGTCTGGCGGCATTGCAATAGCGCCTGCGGGTGGGAATAAACATGCCGCAGATCTTCCAGTTTCGACGCGGGAATTGCCAGCAGATGTTGTTCAATGGCTTGAATGTATTCACCGATAATGTACAGGTCCATTTGTGGCAGCAAACTATGAATTTCCGCCACGCGGCCGGTTTGTGAATTTTCAATCGGTACCATACCCATGGCAGCCTGCCCGCTGCGCACGGCTTCGAATACATCTTCAAAAGAGGGCAGAGGCATAGTCTGTTTATCGGGATAAGCCTGGCGACAGGCTGCTTCCGAATGTGCGGCGCGTATACCCTGAAAGGCGATATAATTTGCTGGATTCATATTTCCTTCTTATTCGTTAGCTGCAGAACAGCGGATTCCCTAATATTATAAAAAAAACTGTTAATAATGCAAACGGGATTATTAATTGTAGCACATTAATGCGCTGAGAATTAAATTTCTGTTTGTTAATGTATCAGTAATAACCGACGCCTTCAATAAAAAGGATTAAACATGCAGAATTTTACCGGAAGATCTTACGGGTTCCTGCTGATTTTGTTAATCGGATTCGCTTTCTTCTGTAAGAAAGCAAGCGAACAGGAATCGTTACAACAGGCCCTGGATTTAAAAGATCCGCAGCAGCGCAGCAGTGCCCTGAGGCAGTTTGTAAAGGATTTTCCTGAAAGCAAAAACATCAAGCGGGCCTTTCAGCATATCTTCAGGAATGAAGCGGCGTTGGGTCGCGGCGAGGCCGCATTAGACGCAGCTGTCCGGTATTTAGCCCTGGTTCCAGCGGATGCCCGTATGCAGGATTATAACAGTATGGCCTGGACGCTGGCGGAAAAAGGAATAGCCCTGGATTCGGCCAGGGTCTATGCTGAACGGGCTGTGCAATTAGGCCGTGAAAGCAATTACCGCCGCCTGGGAATGATTCTGGATACCTGGGCTTACACCCTGTTTAAAACCGGTGATGCAGCGTCTGCCGAAAAGATCCAGGTAGAAGCGATGCCCGGATATGAAGATGATGGCGACTTTTTAAGCCGCCTGGCTGAGTACCAGCATGCTAATAATAAAGGCACGGTTGCAGTTGGCACCATGGCCCGGGCCATACTGCTAGGCGCAGAAATGCCAGCTTTAAAAAACTTTAATGACTGGCTTAGCGAAGCAAGGCCGCAAACCGAAACCCGCCAGGCGCTGGCTAAAGAAATTGTAGAGCAGACCATTGACGATTTTCTCAGGCAGAATAATACCCCGATATCCCGCAGCCAGGCCGCAATGTTGCTAGTCCGCACCGGAATTAACCTTGATCGCGCCGAAAAGTGGGCCGGGGAAGCCGTACAGGCGCTTGACAAAAATGCTTCTCCTGATGAACAAATACTTTTAAATAAAAATCTGGCCCTGGTCTATAAAACCAGAAATGATTATGTGAGAATGATTGAAATTCTTGAACCCTGGCAGCAATTGGCCCTGCCCTATGATCAGGATTATTGGTTCAATCTGGGACTGGCCTATCAACAAACCGGCCAGAAAGAGAAAACATTTCGGGCGGTATTGAGTGGTCTGGTGCTGGAGCCGAACGAAGAATTGCTATCCCTGGCAAAAAATTCGGGTTACACGGAAGCAGAAATTAATAACGCTGCAGGAAAATATAAACAGGAATTAATCTCCTTTAATCCCGGACAACACCCTGTCGTACAAGCAATATCTCCGAACGTGCAGTATTGACGGAATTGTTTACGGGTGCGGAGTGCGGTCCATGTGTCGGTGCCGACAAAGCCCTGGATTTACTGGCTGAATATTACCCGCGGCAAACCATGGTACTTTTGGAATACCACCTGCATATACCCGGTCCCGATCCCCTGACTAATACATTCTCTGAAGCCCGCTATGGATTTTATGGCAGGGATTTTGGAACTCCCACCGTTTTTATGAATGGTCTGAGCAACCATGCCGGAGGTGGACCGGAACTGGTGAAAAAAAGTTTATTCTTCCGGTATGAACAGGTAATTGAGAAATATAAAACTTTGCCGTCCCGGATTACACTTGTTCTTTCTGCAGAACAGCAGAATCAGTCGATCCAGATCAAAGGTAAAGTATCTTCGTCAGACAAAGCAGAGAAATCTCCGCTCAACCTCTACATCGCCCTGGCAGAAAAGAGTGTGAACTATACCGGTGCGAATGGAATATCACAGCATGCTTTTGTCGTAAGGTACATGGTTAACCAGGGAACCGGTATCCCGGTTATATTTAAAGATGGTGAAAGCTCAATTGCTGAAACGATCAATTTGCAGAATGTGAACGATAGTATTATTAAATATCTTGATGACTTCGCTAAAAATCCGCCTGAACGCTATAAAAACTTTCCAGGCTGGAGTGTGCGACCCGACAATCCTGATCCGTTGAATCTGGCTGTGGTAATCTGGGTTCAGAACGAAACGAGCAAGGAAGTTTATCAGGCTGCCTATCAGGAATTAAATAAACAATAATTCAGGTTCAAAAAGTAAAGAGCATCATTATGGAACAACAACCGGAAAAATTGGAACGAATTCAGGTGGCGGCCCTTGATGAAATCCTGGGCAAACCATTTAAAGTTTTAAATGATGGTTTCGTACGCCTGATCGATTATCTGGGATCCGACTCGTCCATTGTCCAGGCAGCGCGGGTTTCTTACGGCAAGGGTACCAAAAAGATCCAGGAAGACCGTGGCTTGATCCGCTACCTGTTGCGTCACGACCATACTACACCGTTTGAAATGTGCGAAATTAAATTGCATCTGCGGGTGCCGATGGATTGCTGGCGTCAATGGATCAGGCATCGTACAGCCAACATAAATGAATATTCCACCCGCTATTCGGTGGCAATCGATGCCATGCAGACAACTCAACCGGATGAATGGCGGTTGCAGGCCCAGACCAATCGCCAGGGCAGTGAAGGCTTGCTGGATGTGCAGAAAGGAACAGAATTGAGCCAGCAGGAACAGGAGATCCAGGACCTGGCCCGTAAACTGTATGAACGGCGACTCGAATTGGGAGTGGCCAGAGAACAGGCCCGCAAGGATCTGCCCCTGTCCACTTTTACCGAAGCCTACTGGAAAATCGATTTGCATAACCTGCTGCACTTCCTGGAATTGCGCATGGCTGCGAACGCCCAGTATGAAATCAGGCAGTATGCTAATACGATCGGACAGGAAATCGTCAAGCGCTGGTGCCCGCTGTGTTGGGAAGGCTTCCGGGATTACCGTATCGAAGCATTATCCCTTTCCCGCCTGGAAAATGAAGTTATTAAAGCGTTGAACAGGGGAGAAAAGGACCAGGCCATTAAACTGGCGGAAGAATTTGGCTGGCTCGCCTATAAAAATGGCAAGTTGACAAAGAATATCGAAAGAGGGGAAGTGGAAGAAAAACTTAAAAAACTGAATTTTCCGATACCCTGGGCGGATTAATATTTTTAACCATAATCCGGCACTATTTGTTTGAATCCGCGTTAAATACAATAATGGTTCTGATTTACCCGGAATATTTAAAGCGGTAATGATTGTTATTAGCAGAACTGAACATTTAATTTAAATCAGGATAAAATTTTATCATGCCGATACAGGCCGATACAGTCAACGAAACATATATATTAATGCAGCGGAAGTTGCACCATTTGATACCGGATGCCGAGATCAGGTATAAATCTGAATTGGTTTTTCAGATAAACCGTCTGAAAAAAGAAAGAGGGGCAGTGATACTGGGGCATAATTACATGGAACCGGCACTCTATCATACCGTGCCCGATATTGTCGGTGATTCCCTGGAACTGAGCCGGGCGGCAGCCAGCACTACCGGTGATCCGATTGTATTCTGCGGTGTGCGCTTCATGGCCGAAACAGCAAAAATTCTGAATCCGCAAAAAACTGTACTGTTACCTGCCAAAAAAGCAGGGTGTTCACTGGCTGAAAGTATTACTGCCGCTGACGTCCGTCAATTACGCCATAAATATCCCGGCATCCCGGTGGTTACTTATATCAATACATATGCCGATGTGAAAGCAGAATCTGATATTTGTTGTACTTCCGGCAACGCGGCGAAGATTGTGCAGAGTTTAGGCAGTGAACGGGTGATTTTCCTGCCGGATGAATATCTGGCCGGAAATGTGGCCCGGGAAACCAATAAAAAAATTATTTTTCCCTCTCATAAACCACGTTCCCGCAGCAAACATGAAAATCTGGAATTTGAGATATTGGGCTGGCATGGAAAGTGCGAAGTACATGAACGTTTTACGGTAGAAGATATTAAAAATATTCGTAAACAGTTCCCCGACGTCATGGTACTGGCTCATCCTGAATGCCGGCCGGATGTGATTGCCGCGTCAGATTTTTCGGGAAGTACTTCTAAAATGATTGCCTATGTCCAGAAAAGCAATGCACCCCGCTATCTGTTACTCACCGAATGCAGTATGGGCGATAATATTGTGGCTGAAAATCCTGAAAAAGAGATGGTCCGTTTGTGCAATATTCGTTGTCCGCATATGAATGAAATTACTCTGGAAGAAACGCTGGATTCCCTGCGCTATAATCAGTATATAATCGAAGTACCTGCGGCTATTATGGTAAAAGCCAGAAAAGCCATTGACCGTATGCTGGAGTTATCTTAGCCCGCTCATCAGTCTGTTAGAATTTGCGGACAATCAACACGAACAATACTGCCAGAGCTATTCCGGCCCCGGCAAAAAAAGCTGCATTTAATCCTGCCAGGGCATACACCAGGCCGGTTAAAACCGGTCCGAGGGTCTGTCCCAACCGCAGCATCATTCCGTTTAAGGACATAAACGCGGCCCTGTTCTCCAGGGGCGCCGAACCGGTCAGTAAATTCTGTAGACTGGGCATGCCCAGACCCATTCCCAGTCCAAAGATGCAGGTTGGCAGCAGGATCAGATAGATGTTCCCTATAAAAGGGGTGATCAGCATTGAAAACAGGAAAAATATGAAGGCCCATTTGATCAGTGATTTTTCGGAAAAACGCGTGATCAGTTTGCCTGCCTGGGTGGCAGCAAAGGCATTCAGCACGGAAGAAGAAGACAGCAGCACACCAATCGTGAAAGCAGAGGCTGAAAAATTCTTGGACAGCAGCAAAGGAAAATAGGTCAGATAAGAACCGTATAGAATAATAAAGATGAACATGCTTAGCGAATAGAGTAACCAGATGTGCCGATTATTGATCAGTGAAAATGTGTGACGAAGGTAATCCTTTAAATTGACTTTTTGGATGGGCTCAGGGTTTTTTAAATAGCACAACACCAGGATACCGATAGGTACAGCCACTATCGTCATTAAGAAAGGGTAATTCCAGCCAAGCAGGGTAAGCGCACCCCCCAACACCGGATAAGCAGCCGTGGCGATACTTAATATACCGGCATTATAACCCATTATGGCAGCCCGTTCCTTGCCGCGGTACAGATCACCGATCAGGGTCAGATTAAGTGAACCAAGGGCGGCGCCTCCGATACCCTGTAAAATCCGTAAAATCAGCAGCAGGTTATAATTTTTAACCCAGAAGCAAAAAGTCCCCGCTAAACCGAATAGCATCAGGGAGGGAATTAATATTTTTTTCCGGCCCCAACGGTCGGCCAGTACTCCCATTACCGGAGTAAGAATTACGCCGGGCAGGGTGAAGGCGGTGATGATCAAACCGATGGCCGAAGGCGGAATTTGCATTGCTTTAATCATACTGGGGAATGCGGGCGTGAGGTTGGAGACCCCCATAACTGCAACCAGGGTGATTCCGAATATCAGATGCAGATTCGGATCGAGAATTAACGGCCTGGGTCCTGCTGAATCAACTGGTTTGTATCTGTCTGCCATATCTGCGGAGTATATTAATTTGATATTATATCTGTTTCTTTTAAAGGAACCAAATAATTTATAAATTAAAACAAAATAATAAAATATGGAATTCCCGGGCGGTTGATTATGGTTATATAAAATAAGATTGCTCGGACGAATTGAGAGAAAAATCATGAATGTATATGCACTGATTATTCTGCTGACCTTAATTGCCGGATATATTCTGGATCTATATATAAACCTGCTGAACCTGAAATGTCTGCAAACCGGATTACCACAGGAATTCAAAGATATTTATGACGCCGAACGCTACGGTAAATCACAGACTGTATACCAGGGTTAATACCCGTTTTGGATTCTTAACCGCCGGAACAAGTTTAGCAATAACGCTGATTTTCTGGTTCAGCGGCGGATTCAATTATCTCGATCTGGTGGTCAGGGGATTCAATCTGTCTGAAATCTGGAACGGGTTGATCTATATCGGCACGCTGCTGGTATTGCGGGGTATACTATCCCTGCCATTCAGCATTTATTCCACATTTGTAATCGAAGCACGTTTTGGTTTTAATAAAACCACCGTCCGGACTTTTATTCTGGATATAGTGAAAGGTCTGCTGCTTGGCATCGCCCTGGGCGGACCAATACTGGCGGGGATAATGTACTTTTTCCAGTATGCCGGTCCGCTGGCCTGGATCTATTGCTGGCTGGTGGTGACTCTGTTCGGGTTGATCATTCAATTTATCGCTCCAACCTGGATTATGCCCCTGTTCAATAAATTCACACCTCTGGCAGCGGGTGAATTACGCGAAGCGATTATGGCGTATGCTCAAAAGGTTCACTACTCATTACGGGATATTTTTATCATGGACGGGTCAAAGCGCTCGACCAAGTCCAACGCCTTCTTTACCGGTTTTGGCAAAAACAAGCGCATAGCCTTATTTGATACGCTGGTGCAAAAGCATACGGTGACTGAACTGGTAGCAGTTCTGGCTCATGAAATCGGGCATTATAAGAAAAAACACATTCTCAAATCGATGTTGATCGGTATTCTGCATACAGGGTTGATGTTCTACTTATTGTCCATATTTTTAAGTCACCAGGGATTATTTGACGCGTTTTATATGCAAAATATGTCCAGCTATGCCGGTCTGTTATTTTTTGGCATGTTGTACGCTCCGCTGGAAATGATTTTAGCAATATTTTTAAATATGTTTTCCCGGCGGAATGAATTTCAGGCTGATCGTTTTGCCGTTGAAACAACCGGTCAGAGTGATGCGCTGATCAATGCTTTAAAGAAGTTATCTGTGGATAATCTGAGCAATCTGACCCCTCATCCGCTGTATGCTTTTCTGAACTATTCGCATCCACCGGTACTGGAAAGAATCAGGAGGTTAGCGAAATTAACCGCAAAGGGCGCAGAGAAATTCTAAGTAAAATCTTTATCTGCGGTGCGAAGTTCATCGGTAGCAAGCCGCGGTTAATTATTTGTCGATTTTGTATAATCCAAATAAGTCGTATATTCGACCGGTTGCAGTGACGGATGGTCAAGGGTAACTGTATTCATGCATCTTAATTTTAGTAAACTTCCGATTATTTCCCCTTTCTGGTCATTAATAAATCATACTTTTAAAAAGTTCAGGAGAATTCATTGATGAAGAAAATGAAGGCGCTGGTTAAAAAATTCAACAAGGTCGGCTTGTGGCTGGATGAGGTTCCCGTACCGGAAATGGGGATCAATGATGTACTGATTAAAATCAGAAAAACATCCATATGCGGAACAGATGTCCATATTTATAACTGGGACGAATGGGCCCGCAAGACAATTAAAACCCCGATGGTGATAGGACATGAGTATGTTGGCATGGTGCAGGATTTTGGCAGCAATGTGCATGACCTGAAAAAAGGGGATTTGATCAGCGGCGAGGGGCATCTGGTCTGCGGGCATTGCCGTAATTGCCAGGCCGGCCGGCGCCATTTGTGCAAGGATACCAAGGGCGTGGGGGTTAATCGTGACGGGGCCTTTGCCGAGTACCTGGTGATTCCGGCCAGTAATATCTGGGTTTGCAAAGCCAAAATACCGGAAGAAGTGATCTCGGTTTTTGATCCCTTTGGAAATGCCGTGCATACGGCTCTTTCGTTTGATCTGCTGGGGGAGGATATCCTGATTACCGGTGCCGGACCAATCGGCTGCATGGCGGTGGCAATTGCCAGACATGCCGGGGCCAGGTATGTGGTAATAACGGATATAAATCAGTATCGCCTGGATCTGGCCAAAAAAATGGGCGCAACCCGGGCTGTCAATATTCACAAAGAGAAACTCAGCAAGGTAATGAAAGATCTGGACATGAAAGAGGGTTTTGATGTGGGTCTGGAAATGTCGGGCAGCGAGCAGGCTTTTAATGAAATGATTACTAATATGTGTCACGGGGGAAAAATCGCTCTGCTGGGCATCCTTAAATCCAATACCGCCATCGACTGGGATACCGTCGTCTTCAATGGTTTAACTATCAGGGGGATTTATGGCCGGCAAATTTTCGAGACCTGGTATAAAATGACCGCCATGATTCAAACCGGACTGGATATTTCGACCGTAATCACACATCGCTTTCCTTATGCTGATTTTATACAGGCCTTTGAACTGATGCGCTCGGGAAAATCCGGGAAAGTCATACTCAACTGGGCCGATTGACCGCCCGGCTGATTAAAGAGGAGTACTAAAATGTTCGGATCCATGCAAACGGTAGTTCGGGAACAGATCGAAGCAATTAAAAACGAGGGTCTCTATAAAGAGGAACGCATCATTTGCAGCCCGCAGGATGCCCATATTGAGGTGAAGGGGGGTAAGCAGGTACTGAATCTGTGCGCTAATAATTATCTGGGTCTGGCTGCGCATCCTCAGGTCATAGCTGCTGCTATGGACAGTTATAAACAGTGGGGCTACGGTCTATCCTCGGTGCGTTTTATCTGCGGTACCCAGGAAATACATAAGCAACTGGAACAACAGATCTCGGAATTTTTAGGCACAGAAGATACTATTTTGTATAGCTCCTGTTTTGACGCCAATGGGGGATTATTTGAAACATTACTGACGGAACAGGATGCGATTATCAGTGATGAACTTAATCACGCCAGTATCATTGATGGTGTTCGTTTGTGCAAAGCCCAGCGTTTCCGCTATCTGAACAGCAACATGGCTGAACTGGAGCAAATATTAAGGGAAACGCAGGCGAAACAGGTTCCGCATGATCGCCACGGATGGTGTATTTTCCATGGATGGTTATATTGCCAACCTGAAAGATATCTGTGAATTGGCTGAAAAATATAATGCCCAGGTTATGGTCGATGATTCACATGCGGTAGGTTTCATCGGCAAAAGCGGACGGGGATCCCATGATTATAACGAAGTAATGGGACGGGTGGATGTGCTCACTGGTACCCTGGGCAAGGCGCTGGGGGGAGCCAGTGGCGGTTATACCAGCGGCCGGAAAGAAATTGTGGAATTACTGCGTCAACGGTCACGTCCTTATCTTTTTTCCAATACTGTGGCCCCGGCTATTATCATGGCGTCGCTGAAAGTCCTGGAACTACTGACCAGCACTGATCAACTGCGGAAAAAATTGATGGAGAATACAGCATACTTCCGCGCTGAAATGACGAAACTGGGATTTAATATTTTAGCGGGCATTCATCCCATCGTGCCGGTAATGCTTGGAGATGCTGTGCTGGCCAAGCAAATAGCGGCACGCCTGCTGGAGAAAGGTGTCTATGTAATCGGTTTTTCTTTTCCGGTAGTACCCAGGGGCAAAGCACGCATACGTACCCAGATCTCGGCAGCACACTCTCATCAGGATCTGCAATTTGCCATTCAGAAATTTGCAGAAGTGAAGGAAGAATTTAAAATCTGAATAGGTAACAGGGACAAGGACAAAGGCTCCGAAAGGTTAAAGGCTAAAGATCACTACCTCGGAGGTATGTTCTTTGTTCCTTTTTCCTTTATCCTTATGCCTTCTATTTCAATCCAGCTCAAAACTTCTTTAATCCGCTGTTTCTGCTTCTCGTCCTTTGACCATTTCCAGCGCTTTGGTATAATTTTTAACCGCTGATTTTTTATCCCCCTGTTTGGCATAGGCTTCGCCCAGGCTGTCATAGGTATTCCAGGATTGCGGGTGGCGGGTGATATTCTGTTTAAAGACTTCAATTGCTTTATCAGTGTTACCCTGATTCAGATACTGATAACCGAGATTATTCATTTCAGCTTCAGTGGCCAGGCCAAGGGCTTTATCCTTGAGTTTGGTTGCTTCTGCGGTCTGGCCCATTTTTTTCAATATTCCGGCTTTGGTGGAAAGATTGGTATAATTTTCATTCATACTGATGGAGCGATCGATCCAGGTTAAAGCTTCCGGGAAATTAACATTTTCCTGCAAACAGTAAGCGGCAGCCTGGTTCCAGCCTTGCCAGAAAAATTGGGGTATTGACTTCAATTCGTTATGGATGCTTTTAAGTACCACGGCATGTACGTCTAGCTTGATTGGAAAACTGATTTTGACTTTTTCCCATTGCATTACGGCGTTTACGGAACTGTCTGTGGCATCCTCAAAATAGTACAGCAGCCTCTCTTTAAAATCTCCGGCCGTCAATGGTTTTACTTTTATACGCGCAGCATCTTCTTTCTCATCATAAGCATAACTTCCCCAGGCGGTGTACGCGGTGCTGAAAATAAGGGTCCATTCATTTTCCGTGGGAATAAGATGAAATCCATAAGTCCCGGCAGGCAACTCTTTTCCACCGATCTGGACCGGATCACTGAAATTAAAGGTGGTATTTTCATTGGCTCCGGCCCGCCAGACTTTATTATAGGGAACCAGACCTCCCCATATTGGTCTGCCTTTCACAGCAGGCTGATGATAGGTAATGGTGATTTCGGCTAAACCAACGGTCTGGGTGACCACCGCTTTGGGACTGGCTTCCGGCAAGGTCAGTTCTGGTTGGCCAAAACTTACCTGGCTTAAAATGAAAAGGAGTAAGAGTGGGGACATTAAAGAAGAAACAGCAAAACGATGTTTCATAAAGCCTCCTGGATCTAAAGTAATTATTTAAGTAATGAATAAATATTTAAGGTGATTAATTAGGTATAACTACGAGAAGTCTGGTTAAAAGTTGCTATGAGTGGTCATTTCGGAAAAGTTATTTTTTAGTTTGTTTATAATGATCAACCTCCCGGCAGATTTCTCCGAAGAGTATATCTCTACTAATTTTGATCAATATAGATCCCGGATTCTGTCTGCGCCAGGTCTTCGACATGCCCGGGATGACTCCTCCCGGATCGTCTCGACTCCGCTCGACGACCGGTCTATTGTTCCCCGAGCGAAGTCGAGGGGGCGCCGAATACCTCTATGCTTTTACTTTGTCTCTTTGTCCCTCTGTCCCTTTGTATCTTGTTTAAGCAATACTCCTCTTCCTCATCTCCATATCTTTTCCCATCCATTTCCTGGCCAGGAACAGGGTCAATGGACTGAGGATGGCAATACAGCCATAAACGAGCCACATGGTTTCAGTATTTAACTGTTCAACAGGAGTATCAACCGGGCAGAATTTGGTCAGGAACCAGCCTGAATAAAGACTGGTGATGAATTTTGTGAGAAACCAGGGAAACTGGCCGATGCCCATATAGATTCCGGTCATATTTTTAGGGGCAATTTCAGCAATCCACTGTAAAAAGCGTGGCTGCCACATTGCTTCTCCTATAGTCATTATAATCAGATAGGCAAAAGCGTTGTAAATGGTTGGACCTGTAGCCAGAATAAAAGTAGGGACAGCCATGACCAGGGTTCCCAGAATCATCATCTTGTAAGTATCCTTTTTGGCGGTCAAAGCCGCGACCATGGGAGCGAGTATAAATATAAGAATGGGATTGAAATTCACAAAAAACTCAAAATTATTACTTACATATCCGGTAAAAGCGCGACTGAAATATTGGGGCAAAGTGAGCCAGTTGTGTGCGAACAGGGTTTGTACCGGGATCAGGACGAAAATAAAAAACATAAAACGGGCATCTTTGAGGGGTATATTCTTAATATAATACTTAACTTTATCTTTTAAAGATTCCTGCTCAGCTGATTTTTGTTCAGATTCACTTTGAAAATTAACCGAAGCGGATTTGATAACCTTTTTGGTTAAAATTACCGCGACCAGGATGATCTCGATGGCAGTGAGAGCCACAAAAACCCAGTAAACTCCCAGAATGCTATAGGCATGGCGCACAGGCGGAGAAATCAGACCCGGTAAAAATCCGCCCAAATTCATCAGTCCATAGAGCATGGCATATCCCATGGCCGAAGTTTTTGCAGTAGTAAAACGTCGGATAGCCGAATAACAAGCCGGTTGGTATATACCCAGACCGATAATTATACCCAGAATTCCCAGCATGGCAACCAGATGCGCTGATTTCCAAATCCCGGCAGGACCGATTGTGGGAGCCAGGGTTAATAGTATCCTGCCGATTAAGAAGGAAAACAAGGCGATCAGGATTGCTTTGCGTACACCAAGCCAGTCAACTGTTGCACCAAGAAAAAGCATGGCCAGCGTTATACCCCAGGTTTGAATACCCACCATCAGTCCGGCATCGATGTCATCCAAACCAATGTAGTTGTTGAAGTAAATGGCCAGTAAACCCAGTACGCCAAAGTAGGTTAATCCCTCGATCAGATAGGTTAGATTTACACCCCACAGGGCACGGGGTGCTTTTAACAGATTAATGAATGGCTCGGTTATTTCTTTTAACGGACTCTTTTTTTCAATCGGATTGGTATCCACAGTGGTCTCCTTGGTTTATTGTCTTAACCCGGGGCAATGCCCCGGGTTAAGACAACCTGTACAATTTCCCAGTTGACATTAAATCGGCCAGACGGTAAATTTACATCATTCTGGGGCTGTAGCTCAATTGGGAGAGCGCTTGAATGGCATTCAAGAGGTCAGGAGTTCGATCCTCCTCAGCTCCACTCAAACTTTTTTGCCACCCTTGATCCGGCATAGCCAATTTCAATTCCCAGCATGCTAAGTTCATCCGCTAAGGTCAGGACATTATTAACGAATCCCTGTCTCTCCCGGCGCGGAGCTCCGGGTTTGATCCATTCCGCTTCGGTACCCAGACAAAGTTCGGGGATGATCCCGTATCCTCCGGGAACCTTTCCAGAACGGTGAGAGGGTGAAATTGTATAGCCCAATTTTCTGGCTGTAGCAATGGTCTGTATGGTTCTGACGATGGTACCGGCCTGATTGGGTTTGATTAGGATGGAATTAGCACAATCCGACAGTCTTTCGGTTTCCGCGGCATCGGTTACGAATAAATCGTCCCCCTGCAACTCCACATGACCGCCGATTTGTTTCATCAGCATATGCCAGCCCAGCTGATCTTCCGAGTTCATACCATCTTCGATAGAACGAATACTATAACGATCAACCATGGTGCTCCAGAATTGAACCATGCCTTCGGCATTCAGCGGTTTTTCACCCGGATTCAGGTCATATAGAAATTTGTCCGATCCCTCTTGCTCCGGACGCGAAAACTCTGATGCTGCTGCATCCGCTGCTATTACGACTTTTCCGGTCAAGCCGGCTTTTTCGATCGCTTTTGCCGACAGTTCATATACTTCTTCCGGTTTGGTCAGAGCCGGAGAAATACCGGCCTCAAATCCCACATTATCAACCTTGGCAATTTCAATAATTTTTTTCAGTACCTCAATGCCCATGAAAAGCGCTTCTTCAAAGTTTTTTGCCCCGATCGGTGCAACTTTTGTTTCCTGCAGCCAGATATAGGGTAATCCGTCAGGTCGTTTGGTTCCGGAATGACGGCCGAAGTTTAAAATATTAAATTTGGGCAAGGGCGCTACCAGACCTTGCGTATTGAGTTTCTTGCCTTGAATATGTAATAATATTGCCCGCATAGCCAGGGCAGCGGGCAGTTCGTAATAGGCAGCCTGGGCATCCAGCAGGGCCACTGTTGCAGCAATAGCTACCTCCGAGCCGATACCGCTGGTAGGACGTGCATTCTCAAGTTTCCTTTGTACAGCCAACTCCCGGTCTAAATCTAAAACAATCTGGTCAACCACAAAGGGATTCAGTAATTCCGGTCCTTTTTTATTTAATTTTTTCTCCAGGGTAGCGACATGTTCAATGGCCGACTTGTAATTATTCAGAGCTCTGTGGTTCCCTGACTCCCCCGGAGGTAGCCATCGGTGCCACACCGGTACCCATAAATATTTTTCCGTTTATTTCTAAAGCAGCCGTTACGCCGAATGTCCTGAAAGGCATAACCTTGGTACCCGCATATTCTCTGCCCAGCAATTTGACTTTGACATTGATTTTTGCTGTTTTACCGGCAACCAAAGATTGCATTGCCTCCAGCACATCCGGATTATAAACTCTTCCAAAAGACATATTAAAATCCTCCTTTATTCTTCATTTCTTTTGAAAAAAATATAATAAACTGACCATTAATATTCAAACAATGTGACTCTTTTATTCAGATCCCTGTATGACTGTATGTTCAGAGGAATATTATCCATTCATGATAATTAAATTGCGGTGATGAAATAGAATTGATATTTTACTTAAGTAAAGAGTAAGCATCTGGAGAAAAAGATGAAGATATTAAAGACTGCTATTATTGGTTCAGGATTTATGGGTTCTGCTCATGCGGAAGCGCTGCGGCGGATTGCCGGAGTGGAAATACTGGCTATTGCTTCGGATGATCTGCCCCGCGCCAGAGAACTTGCCGAATATTATGATATCCCTAATATTTTTGATAACTGGCGTGATGCTACTCATCATCCCGAGGTCCAGGTCATTCATAATTGCACGCCCAACTATCTGCATTACGAGATCAACAAGGCTGTCATCCAGGCCGGAAAACATATTGTGTCGGAAAAACCTTTAACTGTCAACAGCCGTGAATCTGCCGACCTGGTAAATCTGGCCAAAAAGAGAAATGTGGTTACGGCGATAAATTTTAATTACAGGTTTTATCCTTTAATTCAACAGATCAGACAGATTATATCCAGCGGGGAATTGGGCCCAATTTATTTAATCCATGGCAATTACCTGCAGGACTGGTTAATTTATGATACCGATTATAACTGGCGTCTGGAAACTGACCAGAGCGGAAAATCCCGGGCTATCGCCGATATTGGTTCGCACTGGTGCGACCTGGTGCAATTTGTCAGCGGCTTGACGATTGAAAAAGTGTGTGCGGATCTGATTACCATTCATAAACAGCGGAAAAAACCAAAACATGCTATCGAAACGTTTAAGGGAAAAGAGGAATCCGCCAGCTCCGCCAGCGCTCCGCCGGCTCCGCCAGCGGAGAATTTGATTCCATTCCTATCCGCACTGAAGACGCCGGTTCAGTCCTGTTGCATCTTTCCAGCGGAGTAAGTGGTGTTTTTACGGTCTCCCAGGTGAGTGCCGGACGTAAAAATCACTTCAGCTTCGAGATCGACGGGGCCCGAAAATCAGTTTACTGGAATCAGGAGGAACCTAACCAGTTATGGATTGGTTACCGCGAAAAGGGAAACGAAGTAATTATTAAGGATCCTTCTTTATTAGCTAAAAATGTGCGCCAGTATGCACATTATCCCGGCGGTCACCCCGAAGGATATGCGGAGGGGCCTAAAAATTTGTTTAATAATGTCTATACTTATATCCGGCAGCAAAAGGATCCATTAAAAGATCCTGCTGATTTTCCGACCTTTGCTGACGGCTACCGGGCTAACAAGATTGTGGAAGCAATCATGAAGAGTAATACGAAGAAGGCGTGGGTTAAAGTATAAATAGGCTCAAAGGCACTGACCCTCCCCAGGCCCCTCCCTATCAGCCAAGAGGCTGATAGGGAGGGGTAGGGGGTGGGTCACCCAGGTACACAAATTATACTTAGAATCGATATAATTAAGGGGATAATATGAAAATCGGCTTTTTAACGGCATGTCTGCCGCAATTGAGTCTGGAGGATCTGTTAAAATGGGCGGCACAGCAGGGCTTTCAAACACTGGAACTGGCTGCCTGGCCATCGGAAACAGAGCGGGATTACCAGGCTAAACAAATTGATGTTGTCAATTTTAAAAAAGATGACGCCAGGAAAATGAAGGATCTGCTGGCTAAATATAATATGTCTGTCTCGGCCATGGCCTATTATGAAAACAATCTGCATCCGGATCTGCAGAAGAGGGATTTTTATATTAATCATTTACACAGGGTCATCGATGCTGCGGCCTTGCTTGGGGTACCCCTGGTCGGAACTTTTGTCGGCGGGCGTGCCGATCTTTCAGCAGCAGAAAATATAAAAGAATTGGGAACGGTATTTAAAAAAATTACCTCCTATGGCAGTGTCAAGGGTGTAAAAATCATGATCGAAAATTGCCCGATGATAAACTGGCAGCAGTTTGGCCTGCCGGGCAACTATGCCTATTCACCGGAATTATGGTCAGCACTCTTCAATGAAGTTCCGGCTGAAAATTTCGGACTTAATTTCGATCCCTCCCATCTTTACTGGCTGGGTATCGATTATATCCAGGCAGTCAAGTATTATTCCAAGAAAATCTTTCACGCCCATGCCAAAGATACCGAGATATTGCCGGAAGGTAAGTTCCGCTATGGTATATTGGGCCGGCAGATCGATCCTCAGTCCTGGAAATCCGGCTGGTGGCGTTACCGTATCCCCGGTCTGGGTGAGATTGACTGGAATAGATTCATCGCCACCCTGCAGGAGCAAGGTTATGATAATGTACTATCCATTGAACATGAAGATCCGGTGTGGGAGGGGACAGCAGAGAAGGTCAAACAAGGCTTGCAACTGGGCTTAAAACATTTAGCCCAATTTGTTCTATAAATTTTTTAATTTCGCCTTCGGCGACCTACTTTTTGTCTGGCCAAAAAGTAGGCAAGTCGGGACTCAAACATAAATTCGCGAATAAAAAAATCATTCTGAGTAATTCTAATATCCACAATATGGTAGAATTATATGATCAATTAAAAACAAAGTCATATTCTGATAAACATTTATTCAAGCCGATATACTTCTTGATCTCAAAGTAATTTTGACCATTCTTCTGGTAAGTTTTCACCAACAGCCTCAAAAAAGAGGTTAATCATCGTCGCAAGCGTACGCCTTGACCATATCCTTAATTCAACTAATGTTAACGCGAATAAAATTAGCTTGACTTTGCAATAGTTGTATAATACATTAGTTGCGTAATACATGGATAGGAATAATCAAATGGATATTCAAACCATACAGAATTTCCGCCGGAGCCTGCGCAGTATCGAGCGGGAGGTGGAACAGCAAATCAAAAATGACACGGTCTGCTGCGGTGTCTCCCTGGCACAATGCCATGTACTGATGGAGTTGGGTCTGGGCGGGGGCATGACCATTGCTGAACTGGCGGAAATTATCAAACTTGATAAAAGCACCCTCAGCCGTACCATTGATAGTCTGGTGCAGACAGGCCTGGTAGACCGCACTATCGATCCCGCGGACCGGCGCTATATGCAGATTAAACTTACCGAACAGGGTCATAAGGTTTTCAATGACATCAACACCGGTTGTAATCAACTTTATTTGAAAGTATTTGATTTGATCCCAACTGCGAAACACAAACAGGTAATCGATAACCTGGGACTCTTTGCCAGGGCACTCGCAAAGGTGCATAAAGATGAGTCTGCCGTTATTAACTGTTTCTGTGCGGTTGATGATAGAAAGGAGAAGTCATGAGCGATACCTGTGGACCCTCCTGCTGCGGCAGTCAGAATATAAACAGCGGGGTATCAATACAGCCGTTAATCGATGCCGACTGGATCAGCGGATACATGGCCACCAGTATAGGATTGGTTCCTACCATCTCAACCGATCTTGACCGTAGTGATCGGTTAAGTGCGGTAAAAGTACGCTGGGGGATCGGACGAATGAATTATCAGATTCCGCCGGGTCTCTATGCAGTTGGTCAACCGGGAGCATCATCGCCGGTACTGGTCAGCGCCAATTACAAATTAACCTTTGACCGTGTACGTTCACAGTTAAAGGATATAAATGCCTGGATTATGGTGCTGGATACCAAGGGCATCAATGTCTGGTGTGCGGCAGGGAAGGGGACATTCGGGACCAGCGAACTGATAAACAGAATCCGCTTGACCCGCCTGGACCAGATAGTAAGCCATAATAAACTTATTCTGCCGCAACTTTCTGCTCCGGGTGTTGCCGCACATATCGTTAAAGAAATGACCGGATTTAATATTAAATATGGACCGGTTTATGCCCATGATCTTCCTGAATATTTCCGGAATCAATCGCGGATTATCCCGGAAATGCGGCGGATCCGTTTTCCGCTTAGAAACCGTCTGGCCCTAATCCCGATGGAACTAGTACCGGCACTCAAGTATATTCCCATCTTTCTGATCTGGCTGGTGATCATCCAGTTCCTGCGTGACCGGCATTTGTCTTTTTCGATACTGACCGAATTTGTACCATATTTTATAGCCGTTCTCAGTGGATCTGTGTTGTTTCAGATCCTGCTGCCCTGGTTGCCGTTCAGGTCGTTTATCGTCAACGGCTGGTTGCTGGCTGCAGCATTGATTGTAACAACCGGTGTATGGACCGGAACGAATGTTCTATCCCTTCTGCCATTGTTGTTGATACTGCCGCCGGTTTCGGCTTATCTGGCGGTTAATTTCACCGGGTCAACTACTTTCACCTCATTATCCGGTGTGAAGAAAGAACTGGCCTGGGGTATCCCGCTGATCATCGGTTCAATCATAGTCGGAATGGTCATCCAGATTGTCATGGTAGTGTGAGGAGGATTTTAAAATGGCACTGATATATTTAAAAAATGTAGTGACGCTTAAACTGGATACGGATAAATGCGATGGCTGCGGGATGTGCGTGCAGGTTTGTCCTCATGACGTTTTTCACATCGAAAAACGGAAAGCGCTGATAGGGGACAGGGATGCCTGCATGGAATGCGGGGCCTGTGCCCGGAACTGTGCAGCTGGTGCGCTGTTCGTTCAAGCCGGAGTCGGTTGCGCCACAGCGGTGATCAACAGTAAAATACATGGCAGCCAACCGGCCTGTGGCTGTTCCGAAACGGCTTGCTGTAATTAAAAAGCAGGGGCGTAAATTATACGCCCCTACTTGAAAAATCCCTCGCGAAGATTAATGCCATGTTCCAGATAAACTTTCAAACAACAGAGCATATGCATCCAGCCCTGGCAGTTGCCGTATGAAGCCTCCAGGGCTGTTGGAGTTTCAGGCCAACCCGCTTCGGCAATGCTGACCATGGTTTTCGCCGGATTGACAGATTCCAATTTGATTTCGACGACAGTATTATAACCACCTTCAGCCGAGCCCCATTCGAATTGAATTAATGAATTTTTCACCGCCTTTTTGATATAAACAGGAAAAGCGCCGGGATAGTCGGCAAAATCCCAGGTGACAGTTTTTCCTTCTTCCAGGCGTCCGCTTGCTCCTGCAGTAGTAAAATACTTACTTAATTGAGCCGGATCGGCAATGGCCTCAAAAACGACCGAAACAGGTTTATCGATTCTGCCCTGTACCTTGAATTTTAAATCCATCTATAATTCCTTTCCATTAACCATCTGAATTTTCCTGCCGGCAGATCTGTTTTTTTGACGAAGCCCAGAATCTCTGTATAAAACTTAAGCGCCTTTTCCTGGTTTTCTACTATTATACTGCTGAGTTTAATTTTCGTACGAACCTCCAGCTTGAAAATAGGTATCTTCCGAGATCTGCTTTTTCTATCTTTGTCTCTTTGTCTCTTTGTACCTTTGTCCCTATTTAGTCGTCTCCACCAATTCCTTCAAACCATTGAGCACCATTTTCCAATTCTGTTCAGAATGATTTTTTTCCTCGGCTGTGGCATTATTGTCCTGTGTAATATTTAATCTGGTCCCCTGCTTCTCCGGTTTAAGTTCATAAGTGATGCTTTTATAATTTTCCGGAGCATCGGGCAAACCTGATAAACTGCTCCAATAAGTAGTTAGGAGTAATTTACCGGGAACAAGATCTATAATGGTACCTTTATCTAAATATTCTTTGCCTTCCCAGGTCCCTTTATAAATGATTGGATTGCCAACTTTCCAGTCGGTCTGGACCTCCGTACCAAACAGGTACTGTTTGATCATGACAGGATTCACCAACGCTTCCCACACTTTAACTGCTGGAGCGTTTATGGTGATCGATTGTTTTGCTATATGATTTGTGTTCATGATATTCTCCTCAGGTTAGTCTTTAAATGGTCGGATTGCTTAAGGCTGCATGAGCAGTATTTAAATTCGTATATTTTTGAATGAAATCTAGATGTTGTTTATATAACTATTAACCTGAAAGTATGGTTTTATATTTCATGAAATAGAAAAAAGAGGATTATTAATTCTACAGTCTTTATTCTAAAAAAACACTTGACCTGAATATATTTATTATCGATATTTAAGCAGATACTTAAATACTTAATATCAAATATTGTAAAATGAAGTTGGAAAATAGCGAAATATTCAAAGCCCTGGCTGTACCGAACCGGTTGCACATTATTGCCATTCTGAAATCACGCGGCCCGCACGGTGCGAAAGAGATAGCCCGTCTGATCGGTATCACCCCCGCTGCGGCCTCCCAGCATCTCAGGGTACTGCGACAGGCCGGTTTGATTCGCAGTGAAAGGAAAGGGTACTGGATACCCCATTCTATAGACGAAAAAGCTATGGAAAACTGCCGGTGCATCGTCGATGAGATCTGTACCTGTCATCCCGGAGGGAAAACCGGTGTAAAAAAGGAGGAAATAAATAATCTGGAAAGTCTGAAAAAATATAAAAAAGAACTGGAACAGGAATTACAGTCAGTCCTGAAGCGAATCGATGAAATAAAACAGGGAAAATAAAAAAATTTATCTAACTAGTTAAGTAGTAGCTTAAATAATTAAATAGAAATTAAATGTTATCTGAAAAGAGCAAGTGTGAAAAATAGTAATTAGTAATTGGTAATTGGTAATTGGAATTTGGTGATTGGAATTTGGTAATTGGAATTTTGTAAGAAAGGAGGTGAGACAATATGTTAGGATCAAAGACAGCACATCATGGAGATTCTTGCTGCAACACGGATCAATCTTCCTGCGGCTGCGGCACATTCTCCCGGCGCTTTGTATCAGCCAAAGAAGAGCAAACCTGGCTGGAAGATTATAAAAGCCAGTTGCAGAACGAATTAGCCGGAGTGGAAGAGCGTATGCAGGAAATTAAGAAGAAATAAGAACGCCAATGTAGGGGCACGTCGTGCCGTGCCCCTATGTATAATTTCATTCATCTGTTCGGAAAGGCGCGGCTGGTAATCCTTCTTTGTTATATAGATTCGCTCCTGCCGGATTATCAGCCCAGGCATATCTTACGGCAATAGGATTTGAAATATTGTCATTCCATACGACTACTTTGTCATTATCAATCCTGGCCTTGGCCCATACAAATTTCTTATCCAGGCCGGCGATAGCAAATTGTTTAAGTTCTCCATTTCCTTTCACCATCAGACCACTGCCGGTATTGTTAAATGTCAAAATGATCTTATTACCATCAATCTGCATGGATTGATAGAGCGGCCCTGAATATACTGCTTGTTCATCACCATAGGCAACCTTTTGCGCGGCCAGAGCAAGCCTTCGGCCGACATCTTTTTTGTTCAGCGGGTGCACATCATTCCATTCACCGATGTCAATAGCTACCGCCATTGCCGGTATTGGGTAATAGCTAGCGATTTAAACTGGGCTTCTCTGAATAAGGCCCAGTCACTTTCGGAAGGTTGGGTCTTTTGCTTCCATAAAATTGGGCAGTTGAACAACAGAAACGGAAAATCTCCCTGAGCCCATCTTCTTCTCCAATCACAGACCAGGGTCGAAAACAGTCCGCGGTATTCATACGGCCTGCCGGCATTGGATTCTCCCTGATACCAGATTACCCCTTTTATATGATAGTTCAGCAGCGGGGCAATCATACCATTAAATAGACCGACCGGTTTCCACCTTACAAATGTTTCGCCGGCCAGAGGTTCCATTACTGCGCCCAGACGGTATTGCCACTCGCCGGTTAAATTAATTTTTTGTTCACCTGACACTATCTCGTATTGCTTATCCGGGACGAATCCGCCGGTTCCGAAATTACTTATTATTCTGATTACAATTGTATTCTTGCCTTCTTTTAACAGGTTTGCCGGAAGGTCATACCTCCGCGGTGGATACTGGTAACTGGTGCTGCCTGCGAAACTTCCATTAATGAAAACTGAATCGGCATCAACTATCCGGCCCAAAATAAGTTTAGCCGGTAAGCCAACCATAGCTGCGGGTACATTTAACTCTTTTCTGAACCAGACCGATCCGTTTACAACTCCAAGTTCTGTATTTGCCCAATATCCCGGTACCTTCATCGTGGCCCAGCCGGCAGTATTAAAATCCGGTTTACGCCATGTCCTCTGCGGGTCTTTGTATCCCAGATCCTTCTGTTCTAACTGATCATACCAATTCTGTATCCTGGTTCTGTCCTGTGTTTCAATTTGTTTGATCAGGGTGCTGTCTTTGAATCGTACTGCTTCCTGATAATATCGGGGGAATACCTTTATGGCCTCCTCGCTGATCCAGGCCTCGGCAGGCGAGCCGCCCAGGCTGGCATTGATCAATCCGATCGGTACCTGGTACTTGTCATATAGTTCGCGGGCAAAAAAGTATGCGGTTGCCGAGAAGTTCAGCACATTTTCCGGATTGGCACTTTTCCAGGCACCTGATACCAGGTCCTGCTGTGGTTCATTAAAATTATATTTCTGCGGTATAGCAAAATATCTGATATAATTGTTTTCTGAGTCAGCAATGTCTGATCCGTAGATTGGACTGACTCTCTTCATATTCAGTTCCATATTTGATTGACCGGAGCAGATCCAGACATCACCAACCAATATGTCGTTTATGGAAATTGTGTTACTGGCCTTTATTGTCAACGTATATGGACCACCCGCCGGCGATTTTGCCAGCTTTACTTCCCATTCTCCTGAATCATTGGCAATTGTTTCATAGGCGGTATTATTAAAACTGAGCGTAATCTTTTCATTACTGGCAGCCCAGCCCCATATTTTAACATTCGCATCCCTTTGCAATACCATGCCGTCACTGATGAGTTTTGGCAGTCTTACCTGGCCGAAAACAGATATGGATATTGCAAAGGAAAAGAGCAATGTCAGAATGAATATACGGGACTTGTTTTTCATAAATACTCCAGTAAATTACGTGAATTTAATTAACCTTGGCATGATAAAGAAATTCCGGTGGCAGTGGTAGTTGGGCTTTACCAGGTGAACTCCAGGATACTTTCAGTCCATCCCCGCCGCCACGCTGGAAAAAATATACGCTGATGAGTGTGAAATCCTCTGGCCAGTGCTTTTTCACCCTTTTTTTCGACCATGGCATGCAAACCATCGTTATCGATTAATTCCTCTCCGTCGATCATCAATTTACTGCCGTCATCGGATTCCAGATAAAAAATGTAGATGTTATCAGCCGGCACATCCGGAGCAATCCCGTTAAAGACAATACCATACGACTCATTCTGTTCTTTCAGGGCCAGGTCAAAATCATTGCAGATTCCGCTTTTAACAGGTTTAAGTATGGTGAAATCGGGAAGAGTAGACCAGATCGCCCTGATAATACTTATAGCTTAGTCCTTGTTCAGGCTTTTGTACGCTGACGGCAGGAGCAGGAGTATCTTTCCGGAAAAATTTTACAGTGGTACCACTGACTGCTTTATTATTTACAAAACATTTAGCTTTGACCGTCAGGCTTTTACCCGGCGCAATTTTCAATTCACCATTGTAGATATCACTGGCGGCATTGGGCTCGGAATCGTCAAGGGTATAGCGCAGTTCGACTGCCGGCAGGTTCGAGGAAATCTGAATCGATAAACTGTCGATAAAAATATTCGCCGGCGCCGTAATCTCCGGAGCATCGTACACCTGCGGTGTTCCCTTGATTTCCATTACGATCACAGTGGCATAATCGGATTTTTTTACTTTGGATCAGATCAACCGTTATGGTGGCATCATGTCTGGACGTCTTAAGCGACTCATGCCCGGGATCAGACAGAGCATAGACTTTAATAATTTCGTTCTGAAGTCCGTCCAATTTCAATTGACCATCCTCCGGGAAAGTAAAAATATGCAGGTATAATTTGGTAACATTTTTCTCTTTTCTCTGAGTACATCTTCCCCACGGTATATAATTAAAGGGACTTGCCAGTGTTCCGTAGATGGCTTCACCGTTTGTATTTAACCAGGCGCCGATTTGTTTCAGGCGTACAATGGATGGTTCAGGGATTTCGCCCAAAGAATTAGGCCCGACATTGAGCAGGTAATTTCCTCCTTTGGAGGTGATATCGATAAGGTTTTGAATCAATGTTTCCGGACTTTTCCAATTATTATCACCGCTTTTAAAACCCCAGGTATCGTTCATGGTCATGCAGGCTTCCCAATTTTTTCCGGGTATGCCGGTGGCAGGAATATATTGTTCCGGTGTTTGAAAATCACCTTCGATTTCTCCGCCCAGCCGGTTATTGGTAATTATACCGGGTTGAAGTTCAAGCAAAGGAATGAATTTCGCAGCCCTTTGCGGAGTCATACCTTCGGGAGTATCCCACCACAAAATGGAAATGGGACCGTAATTGCTTAAAATTTCCTTTACCTGCGGCACGGCAATTTTATCGATGTATTCATCCATATTTCCATCCTGAGCCCGGTCCCAGTGTCCGCCGATGGCCGATCCGCCGGCATGATGCCAATCCTGTGCCTGGGAATAATAAAAACCGAGGCGTAATCCGTGTTTTTTACAGGCAGAGGCCAATTCCTGCAACGGGTCATGCTTGAATGGGGTAGCATCAACGATATTATACTGGCTGGCTTTCGAACCAAACATGGCAAAACCATCATGATGCTTCGAAGTAATGACGATGTACTTCATACCGGCTTCTTTGGCCAGTACCACCCACTGTTCGGCATTGAAATTAACAGGATTAAACTGCGCTGCATAGGTTGCATATTCGCTTACCGGAATTTTCGCGTTATTCATGATCCATTCTCCGATTCCGGGTATCTCCTTTCCTTTATAAACACCGGCAGGAACTGAATAGATACCCCAATGGATGAACATGCCGAAACGGGCCTCATGCCACCAGGCCAGGCGGTCCTGATTAATAACCGGATCATTTTTACAGGAAAATAGCAGGAGAATGGAAAATGTCAGAATGGTCAATTATCGTACTTTTTTTCATAAACATATACCCTTTATAGTGTATTTTAATCTTTATCAGACTGGATACTTCAATTTAAATAAATTTTATTATTGTTCAGCAGAAAATAATGCCAGACTTGAAGAAAAATATTAAACAGGCAATTTGCGATAGGACGACGGGGTAGAGCCGGTACTCTTTTTAAAAATTGTATTAAATGCTGATAACGAATTAAATCCGGCCTCCTGGGCAATCCCGGCAATACTGAGATAATCCGAATTTGCATCTTTCAGTAGTTTTTTTGCCTCTTCCACCCGCAGGCCATTAATATACTCGAAGAAATTTTTGCCAATTCGTTCATTCAGTATCTGAGATAAATGGTGCGTAGAGACAGCTAACTTCTGAGCTAAATCAGGCAGAGATAAATCGCTACTCAGGTAGAGTTTCTCTTTGATCATTATTTCGTTCAACAGGCTGGATATTTTTTCGGAATCTTCTGTTGATAAAGTTGATTTTTCATATTTTTTCTTTGTTTCCGGAATGATTCCCGGTAATTCCGTGAACCGGCTGCTGAAAATTGCCGGCTGACGCAAGCCGAAATACCCCATGGCATAGATAAATATGGCGATCAACAGCCAGACCCAATCCCACTGGCGTGAATCTCCCCCCAATATTTCAGTTATAAAGGCAAACGGCCAGATCACCAGTTGTCCACCGATCAGAAAATACAGCCAGTGCAGATTTATCTTTTCCAATGCTGAAAAAGAATCTTTTATTTTCCACTGATGTAATTGCAGTAAACGCAGGGAAAAGTACAAATAAATGATCATCTGAATCATCAGCAGACAGGTAATGAAAAAATTCAGCTGGCTTATCCTTGAAGAGTCTAAGAGTAAAGGGTAAAGGGTAAAAGTTAATGTGAATATGATGATGAACAAAAAAAGATATATGTGCCGGTACAGATCTTTCCACTGCAATTTCAGGGATGGTTGGGTTAATGTCCTGACGTAGAAAAAAATCAATGGAGCGATAAGAGCGAATACGGCCTTGGCGAATAATTCATGACTGGTTTTGTTGACCACTAAATTCTGCAATCCGCTGGAAGCATGAAAAAAAAGCATTGTTGAGAAGATGGTCAGCAGAGCGGCTAAAATACGGTTTGCGGATTTATTACCATCTGTGGCAGCTAATAACACTACCACCAGCAGTAACCCCTGGGCTGCCCCGATCATTAACAATATGCCGATAATCAATGTTTTATCCATGTTAAAATATCATGTATAAACGTTTCGTGTTAACGGATTCATTAACCATGGTAAATCAGCATAAATAAAATTAATGTAATCCAGTATATATTTCAATTCCCGCTTCTCAAAACTCTCCCAAACCGATAGGATTGATATACTTTCCTATCGGTTTGAGCGATTTCCCGGTTGGAATTCCCTATAATTCCGGCATAAACAGTAATCATTGACCGGAGGAATAGTATATGTTGTATCTTAATCGAAACCAGGTTGGTAAAAAAACATTGTGGACCGTTGGCGGAATTTATGCACTGATTGCACTTGAATTTCTTTATATGGCTACCCCGTTTGCCGCATTTTTCTATTCGGTATACAGTCCGATTCTGAATTTTACCAACCGCTACCCGTCATTGGCCTGGCTGAACAGTACGTTTTTACCTCATGTTGTCCAGGATACTTCATCTTCATTACTTAACCTGCGTGTACCTATCGGCATTGTACTTTTTATCACGGGTATACTCGGTTTTACTATCGGTGCCGTTCAGATCTATTATACCAAAATATTCCGCAAGACAGCAGTATTGGGTGGCTTGTACCGCTTCATACGTCATCCGCAGTACCTGTTTCTGATGATCTGGGGATTAGGACTGGTACTGCTATGGCCGAGGAAAATTGTACTCATATTTTATGTGACAATGATATTTATTTATTACCGTTTAGTCTGCCTCGAGGAGAAGGAGTGCGAACGGAAATTCGGAGAGGAGTATAAAAGATATAAAAATAAAACGGGTATGTTTTTTCCGGCAAATCTGGTCCCGAAAATCAAATTAACTGAAAATCCCCTCTTGAAACGGGCAGGACATCTGCCTGTTATAATAATATATATTCTGACTATCACCCTGACCGTCATGCTATCCTGGCTTGCCGGCAGCTGGTCTAGAAATCAACTGTACGCGTTTTATACACCGGATGCAGTTTATATTTCAATAACAAAGATTAATGAGCAGTCCGGAAAAGACATTATTGAAAAGGTTCTGGCTGATCCGCAGGTGCAAAAAAGGCTGTCACAGGAGAATAATTTCAAGAATACCAAATATATCAATTATATCCTTCCAGCTGATATGTATATGCTGGAGATTCCGATGAATTCTCCGAGAAATGGGCTATATGTGCATTATTTATCTCCTGTACATTCAGCAGAAAAGATTAAAATAATCTTTACACAGGCAGAAATAAGAGGCAACAGAGAAGTCCACGGCCGTGAAATATTAGAGCATGTTGCCGGCCTTAAGGCGGTTATGGAAGTGTACATTGATTTAATACAAAAAAATATAATAGAAATTAAAAATCCACCAGTTAACGCGGCACTGAAAGATATCACTATGCCGTTGTATTGAACAAATGCAACCAGTTCTCCTCGACTTGCTTCGGCGTCGCTCAGCACAGGCCGCCCGACGACCGGGAGTGCATATTAAATATGTTTATTTGAGTATTTCGAATGGCTCGTCGAATACGGTTTTATCTATACTGAAATAGTATCTGCCTTCCTGTTTTGGCACTGAGGCAGGAGGTAAAACAAACGAGGCGACATAACTGGCAATTAATTCATTAGTGAACAGATTGTAAACGGAAATCTCATCCGCCGTGACCTGGATAAGGTATTTCTCACCCTGATATGTTTTGTGCGGCAGAATTTCATTGAATTTCTTGCTGACATAACCGGGGAAATGCAGGTTTGCATGATTCAGAAGATACTCCTGCATCAGAAAATAATATCTCTGACCATCTTGAAAAACATTGACGGAGTCATTTTCGATAATTATTTGGGCTTGTGCTGGCGGCTGTTCGAGTGAAATTAATTCCCGTTTCAGTGATTTGGATACAAACAGGCGGAATAAAGAATTTGCTGGTAATTCTGTAGCCTGAATTTGCCTGACAGATGGATCATTAGATTCACCATTATGGTTCCGGTATAGTTTAAGAAAATAATCGGTGCCTTTTGTTTCTAAAAGAAACCTCGTATACAATCCGGCCACGGGGTAACTGAGCGAAGCATCCAGTTGCAGGAATTCCTGCCGGTTGAGCAGAGCAACCGGATCTACAAATTGTGCATTGATTAAGAAATACCCAATCGGTAAGACAACCTGCCTGTTCAGCCCTCCCCGGCCGCCATAAGCTACAGCCAATCCTTCCTGCAGAAAAGGATGAGTGTAAAGCGAAAGATGACGCAATTTATAATTGATCAGGAGGTGTAGTAACTCATGATAATGTGTATTATATGTTGTAATTACAGCATCATAAGCCAGGCTATACATACCCCGGGTGCGAAAACCTGTAATTCGTTCGATTTCATCTTCGTCCCGGCAAAGATAGTAGTATATTTTATTATCCTGCAGAGTCCGCATCTCCGGCTGATTAAAACCAAGCATAGTGGCCATGTCCGACACGAAGAGCTCAAGTTGGCGGATACAGTAAGAATTAAAAAGGGTTGTATCGCTGAGTACGAATCTAAAATATTTACTCTCCCTGGTCCACCAGCGCCTGGAAAAATAAGTGAATGGAGAAATTGCTCGTTGATTTTTAAAATAGAAATCCCTGGACAACGAATATTTTCAAACCGAAGCAGGAGGTGAGTATAACCTTGTTCCATTGTGTCCAGTGTGATTGAATACTGCAAGCGTTTTTGTTTAATCAACTGTCTAAGACTGTCTTCCAGGTCATAGGAAATTAGATTCTTACAAACCACTCCCTGATATTCAATTCCCAGCCGGTGTGCTGTCGACAAACTGTTTTCATCAAACCATGAATTCATTGAATCCGGATTCCAGATCAGATCATGAACAAAATGCTCAGCATCGTTTCTGGTGAGTGTCTGAGCATTTAAGGAAAGACTGACCAGCAGCAGGGGAATAAAGACCCTGGATATCATTTTACCTTTTTCCTCTGGCTTCCATGTAAAGTTGAGTGAATTTAAGTCTGTATTGGTATGGATTTTTAAGTTCTACATGTACGAATCCGCTCCTGACCAGGTGGGCATTAAGAAAAGTACGGTTCTTAAGATATACATAGGCCGAGCGCCGCCGCCGAAGGTCTGAATCGTCATCCATATCTTTTTCGAATTTCAGGTATACTTGCTGGCCTTTGGTTTTGTCCTGTAAAAAATTAATAGCCTGCTTACGCTGCCGGGGATCCTCGACTACGCCGAGTAGATGAATTAGGGAACCATTACTGAGTTTGATTTTTTCCGGACTGATGATTTCCTTTATTCTGAAATATTTTATTTGACTGCCGGGATCGTGAGATAGAAAATCCTTTTCGTCAAGTTTGTGGGATCAATAAACCGGTAGGGAAGTGCAGCCAGACTTGCTGCGAAATTCACTTTTTTTTGTGAAGCTGTCAGAAATTCATAGCTGGCCTGTGCGGAAGTATTCTTATTTGTGATATTCAGTTTATTTTTTATAACAGGGATAAAATCGGAATTAACCTCATAACCGATCGAATTTCTTTCTAAATTTCTGGCTGCCAGCGTCGTAGTACCACTGCCTAAAAAGGGATCGAGCACAGTATCACCACTGAAAGAAAACATGCGGATCAGGCGATGGGGCAATTCCAGCGGAAACATGGCCAGATGTATATCCTGTTTCTCTCCGGCAAATTTCCAGTGTCCGGCAAAATATGTATTCCAGTCTACTGTACTTAATTTTGATTTCTCTTTGATATCTTTGCTGACTTTGGGAGGTTGACCCGGCTTTTTAAAGATCAGAATGAATTCATAATCGATTTTTAATATGCCGTTGCGGGGATAAGGAAAAGAACCCATGACAGTGGCCCCGCCGCTGGTGTTCGTAGTGGTGATCTTCTGCCAGATAATCGCCCCCATGTAGTCCATGCCGATAGTCTCGCAGAATTTTATGATCTCCGTACGGATAGGAATGACCTTGTAACGGCCGTAATAGACCGAACGGGCAAACTGGTCGCCGATATTTATACACATGCGGCAACCTTTGTGCAGAACTCGGAAACACTCCTGCCAGACCAGGTTCAGGTTATTGATATAATTTTCATAAGAATCATGAAATCCTATCTGTCGCCTGTTTCCGTAATCTTTGAGTTGCCAGTAAGGCGGGGAAGTGATGACCAGGTGGACCGATTCATCGGCCATAAGGTTCATCCGGCGTGAATCTCCGGTTATGACTTTATGATGCGTGATCATAATTGCTGTATAATCGCACCGGCGGTTGTCACAAAAGCAAATCCGAAAGCAACATTAAGCAAACTGGCCAGATGCATCTCTGCGGTGATACTTCCGGTAGCATCGGCCAGGAAAAATACCCGGTAATCCCGATAATAGGCATCACGTGTAGTTGACTCGCAGCACATGTTGGTCATGATACCGGAAATAACCAGATCTTCAATTTTGAAACAGCGCAGCACGGTTTCCAGGTCAGTGTTGTAGAAAGCCGAATAACGATGTTTTATAATAACTTTTTCACCGGGCAGCGGTGCAATTTCAGCAGGTATTTCGCTTTCCGGACTCCCTTCCAGGCACATTCCTTCCCACCACCACTGCATAATACCCGCATCCGACAAATTGGGATGATGAACATGCCGGGAATAAATTACCGGACGCCCGGCTTTCCGGAAAGCAGCCTGTAACCGTTTTACAGTCGGTAAAATTGCCGGTCCCCCGCAGGTAAAAGTAGGTGAATCCGGATTCAGGAAAAAGCGCTGCATATCGACGATAAGCAGGGCGGCCTTGTCTTTATTGAGTTGCATTCTATGCCGGTTGAAGGGTGCGATTTCATTAAGCCACTGCTGTGTTGCACTGGCCAGGTTCTCGGCTGTGACATATGGTTTCATATATTGTTTTTATCCTTACCTGGCGAAAATCATTTTGAGGGAAATGAGCAGCAGCGCTACTCCGAAGATCTTTTCCAGAACTATACTAGGCAAACCGGTAGCGAATTTTGCGCCAAAAAAACTACCGATAAAGAAGCCTGCGGCCAGCAGAGCAGCAACTCGCAGATCCACAAAACCTTGCTTATAATACGTCCAGGCTGCCAGGATTCCGATAGGCGGAACCAGCATCGCCAGGGTAGTGCCCTGGGCCTGGTGCTGCGTAAATCCGAAGAGAAAAATCAGCACGGGCACAATGATCACCCCTCCGCCGATGCCGATTAATCCGCTTAAAATACCTGCTAAAATGCCTAAAATTAAATAAGATATAAAAGTACTCATATTCCCAATCCTCATCTGCCAGGCAGGTTTAATGTAAACAGATTAAAGCTGATTTAAAGTTGTCTTAGTATTATCACGGGAATTTTTAATTAATATAACTAAAAATATTTCAGGCCTTACGCACAATGTTGCCGGCAATGACAACTGCACAAAGTTTTTAATCGGTCATTGCTGGTATAGAAAAAGGCTTTAGTGCTCTGGCTGCTGATGGCCTGATTCGGATCCGCTTATGGCTTTATGCAGATTTTCAATAAAATGCATGAAGGTAACATAGGCTTCAACATATTCTCTTCCGGCTTCAACACTGCTATTCGCCTGTTTCTTTTTCTCAATAACATCAGAGAATAATTTATTTATTCTTTTCGCTGTTTCATTATTGAGATCTTCGATCAGTTCATCAATTTTGCCTGTAGTCAGTGACTGATCGGACATTGCGACAATCGGCTCAACCGGTGTTGATTTTAAACCTGTATATGCTTCCCCTTCACCGGCACGGTGTAATCTGACCAGAGTCTCAAAAAAATACAAATCAGCCAGTTCTTTTGCCTCGCTGCTTTTTACTCTGACCAGTAATGTCTTTTTGAATAACTCTGTGATCTGCTGTTCATTTTCCGGTTTTAACCATTTAAGCACAGGAGTCACATCCCCTTTTTCCAGAGCATTCCTGGCATCTTTTATCACCGGCCCTGCGAAAGTATCACAGTGAGCACGGACAGTTACTGGTATCAGCAGTGCTGCAATCATAAGGATAACTATGCAATACTTCATGGCGAATTCTCCCGGGGTGTTATTTCAGTAAAATGATTTTTTTGGTCAGATCATAATTTCCGGCCTGCAGGCGGTAGAAGTAAAGACCGCTGGGCATATTCAGCGCGTCCCATTCTTGAAGGTGCTGGCCAGCCGGCAGTTGTCCGGACACCAGCGTTGAAACCTCTCTGCCTAAAAGATCGTAGATCTTTAAAGTGACAAATAATCGGGAGGGCAGGGTAAAAGAAATCATTGTCGAGGCGTTGAACGGATTGGGATAGGCCTGTTCTAAGATCACCTGAGTTGGCAGCAGGCCGGATGAACCGGGATCCCCGATTGCTGTTGGATTGGTATCCACAACAAGTGTATCCGACGTGCATTTGTAACCGTTCAAAAACGTGTGCACATAGTACTTGTAAATTCTGCCGATCCTGATGGATTCAAAAGGTGGGGAAAAGGTGCTGCCGGCCTGATACCCTGTCATGGCACTGAGTCCGGCGCTGCTGGAAATACGGTGCAGCATTTGCAATCCGGCCGAACTGTCCGGCCAGTGTACAGTAATCGTATACCTTATATTGGATCCGCTTGTTCCAATCCTTTTTGCGGTCAGTACCGGGGCATGGGCACCATTGCTCACTTTGAGTGCCTGCAGTTCGGCAACCGCTACAGTGTCACCGGCGGGATAACTCGCACCGGAAACGGTCAGACGGAGATAACGGGCGCTGACCGGGACAATTTTTTCATGAACAATGGCGGCGGTATCGGTCCTGGCCGACCGGTCCAGAGCCGGCAGCCAGGTACTTGAATCTTCCGATGCTTCCACCAGGAATTTATACCCCACTCTGGAGGCCGTCCCGAATTTTAACCGGATCAGATCAAGGATTTGAATCGAATCAAGATCCACCACCGCACTTGCCGGAAATCCCGTCGTTTTCCAGAACGTCAAGTCATCTTCGTCTACCAGGTTGGCTGGACCATAAACGGACGGGATCGAGCGATCCGCTTCCGGCGACTGCACTGCCGGCCGCGGCATTGATATCTTCAACCTGGACGATTGGATTGCCGGTCAGGGTTGAATAGAACAATTCTGCCATAAGGGCCAAACCGACTGCATTGGGATGAATTCCATCGGGAATAAGGTCGGAATGAGTTGACATGTAAGTATAAAAATCTATTACCGGACAACCTTTGTCCGCGGCAACCTGTTGAATCATGGGAATAATGTCGGTGACAATGATCGAATCATTAATATCGTAAGCCGAACTGAAAGCAGGCGGTGGAAGACATAACCATACTACCGGATTGCTGGATAATGTCCGGAAGGTATCGACCATCGCCTTGTAATCATTGACGAATTCACCCTTATGATCGTCCCAGTTAAAGTACTTGCTGTCATTGGTGCCCAGCATAATAGTCACAATGTTCGGATTAAAATTAAGAGCGTCCTTAAAAAGTTGTTCATTCCAGATGGGAAAATCGCCATTACGTAACATGGTACGTCCCGATACACCACAATTTTTCACCGACCAGCCATCCCCCAGGAACTTGCCAAGTTGTGCAGGATAACCATATATCGCAGGATCACCAGCTGCCGAACCTTCGGTGATACTGTTACCCACACAGGTCTACCCGGATTATATCGGTTTGGGCCTGCACGGGCATCGTTATCATGCTACTAATTATTAAAAACAGTGAGCAGGTTAAAAGGACAAAGATTCGCTTTGACATTTTTGTCTTCCTTTCCGGGTATTAAATTTGATCATATAATTAATAGGTATTAAAAGTATTTTGTCATCGATTGATTAAATGCTTTTTAAAATACATATTCCCGGGTAAATGATCAATAACTTCTTCACTGAGCTTGGTCTTTCCAATCTTCTATAATTATCATACAGACCGCTTCTTTAACTGCTTCAAAAAATTGATTTGGTATTCCTTTCCGGGTCAGCCTGTTTTCAATCCTTCGGCCCAGGAAACAGCGTACCACAAGGAAGCATCTGGTTTTTGCCGCCAGGTACCGAAGAAGTTTACAATCCGGTCAAATTTTGGTGCTTCAAACAAGTTTTGCTCCAAAATTTTTGCCCGGGCCCCGCTGATAACTGCAACCAGGTTATCGACATAGACATTAAAATTCTCAGCGCCGCTGCAACTGCCAAAAAATATCCAGCTATTACGGGTGGGTGCAGCGCCTGCCTGGTACAGCAGAGTGACGAGTTTTTTACCTATGATAGGATCATTGCCGCTGTTGATATAGGTCCGCATGTAGACTTTCCATAAAGCAGCGAGTCCGGGAATAACCGGATGCACACGCAGGATTTCATGATCATCATCAGCCAGGACAATACGGCCCCCTTTTTTAACGGCAATTACCATCTGCTTCACTACATTCAGGGGATCGGGAACATGTTCCAGCAGAAAACGGGTAAAGACAACATCGAATGTGCCCCATTCCTGCTCCCGAAGCGGCAAATGCCGGGCATCACCCTGGCGGAATTCGATCAGTTTATCTTCTGATGATTTCCTGGCCTGCTGCAGTGCTTCATTAATTTGTTCCTTGCTTCTTTCTATGCCGAGTACCACCGTTCCGGCTTCTTTAGCCATAGCCCGCGAGAACTGACCAAGACCGCTGCCCACATCGAGGATCTTTTCTCCGCCTTGTAAAGATAACTCTTTTAAACAGGCCTGATTGAGCAGAATAGTATTTAACAAGGTCAGACGCTGCTGTTCTTCAGAACTGGTTCCGTGAATGTAATGTGACATTTATGTTACCTGTGTTAGTTTACTGTTTTAATTCAGTCTTTTTGTTTTCCTGGTAATAGAAAGGAAGTTTTATCTTTGTAGGCCAAATAGGATGCGCCGAAGCGGAACTCCAATTCACGTTCTTCATAAACTTTGAGAAAGAAAATCAAGGCCGGTGCAATCAGCAAGACAACCCAAATTATATAAACAAGAGACTGGAAATATATACCTGCCGAAACCAGCGCTGCTAATGTACATAAAACCATTGGATTTCTGGTGTAAGAATACATCCAGCGATTGGCCAGACGCCTGCTTAAAGCGATGGCAAAAGGTGCCCCGAATCCACTGATGGCAAGATTTAATACAGTCAAAGCCAGAAAAAATCCGGTTATGTATAGTAAAGTAAGTCCGATCCCAAGCGGTAGCGGTATGAGTTTATCTGACCATACTGAAAAAAGTTTGACCGAGGCGATGATAGAAGCACCGAAGAGAATCATCAGCACCATGTGCAGAATGCTTGTTGTCCAGGCAAAACGGTCAGGGGCAGGTTTCCGGTCAACTATTTTCCTTGCGGCCCAGACAACAGGAAAAACCAATGTAATCGGAATAATCAAGATGAGTGATGTACCAAAACGATTGAAATCATGAGATTGAACTATTCGCCAAACAGCCAGTGTGAAGAAAAAACCAATAAAACGAAAAATATTAAGCAGGGCAGTTTTCATATTTCCTTTCCTGTACTTAAATTCCGGTTTGCAATATTAATATACCACATACTCTGGAATATCGCAGCTGATCCATTTGTTTTATTAAATTAAATATATGTTAATTTTGGTGATGACGACTGAATGAACTCAACAGGCAGCGCACAAGATCAAAAATCTAATCAAATTATGTATCTTATCTGGTTCACGATCGTATTTTTGGTTTTAAGTCTCGGCTATGCTTATCTAGGCTGGCGACTTATCGTCCCGATAAGACTCGGATCGCCATGGAATATACTGATCTGGACCGGCCTGGCTGTTTTATTGATACTTCCGCTGCTGTCGACATTGCTGATACGCCATTACGAAAAAATGACCGATCCATTGTCCTGGATTGCCTATGTGGGACTGGGGTTTATTTCTTTCATCATCACTCTATTGCTGGCCCGTGATATTTTCTGGCTGCTATGGTCGGGACTGGAAAAAGGATACACCCTGGTACATAATCTTTTTTCTGCGACTTCGGTTGAATCACCCTCGGATCCAGCGCGGAGAGATTTCCTGCTGCAAATGACCAATCTGGCTGTAGTCGGTATTTCTGCCACACTTACAGCCTACGGTATTTTTGAAGCACGGCGAAAACCGGGGATTGTCAGGATCACTGTACCTATCCATGGACTTGACCACAATTTACATGGATACAGGATTGTACAGATCACCGACCTTCATGCCGGTTTGACCGTCAGGCGGAACTGGATTGAAACAATCGTCGCCGAGGTGCAGACCTTACGGCCTGATCTGATCGCCTTTACCGGTGATTTGGCTGATGGCACTGTTGCGCATCTCTCGGCTGATGTTGCACCCTTCGGAAAATTACAGGCCGCCGGCGGAAAATATTTTGTCACCGGCAACCATGAATACTTTACCGCTGTAAGGCCCTGGCTCGAGGAGATAAAACACCTGGGATTTGATGTACTTATTAATGAACACCGGGTGATCAGGCATAACGGTTGCTCATTTGTGTTAGCTGGTGTAACGGATTCCATTGCTGAACATTTCCTGCCAGAGCATAAACCTGATCTGGAGGCTTCGCTCCGCGGTGTTCCGGCAGCGACTGTTCGAATTCTGCTGGCGCACCAGCCGCATACGCTGTACCAGGCAAATAAACTGGGATTTGATCTGGTCATCAGCGGGCATACGCACGGTGGACAGTTCTTCCCCTGGAATTTTGCTGCCGCGATCGGTCAACCGTATATATCGGGATTGCACTGTTATAACGGGACCTGGATCTATGTAAGCAAAGGAACAGGTTACTGGGGACCGCCGGTCCGTGTAGGTGCCCGTTCCGAAATCACGGTTATCACACTGGAACAAGGAATTGAACAAAAAACATGAAAGGAAAATAATTATGTCTAAGAATATAGGGATACTCGGAACCGGCGTAGTGGCTCAAGCCATTGCCGGCAAATTGAACGAACTGGGGTACTCAATCACCATCGGTACCCGCGATGTAGCCAAAACACTGGCATTTACGGAACGCAATCAGTATGGTGGTCCACCTTTCGCTGAATGGCATCAGCAGTACAAGATGATAAAACTGGGTACCTTTTCAGACGCAGCTCAATTCGGTGATATTATTTTTAATTGTATAAAAGGGGATGCTGCGTTGGAAGCATTAAAACTGCTGGGAACAGATACGGTTCAGAAATAAAACAATCATCGATATTTCTAATCCACTGGACTTTTCCAAGGGGATGCCTCCATCGCTGGTACCTGAATGGACTAACACCAATTCCCTGGGTGAGGAAATACAGGCGTTATTGCCTGGTGCCAATGTGGTCAAGACGTTGAATATCGTTAATTGTGAGGTCATGGTAGACGCAAAAAAATCGGGGGGTGATCCGACCATGTTCATCGCCGGCAACAACGCTCAGGCCAAGGAGGAAGTTAAAAAACTCCTGCGGCAGTTCGGCTGGAACGATATCATCGATCTGGGCGATATCAGCGGCGCCCGCGGTATGGAGATGTTGCTGCCGATCTGGCTGAGAGTCTGGGGTGCTACCAGGAACGGGCATTTTGGATTTAAAATTGTACGATAATCCTTGATTTAATAATAGAATAAATTCCCGCTGTAATTTCCCGGCAGCGGGCTTTAGAACGATTACCTGATCAGGATCAATTTTTTTACCAGTAATTTTTGACCCGCTTCCAGACGGCAGATATATATTCCACTGGCAAATCCGCTGGCATTCCAGGTAGTCTTATAATCTCCGCGTGATAAAGGCTGCTCAAGGAGAGTGGCTACCAATTCACCAAGAATATTAAAAATCTGAATCCGCACCTGTGAATGCTGCGCAATTGAGAATTCAATGGTCGTAAGCGGATTGAATGGATTGGGATAGTTTTGATACAAATAAAATTTGTTCAGGCTGACAGTTTGGTCTTCAATAGCGGTACCCTGGGAGAATTGCAGCCAGTTTAATTGGAAGCCTCCCTGCACAGCCTGCATTCTCAGTATTTGATCTCCTGCGGAAAGTTGAACGGTGCTTGATACGGTTTCCCAGGTATTAAATGATCCGGTGACCGGTAATGTTAAGATTGATATGGCAGCGCCGCTGATCCATAATTGAATCTGGCCCGTATCGGCAGCACTTGATACACGGTATTCCACTGTATATAAACCGGATTGAGTGACGTTTACATAATAATCGGCCCAATCCCCGTCATTGATACTGGACAATGATTTTCCAGCCCCAATATCAGAACAGATCTTTGTCGAAATACCCGTCTGGTAATAATACATCTCTGCTTCGATTTTATTCGGGATGAAATGAATATATTTATAATCATGCAATAGGTTGTAAACAGGAAAATTTTCAAACGCACCTAACTGACCTCCATCATAAGCCTGGACATTACCCGGAGTATAGGAGATGGTATAATTTGCTGTTCTCTGCAGGCTATCCTGCAGGGTCAGAACAATGGTGGTAGAATCGTCGGTATTAAGATTCAGAGCGGTAATAGTGAGTGGAGTCTCGTCGTTAAGCATTACCGAAAATCCTGCCGGGAAACCAGCCGGGCCGCTCATCTTTTTATTAAAAGATATTTCGATATCCTGGCCAAATATAGACGTGCTGGCTGAATACACCTCGGGAGGAGAGCCTGACGGAGAATCATCCAGTGATGTGAGTCCATAACCATAAGCAAAAAGGGGATCATACGAGGTATCTCCGATATTGATCGGGATTTGCGTAAGGTTGCGAGGCCAGGTTTGAGATAAAAGTCCGCTCGGTTGATAATCACCGAAAAGCACATCGCTGATTCCCTGACCTTCACTGCCTGGCAGCCAGGCTGCGATGAGTGCATCGCACTGATGAAGCAAAGGGTTAATAATCATTGGACGCCCGGATACCAGAATAACGATAACAGGTATACCGCAACTCTTTATATTGCGGACACACTCTATATCAATTAAGTCGAGATTTAGCCTGCCATCACCCGCAACTTCGGCATAAGGCAATTCCCCGATGACCGCAATCCCGATATCGGCACCAGCCGCACCATACCCATTTTCCGAATAGGTGATCTCTGCTTCAGGGGCTGCCTGTTGGATTGCTTCCATGATGGTTGTGCCGATGGTAATATCACCGCTTGAACCCTGCCAGGTGATAGTCCATCCACCGCACTGGTAACCCAAATTGTCGGCATGTCGCCCGGACATATGGATGCGCTTAATATCTTTAGGAACAGGTAAAACCCCATCTTTCTTTTTTAAGACGACCAGGGATTGTCGTACGCATTCACGGGCGACTGCACGATGTTCTGCGGAACCTACCTGATCCAATAAAGATCTCTGTGCATAAGGATGTTCGAAAAGACCCATGCGGAATTTTTGGATCAGAATTCTTTTCACCGCATCATCTATGCGGGCCTGGGAGATAATCTCCTGGTTGACCAGGGTGCGCAGAGTATCGACAAAAGTGCGGTAGGTATAATTTCCGTAGATAGACACCATGGCCATATCCAGACCAGCATTGATCGATTTGCTAATGGTAGCTCGATAGGTACCACCGGCCAGTAAAAAACTATTATAGTCGGAGATAACCAGACCTTCAAAACCGAGTTCTTCCTTTAAGAGTGTGGTTAGTAAATAGTAATGGCCATGACAAGGGGCTCCATTCCATGTACTCTGCGATACCATGATAGAACCGACCTTCTGTTCTATCGCGGCCAGATATCCCGGCAGATGGATCGCGCGCAGCGTCTGTTCATCACACTGGGTATCTCCGGCATTAGTCCCGCCAGTCGTTCCTCCGTCCCCAAGGTAATGCTTGGCACAGGCCAGAATATCCATCTTCGCGGATAGGGTATCGCCCTGAAAACCAGGTACAACAGCCGCCGCCATCTCTGCCACCAGGTCGGGATTTTCTGCATACGATTCGTAGGTTCGGCCCCAGTTTTCATTTCTGGCCACGGCAACCACAGGGCCAAGAACCCAGTCCATCCCGGTGGCCGCCATCTCTTGGGCCGTAACTTGTGCAGCCTGTGCGACCAGTTGCGGATTTCGGGTACAACCCATACCAATATTATGAGGGAAGACCGTTGCACCATAGACCGCCCCGATTCCATGAATTGCATCAAGGGAAAAAAGAAGGGGAATACCAAGGCGGGTCTGCATGGCATAGGATTGAAACTGGTCATAGAGATCAGCCCATTCTTGCGCTGTTTTATCGCCAGGACCGTCATTGGCTGCAGCTAACAGCGAACCAAGACCATAGGACTGTATATCCCCTGCTGCACTCAGAACTGGATACTCCACCTGAACCATCTGACCAATTTTTTCATCCAGGGTCATCCTGCCCAGCAGATCGGCAACCCTTGCTTCGACCGTAGCTGTAGAATCCAGATAGATCTGTGCTATACCTGCATTAAATAATAGCATAATGATTAGCATGATTGCCAGGAGATAATGTGATTTTACCTTTTGATATTACCATTTTTTGATTCATGCCTGATTACTCCTGTTGACGGAATAATTTTATATTGCAGGGGCGAATAATTATTCGCCCGTAACTGAATTACGAATTTATTCTTGTCAAATTATTGCAGATACAGAGGCAATTTATAAACTGCTTACCAGTCTGTATATTAATTCAAATTTCGCAGGGGCGATTCATGAATCGCCCCTACCGAAACCGGTTGTTTTATTTTAACACGATCATTTTTTTAGATTCATTGTATGAGCCGGCAATCAATCTGTAAAAATAGACACCACTGGGCAGATCGTTGGCATTAAATTGAATCTGATAAGCACCAGCCGCCTTAAACTCGTTAACCAGGGTGGCGATTTCACGTCCCAGGTCATCATAAATCTTAAGTGAAATCAATCCGGGCTCTGATATCTCATAACTGATGGTCGTGACCGGATTGAAGGGATTGGGATAATTCTGCTGCAGGACAAAATCAGATACGGCGATTTCCCCGGACGGCAGGGAAGTCGGGATGCCGTGCACCTGCAAAAGTTCGATACCCTCGCCATTCTGCAGATTGCGGGTATATTGTTTAGCGGTAGAGTTATTCCAGTGCTCGTGTACACCCAGACTCTGCAGAGCAACAACATCCCCCTCGGGATCATAGGTGGTTCCGGAAGGTGGAGCACCGGCCTGTGATCCCTCATGCAGATAATTATCAACGGCGCCATAGACATAAATCATATTAGCATTGACTGCCTGTTCGGTACGGTAGAAATCAAGTCCGACCGACTCAATGGCGATATTATCCTGAGAAAGAAATATACTGGAAGTCCAGTCGTTGTTAAAAGGTGCAGATTGCCATTTACTGGCACTTGATACCGCAGCCTGTTCGGATTCCACACCGTACAAGCCATCGATCATAAACAATACCGTTTTGCGTCCGACGTCTTTGTGTCCCATCAGATCAACCAGCGTATTATAGGTACCCATCGGTCTGCCGTAGAAACTCCACTCAGGGCCTGCAGAGATATCATGGACAGCAGTATAATAATGTAATCCTGCAGCATGGGGGGCATTTGTAGAAGGCTGGCCCTGCGGATCATTAGCACTAATCGTACCAAAATGGTTTTTAGAGCAAAAAGTTACCCCCATATATCGATGCGCCTTGAAATTAGCCAGACTGATGATGTAGGTAGCCTGGGTTACCGCGGTAGGTAAGTATGCTGTTTGTCCGCCGTTTACCTCTTCGGTAAGTTCTTCACTCCAGTGAATATAAGTTGTATCGCGTACATATTGCTCCCGGCCGTTTTGTGTGCTCCAGCCCATGAAATGCACACCGGGAAATTCAGTTTTACACCGGGTATAAATGGCATCCGGAACTATAACGGTTAGAATCGTAAAAAGTAATATCGGCAGCCGATACACCTGCCTGGTTCACTAATTGCCGGAGCAAGGCAAGTACTGCATGCGGAGAAGGGAACGATTTATTGCCGGGATTAGCTGGTTGTACTGACCTGATTTAAATTTATCTTGATGGCTATCTTTTCACCGGATGTATAACCGACAGAGCCCCGGCCATGCTGTTCATTGAAATATTTGAACAGTGCAGCCCAGGCTCCGGCATCCGTAATTTCACCGGTTAAAGCAAGCAAGGATTTTGATAACATTGAATCTACTGTGGCCTGGTTGTTATAGGCGTCGCTCCACCAATAGTTTGAACTTCCATCCCAGCTGGTGGCGTTAGCATCCCACATCCAGGTAACCCGTCCCGGGAATATGCCTTTGGCTGTACCCATCGGGCTATTTGCGGGTTCCGTTGGCACGAATAGAGAATCACCCATAACGGAATAAGCATATGATTCAGTGCCTGTATTAAGGGTGGTGAATAGGGCTGCGGTTATACCAACCAGCAGCAGAATCATGGCAGGAATATAGTGGGATTTGCGTAGATAATGCCCGGCTTTTTTAAAGGAAAACAGCGTGACCGCCAGTCCGGCTATGTAGACTAGAAAACCACCGGCCAGAGGGGTTGCCACCTGCATACAGGGATATTGAGCGCGGCTTGGTTTGGGCAGGACGCGTACCAGTACCCAGATCAGCGCTGCCAGTCCGGTTAACAGGAACAACAACCGGAAAAATTTATTGTTGTTAAAATGATGTTGATATTTGGAGATCCAGTGGTGGTGCTGATGCGAAGAAGTAAATAATTTCATGTATTAATCCTTTCTGTATATAGATTATATGAGTGTCAGGCTATTCCCGTGCGCAGCCATCTGGCCCAGTCGGGGCGGTTATTTTTTTCTGCCGTTCTGGCGGCTGTTTCAAAATCATACGGAACGGCAATATGTTCAAACGTATAATTCCGCTTCAGATCCAGAACACAATATCTGGCCCTGGGTGAAAAACTCTCCATGCGGTGCGGTAGCGGCTGGTCGTCACTGTAAGCCGGTAAGCCCACACTGCCCGGATTTATTAATATTTTATCGGGCAGTTCCACCAGTCTGGGACAATGACTGTGTCCGCAGACAATTATTTCTTCTTTAATGTTTTTAATATAAGAAAATAATGAATCAAAATCTTTAATTCCTACATGTCCGGGCCAGAGTCGTTCAATCAGGTATTCATCATCCTTCTCCGGCGTGCCATGACATAAAAATACTTTATTGGCAACGGACCGGGTTGATTCTAAATCGGCAAGCCAGTTTATTGCCCCCTGATCGAGCACCTGTAAAGTGTATTTTAAAGTTGGATTTGCCGCTTCATTCCCTGACGAAACTATAATGTCTCTGTCCTGATTTCCGCGGATACTTTTGATGTTCTCTCTGCGGAGTAATTCAAATGTTCCCTGCGGATCAAGCGGCCCGTATAAACTGTCGCCTAGGTCGAATACACCGGTTATACCTTTTCTGGTGATGTCGGACAGGACTGCTTTCAAGGCCCAGGAGTTACCATGAATATCTGAAATAAATGCTATTTTCATCAAGATCGGCTTTTGATTTAATGATTAAATAGGCGGAACTCAGTCTCTGATAATAAATAAAAATAGTAATCAGTCATTAAATAGAATAATCGAAGGGAAATTGAAAATCAGCAATTATTTTTATTAAAATAGTCCTAAGGCAGTAACATGATGGCATATTCCAGTTGTTTCATAATATGTTTTGCGGTGTTTACCGGGTAAAAATAATTATCAGGATTGATGAGATTGAATGACCTTCCACTGATCATTGAGCCGGGCATAGACAAACGACCAGAGAAATCTGGCATTAAATGTCTTGCCGTCAGCGGCATCCACCCTGGCTTCGCCGCAGGCAGTCAGTAGTGCCAGCGAACCGGAAAGTACCGTTATTTTTTTCTTTTGTAATGATATAGTCTGCCGGAGTACACCCTGAGCTCTGCTGGTAAAATTGTTCATTAATGAATCAAATTGAGCATAATATGCACCGTTCGTTATAAATCCCGCCTGATAACGGTCATCGACTCCCTGCTGTAGTTTTTGGGCATCCAGAGTTTCGGCTGCTTTTACCATTATAGTGAAAACAGAATCGATCTCCTGCTCAATTCTTGATACCTGTTTGCCGGCCAGGTTTTGGGTGGAGGAACAGTCAATTAAAAAACAGATAATGAAACCAGTGATTAAAATAAATACAAATATTTTCATCTTGATATCCTTTATTAAATGATTTTACCGTAGTTATTAACCTCACATTGAAGGGAATACCTTTACTTTCATCACCTGTAGAAATCTACTGGTACGATGCCAGGTGTACTGCAGATGCAAATAAAGATGCTTTAGAAATCTGCCTGTATTCTCAAAAGACATTTTCAATAAAAACATTTCGGTACCAATTAATCTTTTAAAAAACAGGTTTATAATCAATAAAAGCATATGACCGGGCCCTAAACCCTTTTGAAAAAGAATAGGCATATCGCCAGGTTCAAAGATCATCAGGTTTTTTATATTTATGGCCGATTTTACCCATGAAAATTTATCGGAAAAACAGCCCGCTTCCCGGCAGGTTTTCTCCAGACGCGTACCGGGATAAATTCTCATGCCCACTGTCACGGCAAAGAAATCAATTTTTGGCTTATTCTTTTGCATGAATTGAATGTCTTCCAGGCATTCCTGATAAGTTTGACCGAAATGGCCGAAGGTAAAAAATACTTTCGATTTAATATTTAAAGCCCTGCACATTGACAGTACGTCCAGGACCTGCTGGGGAGAAATCCCTTTGGCTATCTTGTTAAGATGTGTTTGACTTGAAGTTTCCATCCCCACGTTAATATAATAACAACCGCTGTCGCGCATGATCCTGAGCAGGTCATAGTCCACCGTATCAGCTCTACTTCGCACTCCCAGGACAAATGGAATTGCCTGATCAAATTGCAAAACAGCAGAGCATGTTCTCGATTGGCCGTAAATGTGCTGTCAAAAATTTTTAATCCGCTGAGTCGCCGGTGGGAAAGCAGGTACTCTATTTCAGTACCAATACTATCCATATCCCGGTAATAAGCGCCACCGGGGAACATCCGTGATGCTGCACAAAAGTTACAGGCAGCAGGACACCCGCGGGAGGTGATGATGAAATCCCCCGGGCCGCCGATAAAATCCATCTCCATATTATAAGCATGCGGAAGCAAGTCCCGGTCCGGTATGGGTAGTACCGACAGGTTCTTGATCCGTTGTGACCTGGAGGTCATGATCTCTCCATTGTCCCTTCTGGCCAGACCGGGAATCGTGGCCAGCGATCCGTTATTCTTACCGGTCAGGTGGTTGCATAATGCCAGCAAGGAATATTCACCCTCTCCCAGAATTACATAATCAATCTGGGCAATATTCCGTAAGGTTTCCGGGGCTGTGAAGGAGGCGTGTACTCCGCCATAAACCACCGGGACGTCAGGTAAAACTTCTTTACTCAGTCGGGCAGTCAGAAAACTGGCCCGGCGACTGGGTGTGGTTCCACCGATGCCGATTACTTTTGGTCGCAAAGTCAATAGATCGCGGCGATAATCGCGATGATAGTGATTGAAGTCGATAATGTGCACATTATATCCTGCCTGTTTCAGTACTGTTCCGGTACTTACTAAACCCAGAGGGATCATGGATTGAAACAGGCGAAGTCCATCTGCCGGATACGTTAATAAAACATCGATGGACATTTATTTCCTCCCCAGAAGGTCTAAAAGATCAGCAGGCTAATAAAAGTAGTCAGCAGAAACAAAATTAACACTGCAATAATGTGCGATATTCCAATCATCGTTGTTTTGAGCAGGGTAGATATCCTGGTTTGCTTATACACATGACGCAGTGAGACGTACAAATACCAGGCCAGCACGAACGGTGCGGACAAAAGGATTAATGATAACAGTGGAATTTTACTCAGGGCTAACAGAATAAGCAGTAACAGAAAAGCAAAACTGTGATAATGTACAGAAAATATCAGTGCCCCGATAAAGTACTTCTCCTGTTTACGGAAAAAAATGTAGATCAGGAATCCGACCAGCGGCATCAGGATAAACATCATATAGGAAACACCCTTGATCATCAGGTGTAAAAATTCCTTTTTCCCGCCGGTCCCGATCCGGGCGAGTTGCCTGACTATGAATTTGTTGAAAGTCGTGTTAGTGATATGTCGTACCTGCATTATCGAATCCAACTGTGCTTCCTGAAAGCCGCGAAGTTCACTCGATTGAAGTCCAAAGTAAGTAATATTTAAACCGCGGGACTTTACTTGCCCTGCTTCCGTTTCGTTACCTGCAGGTCTGCCGGAAGGGAGGGTTAAAAAAAGGAAAAATAAAAAACTGATGAAGATGTAGAAACGCATCGGTTTAACATAGCTGGCGCGCTTGCCTCGAACGAACTCGGCGGTTAGAAATCCCGGTTTGAATAGCAGTGCTTTCAAAGTCCTGGCGGATCTGGTGTCGATATGAAAAATTGTTTCAGCCGCCTCTTTGACCAGGTGCCGGAACGGGGCATTCAGATCGTAATTTTCCTGACCGCAGTCGGGACAATAATTAGTACGTTCTGAAGCATTTCCAAACCGGTAGCCGCAGTTGGGGCAGGCTTGACTTTTAAATCGTCTTTTGGCCATCGTCTTCCAGTTAATGTGAATTTTAAGTAAATACCATCTATCTTAATTTATATTCAAAATATTTTACATTTTTCATGGGATTATTATAATAGGGTGCTATTTCTTTAAAACCGGCCTGTGTATATATCCGGATTGCAGTTTTCATTGTATCCAGAGTATCAAGCCGCATTCTTGAATATCCGATTTCCACAGACTTTCTTGATGATTCTCCTGGTTAATTCCTTGCCTATTTCTTTACCCTGATATTCCGGTTTGACGAATAATCGTTTCATCTCGCAGATGGAATTGGTGATCGGTCTCAAGGCCACACATCCGATACATATCTCTTTATCGTAAACCAGAATGATGCAACCTTGTGGCGACGAATACTTGCCGGGTAGCTGTCCAGCTCGGTTTGAAAATCCTGAAAACAAAGATCGATACCTATGTAATTCTGATATTCGATAAAAATAGATCTGGCGTCAGGAAAATGTTTGGTGGTATCAGCCTGAATAAAAGTAAAATTCATATTAATAATAGTAGCCGTAATTCAATGTATTTATAATTTTAGTTTTCATAAATTGTTACAAGTAAATTTGAGCGAAACATTTGTCAGGGCGAAATTACTTTTTCGTCTTGATGGAAAACCTGCGGGAAACCGCTCCCGCAGTTTTGCTTTTACTTTTGGATGAGTAAAATCAAAATCCGATCCTCGTTGTAACTTGCCGATCTCGATTCCAAGTGTATTCTTAAATATTTTCCAGATCAGTTCTGAACAATAAATACGATCATCGGACCATTCAAAATAGATATCGTAATTTTTTCCAATGTATTTTCCGGCATCCTTGTGTATTTGACTTATAATATTTAAAGTTAATAATTTTTTTGCTTCTTTTAGTCGTTTGACAACAAAGTGGCCAGCCTTACCACGTGCAATCCACTTATTTAAAGGGGTTAATTTTACCGGTTGAACAGACTTCCAGTACATAAAGTTCGTTGCCATTTTTATATAGCATACCCATATGAGAATACTTTGAATGGGTTACAATTTGTATAGCTTCACTCTGCGACGACATGGAAGTTTGAAAAATAATATCTCCTTCCATCAGTTTTGATGTATCGAATTTCTGGCAAGCCAGGACAAGGAAAATCAGTATTATTAATAATGTCGGGAAATACTTTTTAAAAAGTTTCATCTATAGATTTGCAGATTTAATATCAAATATTATTAAAATGTTTGCTAAGATTTTCGAATGATTTATTAAGGATTTTCTGCCACTGAGGTTTCATGATCAGCGAATCCACCCATGATGTGAAGAGAGGAAATGGTAATTCATATTCCAGAATGTAAGTCACTTTAGTTTGATTTCCCTGGACGGTAAAAATCCAATGAGTCTGGTGTGGCATTCCTTTAGTCGCCTGGCCATCCCAGCCGGCATTCGGCACAAAATTATGAATTTCTGTCTCAACCTCGGTATTAATACCCATCATTTTTACTTTGTAGGCATAACGGGCACCATTGCCGGTTAGGATTCCGCTGCACAGTTTAAAATCGGAAACCCCTTCAAACCAGTCTGCCCAATTCTGCCAATCAGAGACATATTTAAATACATCCGGCAATGGCGCCTGGATCAGAGCAGTAGTTTCAATTCGGGCCATTTTTCTCCCTCAAAATTTGATAAATTATCTGTTTATACAGACTTAAATAACGAATAATTTAAATATTTCTATATATCAGACTCTCTGATTTTTGTCAGTGCGGGCTAATTGACCAATATCGGTATTCTCTAAAATCTTTTTATCATATCCTGCCATCGAAACCTGTATCATGGCCAGGCCCAAATCCGCCATTGTGCAGACATATTTCGGGAAAAGAATTTTCCATAATGGATAAAACTTGCCCAATATTCGTGATACGGTGTAAGCATTTTTCAATCCTTTGGTGGGTTTGATGAATCCCGGTCTGAACATGTAGGCCGCTTTGAAGGGCAGCTTTAACAAATCATTTTCCGTTTTTCCTTTCACTCTGGCCCAGCTGAGACGTCCCCGTTCCGTACTGTCGGTTCCTGCTCCAGATACGTAACAAAAGGTCATATCCGGATTGAGTTTTGCTAAGGTAGTTAGCTGCCTGCATGGTGAGATCATAGGTTATCCGCGAATATTCCTGTTCCTTCATTCCCAGCGAAGAAACACCAAGGCAGAAAAAACAGGCATTATAACCTTTTAACCGGTTTTCAATCAGCGTGTAGTCAAAAAAATCGTTATGCAGCAATTCCTGCAGTTTGGGATGTTGCACCTGGCATGATCTTCGGCCAATCACCAGGACCGATTCCACGTCAGGATGTTGCAGGCATTCGTGCAGAACACCTTCGCCTACCATACCAGTGACGCCGAATAGTATTACCCTGATGTTCATTTTTGACATTTGGCGATCATGAAGATTTTATTCTTGGTAATTTTTTCAAAACTTTTTTTCAGACCAATTTCGTTAATTAAAGCATCAATTCCACCATTTTTGATGTATAATTTGAAATTTGTATTATGATTGTGTCCGCCCAGAAATTCAAAAAACCGGGTGATTAAACCAGCCCGGTTATCGGGTAATGGAGCAGCATAATCCAATATGATGACTTCCCCTGCAACATTTGTCATCTCCTGTAAAACCGCACATCCTAAAGCGAAGGGAAATTGATGCAGGCCCATTGATATTAGCACGGTGTTAAACTCATTTTGTTTAAACGGAAACGGTTTAGTGGCATCCGCTATCAAAAATTCCACATTCTTGATTAATCGTTTTTGTTTAGTTTTATTAGCGGTATTGATCATGACCGCTGATTTATCAATGCCGATAACATGCTGTGCTTTCGTTGCTATCAGGAATGATAAAGACTCCGGTTCCGCAGGCCACATCCAATACGGTTTGATCATTATTAATTATAGATTGAACCTTGGTATGCACAGACTGCAGAATCGGTTCTATAATAATTTTATATAGAAATCCTGTCATCGTAAAATTCAAGGTTGATAAAAATTCTGTCCGGTTCCATTCTCAACCGTCAACTTTTTACCTTTTGTTTCCGGAAACATCCAGATCCATAAGCCGGTCAGCAGGGCAAACAGGGCAGCCAGGGAGATCCCGCCGCCTAAACCATATTTCGCCGCGATCATGGCAATAACCACCGGAGTGAAAAACTGCACACCACGGGCCAGGTTGAAAGCAGAACCCATGGCGGTATTGCGGATGCCGGTAGGGAACAACTCGGAGAACAAAGGGCCATAACCGCCGAACATGCCCGTACCGAATCCGACCAGAAACATAAAGGCCAGGATTACTTGTGGTGTGGCCGCGATGAGATCCCACATGATCGTGATCATGATCAAGCCCAGGGCCATCACGAATGAATAGATGGTATAGGCCGGCCGGCGCCCCAGACGATCAGCTACAAAACCGAAGGTAAAATAACCCAGGAAACCGCCGGTCTGGGTCACTAGCATCCACAGGGCCGACTTGGCCATGGAGAATTCGCGCTGCTGATGCAGGTAGCCGGGCAACCAGGAGTAAGTAAACCAGTAGGCTGACATGTCAAAGATGGCCAGAACCAGGCAGAGCAGGAAAATTCTGCGGTAAGGCTGTGAAAAAAGCAGAAAAAAATTGTTCTGACGTTCAGAGACAATTGATGTGGCGGGCTGCTGAGCCAGGCGTTTTTTGCGTTCCAACCACATATCGGACTCAGCCATGGATCTGCGGATGAACACGACCAGCAGTGCCGGCAGTACGGATATGAAAAAGCAGGCCCGCCAGCCGATGGCTGGAGCCAGGAATCCACCGATCACCGAGGCCAGGGCAATACCAACCGGAGCCCCGGTCTGCATATAGGCACCATACCGTCCGCGCATTTTGGGCGGAAAGGTCTCGCTGACATAGGTCTGTCCCGTACCCCATTCACCTCCGACTCCAAGCCCGGTAATAATTCTGAAGAACATCAACAGCCATAAATTACCGGCCAGTCCCGAAAGAAATGTTCCGATGCTATACGTTAAAATAGTCCATTGCAGTACACTTTTCCGTCCATAACGGTCGGAAAGCATGCCGAAAATCACCCCGCCTAGGGCCGTGGCGGCAAGCGAGGCACCGAGGACGTACGATACTTCAACGGCAGTAAGGCCGAGATCTTTACTGATCGGGATGAGCAGGAAGGTATAAAGAATAAGATCGTAGAAATCGAACACCCAGCCGGCCCAACTCAGCAGCAGAATACGATAGTGCTGTTTTGTAAGGTCTCTGATGTTCGCTGAGCAATAGATTAGATTGCATAGCGTAAGTAAAAATTTAAAATTCTATAGAAAATATAACAGAAATACTATTCCCAATACGATCCGGTAATAACCGAAGAAAGCAAATCCATATGCCTCGACGAACCAGACAAAAAGTTTTACAGCAATCCAGGCCGAAATAAAGGCAACCACACCGCCAAGTCCCAGCAGAATCCATTCCGGACCGGCTAGCTGTGCCGATGTTTTGAGCAAGTCATATCCGGTGGCAGCACACATGGTGGGCACGGCCAACAGGAATGAAAATTCCGTGGCCTGTTTTTTGTTGTATCCGTTGACGACTCCACCGATAATCGTTGCTGCCGCCCGGGAAACACCCGGTATGACCGAAATACCCTGAAACAGACCAATGAAAAAAGCATTACGGTAAGGAATTTCTTCCAATTCTGCATGTTTCCTGGCTGTACTAACGAGCCACTTATCCAGAAGAATAAGTATTATTCCACCGATCACCAGGGCCACCGATACTACAATCGTGTTAAACAGGTGCTCTTTAATAATTTTGTAGAATAAAAAACCAATTATCATGGTGGGAATAAATGCTACCGCCAGTTTTTTATAAATCATTAGGTTGCTTATAAATCTGCGGGCATAAAGAAATACAATCGCTAGAATAGCCCCGATTTGAATGCTGATCGTGAAGGTTTTGACAAATTCCGGATTTTGCAGTTTAAGCAGGGCTTCGGCCAGCAGCATATGCCCGGTAGACGAAATCGGCAGAAATTCGGTAAGACCTTCGATAATTCCTATTATTATCACATCAAGATAAGTCATAAGTAATATTCCTCTGTAACAGCATTAGCATAAATTAAAATTCAGTTTACTTCTTGCTGTTATAAAAATCAAACTTATTTACACATAATCCGGTAGTCCAGCCAATGGCTTTATTATCTCAGTGGATTAGATATACCTCAGGTGCGTATAAAAAAAGTTTTTCTATACTCTCCGTTAATCACCAGTGCTGAAGAGGAGTTCCTCGACGAGTTTGCTGGCATCGCGGACACAGGGCAGGCAGACCTGGTTATGGAGGTCTTTTTCCTTGAATTGCTGTTTGCCCTCGGCTGTATTAAGATCACAATCCAACAGTTCCCGGCAGGAAATTGTTCCGTGTAACTGCCGGAACTGATTGCTGAATTCCTGCACCAGGGCATAGGCATTTTCCTTGCTGGCGGAGTCGGCAGAATCCACCATGCCATGCTTGCATCCTATCACCATAAAAGCGCCGGTAACGGCTCCGCAGACATTCTGTAATCGACCCAGGCCGCCGCCAAAACCGGTAGATATTCGCAAGGCATCTTCTTTCTTTATCTTTAATAATGGCGCATAGGTAGAAAAGACGGCCTGAGCACAATTAAATCCTTGTTTGAAACAATCAGCGGCAATATCGATTCTCATTTTCATTGAACATCCTTTATATTAATGGCTTTGTTATTTTATGGAGAATTCAACAATTGAATATTCAAATTTCGCCTTTGGCGACCTACCCCCACTTACGTGGGGGCTAGCTTTAATTATCTGGCCAAAACTTGTCCCCGCACAAGCGGGGAACAGGCAAAAAGGCGAATTAAAAAATTTGTTCATATTTAAACAATATTAATATACAACTAGTTCCAGCATACTATTGGGTGGTATTCTGATCTGCTGCTTTTGATCGCGATTAGGTGAGAGTGTCTCCCAGTTGGAATTTGATTAATTAAACTCTTTATCAGTTTAAAACTTTATCTCAAATGATACCTGTACCTGACTGGTAATTGAAATTGTTTGAGCAAAAACTCCCGATCCCTGGCTCTCGTAAACTCCCTGTTCCTTAGTAATCTCCGGTGCTGATGGGGGATTGAAGGGATTATATGAGGATGAGTAAATCTTTGACATTGCATAAAAACTAAGTCGAGAGTCTTGAGGTACTTTTGGACCAACCTTGGTCGGTTGCGTTTCCTCAATATTAATTACCCGGCCTAAAGTAACGCCCAGGGCAGCGGCAATATCTTCAGCTTTCTCTCTGGCTTTATGCGCTGCAGCAATTCTGGCTTTCCGACGCAAGCCAAGTTCGTCTTTGAGACTAAAACTGATACTGGATATATTTTCCAGTTCCCCTTCGCTGATTGTATACAAAATCGAATCCATTATCTTCAGGCTGTCTACTGTCACTTCTGTGATCAGATCAGCTCTGTAATCACGTTTGTGAGACAGAATTGCTTTGTTTCCCCAGTTTTCTCCACTATAAAACTTTGATGTTGATAATTTGTCTGCAGCCACGCCTAAACGATGTAATCGGTTTGTTATGGCCTTGACTTTGATATTCGCATCTTCGACGGCCCGGCGAAATGAAGGACCGACTCCCTTTACCGAAAATGTAAAATACGCCTGGTCTGCTACTTCTTTCAATTCAACGCTACCCAAAACGGTAATTTGATTAGATTGGTTTTGATTTTCCTGGCCATAAGTGGACACCGCAAAAAGGAAAAGAAAAAAAATGACCGATTTGATTTTACTCATTCTTTTATTCTCCCTATTTTATTTAGTATACTCTCAAAAGCGATCCATTCAGGATCTTCTTTTGTCTTAATTTTAAAATTTTACAATAGTGAATTTTATTATTAATCAATTTTTCAATCCCAACTGTCAATCCATTGGTAATATTGAAATGATCTAGATTATATTCATGTTCTAGAAGAATAAATATTTATAGATTGACAAACAAAATGACTATTACCCTCAATTATAATTCTTTATAAAATATTGAATGAACTTTAAACCTGTTACATTAAGAGTGTGCGGAATAGTGATGCAAACACAGGCAGCCACCGCTGAAGCGAAATTAATGATTTTCTCATCTTTCCATGATTCCAGCAACCTATAAATAATCCCGGCACGAAATTAATCACCGGCGCCGATGGAATCGATTGGTTTAATCGCATCTTTATTTTTTATCCAGTTACCGTCGAGTTTAGTCCGCAGGCCAAGTTTTGCTAAGATTATGGCTGAATTTGCTGCTTCACCGCCGATTGAAGGTAGTGTTTATTTTATTTCGGCATTATTCATTCGGCCTGGGAAAAAAAGTCCCGGTTAAGAATATGAGCCGTACTTGCCGAAATCATGCCATATAAATATGCATCAGATATAATATCAGAACCAGGTGCGCTGACGATAGTGGGAATATTTTTCCCCGAATGTTGCTGCCAGATGATTATCCTCCAGGTGTTGCCAGTAAAGAACATTAGCGATTCCGATCAAGCCGGCCATGAAACTGGCCATTGCACCATTATAAACCGACCAGCCAACGATCCATAGGATAAAACCCAGGTACATGGGATGCCGGACAAACGCGAATAATCCTGTGGTTACCAGGTGATCTATATTTTCCACGCCCCTGAGTTGAAAGAGTGCACCCAGAGCACTATCACCAATCCCAGAATAAATAAGCCAAAACCGCTGTACATCAGCCAGGAGGGCAATGAGATCTTAATTGGATCCAGGGGACACATTTCAAACCAACTCATCCATAGTGCAAACATGGTAAACAGAATTACAATAAAAAGAGGCTTGCTCTTTGGGTCCGCTTTTCCGGCCTTTTTAAATAATTCGTAACTGGTGCGTATCAGCAGGCTGATGATAAAGAGAAATAATAGAACAACATAAGTGCAATTCATGCAAGGCCGCCTTCGAAGAGTCTATCTTCATGGTTATTATATCATGTCTATTTTTAAATTCGTTTTTCTGATCCAGCGGGGAGCCGCATCGACAACCTGGCGAAGAATAAGATTCAGTTGTGCAGTATGGTGCTGTACATGACGCATATTATAGAGTAATAATTCGGCTACGGTCACTTCAGGCGCATCGAAGTCACAGCGCTCATTTACCTGCTTATCGGTCAATGCTTTAATCTTCCTCCGGCACTTCTGACGGCCATATTCAAGATACTTATTCATTTCGTCTTTGCTATAAGCACGTTCGGGCATTATCCCGGCAGGGTCCAATTCATCAAGGGTATAAGGAGCAGGAGGAACGAATCCTGCTTCTGCTTCAGAGAGGTAAAAATCGAGATAGAACAGAGTATGGAATACAAGATACCAGAACTCCGGCTGACGTGATCCGTCGTACCATAATTCTTCGGGACAGGCGCGCATGGCATTTTCCAGCATGTCAATTGCCGCTCCAAACTGCTGCCAGATGATTGTTTTCCAGGTGCTAACCATTTATGACAACTCTGCTAATAAAAGACAGCGCTCTTAGCGCGGCCATAACCAGCCAAATGTTCCTGCGGTCAGCAGGGCATAGATTAATCCGTCAACAGTTATCCTGAAGGTAGTACTCCAGGGCCGGCGGTACCAGATCGACATCTGCCAGAGTGCGGCGGCATAACCGAGAAATGCGGTTGTACCGGCGAATCTGAAGACTGAAAGATAAGGGGAACCGACTTGCAGTGCGCGACCTGAGACATAACCGGTGAAAATGCCTATGACCACGGAATATAAAAACCACAAGATCAATTCCTTGCTCATTCCGGCAGTCCCGCTCTGCCAGACCGAAAGCATCAATACCGGACCTTTTTTCATTTTTTCAAGGAATTCCGCCGTGGCCATTTCTTTGGTGCTGCAGGCACGCGGCACCATATACGTCCCCCTGAGGTATGTTGAGCGGACGAAGCGCATCCATTACTTTATCCTCGTCAGGTACTTTGCGATAATCTTTTTTATGCCAGGGTAAAAACATATGGATCAGTGAACTTACCACAAAAACAAATAAGGCTGATATGAGGATGGGCAACCAAAGCATTTGCAATGTAACCATCATTATTCTCCTTCTATTTATTGTTAAGGTCGCAGTTGATTAATGCCTGAATACTGAAGTTATTCAGCTTTAAATATATCAACCATACAGCAGGAGAAATTATTCCGTATCGATTTATTGTTATTTAACAATATTTATTTTTCTCTTTGGGGGGAATTGTAACCTTTCCCGGCAAAGGGCTGAAGTTTCTCCAACCACAATTCTTCCAGAACTTTTAAATCCCGGGTATAATCGTAAGCCGGATCGTCTTTTCCCGGCAGATAATCGATTATTTCAAAAACGAAATTTGCCTCGCCGTATTTGATATAATCATCCTGCAAAGCTTTATTCTTATGTGAACCAAGTTTCAGTTGAAATTTATGGCGATTGCCGAAGACCTGCAGATTTTTACTGCTGCCGATATATATCTTTTCGTTGATTAAATTCCTGATTTGATAAATCCCCATCGGTGGGATTTTCTGTTTGTACTGCTTGCTTAATTCTTTGCGGTCGGTCATTTATTTATTTTTTAAAAATAACTCGAACCATCCCAGCAGTGCGTACAGAGTTTTTCTTTGGGCAGTCCGATTGCCTGGACCAGGTCTTCGAGTTTCTGATACATCAGGGTGGTAAAATCGAGTCTTTTCCTGATCTGTTCTACCATCAACTGGTGCTTGCCGTTATTGGTATCGGCGTATTCCCGGATTTCAAATTCTTCTTTACCTTCAATCTCTTTTACGGCGGTGTGCGTGGCCAGATCGAGATTGGAACGGGAACGGCTGAAATTCAGGAATTCGCAGGGGAAGGACAGGGGTGGACAGGCAATGCGCATATGCACTTCCTTGATTCCGGCCTGATGCAAATCACGTACATTGTCTTTCAACTGGGTTCCCCGTACAATGGAATCGTCCAGGAATATCCCGCGTTTATCTTTGATAATCGATTCGTTAGGGATCAATTTCATTTTGGCTACCAGGTCGCGCGTCGTTTGACTTTGCGGCATAAAACTGCGCGGCCAGGTGGGAGTGTACTTGGCATAGGGACGTTTAAGCGGAATGCCTCTTACACTGCAGTAACCCATGGCATGTCCCACTCCCGAGTCTGGAATGCCGGCCACGAAATCTGCTGCTACGGAATCTCGCTTGGCCAGGGCCGCTCCGCAGCGGTAACGGCATTCGTCCACATTGACTCCTTCATAAAACGATGGCGGATAACCGAAGTATACCCACAGGAAAGCGCAGATCTGCATCTGCTCATTGGAGCTTGCGCAATTGTTCATGTCCTTCAGCCGTAATTTGCACGATCTCTCCGGGACCCAGATACTTTTCAATTTCAAAGTTCAGATTCGGAAAAGCGCATGTTTCAAAAGTTGCGGCGTAGGCTCCTTCTTTCTTGCCCAGCACGATAGGTGTGCGGCCAAGTCTGTCCCGGGCAGCGATGATACTATCTTCGGTCAGGATCAGGATGGAACAGGAACCTTTGACCAGGCTATAGACGTTTTCAATTCCGGAAACAAAATCATCCCCTTCGGCGATCAGCATGGCGATAAGTTCGGTCGGATTGATGGTACCATGACTGAGTTCCGAGAAGGTACGGCGTTGTTTCAGGCAGCGTTTCTCCAACTCGGAGATGTTTACAATCTTGCTTACCGAGGCCACAGCAAAACGTCCCATATGCGAAGTGACCAGAATAGGCTGCGCTTCGGTATCGCTGATCACACCGATGCCAAGGTTTCCGGAAAATTCGGTTAAATTAGTCTCAAACTTGTTCCTGAAATAACCGTCCTCCAGGCTGTGGATCGAGCGTTGAAACCCTTTTGCGGGGGAAAAAAAGGCCAGACCGGCCCGGCGTGTTCCAAGGTGAGAATGGTAATCGGTGCCGTAAAATACATCCAGTACACAGGATTCTTTTGAGATACTGCCAAAAAAACCGCTCATGATCCTCCTTCTTTTCCTAAACCATTAATGTAAGAAGGAATGATCATATACTGCAAAAATTATATGACCTTATGATCGGGTCAGAATTTTCTGATTGCTTTTAAAATTTTCTGGTTAAAAAATGGTGAAGAATGATTTAAACCTGCAGGGTTGAACTACAATCTTCTATTTTTTACAAATGACGATGAATTCTTTTGAATTTGCGTCTAATTCTTTCCCGTGGTAATCACCGAGAATTTTATAATTTTTAAAAGCAGACCTTTCGATCAGATGTTCCAATTCATACCTGAAAAAGAACCGCATTGGGAATTTCCACTCCTCCTGTTTCAGCCCGTCGGATTCAATCCATTCGAGACGAAAGGTTACATTGATCAGCTGGTTCAGCAGATCCGGCTTAGTTGACACAATTCTTTTGATTTTTTTACCCGGTTCGTACTCTGCTTCAAAATCGATATGGTTATCGAATCCATTTATTAATTGCCGCAAATCCGGCACGAAAGTATCGAAAATAAATTTACCATTGGATTTTAAGTGCCGGTAAACATTATTAAGTGCCGCAAGTTGTTCATTTTTATCCAGCAGATGCATCATGACCCTGAAAGGAGCGACTATTAATTCGAACCGGTCAGCAAAATGAAAGTTAACCATATTTTGAAGACTGATACGCTTATGGTGTTCAGGGGATAGTTTATCAAGTAACACGCTAATCATTGATTCGCTGATATCCAGACCGTAAATATCAACACCCTGGTTCAACGCTTCGACGAATAATCTTCCGGTACCAACCCCCATTTCCAGCACTTTTCCCTTTACCTGTTTAAGTTCCTGCAGAAAAAATTCCTTGTCGACACTGTCTCTTAACTGGTGATAGATCAGGTCGTAAAACCTGGCATAAGTTGCCGGATAATTGACAAATTTCATATTATGTATTCACCTTTAATTCTGGTTATCGCGCCTCCGCCGAATAAGACCCGTTCATGATTATTTTCATCCAGTTTCCTGCGTAGTTTTACAATATTATAGTCATCCATTAATCCGTTTTGTTCAATTACTATAGTTTCCTTGTTCCATTTTCCCCGGCTGATTAGGTAATATCCGAAAGCCGAATTGCCTGAACCGGTAGCCGGATCTTCCATGTATCCGAAGATCGGGGCAAAGACCCGCGTCCTGTAATCACTTAATTTATCAGCGACTGCGGTGCTAAAAACCTCTATAATATCAACCGCTGATGCTAAACAAAATTCTTTCAGTTCGGTGAAGTCGGGTGAAATATTAAGAAGGCATTCAAGAGTCCTGATGGGCACAATCAGGGTGGTTAAGCCGGCATTGACGATTTTTACCGGCCAGTTAAGGTCAAAATTCGCTGCTGAAATTTTCAGTTTGACTGAAATAGTGTTTAAAACCGGAATTTCGGTTTTTTCTTCGGGGAGGGGGGACATAATAAAAACAGAATCTTCATTCTTTATCCGGTTTTCTACCTGCAGTTCTCCTTTATTGGTCCAGATTTTCAACATATCATGTTTTATCAACTCTTTATTATTTTTGATTAAATCATACATGATGGCAATAGTGGCATGACCACAAAAATCGACTTCCCTTTCTGCTGAATAATACTTTAAGTCAAAACGATTTTCTCCGCTTTGAAATATGAATCCAACTTCATTCACAAAACCTTTCAATTCTCTGGCAATCTGCAGCATCTCACTTTCGGAAATATCGTTTTTTGAGTCAAGCCAGATATATCCGGCCGGATTTCCTGCAGATCTCCTGGTAGCAAAAGCATCAATTTTTTTAAATTTAAAATTTTTCATAGCACTGGTCTTTAAAAATATATCTTTTGAATATTATTTATTGTTGGTTGGAAATATTTAGCCATTAAATGATCTGATTATCTTATCGATGGTCACTTCTACCTCAGTCAACCATTGCTTTCGTTGCTGTTCGGTACTATCCGCGATTATTTTAAAAGTTTTCCGATAATATCTGTTAATACCGCAAAAATCAAAAACACATTGTTTCCAGATCCTTTCCAGTGGATCACCAAAGTATTTTTCTTCTCTTTCTTCAGCCGTATTGGAAGTATTGAAGACGATTCCGTATTTGCCCTGCAATTTTCCAATGGCTATCCCGCCGCCCGAGTCTCCCGGCGGAAAATCATAACAGTAAGTGGGCCTGAACACCCGGTCGATGTACCCTTTCAAAATGGCCGGGGGTTGCCCCCACCAGTTGGGATGAATAAAAATAAGTATATCCGATACCAATAATTCCCGGGAGTATTTATTTACCAGTTTGTCCTTAGAAATATCGGAACCTAATTCGTCACGGGTTAAAAGCGGATTGAAATTTTCCTCGTATAAATCATGAGCATGGGTGGTAATATTTAGTTGCTTTAGTCTTAAACATACACTTTTAAAAATTGCATGGTTGAAACTCCTGTCATACGGATGTGCCAGGATTACACTCGCAATCATAATAATCCTTTCATTATCAGATTGTCAGGTTAGTACCTTATTGAAGGATTAGATATACGATAACCCTGAATCAGGATCAAGCCTTTTTTTCGACCGGCATTTCATAATGCTGAGCAGGGCATAAAGAGGATTAAATTTATAACGTATGTTTTTCCTGCTTTGGAAGATATTACTTGTTTATATGATCTGGATCCATCCAGAATGCTTCCCAGATATGGCCATCCGGGTCATTAAAACTTCTGCTGAACATGAATCCGTAATCCTCGGCGGGCCGTGTCTGTGTCGCGCCTGATTTAAGAGCAGTGTCGACCAACCGGTTTACTTCATCTTTGCTGTTAAAAGACAGGGCGGTGATTACCTCAGTACTGTTTTTAGCGTCAGCAATTTGCTTGGGTGTAAATTCCTTGAACTTGGCCTCGGTCAGCAGCATGGCATAAATGTCATTTGCAATAACCATGCAGGCGGCGGTATCATCAGTGAACTGTGAATTGAAAGAAAATCCAAGTTGTGTAAAGAATGCCATGGATTTTTTCAGATCCTTGACTGGCAAATTAACAAATATCTGGGTTGCCATATATTTTGCTCCATTATTTTTAATTTTACTCAGTAAAACCAACGATTAATTCTTTTTGATGCTTGTCCAGGTAATCAGCACTAAAGCAATCAATTCTGCTAAAGTACGCATGATATGGAAATGACCACCATTGATCCCGGATTTCGGACCAGTTTTCCGGAAGGGCAGAGGAAGTCCAATTCATAATTATATTATTCAGAGGCTGGTTTCCAAACCGGGAGATAATAATACAGGAAATAAAAAATGCAGCGGCAATCAGCAAGGTGATAAATACAGATTTGTCACTTTTCTGCAGCAAGGCCGAGAGCAGAGTGATAATTGTCACTATAATCACCAGTGAAATCATTAATACGTTGAGTGAACCAAGCATATTCTGCTGTTGCTCAACATAGGTGGATGGTGATAATCCTTGTGGATTAAAACCTAGCCATATTCCCAGACTGATTCCGGCAAGTACGGCTGCTAAGATAGTATTTAAAAATCTCAGGATTGATTTATACATATTCTGTACTTTTAAATTATTCGCAAGTTCTGTCGGATTTTCGAATTTCCGAATGTTATAGTTTTTATAACATGATGACAGTTATTTTTATTTCGGAGGAGCTGGCTCTTAGGCGGGAATGTCTGTCTGCTACTTCAGTTTAGGAACCAGTAGGTCTTTTATAACCTCTTTTAGTATCTGTTTACTGACGTCATCGGAGATCAATAGTACCATCTTCAAATTTCCTTTTTATTTTAAAGCGGGCTTTTTTTAGGTACTTATAGATTAAAACCAGGATTGCTGCTGATAAGTTTTATACTCATCACCGAAAGCAGCGGACAACACCTTCTCTTCGTGCCGGCTGATTGTTTTGTCCATTTATTCTCCTTTTGCTGCTTTTTTCTTTATCATGTCGACAATGGCCAGGATTACTCCAATCCCAAGCAAACTGTAGCCGATTAATTTTTCGTCTCCGAAAAACAGTCCGGCCAGAACAAATCCAAAGGCCAGCCCGGCTAATGGTGTGAATTTTTGTTCCATTTTGTTCTTATTTACCACAAAGACCAGTATAGCGATAATAGCCAAAACCAGTATCAAAATAGCAATGTAGATTTGTCCGGAAGTCATAATATTGCCTCTTTACTTAATATTTTTTCATTATAGTATTTCTATTTTAATCACTTTCGTAGATTTTGCTTGATCATAGTCTGTCGAGTCCAAAAGCCAGTGATATTACCCCATTTTTGAATCAAACTCTGTCCCCGTTTTGTCTTCCAGTCATTTTCGATATCCAGGTGACATGCTTTTCCTGAGCCCTTACGGTCATGGTGACAATAGCGGCATTCCAATGGCTGAAATCCAGTGCCAAATAATTCGCACAAATCGTTTTTCAGGAATGTACACCAATTTTTTGAGAAAAGTCTGCAGGGCATAATTGCCTTCATTGCCCTTGAAGGCAGGGGCTAGCACGCCAAAATCCCTTTCGGGGGACATTTCCAGCATCATCTGTTTAGCATAGCCGGCTGCCATAGCCTTATCAGCTTCTTCAACCGTCCACCAGCCCGGCCGCTGGCAATAGACTTTACATATGTCGCATGAGCATGGTTTTGAAGGTGGATATTTGCTATTTAAATTGGTTTCGTCTTTCATTTCAGAATCATCAAATTGCTCATTCTATTAAGCTATGGTTAGCCTGTACATCCAGGCCATCCCAAACTTTTTTTGCCGTCCAGGGTGTATCGGAATCGGTCCAGAATGGATCATCCGCAGGCAAGCCTAAAGGCAGAAAAATAGCAGTACACAGATAAAGGCTTCCCGTGGTTATGTAAAAATCGGCCAAGTCCGGGCTGCCGGCGCAGAGCGATTTCTTTAACTGAGCCGCCGTCGCCGTTCAACCAGGGTGCGATGCCGGAGATGGTGCGGGCAAATGCTTCCAGGTAGAGCTGCCTTTTTACGCTGCTCAGGATTATCACACGTTTCTGAAAGTACGACCGGCATTTGTACCTTGAGTTTGTCAGCAGCGATGTTCGACATAACCGGCCGGGCTACTTTATCCATGTAATAAAGCCATTTATCACGCGAGGTTTCTGGTTTCTGTGCGAAGGATATTGTTGAAAATAGCAGTACACAAATTATATTGAGAACAAATATTCTTATCATGATCATTCTATTTATTCGAGTCACACTTCGATTAATAGTTTACAGAACTTGCTTATCTTCAAAATCGTTTAGATATCCTGTTTTTGCCGTCCTTTGTGCAACCAACCTGAATACCGAGATCATTTTTAACCGATCGTTTTTTAAAGCTTCGACAATCAGTTTTTCACTCTCCAGATGCTTAAATTGATTAATAAAATCTGCCATTAAAAAGTCATTTTCAGGCAGGACCTCGGCAGTTTTTATTTCAAAAAGACCTGCTTTTTCAAAATGACTTTTCCACCATTCCAGCGAATGTATACTTTGAAATCCGATTTCCTGGTAACATTTTTTTAAATAATCAGGGACATCGGAGATACTCTTGAATTCCCTGTTATAGCACCACTCGGAAATACCAATCAATCCACCTGGTTGGATAAACTGGGATATATAGGGTATATACCAGTCATCTGTGCCATAATATGAAAAAGAATCGATTGAGATTACACTATCAAAATAATTGCCCGGGAAGGGCAGCCTCCTGGCATCCGCTTTTAAGGGAATGACTTTTTCAGCAAGGTTCATTTCCATAATCCGATTAAAATTATCCGAAGGGGATACCTCACGATCGACAGCATAAACCTGTACTCCGAATTCTCTGGCCATGAATATTGAACTGATCGCTTTCCCGCATCCTAAATCGAGTACTTTCATATTCTGTTTAAGGTTCATAATCCCGCAAAGGCTTTCGGCATAATAAAGGGTATTGTGCAATAACGAATTTGCCAGAATCCATTTTTCGTTGTATCTGGAAGTTAATGGGAATAATTTTGGTTTCATTTCATCCTTTTTCTCCTGAGCAGGGCGAAGGCAATGATCAGTAAAGCCCCGAGCAGTAAAATGCAATCTATAGTCACACCGAGTTTAAAAACACCCAGCAGTCCATATAGAAGTCCGGCCAGACCAAGAGTGACCGAGTAAGCAGGTGAACCAAGTTTGTTGACGATTAAGGTAAAACCGATAACTATGGAAAGAGTCGGGCAGGGGATCAGGCCTGTGGGGGCTGCATACAGGTATGACCACCACGATGTTGTTTCCAGAAAATGCGGATAAATCCAACCAAAGATAACCATTAAAATACCGGGAATTAATGGCCATGCGGGTGCGATATCAATCGGTTCACGCGGCATTTTAATTGAAATATAAATCAACAGGACTCCAAGTAAAGCGAAAACGATACCGTTGAAAGGATTTAAAGAAAGCCAGGCAATTATGCTGACTGACAGGAGCGGCAGGGCCAGCAATATTCCGAAATCGCGTTTTAACAAGCGTACACCTGTAATTAAACCGGCAATTATAATAGCAAAATATAAATGCCACAATATAGCAGCAGTCTGCCATGAATTTACGATTTCTTTCAAACCGGCAAGTATTTGATCGCTGGATGGCATGGTCTTTCCTTTATTTCCTATTAGGATTATATCGTATCGGTTTTCCCTCTACTTTTTCAATAGGATCGTTTACATATACTTTACCGAGTCCAATTGGTGAAGTGAAAGTTCCACCTTTTCTTTCCTCGCTGATTCCATCGGAAAATCCGAGATCCACCGGCACCTTGCCCCGGCCGCCCTGGGCATCCACCACATATACCGGACGCAGAAATCCGGTGGTTGCTCCGCACAGATCTTTGCAGATCTCTTTTCCTATGTATACCTCGGTCCTGAAATGACCGGTGCCCTCCACCAGATCGGCATAGTACAGATAATATGGTTTTATACCCATTTTACCGAGGCTGTGCACCAGGTCCCGCATCACGTCGGTGTCATCGTTGACACCTTTTAATAAGACAGACTGGTTCCCAATGGGAATGCCCAATTCTCGTAATACTTTAACAGCCTGATAACTTTCCGCAGTTATTTCATTGGGATGATTGAAGTGCGTATTGATGAAAAGTTGCGGTTCTTTAAGGGATTTGGGAGTGTGTTTTCTCAATATGTCGATTAATTCCTGGTCCTCGCTGATCCGCTGCGGCCAGACGCAGGGAACCCTGGTGCCGATCCTGATAATATCCAGATGTTCGATTTTTTTTAGTTTTCCCAGAATATCATCCAGGCGCACATTGGAGATCAACAGGGGATCGCCGCCGGAGATCAAAACGTCCCTGATATCCTCATGCTCGGCAATATATTCAATACCACGGTTTATCTCTTCTGCCGTGGGATTCTTACGGTCGTCGCCGACTTTCCTTTTCCGGGTACAGAAGCGGCAGTACATGGCGCATTCGATCGATACGAACAATAAAACACGGTCGGGATATCTGTGGATAATGGTCCGGGGACCGCCCAGCGGAATATCCCCCTCTTCATCCAGCGGATCTTCGGTCAGGTCCATATAATGTTCGAGTTCCTCCACGTCGGGAATGGCCTGTTTCCAGATGCCGTCGTTCATCTTCTCGATCAGACCGAGGTAATATGTATTTACCCGCATGGGATATTTGGCAATTACGTCCGCGAGCCTGGGATCAACTCTGGCTTTCTGCCCGGTAAGCCATTTCTCCAGATCCTCGAATGTCCTGATTGCATTTTTTAATATGTCTTTATACGCCATGGATGATCCTCCGTTACGTACCTGCTGATAAAAATAGATTGAATATAAATGATAAGTTTTTATTTTCTAATTACCAATTACTATTTACTAATTATTTTATTCCAATATAGATTAGATTAGGATTTTTTACCTGTTTAACTTTAGACCAGACATTTTTTAATCGGTTCAAGCGGGACTTTGGTCTGAATCTTGTTGTTTTACATACTACTTCTTTGAAACCTGCATTTTCCATCAGCAGGGAGAGTTTGGCCTTGGTCCATGAGCTCACATGTTGAAATGTATGAAAAATACAACCGCATTCGGGACAAATGATCTTTTGTTGTTCCAGGTTCTCCTCATTAGGAGTTGTTAAAATAACATATCCTCCTGTCCTGGTAATACGATGAATCTCCTGAAGCGTCTCCATGAGTTCATCGGGTAGAAGATGTTCGACAGTCTCTATGAAGAATATGCTATCGAATTCATCGTTGGCGATAGGTGTCGGTATTTTTTCGGCCAGAGTTACCCCTCTGAAGTTTTCATTGCCGTCAAATTTTGTTTTAACTACCTGTATGGCTGCCGGGGAAAAATCCAATCCCTGACAGGGGATATTTTTGCTTAGGAACTTTTCGATAAGAAATCCGGGACCACATCCAAAATCCAAAATATTCCCACTCAGATCAATGTGTTGTTGCACAAAATGAATAATGGAATCACCTACCTGCTTGGAAAAATATTTATCCTCGAGGGCGTTATTAGAAGAGAAATAAGACCAGATACGTGCCGATTTTTCTCTGGTCCAGATTATCTCGTGTGGTGTGAAGTTTATGCTCATTTTGTAGTTTCCTCTCTGGCTAATCCGGTTATTCTTTTGATAAAATCAGTCTTTTTTTCGGTGTAGGCTTCGCGGTCATTTTTGTATTCCCCGGCCAGGCGTAACTTTAAGTCGCCGTACTCCCGGGCGACCTCAGGATGCAGTTTCAGATAATCGCGGAAATAGAGTTCATCCCAGTCTCCGGGATAGCGCACGTGAATATGATAAGCCTGTCCTTTGAATCCATGGGTGGTATACCCTTTACAAACATCATATGGGGAGCCGGATTTTCCGGTCTGTGAATATAGTGATAATCTATACTTATTAATTTTTCTATAACAAATTTTGTATCAATAGACTCAGGTACTTCCAGTAAAATATCTATCGTTGGTTTAGCTTTTAAATTTGGAACCGCCGTGCTGCCGATATGTTCCACCCGGACTATATTCTGTACTCCCAGTACATCTTCGATATTGATTTTCTCGGCTGCATACATTTTAATCCAGGCTGGATCAGGTTCCGAAATAATAACAGGGAAAAGATTTCCCAATTCTTCAATATTCATCAGGTCCAGCTGCTTTTTCACAAATTATTTCGATTATTCTTTACCATTGTAACATGACTCACTATGTAAAATAAAGCCAGCCTGAGCAGAGCAGTAGTGGGATAAGGTGGTATTATCGTTTAGTTCCGTTTAAAACGATTTCATCAAACAGACCGGTGTCTTCAGTCACGTTTAATTCTACACTCTGTTCTTCAAAGTGCAGGCGGAAGCGCAGCAATCGGTTATTCGCTGCTTCATTGTAAATGAATTCAAAGTCGTTTTCCGGTGTCCAGAAACCTTTAGCTCCTGCCGGCAAGTCGTATGGCGAGGTGTTGGATATCCGATAGACATCATCCAGACCGAGCGGGATCACCTTTATAATGGGTTTTCCAGTCAGCCGGTTTATAGATGATACTTTAATAATCGGATCGCGATCCTGCTCAAAGACCAGGCTGAAGGAATCCAGCCCTAACGGATTATCATCAAGAAAGTATTCCTGGCCGGATATCTTGTCAGCCAGTGCGGGCAAGGGTGCCACGGGCTTTGGCAAAGGGGCAGTCGAGGCTTCCCTGATTTTATTTTTCAGAAGTTTAAAGGTTTTGGGATTTTCCGCTAAAGGACCGTCCGCTGCAATAGCGCGCTGGATAAATTCTCCAATCCCTCCCAGCGTATATTCTCCGTTTCCAAGTAACACTACCACCATATTCTTCTGCGGCCAGATAATGAGTCTTTGTCCACCGCGGCCGCGGCCCTCGAATAAACCAGGAGTATCCAACGGAATCCACCAGAGATATCCGTAGGCAGTTCCCGAATCTTCATAGATCTGCGCTTGTGCTGATTGTCTGATCCATTCCTGCGAAATAATTTGTCTGCCGCCCCAATTGCCTTTATTCAGGACAAGGTATCCGATTTTGGCCAGATCAGGAGGCGTAATACAAAGATCACCCCAGCCATAAGTGTTGCCCTGCCGGTCTGCCGGCCATCTAATGTTGGTTATGGACAGAGGTTCGAACAGGTTTTTCTGCGCAAACTCCAGCAGACTCATGCCAGTTGCCCGGGATAAGATTGCTGAAAGAAAGTGCGGTGCAATCGATGAATAAACAAATTGTTTACCTGGTTCAGCTGAATAAAGGCAGGTTCAGCATATACTGAATGCCATCGGCGCTTTCCCGCATTTGTCCCGTCTGCGCTTCCCCTGCGCCGAAGTCCCGGCAAAGAGCAGAGGCCATCGTCAATAGATGCCTGATGGTCAATGATTTTTTATTTTCATCCAGGTTCAGGGCAGTACGATCTTTGAAATAAGCGAGGACCTGCTCATTGACATTTTTAATATAGCCCTGGTCGATGGCGATCCCGGTGGCCAGAGCCGTGATGCTTTTAGTAACGGAAGCAACATCATGAATGACATTCTTTTGATAAGGATAAAGATAAGCTTGCAGAATCATATAGCCGTTGCGAATAATGATAATACTGTTAAGGTTGATGTTTTTTTCCTTAACGTAATCAAATAACTTTACCAGTTCCGCCGATTGCAGACCTTGCTTTTCCGGGGTGCATGTACGCCAGATCTGCTCAGGCCAATAGCCGGTTGTTTCGATTTGCTGCGACTGATGAATGCCGGCATCGGCGGGATACCCGAGTATAATTGATAAACATAAAATCAACTGTATCCAGCTGACCATGATTATTCGTCTCCTGGCTAAGTTGTGATTAATGGAATCATTGCTGGAATAATATATATCATTTCAGGCACACTTCAGGTTACGGCAGTCTGTTAGAGATGTTTCAGGCGAGAATAATTTTGACGGTCACAAACTTCGGGCATAGCCGAAAATAATAGTAGAAATTATAAGCACACTCAGTCCTGCCAGCAGGGTTACCAGCGTCTTACGTTCAACACCGCGCCATTCTCCGGCAATTAAGCCCCACATGGTGCTGAACAATATGCTGGAAGCCATCAGCAGGCTCCAGCCGGCTACCCCTTTTAAAATGGATTCACCCATGCCGTAAAAAAACATTTGTAAATACCAGACCGTACCGCCAAGCGCACAGAGCAGCAAGTTTTTAAAAACTGGTTGTTTGGTAAAATCGCTGTATGTTTTATTTTTGATCTGAAGAAAAACACACCAGGCCACGTTAACCAGGAAACCGCCGAACATGATCAGGATAAAGGTCGGATTATTCTCAAACACCGGATTGGTTCCGGCAGCTTTGGCAATGGCGGAGACCGGTTTTCCCGCAGCCACGCCCATGGCAAAGGCCGAACTCATGAATCCGGAGAATATCGCCACTGAAATTCCTTTCCTGACATTGAATTCGCCGCGATTCTTTTGTCCCTGCTGCGAGGTCAATTGTTTATCCTTCAGCAAGCCGGCTTTGCCGTTGATGACGATCCCGATTAAACATAACCCGACGCCAATCAGTGTGGTAATACCGTAAGCTGTAGAAAAGAGATCGGTCAGGGAAGCAGCGCCGGGAAACAAATCCAGGAACACTTCCGGAAACAGCGAAACAAATATACTTGGCAGCAGGGCACCGAATACCAGTGTTAAACCGAGTGCAATAGCCATGCCCAGCGATATGCCCAGGTAACGCATGGACAAACCGAAGGTCAGACCACCGATACCCCAGAGAATTCCGAATATAAAGGGTTTGATCATTTGGGCCGGTCCTGCTTCCGAAAATATCGACAGCAATCCCGGCACGGTGGCCAAGGAGAACAGCCATGGCGCGATGATCCAGGAAAATATGCCGCCGGTGATCCAGAATACTTCCCAGGACCAGGTCTGGATTTTTTTGAACGGCATGTAGAAACTGCCGTTGGAAAATCCGCCGAGTAAAACCAGTAAAACTCCCAGTACTGCTTCCATGGTTCCCCTTTATCTAATTGATCGCCCCGGCTGTCCCGGATTAATTTCTTTTGCTTAAAATCCGTTTTTCGTAATCCTGGATAGCCGAGATGTAATGATGTCCTACAGGCACCTGGTTCATTTCGCAGTAATAATCCCATACTCCGGAGAAAGGCAGGGTTTTGTATTCTTCCAGCAAAGCCAGCCGCTCAAAATTTTTCCCGGCGGCTTCGAAATTTCGTAACTGAGTTAGCGGTGAAAGGAGCGCAATAAGAATTGCTTTCAGGGCTGCCCGGGAACCTATTACATAGGCGCCGATCCGGTTGATCGACGCGTCAAAGAAATCAAGTCCCAGGTAAACCTTGTCTAATTTGCCGGCCCAGACGATTTCCTGCATCAATTCAACCAGGGGATCGTTGAACAGCGCCACATGGTCGCTGTCCCAGCGTATGCCGCGCGTGATATGAAATACCAGTTCAGCGCAGAACTGGAACAGAGCCGATACCTTATCCGCACATGATTCGGTTGGATGAAAATGCCCGATGTCGATACACAGCAGCACCTTGTTTTTAACCGCATAACCAAGATAAAATTCATGGGAACCGACTACAAACGATTCACTGCCGATGCCGAAGAGTTTGCTTTCCACTGAATCGCGCATGAAGTGTGGATCGTACTGATGGGCAAAAATGGTGTCGAGCGATTCACGCAGCAATTCCCGGTGGTGAAAGCGGTTTACGGTAATATCTTTTGATCCGTCGGGAATCCACAGGTTGTGAATAGTTCTGGATTTCAGTTCTTTGCCGATGTAGGCGCTGATTTCGCGGCAGCGCAGGGCATGTTCGATCCAGAAGGCCCGGATAGATTTATCAGGATGGGCCAGGGTAAATCCCCCGGCGGCTTTGGGATGGGAGAAGAAAGTGGAGTTGAAATCCATACCAATATCCAGTTTTTTCGCCCAGGCCACCCAGCTTTTAAATTGTTCCGGACCGATAGCATCGCGATCTACAAATTTACCGCTCATGTCGGCATAACTGGCATGAATACTGAAGCGGTGCCGGCCAGGCAGCAGGGAATAGACAAATTCCAGATCGCTGCGCAATTCGCCGATCGTACGTGCCTTTCCCGGATAATTTCCGGTTGTCTGTATACCGCCCCCCTCCAGTGTAGCATCAGGTTTTTCAAATCCGCCTACATCATCTGCCTGCCAGCAATGCAGCGATAATGAAATCGTGCCAAGTTTTTTTAAGGCGGCATCCGTATCGACGCCGATATCCGCGTATCGCTCTCTGGCAGCCTGATATTGCTGTTCTATTGTTTTCATGCTGGTCTCACAGGTATAATGATTGGTATTGCCGGGAAATCTCGTCCCATTTAGTAGCCTGAACCGGCTGGTATGTTTTCAGCGGAAATGAATTTGCTATTATTTCGCGTCCGGCGGTTAACGAATCGATTTTGTTGTGGGTCATCACCTGCACTAATAAATTCCCGATAGCAGTGGCTTCCGCCGGTCCGGCCACAACCGGTATCCCGCAGGCATCAGCGGTAAATTGATTCAGTAAATCGTTTTTAGATCCCCCGCCGACTATATGCAGCAACTCAACAGGAACACCCGTGACGGTAGCTATTTCAGCCAGCACGGATTTATATTTCAGGGCCAGGCTCTCCAGGATGCAGCGGGTGAACTCGCCGGGTGTTTGCGGTGCTTTTTGACCGGTTTTGCGACAGTATGTCCTGATGGCTTCCAGCATGTCCGGGGGATTAAGAAATGTACCATCATCCGGATTGAGGATACAGAGAAATGCTTTTGATTCAAGCGCCAGCCGTACCAGTTCGTCATAATCGTGAGTGCGGTCCTGTTGCTGTCGAAGGCATTTTTTCGTCTGCTGCAACAACCACAGTCCCGATACGTTTTTCAAAAACCGGATGGTGCCGAACACTCCCCCTTCATTGCTAAAATTATTTTGCAACGATTGTTCGTGGATGATCGGTTTTTTTGTTTCAATACCGATAATCGACCAGGTGCCTGAACTGAGATAAGCCCAGTTATTTTTTTGCGCGGGAATCGCGGCAATGGCGCTGGCCGTATCATGGCAGCCTACGGCTACGATATCCGTGTTTTTTAATCCGGTTTCAGCACAAATTTCCGGCAACAGTTTACCTATAACCGTTCCGGGCATCACGATCGGCAAGGTTATATCCAGCGGTAAATCAAGGGCCGAGAATATCCTGCGGTCAAAGGACTTGTTCTCCGCGTTCAGAAGTTGCGAGGTGGAAGAGATGGTGTACTCGTTCTTCTTCACACCGGTGAGCAGAAAATTGAACAGATCAGGCATGAACAGCAGCGAACCTGTCTGTTTCAATGCCGGTTCACCGGCCAGCAGGGCAGAGTATAACTGAAAGATAGAATTAAATTGCAGGAATTGAATACCGGTAAGGTTATAAAGTTCCCGGCGCGATATTTTTTCGTACACCTTCTCTGCTATTTGACTGGTACGCTCATCACGGTAACAAAAGGGCAATCCGGACAGGGTACCATCGTTCCCGGCAAAACCAAAATCGACGCCCCAGGTGTCAATGCCAATTGACTTAAGATCAGCATGCCCCTGCTGTACGGCAAGTTTCAACCCTGTTTTGATCTCTTTAAACAGGACTGTTACATCCCAGTGTAGATGTCCCTGAATTTTTAGCGGATTGTTGGTGAAACGGTGAATTTCTTCTATGTGGAGTTTATGGCCTTCGCAGACGCCGACAAGAGCGCGTCCGCTTTCCGCTCCGAGATCGAAGGCGATATACTTTGCTGGAGTCACATTAAATCTTTCGCGGATAATTTTATTTTTTTGGCTTTTGTTTTAACAATTTTAATCCTACATCCGGACGTATGCCGAAGTTTTCCCGTAAGTCTAAAAGTTGTTTAACCTGTTCAGGATCAAGTTCCCTGACTTTGCCGAGTTGTTGAGCGATAAATTGAATTTTGGCGGTGTGCTCAAGGGTTTCCATTTTGTGACAGGCATTTAACAGACTATCACCAACCGTCAGAGCGCCGTGATTGGACAGCAGAAAGGCATCGTAATCCAGAATATATTTCGACAGGGACTGGTAAAGTTCATCAGTGCCCGGTGTTCCGTATTCGACCAGCGGAATGGTGCCGAGTACCAGTACTGCTTCCGGCAGTACCATTTTCTTCAGCGGGATTCCGGCCACGGCAAAGCCGGTGGCATAGGGGGGATGGGCATGACAGACACACCGTACCTCCGGCCGGGCTTTGTAGATTTGGATATGCATTTTTGATTCGGAGGAGGGTTTCTTCTGTCCAATAAAAATATGTCCGTCCATATCCAGAATGATCAGGTCGTCCGCCTGCATGAACCCTTTACTCACACCGGTCGGTGTAATCAGCAAGGTGTTCTGGTCAAGACGTACACTGATATTTCCGTCGTTGGCGGCCACATACCCTCGATCGTATATACGTTTACCGATCGCGAGCAATTCGCTCTTAATTGAATCCAGATTGTCTGTCATAATTCCCCGATTCTTTTTTAATCTACCAGGAACACCGATAAAAAACCAGTATGATAAATTTACTAAATAGGGTCAAAAAGTACATAAATATTCTGTAAATCCATTAATAATATGGTTAATATACTCAGTTAAATAAATTTAATATGACGGATCAAAAAGTACATACTCGTGTCAAAAAGTACACAACGGAGGTGGCTGTAATTTAATTTAAAGGTATGCCCAACCAGGTGTATTTATAAAATAAGCTCTTTCTGAACAGTTTACTGGTTTTAAAATATTTCTGCAGGAATGTTTTTTGTTCATTCACATTTAACATGGCTTCAGCGATGGCTTTAGTTAACTGGTTTATCCCTACGGTCATATTGACGTCAGGATTCTGTATTTCACTCAGACGTTGCCGGCTGAGATTAAATGAAAACTCAGTATTATCGACCATCTGCAGGATCGCACTATCGGGCAGCTGGGGTTTAAACTGATTATTTCGATAAGTAATAAACCTGTTCAGCTGGTTGACCCCTTCATTGTATGAGTTAGCGGCCATGTTATAAGTCTCCACCATCACTTTGTTATGGTAGTACTCTATTTCTCTGCGATTATCCTGCAGTTCGTTAAAAATCAGTGCATTCTTTACTCCGTTTCGCTCAATGCGGTTATTTGCAGAAATCAGGCGCCCGATATCCGCTTCGTTTTCATGTCTGCTTAAGGTATCTATAAAATTAAAAAAAGGTCTGGACTTGTCTAGTTTAAATTTTCCTTCATAAAATTCCTGATTGGTAAGCGGATAGTTCAGGAATTGCCATAAGGGATCAAAGGGCATGTGTGATTTAATCAAGTGGCCGGGCTGGGTTTTGAAGTAATAATTATTGACTTTCCTGACAAATTTTGAGTTTTGCAGATATCCCGAGCCCCAGGTCGGATCGAAAAGATACCAGGTTGAATCGATCAATCCGGCGCACCAGGCATGAGGCAGATAATCGACAAAGCCCTGTTGTCTGGTATAACCTGAAATCACATAGGTCCTGATACCCGTCTGCCGGGCGATATCGTTGAACAATTCGGCATAATGCCGGCAGATGCCTTTTCTGGTCTTTAAAACTTTATCCACTATTTCTGCGGTATTCTGGGCGAAGTTAAGGGCGAACATATTTTCAACATCATATTGAATGTTTTTGGCAATCCAGATGAAGGCGGCTCTGGATTTATCGGCAGGATTATCAAAATTTGAATTAATGTAACCGGCAATCCCGGCGGTTGTTTGTGCCAGTGAATCGGGAATTTGCAAAGCCAGTTTGTCAATTTGCTGATATATATTTTGCTTTTGAGCAATTACAGCTGAAAATAATCCAAGCAAAAGGGAAAAAGTTATCAAGGTCAGAAAACCTGCAGCATGCCAGATCAGGCGGTGAATAAAATGCCGTGGTGAGACGGGTTCCTGGTGGTGTGCTTCATACATATGATTACTTCCTGATCATCAGGCCAGAGACTTCTGTAAACTGAAAAATACAGTATAGGGCTGAATCATTTTTTATTAAAATATTTTTCAGCAAATTTTAAAAATGTGGGCCAGTTCGGACCCGGTGTATGTCCGCCGCTGTGCTGGCGGTAGGCGATATCACCCTCAATCAGCGTGGTTTCAACCGGTGGGAATTCAGTTACACCCAGATCTTTTTTACCCAGCAGTTTATATACCGGTCCGGCGGCCACAGCGGCCATGAACATTCCTCTGGCGTCGACCCAGGAATCGCCTATATCGCCGCTGCTGATGAACAGCGGGCGCGGGGCGCACAGCGCGAGCAGTTCGTGGGCATCGACCGGGAGATCATTCCAGTTTAACGGACCACCATATTTAATGAAGTTTCCAGCCATCCAGTGATATTCGCCGGAGCCGGCCAGGTTTTCCACAATTTCACCGTAATCGCGGCGGTGGAGTTTCACACCCCCTTCGCCGGAAGAACTGATAAACACAATGGCAAAACGTGGATCATAGGCCATGGTCACCGCAACCGCTTTACCAAAACGTGAGTGTCCTTCAATGCCGACACGTTTTGCATCCACCGCTTTATCTGTCTCAAAATAATCCAGAGCCCGGCTGGCTCCCCAGGCCCAGGCGCGCAGGGCGCCCCAGTCATCAGCTTTACGCGGCTGCCCCTTGTTGGTCAATCCGATAATACCGTTGGTCAGTCCGGCACCATTGTCGGCCTGAATGCTGACAGGGATGAGCACGGCATAACCCCAGCCTTTGGCCAGAACCTGCTGCTGCCAGGTTGGTCCCGGTGGTACAGGGAGAGTCAGGCCCTGTGGAAACTTGAATCCGGGAGGGAAGACAAAGCCGAATTCCATTATTACCGGTACCGGTTGTTTAGCAGCAGTTGGAGTCGACTAAGGTCAAGTCGATATCAACAGTAATAGCAGGGTAGGATGAATTATCCACATGCCCGATAAGTTTTTTGGTAATAATGGGAATACCACCGTTCGTATCGCTGGTCGTGCTGACCACTTCCCAGATAACTCTGGGAGTGTCGTCTGGAACGCGGCCGTAAATTTCCCGGTCGAAGTCTTCCACAATCTCCGGACGACGGAGTTGCCACCACATTTCTGCAGTTGTGACCCGCTGACCGTTCTGCAGTACTAAAGGATCGGGGAGAACGGGATAGGGATTGGCCTTCGATTCATCATAATTGGCATAATTTGGTGCATTGGGATCCATTCCGTTCCGGCCCGGACGCAGTGAATCGATATTAAGCAGTTGCAGCATTTTTTGGTGATCCAGCTCAGAATAGTGTCTAATGCTGTCAGCACCGGGGAAAGTGAATTGGGCAGGCAGGCAGGATACAATTAAAATGTCCAAAAGAATAAAATAGAAAATATTTCTCATAAAATACCTTTTTAGTCGTCCTTCATTATACAATTCTATTCTGTCTTGCTGATTTCTGCAAGTGTCATGGGGTAATAGAGTTTAAAATATTCATCAGGTTTTTCAAATGGAGTTATATTAATCAGTAATTGGCAAAACTCTGCTTTATCTTCCTCCGGCAATGATTGGATAAAAGCAGATAGTTCCTTGTCGTTCCACTGATTGATCAAAGCCCATAGTTCAAAAGGATATTCTGCGGCTGCTGCTCCATCGACCTTGTTACGCAGATCGAAGAACTGCAGCATGGCCTGGTTGTCTTTGTTTTGAATTTTCCTGATCAGTGCATTCAGATCAAGGCCGGTTTGCTTTGCGGCTACGGATAATTCGTATTTTTCGTTTTTACTGAAATCCCACTTGCTGAAGGTAAATTTGAAATAGGGCAGAGCCGCTCTTTTAACCTGTTCCGCCGGAATATACGCGCAGCGGCCGTCGGCAATCCAGGCACTCTGCGAGTTATTTTCGTAAAGAAACTGTTGCCCTGGAGTAGCCACAAAGATCGTGCTGTCGTTGATCTTAGCCTGCACCTGATCAATTCCGTCCTTAAGAACAGCAATATATGAACTCCACGATGAGTCGGCCGGCAGAGCGGCAGTCAAAGCGGGAATTTGTTCTGCTTTGATAACCGTATCAATTCTGGATTGACCTCCGTCTTTGCTGCCGCTCTGTTCATTTGATTTATCGGATTTACTCTGACAGGAAAATAATAAAAACAAGATCGACAATGTTAAATAACGCAAGATTATCATTTGTATCTCCTCTGTTCAAGATTCGTAGCCGTTCCTGATTTATCAGGTATTTTTCGTCTTACGGAATTCTCTGCTCATTCTCCACAGCGTGACAAAGGTCAGGGCGATAAACATCACGATAAGCAATGCGGTTACCCGCAATACGGCCAATTCCAGTGTTACATCTTCCTCACCATGTGCAATATCCGTAAAGGCCAGGAAACTGAATACCATGGCTACCAGGGTAATAATCCCTAAAGCAACGGTCATTCTGATCAGTTTCTTACTTTGATTCATTTATATTTCTCCTTTGACGATTCTGATTACCAAATGCCAAATTACAAAATCCAAATTCCAAATTCGAAATTCCAAAATCAAAATTCCAATTTACCAATTACCCATTCCTAATTATTTTTTATACTATCAAAACGACATACTTGTACTACAAAGTCTTTCAGTCCAAAATCTTCTGCAGAATATGCACATCCAGGTATCTGTCGAATTTACGGCCGACCTCTTTCATAGTACCGACGTGGACAAAACCGAAACTTTCGTTCAAATGCAAACTTATATCGCTTTCAGCAACTACCCGGGCGATAATCGTGTGGAATTTTAAACGCCGCGCTTCGTCGATTATGGCCTGTTTGAGTTTCCGGCCGATGCCCCGGCCGCGATATTCGGATTTGACGTAGAATGATGTTTCGGCGGTATCATCGTACGCAGGTCGGTCAGACCACCTGCTCAAAGCCACCCAGCCGACCACCTTGTCGTCGGCCACGGCCACCAGGATGGGATGCCGCTGATCGTGAGACTGAAACCAGGATAAACGCTCGGCCGGAGTTTTCGGCTCCAAATCAAAAGTCGCCGTGGTGCTGAGGATGGCCTCATTGTAGATTTCCGTGATCGCCTCCAGATCGGATAGTTCAGATTTTCTGATTAAAATTGGTTTATCCATATGTTATTTGTAACGTTTTAGTCACTTTATATATACCTGCTCCAATGTGATCTTTTTGTTTTCTTTTTTTTCTGAACCGATGTCGGTTGGCTGATCATGACCGGGATAGACTTTGGTACCATCCGGAAACATTGTATATAACCTGCGTACGGACTTGACCAGGTCTTCGGTCGATCCGCCTATTAAATCCGTGCGACCCGCGGTCCGGTAGAAAAGCACATCGCCCGACAATAGCACATCTTCGACCTGATAACAAATACTGCCGATCGAGTGTCCGGGAGATAGGATTGTCCTGATCTGCAGCTTACCTAGTTTGTAAATTTGATTGTCCTCCAGGTAGACCTGCGGGGGACCAAAAGCAGCGAGATCGTAATCAAACCATTTCGCTGTGGCGGGATTTTGTTTCAACTCTTCCGTCATTCCGGGATCGAAATGCTTTATGCCCCATTCTATGGATACCAAAAAACTATCGTAATCCTGCTGGTTATAACAGAGCAGGGCGTCTGGAAATCTGTTGCGGATAAGGGGTACACCTTCCAGGTGATCCATATGACAATGCGTGGCAAAAATATATTTTAATTTCAACTGACGTTCAGTAATAATAGAAACTAGCGAATCAACAGGTCCGCCGACATCGAAAAGCGCCGCTTCTTTGCTATCGGTGTCGTATAATAAGTAGCAATTCGTTTCAATGGGTCCGCTAACTTGATGTTCAATTATAAAATTGTCCGAGGGTGCACACTGGTAATGCAAAAAAAGGAGAATTGTAAAAGTGAATAGACGGGAGACAGATCGTCTCATGATTTTACTTCCTTTTTTTAATTAATAGCATTCAAAGACACTATTTTAGTTTTTTACCCGGCAGATCAGACAGATAATTATTTTTCCAGATTTTTAAAGTAGTCTCCTGGTCAATATTACCACCGGAAAGTATAACTAAAACACGTTTTTTTGATTTTTTTCCTGATAACCAGCGAACAGCTGCTTCCATGGCCATGGCACTGGTCGGTTCCACCCGCACTTTTAATATATGGGTCAGCCATTGTGTCCAGTATATAATCAAATCCTCTTCAATTTCATATATGTGATCTAATTTTTTTAAATATTCAAACGTAATATCCCCTACAGCCATGGTCCTGGCTCCGTCAGCTATGGTATCGGGAGGACAGGGTAATTTTTGTATGGAATTCATCCGTAACGACTGTGCGGCGTCGTTGGCATTCAAAGGTTCCGCCCCGATAATTTCGGCTTGCGGTGCCAGGGCCCGGGTGGCAATTAATGTTCCTGATAAAAGTCCGCCGCCCCCGCAGGGTGCGAATACAGCGTCTATCCGGCCTGATTCACGCAGGGCATCATAGGCGGCTGTTCCCTGGCCGCAGATCACCTGTTCGTGATTGAAGGGGGGGATCCAGTAAGTATCTTTTTCTGCTGCAGCCAGTTTAACTTTTTCATCGGCAATTATGCGTGTTTCACACAGAACTACTTTTGCACCATAGGCTGCGGTCGCCTGTATTTTTACCTGTGATGAATTTGCCGGCATGTAAATCGTAGAGGGCAGGCCAAACTGGCTGGCCGCCCAGGCCACCGCCTGGGCATGGTTACCCGAACTATTGGCAATAATATGTTTTGCTTTTATTTTGTTTTCAAAAAGCCAGGCAACGGTATTACAGGCCCCGCGGGCTTTGAATGCACCGATCTTTTGCAGGCATTCGGCCTTGAATAATATTTCATGTCCTAACCAGCGGTTCAATAATGATGAAGTCAGAATTGGGGTATTATTGATAAACTTACTGATCCGTTTCCTGGCTTTAATAATATCTTCAATACTTAAATAATTCATCTGATCACCATTTTCTTATTGTCTGAATTATTTGATATTAGAATTTGCTGATATTTTTGGTTCCGTTCTCATTAAAGTTATAAACGCTGCAAAAATTGTGGTCAATAGTTGTAAAAAAGGGGAGATCAGGATCATCAGCATCAGCCAGGCGACTAAACTGATTTTCGGATCATAGAGAATAAAAGGATGGCCGAAATTTTGAAAATCAGCCTGCGGATCAAAGAACATAAAAACTGTTCTGCCCCAGATAAGAACCATTAATAAAAAAGTAAAAATTGTTGTCCATAACGAACTCTTAAAAATTCTGTTGTAGCATAACCGGGGCGGTTCTGTTGTAAGCTGCGCAGATCTTTTTGCAATATACCAGCCCAGGGGAAAACCCAGTAAGATACAGAAAACAGGAACGCCCATCCCCATACCCGCACAGATTATATCGATAACCAGATATAACAGGATAGCATTTTTTGTCTTCAGATTAATTAATTTGCTCATATTCAGCCACTTTATTGGTTGATGATCATCGAAAGATTCCGGCAGAGCATCTGGTAGTTTTCATTGATTTCAAGGCTCTTTATCTTGTGTGTTGTTTCTAATGGCAGCCGGTCAAACGGAGTCCTTTGCAGGAACAAAACGGTTTCCTGCTCGGAAAACTCAGCCCGGTCCTCGAACCAGTCCAGTACGGATTTATTCTCGGGACATACGGTCTGGCAACGCAGGCAACCGATCAGGCAATGATGCCAGGACGGATCGATCCAGCCTGGAAAATCTTTTGCTGATTCGTTGTGGTAGGTCAGACAAAGTTCGGCACGTAATAAGAATCGATCAGCGCTGATGGCCGCAGTGGGGCAGTTTCGCAAACAGGCGGTGCATGAATCGCAGCGGTCCAGCGCTCCGGGCTCCTGCCAGGGATCGCCGTCGCCAGGCAAGTCAGAGAAGGCCCCGATCAGTTGGATAAAACTACCTCTGCCGGGGACATAACAGATATTGTTTCGGCCATACCGTGCTAATCCGCTGCAGACAGCCAGCGTCTTTAACGGTAACTGCGGCCTGGACAGGTGGTAACCTTCGCGCTGAAGCCAGTCTGACAATACCTGCTGCACAGTTTCGGTCCGCGGTGTATAACTTACATATGTTGGTGGTATGATTACCGGTACCCGTTCCGCCCGCCAGTGGAAGAAAATACGCATCTGGGGAGTTGGAACCGCGATAATAATGATCGAACGCGCACCAGGCAGGTCGGCCGGAGGATCGTAAGAGATGAAAGCGAGTTGTTCCTGGTAGAGGATCTGATCAATAAGGCCGCGTTCATCATAAGCGCAGATCGTTTGTTTCAGATCGGCCAGGCGGGCGATTGGGACGATCCGTCCCTGCCAGCCATGTTCCTCAATCATATCGAAAAATCTATCCACCAACTGTTTCATCTATAGCAGTCTTTAATTGTTTTATTCGCTATGCTGCTTAATATAGTTATTCTTTTTGTTCTATAAAAAACAGGATCATCGAATTTGCACACAATTAAGATCCGCACCCCCCTCACCGCCACGAAATGAAAAATGTGCTTTTGCAGAAGTGGAGTTTATTTTGCTCTTTTTATGATCAGTAGATTTCAGTCTTTAGGCAATTTTATCGGCAGGACAGTGATGGGAAAATATTTGCACTTTGCTCAGGCTGTATAAAGTTGCTTCGGTTCAGGCCTGTTTTAATTTTTCAATGTCGAATTTTTTCATTTGCAGAAAGGCCCTGGTGACCCTTTCGGCCCGGGCTTGGATCGCTCAGCAGTTTGGCCAGCAATACCGGAACAATCTGCCAGGAAACCCCGAATTTATCTTTAAGCCAGCCGCATTGGACTTCCTGTCCGCCGGCAGTGAGCCGCTCCCAGTAATAATCTATTTCCTGCTGCGTTTCGCAGAGTACCTGAAATGAAATCGCTTCGTTGAATTTGAATACCGGACCGCCGTTCAGGGCCATGAAGGGTTGCCCGTTCAGTTGAAAATTTACAGTCATAACCGATCCGGCTTCACGTCCGTGAATTTCAAAACCTTCCCTGGCGTACCGACTGATACTGACAATTTTTGAATTCTTGAATATGGAAGTGTAAAAATTTGCCGCTTCTTCAGCCTGGTTATCGAACCACAGACAGGGGGTTATATTTTGACTGGCCATACTCAAACCTTTCCTGATTGTACAATTTTTTCGGAATGTTTCTTAAAATTGTCGAGAATAGCCTGCCATCCTGATTTTTGCAGATCGGGCGGATGAATATTCTCAGCCTCAAAGGTCTCGACAACCTTTGTCCTGGAGCCCTGGCCGGAAAAAATGACCTCAACCATTCTGCCGTCGGTGATCAGATATTCAATAATCTTATATTTCTCAATTCTGGTGTACATACCTTCAAAATCAAAACTGGCGCTGCCGTCTTTAGCCGCCATGGTGGTTTTGAATTTTCCGCTTTCCCGTAAATCATTTTCGGCATAGGGTGCATGCCAGTCATCCGCAGCCTGGTACCATTGGGTGATGTGTTCAGGTAAAGTCCAGAATTTCCAGACTGATTCCACGGGAGCATCTATAGTTGTCGCTACGGTAATTGTCATATTCTCTGTTGATTTCCTTTTGCTGTTTTATGATTTTGTGATGACCTACAATTGAATTTTTAAACGTGGTTAACCGTGAAATTATTCCAGTCAGGAGAATCAAAGAAAATATCAATTACTTATTTATCGATTCCGGTCGCTGTTCATATTCCTTTTTTTACAAAGTACATAGGTGCTGATGGCAAATTTAATCCGGATGAGAATCTGATAAAATCTGCCGGGAGAATGTTAGATGAACTTGAAAAATGGACTAAAGTGTTAGTTGTAATGAAAAAGAAAACGGTAGAATAACAGACTACTCTGCAGTCTACTTTAACTTCAGGAAGCGTGCCGCATTGTTGTAAAAAATATCGCGCTTTTGTTCCTGGGAGAGAAACGCAGCCGATTCAATTCCATCGATGGCCAGGCCAATTGCCTCCGGCCACACCATCTGGTCGGATCCGAACATAAGTCGTTTTTCCAATCCCGCCCGGATTAAAGCGCGGAGATACTCATGGAATTCTTCCCGCGGGATGATCCAGTTTATCACTGCCAGGTCAGCATACACTTGCGGATACACAGACATAATTGCTTTTGTTTCTTCCAAGTACGGCCAGCCCCCGTGCATGATATAGAGTCGCAGTTTTGGATGTCTGATCAGCACTTCTTCAAGAAGAATGGGATTGCCATACGTTACACGGAATTTGGGACAACAGGTATAGGGTGTTCCGGCAGGCCCCAGACCCGTATGGACTCCGACCGGGATGTCCAGTTCTTCGGCAAGAGCCAGGTATGGTTCGAACAACGAATCGCCCAGAGAAAGTCCGACATATTGGGCTACCAGTTCTCCCAATACTCCCAGCTGCCCGGACATGAAATCCTGCCGCAATCGTTCCACATCGGGCAGTGAAGTCACTTCATCGAAATGTACTCCTCCGATGATGCGTTTTGGCTCTGCGGACTTCCAGCGAAACACAACCTCCAGCGGTCCGCTGGCGACGGCTTTGACGATATTGTAACGGTGCATTTCCTTCAGTGTTGCCTGCATCAGTTCCTCGTCACTCGCCGCGCCGGATGGTTTTCCCGTCACCGGATTGGGGACGTTTACTCCGCCCATAGACTCTGCCGGAGAATGCATGCATGTGCATGTCAATAATGGGAAGTTTATTGTTTGTATCTGTTTGAGCGGATACAAAATAGGGGATTCCCACGAGCCCCAAGATGATAAGCAGCAATTTCATAATTTTCCTTTGTTATTCATTGATTGTTTTACGGGCAGATCTCGTTTTGTCCATAATCTATATATAACAACTACCGATTGCTCTAATTGGGCATAGGCGAAAAATGCTGGGCCACGGCAAGCCATTGACCATCATCACGAATCAGGGTATACATATCCCGGCCTTTAAATCTATGCACACTTCTCGCCGGGATCTTTTATTTTCAGATCATAATAATAAGTCACGATGGCAGTTTCATTACCGTTATACAATAGAATCAAGGGATCTGATTCTTTCAGTGAGATTGTTTGTGCATAATTGGCATAACTCCGGTAAGACTCGATGATATCAGATTTACCCTGCATGCGTTCGGCTGTTTCAGGATTAATCAGAACCATATCGGGATGTATATACAATCCCAGACTGTCCATATTTTCAGTGATGGCCCAGTGCCGGTTGATGGTCTTTACCGTATTCCAACTTCATCTTTTATGGTGCCGGTTTTATTGGCCAGGTAATACAACGCGAAAAAAGCAATCAAAACTAATATTATTGGCAACAAATATTTTATTTTCATAATTATCCTTTCGGGTGTGTAATTATTTATTGGCAGAGCAGAATTTTCAGAAGATTATTGACAGCATCTTGCGGTTACTGAACCTGACCGGCGAATCGGCCAAGTGCTTCCTCTAGTGATATGACAATCTTGCAGTACGCAACTTCCAGAAGCGAGTTCTTATATAAAGTCGATAATGCTTCTTTCGTTTTACCACCTGCCACAATGCAACTGGGGATGAAGCCTTGATTCTGTTTCAGCGGTCGAAGAATTTCACAAATGGCGTCACCGTACTGGTAGTGCAATCCGGTCAGATCGAAAATGAGGCCTTCCGGTTGATGCGTCTGAATTATTTCCTCGACATAGTTTCGCATCCTGGCGGCAGTTGAATTTCCCGGCGAGCCTGGCGGATAATCACCCTGGAAAGAAATCTTAAAGAGTTTCTTTTTTAATGGATTGGGTACTGCAGCACAGGAACACTGAACTTCAGGATTTTTGTCCATCCTGGTTCTGATTAATTTTAATTCTGTTCCTCAGTGTATAAAAATTCTTCAGACGGATGATGATTATGGCAGCAAAGAACCATAGCAACAGTGAGGACAGATAATTTAAGCGGATCACAATGTCAAAACCGTCGCCAAAAAACCGCGAATTAGCGGAAACGTTTTCCAGCAAAGGTTTATGCAGGTCTAACAGAGTTGTGGAAAAGGGGTATAACACATAGAGCATCATCAGAAATTTATCTGAGATTTGAATACACCAGTATAAAACAAAATAGGAGAAAAATAAAAGCAACTGATATAAATACACCCCCTTGAGGCCATCTTTAAATATTCTATGGCTCTCATTATCCGTCATAATATTTTTTAAAAGAAAAAATATTATGACTATAACTGAAATATTTATCAGTGTATTTAGCGGATTAAGTTTTGTGATAGTAATGGGATTTTTGGCTTCAATCGCTACTGTCGGGAAGCCATAGGAAATATCACCGCATGATCGTAATGATGGCGCAAAGGCAATTGATACTAGTAATAGAATTATAACTGTTTTTTTGTTCATAAATTATTCCTGGTTTTGGTCCAGGACTGACTCAGTACCCCAGAATCGGTAAACTATCAGGGCCAGTGTGGCTAACGATGCTGAGTCAAGAAGCGTCGATTTTACCATTCTGCGGATTATCGCAGTGTACGATGAAAACGAGGAGCAACAAAGGAGCAAGTATTTTCATAATAGTCCTCCTGTGCAGATTCTTAAAAATACTTCAGCGGTCATCAAAATAGCGATAATGGCCGGTTATTACAAATTCAAACAATATATCCTCCAGTTTTGCTCCGGCCCCGATGTTATGCACCACTTTGTACCGGTCGGAATCTTCCACCCGGACATTTACGACTATCCCGATATGATCAATGTTTCCCGGCAGTTTCCAGGTCACGATGTCTCCCGGTTTGTAATCTTTTTCCTGCTGAGAAACAGGTACTGATTTTTTCCGCCGGTCAAGAAAAGTCATGATATTAGGCACCCGGCGATGGTCAATATTCGTATCGGTTTTATGTAAACCCCATTTCTGCGGATAGGCAGAAAATGCCTTTTGCATATCTTCATGAATTTCTTTCTGCAAGTCGATACCCACACTCCTGAAAGCCCTGATCAGGACATCACAACAGACTCCGCGTTCGATGGGCAGATCCCCGTCCGGATAGTTTATGCTGACATAGGCAGGATCGTATATGGTTGTGACCGAAGTCTGCCAGATGGCATTTTCTATGATTTTGTTTATCGAATCTACAGTGGTAGAGTCAGCCTGAAGATCTGCGACTACTACGATGACGAGCAGTACTGAACAGATTGTTATAAATCTCATATTATACTACTCTTGAACTTGATCAATTCATAAATGCTGTCCAACGATTTTTTAGTTTTAACTTCGACCGTCAGGGGTTTCAGTTTACCAAAACTTTTGCTTGCTTTATAATTCTCTTTATAAACCTGTTCAATCTTCAGAGCCGCAATTTCCTTATCATATTTCTCGGTAAAATAAAAGGTTGTTTTGAAAAACTGGTCCCACACCGATATCCAGCACACGGTTTTCTTTTTATGTACCAATTTGCATAGCCAGGCCTTGCCGTCATTGTAGAAATTCCATTCCAGGGACATGACAGCGAATTCAGCAGAGAGGTGCTTGCCAAATGCATCCCAGATGGTTTTTGATTTACCAAGATATTTGCTTAATACGGCATCATCAGGGTACTCTTGTTTATCGTTTAACAGTGGTTTGTCCATAATAATACCTCATCATTTTCTTCTTTCACCGACTTGCTGGCGCCACATGGCGTAATATAAACCCTTTTCTGACAGTAGTTTTTCGTGCGACCCGGTTTCAATAATTTCACCTTTCTCCAATACATAGATCACATCAGCATGCATAATGGTTGATAAGCGATGCGCAATTAATATAGTAATTTGCTCTTTATATTTAGATATATTTCTGATTGTACTGGTTATATCTTCTTCGGTTAAGGAATCAAGTGAAGAAGTCGCTTCATCAAAAATCAACAGGCGGGGATGACGCAATAAAGCCCGGGCAATAGAAATGCGTTGTTTTTCACCACCCGATAATTTCATACCCCCTTCGCCTATAACCGTATCCATTCCTTTTAACGAGTTATTCAGCAATTGTTCGCAGGAAGCTTTATGTAAAGCATTTATGATCTGATCATCCGTAGCATCGGGCTGTACAAATAACAGGTTTGCTTTTATGCTACCGGCGAATAACTGGGTGTCCTGCGTTACAAATCCGATCTGCCGGCGCAATTCGTTGTACCTGATAACGGTGGAAGGGTGTTCATTGAAACAGATTACACCCTGAACAGGCCGGTACAGACCGACTAATAATTTCACCAGAGTGGATTTGCCTGAACCTGAAGGTCCGACGAAGGCGATGGTTTCTCCGGCCTGTACCCGGAATGATATTTTGTCTATGGCATTTAACGTTGCCGTTTTGTGCCGGAAAACAACATCCTGAAAGCGGATTGTCTGCAACTCGCCGATCTCTGCAGGATTATCAGGTCTTCGTTCTATAGGTCTGCTCAGCAAATGATCAAAGTTACTGATCGATGCTTCTACCTCCCGGTAACTCAGAATGATGCTGCCCAAATCCTGCAGCGGCATGAATATCGAAGTGGAAATGAATTGCATCGCTATCAGTTCCCCGGTCGTTAAGATTTTCCTGAAGATAAGCCACAGCAGAATAAATAAGATGGACTGTCTTAGAATGCTCAGCATGGTGCCCTGCAGGAAGGTCAGGGTACGCACCTTTTTCACTTTCTCCATTTCCAGGCTGAATATTTTCAGCGTCTGTTCCTTTAAACGTTTTATCTCCGCGAAGGTAAGTCCCAGGCTTTTTACCAGTTCGATGTTCCTTAACGACTCGGTGATCACGCCGGCCATCTGGTTGGTCTCGCGATTTATCGATCGTTGGGTGGTCTTGATTTTTTTACTGAGCAGGCCGGTCAGCGACCCTAAAACCAGAATACCAATCAGAAAAACCGGAATGAGCATCCAGTTTTTTGTAACCGAATACCAGATCAAAAAACCGATCCCGATCAGTGATGAAAATAAGATGTTGATGAAAGAGTTTATAAATTGTTGTGTGTCGTTTTTTACTTTTTGCAGTACCGAAAGCGTTTCGCCGCTGCGCATTTCTTCAAACTCCTGGAAGGATAAACGCAGTGTTTGTCTTAAGCCGTCATTGAATATTTGCATACCAAACTTCTGCACCGCCAGCCGGGAAAAGTATTCCTGGAAGGATCTGGTCACCCGGGCCAGCAAGGCAATGCTGACAGCAATCCCCAGCCAGAATAATACTCCCCGAACCAGTTCTGTTTCGCTGCGGCCGCCGGGATTTATGGCATAATCATCTATAATCTTGCCGAAAATCAGCGGATCCACCAGGCTTAGTAACTGGCTGATACCGGCCAGGGAGAGAGCAAGAACAATCAGTCCCTGCTGCGGCTTTAAATACTTCCAAAGAATTTTCATAAAGTTTCCGGAGGAAAAAAGTAAGTTTTTCCAGGCATCTTCTGTCCGTTCAGATTTTATTTTTGAAAAGCCGTATTACTTCTTTATTAAACCGGTCCGATTCTTCAAAATTGACAAAATGTCCACAACCTTCGATCAACACCAATTCCTTAGCCGGGGCGGAGATTGCGGAGTAATACTTTTCGACGAGTTGAGCCGGTATATTAAAGTCCTGTGATCCGCAGATGAAATAATCTTTAAACGGGCTGGTAGCAGAGCAGTACAACCCCGCTTTTGAATGTTCTGGTCATGGAGAGTTTGAGATCGACCTTATGCCTGAGGCCATTGAATATCGGGGTGCCGCTGCCTAAAACCACCGGATCCACCATGATCTGATATTCGTCGATCAAACCATGTTCGGTAAACTGCGTTAGAATGCTTCCGCTGCCCAGCAGGGTCATATCCTTACCGGACACCTGCTTCAGTTTTTTTATTTCGGCAAAGATATTGTGTTTGATCAGCCTGGTATTGTTCCATTCGGCCTTTTTCAACTGTCCGGGAAAAGACAATTTTTTCGACTGTATTCATGCCGGCGGCAACGACCGGATCATTTTTAAGGGCCATTGGATTCGGCCAGTAACTGGCCATCAACTGATAAGTAACACGGCCAAAAAGAAGAATGCTGCCGGAACGCAGGCCTGCGGCCGCGTATTCATTTTCTTCGGTCCCATGCCTGTGCCAACTGATATCTCCCTTTGGCCCTTTAAAATAACCGTTAAGTGTAATGAAAGTAAATGTGCTTAACTTACTCATTTATTAATCCTCACTGTTTACCAGTTACTAATTACCAGTTACCAATTACAAATAGGTAATTAGTAATTAGTAATTGGTAATTATTCACCTATGTTTTTCCATGATCCAGGTTCCCAGCATAAATGAACCAAAAGCTGCAAACGTGTTAATTTCTTTAGGCTGGCTGATATAATCCTTATAATTGTTTTGAATACCAATGCTGCTGCAATCAAACAAATCGACAAAACCTTGCCGGTTAATTTTTGCCTTCTTAATAAGTCCGGCGTAAGCCTTTTCAACCACCGGAGTGTATTCTTCTGTATTTATATAGCCTCTGTCAATAGATTTTTTTATTAGATACAGAAACATTCCTGTGCCGGAAGTTTCATTCCAATTGTCCGGTTCAGAGTATTTATCGACTACCTGACACCACAGGCCGGTATTCGGATCCTGAGTTTGACGCAGACCTGCACAAAGTTTTTTATGGATGTTGATAATTTTTTCATACCCCGGATGGGTTTTTGGTAAATAATCAAAAACATCCGCAATGAGTACCGCATACCAGCCCAGGCCTTCGCTCCAGACTTCCGGAGCCAGACCGGTTGCTTTATCGGCCCAGCCGGCCTGTCTGCTTTCGTCCCAGCCATGCAGCAGCAGTCCGTTTTCTTTCTGGCAATGATCGGCAATCAGGGTCATTTGTCTTACAACTTCATCAAAAGCATTTGCACTATCACCAATCACGCTTCCATACCGGGCCAGAAACATCTGTCCCATGAATACTCCATCGACCCAGGCCTGGTGGGATGCCCAATCTGCATGCCAGAACAGGCCATCGGAAGTACGGGGATAATTATTCAATCCAGCCCTGATTATCTTTGCGGCAGTTTTGTATTTTTCTTGACGGGTTTGTTCATATATGAATATTATGGCGTATCCGGGTAAAAAATTATCCAAAGCAGTGGGTTCAAAATCCGGAATATCGACCTGTTGGTCGACCTGTTCATCTACCTGCTGATCAACGTATCTCCTGATGTAATGGAAGTACAGCGAATCACCGCTAGACCGCCACATTTTTTCCATGGCAAACATTATATATCCGGCCTGCCAGCTGAAATGATTTGCCTGATCCAGCCAATGAATGCTGTCCGGATCCGGTATCCGCTTAATAAAACTCCGGGCAGTATTTACTGACCATACAGGGTTTTCCTGTCGACCACTACAGTTTTGAAAAACCATTGCCGGAATGGCGATTAAAATAATCGCCAGATTTGTAAGGAGCAGAGATTTAGGCATGTTTCTGAATCATTACCACGGTAAGATCATCAGACGCGGACTGGCCGGTCGTAAAGGATCTGACATCGTCCAATATGCTCTGAGTAGTGACTGAATTTAAAACAACATGATCGCGAAGTCGTATTTCTCCATACTGCTGCAATGACGAATTCATCGCTTCGGTGATTCCATCCGAATAAAGGACCAGGCAGCTTCCCGGTGTCAGCTGCACGGTCTGTTCAGAGTACAAACCTTCCCGGAATCCCAGCGGCAGTCCACTGGCAGTTTCACAGAAACGGGCGCCCGTTGAATCCACCAGCAGAGGGTGCGGATGACCCGCATTGGCGAAAACGAGGTTGTTGTTTTTCGGATCAATAATGCCATACACCATTGTAACGAACCGGGCTGCCGGAAAATCTTTCAATAGTATATTGTTGACGCGGGACAGGACCTGGCCGGGGGGCAATCCGGTCTCGGCGATAAGCCTGAGCACAGTTCGTGTAGATGACATTAACAAGGCAGCTCCCAGGCCTTTGCCTGAAACATCAGCCAATACGACTGCCAGGCGGCCGCCAGGCAGCGGAATGTAATCATACCAATCACCCCCTACTTCCTGACAGGGCAGGCACAGACCGGTTACTGTGAATGAAGGGAGCGCAGGGGCCTGACCGGGAAACAGTTCCAGTTGTATTCGCTGTGCTTCGTTCAACTCCTTGCTCATCCGTTCCTTTTCCAGGCGTTCCCGTTGAAACATCCGGGCGTTTTCTATTGCGGTGGCAATGTGCCCGGCCAGGGCTTCAAAGAGTTGAATACGGGCAGGTGAGAAGGCGTTAAACTCATTGTGTTGAGCATTAAACACTCCGATGAGCCGTCCATGTGATTTTAACGGAATGTCAACTTCCGAACGGGTCAATTCCTCACTTACCTGGTAATAAGGGTCATTGGTCACATCCGGAGCGTAATATGTCTCTCCGGTTGTCCCGACATGTCCGATTATTCCATACTCGCCGATCTTGAAACGATCGCCTTTCAGGTGGTAATTAATAGTCCAGCCCCGCACCGCAGCTATGACAAGTTCATTGGTCTGATCGTCCTGCAGTAAGACTGCCGACCGCGAGCAGCCGAATGTCTGGGCGACATCGCTGACAATATCTTCGAGCAGAGTATCGAGATCCAGTGTCGAATTTATCCTTTGGGCAACACGCTGCAGCAGGAAAAGTTCCTGTATCAACTGGTCCCGGTCTTCGTTCATCAGGTGTTACCTGAAAGTTCACCGGGGTCATTAAAACCATAAGCAATTGGCCATTTATTTACCAGGTATTCTTTCATCATTCTATAAACAATAAAAATGGTCAAAGGTATTCCTGACCTATGGAATTATACCGGGAAATTCTGTTTGCAGACAGTCCTGTGGAAAAGTTTATTATAATTTTAAACATTCTTTTCGAATTAAATCAATCTCCCCCTTTGAAAAAGGGGTGCCATCCGGCCGGAAAATGTCGTGAAACCATATTGCAGGTTCTGATCCATCGATATGACTGCTGTCCGACCAGGCATAGACGGTATTGGTTTTACCTTTGACCAATCCCCAATTGACCGCACCAACATTTTCTTTTTTGAGCAAAGGAAGTATTTTATTAAAAGTGCTCCCAAATATACGCGCCATGTACTCAGTGCACAGCAGGGGACGGTTGTATGCCCGCAGGGTCGTCAATCATGACCTGCATGGAAGTATCTGATCCATAATGATGGAAAGTAATTATATCTGAATTTTCCAGTTGGAATTCACTGAGATTTTTAAGTGCCGGATTCCAGATACCCGCTGTTAAAGGTTGTGCTGCTTTAGCATGGCGCGCCCAGGAGAAAACCTGCTTTAACAGCTTAAATGAAGCATCATCTTTATCCGAGTTTCCAGGCTCATTATACAGATCCCATAAAACAATCCGGTCATCATTGCCAAAAGAATTCAGTATATCCCGGACATATTTTTCCAGGACTGGAAAATACGTCGTATCCGAACTTTCCTTTTGTCCCGGGTCCTGCAACCAGCCCGAATTATGAATTCCGGGTTTTGGTAAAGGCTGTTTACCCGTTGCACTCGTTCCGTTCCAGCAATCATCAAAAATAACAAATATGGTTTTTATGTTATGCTTGGCAGCGATGCTTAAATATTGTCCCATCCTGTTTTTAAATCCGGCCTTATCTTGTATCCAGGCTTTGTGATGCAGGAACACGCGCATGACATTAAATCCAATGGATTCGGCCAGACCGAGTTCGCGGTTAATTGTGGTTGTGTCAAATGTTTCCCCCTGCCACATTTCAAGTTGATTAATGGCTGTACTCGGGATAAAATTAGATCCCCTCAGCCATCCATTGATTACCAGCCAGTTGTTGGCGCGTTCTTCGCTCCAGCGTTGTTCATTATTTTTACCTGGCTGGCAACTACATAATAAAATTGTTACGGTCATTAAAAAACAGTTTAATAATTTAAGGTTTATATGTTTTAAACGTTTGGAAAGATTTGTGTACAGTGCACGATAGTGCAGAATGTTTTTGCATATGGCTTGTGTTCTAATCCGCAGCACAATTATTCCGGCTTTTTTTCCAGGTAAATCCAGGTGATACAATCAAGGATTCTTTCAGGAATTTCCGTAGAATCTGCCTCAAAAAAGACTTGAATAATATAACTCGTGTTTCGTGGTAAAAAATACTTTTTCTGCACCTATCTGTTTTACGGTTATGGCGTATGGTTCAAATAATTTATTGAATCTTTGATTTAATTCAGAACTCATTAAAAAATCAGTAATTTCTTTATAAGAACTGATTTTATAATCCTCGCCATATTCTTTTATATAACTTTTTGTAATATCGATTGCCAGGTCTCCGCTGGAAACCAGCCGGCCGATACTGATGCTCGACAAATAATCAAAATTATAATCTTTTTGAGCTTCAGGAAGTATCCTGGTCAACTCTTCTATGCGGGTGTTAAATAGTTTGCCTTTTTTATTATACTTATCGTAATGAGCATCAATTGCAACTTTTCCGTCATCTTTATTTTCGGAAAATATGACCAGGTAATCGGACGTGTCTTTTCCGGTTATGACGAAATACCCCGTACTTCTTTTTAGATAAGCCGAACCGGCTATTTCGTTATAACATCTTTTTTCCAGACAATTGTATCCGGAATTGCGGTGACATGCTGCCTGTGATCGGTTTGGGATTTGTTATTATCCGGTTTTGCACAGGCGACTAGGATTAAAAAGATTGTTATTATTAATGTCGATACTCTCATGGTGCTAGTTGTCCTTTTTTTTTAATATAAACACCAAGGGTATAAGCAGACAAACAGAAAAAACCATGCAAATCACATGGAACAATAATCCCGAATAATTTTCAGCCTTCTGTCAGTGTACATCCTTTTCCGATTTTCGAAATCCTTGACCAGCAAAGAAATGCGTCACCAATGGGCAGTCAAACCAAATCCATAAAATTTACGATCCTGAAATGTGACAGGTAAACCTGCTGACTCCACCAAGCCAGACAAACCATTAGCCAGCGACACGTCGCCGGCCATGCGTGCTGTGCCTAATCCGACAATGGTCAGCTGCAGATCCGATTCCAAATAGTACCGGGCCAGAATCTATGTCGCCCGGCCGGAATAACCTTTAGGGAATTCCCGTATGAGCGGGTATTCCCAAAAAGGTCGTCACAAACTGACGCTGAAAATTGTTATAATGCGTACAGGCACGGCAAGAGTCGATTTCAAAGAGTAATCTGATTATTAGTGTTTGAGAACACCCGCGTGCCCCTTCATCAGGTACGCCGGTGTACGCATTAACTGAATGAGGTACCAGATCAGTTTGAGGATCCAAGCGCGTGTCGACACTGTCCAGCCAGGACGAGATTAGTGTAGCAAAGCGTGGTGTCAACAATCTGTCATGGAGTACTAATGAGGCAATTGCAGTAAAATTATCCGCTGGCCAACTCGCCGAAGCATAGGTTTTAAGATAAGGTGTGGTTGACTGACCGAAGCATTTCGCTATTCGTATACACGCAGTTACGAAACTAGCTGAATCGATTACTCCATTAATCGGAAGTGCAGAATACAATTTTGCGCGTAAATAATTTGACCAGCCGGAATAGAAAATTCCAAATTCAGGACATATGGCAGCAGCGGATTGAAACGCTTCCGTTCCTTCAGAAGATTCAATCTTGTCCAGGGCCCATTTCCCTTCCTGCAGCCAGTCAGATTGTAAAGAATCGGTAAGATAAGTCACGGAACCAATTTCTGCACAGTCAGTCGATAGAGTGCATTCATAAAGAGATATCCTTCCGGGAAAATCCTTTGCATGAATTCAGCTGCGCCACTGTGCATTTTCATCTTTAAATGTTTAAGTCGCGGGAGGGCCGCTTCGGTGTTTGAATAGTTATCAGTGATATTGCTGGAAGCGAACCTTCCATTCATCACCAGGATTGGAATTATGATTGGCAGTACGACGACTCCATAAATGATCGCCGGATTGAATTTTCTATTCATTAAGCCGTTGCTGTTTAAGTCGACCATGACCAAATCTATCAGATTCCATAGGAGAGGTATCTGGCTAATCTGCCAATTGTACGCATATGTCCATTTAGGCCAAGCCTCGACGTCATCTTGCCGAATTTTCTATATCCGAGATTGAATAAATTAATAAGGTACCCATTGTGTTCTATATTGTAGGTGTTCTTTTTATGATATTTCTGAGAGAATAAAATTCTTTTAGATATTTAGATAACCGTTTAAGAGATCAGCTGCTGTCATATTTTTAGGTTTATAGACGACTTTGGAAGTATTGTAATTCTGAAAATCCCTATCGATTATTCTTCCTTCCTTTTCCAGCCTGGCGTAAAGTTGGCCGGATAGGGAGAAAAGATATGAGTAGCATTGTCTCAAGTCGGTTTTGAACCAGCCAATTTAGAGTGTTTTCAGAAACATCCGGAAAGTCGTTATCAAATCCGAATACCATACTGGCATTTATCATAATTCCGCGATCGTGGATTTCTTCAATCGTTTGTTCATATTCTGATACCGGTTTTGTTTTTTTCTGACCGCTGATAGTGATTGCGGATTAATTGATTCGAATCCAATGTACAAACTCCTGCACCCGGTTTCTCTCATTTTATCCAACTGCAACAGGTCTTTACCCACATCGGTCGATACTGCCGCATGCCAGGTCAGCTCCAGATGTTTTATGGAGTTCATGAATTCCTGCAGCCATAATTTATCGCCAATAAAATTGTCTTCAAATAGCACATGCTTTGTTTCGATTCTGCTGATCTCGTGAATTATCGCATGAATCGGTCTCCGCCGAAATTTTTTATGCATATATTTACAATATTTCAGAATTCGCAGGTATACGGGCAGCCCCAACTTGTCGAAATCACATTGGTATAAGATACTTTTCCTTTGCAATCATTTCCCATTCGGTCGTGGAATTAACTCAGTTGGAAACTCATTGGGCGCAGAATAACGTCTTTTCAGATTTCCGTTCATAACATCTTTGAGAATCTCGGACCAGATTGGTTCAGCCTCGCCAACGCAGACAGCGTCAGCATAGTGTTCAGCAATTTCTGGAGCTGAACTCGGAAATATGCCGCCGAGAATAACAGGAGTCCCCGCTTTCTGAAAATTGACGCTGTGAATTTTTGCCCTTTCGAATGTATCGACATTACAGGTTATTCCGGCCAGATCTGCTTTATCATATTTATTCAGAGGAGCGATGTTTTCGTCAATTATTTCAACGTCATGTTCCTGCGGAGTCAATGCCGCTAAAACCAGGAGCGAAATAGACGGAGTCATCAGTCGTTTAAATTCAGAGTCCATCGGTCTTAAAGACATTCTTGGCGCAATCAGTTTAATGTTCAATCTTTTCATTCTACAGGTAAGTTTTAGTATTTTGTACTTTGAATTCAGATATAATTGCAGATAACATACTCATGTGCCGGAACACATCACGCCGCATGCCGACATAATCCCGATCATATGATTCACTTCACTACCGGACCAAGCAATGCTGCGAACGCCTGGCGGTTGATCTTTTTCTTGAGCGCGGCCACTTCGGCCCTGGGACCGCCTATGTTCAGTTCGATCGATTTCAATGGCGCGAATTTTGGGGCCGGCTTGTCCATGTTTATGGTTTCCGCCTCTTTGCCGGTTCGCGGCCCGAAGATCATGTGCAGCGCGACATTCTCATCGCCGGTCTGCCAGGAAAGAAATTCGGTGCTCTTCTCGATGTTGTAGGCGTCCTGGTCAGGTACATCCACAGTTTTCCCATCCTCAACGTTAACCAGGTATGGATGCGGCCTGAGCCAGACTGATAACTCAATCTTGTTTTCCATAACGGACATCATTGCCTGGACGGCGGCCAGCGGGTCTTCGGTCTTGCTGGCCGGTTTGGACTGCGCTGCCTTGGCGTCGTAGCCAAAGAGCAGGCTGTTGTACGGATAGATCGGGAAGCAGCCTGACGGCCAGGACCCTCCCGTGGGCACCGCGCCGGTAATCTTCGTCTCAGCGACAAACGGCATAGTGCTGGCCTCTATTGCACCGTTGGGTATATACCGGGCCGCGTCGGGTACCGGCAGCAAATCTTTCACCGACAGGACCAATTCCTTGAAGGCCTTGACTTCGGCTGCAGTCAGCACCCTGCAGTCGGGACCAATCTCTGCACAGGGATTCTGGGCCAAGGCCGGATTGCAGAGCAGAGCCCCGAGAAGTGCCGCTGAAAGGATTGTCGATAAAAACTTTGTCATCTGATTTCCTCCTGATTTCGTTGAAGTTCCCGTTGGTCTTGCTGCAAGATATACGTCACTTTGTTGGCGTCGAGTGCTCCAGATCTTACAAAGGGAGGCTCGAGAGCCACATTGGGTACCAACACAGAATCTATAGTCGAGTAATTTTGCTTAGTAATCGTTTAGAGTTTGATCGATCTTTTTAAATCCCTATAAAAATTTTCATCGCGTTCCCAAAAGCTGATCAATATTCTTGATTTCTCATCCCATAAATATGCCAGGAGAAATTGTTGTTTTACAATTGAAAATTTATAAACCCATACCCGTGCCAGATCTCCTGTCTTTTGCTGGCCAATTTTAGGATTTTCTATTATAGATTTGATTGCCTTGTCCAATA
>CAVZSQ010000002.1:0-9719 GCA_963777955.1 Calditrichia bacterium
CTGTGCATTTTCATCTTTAAATGTTTAAGCGGCGGGAGGGCCGCTTCCGGTGTTTGAATAGTTATCAGTGAATTGCTGGGGGAAGCGAACCTTCCATTCATCACCAGGATTAGAATTATGATTGGCAATACGATGACTCCATAAATGATCGCCGGATAGAATTTTGATCGAAGAAGGGATCGTTTAAGTCGACCATGACCAAATTTATCAGATTCCATAGGAGAGGTATCTGGCTAATCTGCCAATTGTACGCATATGTCCATTTAGGCCAAGCCTCGACGTCATCTTGCCGAATTTTCTATATCCGAGATTGAATAAATAATAAGGTACCCATTGTGTTCTATTTGTAGGTGTTCTTTTTATGATATTTCTGAGAGAATAAAATTCTTTATAGATATTTAAATAACCGTTTAAGAGATCAGGCTCGCCGTCATATTTTTAGGTTTATAGACGACTTTGGAAGTATTGTAATTCTGAAAATCCCTATCGATTATTCTTCCTTCCTTTTCCAAGCAATTTCTGGAGCTGAACTCGGAAATATGCCGCCGAGAATAACAGGAGTCCCCGCTTTCTGAAAATTGACGCTGTGAATTTTTGCCCTTTCGAATGTATCGACATTACAGGTTATTCCGGCCAGATCGCTTTATCATATTTATTCAGAGGAGCGATGTTTTTCCGTCAATTATTTCAACGTCATGTTCCTGCGGAGTCAAATGCCGCTAAAACCAGGAGCGAAATAGACGGAGTCATCAGTCGTTTAAATTCAGAGTCCATCGGTCTTAAAGACATTCTTGGCGCAATCAGTTTAATGTTCAATCTTTCATCTACAGGACGTTTTAGTATTTTGTACTTTGAATTCAGATATAATTGCAGATAACATGCTCATGTGCCGGAACACATCACACCGCAGGCCGACATAATCCCGATTATATTATTCACTTCACCACCGGACCCAGCAGTGCTGCGAACGCCTGGCGGTTGATCTTCTTCTTGAGAGCGGCCACCTCGTCCCTGGGACCGCCGATGATCAGCTCGATCGATTTCAATGGCGCGAATTTGGGGGCCGGCTTGTCCGTGTTCAGGGTCTCCGCCTCTTTGCCGGTTCGCGGCCCGAAGATCATGTGGAGCGCGACATTGTCATCGCCGGTCTGCCAGGAAAGGAATTCGGCGCTCTTCTCGATGTTGTACGCGTCCTGGTCGGGCACATCCACAGTTTTCCCGTCCTCAACGTTCACCAGGTACGGGTGCGGCATGAGCCAGACTGATAACTCGATCTTGTTTTCCATAACGGACATCATTGCCTGGACGGCGGCCAGCGGGTCTTCGGTCTTGCCGGCTGGTTTTCCCTGCGCGGCCTTGGCGTCGTATCCGAAGTGGAGGCTGTTGTACGGATAGATCGGGAAGCAGCCTGACGGCCAGGACCCTCCCGTGGTCACCGCGCCGGGGATCTTCGTCTCGGCGACGAACGGCATGTTGCTGGCCTCTATCGCACCGTCGGGTGTATACCGGGCCGCGTCGGGCACCGGCAGCAAAGCTTTCACCGCCAGGACCAGTTCCTTGAAAGCCTTGACTTCGGCTGCGGTCAGCACCCTGCAGTCGGGGCCTATCTCTGCGCAGGGATTCTGGGCCAATGCCGGATTGTAAAGCAGTTGCCCCGATAAGCGTCGCTGAAAGGATTGTCGATAAAAACTTTGTCATCTGATTTCCTCCTGTTTTCATTGAAGTTCCCGTTCACTTGCTGCAAGATATACGTCACTTTGTTGACGTCGAGTGCTCCAGATCTTCCAAAGGGAGGCTCGAGAGCCACCTTGGGTACCAACACAGAATCTATTGTCGAGTAATTTTGCTTAGTAATCGTTTAGAGTTTGATCGATCTTTTTAAATCCCTATAAAAATTTTCATGCGTTCCCAAGGCTATCAATATTCTTGATTTTTCATCCCATAAATATGCCAGGAGAAATTGTTGATTTACAATTGAAAATTTATAAACCCATACCCGTGCCAGATCTCCTGTCTTTTGTTGACCAATTTTAGGATTTTCTCGTATAGATTCGATTGCCTTGTCCAAAGCTTTGATATAATTCTTTTTTAACTTTTTCTTTTGATTCCTGAAAAGACGGGTTTGATATACCTTGATGCCGGTCAAGTTTATTTTCCTTCTCCAAAAATGTATTGAGTCACATCTCCGTCTTTAGTTTCCTCCAGGCCAATCAAAATATCCTGAATGAATGAATAAGGCAGATCGGGATTATCTTCAGCAATTTCTCCGATTTTTGCCCAGAATTCAATCTGACCGGCGACAGATCTTTTCAAGGCACGAGATCTGGATCGTGCTTTTTTTATCAGATCATCTGATATTCTTACAGCACTAGGCATATTATTTACTCTTTCAATTAAATGTTATATTTATACTAAAATACAACATATAGTTGCAATATGCAATTAACAATTTCAACTATAACTCAAGCTGGAAACCGATATTCATTCCATTCGCAGGGTAAAAACAAGACTGGTGTTTTTAGAGACAACAAATCCTCACGGCAGGTGACTTACAATTAAAAATTCCAAAATCCAAATGCCAAATTCCAACGCAAATCAGTCGGGAGAATGAGACCTCTTCCGGCGTGATTGATAAGATGCAAATTGTAAGTCCGAACGTCTTGTATAATATTTAATTATATTAAAGAATAAAGAATAATTTTACAATGATTTTTAGGAAAGTATTGTAGTTTCAGGTGACCCTCCCCAGGCCCCTCCCTGTCAGCCTCTTGGTTGACAGGGAGGGGTAGGGGGTGGGTCAAAGAATAAACAATTTATTAAGATTCCTCTTCGCCTCGATTTATCGGGACTCATCGGAATGACATCTTATTGGTCGTCTTGACTTCACTTGGTGGCCCTCCCAGTATGCATAAGGGAGGGGATTGAGGGGTGGGTCATTAAAAAATCCCTTGCCGGGAATAGATTTCAACCCTATATTGTTAAATAGGACTAAAAAGGTCGTATTTAGGTGCCGGTCAGCGAGCGAAGTCGAGGCTGGCTGGCATCTCGGCTCCGCTCGACGACCGGAACGAATACATATGCTAAAATTAAGTAAAAAAACCGAATACGCCATCATCGCCCTGCTGGACATGACCGGCAACGGAAACGATCAGCTGACTACGGTCAAAGATCTCTCCCTAAAATATAACATTCCCCGTGATCTGATGGGTAAAGTGATGCAAAGCCTGGTACGCCATGGACTTATCCTCTCCCAACAGGGTGTCAAAGGTGGTTATAAAAGTGCCCGGCCGGCAGCTGAAATCAACATCAATTCGGTCATCCAGGCGGTCGACGGTCCGATCAGCCTGGTCGATTGCAAAATCCACGATCGTGAAGATTGTGATCAAATCGAATTCTGTAATATTAAATCACCCATGCACTACATCCACTCGGAATTGCTGAATTTTTTTAATGGGATTACATTGCAGGATTTTAAAAAACGTAATCGGGGGGTGGAATTGGTGCAGATTAAATAAGGCACAGAGGCACAAAGAAAGGTACTGACCCTCCCCAGGCCCCTCCCTATCAGTCCGGCAACTGCCGGACTGATAGGGAGGGGTAAGGGGTGGGTCACTCAGGTACTAAGGTACTTCAATACAAAGTTATTTAAATAATACAGAGGCAATATGAGCACCGAAGTAAAAGACATCGAACAACTGGCTAACCAGGAATACAAATACGGTTTCGTTACAGATATAGAGGCGGATGCAATTCCCAAAGGTCTGAATGAAGATGTCATCCGCCTGATCTCCCAAAAGAAAGGGGAGCCGGATTTTATGCTGCAATGGCGGCTGAAAGCATACCGGCACTGGCTGACCATGACCGAACCGCGCTGGCCTAACGTCAAATACGCCGAGATCGATTACCAGGATATAGTCTATTACTCAGCGCCCAAACGGAAAAATCTGAGCAGCCTGGAGGAAGTCGATCCGGAACTGCTCGAAACCTATAAAAAATTAGGCATCCCGCTGGATGAACAGAAAATACTTACCGGTGTGGCTGTAGACGCCGTTTTCGATAGCGTCTCAGTAGCTACCACTTTTAAAGAAAAATTAGGCGAATTGGGTATCATTTTCTGCTCATTTTCGGAAGCTGTACGCAATCATCCCGACCTGGTCAAAAAATACCTGGGCTCGGTGGTACCATACACCGATAACTTTTTTGCCACGCTCAATTCTGCCGTATTCAGCGACGGCTCCTTCGTCTATGTGCCGCCGGGCGTACGCTGTCCTATGGAACTTTCCACCTATTTCCGTATCAATGCCGCCGCCACGGGTCAATTTGAACGCACACTGATCGTGGCCGAGGAAGGGAGTTATGTCAGTTACCTGGAAGGGTGTACCGCTCCTATCCGCGATGAAAATCAATTGCATGCTGCCGTCGTCGAACTGATCGCCCTGGATAATGCCCGGATCAAATATTCAACCGTGCAAAACTGGTACCCGGGCGATAAAGAGGGTAAAGGGGGTATATACAACTTCGTCACCAAGCGCGGCGCCTGCCGGGGGAAAAATTCGCATATCTCCTGGACCCAGGTGGAAACAGGCTCGGCGATTACCTGGAAATATCCCAGCGTAATTTTGCAAGGGGATAACTCTATCGGTGAGTTTTATTCGGTTGCGCTGACCAATAATTTTCAACAGGCCGACACTGGTACTAAAATGATTCACCTGGGTAAGAATACCAGCAGTACCATCGTATCCAAAGGCATTTCCGCCGGACACAGCAATAATTCCTACCGTGGTCTTGTGCGGGTAGCCCGCAAAGCAACCAACGCCCGTAACTATTCGCAATGCGATTCCCTGCTTATCGGCGATAAATGCGGCGCGCATACTTTTCCATATGTGGAAGTCAGAAATACCAGCGCCCGGGTGGAACATGAAGCCACTACTTCCAAAATCGGCGAAGATCAGATCTTTTACCTGAATCAGCGCGGACTGGCCACCGAAGATGCGGTGAGCATGATTGTCAACGGCTATTGTAAAGAAGTATTTCGTGAACTGCCGATGGAGTTTGCGGTGGAAGCTCAGAAACTGCTGAGCGTTAGTCTGGAAGGCAGCGTCGGCTGAGAAAATAGGGGAAAAATCGGAGACATATATATGTTAGAAATAAAAAATTTGCATGCCTCGGTACAGGGCAACGAGATCCTGAAAGGGATCGATTTAACCATTAAAGCAGGGGAAATTCATGCCCTGATGGGTCCGAACGGCTCGGGTAAAAGCACCCTGGCCGGTGTGCTGGCCGGACGGTCTGAGTATGCAGTAACAGCCGGCGAGATACTGTACCTTGGTAAGAATTTGCTGGAAATGGCCCCGGAAGAACGTGCCCGCGAAGGGATCTTCCTCGCTTTCCAGTATCCGGTGGAAATTCCGGGAATCAGTAATTCCTATTTCCTGAAATCGAGTCTTAACGAGATCCGCAAGCATAAGGGCCTGGAAGAGATCGATGCCTACGATTTCCTGGCCCTGGTCAAGGAAAAGATGAAAGTTGTGGAACTGGATGAAAAACTGCTCAATCGTCCGGTCAATGAAGGCTTTTCCGGCGGTGAGAAAAAAAGAAACGAGATTTTCCAGATGGCCGTGCTCGAACCGAAACTGGGTATTCTGGACGAGACAGATTCGGGACTGGATATCGATGCTTTGAAGATCGTGGCCAACGGAGTGAATAAACTTAAGAACCGGGACAATGCTTATCTGATTATAACTCATTATCAGCGGCTGTTAAATTATATTGTTCCGGATTATGTGCACGTATTGTACCAGGGGAAGATCGTACAGTCCGGTGATAAAGAGGCTGGCTCTGCATCTGGAGGATAAGGGCTACGATTGGGTAAAACATAACGGCATGGTTGAGGTCGAGCAATGAAGAATAAGAGTAATCAGAATAATGCCGGGCAGTATCTGGATATTTTCAGTGAGGTTGAAAAAAATCGCAGAGGTAGTTTTGCCACTCAATTTAAGGATTTACGTCAAACAGCAATTGAGAAAGTAAAAGTTACCGATTTTCCCACAACCCGCCAGGAAGAATGGAAATATACCGACCTGAGCGAATTGCAGCAGCTGGATTTTCCGGCAATCAGTCCGGGCAAGAAAAAGTATTCCAGGGCCGAACAGATCAAACCGCATTTTTTTAACAGTACGGATTATTACCGGCTGGTGTTCAGTGATGGCGTCTTCCGTCCTGAATTGTCGACCCCTTTATCCAAAAGCGGTCTGGTAATCACCCCGTTCGGCGGGTTGGAGGCGAACCAGCTGACCTCTGTCACTCCGTATCTGGGCCGCCAGGTATCGCTGGAACAGAATTACTTTGCTGCGCTCAATACAGCGCTTTTCCAGGACGGCACCTGGATTTTTATCCCGGCAGGAATGATCGTTGACCGGCCCATTGAGATCGTACATTTTTCGACCCGGCAGAGCGAATCTTATCTGACCTGCCCCCGCAATTTGATTTTCGCCGGAGAGAACAGCCAGGTAAAAATCATCGAAAATTATTGCGCCGATAACGAGGCCTTATATTTTATCAATGCCGTTAGTGAAATAATTCTGTCGGCGGGGGCCGTGGTTGAGCATTTTCGCATGCAGAACGACAGTATGAATTCTTTTCATATCGCTGCGACTCAGGTCTGGCAGCAGAAAAACAGCAATTATATTTCACACTCATTTTCCTTCGGCGCAAAACTGAACCGCAATTATTTATATTCAAACCTGTCGGAAGAAGGGGTAGAATGCACTTTGAATGGATTATACCTGGGGGATCAGGATCAGCATGTCGATAATCACACCGCTATTGACCATGCCAGTCCGAACGGCCGCAGTCATGAGTTGTACAAAGGGGTTCTGGACGACCGGGCGCACGGGGTGTTCAACGGAAAAATTTTCGTCCGTCCGGCAGCCCAGAAAACCAATGCCCTGCAATCCAATAACTGTATCCTGTTATCCGATGATGCGACTATCGATACCAAACCGCAACTGGAGATCTTTGCCGATGATGTTAAATGCACTCATGGCGCTACAGTCGGCCAGTTGGATGAAGAGGCCTACTTTTATATGCGTTCGCGCGGTATCGCTGAGCAGAAAGCACGCTCGCTGTTAATTTATGCTTTCGCCAGCGAAGTGATAGACCGGATCTCTTTTGAGCCGGTACGTGAGAAAGTGACGGACCTGTTCAGGGCAAAGTTGAAGAGCGTCCGGCTGGAGTAAGTAAAAAATTATGCAAAACCTACGCGAACTGTATCAGGAAATAATCCTGGATCATAACAAGAATCCCAGGAATTTCCATAAGATGGAAAACGCCAGCAGGGAAGTGGACGGCAGGAATCCCTTATGCGGCGATCATTATACCATCTATCTGCTGCTGCAGGATGGAGTGGTAAAGGATATAAGTTTTGAAGGATCCGGGTGTGCTATATCCAAATCATCGGCTTCCATGATGAGCAGTATAGTCAAAGGCAAAAAAAAGGACGACATCGAGAAGTTGTTTCAGCTATTCCATAAAGTAGTTACCGGCGAGATCAATGCTGCTGATCATTTAGATGAACTGGGCAAACTTGCTGCTTTTTCCGGGGTGGCTGAATATCCGGTGCGGGTAAAATGTGCTATCCTGCCCTGGCATGCCATGTATTCGGCCTTAAAAGGAGAGTCCACTCAAGTCAGTACCGAAGAAGAGAAACTAATCAAAAAACAGGATCTTAAATGAGCGAGAAAACCATGACACCCGCTGAACTCGAAGCCGAGATCAAATTAAAACTGCAAACTGTTTATGATCCGGAGATCCCGGTAAATATCTGGGAACTGGGTCTGATCTACGAAGTAAAGGTGCAGGATAATTTTCAGGCCTATATCAAAATGACCCTGACCAGCCCTCATTGTCCGGCGGCGGAAAGTTTACCGGGTGAAATTGGAATAAAAATAAAAACGATCCCCGGTATTACCGGAGTCGATGTCGATGTGGTCTGGGATCCTCCCTGGGAACCGGATATGATGAGCGAGGTGGCGAAGTTGGAATTGGGAATGCTATAAGTAACACTTATTTAAGTCAATGTGTTATTCCGACGAGGAAGAATCTTGCTTTTCAATGAAAAAAGATTTCTTAGTCCGATGACTCGGGATTCGAAATGACAATTTGGACTTTAAAAAGTATAATAATCATGAACATAGTATAAAAAATTTAATATCAGTTAAACTGCAAAAACTAAAAAAGCGATGAATCCGAACCCTACAATGAATACAAAGAATACCAAAGCAGCAGTAACAGGTTTTTCTTACAAATTAGATCCCTATAAACTGCGCCAGGATTTTCCCATTCTGAACGAACGGATCTACGACGGTAAAGCGCTGATCTATTTCGATAACGCCGCCACTACTCAAAAACCGCTGCAGGTTATTCAGCGGCTCAGCGATTATTACCTGCATGAGAATGCCAATGTACACCGGGGTATTCATCAACTGATTTCACGGGCCACCCAGGCTTATGAAAAATCCCGGGCGACGATGACGCATTTCATCGGAGCCCCCTCAGCCAAACAGATCATCTTTACCCGCGGTACTACCGAGGGAATCAATCTGGTCGCGAACGGCTGGGGCCGCAAGTTCATCGCCAACGATGATGAGATCATCTTAAGCGAGATGGAACATCACAGTAATCTGGTGCCCTGGCAGATCGTGGCTAAAGAAATGGGCGCCAAACTCAGATTCATCCCCTTTAAAAATGACGGCACGATCGATTTTCCGGTATTTGAGCAATTGCTCTCCGGCCGTACCCGTTTGATCGCCCTGACCCACATGTCCAATGTCTTTGGCACGATCAATCCGATCAAACGGATTGACCGCATGGCCCACGATCGTGGAGTACCGGTTTTGCTGGATGCCGCGCAGAGCGTGCCGCATCTGCCCGTGGACGTGGAGTTTCTGGATTGTGATTTCATGGCCTTTTCCGGGCGATAAAATGCTTGGTCCCACCGGTATCGGTGTGTTGTATGCCAAAAGTCGTCTCCTGGAGAATATGAATTCTTACCAGGGCGGGGGGGATATGATCAGTTCGGTCTGGCTGGAGGATGCCACTGGCAAGAGATTCCGTATAAATTTGAGGCCGGCACACCCAATATTGCCGGGGCCATCGGTCTGGCTGCTGCGTCGAGTATCTGGAAAAGATCGGTATGGTAATCTGGCCTTTGGGAGCAGGACCTGACCACCTATGCTCTGGAAAAAATGCAAATCCTCAAGGATATTATTATTTATGGTTCGGCACCAGAGCGGGGTGGGGTGATATCCTTTAATCTGGGTTCGGTGCATCCGCATGATCTGTCCCAATTCCTCGATCAGCAGGGCATCGCCGACGGTGCCGGCCATCACTGCGCCCAGCCGGTCATGCGTAAACTAAATATCGCCGCTACCACCAGGATCAGTTTGTATTTCTATAACACACGTGAAGAGATTGATTATTGTATGCAGCAACTGCAGGAGGCAGTAAAGTTTTTTAATTATTAAATATTTTTCATCTGTCTATATAAATCAATTGATACATTCGATCACGATCATAATTGTCTATTTTTATAAATAAGTATCAAAATAAACTGAATTATTTCCCCCTTAAGAAAAGGGGGCGAGGGAGTTGTTTTACTTTGTTCATATAAGAACAACCCCCAACCCCCTTTATTAAGGGGGAGCCTATTTCTGCAGAGC
>CAVZSQ010000003.1:0-248752 GCA_963777955.1 Calditrichia bacterium
ATTTTATTCTAGCACTATCTTTAATATGGAATCGACCCTAAAAATCTTCTTTTATATTTTAAATTCTTAAAAAACCTTGAACGCCAGGAGAGTGATTCCTCTGAAAAAGAAACCCCCCATTTTGGGGTGAGATATCAGGAATAAAAAATTATATAGAAAAAATGATGGTTGCATTGATACATGAATTGTTTAAACTAATAAAGGAATCAAAAGATGAAATTAATTCAAAAGGATTTAAAGAAATTATCAGACTATTGCATAAAGAAAGTCGTATGGCTTGGAATACTATAGAAAAATATGCATTTGGTGAAGCTGAACAAATACTCCATTGGGAAAAGCATTTTTAATGGTTAGACATAAGGTTGCTAATGATTATGATAAAGATGAATTATTTAAAGGTTATCATCGAAAATTTATTAAAAATAAATATATGCCATATATTTCACGTGGGAATAGTCTGCCTAGTGAAGCGCTTTTCTTTTGCAGATGCTGCAGCCCAAGAGTACTACAGGCAATTTATTGAAAGGGTTACAATTAATGAATTTATAATAATTTAAATTTGATAAAAGTAGTATAAGCATAGCAATTCAAAATATCGTTGAGACATTTATACAAAAAGATCAACTTGGAAAAGAAAAAGTAATGCCTAACACTGCACTCCACAGGACACCTAACCTAGTGGCATGAATTCATAATTTGTATATTGCCCGGCCCTGGAGTGCTGGTGATAGCCATCTATTGCGCATCGACCTAGGGTGATAAGAGAGATTCTTAGTAAAGCGGGAGTTAAGTTCGAGCAGGGATTGAGCGAGAAAGAGATAGTCTCGGTGGAGGGGAAATATCATTTCAATTTCCCACCCGATCTGCATGAATTCGTGACAATGGCTCTTCCCGTTCTAAGGGTGGGTAAATTGGCGAAATAAAACCGATGCACAAATTCTTAGAGTCGATAAGGTGGCCACTCGATGGAATCTGCTTCGATATCAAGCACAATGGATATTGGAGAAGTGATTGGGGAGAAAAGCCAAAGGGTCTTGAGGACGCTTTTGGGGTGGCAAGACAAAAAGTGGCGGAGGCGCCCTTGCTTATTCCAATTTATAGTCATCGTTATATTCCCGACAATCCATGTATGGCAGGCGATCCTATTTTCTCAGTTTACCAAACAGACATCATTTATTACGGAAGCGACCTGAAGAATTATCTAGAGAATCAGTTTCACTATTTCTTTAACACTCCAAAGTACCATATTAGTGAACCGATTAGAAGAATTGAGTTTTGGTCGCTCCTGGTGGGAAGAAAATGGCTAACTATTTGCTCCAGCGGACGGCGTAAAAAACCGTCCCGATCTATCGGGACGGCTCATCCGCAGGACCGTTAGGCATATATCATTGAATGGGTGGTCCTTGCTTAGATTAATAACAGTATTACTAACGTATTCTATATTATTCTGGGGATGTATGTTCCCTGTTTATTGGAAACCTATGACTAGATCATATAGAACTTGATAATAAAATTTCGTTTAACTATAATGGAATGAGATTTAAAAATGTTCAATTAAGAATGTGGAATGGTATCCATACTCCCACATTACTGATCTGTGTCGAAAATCATAAAAACAATCAAATTGAATTTAATATATCTAAGTTCAAATTAATTGTTAAGGATGATACATTAACGGTTTGGAATGCCAATCAAGAAGCGGTAATGATTTTTCCTAACGAGTCAATCAAGTTAAAAATAATTTTTAATGAAGGCGAATTTGAATTTAAGCATGTAGAAAGAATCAATGGAACTACCATTGTTTACACGAATCCACTCGAGGTATATATAGAGTTTCCTGAAATTAAGTGCTTAGAAGAAAGAATAAAAATACCCAATATGAAGTATCGGTTTCCATTAAGGATTGAAGATATAGAATATCTTCAAAAATAATACCTAACAACCGCATAAACCGGAGCTGCCTGAAGCAGGCCGGTTATGCCTGGTCGTTATGCTTTTAGGAGGTTTTACTCATGAAGATATTTTCCATACTTCTGATCGTCATCATTATTCTATGGTTCGGATGCCAAAAGGGAACCACAGAATCTGATAAGGAAAATACTAATATTATTCAATGGAAACTATTTACCTCGTCGCCCGATGATTATATAGAAAAAATTGAGATTGATTCAGCAGGAAATATTTTCGCTTCCTGCGGAGATGGTTTGTTCATTTCAATGGATGATGGACATACCTGGGGGTTAATTTATAATAGATACAATATAAGAGATTTTGGTGTCAGTCCAATTGATAAAAGAATTTATATTAGTGCTATTTTTAGCACAGGCTGGATTGAATACTCAACTAACAATGGATTGACTTGGAACTCTCCATCCACATTCCCTGGACCTGCATGGATTACAAGTTTCCTATTCTTAGATAATGGTTCAGTCTTGTGCGGGAGTTTTTATATGGAGGAAACCAAAGGCGGCCTTCTTATATCTGATGACGGTGGAGATGAGTGGATTGAGTCTGAACTATCACGGGAAATCTCTGTTAATGCATTGAACAAAAATAGTAGATATGTATTTGCGGGTTTGACGGAATATGATTCAACCTATCTTGGACATTACAAAATATATCGATCATCTAATAATGGCAATCAATGGGAATCACCTTCTTTTGCTGAAATTGAAAATGAAATTCAGATAATTGCGATAGATTCTGAAAATAATATTTATTTAGGTACATACGGAGGGGGTATATGGCGATCAACCGATGACGGACAGACCTGGTATTGTTTGGATTAGATTCCCATGTCATAACCTCAATAGTTATTGATAAAAGACAAATCATATATGCTACAAGTTTCGATTGGTATGATGACGCTCAAAATGCTATTTATTATTCCATTGATAAAGGTAATACCTGGAAAGCACTAACATCTGGATTACAGAAACAAAACATATACACGATGCATATCTACAAAGAAGAATTTTTGTTAGCGGGTACAGCGGGAGATAGTCTCTATATAAGTAGTTCGTTATCACAATTAAAATAAGAAAAATCTAAAAATGCTCTACAGTACCCGCCTCAAACTGTGTCACCCCTCAGATTTTTGTGGGTCTCCGGTGCTACTAGGCGCTGGTCGCTTAGATATAAGGAAAATTATAATGGATATAAGAATTGCTGCATTTAAGGATTATGCGTCAGCAGGAATGATTCATGAAATTCTTACAAGTAAGGGGAGACATCCACGACTCATCGACACTTCAGCACATATTTCTATCGCTGGTGCTGATCAATATTATTATTTATATGTCCCCCAAAATGAAATGGATAATGCAACAAAGATTCTAATTGAATTTGGATACGAAGAGAATATCATTAAGTAATATTGTAGAGTAAGCATATAAATTCTAACAAAGACATCAACCGGACACCCAGCCGACTAGCGTGAATTACTGAATTGCGTTCGCTGGCTGATCGTCGGTTATGCCTGGTCATCAGACAAAAAAATATTATGAGAATACTTGTAACACTTCTATTATTTATAATAACGTTTCAATTTCTTAATGCGGAAATAATTAATGGCCCAGCAAATCTCAGACATACCCCAAATGGTAATTTGAAATTGATATTATTTGATTCAACATATGTTTCAACTTCTAGGATTAAGAAATAATTGGTTTAAAATAGTAGTAACTGCATTTATCAAAAAAAATAATATGTCTACCGATCTTATTATAAGAAAGGACACGGATTTATATTATGAAGACTTTAAGACCAGGAAAGGAATAACAAATGATACAATAAATGTAACAGGTGAATGTCAAAATGTATATAATAACGAAGAATATATTGAAGTGATGTTATATGGTTATACTCAGTTGACCAATATTTATCCTAACAGCCTAATTGAGTGGGAAGTGGAAAAATTAGTCAAATCAGATAATATTAAATATTTATACGAACTTATTAATAAATTTAAACTAAGTGAATGCACCATAGACCGATATAAGTTCCTAATTTATCGTGAACTTGACTGGGGGTATTGTGCTATTCGGATGCTGATATTTTTAAACGAACAGAATAAAATTATAGGAATAGCAAATAGAAATCGTATAATCAATTTAAAATATATTGGAAAAGGAAAAACTGAAAATGGTTTTGAATATTACTATTTATTGAGACTTAATGAATTGGAAAAAGCGAATTTATTAAATGCTATTGAAACATTGTTTAGATGTGAAAATTAATAACTTGATCTAACAATTCACTCCAGCGGACGCCGAACAGACTAGCATGAATTTCTAATTTAACTATAAATGGTTCGTCGCCGCTGAGTTTCATCGTTAGGCAATAGATAAGCATGTCGCTACTGATCCAAGAAGTTCCTGTAACAGATGCTCCAATGGAGCTACTGCTACTTGCCGATCCCTCGGAAGACAAGATCCGCTCCTATCTTTCAGGATCAAAGTGCTTCGTTGCTTCAAGTGGTGCGGTTGTGGTTGGTGCATGCGTCGTACAGCCACGTGGCACAGATACATATGAGCTAATGAGCATCGCTGTTCACCCAGCTCACCAGAAGTCCGGATACGGCACAGCGCTATTGAAGTGGGTTATTGATTTCTTTCGCAACTCTGGCGCACGGCAACTAGAGGTGGGCACCGGCACGTTCGGCTATCAACTCGCTTTCTACCAGCGGCATGGTTTTCGGGTTACAAGCATTGACCGTGATTTCTTCGTCAAGAACTACCCTGAGCCAATCTTCGAGGACGGAATACAGCTCTTTGACATGCTGCGTCTTACGCTGAGGTACTCGGGCAATGTTGCCTAACAATTCATTCAGCCGACGCCGTTAGCAATATGAGGAATATATGAAGGGATTATTATTCTTATTTTTCTTATTTATTTTTACACGAATTCATGCGGATATAGGAAATTTAGACTCGTGGCAGGGAAATATATATGCTTTAAAGAATAATACAGTAACTATGGTCTCTGAAAGTGTATATGTATCTTTAACTTTTGATTCTATTAAAGTATATACAAAGTTTTGGATGTATAATAAAGGGGAGACACAAAAAATAAAAGTATTTTTTCCTTATAGTACCGAAGTTTTTGGACTGAAGGGTCCGCCTGAAATTAAGGATATGACATGCAAAATTAATCAGAAAACAATCAAGGTTAAGAAAAAAGATCGCAAAATTATTTCTGATTATAAATATACAATGCCGTATTTTTATTGGACGACCGAGTTCATCGGAAATGATACAACTGAAGTTGAAGTAACCTATAATAGTGTCTGGGGCAGAGATGGTTTTGCACCCTGTAAATACTTTGATTATATAATAGGAACAGCTAAAACATGGAATGGTCCTATCGGTCGAGGTATAATTATTTTTGATCATACAAATTACTTGTCAACAAATTTTATATATAAATGTGCTTTTGAGGCGAATTTTAAAGAGCCTTATTATTTATTTACTGAGCAAAAAATTAATCCAGATATCCAAATTGAATATAAAGAAGATGCCACTATTTATTCCTTCCATGATTATACTCCAAAAGCCAATGAGGGAATTTCGATTTCAATTTTAGATTACGACTGGATAAATACATATGAATATGTTGATTATTTTAAGAAATTATTCGTTTGTCAAAATTATACAAAAGAGCAGTTTGGTGATATGAAAAATGAGATTTATGCCAGACGAGGTTATATTTTTCAAGACAAGAAATTGATGGATTATTTTTTAATGAAAAAGTGGTACAAACCAAAAGATAAAATCACAGTAGATGATCTGTCTGAAGGTGAAAAGGGTTTTATTAAAGTTTTATCAGAATTAGAACAGGAACATAAGTAAGTTGCTAACAACAGCATCAACCGGACGCCCAGCCGACCAGCATGAATTGTTAAAATGTGCTGATTGGCTGGGCGCCGGTTATGCCTAGTCGTTGGGCGGTATGCAGACTCATTCAAACACCGTGGAGGATGCTATGACACTACGATCTCTTTTTATCATTAACATTTTCTTCGCTGCTTTTTTCGGTATATCTTGTGCTCTTTTCCCACATTTTGTCTTCTGGTTGTATGGCTTAATTCCCGATGACGCGGCTGTTTGGGTGACTCGCTTGGTCGGGGGTTCTATCCTTGCTCTTGGTACTCTCATGTGGTTCGGAGCAAAAACTGCATCCATCGAGGCCCGGAGGGCAATCGCCTTAGCTCTCCTTATCCAGGATTCGATTGGTTGTGTAGCCTCTATCCTTTTTCAGCTAACCGGAAAGGTAAATATTTTTGGCTGGTTCAGCCTCGCCCTATATGGTGTCTTGGCAATTTCCTATGCCTTCTTCCTGTTTGTTCAACCAAAGGCCGCCTAAGACTAGATCCAAAGGACGGCGGGGCAGCGCCCGACCGAAAGCATGCAGCCCAAAAACACAGCACTCCCTACGGCTACGTTGAATCTCGCCAAGTCCTCCGACCGCTGAGCCATCTTGGTGAGGAATCCGAGTAATTATGCCGAAATACTCAAAGGAGACGAAAATGAAAGTTTTCATTATATCACTAATGATTATTATGTTTCTTAGTATTTTCTCGTGTGAAAACAACTCAACCGAATCCACCGACGATCGAAATATCAATTCTTTAGTGATCACCAATGCCACCAATAGTTTCACCTACAGTATTCGTGCCGAAAACTACACAGCGACTGATGAAAATACACTTAGTTTTACATCAGACTCATTGATTGTAACGCTCACGTCGAGCGAGTATTTGTCAGGTATCGCCATAGTCTCACTTAGGGACTCTCTCAGCACAATTATTTTCACGGATACAATCCAGTCTAATGAGACCAACGTTATTGTAGATTTGAAGACAGGCAAACCTGAATCTTATAGAGTCAATACTGTTGATCTAACAGCTAAATTTGTATTCGTGGTCATTGGGCAATAAAGTGCTGTGTCCTAAGCTGTCGTTAAAATTGACAGCACCTGGCGCTGAGTTTTATTTGGGAACAGAGTTTAGGAAAGAAGACTTAAAACCTAAGAATAAATCGGTCTAACACCGGCCTAAACCGGATCCCGTCTGAAGCAGGCCGTTTAAGCGCAGGTCGTTAGGTTTACAAATGACAAAAAACATGGAAAAAACATGACCGATAAATTTAACAAAGTACCAGTTGAAGACGATACCGCTATACTCTTTCAGACAGAAGCTAAATTGGGCAAGTATGACATATTATATCAAAAATGGTTTTGGGATGGGATAACAGCCGAAAGTATTATATTCACTGATGAAGATGTTGATGATCTTGAGGAAGAAGAGATTATAAACGAGGTCAAAGCATCGCCTTTATTAAAGAAAGATTCTAAGATTACTTTTAAACGCTCAGGTACTGGATATACTTTTGTTAATTTTAATTTTGAAACAGAATAAACCTGACATGTATTTGTCCTTTAAAGTCCCGGCGGAACTTTTTACTCCAGTTTTACTTTATCCGGGATAATAATTTCAGTTAATAAATAATTGTTTATTTCATTCAATAAATAATTTTAACCGGAAGGCTTCTTCTGCCCTCTACCGGAAGCCTGACTATATTGCCTGCGTTATTATTCATGCTAGCGGAGGTAGCAACGAGCAGCCGCCGCGAAGTGAGCGGAATCTTCGCCGTAAAATACTGATAGCGATCCATCAGCGCGAGTTCAGGATTAAAAAATGACTCGGACAAAATCTTTATTCTGGATATTTATCCTGTTATATTTACCAATAATCATATTCGGGAGAACAAAAATGAGAACAAAACCAATACTGTTATTGCTTTTGTTGAACATATTTGTGGCCTTTAATTCATTCGCCCAGGAAGTCCCCTTCGTCTATGATGTTGAGAACACGGGCGCGGATTGCCCGGCGCCGCCTTTGCCGGCTTTCGGCGATCTTCCGACCATTAATCCTCTGACCGACCCGTTCGACTGGTCCGATGGCAGCGGCCGCGATACCAGCCTCGCAGGCTGGCGCTGCCGGCGTGCCGAGATCGGCGTCGAGATCGAGCATTATGAGATCGGGGAAAAACCTGATCGTCCGGACAGCATAACAGCCAGCTACTCCGGAGGCACACTAACAGTGAATATAACTGTGAATGGAAACACGCTCACGCTGACTTCGGAAGTTACCCTCCCGGCGGGGGACGGACCCTTCCCGGCAGTGATCGGAATGGGTGGTGGTACAGGCAGTCTCCCGGCTGACATCTTTACCAGTCGCAATATTGCACAAATTCCATTCAACTATGGGCAGGTAATGGCCTGGCAGCAAACCCGCGGCAGCGAACCGATCAACCTGCTTTACCCTGAACTTGCTTACATGGGCGCCTACAGTGCCTGGTCCTGGGGAGTCAGCCGCTTAATCGACGGCCTGGAACTGGTTTCAGCCGGATCTCCCCATAGATCTAAAGCACCTGGCGGTAACCGGTTGCTCCTTTGCCGGTAAAATGGCACTTTTTGCCGGGGCGTTTGACGAGCGTATCGCGCTTACTATTGCTCAGGAGTCGGGTGGCGGCGGAGCCGCAGCCTGGCGCGTCTCGGAGACTCTGGGGGGCGTGGAAACCCTGGGTGCCACCAGTCATCTCTGGTTTATCGAAGACCTTTTCCAGTTTTCCAGCGCGGTTCCGAAACTACCATACGATCATCATGAGTTAATGGCCATGGTGGCGCCCCGTGCGTTGTTATGTCTCGGAAACCCGGATATGGTATGGCTGGCCGATGAATCGGGCTACGTCTCCTGCCAGGCTGCACACGAAGTCTGGAAAACTTTCGGCGTACCCGAAAGGTTCGGCTTTTCTATTGTCGGGGGACATGGGCACTGTGCTCTCCCCGACGTCCAGAAACCAGAGGTGGAGGCCTTCGTGGATGCGTTCCTCCTTGGTGACACGACCGCGAATACGGATATCGCGACCAATCCGTACGATTACGTCGACTATTCCCGCTGGTACGAGTGGTGGGGAAGCGGAAATCCGGTTTTCCCGGATCGAAATACCGGTGATAACCAGATAATATATTTTGAGCCCGAATGTGCAACGATCGGCAAAAATTGGAAAAAGAGCAAGTATGGCGGAGCTTCTAACGGATACTATGTAGCAGTCAGATCTGATACAGAGAGCGTTGCCACAGCTCCTACCAATATCAATGATCAAATTAATATTACTTTTACATCCGCTAAAGATACAACATATTACATTTTCGGGCGAATGAGTTGTCCAACCGCCAATGACGATTCATACTGGATAAAAATGGACGATGGATCGTTTGCGCTGGTTGATGGATTAGGTACAACCGGATGGAAATGGATGAGAATAACCAGTTATGTCCTGACTGCCGGTGAACACACCCTGACCGTTGCCTACTGCGAAAATGGAGCCCTGCTTGATAAAATATGCATTTCAAGTTATGCCTATCGTCCGGAGTTAATGGGTGCAGAAGCCGAAAACATTTGTAATCCTGCGGGTATAATAAATTTAACGGAAGTGCCCGGTGGTTATGCCCTGGGACAGAATTATCCGAATCCATTTAATCCGTCTACAGAATTTTCATACAATTTGCCCGAAAAATGTTTTGTAACAATAAAAGTTTATGATGTTTTGGGCAGAGAGATCATGATTTTAGTTAATGAAGAAAAACCGGCAGGAACCTACAAAATTAATTTCAAGGCGGCAGGACTGGGGAGTGGTGTTTACTTCTACCAGTTGCAGACAGAAAATTTTCTGGAAAAAAAGAAAATGATATTAATTAAATAATTAGCTTAAACAAGAAGTTATTTTGCTGATCGTGGTCGTTTGACCGGTTGCCGCACACCATCGGCACTCGCACACGCTGCTGCTGTTGAACCGGATCAAGCCATTTAGAAATAGTTTACAGTTACATCAATAAATATTATGTTTTAATTTCATCAGGGTTTGACGGTCGCCGCACACCATCGGCATCGCAAACGCCGCGGCGTGAACCGGATCAGCATTAGAAACTTAGCCGCACACCATCGGCAGTCGCACACGCAGCTGCGGTTGAACCGGATCAAGCCATTTAGAAATAGTTTACAGTTACCCGAATAAATATTAAATGAATATTATATTTTTATTTTGAATACACCCTTACAGGAGATTTATGATGTCAGAACAAAATTGTGAAAACTGTTCATTCAGGGCAAAATATGATAATGGTCCCAGGACGTTTCTGGGGAGATTATGGCGCTGGCATGCCAACTGGTGTCCGGGATGGAAAAGTTATATGAAATCGCTTAAACCTGAGGACAGGATAAATATCGCCAGGAAGTATGATATGAAAAAATATCTTTTATCTTAAGATGGTTTAATTCTAATCCTGTATATATCTAAAGTAATAAAGTAGATACAAATCTGATCTAATCTAAGATCTTTTAAATAAGGAATTATATGCGCCAACAACCACGGGGATTACTAATTTTAGTCTATAATTAATTTTATAATTGCTATAATTATTTTTATTGGTCTTTTCATTATGTATAAGGAGCAACCAAGTGAAAGATCTATACTGACCGGCATGATCTTGAGTATTCTATTATACTTTAATGGAATTGGTTTATTGACCAGGCATTATGGACTGGGATTCATTTTAGGCAATATATTGGGTATAATCTGGATTATTGGGTTCCTCTACTATTTTTCTGGTATCTCCAGACTTCTATCTAACATAACCTACCCATTAATCTTGCTGATATTTATTAATACAAAGTACAAAGGTATATTTAAAAATTATTCATTATTAAAATCAGAAATGAATATATCAAGGTATTCGCTTATTTTAATATCTATAGTATTTTTATCTACACATTTTTCCCTTTTATATGCACAGTTACAAAATAATCCAGAATTATTTGCTACTATTCGGTATAAACATATAGGTGATTGGAAAGTAGATGAGACACTCTATGAATTTGATGCAGAGGGGCCTTTTGATCTAAATGGTTCATCAGCTTATTTACACAAAATATTAATTAGAAATAATCTGGACAGAATCATGGTATATTGGAACAATGATACAACTCACTGGCAAATGGCTTCTGTCGATACAATATTAAAATATAAACCGAGCTGATACTTTCTTAAAATATGATACTTCTGTAGTAAAAATAATTGATTCAATTATCGTGCCATTAAAGGAAGGAACTACTATTTTTATTTACAAAAGTCCACATGGTATCGATACTACAAATATAATAGTGAAAAGGAAAAACGATAAATTCATGTTCTCAAAAATTGATACACTTGATATATTTGTTGGATCAATAACAACAACTGATAAATATATTATTTTAAAAAAGTAGGATTTGGATTTAAATATATTCATTTATAGCGATTAAAGTTTGATTCATGTCCAAGTAATCAGTATAAATCTATATATTATAGAAAGTAGATTACCGGGCAAGAATCAATGACCGTGTAAAAAGATATTTGCCAAGATTCACAATTTTATTAACTGAAATGGAAAAGTAATATGAATTATGCAGGATTTGAAAAACGATAACTACAATTATTTTATCAGATTAAACAAGTATAGGAGAAACATACGTGAAAGCAGTTGTGTACACTAAATACGGACCGCCGGATGTTCTGCAACTCACAGAGGTCCCGAAGCCAATTCCCCGGGACAATGAAGTGCTGATTAAAGTACAGGCGGCGTCCCTGAATGCAGCTGATTGGCGTTTGCTGAGAGCTAAACCGTTCTTTATCCGCCTGATGGGCCTGGGCCTGCTACAGCCGAAAAACAGGATACTTGGAGCCGATGTGGCGGGACGAGTTGAAGCAATTGGCAGAGACGTCAGGCAATTTAAGCCGGGTGATGAAGTCTTCGGGGATATTTTCGGGTCTGGTTCGGGCAGTCTGGCCGAATATGTCTGTGCGCCTGAAAATGTCCTGGTGTCGAAACCAGCCAGGATATCATTCGAAGCAGCTGCGGCCGTACCACTGGCCGGCGTTACCGCATTGCAGGGTTTGCGTGATAAAGGCAGGATTCAGCCGGGGCAGAGGGTTTTGGTCAATGGCGCCTCAGGTGGTGTGGGGACTTTTGCTGTGCAGATTGCCAAGTCGTTTGGGGCCGAAGTCACCGCCGTTTGCAGCACAGGGAAAATAGACATGGTGCGCTCGCTTGGTGCAGATTACATCATCGATTATACCCGGGAAGATTTTACTAGGAACGGACAGAGCTATGACCTGATTTTTGCCGCGAACGGATTTCATCCGATTTCAGATTATAAACGAGCCTTAAGTCCAAAGGGCATATATGTCATGGCCGGGGGTTCCATGGCCCAGATGTTCCAGGCCCTGCTCCTGGGTCCATTAATTTCAATGACCGGCAGTAAGCAAATGTATGGTGTGTCCGCCAAAGCAAATCAGAAAGATTTACTATTTCTGAAAGAACTTCTCGAAACCGGTAAAATAGTACCGGTTATAGATAGACGTTTCCCCTTAAGTGAAGTTCCGGACGCATTCCGGTATCTTGAAGCAGGACACGCTAAAGGGAAAGTAGTAATAACTATGGATCATTAGAAGAAAAAATGGCCATTAAAATCGTCAGACTGGGCAGCCCCAGGGAAGCAGGCGAAGGACTGCGCATCGGTACGGTTAGGCGTCCTCCCCGGGGAGTTCGCAAGGAAGATTACTCTGCGAAGAATTTTTATGATGTCTGGTTTCCCAATCTTGCCCCCAGCGAGTCTTTGTTGAAGGAGGCAAAAGCAGCGAATGATGAAAAAGCGTGGAATCTTTTCAAACGAAAATTCCTGGCCGAATTGAAATCACCGCTGGCCAGTAAAGATTTGGATTTACTGGCTGCACTTTCGCATCAAACAAATCTGTCAATAGGCTGTTATTGCCAGAATGAGAGCCGTTGCCACCGTTCAATTCTGAGGGAACTTCTCGTTCAAAGAGGGGCCGACGTCAGGTAATGAAATGACTCGACCGGACCAGGAGGATTATTCCTTTTCTGGTGTAGTGCACGGCGGATTTAATAAACAGTGATCAGCAGTGATTGAATTGGGAAACCGAATGGAAAATCTTAATAAAAGTACCGGCATCCTGGCCATGGCGGCCACGGCGTTTCTCTGGAGCATTGCCGGATTATTTATAAAAGTAATCGATTGGAATCCCATTGCCATAGCCGGTGTGCGCAGCCTGATCGCATCAATAGTTATTCTCTGCTATTTAAAGCATCCCCAGGATTCATTTTTCATTTCCGCAGATTGCGGCGGCGATAGCCAATGCTGCAACCATGCTGCTGTTTGTCTCGGCCAATAAAACTACTACTGCCGCCAATGCGATTCTGCTTCAATATTTTGCACCGGTTTTGACTGTTTTTATCGGTGCTATCTTACTTAAGGAGCGCACCCGTGTTGAACATTTCGCAGCATTACCTCTGGTAACAGCAGGTATAATTATTATGTTTTTTGATAAACTGGCAGGCGGGAAATTACTGGGCAATGTCCTGGCAATCATGTCGGCCATAACTTTCAGTTTTTATATTGTGTTCATGCGTATGCAAAAAGACGGTTCACCGCTGGAATCGATTCTGTTGTCTCATTGGTTCACTGCCGGGATCTGTCTGATTATATCATTTTTCCTGCCACTGCCGCAGATAACCTCAAAAGCGCTGGCGACCATTGCCGTGTTAGGGATTGTGCAAATCGGTATATCGGCGATTTTATTTTCTATTGCGATTAAACGCATTTCTGCAGTTCAGGCTAATCTCATCGCAGTCATCGAACCGGTTTTTAATCCCCTGTGGGTGTTCCTGGTGATAGGAGAAGTTCCGGGTATCAATGCCCTTATAGGCGGCGGAATCATTATTCTGGCGGTGACAGTTTCTTCCATTATCAGCGCACATCGGATAGAAGAAGTTGCCAGTTCTGACAATTTATTGAGGTAAATAAATATGAAGAGATTTTTGATAGTTTTGCTCCTTGGTTTATTGTTCTGTCTTTAATTCATGCCGTGAATCCGCCGACAGTAACGACGAAATTCAACAGCCGCCGCCAACTGTCCACGACTCCTCCTTAGCAACTGTGCTCGACTCGATGCGTTATGCCTATAAACTCCCAGCACTGGCCGGCGCTATTGTCTCCGATACAAGTGTTCTTGACGCGCAGGCAGTCGGCTGCCGGCGCTATGGCGGTCTGGCGAATGTAACGAATAACGATCAATTCCATCTCGGCTCGGATACAAAGGCCATCACCGCTGTGCTTATCGGACTTCTGGTTGACGAAGGTCTTTTAACCTGGGATTCCACATTACCGTCTTTGTTTCCCGAATATGCGCAGACGATGCGGACCGAGTATCGTTCGGTCACGGTGCGCGACATCCTTTCCCACAGCGCGGGGTTCGTAACCGATCCGACCCTGACGCTGACAGAAACAACGTTGACCGAACAGCGCCAGGAAGTTGTTGCCTGGGCGGTTACACAAACCCCGACGAACGCCATAGGAACGTATAACTATAGCAACACCGGTTACATCATCGCGGGTGCAATTGCGGATAAATTAACCGGGCGTGCTTATGAAGATCTGCTGTTCGAAAAAGTTCTGCAGCCACTCGGGATAACCACTGCCGGATTCGGTCCCATGGGCACGGCCGGACTCGAGGATCAACCTCTCCAGCATACATCTTCTTATAAACCTCTCGAACCGGGACCGAATGCTGATAATCCGCCTATTTATAATTCGGCGGGAAGACTGCATATGTCTATCGGCGACTGGGGCCGGTACATCCAGTGGGTACTGGCCTGTGAAGCGGGCCAGCCCACCTTGCTGCGCGCAGAAACCGCACAGATGCTGACTACGGGTGAAGTTCCGATGGATGGCGAGGGTTCGTACGCCTTCGGTTGGGCGGTCCTGGATCGGCCGTGGGCTAACGGCAGGGCGCTTACGCATTCGGGGAGCAATACATTTAACTTCGCCGTGGCCTGGCTCGCGCCGAACCGGAAGTTTGGCGTGATTGCTGCTACCAATATCTGTGCCAACACCACACCGGCCTGCAATGGATGCGGTCGTCTGGCGGCTGATTTGTTTCCATTTGAATGGACAATAATGCGAAACCCAGAACAGGTACCTGAACCGTACAACCAGTATCATCCAAAGTGCCATGAAAAATTGAGAGAATAAAATAATTATTGGGCGAATACAAAAGCTGTGAAGGAGATAAGATTATGAAGATAGCCTTGATCATTGTGCGAAGTTTAATGGGGCTTTTATTCCTGTTTTCAGCGATTGCCTTTCTGTCGGGCAGGTTTGTTCCCCTGGCGGCTGTGTTGATTTCTCCCATTATAGTAAATATTTTTTTTGTACATGCTTTTCTTGGTCCGGAAGGTTTACCGGTGGCGATATTTTTAGTGCTGGCAAACTCGTTTGTAATTTATTACCACCGGGAAAGTTACAAGCCGTTATTAAAGATTTATGATTCAGCAGCATTAATTTGAAATCATTATATTAATCATACTGAAGGGGAAAAAATGTTATATTATCTCAAACTTTACCTGGTAACGCTCGTTGCTTTCTTTGCCATTGATATGGTCTGGCTTGGCCTGGTGGCACGTTCGTTTTATCGAAGACATCTTGGCTTTCTTCTGGCTCCTAATCCCAACTGGCTGGCGGCAATAATTTTTTATCTATTATTTATTTTGGGAATCTTGTTGTTTGTGGTTCTACCCGGATTAAAAGGCAACTCGCTTAGGACAACCTTGCTGTACGCGGCTCTGTTCGGACTCATCACCTATGCTACGTATGATCTGACGAATCTGGCCACTGTTAAAAACTGGCCGGTACTGGTCACCGTGGTGGATCTGATCTGGGGAACGGTCTTGAGCGTAGCGGTCAGACTGGGTTGGTTTTATGGCAGGCAAGTGGCTGAGTTAGGGCAGCATTGTGGATCTGAAAACCAGGGGGGATATGCAAATCAGGTATCTTGACAGTAATCGGTTATACTACGCTTTTTTAGCCGGGGGGAGCAGCCGTTATCAGCAATCAGAATTATTTGAATAAAATCAATGTGTTTCCGGTAGCCGATGCCGATACAGGTACCAATATGGCTTCGACCATGCGTTCTATCGTGGAAGGTACACCGAATTTATCCCTCGGTAAAAGATACGTTCCGCTCCATCGCTGATGCCGCTTTAATGGGCGCCAGAGGCAACTCCGGCGTTATTTTCGCCCAGTTTATTCATGGTTTGAGCACGGAAATTCAGCATGAAAAACGTATTATGGCTGAAGGTCTCGCTTATTGCTTAAATAAAGCGGTCAGGTTATGCGTATGAATCTATTTTAGAGCCTGTGGAAGGAACCATGCTGACGGTAATGAAAGATTGGGCGCATGCAATTAAGAAATACGCCGAAAAAAACAATGATATTGTGGAAGTTTTGCATCAATCTTTCATCACCGCCCAAAAATCCTTAGCTGAGACACCTCAAAAACTTAAAGATCCTGGCTGAGTCCGGGGTTGTCGATGCCGGAGCAAAAGGCTTCGTTGATTTCCTGGAAGGAATTATTAAATGTATCTCCCATGGGAAATTAAAGGATCATTTCAAAAGCAACCCTGACCTGGTTTGATTCAGAAATTCATCCGACAGGAAATTCAAAGGAGATTAAATATGGATATTGTTCCGAAGCAATCATCACCGGCAGCAAGCTGGACGCGAAAGATTTCCAAAGACAATTTTCTGCCTATGGTGACTCTATAGTCGTAGCGGGTTCTAAAGAAAAACTCCACCTGCATATTCATACCAACCAGCCGGCAGAACTCTTTTATGACATTAAAGATTACGGCGACATTGCTCAGATCAAAGTTGATGATATGAAGAAGCAATATGAGGTAAGCCGAGACCCGGAAATATCCCGTCGCTCTGGTAACCGATTCCGCCTGCGATATTCCCGAAGAAATGATTAAAAAATATCAGATTCATATCCTGCCCTTTCAGGTGTCCTTTGGGAACAACCTGTTTCTGGATAAACTCGACGCATGACTTCCGAGCAATTTTACCAGATGCTCAAAACTGATAAAAGCCATCCTAAAAGTGCACAACCAGGTTATAAAAACATCCAGAACTTGTTTGCTTTTCTAAGCAGTCATTACGAATCAATAATCGCTGTACATATTTCCGATAAACTCAGCGGAGTCTTTCAGCAAAGTTTGATAGCGGGGAATAGAATAAAAAACAAACCCATCACGGTTATCAATTCCCGTCATCTTTCTGTTTCCGAGGGTCTGCTGGTCATGCGTATCGCCCAGGCCATCGAGGCCGGTTTAATTCACGATGCAATCATATTAAAATCTGGTGAATGGATCGATAAAATCAAAATATATGTGGATGTCAATTCGTTAAAGTATATGGTACGCGGCGGCAGGGTAAGTCATCTGAAAGGTTTAGTCGCTAAATTATTAAATTTAAAACCCATTGTAAGTCTGGATTCTGAGGGGAAAAGTATCGCCTTCGGCAAATCTTTCAGTCGGAAGGGGAATATGAAAAAAATCATCAATATAATTTCTGATATGAAAGACAAAGGTGAAATATGGAATTATGCAATTGTTCACTCCCAGGTACCGGAAAGGGCTGCTGTCTATGCAGAAAAATTGACCCGGATTCTTGATCTGCAGCCCGCGTACATTATGGACATATCACCTGTTGTCGGTGTCCACAACGGTATCGGCGCAGTGGGCATAGCTGTGATGTATCAATAAGCAGGAGTAAATATGTTTATAGCAATTTTATACTCCGCACTAACAATATTGATCTATATGCTCGGTTGGTTTATTGCCGCCCTGCTCAAAAAAGATAATAGTATTGTGGATATTGCCTGGGGACTGGGTTTTGTAGTGATTGCGGCTGTAAATCTCCTCATGATTGAGACATGGTCCGGACGGCAGTTGCTCATAACGGTTTTAATTGTTATCTGGGCCTTCCGGCTGGCCGGGCACATCATCGTCCGCAACCGGGGCCGGGGAGAGGATTTTCGCTATGCAAAATGGCGTGAAGAATGGGGCAAGAACGTAATCATAAAAACATTTATTAATGTTTTTATGATACAGGGACTTTTTATGTTGATCATTGCTTATCCGATCATTCTGGTAAACTTTACGGCACAAAAAGAATTGAATTTTTTAGATTTATTGGGATTAGCAGTCTGGTTAACAGGCTTTTTCTTTGAAGCCGTGGGGGATTATCAATTATTTAAGTTCAAAAAGGACCGCTCCAATAAAGGGAGGATCATGACTTCAGGATTGTGGAAATATACGCGCCATCCCAACTACTTTGGGGAAGCAGCCAGCTGGTGGGGTATTTTTCTGATTGCTCTATCGGCACCCTATGGCTTGACGGCCATTATCAGTCCCATGGTCATAACATTTTTATTGTTAAAAGTTTCCGGAGTACCCCTGCTGGAGCAGAAATATAAAAATAATCCTGAATTTATGGAATATGCCGGAAAGACCAGCGGCTTTTATTCCCTGGTTTCCTCATTCGTAAGGTGTTATATTTTTGTCGCAGACATAACCCGTTCGATAGAGCAGGACAGGGTGAATAATTTTTCGAGACTATGGGAGTAAAATTGAGATGAAAAAATTATCAGTGCTATGGGTAGTCATCATGATGGGTTGTGCGGGAATCCCTGAAAACGTTAAACCTGTCGATAATTTCAAATTGGAGAGATACCTGGGCAAGTGGTATGAAATTGCCAGGATGGATCATTCCTTTGAACGGGGTTTGACTAAAGTAACCGCAGATTACAGTCTGCGGGATGACGGCGGGGTTCGGGTCTTGAACCGCGGCTATTCTGTTGAAGATAGTTCGTGGCAAGAGACTGAAGGGAAGGCATATTTTGTTAAAGAACCGGATCAGGGTTTTCTGAAGGTTTCCTTCTTCGGTCCTTTTTATGGTTCGTATATCGTTTTTGAACTTGACCACGAGAAGTATCAGTATGCACTTGTTTGCGGTCCTAAAAAATCCTATCTATGGATTCTGGCCAGAGAACCGCAATTAAAAGACGATATAAAAGACATGCTCATTGCCAAAGCAGCAGCAGCGGGTTTTGACACGGGCAAACTTCTCTTTGTCAGACACGACTAATCATTTAATCTTCACGCTTTAGCTGCAGAATCTGCCATGGCATCAGGAATTATTAAATTGATCCATAAACTCATCACCTTTTTCACTCCTCCTGAAAATTGGCAGATACCTGTCATTATGCTCCTGGGGATCCTGGGAGGCCTGGCCCTGCTGGTTCTGCGCCTTTCCAATGCGGCATCGTATCTCTCCGACAATCCCCGCACCTGTGTCAACTGCCACGTGATGGCTCCTGAGTACGCCACCTGGCAGCACAGCAGTCACACGCGGGTGGCCACCTGCAACGACTGCCATGTACCGCAGGATAACCTCTTGAGCAAGTACGCTTTCAAAGCCACTGACGGGATGCGGCATTCCTATGTGTTCACCTTCCGCCTGGAACCGCAGGTCATTCAGATCAAGCCGGCGGGAAAATCTGCCGTACAGGAGAACTGCATCCGCTGCCACATGGCCCTGCTTGATCGCGTTACCATCCGGAACATATCGCTGAAAGATTTTCGTGACGGTCAGGGGCATCTGTGCTGGGACTGTCACCGCGAGACACCTCATGGCCGGGTACACAGCCTGGCTTCGGCACCGTACGCGCGGGTACCGCGTCTGACCCCGGCCATGCCGGAATGGATCGCAAAATATATTAAACGGCGTTGATCATAACATCGCTCATATGTACAGGAGAAAATAATGGCAACCATTCGTGAACGGATTCGCACAAAACCGTGGCTGGGTTGGGTCCTTTTTGCTGCCACGGTGATAATTGTATTTCTGATCGGCCTGTTCGGCGCGTCGATCATGGAGCGGCGAGCCGAGGAGGTTCAACTCTTCCAGGTGGTTAAACCCATCGCCCAATGGGAACCGAGGAACGAAGTATGGGGAGAAAACTTCCCGCGGGAATACGAATCGTATATTGCCACCCACGACACCTCGTTTTCCAGCAAATACGGCGGCTCGCGTATGCGGGACATCCTGCATGATGATCCGCGGGCAGTGATCCTCTGGGCGGGGTATGCGTTTTCGCGCGATTACAACCAGGCCCGCGGGCATTACTACGCCATCGCTGACATCCGCCAGACGCTGCGAACCGGTGTGCCGCAGCCGGCAACCTGCTGGACCTGCAAAAGCACCGATGTACCAAGGGTGATGGACAAAATGGGACCGGCTGGTTTTTATAAATCTGCCTGGGCAGACCTGGGGGCGGAAATCGTCAACCATATCGGCTGCCAGGATTGTCACGACCCTAAGAGCCTGAACCTGCGGATCACCCGTCCCGCACTGGCGGAGGCGTTTCAACGACTGGGGCAGGATGTAAATAAGGCCACTCATCAGGAGATGCGTTCTTTGGTTTGCGCGCAATGTCATGTCGAATACTATTTTAAAGGCGAACACGATAAGTACCTGACCTTCCCCTGGGATGACGGCTTCAGTGCCGATTCCATGGAAGCATATTATGATAATAATCAGCACATTGATTTTGTGCACAAACTGAGCAGAACCCCGGTCCTAAAAGCGCAGCATCCTGATTATGAGTTATATCGTACCGGTATCCACGCCCAGCGCGGTATCTCCTGCGCCGACTGTCACATGCCCTACCGCAGCGAAGGGGGTGTAAAATATACTAATCACTGGATGCGCAGTCCGCTGGCCAACATCGCCGGGTCGTGCCAGGTCTGTCACCGCGAATCCGAAGAGGAACTCAAGAAAAATGTTTATGACCGGCAGGACCGGGTCAAGGAACTGCTGCTGCTGGCCGAGGACGCTCTGGTGCGGGCCCATCTCGAGGCTGAATATGCCTGGAGCAAAGGTGCTGCGGAAGATGAGATGCAACCGGTGCTGACCCTGGTCCGTCATGCCCAGTGGCGCTGGGACTGGGTCGCCGCGGCTAATGCAGTCGGATTCCATTCGCCCGCCGAAGCGTTGCGCACGCTCGGTACGTCAATTCAAAAATCACAGGAAGCGCATGCCGAACTCGTACGAATCCTGGCCAGGCATGGGATATTGGAACCTTATAATTTGCCGGATGTCTCTACCAAAAAGAAAGCGCAGCAGTATGTCGGACTGGATATGATCCAGGCCGTGAGGAGAAGGAAAGATTTTTAAAGGAAGTTGTTCCAGTCTGGGATGAAAAAGCGATGGAGCGAGAGGCAAGATATTAGGTGTGATTTCGATAATGAATAAATTCTTTAAAATAATCAATCCCGCAGGGATTGGATGAAAATAGCGCGGCATTTTAATGCCGGGATTGGCAAATCAGAAAATGTCATACCGTCCCGTACGGGACGGGTGATAAAAATGTGTGCGTTATCCCCGGCGATAAATCGCCGGGCTATTGTCAATTGTCCCGGAGGGACAAAATATTTGTAGAAATAAATAATTCCCTATAATTTGTACCGTCCCGTTAGGGACGGAATGAGTTTTTATTTGAGAGTCGACAGGTGATAAGATCAATCATATTTGCACTATTACTATGTCTGATTGTTGGCTGTACTGAAAAACTCATTCTGCCCGATGGTTATCGTATGCCTTCAGATAAAGAGTTGTCCAATGCTTCCAGAAATTCTGATAAAAACAGATTTGCCTTTTTTTCAGCAGATTTGAATGGTGACGAATATATCGATAAAGCAATCCTGGCTATTGATTCCGCTGAAACAGAATTAGCTATATTTGTTCTTTGGAGTAGTGGAAGATAGAGATAAATCTGAATGGTACAAAATTGAATCCCTGCCCTATAGTTCGATTATAAATACGGGTATTCAAAAGGTTAATGCGGGAACAATAAAATATTATCCTGATGACCAGGATGAGCAAAAGCAAGAAATTACATTAATAAACGATTCGATTAATCTATTCTATTTTGAAGGACCAGGTTCAGTTTTTTATTTTGATAACAAAAGTAATCAATTTGAACAGGTCTGGATTTCACAATGAAAAAAGGTTTCAAATATATCCGAATTACTTTGCTAGTTTTTTGGTCGATTATTGGTCTCATTTTATTCATATTTTCAATAATGTTAATGTTGAATCACTATTTTCAATTTATTCCGGATAAAATTTCGGTAGAATTCGAAATGAGTATCATGTACTCTTCAATATCATTGATTTTCAGTATTTTCTTATTGCTCCTGGCTTATGGACTTCTAAAATATAAAAAATGGTTTATTGTTTTACTATGGTTGACGTTTTTCCTTTATATAATCCCTGTATTAAGTGAATTTACCTTTAAAAGCTATTTAAAAAACGTATTTGAAGATACGTTATTTATATTACTTGGCATACTATTCCCATGTATTATTTGTATCTATTTAACTGTAAATAATGAATTATTCAAAGCATGAAGATATGACACATTCAAAATGTTGGCGTGATACTGATTAAGTGGGATTATGTAATATATTGGCATGCGATTATTAAATGTATATGTTAGACAATCTGATAAGATTTAAATTTTGTCAGTTTTTTATTCGCGAATTTATGTTTGAGTCCCGACGTAGGCGGGACGAGTTTAAATTCGCGAAGGGCTTTTTGCCTACTTTTTGGCCAGACAAAAAGTAGGTCGCCGAAGGCGATATAAAATAAATATTTTGTCTCGATTATCCCTGTTAGGATAGTATGATATTCTAATTCACAAATATAGCAAGTTATGGCCGGGCATCAATCGTCCCTGCGGGACAGAAATATTATCTCAGATAGACACAGTTTTCAAATTTGTTAAATATGAATAAAATGAATTCAAATTTAAAAACAGGTATACGAATTTTAAACGGTGTTGCTATTTTCACCGGTATCATTGCTCTGTTCATGCTGGGTACCGGCAACTGGGGAGCGTTTTTCGGTACCCTGATAATCAGTTTGGGTTTTTGCGGATTTGCCTGGGCCGGGCAACGTTTGTTTTCAGGTGATGATAACCCTAACCCGCGACAGGGGGTCAGTCAGATAATCGCTGTTATATTCGGCGGTGCCGGCGGGATGATGCTGATCGGCAGCGTCTGGTTACTGGTGGAGGGGGAATTCGGCGGATTCATCGGGCTGGGCATATTCGGACTGGTTTTCTGTGCGGTAGCCTATTTCGGTTCGCGCCTTTTCGCCATGCCCAAAGGTATGAAGGAAATTCAGGTCGGTACGGCCAGCAGGGAAATCGGTGGAGTACTGGGACAATCGGGCCAACTCAGCGAAACCAGTTTTATGTATGTCGATGAAAAAATGCCGGAGATCGAGATTAAAAAGATGCAGCAAAAATGGGCCGAGCAGCCCTGGACCCAGCGCGATGATTGGGCTCAGGGTAAAGTGGTTCAGCAAGGACCGGGCAGTATCCGCCTGCTGATCGGTTTTACGGTAATATGGAATATAATTGCCTGCGGTATTGCCGGATTCGGAATATGGAGCGAATGGGGCCAGCCTGACTTCCCCTGGTTTTTGTTTATTTTTCCGCTTGTCGGACTCGCCCTGGTGATCTGGACCGTACTTACCTGGATTCGCCGGCGAAAATTCGGAATCAGTATTTTCGATTTGAAAACCGTTCCGTTTTACCTGGGTGATTGGCTGCGCGGTACTGTGCATACCGGCGTCCCGGTTCGCAATGAACCGGCCAAAGAATTCAAAGTACGGCTGATTTGCGCTAAGCGGACTTCGGTACTCGACTCGGAAGGGGAGCGCCGGGTTTCTGAGAAGAATATCTGGAGCACGGAACAAATAGTTTATGGCAGTATTGCTGCCGACTCTGATACTTTCGACGTCCCCATCAATCTGGCCATACCCGGACATCTGCCGCCTACGGCTTTACAACCAGAAGATGATCGGAATCTGTGGCGCCTGGAAATCTCTGCGGCAGCCAGAGGGGTGGATTACGCCGCGCAATTTGAAGTCCCGGTGTACAATAAGGATTAAGTGGAGGAATCAAAATTATGATGGGATTTAAAGTAATCATTTCTTTAGTCTCGATCATTTTATTGTTTTTTTCATGTAAGGGAAAACCTACTGAAGCAGATACAGCAGACTTAATGATATTCGTTGTTGATAATGACTCCCAGGAAACTCCGATTGCCGATGTCGAAATTATTATTACTCCCGGAAACATCACAAAAAAGACTGACTCGAAAGGATTGTGCCGGTTCGAACTAAGTCCCGGCGATTACTATGTGGATGCCAGGGTATGTTGTATCGGCCCTGGCTGGATCCAGTACCATGAACCGGTAAACATTTTGATAAATGAAAGTAAAATACTAAAACTGCATGGTTGTCTGGCGTGTTTATGAGGGCATATTTGCAGACGTTACAGAAACTTAATGAACGCAATGCCGAGTTCGATCATATTCTTCCCGGGCATGGGGATGTTCTGGATAAGTCTTTTATAAATGATCAGATAGTTTGTGCGCAGAAGATCATCAGCGGCGAGTGCTAAAGGTGAAATAGTACGAATCTTTTGCCGGTTCGGCCTTGAAATGTACATACCAGACGGGCCAGCATTGCTTATAATCCGGATAATATTCATATAAAATGATAGTGATTATAGAAAGGGATAACATATGATAAAAAAAATGATATTACTTCCATTGATAGTCATTTTTGAAATGGCTTGTTCATCAAATGGTACAGATGCTAAACCCCAAGTTATGCGTATTATGAAGTATGATGAAGTAGCCTTACCAAATGAGGAGGTGCGAGTCGGGAACAATGCTTCACTGCCGCGTATGGTAATAAAGAATGGCTCATTATCGTTAAGGGTAAATAACTATCAGACTTCATTTGAACAGGTCAAAACAATAGTTCTGCAGGAGCAAGGATTTATCGTCTCTACACAAGTCGACCAGGATGAGGATAAGGCCACCGGGGCGAATCTAATTATAAAAGTACCATCCGCCCGTTTTGATACAACCATGAGTAAATTAAAATCCATTGCCGATCGCATTGAGAATGAATCCATCAGCGGAAATGATGTCACCGAAGAATTTTATGATCTTCAAGCTCGTCTGGTTAACAAACGCAAGGTGGAGCAGAGGTTTCAGGAAATTCTTAAGACCGCCAAAACCACCAAAGAAATTTTAGAGGTCGAACAGGCTTGGGAGAAATCCGTGAAGAGATTGAACGGATGGAAGGACGCAGTCGTTTTCTTTCTAGATCAGGTTAATCTTTCAACTATAGATTTGAAGATTTATGAAACTGATTATGGTTATTATTATGGCGATCGTACTTTCTTTGCAAAAATCGTTCAAGGATTTAAGAAAGGCTGACCGGTTTTGGTGATGTGTTGAGTGTACTGATCGATATCTGGTAATCGCCACAATCCCCATTTGGATTCTTCTGGCATTACTAATATTTATTATCCTAAAAGTATTCAAGCGTTACAAATCAAAAAGGAAATGAAAATGCATAAACCCCACTTTGAAATTCACTATGCGGAGACGAATCGGCTGGCTGCGCGCGGCGGTGCTGGGCGCCAATGACGGTATCGTATCAACGGCCAGTCTGGTGGTTGGTGTGGCTGCCGCCCAGACTTCGCACAGCGGCGTACTGGTCGCCGGGGTGGCCGGACTGGTGGCCGGTGCCATGTCGATGGCCGCCGGAGAGTATGTGTCGGTCAGTTCCCAGGCCGATACCGAAAAAGCCGACCTGGCACGTGAAGGCAAGGAACTGGAAACCGACTGGGCAGCCGAACATGCAGAACTTACGAATATTTATGTTAATAGAGGTCTTGAACCGCAACTGGCCGGACAGGTGGCCGAGCAACTGATGGCCAAAGATGCGCTGACGGCTCATGCCCGGGATGAGCTGGGGTTGTCGGAGACGCACAGCGCCCGGCCGATCCAGGCGGCCATGGCTTCGGCTGCAACCTTCGCTGTCGGCGCGGCCCTGCCGTTGCTGATCACTCTGATCAGTCCTTTAACGATGGTTATCCCTTTTGTGGTCGGCAGTTCCCTGGTCTTCCTGGCCCTGATGGGCGGTTTGGCTGCCTGGATGGGGGGTGCAAAACTGGTGGTGGGGACTGTGCGGGTGACTTTCTGGGGAGCCCTGGCTATGGGGCTCACCGCTGCCGTGGGAGCACTCTTTGGTACGGTTGCCTGAAGCAATCCTGAACAGAGTACAATATAAACTGGATTTAAAGTACTCTTTAATACAGAAATATCAGAGGTAATGAAAAATGAAAAAATTAATTTACACAATCGGGGGAATCTGTTTGATGAGTTTATCATTAATGGCCCAGGATGAAAAATAGTGTTCCCGTCCGGGTAAAGATCGAAAATGGAATGATTGAAGGATACCAGGATGCCAAATCAGGACTGCAGTTGTTTTTAGGAATACCCTTTGCCAAACCGCCGCGTGGGAGAACTCAGGTGGAAAGCACCGCAGCCTGCTGAAAACTGGACAGGTGTTCTAGAAACCAAAAAATTCGGTCCCAGGCCGGTCCAAACTAATGTTTTATGGGGATATGATCTACAGGGCAAACGGCACCAGTGAAGATTGCCTTTATCTTAATGTCTGGACTCCGGTCAAAAAGGATCCGCAAGGACTGCCCGTGCTGGTATATTTTTATGGCGGCGGTTTTGTGGCCGGCGACGGTTCCGAACCCCGCTATGACGGCGCCAGCATGGCTGAAAAAGGAATAGTGGTGTTAACGGTAAATTATCGCTTGCATATCTTTGGTTTCCTGGCCCATCCGGAACTTAAGTGCTGAATCTCCTTATAAAGCATCGGGCAACTATGGCCTGCTGGATCAGAATGCGGCGTTAAAATGGGTGCAAAAAAACATTGCGGCCTTCGGTGGTGATCCCAAAAGAGTAACCATCGCCGGGGAATCGGCCGGTTCCATATCGGTAAGTGCCCAGATGGCTTCGCCGCTGTCCAGAGATCTGATTGCCGGGGCTATAGGCGAAAGCGGGGCTGCTATTCATCCCACCCTGGCTCCGGTGCCCCTGGCCGAAGCGGAAAAAATCGGATTGGAGTTTGCCAAAAACGCCGGCTTCAATTCACTGGCTGAGTTGAGAGCACTGAATACCGATTCGCTCTTTGCCGTCTACAACAAATCCAATCGTTTCGGCTTTCCGTCGGTCATCGATGGTTATTTTTTACCGAAGACACTGCCCGAAATTTTCCGGGCCAGGGAGCAGGCACAGGTTCCGCTTGCTGTTAGGCTGGAACTCCGCCGAAATTCCGGGTATGGCCTTCATGCAGGGCCTGCCTATAACGAAGAAAATTATATTAAAAAAGTAAAAGAAGCATATCCCGATGATTACGATGAAGTTTTGAAACTATATGCTCATGGTTCCGAAAAAGAAATCGAGTGGTCGGCAACCGCTTTAGCTTCCGACCGGTTTATCGCCTACAGCACCTGGAAATGGTTTGACCTGCATCGTAAGAACAGTTCCCAAGCCGGTCTACCGCTATCTCTACAGCAAACTGATGCCGCCGGACACTTTAAAAAAGGAAAATGCACCTTTCAAGATGCCAGAGCCGATCGGGGCGCCGCATGCCTGTGAGATTCCGTATTGTCTGGGGAATCTGGATCTGGTCAAAGATCACTCCTGGACTGCGGATGATTATAAAGTATCGGAGACCATGCAGAATTACTTTGCCAATTTTATAAAAACCGGTAATCCTGATGGTCAAGATCTACCGCAATGGCTGGCCGCGGCAGCCAATGATACCACTCCGCCGGTGATGGTCATCGATGTCGAATCAAAGGCCGTCAAAGCATTGAACGACGAGCGATATTTATTCTTAGATAAGAATTATGGCAATGATTAGAATAATATTCAGGGGCCCTCCTTTGATGATCTGGATTTGTATTATTCGACGAATCAGGGATCTGGCTGGGCACAACCAAAACTTATATATGACAGCAGAACGATATCACTATCACCCCAATTATATATTTCTGATAATGACACCATTTATATCGTATGGCTTAATGAGTATAACAACTGGACAAATTATACCGGAGATGTTTACTGGGGTAAAATTATAAATGGAGAAGTAAAAGATACGGTCAATATCAGCCGTAAAAACCAGGGAGGATTTTACATCTCTTTTTTCCCCGATATGAATAACAAAATGAATATATTCTGGGAAACCTTCACTGGTTTTTATCCGACTCAATATCACTCAGTAAAAACGGATACAGGCTGGTCAAACCCGGATAGTATTGGAAATGGAAATGTTACCCAGGTAAAAATTGACCGGAATGGAATAATTCATATGATTTATTATTATATAGCAGATGTGGGTTCCCCTGATATTTATTACAGAAAGTATGAAAACAAAGAGGAAAATAATTATCATCTACTGTGGATTATGACGAAGATTTTATCAAAGAATTCTATACATGATACGACTAAATGGCCTGGCATTGAATTATCAGTATCTCCAACTGTAATGATAATCTGATTTTGCAAAAAATATCGATATCACAATTCAAGGGGGTGATGATGCGATTGATATTACGTATGTAACTGCTGATGATAAAGATTATGGACTAATCCGATTCAATCATAATCGTATTCTGGCACCTCCCTGATATCGTGTCTGATAATTGTATGATAAAAATAAAAGCAACCGATAGTTGGCTTAATGAACAATCGGCTACAACTTCTCCTTTTAGAATCACAAATTATGGAATCCCCAAAAAATTTTACTTGCATCAAAACTATCCGAATCCCTTTAATGCCGGGACGACCATCACTTATGAAATACCTCATACTGGCTTCGTGAATTTAACCATATACGATATTTTGGGAAGAAAGATAACTACTATGGTGAATGAAATTCGAAGCGGCCAATTACTACACTCTTAAAGTTGAGTCAACGAATTTAGCAGGAGGTATTTATTTCTATACTCTACGTTTAAATAATGATTTTGCCAAGACCAGAAAGATGTTATATCTGCCTTGAAATTACATATCATTGGATGGGCAACTGTGTCTGATCAAAAACTACGCATAAACTGCAAATGATGATAAAGTTAAGACAGCCCTGCAGCGGAGGCCAATGATCCCACTCCACTCGTAATGGCAATTGATGTCGAATCGAAATGTGTCAAAGCATTAAACGATAACAGGTATCTGTTTTTAGATAAGAGTTATGGTAATAATTAAAAAATATGCGATCTCCATCCTGATCATTTCGGGATTCATTTTCGGATGTGAGAAGAATCCCTCCGGCGGAACAGACTCAAGTTACTTCAGCTGGAATTCATCCACACCCGGACAACAGGGAATGAGTCAGCGAATTCTGGATTCCGCATTCAGGCAGGCTGAACAAGAAGGTTTTATCGATGGGCTGCTGGTGATCAGGAATGGATATATTGTCGGCGAAGAATACTATAATGGTTATGATAGATTCCGGGCGCATAATATTATGTCCGTATCCAAGAGTTTTTTATCGGCGCTTACCGGGATTGCCCTGGAGCAGGGTTATATTGACAGCCTGGAAGTAAAAATGCTCAGTTATTTTCCCGAGTATATTTATGCCGGGATGGATTCCAGAAAATACAGTATTACCATCAGGCATTTACTGACCATGCGCATGGGCATCCGCGGCGAAGCGGAAGATAATTACGGCGTATATCAGGAATTTTACCATTCGGATAACTGGATCAAAAAAACCATTGAGGCACCGCTGCAATTCAATCCCGGCGAACGAATGGCTTACAACACTTTTCAGACCCACCTGCTCTCGGTCATAATTACCAGGACGACCGGGCAAAGCACCATTGATTTTGGCAGGCAATTCTTATTCAGCCCGATGGGCATCGATGTCGATTTCTGGGAACAGGATCCGCAGGGTTATTATTTTGGCGGGAATTCCATGTATTTCACCCCGCGGGAAATGGCCGTACTGGGTTATCTGTATCTGAATAACGGCATGATAAACGGGGAGCAAATAGTTCCGGAAGCATGGGTGGCCCTGACCCTTTCTCCCAGTACAAACTTAACTCATCCCAATGAATGGGGAGCTTACAAGAATTATAACTATGCCCATCTGTGGTGGCTTGGGCAGATAAATGACTATGATCTGTTCATGGGCTATGGTTATGGTGGTCAGTTAGTGGTGGTTTTCCCTGGATTTGAATTTAATAGTTGTTTCTACGGCTAAACATAATGTAGATGCGGAGACCTCGACAGTTCAGGAATGGGCTATATTCGATATAATAGACAGATATATATTAGAATCCATCAGTAATTGAAAACTTGTCATTTTTTTAATTTAAATATATTTTTGGATAAAGCAGGGGAGGCTATGATGAAACTGTATATCTTTATATTTATCATTTCAATTATTTCAATCCTGCCCGCCGTTAACGGTGAAAGAAAAATTTCAAAAACGAATCAAGCCAGTCCCGGAGGTTCTGATTATTCAATAATTAATGTCAGCAATTTTTCAAGTTACATCCTCAGCAATGGTATTGGCAGCAATCATCCTTTGTCTGAAGACGCCGGGGCATTTTATCCACGGGGCACTGCTGGTGTCGTATATTCCGACGGATTAGTCTGGGCAGGTCTGGTTATTGGCGATCCGACGGATTCCGGGCCGTCGCTGCGAGTGGGTGGTCAAATTTATTACAGCAGTACCGCAGCTGGTTGGGTCGAAAATGGCAGGCCGGTCTCTCCGTCCGATCCCAGGGCCCGTGTGTACAGAATTCGTGATGACTGGCAATCATTATCGCAGGACGAACTTAAACGGGAGGCAGCCGATATTTTCGGAATTGAAATCGACAGTGTCAATTCTGAACAGACTACAGTCATTTACAATAAATATGCAGAAGATTGGCAAAATTGGCCGGTGGAACTGGGTGCACCCTTCGTGGACCAGAATGAAAACGGAAAATGGGATGGTTCCGGCATTGACAGACCCGGATTGCCGCTTTCCGGTCAGGTAATTTATTTTATAATGAATGACTTTAGTGACTCGCTGACCACCCGCTTTCTGGGCTCCCGGCCACTGGGTCTGGAAATCCATGTTTTGATCTATGCTTATAATAACACGGGTTCTGTTTACGGACAATGTTACTTTAAACATTATAGAATAATTAACAAATCAGACTATTTAATCGATTCACTCTATCTAGGTCATTTCGCCGATACCGATATCGGATATTTTGCGGATGATTATTGCGGATGCGACCCGGAAAATAATCTGGCTTTTGCCTACAATTCCCAGGCAACTGATATATGGTTTGAGGTATACGGTTTACCCCCCTCCGCCGTTGGAAATAAATTGTTACTGGGTCCTGTGGTTCCGTCAGCGGGCGACACTGCTGTCTTAAATTTTCAGCTGCTTCACGGTTACAGGAATTTACCAATGACTGCATTCAATTTTGAAAATCCAGGATCAGCAAAGACGTATCCTTATACAGGTGAGAGCGATTACAATAGTTCCCTGATATGGTATAATATATTAAGAGGTTATATGCCGACTTCTGATATTGATAATCCTACTCCGCAGTATTATGGCGGTGGTTCCAGTGGTACGCCGACTAAATTCCCTTTGTCCGGCAATCCATTTACCATGGTCGGTGATTTGGATGGTCAAGGTGAAAATTACCAGGCAGGGGAACGGCGTATAGTTTTAGCCAGCGGACCCTGCAGTCTTGCACCGGGAGGATCTCAGGAATTTCATATTGCGGTCATTGGCGGCAACCTTGACAATCAGCTGGCATCATATGAAACTATGGTTATGAATAGTTCTTATATAACCGGCGGTCCGATGAATGTATCTTTTGCTGATGATACTCTTTCAGCAATTGACAGCCCTGGTACCGGCTGTAGCCCCAAAAATCCGGAATTGAAACAAAATTATCCCAATCCTTTTAATCCTTCAACCACAATCGAGTTTTACCTGCCGCAATCCGAATTTGCATCATTAAAAATATATAATGTTCTGGGTGAGGAGGTCGTCGGTCTTGTCTCAGAAGAAATGAAGACAGGAACTCACCGTGTAAATTTTGACGGTGGTTCATTTCCCAGTGGCATTTATTTTTATTCTCTTAAAACAAAAAATGTAGAAATATCAAAAAAAATGATATTGCTCCGTTAGAATTTATCTATATTATTTTGCTGATAGAGATAACCTGCCGGTCGATCTGGTGTTAAACGAATCGGCGGATCATTTTCACTGATCAGCAGGACAAGTCCCAGGTGCATGTACGCAACTGACAGTTTGCGGTAAGGCATGAAAGGAGTGCATTATGCGGGTAAGAAGTTTGATTATTTATGTTGTAATGTTCTTTTTGCTTAGTTTTTGATTTCATGTACGGGTCAAGAATTCCCGTGCTGGTACCACTGATAATTTCGCCGATGAGGCATGAACACTCAAGTATTCTATAACCTATGATGAAATATTTAAGGACACAGGACATGCCAGATTATTACACAGTACAGGATTTTGATTTGACCGATTCGCTTCCTGTTTGTGCACCCCATTGCAGCCTATGGACTTTATCAATATGATCTGGTTTCAAAAGAATTAAGAGAATTGGTGCATTATGGTGCCGGGGATTGGATTGCCCACGATTCTAACTATGTCTTTTATGAGATGTCAAGTTATGCTATTTACAGATATAATCTTGTTGAGGATACAACCGACTTGAGATTCGATCTGACCGCTTTGGATTATACGAATATTAATGGACTTGATGTTTATCAACATATTTTATATGCTTTAATGCATTCCCGGGAGCCCGGAAGTCAATATTTAGCCCTGTTCAGCCTGGACGGCATCTTGCTTGATACTATTCCCTACCCGCGATTTACGAGTTACATGACCATACATAACGATATTGTTTATGCTCTTCCCTGGAATACATCTAATACTTTAAGTTGCTTCACTTAAACACAAAATCCTTTTTGACAGACCAGTCTTTTCCCATTGAAGATGGGAATGGAATAAGAATATTTGAGGATAAATTATATTATGCTACCAATTATCAACCGCGTTATATCAGCTATCATGCCGATACCCGAATAGCAGCGGAATTCAAGTCCCACCACACCTGGTATTTTTGTTCACCGGCAATATTAAAGAACATGTAAGGGAGGTCTGAGTATGAAAAATATTATAGTCATTCTGATAATGATGGGTATTTTTGTTGCATTCATATCATGTAATAACAAAAGTGCACCGTTGAATATGGATATGGAAAAACAATTAGTAGAAAAAGCAATCCACAGTTGCATTGGTTGGGCCAAAAATAAGGATATAAATTTGCTGTATAGCATCATCGCCAATGATTCTGTTTATATTGAAGTAAGTCCCAGTGACCATATTACGTATGGGTTTCAGAATTTTAAAAATAATGAGAAGTTCTGGCTGAGTCCTGATTTCAAAGCGATCCGCTATGAAATAAAGGATTTGAAAATAAACTTTTCACAGTCGGGTACCGTTGCCTGGTTCTTTGCCCGGCTTGATGATATCAACGAATGGAAAGGACAACCTGCCAGTTGGGAGAATACCCGCTGGACCGGCGTGCTGGAAAGGCGAAATAACTGTTGGGTGATGGTACAAATGCACTTTTCATTCGCCTCACCTCAATAGTGGTGTTCAGTATTATTTTGACACAACTGGTCGGGTTATTTATATTCTTCAGGTGCTAAGCCAGGGGGGTGAATGGGAAATCCGCTAAATTCAGTAACTTCGCAGGCATGTTCATACCCGGTTCTCCGAAATAATCCCGGCCATAGCAGTATTGCTCTTCATTATATTATAGGGTTCATTCTCTGTTCAATGCTTCCGGCTCTATTCGCTCAGACGGATAATTCGGATACTTTGAATTGGGAAGATAAAAGACTGGAATGGTCTGATTTTCAGGGTGTACCTGTAGATTATTCGCCTCTTCATTCCGAACTGCACTCTACTATTGGATACTCCGGGCAAACCTGTTTTATCGAAGATACCAGGGTCACCACTTTAATTTCTTATTGCACGATGAATCGCAGTACCTCCTGGGTTAAAGCAGGATCCCGGGATGACCAATACCTGATTTATAACCAGATTCAGTTTGACCTGGGGGAACTATACTCCCGAAAATTGCAAAATCAATTATTCTTATTGCTGAATGAAAAAATTGACAGGCAGGTACAGGCTTTTGGTTTACTTTTGGAAATAAATCTTGATTGCCAGCAGAGAATCGATCAGCTCATTGAGCAAACAAATTATGGTAATGATTCCGCAGCGGTTAAATTATGGGCTGAAATGATTGCCAAGGAATTAGAGCAAACACCCCGGCAAAAAATACCGGAATTTAAAAACAAAAAATTTGCAGTGGGGGGTTCATTCGCTCTGGGCGGGGGTATCCTGACTCCTGCATTAAACAAATATTTCTCGAACAATTTTAATTTAGTCTATGGTTTTGATCTCGGTTACCGGAGTTTGATATTTAATTTACGGGCGACTCTCGGATTTAATTCAGTAAAAAAAGAATTTGAATATAAAAATAAACTATGGCCCGAGAAAATATCGACAGGATTGGTTAGCGCTGACCTGGCCCTGGGTTATCCACTGATTGATACTAAAAAATCAAGAATCACGCCTTTTGCCGGCATTAGTTACCTGGAGTTCTACGTGCCTGGCAATCAGAAAAAATATGAAGATCATCGAATGAGTAACTTCGCCTATAGTCTGGGTTTAAATTATGATTATAAAACCAGCACCACTATCAACCTCATGGGTAGCTCTAATGAAAAAACCGATTGGTTTATCAGAACCAGTGTGTATATTTCAGTAGTGAATTTTAATAATCAATTCAAAGGTGCCTTGATTAATTTCACGGTGGGTTTTGGCGGTTTTGTCAGATTTATAAGGATTAAGCAATGAATAAAGTCATCGTACCTGTTGTTGTTTTTTCTTTTTTAACAACGTCCTGCTCAAATAATATATATATTAAAAGAGATCAGATACCGCCGGTGTATAAAAATAAAATTAATAAATATTGGTATCCCGGTACCGGGATGATAATTTTATCAGACGGTAGAATAAATGAGGCCTGTCAGGTACATCTTGATCAAGATTCAGTGATTTTTAAAATTATCGATGACACATTGTTCTCAAGAATCGCCCTCAATGATGTGAAAATTATTAAATTCAGTAATCACACCACCGGAACTATCTTAGGATTGCCTTTTGGAGCCGCCGTAGGTTATGGGTTGGCCAAGATCAATGAAGATCATGATCCTAACAGAGCAAGATTAAATCGGGAAGGCTGTGCACTTGTAGGAGCATTAATTGGTGCTTTATTTAGCGGGATCCATGGTGTAGTTTGGAACTATGTATTTGTTGACTAATTTCATGAGATATTATAAAATACAATAATATGAAAGGAGGTGCTATGAAAGGTATAAAAGTATTTACGGGAATTATTATAATTCTTGTCATGGTACTTCGTGGCGCTGCCCAGGAATTTGCAGTTCCGCAGAATTACAAACTGGAAAAACCGGAAGACTATGCCAAATATGAAGCTGATGTTCTGAAATGTATCGATTATCTGGAAAGCATCCCCCTCGATGATGAATCTGCCAGGACAATTGCGGCAAACGCCTTTCTTTTAAAATGGATGCAGGGAAGTCCCAATGTGACAATAGAATTGAATGCTTACATAGTTGAACTTTGCGACAAAAATAAAGAATTTATTATGCTGTTCATGGGCGGTTGGACCCGTTATGCCTTACAAAATCCGGACTCGGTAAATAGTTTAAATGGAAATATGGCCGGACTGGAAAGCATAATTAATGTGTATAAACAGGGCCAGGGTGTGAGCCGGGATAAAAAAGTAGAAAAAATCATTAAATTGCAGGAAGAAGGAGAACTAGAAGACTGGGTAAAAGATCAAATAAAGAAAAATAATTAGAAAACCGATCCAGCCCTGACTGTGGTGTCAGGACAGATATCTCTCCCCAACAGTTTTGCCCTTAAAGGTATGAATTTATACTAAATTTTACCCCCCGGATGCGGGTTAATTTTACTGATTTAAATTACATCAATTGTTTAATTTCGGCTACTTTTTAGCCGACTATGATATATAGTTATTAATTGAAATTAATCTAATTTGTAATTGTGTAATTGGTAATTTACGGGGAGAAGTGCATGTCTGTTAAACACAGAAATATTTTTTCAATAGCAACTGCCTTTATTTTTTCACTGGCCACAACTATTTGTCTGCAGGCGCAAGACAGAAATATAAAATTTGAACACCTCTATGAAGGTCTGTCGCAGAGCAGCGTGCGCTGTATCCTCAAAGACAGCAAGGGGTATATGTGGTTTGGGACATACTACGGTCTGAATAAATATGATGCTTACGGTTTTAAAATCTATAAAAATGATCAAAGGGATCCCGGATCCCTGAGCGGCAACAGAATCTCCTGTATCTATGAAGATCGCGAAGGAATTCTCTGGGTGGGCACTTATCTGGAAGGGCTCAATGTCTATAATCGCGAGTTGGATTCATTCATTCATTACCGCAACAATCCGGCTGACAGCACCAGCCTGAGCAGCGATTTTGTCCGTACTATCTTCGAAGACAGTAAAGGCAATTTATGGATCGGTACCTTGTACGGTGGATTAAATCTGTTCGAACGGTCCAGTAAAACCTTTAAGCACCTGCGCCAGACAAGATCAACAGAAAAAAACTCCCTGCAAAATAATGATATATTTTCGATCATTGAAGACCGCGACGGGAAATTATGGATCGGAACAAACGGCGGAGGTCTGCATTTATTTGATCCGCAAACAAAGAAATTTACCTATTTCAAATATACCAATGACAATCCGGTAAATCTGAATGCACATAATTTCGGCAAAATTTTAAAAGAAGATAAGAGTGGCAGCAACATCTGGATCGGAACCAGCGGTGAAGGGATCTGGTCGTTCAATAAAGGAACGCGGACTTTTAAAAATTATACACGTGGCAAGGGTAAAACGGGATTGAACCATCAGATCATCACCGATCTGTACCAGGATGAAAATGGGAAACTGTGGATAGCCACCGACGGCGGCGGAATAAATATCCTGGATCCGCTAAAGGAAACATATTCCTATATGCAGAACGATCCCGATGATAAATCCAGTATCAGCAATAACCAGGTGTACACTATTTACCGCGACGATCAGGATATCGTCTGGATCGGAAATTATAACGGCGCCATTAATATTTTTAACCGGAGTCTGAGCAAGTTTGCTTTGTATACCCAGAGTAACCGCAATAAAAACAGTCTCAGTTTTAAATCGGTGCTGATCGTTCTGCGAAGATTACCAGGGGAAAATATGGATAGGAACGGATGGCGGGGGGCTGAATCTTTTCGACCGGGAAAGAAACCTGTTCAGGCATTTTATGCATGATGATAAAAATCCTAAAAGCATCGGCGGAAATGCCGTCACCAGGGTATACGAGGATAAAAGGAAAAATCTGTGGATCGGGACCTATGCGGCCGGACTGATCCTGTACGACCGCAACAAAAACCGGTTTATCAGTCATTTAAATAATCCGGGTGATAACCGTACCATTAACAGTAACAATGTCTTTGCTATTCTGGAAGACAGCCGTAATAATCTGTGGATCGGGACCCTGGACGGGGGATTGAATCTTTTTGACCGGGATAAAAACACTTTCCGGCATTATATGCATGATGAAAAGGATGCCGGCAGCATCAGTCATAATGCGGCCATGGTGATCTATGAGGATAGGCAGGGCAATCTGTGGATCGGAACGGAAGGGGGCGGGTTAAATAATTTCAACCGGGATACCGGAAAATTCACCCGTTATATGCAGGATGCGGATAAACCGGGTACAATTCCCAATAATGAAGTAAAAGCAATTTTTGAGGATTCACAGGGTAATCTGTGGATTGGTACGGTGGGCGGGGGGTTATGTTTATTCGACAGGTCGACTGGTGATTTCAAGGCGATAACCACCGAAAATGGCCTGCCCAGCAATGCCATTCTGGCTATCATGGAAGATAATCAGCAAAATTTATGGCTGAGCACTAATAGCGGTCTGTGTAAATTTAACCCGCAGAAGAATACTTTCCGCAGTTATGATATCAGTGACGGTCTGCAAAGCAACGAGTTTAACTACTCTGCTTTCCTTAAAAGTAAAAGCGGGGAATTATATTTTGGCGGACTGAACGGTTTCAATGTTTTTAATCCGGATGAGATTTCGGATAATGCCCACATTCCACCCGTATTCATCACCGATTTTCTGATCTTTAATAAACCGCAGAATCTGGTCTGCGAGGGTTCACCGCTGGAAAAGCATATCACGGAAACCTGCCAGCTCGCATTGATCTTACAAGCAGTCTGTGTTTTCTTTTGAATTTGCCGCACTTAATTTCACTTCGTCCAACAAGAACCAGTATGCCTATAAACTGGAAGGGTTTGAGGATAACTGGAATTATATCGGTAACCGCAGAACGGCTACCTATACTAATATCAATCCCGGGGAATATGTCTTCCGGGTAAAAGCCTCCAATAATGATCGCATCTGGAATGAAACGGGCACTTATATTGCCATAAAAATAACACCCCCCTTCTGGCAAACTTGGTGGTTCCGCACGTTGTCGCTGCTGGCCATCCTGGGTCTGGCCTACAGTATCTACAGAATCCGGATCAGGTCGATTAAGTTACAGAAAGAAAATCTGGAACAACAGGTTAAGGAACGCACCCAGGAATTGAACGAACGTAACAGCGAGTTAAACCAGGCCAAAAAAGAAACCGATGATATATTGCATAATGTCAAAGACGGATTATTTTTGCTGGATGAAAAATGCCGCATTGAGTCTCAGTATTCTGCCGCCCTGGAAAAAATATTCGCTGAAAGCAATCTGGGCCGGAAATCGTTCCTCAAATACCTGGAGAATAAAATCGGCCAGGATATCATAGACAGTACCGCCAATTATCTGGATTTACTGTTCAGCAAAAAAATTGACGAACATATGCTGTCCGAACTGAATCCGTTGGGACAGATTGAATTGCATTTTGAAAACGGAAAAATAAACGAATCGACTTCCAAATTTCTTACTTTTGATTTCCGGCGGATAGTGGAAAAGGAAAAGACCGTCAGGATCATTGCCTCGGTCAATGATATTACCGAGAAGATTACGCTGGAGAAAGACCTGGAGGAGACCAAGGAAGCCAGCAAGCGGAAAATGGATCTGCTGCTCAGTATCCTTAATGTGGAACCGGTCATGCTGGAGGAATTCGTCAAGAGTTCGCAGGATGAAATTGACCGCGTGGGCGATGTGATCCAGGAACTGGAGCAGAAAGAAACCGCCATTGAACTGCTTGAATCGGTTTATCGTTCCGTGCACACGATTAAAGGTAATGCCAGCATGCTGGAACTGGATTTGATGGCCGACCGGGCTCATCAGGTCGAAGATATTATCTCCGATCTGCGCAAAAAGGATCAACTCAAATTTAAAGATATCAAATCACTCCTGAGTGAAATAGACTCCATCCATTCGATTCATCAGGAAGTGAAAGATCTGATCGAACAGATCAGCAAGATTCATGAACAGTTCAGGCCAAAGCGACGGCACGAACATAATATGCTGATTAACTCGCTCAATAAACTGATTACCAACCTGGGCGATGAATATCAGAAAAAAGTCAAATTAGTCACCCAGAATTTTAAGAGCGATCTGATTCCATATGAGCAGCGCCTGATTTTAAGGGATGTGCTGGTGCAACTGGTCAGGAATGCGATGTATCATGGACTGGAAACTTCAGGGGAAAGGCATGAAGCGGGTAAGAAAGAGACCGGCACCATCAAGATTCTCAGCATCGATAAAAAAGACCGGATCAGGATTCAGTTTGAGGATGACGGCCGCGGATTGCAATTCGATAAATTGCGGGAAAAAGCCAAAGAAAGCGGAAAATGGAGTGAAAATGAAATCAACGGCTGGAATAACCAGCAATTAGCCGAATTGATTTATCTTCCCGGAATCACCACGGTAGATACTGCGAATATGACCGCCGGCCGGGGCTTCGGCATGGATATCGTCAGACAGAAAATAAAACGTCTCGGCGGGGAGATCAAGATCGATACCAGGAAAGGAAAATACTGCAAATTTATAATAGAACTGCCGAAGAAGGCGGCATGATCAAGGTACAAGAGACAAAGAGACAAAGAGACAAAGAGACAAAGAGACAGAGAGACAAAGAGACAAAGATAAGATTAAAGATGTAAGAGTTAAGAATCAAGAGGGGTTGGAGTGTTGATGCTGAAGGTATCAGATGTTTTTAACCTTCCGTGATTCTTCATTAAAATGCGACTATGCAGGGGTTGAACAGTCCGTTACAACACAATTTTTGTTCTGTCATCCCGGACTTGTCGAAGATCTGGCGCCAGACAGAATCCGGGATCTTTCATGATCTAAACTTCACTACATTCTGCAAAATAAATTTCCTCTTGCCTGATTGTTTATTTAATCTTAAGATCCATCCATATTTCCAGATCATCTTAATTATAATACTACAGGAGTAAAAATGAATCCCAATATAAAAAAATACCTGTCGTACGTTATAGCCATAATAGTTGGGGTGGTGGTATATCAGCTGGTATATCATTTTTTGTTCAAGCCGCCTTCATTCGAAACTCAATTAATGAAAGTCGCGGCAGAACTGAATAAGAACTGCCCGTTTATGGTCGACAGCAATACACGTCTTGATAATGCGGTAGGTGGTCCGGGCAAAAATTTTGTATATAATTATACACTCATCAATCATGCAGCAGCGGATCTTAATATTGTGGAATTGAAGCAAAATATGATTCCGTTTTTGACGAATTATATTAAAACCAGTGAAGATATGCAGACTTTCCGTAATGAAAAAGTCACATTAAAATATAATTATAAAGATAAGTTCGGTGCATTTTTGTTTTCGATAACCATCGGTCCGGGCGACTATGCCGGATAAATAAAGAACACCAATCAAGTAAATTGGAGGCAACGCGAATGTGATCTGGATCAAAATATTTTGATCTTGTCAAAAATATCTATATATTTTTATGAGAATCCAAGATGGGGAATTTCGTGCTGGACAATCAACTAAAATAATTATAAAGGGTGCATTTAAACGCATATTTAATGAAGGAGGAAGTATGAAAAAATTAATGTTATTATTCGTGGTGCTGCTGCTTTGCCTCGGGGTGGGTTGTTCCAGCTGGAGCAATACCGCCAAGGGCGGAACGTTCGGAACAGTAGGCGGTGCAGTGGCCGGAGCGGCCATCGGCAACGCTGCCGGTAACACAGTTCTGGGTGCAATCATCGGTGCGGCCGTGGGCGGCGCAGCAGGTGCTTATATCGGACACGTTATGGATAAACAGGCCGAGGAAATCGAAAATGATATCGCCGGCGCTAAAGTAGAACGCGTGGGCGAAGGCATCCGCATCACTTTTGATTCGGGTATCCTCTTTGACGTGGACAAGTCCGAGCTCAAAGCGGTCAGTCAGCAAAATATAACTAAACTGGCTGAAACGCTACGCAAATATGAAGATACTAACATTCTGATTGAAGGTCATACCGATGCTACCGGGACAGAGGATTACAATCTCGAACTTTCGCGGAAGAGAGCACAGTCCGTGGCCAATTATCTGGCCTCGCTCAACGTGAGTGCAACCCGTTTTACAATTATGGGCTATGGCGAAGTCCAGCCCATCGCTACCAATGACACGGAAGATGGGCGTGCGGCCAACCGGCGCGTCGAAATCGGCATCATGGCCAATGATAAACTGAAAAAAGTTGCAGAAGAAAAAGCACAAGGCTGACAGGGAACTTCTGATTAATGTAATTCTTTCATTAAAAAAATAAATATGACCTTATCGAAAATCTGATTGTGCGATAAGGTCATATTTTGATTAAAACAACGTAAAGTATATTTCGGTTTGACTTTAATAATTTAAAATCAGGGAAAGTATATGCTGTGGAAAGGCAGAAGGGAAAGTTCAAACGTTGAAGACCGCCGGGGTAACACAGCCAGAAATGTAGTAGGCGGCGGAATCGGAACCATTATTGTGGTACTGGCTATTTACCTGCTGGGAGGTGATCCGTCACAAATCCTGGATAATGCCCAATTGGGTACGGTGGAAGGCACATCGACCTATCAGCCCACGGCCGAAGAGACTGAACTGGCTAAATTTGTAGCGGTGGTGCTGGCCGAAACGGAAGATGTCTGGACCGAGGTATTCCGTAAACAGGGATCGGAGTATACTCATCCCAAACTCGTTCTTTATTCCGGCAGCGTGGAATCTGCCTGCGGTTATTCCGGCGCCGCCACCGGTCCGTTTTATTGTCCGGGTGATTACAAAGTGTATATTGATTTAAGTTTTTTTGAAGAATTAAAACAACAGTTCAAGGCACCGGGTGATTTTGCCATGGCCTATGTGATTGCCCATGAAGTAGGGCATCACGTGCAAACCCTGACGGGGATCAATGAAAAGGTGATGTCGCTCCGTTCCCAACTCAATGAGGAAGAATTCAATAAATACCTGGTTCGTCTGGAATTACAGGCAGATTATCTGGCCGGAGTATGGGCGCATCATGTCAAACGGATGAATATCCTTGAGGAAGGGGACCTGGACGAAGCACTGAATGCCGCCAGCGCCGTGGGGGATGACCGCATTCAACGCAGTACCCAGGGCTATGTGGTGCCGGAGAGTTTTACGCATGGGACCTCAGCCCAGCGCAAGGGTTGGTTCAATAAAGGCTTCACTACCGGTGACTTAAGCCAGTGGGATACATTTAATGCCGATGTTTTGTGATCCCGTTAAACGTTTTCCGCAATACCAAAAAAGGAGATCATTATGGTAATGAAAAGAACGACACACCGCAGTAAAACCGGAACGAAATTGTACGCAGTTCGCGACAGCAAGGGCCGTTTCAAAGACATCCAGACCTACAAAAAAGCACACAGCATGGATATAAAACGGAAAGGTAAAAAAGAGAAATAAATTTGAAATTGCTTTTCTGAAAATTATTCCGAATAATCATCAATCTGTTTCAATTGAATTAGCTGGTGAACAATTCCTGAAGGTTTTAAACACCGGCTAATTTATTTTATAATTGGTATTAGCGGCTCTCCAGATTGGAATATTTTTCCCTGGAGAAAACAAGTGCGATTGCCTTATGCATGTTTGGGAGACAATAATTACTGCATTTCTGATGGCATTGCTGCCGGCGTTATTTTTCTTCCTGATGGAACGATTTTCAAACAAACGGGCCAGGAAAATATCGGCTGATACGATCTTAATGACTTATTCAGCCAAGTTTATCGGGTTGATTCTGGTTTTACTCCTGGCAATTCCGATTATGTTCTTATGGTTGATGGTGTTCCGGTTGGAAATCCCAACGGGAAGAGAAAAAGTGATGTTTGTTTTATTCGAACTGATATTTATTATTCCCGCGTTGTATATAATGCTGCTTTTTATTAAGGAAAAAATAAAAGTTTCTCCGGCAGGTCTGGAAGCTGAACTACCCGTTCAAAAAGAATATTATAATGAGTTGGAATGAAATAGCTCATGTCACCTTCAGTAAAATAACTTCTGCGCTAGTTATAACCGATCATCGTAGTCAAAAACTGAGGATATCGATCTATTTAAACGGCTATAAAGAATTCATAAAAATTGTAGCAAGCCATGTTCCGTATGAAATTCACAATAATTCAATTTTTACAGCAATTGAACAACAGGAAGTATTTGAGTTGATAAAGGGGAGAAAGAATAGTTGAAGAATATTGCCCGGGAAATTTCAAAAATCGTGAATCAGAGTGCCGTTATATTACCCCGCCTGAACGACACTCAGGTTATGCTTAAAGCGAAACCGGGCAAATGGTCCAAGAAAGAAATTCTCGGTCATCTGATCGATTCGGCGGCCAATAATCACCAGCGTTTTGTGCGGGCCGGTTATGGTGCCGCCCTGGCCTTCCCGCCGTACGACCAGAATGAATGGGTGCGCATCCAGCGCTATCATGAAGCAGATTGGCAGAGTCTGGTGGAATTGTGGACAGCCTATAACCGTCATTTGTGCAATATCCTCGAGCGCTTGCCGGCCGGGGTGTTATCTGAGCCCTGTGATATCGGTAAGGAGGAACCTGCACCGCTGGAGTTCGTTATAAACGATTATCTGCGCCATCTGAAGCATCATCTGAACCAGATACTGGAGAAAGAACTTTAGATTCGGGAGGTGTTGAACAGGAGTGCGGTATATAATAAATGGTAATTAGTAATTGGTAATTAGTAACTGGTAGTTGGTAATTTAATCCAGCAGTAATGTGTGTACTGATTCTTGAGTGGAAACTTCTTAGGTATTCAGCGTTAGATCATCAATAAGACGATTAGAGCGCATAAAATTTATGGGATTTATCAGAATTACTATTTTGGCCATTGCGCTGGTAATATATCTATATTCATGTCATCCCTTAAAAAACCAGGGGGTAGAAGCTGATTATTTGCCCGATCTGAAAATTCAGGAGGTGCGATCTGTTTTCATCCGCCCGGAGATAGTTCCCCCAAAGAACGGGCCGAAAATGTCAATAGTCTATCCGGTAACTGATCTTGAATTTTTTATTGTGATCAAAAATATTGGTAACGCTGATTGGGATAACGACCTGTGCATCTATTACAACCTTGATGCCGGCTGGAAAAAGGGTGTGATCAGGATTGCAGAACTGGAAATTCCCTATGCTCTCCATGCTGAAGCATCGTTCAGGTTAAAAATTATAGAACGCCGGCCAAGTACTGCAACCATAATTATCAATCCAGCCGAGACTGATTCTACTAGAAGGGTGTATATTTGTGAAAGAAGCATTTTATAATAATAACATTTACCAGATTAATTTTGATAATTAGTTTAAATGATATTCTTAAAGAAATTCATACCCTGAAAATTGTTTGCCGTAATTTATTTTTTTAATAGACCGCACCTATATATTGATCAGGTGCCCTTAAAAGATATACTTCATGCTGATATATAATTCTTACAACCGCATCGACAATTAGCCCTACTTCCCAATCACAATTAGTACCCACGACCATGGCGACTTGATTTTGCTGGCCTGCAGATAACGGAGCAGGCTTGTCGAAGTATGATTTCCAGATAGCGGATTCATGAATCAAATAAATGGCATCACTGGAAATATTCGCAGAAATAGTGCGGAATCTGTCGCTTCGATATAGGCACAGGCGATGAATAGATATTTATTATCGGTTGTGGGCATGGGCATTAAATTATAATACAGATTACAGTGTAAGAAGAATTTTCTGCCGGCGAGATCAATTGTATCCGGAGCAGCCAAAAGTTTGTTTAAGGGTATGTAGGGTGCAGCCGGCTCATACGGTAAGACACCTTCAGAGCATGAGAATATATTACCAAGAATTATAATCGACACCAAACCAATTACGTTCCTGAACCTAGGCATTCTCTATATCCTTCATGATAAGAATAGACTCAATACACAAACACGTTTAAAAATATTACTTTGATTTTGGTATTACGCTAATGTTTAGCACCGAGCCGGAGATTCCAATCAATCAATTTTCAAAATATCAATTTCTTTTTTCTTCTGATTCTACGATGTCTTTGTCCACAACCTTGCTGTTCTGGTCCTGATTATACTGGCGATGATATTTTCCGAACGGCATTGATTTTAAAGCCTGAATATTTACATTTTTTGCCTGGGGGACATAATCGGTGGCGGCAGTCTTGATCGCAGTGGAGGCAACCAGAACTAATAGTCCGGCCAGACCACCTGAATTGCCGGAATCACCGGAGGTATCTACGGTGATTGTCCGTTTGTTTTTCCATAAGGTTTCACCAGTTTTTGTAGATACCAGTTTAAAATCAATTGTAACTGTCACGTTCCCGCCAATGACATAATAGGATGTATTCCATTCGATAATCCTGGTAAATAAAACGGCGTCTGTCCCGAAATAATTCAGGAATTTATCCAGCGGCATATTTTCCATACTTCCTATTTCATAAAGGCCCTGTTCCTGCAATATTTGATTTATCACTTCGATTGGAAATATATAAAATCCAGTCTCGGCCAGAGGTTCAGCAATAGTGGTGGTATAATAGTCTGTTGCTTCGGCGGCGGTGCTTTCATTGAGGGGTGGCAAAACAAGAATTGTGACGGGTGATTCCTTGTACATATTCGGGAAAGCCTCCAATTTTGATAACTTGGGAGTACAGGAGATAAGGCTCACAGAAATAATAATGATATAAATAAAAAGAACTTTTACCATAGGTCGCATAATTACTCCTGTGATTTTTTAATTTGACTGATTAATCTCTCGACAAATGGTTTGGATTCAGGATAATGCTCAACCTCCAGTTCAAAGTATTTCAATCCTTCGTCGATACCTCCCTGTTGAACAAGGATATACCCATATTCACAATACAAGCCTGGAGGAACTTTTTTATGCTTTCTTTCTGCATTCGTGAATATTTCTTCCAAAGTCTCCCGGTGTTTTAATCTGCTTTCATCCCCCGGTTCTTTTTTTAGTTTATACAGGGAGGATGAATAATTGCCCCAATAGTATATATTAGTAGCCTGGATTGCACCCGGAAATAAAAATGAATAATAATATCAACAAAGTATTTTTCATTGAATTTTTATCTCCTTGGTTTCACTACTGCCGATATAAAATTTTTCATCGATGAGTAAGGTTTCATTTCTATATACTTTAATCCGGTGATTTCCAGGAGTTATTTTGTACAAGTACAGATCAGAAAATTTATTTTCATTATTTTGGGGTGTAAAAGCATTCCCTTCATCCACAACAACGGATATGTTTATAAGATCGCCTTTAAAACTTAAAAAACTTTCCGTTTGGATCTGACTGGTTTGTCCAATGTGCCCGTAATTCCCACAGGAAAAAACCAGCAAGCTGCCTAGCAGCAAAATAAATCTTAACATCATTCCTCCCTTACTTTACTTCTTGTACGAACAAATTGCTAAAATCGGTGGTCAGTATTTCTCCTTCAATAATTGTACAAAGTGCTATTTCATTTTGTTGGTTATCCCCTGCTAATGAAACCACTTTAATTTTAGCAATATTTTTACCCGGTAACTCAATCAGCATATTTGACTGTGGATTAATTACTTTTTTTCCTCTTTCCACAACAACAAAAACATCACCAACCATGATACCCTGAGATTTGCCGCCGGATATTAAATAGGTGCCATTATCATAATCTAAAAGGTACGATTTCCACGGTTTATCAAGCAGATTGGAAACCAGGTTGCTTACCATTTTCGAAATGGCTACAGAAATAGCCTGATCGTTAAGCGCGGAGTTATAACCGGCATTACTACCCACACCGAGCACTGTGGCATCTTCAGAACTGGCTTCACCTTCACCTTCTTCTGAATAGGTTATTTGACCCGTTGATATATCCACCAGACGCAGGTATACTTTGGCCCGGGCGGTCTGTTTTTTAGAACGGGAGAATATGCCAACATCGCTGGTTGTATTTCTACCAAATTCTGAAACAGATCCAACAATTAAATAATCCGCTGGAATATTCAGCTTTTGAAGATTACCAAATTCAAGTTCTTTATTTATAAACTCGAGATCAGCGCGCTCTAATAATATGAATTTATCAGTCGAGGTTAATTTTGATGATAAAATATCCATAGCTTGTTTGGCGATCGGATCATTTTCTTTATCGTAAAAAATGCCTTTGCCATAAACGGTTTCATTTGAAAAACGGGCGATAGCGACTTTTCTTTTTAGAAATCGGGTGGATTCAGATTCCTGGTTTATTGTTTTACTAATTACAGGCTTTTGATCTACAGTCTCTACTTTAGTAAGGCTTTTATGACAGCCTGCAAGAATAAACAAACTACCTATCATAAAAAGTACGTATCTCAAGGGCATTTGAACCTCCTTATCTAAATCATAATTATAAATTTTTGTGGTATTTCACGTTTTATAAATAGTCCGCTCAGTAAGAGTCAAAATTTAAAATAGACTTTGTTTCTCGATTTAGCCAGTAATTACAGACAAAGCTAATAGAATATACCCTAACTAACTAAAATCCACTCTATTAACAATTAGCGGAAAGAAGATACATGATTATCAATTTGATCCAGTATATAAATGCAAGTTCAAAATACTAACACTCTAAATATAATTAAAGGATTACCTGAATCAAATAAAAATATTCGATCCTTTGGTATCAATCAGATAAAAAATAACCTGGATTGACTCTCCTTGTCCGCGACCGCCGTACACATCCAGTGCATAAGTGTCCAACAAAAACTGCAATTTTTATATGAATTGCTGACCGAGATATTGAATTGATTGTCGATGCGGAGGGCTTGGATAACCGGAAAGTGTATCTTATGAATAAATTGTGGGGACTTCAGTCCATAGGCAATCAGCCCTGGCCATATTTAATGGCCAGGGCGGTGTTACTGCTTAATGATGTTCCCGTGTGAATTTATCAGGGAACATTTTCTGACTGGCGGGCAAATCAATCCTGCCTGTCCTCATATTACTTGCTGTTAACTTTGATATTATTAACTACTTTCATAGCGTCGGTGTTGAATTCAGCCAAGACTCCTGCCCAGCCTCTGAGTGATTCACTGTCCAGGTTCCCTTCCAGTGTGATATCCGGACCTTTGACCACGATGTGGACGGGTGGATACGGCATATAAGCGTAATTTTCAAACATGGGATCGTTGTAAATTGCACGCGCTGCCTCGAAGCGGATATTATCGGGCCCCTGGTCAAACTGAATTTGATTATCTATTTTTTGAACATTTTTGATCTTTTCGACAATGGTCTGAATTTGCCTGGCTGTCCAGGGCAAATGCCCTGATCCCTTTAGCGTGATAGTGCCATTATTTGCTTCAACGGTGACCCAGTCAAAAATTGAGTAAAAAACATACCCGTTAATCCGGTCCTGAACTATCTTCGCCAGTACGGAATCAGCGACACTGGAAAATTTCACCTTCAGCTCGTTGAGCACGGCATAGCTAGACTCCACATTTTTGACCTCCCGTTCAGCACGCTTCCAGGCGTTTATAGTAGGCACTTCGCCTTTCAGAGTGACAACTTTGCCGGCAACGGATACCTGAATATTGTTGTTGGCCAGCAGTCCTTTCTGAGCCAGCTGATGCTCGATCAGGGCTTGCGGTGTCGCTTCGGCCTTTTTCACCTCTTGTGAAACTGCCAGCATCTGAAAAGCAAATACCAGAAAAATTGAAGGGATGATGACAAGTCTCGATTTCATGGCTCTTCTCCTTCTTTATAACTATTGCAATTATACCAGCCATTACATCCTTTTGTTCCAATTTTCCACTTCCCCCCCCCGTCTCTCCCAACAGATCAGAATCCACCTCCGTCAATGGGCGGATCCCTGTGTGACGCCAGGCACGCACCTGCCAATCAATTTCTTCCTAAAACGGCTTCTATAACCTTTTTTACCTCTTAACCTATTTACCTTTTGTCCTTTCCCTCTACCTGACGGTAGATCTTCGACCGGTCTGCCTAGCGGCAGATCTCCGACCTGTCTGCGCCAGGTCTCCGACCTTCTCCCCACAGGCCTTACTCAACTCAGAGATTAACTGTAATGCCTGGAGTATAATCGTGAGGTGTTGATCCCTGCCCCAGCGCACGGATCACGGCACTGCCCACGATCACACCATCACAATACGGCGCAAATCGCCGTACATCCGCCGCTCCAAAAATACCGAAACCGATCAGCATCTTGTTCTTGCTGAGCAATCGATAAGTGCGCTGAATATCTACGAGTGTTTGTGAATTGAATTGATTCTGCATACCGGTGGTGCCGGTGATACTGACACAGTAGACAAAACCCGAACTGCGGTTGTCGATAGCCCGGATGCGCTCCTTGCCCGAAGTCGGCGTGGTTAATAAGATAATATCCAGATCTTCGGGTCGGCGTCCCCAGAAAGTGTCATATTCCTCTAATGGTATATCCGGGATGATCAGACCGTTTATGCCGCTGTTGTAACTATCATCGATGAATTTTTTCAGACCGTAGCGATAAACAGTATTGGCATAGCCCATCAGGATCAGCGGTTTTTCGGTTTTGGAACGTATTTGTCCGGCATATTTGAAAATCTGCGACAGGTTGATTCCCGCCTCCAGCATTTTCTGCGAGGCCTGCTGGATAATCGGCCCGTCGGCAATGGGATCGCTGAAGGGGATGCCGATCTCCAGCATATCTGCCCCACGGTCCAAGACATCCACCGCCAGCGATGTGAAATCCGCCGGCAGTGGATATCCGGCTGGGAGAAAGACAGAAAGGGCTTTGCGCTGTTGTTGATTTATCAGTTCGATATACGATTTAATTTTGGACATTAGTCTTAATCCTGTATTAGTAATTGGTAATTGGTAATTGGTAATTTGGTTATTGGAATTTGGATTTTGGAATTTGTTATGATCAATATGCTGCATGATGGTATTTAGATCTTTGTCTCCTCTGCCACTAATATTAACCACAACGATTTGATGGCGGGAAGTTTCGGGCATCAACTTGTCCAGATAGGCCAAGGCATGGGCTGTTTCCAGGGCCGGCAGGATACCTTCATAGCGAGCCAGTTTCAGGGTTGCGGCCATGGCCTGTTCATCGGTGACGGCTGCATAGCGGACTCTTTTGATATCCTTGAGCAGGGAGTGCTCAGGTCCCACCCCGGGATAATCCAGTCCGGCCGAGATGGAATGGACCGCGAGCTACCTGTCCTTCTTTTGATTGCAGCAGATAACTTTTCATCCCCTGAAAAATACCGGGTGTGCCTTTGAGCAAAGTCGAACAGTGGCGTCCGGTGCGAAGTCCTGCTCCTGCCGCCTCCACCCCGATCAGATTAACTTTCCGGTCCTTGATGAAAGGGTAGAAAATACCTATGGCATTCGATCCGCCACCGACACAGGCTACAATATAATCCGGCAGGCGGTCCGCTCCCGCAGGACTGCCTGATCTGAATCCGGGTCTCCCGGCCGATTACCGACTGAAAGTTGCGCACAATCAAGGGGTAGGGATGCGGTCCCACCACCGAACCAATGAGATAGTAAGTGTCGCGCACATTGGTTACCCAGTCGCGGATGGCCTCGTTGGTGGCATCTTTCAATGTACGGGTACCGGACTTGACCGGCCGTACTTCGGCCCCCAGGATCTGCATGCGAAAGACGTTCGGTTTCTGGCGTTCAATATCCACTTCACCCATATAGACCACGCATTGCAGATCGAGATTGGCACAGACTGTGGCCACGGCCACTCCGTGCTGGCCGGCTCCGGTTTCAGCGATGATCCGCTTTTTACCGATGCGTTTGGCCAGCAGGATCTGTCCCAGAGCATTATTAAGTTTGTGGGCACCGGTGTGACACAGGTCCTCCCGCTTTAAATAGATCCGGGCCCGGCCATAATATCCGGTCAGGCGTTTAGCGTAGGTTAAAGGTGTGGGACGGCCGTTATAGGTTTTCTGTAAATACTCCAGTTCCTGGTGAAAACCCGGATCCTTGCTGGCGGTGTGATATGTTTTTTCCAGATCAGCCAGGGCCGAGATTAATGTTTCAGGTACATATTTTCCGCCAAAGTCACCGAATTTCCCACGGACATCCGGCCAGCGATAAGCAGGTTTCATAAATTCACCCAATTAGTTATGATCAATATTCTCTTGTGCGCAATTTTTCAATCTGTTTAAAGAATGCTTTTAATTTTTCCGGATCTTTCTTGCCGGGTGTACTTTCCACCGCTGAGGACAGATCCACTCCGGCAGGTTTTACTTTTTGAAACACCTGTTGAATATTGGCAGCCGATATACCTCCGGCCAGCAGGCAGGTTGGACGCAGCCCGGCCGGGATGCAATTCCAGTTAAAACTTTCGCCAGACCCGCCGTACACATCCGCTGAATAAGTATCCAGTAAGAAATTGCAGTTTTTATATGCATTGATGACCGAGAAATCGAATTGATTGTCAACACGGAAGGCTTTGATAACCGGGTAATGTATCTCCTGAATATATTGCGGTGACTCATCGCCATGCAGTTGGGCCCCATGCAAACGGCAGGTGCGGATAATCTGATTAACCGTTTCGGCCTGTTCATTAACAAAGACACCGATCTTGAGCAGCAGCGGCGAAACCTGATTGACGATCTCTTCAACCTGCTCCGGAGGCACATAGCGTTTGCTGCCGGGGTAAAAAATAAAACCGATGGCGTCGACCCCCAGGCTCTGGCATAATAAGGCATCAGCTAAATTGGTAATCCCGCATATTTTAATTCTCATCATTGCACCATTGTTTAAGTTCATGAAGGGCTGCACCCGGATCAGCGGCACGCAGCAAATGCCCACCGACCAGTATAGCCTGAATACCCGCCTGTTTTATATTTTCTATCTGTGATTTTTCCCGGATACCGCTTTCGGCTACTGTGACAATTTCAGCAGGTAAAAATTTTTTGATACGAATCGCCGTCTGCGGATCTACGCTTAAATCATTCAGGTTACGATTATTGATTCCGATCAAGCGGTTTTGTTGCAGATCAATTTTCTCAAGTTGTTCCTCACTGTGCAATTCGAGCAAGACATCCAGATTGACAGTTGAGGCGGCCTGGGTTAACTCAGCAATCTGGTTGGCGGATAAAATTTCTGCGATCAGCAGGATAGCATCGGCTCCGGCGGCACATGCCTCGTAAATCTGATATTCATCAAGAATAAAATCTTTGCGCAGTAAGGGGATCCGGCAGAAAGCGGCAATCCGGCGTAAATATTCTATATCGCCCTGAAAAAATTTACGATCGGTCAGTACCGATATGGCTGTGGCCTGGTTCGTTTCATAACTGCGGGCGATTTTTTCCGGATCGAAATCGGTGCGGATCACACCGGCCGCCGGACTGGCCTTTTTAACTTCAGCGATTACGGCCAACTGCCTGGACCGGCGCAGTGCCTGGATTAGACTTCTGGTCGGCCGGTTAAAAAATCCGGCATCACGGAAATCCTCGCGGTGGTAGCGAAGATGCAGTTGCCGGATCTCTTCGTTTTTTACCTCGGACGATCTGATCCAGAATATTCATGCAAAATCCTTCAACTGGTTTAATTTTTTCAGTGCGGCTCCGCACAGAATAGCCTCCTCTGCTGCGGCCAGGCAATTTTTAATAGACGGATCATACCCGGCTATCCACAGGGCCATAGCGGCATTGGCGGCAGTGACCTGAAAAACGGCATTTTTTTTCTTTTTTGCAAACAACTTCAACAGGATATCCGCGTTCTGCTCAGGGGAATTCCCGCATATGTGCTGCGGGTCGACCGGAGCATAGCCAAAAGTAGAATGATCGATCTGGTAATGTTTAATCTGTCCATCATATTCAAATATGTCTGTGGGTTGTGTCAGGGTGATTTCATCAAATTGATCGGCGGTACAGACAAAACACACCTTTTCCATATTCAGCATGTGTGCTGCCTGGGCCATGATATTTGCCGTATGACAATTGTATGTACCGATCATCTGGCGTTTTGTACCGGCCGGATTGGTTAATGGACCCAGTATATTGAAAATAGTTTTCATACCCAGTTCACGGCGTACCGGTGCTACATTTTTCATGGCCGGGTGATAATCAGGGGCGAAAAGAAAAGTAATGCCGATTTCATCCAGGGCGGCCTGGGCACGTTCAGGGGGCAGATTGATATTGATACCCAGGGCTTTCATCAAATCGGCGCTGCCGCATTTACTGGAAACGGAACGGTTGCCATGCTTGGCTACCGGTACTCCTGCGGCAGCGATCACAAAAGCCACGGTAGTGGATATATTAAATGTGCCTGAATTATCTCCGCCGGTTCCGCAGACATCAATAATCCTGTCCCGGCGGCTGGTAATTTTTATACTGCGTTCGCGCATGGCCTGAGCCGAGCCGGCAACTTCCTCTGCAGTTTCGCCTTTAATTTTTAAAGCGATCAACCAGGCGGCAATTTCGGCCTGGTTGGCCGAACCATCCATGATATGACCCATACTGTTCATCGATTCTTCAAAGGTAAGATTCTGACCGCCAATTATCTTTTCCAGATTTTCTTTCATATGACCTCCAGCCAGTTTTGAATTATTTTGCTCCCTTCCGGGGTTAAAAAAGACTCAGGATGAAATTGAATCCCTTCCACGGCGTATTGTTTATGCCGTACTCCCATAATGATGCCATCCTCGGTTTCGGCGCTTATTTCCAGTTTAGTGCTGAGCGTACTGCGTTCGATAGCGAGTGAATGGTAGCGGGTAGCCTGGAAATTCTGCCGGATATTTTTAAAGATAGTTTTGCCGTCATGACGGATCAGCGAGGTTTTGCCATGCATCAGGTGTGGTGCCCGGATTACCCTGGAACCATAAGTAATGGCGATACTCTGATGTCCCAGACAGACTCCCAGAATAGGAACATCCCGGCCCATGTCTTCAATTACCTTCAGGCAAATATTGGAATCCTCCGGACGTCCGGGACCGGGGGAAATAAGGATGCGCTCCGGTTGCAGACAGCGGATTTCACTGAGGGTGATGCGGTCGTTTCGGCATACGGTAATATCCGCTGAAAAACGACCGACCAATTGCACCAGGTTAAAAGTAAATGAATCGTAGTTATCGATCACCAGGATCTTCATCAATCTCCTCTGCATATTTCAGCGCATTTACCAGTACGGCTGATTTATTTTCGATTTCTTTAATCTCCAGGTGCGGCTGGCTGTCAGCCACTATCCCGGCGCCCGCCTGCCAGTAAACGGAATCAGGCCTGGCAAACAGGGTGCGGATGGCGATGCACATATCCAGGTTCCCGCTGAAATCGATGTAGCCCACGGCACCTCCGTATACATTGCGGCTGCAGTGCTCATATTGATCGATCAGTTGTATGGCGCGGATCTTAGGGGCACCGGTGAGTGTTCCGGCCGGAAAGCCGGCCATTAATGCATCGATGCAATCCTGGTCATCACGTAATTCCCCTTCCACCCTGGAAACAATATGCATGACATGTGAATACCTTTGAATTTTCATTTCCTCACTGAGACGGATAGAATCAAATTTGCAGATCCGGCCCAGATCATTGCGGGCCAGGTCCACCAGCATGACATGCTCGGCACGTTCCTTGGGATCGGAGAGTAAATCGGCTTCGAGTTGGCGGTCTTCGCTTTCGTCGCGCCCGCGGCGACGGGTTCCGGCAATGGGTAAAATGGTAACCTGGCGGTTGCTGACTTTTACCAAATCTTCCGGAGAAGTGCCGATAATGGTAAGATCAGCGGCAAATTCCATATAGTACATATATGGCGAAGGATTAATAATACGCAGGGCCCGGTAGACATTCAGCAGATCACCATGATACGTCGCGTTAAAACGCCGGGATAAAACGATCTGGAATATATCCCCGGCCCGGATATGTTCCTTGGCCTGTTCGATTGTGGCGGCAAAGTCTGTATCCGGTTCCCGGTCAGTCGTGGTTTGAAAACGGAAATCCGATTGATGGGTTACCGGTCTGGCCAGTTCGCGATGCAATTGTTGTAAATCAGATCGGGCTGATTCATAAGCCCTGGCCAGATCAGGCTGTTCAGCGGTAAATACATTTTTGATCAGGATCAGCTGATGTTTGTAATGATCAAAGGCCACCACGGTGGTGTAAACGGCAAAGATCGCATCGGGAGTATCAATCTCCTGCCGGCGCTTAAAATTTATCACATCTTCGATCAGGGCAATATTTTCATAACCCAGGTATCCTACTATACCGCCGGTGAATTCGGGCAATTCTTCGACCGGCGGCCGGCTGAAAGCGGCAACCTCCTGCTTGAGATAGGCGAACAGATTGCCGTGCAGCTGTTCCTGCCGGTCACCCTGGATAATCCGGATTTCCTGCTCACGGTTACTGATAATTTTTATCGGGTCCCGGCCCACAAATGAATAGCGGGCCAGCCGGCCGATGCCTTCAACGGATTCCAGCAGAAAACAGTAATTATTTTTCTGGCGCAGTTTAAGATATGCCAGCACCGGGGTTAACAGATCCGCAGTGATCTTTTCGTAGACCGGGACCACACTGTATTTTTTGGCAAGTTTTTTGAAATTTTCAAAATCCATTCATTTTTCTCCAAAAAAAAACCCTTCTCTGTGAATTACGGAGAAGGGTCTTTGTATCGATTATGCTTCTTTTATTCACCCGAGCCAATGTGGAAACATCGAGATCCACCATCCCCACTTATGGTTTTGCCAGTTGAGCAGTATGAATTTTCTATCAAAATTCTTCATAATTATTCAAATATATAGTAACAGACTCTATAATGTCAAGGATAGAAGCTGATATTTTTATGATTATATTAATTCAATTTCCTGTTTTAGCCGGATAGCGGCGGAGGATGAGCCGATATGAATGACAAATTTCCCCTCTTCGGCGAACCATTCTTTTGTTTGCGGATTCCAGAAAGCGAAATCCCTGCGGTCAAGTTTTATTGTTACTACCTCGCTTTGTCCGGGAGCCAGGCTCACCTTTTTAAATCCTTTCAGTTCTTTGACAGGCCGGGGGACGGAGGATTCAAGATCCTGAATATATAACTGGGTGGTTTCCATTCCAGTCAATTTTCCCGAATTCCTGACCGTAAAAGTTACAGTGACGGTATCGTCTTCGGTAAACCTGGCTTTGGACAAGTGCAGATCGCTGTATTCAAAAGTGGTATAAGACAGACCATAGCCGAATGGGTAGAGCGGTGCAATGTTCTTATGCTCATACCAGCGGTATCCGACGAAGATCCCTTCCTTATAATTGACATCGTAGACCGCATGGGCTTTTTCTTCTTCTCTATTCCAATCGCTGTAAAGTTTTTCGTTCTCAGGCAGGTAACCATACCCTGGTGAATCTTTAAATTCCCGTTCAATGGTTATGGGCAATTTCCCGGACGGATTTGTTTTCCCGGCTATAATTTCCGCCAGAGCCTGGTTACCCGTCTGACCGCCATACCAGGCGTAGATGATGGCCCTGGCCTGCTCAGACCAGCCGGTCATCCTGACACCGCTTCCGGATGTGACGATGACCACTGTGTTAGGATTGTTATTGACACATTCCGTTACTTTTTTCTCCTGTTCGGCCGGTAATTCAAACGGCTGGTCCCAGCCTTCGCTGTCACGTGTACCGATATTGCACAGCACTACCGTGGCAGACCTGATCTGTCCGGGATCGGGGTCCTTTATATACTCGATCCGTTCAGCAAATTCTTTTCTCAATTCATCGAGCAGCAAGCGGTGATTATACCCCTCCACCATAGCCGAGCCGCCGCCCCTGGCCAATTCTTCGACAAAATCTCCGGTTAATAAAATCGATTCAACATTGTTACCGAGGGGCAGAATATTATTTTCGTTTTTTAAAAGTACGATTCCTTCCCGGGCAGTCTGTAAAGCAATCAATTCATGATTTTCAAACGTATCATAATACGCAGGTTCCTTTTTTCTTTCACCCAATCTCATGGCGAAGTAGGTTCTTAAGATACTCCTGGTCATGCGGTCGATATCTTTGACCTGTACCTTACCTTCATTTATAAGTTGCCCGGCATTTTGCAAAGCGATGGCCAGCGGCATTTCCAGGTCCTGGCCGGAGGCAGCAAGTTTTTCACCGTCATCTACCGACCACCAGTCGGTCAGCACCAGCCATTTAAATCCCAGTTGTCCTCTTAACAGATCATTGATAACTGCTTTGCTCTGGCCGCACCATTCTCCGTTCAATAAATTATACGACGTCATCACTGCTTTGGCGCCGGCATCGATGCCAGCCTTGAAAGCGGGCAGATAGATTTCATGCAAGGTTCGCTGGTCAACAACCGAATTACTTTTTCTTCTGAAAAAATCAGTATTGTTGGCGACGAAGTGCTTCAAGGTTGCGATTGTTCCCGTACTTTGTACTCCTTTTACGTATTCAGCAACCAGCCGGGATTTAAGCACAGGATCTTCGCCAAAATATTCAAAATTCCGGCCACATTGGGCATGCCGGTAATTATTAATCCCTGGTCCCAACAGGATGCCGATACCGCCGGCACGGCACTCTTCACCAATGGCTTCAGCATAACGGTATGATAATTCGGGATTCCAGGTAGCGGCCAATAAAATTGGGCAGGGGAAAGCCGTAGACTTTTCCAACCGGTATTCGGACAAGTCCACATCCCTGAATTTATCCCTGATATGCACACCCTGGGTGGCATCGACCATATATACTTCAGGCAGGTTTAATCTGGGCAGCGGCCGGATAAAAAAATCACGGTCTCCGCCGATAAAAGCGATTTTCTCATCCAGGGTCATTAGTTTCCAGACTGAGTCCGCCTTTTGATCGGCTTGTTCGTAACTGAGCGGTGCAAAATTGGTTTTCATGTCACTGACGGATTTAGTTTCTATCTGGTTGCAACTGATAACCATGAATATGAGTGGTACAAAGAAAATAATGAAATTTTTAAACATATCTTCTCCGCATTAAATGAAGTGGATATGTAATATATTTTATATTCCAACTTTTTCATAACGTTCAATCATTTCATCCAGCAGCTGATTCAGCTTATGATCGATCACCCGCCGGGATGGATCTCCGTCGTACCAGCGGATAATTTCTGCAGCACCGCGGGTAAAAGGTATTGTCGCCGTAAAATCGGGTACTAATTGCTTGATTTTAGTATTGTCAAATATCATACTGTGAGTTTTATCTCCCAGGAGACTTGCCCCCCATTCCGGATCAAACCTGGCAATTATTTCCGAGGGGATGTGCACGATCTGCGCGCTGGTTCCGGCTGCCCGGGCTACAATTTCAAAAATCTGATTCCAGGTTAATAACTCGTCTGAGGTTATATGAAAAGCCTGACCTACCGCCTGTTTTTTGCCTAATAAACCGATGAAACCCCTGGCAAAATCACGATGGTGAGTAAGGACCCATAAGGAACTACCGTCGCCATGAACGATCACTTTTTTACCCTGGCGCATACGGTTCACGATAGTATATCCTCCATGCATGGGCAACAGGGTACAATCATAAGTATGAGAAGGCCTGACTATGGTAACCGGGAACTGCTCTTCACTATAGGCCCGCATTAGCCGTTCTTCGCAGGCGATTTTAGCCTGTGAATATTTCCAGAAGGGATTGCCGAGTGGTGTCGATTCGGTTACCGGCAGACTCTGCGGCGGAGTTTGATAAGCAGAAGCGGAACTGATAAAAATATATTGGGCGGTGCGATCACGGAACAGCTTCAAATCCCGTTCAATATGCTCGGGTGTAAAGTTTATCCAGTTTACCACTGAATCGAATGATTCATGGCCAAGGCTCTTTTGAACTGCTGCGACATCGCGGATATCGGCAGGTAATAACTCAGCCTCCCTGGGAACGGGCCTGCTGGTTTGACCGCGATTCAACAAATAAAGTCTGATACCGCGTTCCACAGCCAGTTGAGAACAAGCCGAACTGATGATACCTGTACCACCGATGAATAGAACTTTCACGTTTATCTTCTTCCCCCGGATAGATTCATCTATGTTTTGACAATCTTTATATAAAATAGAGAAGCTTCAAACAAAAGGCAATTTCTTAAAATCGCTTTCATGATGACGATACTTCGAGCTATTATCAACAAATTGAATATTTATACATGAGTTTTTATAAAAATACTTGTTTTGTAAAATAAAATTATTTAGACTAAGCACCAATTTTCACATATTAAAAAAAGATGACGTTAGGCTTTTACTGACGGTACTAATAGTCTTAGCACATATATATATAAAACTAATGTTTATTTAAGGAGAAAAATGTATGCCCGAGAAAAAAAGTAAGACAGCTAAACCTGTCAGTCAGGCGGTTGAGAAACAAAAATCTTATAATGCTTTTGAAGTAGCCAAAAAGCATTTTGATACGGCGGCTAAATTTCTTGATCTGGATCATAATATTCAGCAACAGATGCGGTTGCCGGAGAGAGAATTGACCGTCAATTTTCCGGTAAAAATGCGGGATGGTGATTTCAAGATGTTTACCGGTTACCGTGTCCAGCACAATACCGCGCGCGGACCGGCTAAAGGGGGTATCCGTTACCACCCGGATGTGACACTGGATGAAGTGCGCGCTCTGGCAAGTTGGATGACCTGGAAATGCGCGGTGGTTAATATCCCCTATGGCGGTGCCAAGGGCGGGGTAATCTGTAACCCAAAAGAAATGATTAAGCCGGAACTTGAACATATGACCCGGCGCTATACCACTGAAATTGCCCATATCATCGGACCGCATCGTGATATTCCGGCTCCGGATGTGTATACCGATAAGCAGACCATGGCCTGGATGATGGATACCTATACTATGGCCAGAGGAATCAGCAGTCCTGGTGTTGTGACCGGCAAGCCTCTGGCGCTGGGCGGTTCTGAAGGCCGGGAAGAAGCGACTGCCCGGGGTTGTGTTTACGTAATAAAAAAAGCATCACAGCAATTAAATCTGGATTTAAGAAACGCCAAGGTGGCGGTGCAGGGATTCGGAAACGCCGGTTCGATTGCCGCCCGGCTTTTGCACGATGAATATGATTGCCGGATTATCGCCATATCCGATTCCAAGGGTGCCATCCTGAATGAAAATGGTCTTGATCCCCACCGGGTTATTGAATTCAAACAGAAAACCGGGTCGGTGGTTAATTTCTCAAATTCGCAGTCCATTCCCCATGATGATATTCTGACCCTGAATTGCGATATCCTGGTACCGGCAGCTCTGGAAAATTCCATAACCAAAGAACTGGCCCACAAGGTGAAAGCCAAGATCATTGCCGAAGCGGCCAATGGCCCGACGGTTCCGGAAGCCGATGACATTCTCACCAGGAATGGAAAATTCATTCTGCCGGATATTTTAGCTAATGCCGGCGGCGTGACTGTTTCCTATTTTGAATGGGTCCAGAATAATTGTGGTTATTTCTGGAAGCTCGATCAGGTCAATTCCAATCTTAAAGAGATAATGGAAAATTCTTTCGAAAATGTATTGAATATCTCGCGCAAACACAAAGTGAACATGCGCTGTGCTGCCTACATTCTGGCTATCAGGCGGGTCCACGAAGCTATTCAGTACCGGGGAATATATCCATAAGCAGTAGGGCAGGGATAAGGTGAACGGCCAGACCGGTCACTGCTTTTTAAATCTGCTGTAAACCGGAGCAAGATCGACTAACCCCCAGGTGATTTTGCTCCGGTTTTTTTATAGTTGCTGTCTGCAGTACTCCTTGATTGTTCCTCATAGTTTTGCTTAATAGTCCGAATATTATATGTAGAAGATTTTCTATTTCTATTGGTCAATTGCCGGGGGAGAAAATGAGATCTGTCTTTATGAGAAATCATTTAATAATCAGCATTTTGATTCTATGTTTTATTTCAGTGGATCATAGCCAGGCGGCCAGGAATTATAAACCGGAAATTGCGGATCCGTTGTTTGAATCATGGCGCTGGCAGCATTATGCTTACCTTAGTGGAAAAGGTATTCGTTGTTTTACCGAAGACAAAGAGCATAATACCTGGTTTGGCGTGGATAAAGGGGTGATCAGGTATAACGGTTTTACCTGGATAACCTATACACCGCAGGATGGACTATTAGGCGCTCCGGTTGAGTGTTTATATACAGCCAATGACGGCAGCATCTATGCCGGTACTGCTGAGGGCTTGAGCAGATTTCAGGATGGTAACTGGAAGACTGTGTTCCCTTTGTCGGGAGATAGTCTGTTCCATGTCACTTGCATAAAACAACTTTCTGATGGCAGTATGGCCATCGGTACCGATAGAGGTTTATTGCACCTGAAAGACGGCCGCTGCACTCTTTTTGGCACGCAACAAACTATAACTAATATGAGTAAGGTTTTAACTGAAATCGGATACTGCCAGGTACCTGAGGCGGCGGCGTTTAATAATACACTTAAAGTATACGATCTGTTTCAGGATAACCAGGATAGAATCTGGTTATCCATGGGTGATGATATGGATGAAGCGGGAAAAATTTTACAATTTTCGCTGCCGGTTGAAAATCTTCCGGTTTTAAAGTCTTATACTATTTTTGCCAGGGAAACGGGATATAAACTGGGTTCGAGAATGCATTTTTTGCAATCGTTGGATAAAAAAATATGGATCATCAGCGAGGACTTCGATATTGGTGTATATGCTTATGACCAGCAAGGCTGGACCTACGTGCAGTTAAGTGCGCAATTCGGGGGTGATGATCTGCACACCAGTATTATTTCAAGCGGAGACGGAACCGTTTGGATCGGCGGTCTGGCGAAATTATATGCTTATAAGCAAAATAAATGGTATATGTATAAGGCACCTGATGTTTCTTTACCCATTTCCCGCCTGTTGTTGCTGGAATCCAGCGATGGGCATTTATGGATCGCCGGCAAACAAAATGAGGTATATAAAATCGACTATGCCGGTACGTCCTGGATGACCTGCCGGAATCTGAATTTCCAATGTGAAACCATAGATGAAACACGCTGGTTTCTTTCGGTCGATGATCGGGTCGTCCGGCAGCAGGGAACTGCCTGGACATCCTACGGGCAGGAAGATGGCCTGATGCAGTATCCAGTTTGTATCATAGTAACTTCTAAAGGACAGACTATGGGCAGCCGGTAGTCAGGGTGAAGTGGCAGCGACTGCTTACTTTGAAAATGAAAAATGGCACCGGCAACTTCACCCGGATCTGTCCTGGGGTGTAGATTACCGGGCAGTTTTTGAATCTTTGGATGGTTCCATCTGGTTTGGTTGCGCAGTAGATATCCACAAAGAAAAAGGACAAAAAGCCGGAGCCCTGCGTTTGAAAAATCCCACCAGCGATATAAAGGAATGGATCCACTATACTTCTGCTGATGGTATTGACCAGGAGAACGCCTACGGCCTGGCGCAATCTCCTGATGGTCAGATATGGATGGGTGGGTCATCGTTATTCCGTTTCGATGGTGAAAAATGGCACCGTCAAGCCGAACCGCAACAGTTAGCAGAACGAGTTGATATCGTCCACAGCCGGTTCAGAAGCAAACTGTGGATTGGTTCCCGTTTTTATGGCATTTTTTCGTTTGACGGGCAGGAATGGCAACAATATAAAATTGAAGATGGACTACTCAGTAACACGATAATCAGCATCTATGCGCAAACTGACAGCAACGTCTGGGTGGCCACCGACAGGGATATCTGCCGCTTCGACGGGCGCAACTGGACTACCGATCTGTTCCCGGATGTTCTGACCTTCACCCGTGAGGGTGGTTCGCTGCAGATGTCAAAGGATGGCGCCCTGTGGATAAATATTTCTCTGCGCGAATGGAAGCGCCGGGCTTTAAAAAGTGTGACTTTAACTGCTGAGGCGCTGAATAAATTTTTTACCGTCAAGTATAAGCCGGATATGCGGCCGCCCGAAACGGATATTAAGATTTTTACAGCGGAAGTCGACCAGTCGGGGAATACGCTGATCAGTTGGATCGGTCATGATGCCTGGGATGTTACAGCCCAGGAGGAGTTGACTTATTCTTACCGGCTGAATAATGATGATTGGAGTCCGTTCCAGGCCGAGACCCATCACACCTTTACCGCCTTGAAATCGGGTGCGTACCGGTTCGAGGTGAGAGCGCGCGATAAGGATTTCAATGTGGATCCCACGGCGGCGATGGTGGAGTTTAAGGTTATGCTGCCGGTCTATTTAAGAGCGTGGTTCATTGTCTTGATGGCCGTCTTGCTCAGCATCATCGGATATCTGACCACGCGCCTGATCCAGAGAAATGTCAATCTGAACAGGGCAAATTTTAAACTGCAAGTCGCGAAGAAAGAGACCGATGATATTCTGCATAATGTCGAAGAAGGTTTATTTTTACTGGATCCGGCCTATACCATCGGTTCGCAATATTCGACGATTCTGGAATCAATTTTTAATCAAAAAGCATTGGCGCAGATCAACTTCGTCGAATTGCTGCGGAACAAAATTACCGGCTCTGAACATGAAACCGTCAAACATTTCCTTGGCGTTATTTTCACCCAGGATATCGATCCGGAATTACTGGATGACCTGAATCCCCTGTCGGAAATCAAATTGGATTTCGGAGATTATAAGGAACCTATATATTTATCATTTAAGTTCAGGAGGGTGGATGCTGATCCGGCCGCAGCCAAAGAACTTATTGTGACGGTGCGGGACATCAGCGAGCAGGTTGTGCTGGAACAAAAATTGCGGGCATCCGAAGAGGAATCGCAACGGCAAATGGATTGGCTGTTATGTATTCTGCACGTTGAACCGTCTTTGCTGCAGGAATTTATCTCGACAGCCCAGCAGGAAATTGATCATATAGCGGTCACTCTGGAGCGGGGTAGAAAATCAGCAAGTATAAATTTTACGGAGCTGTTAACCCAGGTATACCGCTCCATGCATCTGTTAAAAGGTAATGCCAGCCTGCTGGCCATCAAGTTTTTTGCCGATCAGGCTCATCAGTTTGAATCCAAAATATCGGAATTACAGCAAAACCAGAAACTGAAAAACGAAGATCTGATACCGCTTAAAGACGAACTGGAAAAGATCAAGATAATGCTGAACGAGGTGAATAAATTAATCGATAAAATCAGCCAGATTCATAACTACATGCGGCCCAAACGCGAGCATGAACTTAAGATGCTGATGCAGTCGTTAAATAACCTGGTTTTAAGATCAGTTCATGAAACGGGCAAGAAAATACATCTCAATACGGATAAATTTGAAGGGAATATCATCCCCCATCAGTATAAATTGCTGTTGAAGGAGATCCTGATCCAACTGATTCGTAATTCCATTGCTCATGGCATCGAAGATCCTGAAGAACGGTTGCGGCTGAACAAGCCGGAGGCAGGAACCATTGAAATATCTACTGTAAAAAGGGATGATCAATTCTGCCTGATTGTCCGTGATGATGGCCGTGGAATACAGCTGGACAAATTAAAACAGGCTGTACAAAAATCAGGCAAATGGACCGAAACAGAAATAAACAACTGGAGTGATAAAGAGATCGCTCAAACCATTTTTCTTTCAGGCGTAACAACATCCGCTCAGGCAGATATGTTGTCGGGCCGCGGGATCGGGCTGGATGCCATTAAGGAAAAGATTGAGAAACACCAGGGGAAAATCGAACTGGATTATGAAACAGGAAAATATTGTAAATTTGAAGTGTGTTTGAAATTAAACTAGAATAACCCTTTCCCGGCCAGCTCATTTTTTTTGACAATTATCCAAATGTTTATTATACTTCTCGGCACCGTCTCAAATTAAAATACAGATTAATACAGGTCTTCGACACTTTCCAATGGAATTATGAGGGAGTAATTCATGAAACTGGGTTTAATCGATATTGGCATTATTTTCTGTTATCTGATTATTACGATTATCATCGGCATTATGCTAACCCGCAAGGCCTCCAAGGGTCTTGATTCCTATTTTCTGGCTGATAAAGGATTACCTTACTGGATTCTGGGCGTATCAAATGCCTCGGGTATGTTTGATATTACCGGCACCATGTGGCTGGTTTATCTGACTTTTGTATACGGACTTAAAGGTATCTGGATCCCCTGGTTATGGCCGGTATTCAATCAAATTTTTCTAATGGTTTATATGTCCAAATGGATGCGGCGCTCGAATGTGCTCACAGGGGCTGAGTGGATCAACACCCGTTTTGGTCTGGGTAAGGGGGCCGTTCTGGCTCATATCAGTGTGGTGGTATTTGCCCTGGTGAGTGTAATCGGATTTATAGCCTACGATTTTGCCGGTATAGGTAAATTTGCAGCACTGTTTCTACCCTGGGAGATATCACCGGATACTTATGCTATGATCCTGATGCTGGTCACAGCGGTTTATGTCGTGGCCGGGGGTATGTACAGTGTGGTGGTAACCGAAATACTGCAATTTGTGGTAATGACAGTGTCCTGTGTCGGTGTGGCGATAGTGGCGATGTCTGAAACCACAACTGCACAAATCGCGGCAGCAGTGCCAGCCGGCTGGAAGGATGTTTTTTTTGGCTGGCATCTCAACCTGGACTGGTCCGGTTTAATCCAGGCAGTCAATACAAAAATTGGCGAGGACGGTTATAACCTGTTCACGATATTTTTTATGCTGATCCTGTTCAAAGGTATCCTGGTCAGCATGGCCGGCCCGGCACCGAATTACGACATGCAGCGCGTGCTGGCTACCCGGAATTCAAAAGATGCCTCAAAAATGAGTTGGTTTGTCTCAATCTGTTTATTCCCCACCCGCTACCTGATGATCACCGGATTTGCCGTAATGGCCCTGGTGTTCTACAGTTCCCAGTTGAATGCCATGGGCAGCGGCCTGGATTTCGAACAGATTCTCCCGTACACTCTTTCTAATTTCATACCGGTCGGATTGCTGGGACTGGTTCTGGCCGGACTGCTGGCTGCTTTTATGTCTACTTTCGCCGCCACGGTTAATGCCGCTCCGGCCTATGTGGTAAATGATATTTATAAACGATATATTAATCCGAACGCTCAGAAACGTACCCTGATCATAATGAGTTATTTCGTTTCTTTTGCCTTCGTGATCATAGGAATTTTCTTCGGTTTGCACGCCAGGGATATCAACGAGGTCACGCAGTGGATCGTTTCTGCGCTGTGGGGCGGATATACCGCGGCCAATATCCTGAAATGGTACTGGTGGCGGTTTAACGGCTACGGCTACTTCTGGGGCATGGCTACCGGTATTGCTTCCGCGCTGATCCTGTCAAAATTCCCGTTCCTTTATGTCTGGATATTCCCCGGGATTGTCAAAAACCTGTATGCCTTATATTCATTCCCGGTGATCCTGGTACTTTCAACACTGGGCTGCCTGCTGGGCACCTTCCTCTCCAAGCCGGAAGAGGATGATATCCTGATAAAATTTTACAGGCAGGTAAGACCGTGGGGATTTTGGAAACCAATCCATGCCAAAGTTTTACAACAGGAACCCGGCTTCAAGACGGATGCCAATTTCAAGTTAGACATGTTTAATGTCATTGTCGGTATTATCTGGCAGACTTCGCTGATCGTAATTCCTGTATATATTGTGCTGCGTGAAGGATTACCGTTTGTGGAAGCTATGGTCATCCTGGTGATCACGACGCTGATTCTGAAGAAAACCTGGTGGAATAAACTGAGCGAATGAAGTCTGTGAAGTATCTAGTCTGTAAAAAGATCCTGTGCTTAACTACATTATTAAGCCTGGCTACCGCGCTGCTCATCATATTTTCCTGTTCCAGGACACCGGATCAGCATAAGCAGGCCACTCAGGATAAAAAAGTCGTCGAAAAATTCGGACAACTGCAGGTTGTTGGAAATCAGATTGTCGATCAGCAGGGTAATCCGGTCATGTTACGCGGCATGAGTTTGTTCTGGAGTCAATGGATGGGGCAATATTATAATTATGATTGCATCAAATGGCTGCGTGATGATTGGAAATGTACGGTCGTACGCGCCCCTGTGGGTATAGGCAAAGACGGCTATCTGGAAAATCCCGGGCAGGAAATGAAAAAAATCCGTACGGTCATTGAAGCCTGCCTGGACCTTGGTATATATGTAATCGTGGACTGGCATGATCATTATGCGCCTGATCATCGCCGGGAAGCGACTATTTTTTTTGAGACGATAGCCTCAGCATATGGCCAGGCGCCCAATATCATATATGAAATCTATAATGAACCCGAAAAGGTATCATGGCTTGATGTGGTGAAACCATATGCCGATAGCGTCATACAGAAAATCCGGGCCATTGATGCTGATAATCTGATCCTGGTGGGAACCCCGTTCTGGTCCCAGGATGTTGATGTGGCTTCCCTTAATCCGGTTCAGTTTAAAAATATAGCCTATACTCTGCATTATTATGCCACCACCCACCGGCAACCCATCAGGGCTAAAGCAAGTGTAGCTTTGAATAATGGTGCGGCACTTTTTGTCAGTGAATTCGGTACCTGCGAACATACCGGTAGCGGAGTGATTGACCGGCAGGAGCTGGCAGCCTGGTTCGCTTTTATGGAGCAGCATAAGATCAGTTGGTGCAACTGGTCGATCGCCGACAAAAATGAAACTTCAGCCGCCCTGAAAAGCGGAGCCAATGCTGATGGTGGCTGGCCGGATAGCGAGCTGAGCGAATCCGGTATGCTGATCAGGGATAAAATACGAACAGGAAATCAAACCGTTTTTTCTGCGTCAGGCAATTAAAACCTCAGGCAAAAAAATCTAATCGAAAAGAAAAAAAGTAATAGGGTGATTTTATGAAATATGGATATTTTGATGATGAGCAAAAAGAATATGTAATTACCCGTCCGGATACGCCGCTGCCCTGGATCAATTATCTGGGGACTGAAGAATTTTATGGCCTGATTTCCAATACAGCCGGCGGATATTGTTTTTATCAGGATTCCCGCATGCGCCGCTTAACCCGTTACCGCTACAACAATATTCCCATGGACAGCAATGGCAGGTATCTGTATATCAAGGACGGTGATTCAATCTGGAATCCGATGTGGAAACCGATGCGCGTGGCTCTGGACCGCTACGAATGCCGGCATGGTCTGGGCTATACCCGTATAACCGGACAGAAGAATGAACTGGAGGTTTCTATATTATACTTTATTCCGCTGGAATCCAGGAATGAAATCTGGCAGGTGCAGTTGCGAAATCTTTCGAAATCTGTGAAAAAGATCAGATTGTGGAGTTTTATCGAATGGTGCCTGTGGGAAGCATATGATGATATGACTAATTTCCAGAGAAATTATTCCACTGGACAGGTGGAGATAGAAAATGGCACTATCTTCCATATAACCGAATACCGGGAACGCCGGAATCATTATGCTTATTTTACCTGCAGTGAAAAACTGTCGGGATTCGACAGCAGTCGCGATGCTTTTGTGGGTGTACACCAGGGTCTGGATGCACCCCAGGCTGTTTTACAGGGCAGTTGCCGGAACAGTATAGCCTATGGCTGGCTACCCCTGGCTGTCCAACAAGTCGATTTCAACCTTGAGCCTGGTGCAGCGACGCAACTCAATTTTTTGTTGGGCTATGCTGAAAATCCGGCGGATAAAAAATTTCTGGATAACGGGAAAATCAGGAAAGATGAATTTGAATCTGTAAAAAAGAAATATCTGAAAACTGCCGCCGTACAGGAATCTTTTGCTGCTCATAAAAAATATTGGGATAATTTATTATCAACCTTTCAGGTTCACACCCCGGATATCATTATCAATCGCATGGCAAATATCTGGAATCAGTATCAATGCAAGATCACATTTAATATGTCGCGTTCGACTTCATTATATGAATCCGGCATAGGACGGGGTATGGGTTACCGTGACAGCAATCAGGATATACTCGGATTTGTACATATGATTCCGTCGCGGGCCCGCCAGCGTCTATTGGACCTGGCCGCCACGCAACTGGCCGATGGTACATGTTTTCATCAGTACCAGCCGCTCACTAAAAAAGGTAATGCGGATATCGGGGGCGGATTTAATGATGATCCCTTATGGTTGATCCTGGCTGTGGCGGCATATATCAAGGAAACGGGTGATGAAAGTATCCTGAATGAAAAAACCGGTTTTGCCGATGCCCAGAATTCCCAGGCGACTTTGTTAGATCATCTGTACCTGTCGTTACAATATACCCTGGATCACCGTGGACCGCATGGTTTACCGTTAATCGGGCATGCCGACTGGAACGATTGCCTTAATCTGAATTGTTTCTCCACCACGCCGGGGGAGAGTTTTCAATTGGCCGGACATATTGAAAATGATAAAGTTGCTGAATCAGTCATGATTGCCGGTTTATTCTGCAATGCCTGCGCGGAGATGGCCGGTATCCTGCGGCATATTGACAAAACCAAACAAGCCCAGGAATATATTAAACATGCAGACGATATGCGCCAGACTATTTATAAACATGGTTGGGATGGCGAGTGGTTTTTGCGCGCTTATGATTCATACAGCAAAAAACTTGGATCGAAAGAAAACAAGGAGGGTAAGATTTTTATCGAAAGCCAGGGCTGGTGCATTATGGGGGCAGCCGGGCTGGAAAATGGCTATGCCCTGAAAGCGTTGGACAGTGTGCATAAGCATCTGGCCACGGCAAACGGTATAATTTTACAACAGCCGGCTTTTCACAGTTATCATGTTCACCTGGGCGAAGTCAGTTCTTATCCGCCCGGTTACAAAGAAAATGCCGGTATCTTCACGCATAACAATACCTGGATCCAGATTGCCGAAACCATTGCCGGCAGGGGGGACCGGGCCATGGAATATTACATGAGTATTTGTCCGCCGACCAAGGAAGAACAAATTGATATTTACCGTTCAGAGCCGTACGTCTACAGTCAGATGACTGCCGGTCCGGATGCGCCGACACCGGGTGAAGGGAAAAACTCCTGGCTGAGCGGTACGGCTGCCTGGTCTTTTGTCGTACTTTCCCAGTATATTCTGGGCATCTGCCCCGATTTTGACGGATTGATCGTCAATCCCTGTATACCCACTTCATGGCAAAAATGCACGGTAGTACGAAAATTCAGAGGCAGTACTTACAGGATAACGATCAATAATCCAGCGCGGGTTAGCAAGGGTGTAAAGAATATGAAGGTGGATGGAAAAGCCTTCGGCGGCAATAAGGTACCGGTTTTTAAAGATCAAAAAGAACATTCGGTCGAAGTTGAACTCGGTTAGATGAAGAATATAAAAAAGAAGAAAACTACCGCGACCAAACCATCGCCGGTTTTATCCCAGCAGAAAAAACTGATTTTCTGGATTATAACTGTTTCCATACCGGTATTGCTGCTGCTGCTGCTGGAAGCATTTTTGCAGATTTTTAATTATGGCGGCGATTTAGATCTATTTATTGAGGGTCCGCCCGGTTATGAAAATTACCTGCGTTGTAATCCCAATGTAGCCCGCCGTTATTTTTTTGTACAAACTGATCTGCCTACACCGCCCAAACAATTATTCCTGAAACAGAAACCGGCCGACGGGTATCGTATATTCGTCCTGGGGGAATCTTCGGCGGCAGGATTCCCTTATAGTACCAATGTTTCTTTCCCTAACGTTTTACAACGCGGCCTGGCCAATACTTTTCCAGGAAAGAATATTGAGGTTGTCAATATAGCCATGTCGGCAATCAACAGTTATGCCCTGTTGGATCTGCTGGATGAGATTTTTGAGCAATCCCCCGATGCGCTGTGTATCTATACCGGTCATAATGAATATTATGGCGCGCTGGGAGTGGGATCGGTTCAATCGATAGGTAATTGGCCATGGTTAATCCGGACTTTTCTCGATTTTCAATCCATTAAAACTGTACTGTTGCTGCGGGATTGTATCGGCTGGTTCAAAATAAAATTCAGCAAAATATTTTTTAAAGGGAGTGAGATTGATCCCTCGGCTACATTGATGGAGAGAATCGTAACGGAACAGACCATTCCTTTAGGTAGCCCGCTGTACGAGGCCGGTAAACGGCAGTTCGAGCAGAATATGGAAACGATTATTAAAAAGGCAGCGGACCGTGACGTAGCGGTGCTAATAAGTGAGTTAATCAGTAATCTGCGCGACCAGGAACCATTTGTTTCGGTGGAGGATAAAGAAGGTCGCTCAGCCATGTCTTTGTTCAAACAAGCCCGCCAGTTCGAATCAGCTAATGAATTTAATAAAGCTAAAACATATTATGCACAGGCCAGGGATCTGGATGCACTGCGTTTTCGTGCTCCCGCAGAATTTAATATAATCATCCGAAAACTGGTTGATAAGTATGCTCAGGTCTTAGTCCCCGCCGTTTCATATTTTGAAAAGTCCTCTCCTAATGGATTGATCGGTAATACACTTATCCTGGAGCATGTCCATCCCAACAAAGCCGGTTATTTTTTATTGGCCCGGGCTTTTTATGAAACCATGCAGCAGCAGCGGATGATCGGGACGGACTGGGCGTATGATGGTCTGGCGCAGGAATGGGACCAGGGTATAACCGGTCTGGATAGTGTCTATGCGCAGTTGGTCATCCGGCAATTAAAATCAGGCTGGCCTTTCCAGCCCAAGTCTTTGCCTAATCGTTTCCTGAAGACGTTCCAGCCCGGGAACCGTCTGGAAGAGATATCTTTTCGCGTTTTACATAGTAAAAATTTCAGCCTGGAATCTGCTCATATGGAATTGGGTAAATTGTATGAAAAAGAGAATCAGTTGGATCAGGCCCTGGCCGAGTTTCAGGCGCTGATAACATCTATTCCTTATGAAGTCGATTTTTATCAGCAGGCGGGACTGGTGCTGATTGCCAAAAAAGAGTATCTAAAAGCTTCGCAACTTTTACAGCAATCTTTACTATACCGCGATAATAAATTTGCCAATAAATGGATTGGACAAATCGCTTTTATGCAGGGGGATTATGAGGAAGCTTATTACCTATTTACTGAAAGCCGATTTGCAGGATATTCAGGTGTTGTTTAATTTAAGCCGTGTTTATTATGCCATGGATCAATGGGAAAATGGCGATACATATTATGGGCGTCTAAAAAATCTGGCTCCCCGTTCCGAGTATGCGACATACTTAACCAAATTACGTATGGCGATCCAATCGAAACGCGGTTTATAAATGTATAATTACACAGAATAATGTATAATTAAACAGAAAAATGTATAATCTTATCCGGATTTTTTAGGATTTTTCAGGTTTTTATATTGTTGTCCTGGCCGGTAAAAAAGGTAAGAAAGTACTTGACATAAAGACTAATTATATTTAGAATTACATCGATTCCAGATAGTTCAATTTAAGTCGTTTTAAAGATGCTAATTAAGGATGCAAGGAGAGCAAAAAGTCATCCTTGTAAAGTGCATAGTATACACTCAAATTATCACTTGTACCCGAAATATGCATGTGTGGATTGAAAACCAGCAGCGATCATAAGAAGCAAGCATATAATATTTAATGAAGGAGAGACCCTATGTCGGTGGGTAAATACCGGATTTTAATAGTATCTATCTTGTGTTCCATGTTGTTTATAAAAATTCTGGTCGCCGGAACGACAGGTAAGATTGCCGGCCGGATTATGGAAAAAGATTCGGGTAATCCCTTACCCGGAGTTAATGTCGTGGTCAAAGGAACTTATCTGGGTGCAGCCACGGATGTGGACGGTTATTATGCCATTCTTTCTGTTCCGCCCGGCATACAGAGTGTGGAAGCGAGCATGATTGGTTATGCAACCGTAACAGTAAACGAAGTGCGGGTGCAGATCGATCAAACTGCTCCGGTCAATATCGAAATGGTTTCGGAAGTAATCGAAGCAGCGAGTGTGGTCATCATCGCCGATAGAAACCTGGTAAAACCGGATGTCTCCACCAGCGTTTCAGCAGTACGACCCGAGGAAATAGAAGCATTACCGGTAACCAATATTAATGATGTAGTAAGCCTGCAAGCCGGTGTTGAAAAGGGATTGGTTGTCAGGGGCGGTGGTGCGGATGAACTGCTGTTTCAGGTGGATGGTGTCACTTTCCGCGATCCCAGAAATAATCAGCCTATCTCGGCTATTCCTTTGACTTCCATTCAGGAATTGTCCATTGAACGTGGAGGCTTTAATGCTGAATACGGACAGGTACGTTCCGGTATAGTCAACACGGTTCAGAAGGAAGGGGATGTTGCCAGCTATGCAGGTATGATGACTGCGCGATATAGTCCTCCGCAGCAGAAGCATTTCGGCATATCTGTTTTCGATCCTAATTCCATGTGGAACCGGCCTTATCTGGATCCGGCTGTATGCTGGGTCGGTACCGCCAATGGATCATGGGACGAATATACCCAGCGGCAGTATCCGCAATTTGACGGCTGGGATGCAATTTCCAAGGGTTTGTTGGAAGATGACGATCCCAACAATGATCTTTCCCCCGCTGCCTGTAAGCGTTACTACGAATGGACCCATCGCAGGCGGCCGATAACCGATGAACCTGATTATGATCTTGATGGAAGTTTTAGCGGACCTGTACCTTTTATCGGTAAGAAGCTGGGAAATTTGCGTTTTCTGGCCAGTTACCGGGTTGAAAGAGAGATGCTGCTGATTCCGCTCAGCCGGGCTGATTATAAGGATTATGTTTTTTCATTTAAAATAAATTCCGATATCAGCAGCAAAATGAAACTGATGATTACTTCGACAATGGGTAAATCGTATAATGTACCCATTAATCAGAATGATCAGCAATTCTGGAATCTTACTTTTGGTATAAATGGCACCAATGTCTGGAATCCTACAGATTTTATGCGGACTCCGCTGCAAATTGCAGCTGTTACCAATGAGCAACGACCCTCGAGAATTTTTTCCAATTCCTGGTATAGTCAGTCGGAAGTCAGTCATTTCACCTTTGCGGCCAAACTTACTAACTTTTTAAGTGCTTCGACCTACTACGAAGCAAGTTTTGAACATGTTTCCCGTGACTATCTGACCGGTCCTGTCCGGAACCGTGATCTGACCAGGCGTTATGAAATCACCCCGGGTTATTTTGTGGATGAAGCTCCTTATGGCTATGATCCAAATCCGGATGCCGACCTTGCGGGAATGTTCTTCGGCGGTCACAGTTCCACTGCCCGTGATTCCAGTGATATTCAATCTTATGTTCTTAAAGGAGATCTGACCAGTCAGCTCAACAAGCAACATCTGGTTAAAACCGGAATTGAGTTTTCCTATTATAATCTCAATCTGGATTATGGCTTGCTTAATGTATATTTTGGCGATGTGAACTGGGTAAAAGAGAAGTGGAATCCTTACCGCCTGTCGATGTATGCCCAGGACAAGATCGAGGCTCTGGGCTTTATCGCCAATATAGGTGTAAGATTGGATCTGAGTAATCCGAATACGGACTGGGTGAATGTGGATCCTTTCAATAAAGGCTACTATTCAACCAGTTATAGTACGGATTCCACCTATGCCAGAGAAAAAGCCAAGGTCGATGTCGCCTTCAGTCCGCGGCTGGGTATATCGCATCCCATTACTGAGAATTCAAAGTTGTATTTTAATTATGGCCATTTTAAGGAATTGCCCGCTTATGAAGAAATTTTCCGGTTAGGCCGGGGCTCAGCGGGTAGTATGCGCAATAATGGCGATCCCAATTTAGAGCAGGCCAGGACTATCTCCTATGAATTGGGCTATGATCATGTCATAGCTACTGACTATCTGATCCAGCTGGCTGCTTTTTATCATGATATCACCAGTCAGCAGGGTTTTACCCAGTATCTGAGTGACAGAAAGGGTATCGGTTATTTTGCCGCTAATAATAACAATTACCGGGATATCCGCGGATTCGAACTTACCCTCAGAAAAAATTACGGTACCTGGATACGTGGATTTGCTAATTATACTTATATGAATGTGACTCAGGGAGCTTTTGGCAAGCAAACCATTGATGAAGATCCCTATCGGCAGCGATTGATTGATCAGAACACCCCATTATTATATCAGCAAAAACCTGTACCGCAACCCCGGGCCAATGCAAGTTTAATGTTTTTAACCCCGACGGAATTTGGACCGGAATTACTGGGTATCAAACCGGCAGCCGATTGGTCGCTGAATATACTGGCGCAGTGGCAAGCCGGTGCCTGGTTTACCTATCAGAAATATGTGATTGCCGAAGAGGTCAACAACGTGCAGACAACCGATATCTTCAATTTTGATCTGCGCTTGAATAAATCTTTCGATTTTAAAGCATTAAGTGTGACCCTGTTCATGCAGGTAGAAAATGCTTTCAATTTCAAAAGAATGTCCGGGGAGAGTTTTTATAATACTTTCGATTTCCAGTACTATATGGAATCGCTGCATCTGCCGGAGAATCGTGCTTATGATAATATTCCCGGTGATGACCGGGCCGGTGATTATCGCAAACCCGGCGTGGCCTATCAACCAATCGAACAGAGTGGAAACGTAAATGGCATACCTGCTGCTAATATCAGATATGGTGTGATTTATTATGACGGGCCGACTAAAAAATACATGTATTTTCCGGAGGGCGCCACTATCCCTGTTGAAGTAGAAAAAGGCCGGATGCAAAAGATTCTGGATGATAAAGCCTATATCGATATGCCCAACAACACTTCCTTTACGTTTCTGAATCCCAGACAGTTTTTCTATGGGATTACGTTAACCTTTAAATTATAAATAGAATATTCTGATAATACGAGGTATTAGTCACATGGTTAAAAGATATTGGTCAAGAGCGATTATCATCATCATAATGTTGTATGCAGCCGGTATCGATGATTCCCAGTGTTTATATGCCCAGGTTACCGGCCCGCAGGAGGTCAGATGGATCTGGGTGGGTTCCTTACGGCACTGGTTTTCCAGTGGTGGCGCTGAAATTGAATACGGCCGGCGCAGCAGAGCATTTCTGAAGCACCGATCAGATCGATGGATTAATGTGGCCGGCGCAGTATAGTAACCAGGATGTCAATTGCGGTAAAAGTTTATGGATCGGCACCACAAATTTTGCTGATCCCATCGATGGACGGACTTTCCCCTGCAAGGTTGTCAAAGCCGGCCGGCCATTTATGTACATCAATACCGAAATATTCCCTGCGGAGTTTGCCCTGATTGCCCGGTCTGAACGTCCTGCAGTGCTGGTTGACCAGATGAGTTCTTCGGATCTTGATTATAATGATGAGGTTGATCAGATTGATCCGAATCTGGAAGCCGACCGTATGATTTACAATACTATTAATACTACAGTCGGAGTGACGGTTACCAGAAAAGTGCGGGCTTTCAGCCAGCAGTACCATGATAATTATTTTATTTACGAATATGTTTTTAAAAATACGGGTATAATTGATAATACAGGAGTACAGAAATTATCCGCTGACCTGACCGGTGTTATTTTTCACTTCCAGTACCGTTATGCCTTTGCCGGGGAATCCTACCGGGGCGGCTGGTCGCCTTCCGGTGTGAGTTGGGGAAGAAATGCTATCAATGATGTAGTGGGACAGGATGCCGCCCATACTCTGCCGCCGCCCAACGATTTCCGTGCAATCTTTGCTTACTACGGGCCAACGCCCAGTGCAACAAGTGTAGCCGCTGATATTGGCTTACCCAATCGTCAATCGGGCTATATAATGGCCGGTACAAAATTTGCCGGAGTCATTGTACTGCATGCCGATGCTTCACCCCAGGATCATAGCGACGATCCGGCTCAACCTGCTACAACTCAATTTATGGGTTCCGACCAGGATGGGCAGTCAGTCAATCAATACGATGCTTCGTTAATGGAAGAGTCGTATAGTTTCATGTCGGCAGGTCATCCGTCGCAAACTCATGCCGACCGGATCGGCAAAGATGCGAACGGCTGGCCGAGCGGCATTGCCGATATTCCGGTAGGGTTGACTGATCCGGGCGGTTATTCCTCCGCAATGGGATTCGGTCCTTATACCATGGCCATCGGTGATAGCATCAGAATTGTGCTGGCTGAGGCGATTGAGGGACTGGATAAAGATCGTTTATTGAATAAAGAGATAAGCAGAAAGTGGTTTACCAAAACCCCGCCCTATGTTCTGCCTGATCAAAGCACTACTACCGATGCTGATATCTACAAAAACACCTGGGTATTTAAAGGTAAAGACTGGTTATTTGAATCTTTTCGCAGGGCCAGAGCGAATTATAACAGCGGATACCAGATCGCCCGGCCGCCGGATCCTCCCCAACAGTTCACCATTAATTCCAGCGGCAATAAAATATCTCTGACCTGGTCTAATAATGCCGAAGCGGAAGCGACTTTTGCCGGGTATCAGATATTCCGTGCCGAAGGCAGACCGGATACGACTTACGATCTGATCTTTTCCTGCGACAAAAACAACGTCGTGAATAATTTTGACGACAGAACCGCCCGCCGGGGATTTACTTACTATTACTATATACAAACCAAAGATGACGGTTCGACCAATACTGATGCTGCCCTGAATCCCGTCGGTCCGCTGGTCAGCAGCAGATTTTACACGCAAACCAATCGCGAAGCCTATTTAACCCGCCCTGCCGGTACCAGCCTCAGCGATATACGGGTAGTGCCCAATCCCTATAATATCAGCATGAAAGATCTGCAATTTGGACAGGATATTCCTGACCGGCTCGCTTTTTATGGCCTGCCCCCATTTTGCAGGATAAAAATCTATACGGAAACCGGAGATCTGATTGAAACGATCGATCATACCAACGGCAGTGGCGATGACTACTGGCACTCTTTGACTTCATCCAACCAGCTGGTGGTCAGTGGTTTATATATAGCATATTTTGAAGTTACTAAAGATACCTACAACGAGCAGGGTAAATTAATTTTCAAGAAGGGTGATAATATTTTCCGAAAATTTATAATAATTCGATGATAAAAGCAGTGGGAGAACGAAATGTGTTATAAAGGGAAGAATAACTATCTTTACGCCTGGAAGTTAGTACTGGCAAGTCTGTTTCTGTTAACGGTGATAGGATGTGATAGTTTACTGCCTGAAAAATTACAGGAAAAAGAATACGAAGCAGCTGAACTTGATCAAAATGCCTGTTACTGGCTTTCACTTCCGGATACTCTCTATGACTCGCTGGCATATAGAGTGCAGGCCCGTACCTTGCAAAGTTGTCTGACCGGAGCGGATACAATGTGGCTGGATTCGGCGGATAATAAGATCATATATGCCAATTTCAACCACCTGACCGACAGTCTGAAAACGCTGGAGCGCAATTCCTTATTATTGATTGGTTACCCGGCTGACCAGGATACAGTTTATACTGTCCTGAATGTCACCGCCGGACAAGCAGCCTCCACAAATTTATACCTGAGTTTAGAATATTATTACGATACTGAAAATGAAACAAATACCACCAATGTGAATGAATATGTTACGATTGAACTGTTGAAACAGGACACTACCCGGGTCAGTTCAGCCATTGATCTGCAAGGCGAGACCCTGTCGGGGTGCAGCAAGGAAGTTATTATCGCCCAGGATGAACGGATTATACCCGTAATTAGAGGGCGCTACAAATTTCAACTGGCCGAGGGTGTGTATGTTGTCCGTTATATTTTAACCAATCCAGTGAATATAGCGCCTTTTCTCAAAGGTACAAACAGGCGGAATTATTTTTTTAAAGTTGTTATATTATAATTGTGCTAAAAATGAAATTCCAAAAGGAGAATATATAAAGTGAAACGATTAACAATAACCTGCTGGACAGCAATATTAATAATCGGATTGCTTACATCTCTATCCTATGGTCAGGAAAAGTGGGCGCAAACCGGTTTTAACTTTCTCAATGTATCATCCGATGCCAGGGCAGCGGCGATGGGTGATGCAGTTAATTCTATTTCCGGATATTCGGGTGCACTATTTCATAATCCTGCTACGATGGCGGAAATGCCCACATTATTCACTGCCGATTTCAGTATAAATTCATGGATAGCGGATATTAAGTATTTAGAACTGAGTTTGATTGTCGCTCCCTATTCCGGAGATTATGGTGTGGTCGGTATCAGTTTGCAATCGGTGGACTACGGTGATGTTCTCGGTACTATGGTCTGGAATAATAGTCAGGGTTATGTCGATACCGAAGTACTGAATCCTGCCGCGCTAGCTATCGGCATCGGTTATGCTAAAATGCTGTCGGATCGTTTCGGAGTTGGCGGGCAGATTCGCCTGGCCTATCAGGCTCTGGGTAAAAGTATTGTCCCATCCGCATCCGGCAACAGTTTATTAACCAAAAGAAATGTTGCCGACGCAATAGCCTATGATTTCGGTACCATTTTCAAAACTGGTGTCAAAAGTCTGGCCTTCGGCATGTCGGTGCGTAATTTTTCCCAGGAAGTAAAGTACGAGGAAGAAGGATTCCAGCTGCCCCTGCTGTTTACTTTAGGGATATCGGCAAATTTGTTTGATTTCATGGAAGTAGGCGGACCAGAACAGGTTCTGCTGCTCTCGCTTGATGCCACCCATCCCCGTTCCCATCCGGAGCAGATAAAAATGGGAATGGAATATCAGTTAATGAAAGTCCTGGCCTTAAGGGGCGGATATATTACCAGTAATTCTGAAGACGGTGTGACTTTTGGTCTGGGAGTGACTTCGGCCGGTCTGGGTATGACTTCGCTGGGTAGTTTTAAAGTTGATTATTCGTATACACCGTTCGGCGTGTTTGATAATGTCCAACGGTTCACCGTATCTTTATCACTGTAAACTTATAGAGTGGCGAGAATATGAAAAATAAAAAATCAGTTTACTGCCTTCTGGGCCTGGCTGTGTTCATCTTAGGAATGGTCAGCGCCTGTAATGTCTTTAATGAACCTGATGCGATTTACAATCCCACCACGACGGTGGATCCGGCTATAACCGGTGTAACTCCGGCGGGAGGGGCCATGGCCGGGGTCAGGAAAATTACCATCAGTGGTGAAAATTTTGTAACCAATCTTGATTCGATTGATGTTTATTTCGGCTCGCAAGCGGCGATAATAGACAGTGCCACTATTACTTCGACCCAATTGGTGGTTAATCGTCCGCTTAATTACGGACAGTCGCTTGAGGTCAAGGTTGTAATTCCGTCACGGATGGGAATCGCCAAGAGTTTTAATTATAACCTGGAGCAACCGATAGAGACCTGGGGTAATTTCAGCACAATTGCCCGTGAATTCTATACCATGGAAATTGATAACCAGGATAGATTATGGATCAGCGCACGGAGATATATTTACACAGTATCGTCTGACGGGCTGTATGTCACGTTGTATAAAAATGATAAAATGGGTTTAGGTTCTAAATATTCTGAATTTACCGATATGCGTTACGGAGGGGGAGGATACCTGTATTTTGTTCTGGGAAATCAGAAGGATATTTACCGTATTAATACGACCAGCTGTTCATGTGAGAACGATTCACTCCCTCCGGAAGTATATTGTACCCTTCCGGGCAATATATCTAAAATGGATTTTAACGATAACGGTAATATTTATACAGGTAAGAATACAGGTTTATACCTGGTGGATGCGGCAAAAAATATAACTGCCACTGGCCTGTACAGCGGCTTTACCCTTGTGGATATACATATATATGACGATTATGTGTACGTGGCAGATGCGACCCGTGTTTATAAAAGTGCTATCCAGGGCGATGGCAGCCTGGCTGGCCAGGAACTGCTGGTTGATCTAACCGTATTGCCTGAAGATATATATGAGGTGAGTACATGTAAAATTTTATCATTTAGTATTGATATTAATGGTAAAATTTACTTATGTTTAGATAATCATCCGCAATATTCGGTATTTTGTCTTGAAGATGATGGGACAGTTACTCCATTTTATATTGATAATATCTTACCGCAGGGAGTTGAACAATTGATCTGGGGTAATTCCAGGTATTTATTCTTAAACAGAGGTATGGGCGTATCGGTCGATTCACTGCGCGGTGTTCACCGGATGGGTATGATGAATGACGGCGCCCCCTATCTGGGCCGGGATTTACCTTAATAATGATACTAACATTAAATCAGGACAAACACTTAAATTTATTTAATAATTAAAAAAGCCGGTACAACAAAAAATAATCTTAGAATGAGATTAGAAAGGAGGATGCTGGGGAGAAAGAATGTATTGTTTTTTTTGGCTAAACGGAATTAACTATACAAGGAGAAAAGAATGAAGAAGCTTTTTACGATTTTTGCACTGCTTGTGCTTGCTTTCTGTTTCACGGCAACATTGTATGCCGGGAATAAAACAATGGATGGTGATGTTCTGCAAGTACGCAAAGTCTGCCGAACCACCGGCCATTGATGGTGAAATGGATGATATCTGGTGCAATGTAACCGCAATGCCTCTGACTAAGTTCGAGGGTGTGCCCAGAGATTCAATCATGGATTTTGATGATCATTCCGCTACCGTTCGTGTCATGTGGGATGATGCGGCAATTTATTTTCTGATAACTGCTATGGATGATTCCTCCTGGGCTCTGGATGCCTCATCCGCCTGGTTGAATGATGCCGTGGAAATGTTCTTTGACGGTGGGAATGAAGACGCTGCTTCCTATGACGCCAATGACATTCAATGGCGCTGGGTCCGTGATGAAACTCCCGAGAATAATCCAATCGGCGATGGCCCGGGAACTTATGCTTGGGCAGATCATAACGGCAGTTATGTGTTTGAGCTGCATGATTGCTCAGGATCAACTGTTGAAGAATAGCGCCGAGATATTTTCTCTGGTTGGCGATACTGAAATCGGCTGGGAAGTTTCCAATGCCGATCGTGAAAGTCTCGAGGGAACCCGTCAGGATGTACTGCATTGGTGGACCGATAATGCCTTTACCTGGCAACAACCGGCCTCTTTCGGTACTGCCTTATTGACCGAGGTACCAGTGGGCACAGTTCTGCTTGCCAAACACGCCGATGTACCACCGGCTATTGATGGTGAAATGTCAGAAGGCGAATGGAGTCAAGCCGAGGAAATAGCCCTGACCAAGTTTGAAGGTGTCCTGGATGCTTATCCTCCGGATTCCACACTGGTCAACTGGAAAGATCATACCTCATCCTTCTGGATCTTGTGGGATGAAAGTGCTCTGTATGTCTGCTTGAAAGCATATGATGATTCCTCCTGGGCTCTGGATGCCTCATCCGCCTGGTTGAATGATGCCATCGAAATGTTCTTTGACGGTGGGAATGAAGACGCTGCTTCCTATGACGCCAATGACATTCAATGGCGCTGGGTCCGTGATGAAACTCCCGAGAACAATCCTATCGGTGATGGCCCGGGTACCTATGCTTGGGTAGATATAGAAGGTGGTTATATATTTGAGCTGATGATTGCTCAGGATCAACTGTTGAAGAACAGCGTTCAGATATTTACTCTCGCTGAAGACACGGAAATCGGTTATGAAATTTCCAATGCCGATCGTGAAAGTCTCGAGGGAACCCGCCAGGATGTACGTCATTGGTGGACCGATAATGCCTTTACCTGGCAGCAACCTGCCTCGTTCGGTACGGTACTTTTGTCGCCATCCACTGCAGTCAGACCCGGCGACCAGGTAGTTAACGGCTATAAACTCGAGCAAAATTACCCGAATCCTTTTAACCCCACGACTGAAATAGCTTATACTCTGCCGAAAACTGAAAAGGTAAAGGTAGTTGTTTATAACCTGTTAGGTGATCAGGTAGCACAGCTGGTGAATACCACCCAGCATGCCGGACCGCATACGGTTACTTTTAATGCAGCAAATCTGGCCAGTGGCGTCTACTTCTATCAATTAGAAGCCGGAAGCATCAATCTGGTGAAAAAGATGATGTTCATTAAATAGTCACCAGTTTTTATTGTTTTTGTTGTTTAAAACGTCTGTGTCTTAATTGACACAGACGTTTTTTTTTAATCTGCAGCTGTGTATATTTATAGATCATAGTATCACAATCGCCAAATGCCGTGATAATAAATCATATAGAATTATAAGGAGTTGATCATGAAAGGATACAGAAATTATTTCTTCAATATTCTAATCTTGACCTTTATTATCACCCTGCCGGCATTTGCCGTAAATCTTAACCTGCTGAGCAATTCTAGTTTTGAGAAAAAATCATTGGAAAATTGGACGGACTTTGATTCCAGCCGGTTTGAAATTTCCACGGTTGGTTTCCATTCCGGTAAACAGGCTCTGCTCTTTCACCCCCTGAAAGATGGGGCGGGAGTCGGTACTAATGTCGAGACGATCCTGAAGCCCGGATATAAGTATAGTTTTAGCGGCTGGTTCCGCAACCTGGAGGCAGGCTGGGGACAAATTGATGTGCTGGTCTTATACCGGCAGCAAGACTCAGTCAGGCAAATAGCAATTGGCCGGGCAGATTGTAATAAAGCGGACTGGACCAACATAACGGACGAGTTTTTAATACCCGGGGAGGCAGAACAGGGCGGACTGCAGCTGGTGACTAAAACGGCCTGGGGACAAATAGCCTTTATCGTTGATGATCTGGAACTCCGACCGGCATTACAAATTCAGTTTATCCGCCCTGCGGCGACAAGTGATGCTGACCTGTTGTTTCAACTTGGTGTACAAAGCCAGGCCCGCGCAAAACTAACAGCCGCGGTAGATATTTTCAACCAGCAGGATCAGTTACTGGAACATTTCACCCAGGCTCTGGGGGTCCCTGTTCATAAACCTTTAGCACCCGGATTTTACCGTATTGCTGCCGTGGTTTCAGATTCAGATAATCGTATTTTCAGGGATGAACGTATCTGCTATTTCGGAAATTTAGGAATCTTAACCGCTAACCTTGACGAGCAGATAAATATAATTTTGTCATCCCGGGATTCAGAGCGCTATCATGGCTGGTTGCGTTATCTGCAATACCGGGTTTCAACCTACAAGCAGCAGGAGGGTGAAACAGCCGATCACACCCTGCAGGAACTTTTCCGACTGAACCGCTGGGTACAGGATATACGTACGAATCCTGGTATACTGAATACCCTGAGCGGTGTTCAGGAATGGGCTTACTTATCACGGGTAGATGAATCGGGGCAGCCCTTTAAACTGGCCATACCTGCCGGCTATGATTCCCAAAAAACCTACCCGCTGGTAGTGGTTATGCACGGTTATGGCGGCAATCACCTGGAGTATTCCGGCGGTGTAAAGAGTAACCCTGATTATTTTGAACTCCATGTGTTAGGAAGAGCCCGGGGTGGCGGGTACGTGGATCTATCGGAAGCCGATGTACTGGCAGCAGTGGAGTATGTGCAAAAAAACTGGAGTATAGATAAACAGCGGATCCATCTGACCGGTGCCAGCATGGGCGGCGGCGGTACTTTTCGTTTAGCATCGCGATATCCTGATAAGTGGGCCTCCGGGCGACCGGTATGCGGCTATGGATCAGAATTGCCGATACTCAATGCCGGTCATGTACCGATCTATTCCACTCATAGCCAGGATGATCCAAGTGTGCCGGTACTGGGTTCCAGGGCACCGCTACAAAAATTGATACAGGCCGGTGGACAGGTCATTATAGATGAAACCAACGGATTACAGCATGCGGCCTGGAATTATAGCGAAGGTAATAACCGCGCTCTGCAGTGGATGTACGATCAGGTTTTACCGGAATTCCGGGATGTTAAGCAAATTGAATATACTGCAGTCGATGGTCAGGCCTGCGGAGCGTACTGGCTTAAAGTTGCGGAATGGGGTGACCTTCCCGGTCCGGCATATTTCAAAGCAACAGCAGGCGTTCGTAACCAGTTGTATCTTAAACTGGAAAATATAAAAAGGTTACAGGTAGATATCACGAATTCTCCATTAAATCCAGAACAGGATTTGAAAATATCGGTTAATGGAAGTATACCTTTCAGGTTAACAGCTCCTCTGGCTGATACGGTATTTATCGCGAATGAAAATGGAAAATGGTCAGCTTTTGCGGAAAAACCTGTTCAGCCGGGAGTTGTTTTGCGCACGGCCGGTGGAGTGCATAATCTTTATCACAACGAACCGTTATTGATTGTTTATGGTACAAGTGGCGATGCGCAGACACAAAATCTGCTGGCCCGGGCCGCCGGCGCTGCCAGTAAAAGTCCCGGCCCGATGTGGGTGGGGGATCAGGGCGATATTAAAGAAGGCGTGCCCAATCATCAGTTACTGTACGGTCATTTAAAAATAAAAGCCGATACCCAGGTTACCCCGGCGGATTTAAAAAAATATAATCTGTTGCTGATCGGAACAGCGGAACAAAACAAAATCGTACAGCAAATGCAAAAGCAGTTACCGCTGCAATTCGGAAATGAAATCATCTGCTCAGACGGTGTTCGTCTGCCCGGGACTAACAGCATTATGGGATTGTATTATTATAATCCGCTGGCTGCAGATAAACTTATATATTGGGTGGCTGCGGATAATCCGGTTGATTACAAACCGTATAATCTGCTGCTGCAACTTCAAAACGATAATCCGTGCGGAACGGATCTGCTGGTGGTGCGGGATAGTCCGTCCATGCTTATCAAGGTTCGCTCTTTTGACAGTCATTGGAATTGGAGTAATGCTTATATAAATTCCGCCAAAGTTGCCGCGGATGAAAATACCCTCGGGGATGTTTTTCGCCGGATTGCCGAATCTGTCAGGCAAGCCAGCGGATCCGATTTTTCCTTACAACAGATCCAGACTTCACCGGATTTTCAGGCCGGAGTACCCGGACTGACACAGTGGTCCGATTTCGCTGCGCTTTTTACAACGACACCGATAGCCATCGTGCAGATAAAAGAAAACCGTCTGCTAGCTTATCAGCAGGCTTCTATCCGAACGGGGATTAAACCTGCGTTTTTATCCGCTGGTGGACCGGAATATCGTACCTGACCGCACATACCAGGTTTCCTTGCCGGCATCGTACTATGAGATTCAGCAGCTGATCAACCTTCAGCAATATGTTCCTGATTTCTTTAAGATCACGGACATGACCGTATTTGAAGCAATGCGGCAAATGTTATTTTAATTCTATTATGGGTGATGCTGGTCAAATAGTCATTGTTTTTAATGATTTTTGCTACAGAAAACGTCTGTAATTTAATTGACACAGACGTTTTTTTACTTTAAGCAATGAGTCTTTTAAAGGGCCAAATTAGCTATATTAGTCGCGTTACCCCTCACCCCAACGGCTGTTATAAGATCAAGACTGAAGATTATGACTTTAGCCTCACTATCCTCATATTTATTAAAACCTTGCCGATTATATAGAAAAACGATTTTCAGATGCAGAGGATCAATTCTATAGGAATACTTTCATCCATGGGGGAAATAAAAATACAACTGCGGCTAAAACTGCCTCTGCTGCTGCTGATTACTTTTATTCCATTCTGTAGACCTATCCGCCCAGAATATTACTTTTGAACACATATCGGCCCAGGAGGGCTTATCCCAGGTTTCAGTAACCTGTATAAGTCAGGATCATGTCGGATTTCTATGGTTGGGCACCTATGATGGTTTGAACCGTTACGACGGATACAATTTTAAAGTCTTCAAGAAAGAGCCAAAGAATCCCAACAGTTTGAGTCATAACTTTGTTAAAAGCCTTCTGGTGGACAGGGAGGGGACCTTGTGGGTAGGTACGACGGGAGGGGGTTTAAATCGTTATGATGCTCAAACCGAACAATTCATTCACTATGGGCATGATCCTGCGAACTCCACCAGTCTCAGTCATGATGATATTCAGATTATCCATGAAGATGCTGCCGGTACGATGTGGATCGGAACCTGGGGAGGGGGCTTAAACAAAGTAGTTAAAAATCGGAATCAGGATGAAAATAACGGCGTCAGTGAAGGCGTGGTTTTTGTGCACTATCGTCATGATCCGCAAGATCCGCAAAGTCTGATCAGTGATAAAATCGCCGCCATTCAGGAAGATCAGGATGGAATATTGTGGATTGGTACACGTGTTGGTATCAGCCTGTTCGATCCCAGGACCGCTCAGGTTATCCGCAGTTACCAGCATGATCCCCGCAATCCGCATAGTCTGAGCAATGATAATGTTTCGGCATTAAGCAAGGACCGGGCTGGCAATATGTGGATCGGGACCTGGGGCGGGGGACTGAATAAATTTGATCCGCTGGATAAACAGTTTTATCACTATAACCACGATCCGAAAGATCCTAAAAGCATCAATTACGATACGATCATGAAACTGCTTACCGACCGGGCGGGGAATCTATGGATCGGGACCTGGGGCGGGGGTGTAAATAAACTTGCCTGGAAAGATAGATCTGTTTCCGGTACTGCCGGACACGAAAAATTCATTCGCTATCAACTGCGGCCAGATGATTCACAAAGCCTCAGCGGTAATTCCGTGTATGATATCTTCGAAGACGTTTCCGGTGTCTTCTGGATCGGTGTTGAATCTAAAGGATTAAATAAATACGATCCGGAGCTTTTGAAATTTGCTCATTGTCTGTCTGATCCTGAAGTTTCAAACCGGTTGACCGACAAGATAGTATATGCGATATATAAAGATCAGCAGAATGTGCTTTGGATCGGAACCAGGATCGGCGGATTAAATGTTTTTAATCTGAATAACAAGGAGTATCTGAATTTTGTATATGACCCCGCTGATCCCTGGAGCATCAGCAATAATGCTGTTCGTACAGTTTTTGAAGACAGGGCAGGAAACCTGTGGCTTGGTACTGAAGCGGGATTGAATCAATATAACCGGACCACCAAAAAATTTCATCGTTATTATACTAATCCGGCGGATCCAAGTGCAACTAACGTTTATACGATTCATGAAGATCCCGAAGGGTATCTGTGGATAGGCACCTGGGGCGGTGGTCTTTCCAGATTTGATCCCCTTACTGAAACATTTACTACCTACCGGCACGATCCTGATGATCCCAGCAGTATAAGCGATAATATCATCTGGTGTATTGTCCAGGACAGTTACGGGCGAATGTGGATAGGAACGGATAAAGGGGGATTAAACAGATACGATAAAAAGAATAATAAATTTTTTCATTACATTCATGATCCGAATAATCCCAATAGTCTCAGTGATAATAAAATCCTGTCTATGTTATGTGCAGCGGACGGTGATCTCTGGCTGGGTACCACCACTGGTCTGAATCAATTAATGTTCGGTGATGATCCTGAAGCCCCGCCTAATTTTAAAATTTATTTAGATTCGGACGGGCTGTTCAGTAATACAATTCAATCTATAGTCCAGGATGAAAAAGGGGATCTATGGATAAGCAACGGAGATTATCTCAGCGTCTTGAATTTGAAGACTCATGAAATTAAAGGTTTTAATTCATATGATAAACTGAAGGTGGGCGAACTTTGCGTTAATGCTGCTTATAAAGACAGAAAAAACGGAAAAATTTACCTTGGGGGTGTTAACGGTTTTACGGTTTTTCATCCGGACAGTATTCTGAGTAACTTGATCATACCGTCGGTTGTCATTACCGATTTTAGAATCTTCAATAAATCGGTACCGATTGCCAGAAAGACCAATGGTCATCTGGTTTTGCAAAAATCTATAACCGAATCAAAGAGCATTGAGCTGCCATATGATTTTAATGTGTTTTCGATCGAATTTTCGGCCTTGCATTTTAATTCACCTAAAAATAATAAATATGCCTATAAATTGGAAAAGTTTGAAAAAGACTGGAATTATGTCAGTTCCCGTCAAAGAACAGACTACCTATACAAATCTGGATCCCGGTCAATACACTTTTCGGGTCAAGGCCTCGAATAACGATGGATTATGGAATAATGAAGGGCGTTCATTGGAAATTATTATCAGGTCCCCTTACTGGCAGACCTGGTGGTTCAGGGTAATAGTCCTGCTGGCATTATTTTCATTCATATACCTGGCTTACCAGTTCAGAACCCGGCAGATGCGCAAGCGGAACAGGGAATTAGCCGGTATCAACATCAGATTAAGTCAGGAAATTGAGGATCGGCAAAGGGCCGAGAAGAAAATACAGAGAATGAATATGGAGTTGGAACAGCGCGTGCGGGAACGCACCACCGAACTGGAGGTATCTAACCGTGAACTGGAATCGTTTGCCTATTCGGTTTCACACGATTTACGTGCACCGCTGAGGGGTATACAAGGTTTCAGTCATGCCATTCTGGAAGACTATAAAGAGAAATTGGGTCCGCAGGGCAAGGATTATCTGCGACGTATCAACGAAGCGACCGGTAACATGTCTCAACTTATCGATGATCTGCTGAAACTATCGCGGATAACCCGGGGCAGCATAACCAAAGAGCGGATTGATCTGAGCAGGATTGCGGAAAATATAATTAACCGGTATAAACAGGAGGAACCGCAGCGGAAAGTCAAATTTGTCATAGCGGAAGGATTAAGTGCCGACGGCGATGCGAATTTGCTGAGGGTGGCGCTGGAGAATCTGTTGCACAATGCCTGGAAGTTTACTTCAAAAAAAGAAAATACAAAGATCGAGTTTGGTCAGGAACAAGGCCAGGACGGGGTTATCTTTTTTATCAGAGATAATGGTATTGGTTTTGATATGAAATACAGGTCAAAACTTTTTGAGCCCTTTCAGCGGTTGCAGACGGAATATCTGGGTATGGGTATCGGCTTAGCCACGGTTGAACGGATCATTAACCGTCACGGCGGACGCATCTGGGCTGAGGGCAAGGTAGATGAAGGTGCGGTTTTTTATTTTAGTTTATAAGGTCTAGAGTGGGTATTGGTATAATGAAGGTCGGAGTTAACCAGCGGATAGTTTACAGGATAAACGGGCCGATTATGCTCAGCCTGATGTTTCTGTTAATATTTTCAGGTATTTCAGCAGGCCTTACCGCGGGTGAAGAAAATAAGTCATCTGATTCAAGAATCTCGGCCCTGTTTTATAAGCAATTGCATCAATATGAATTTGAACATATAACTGCCGAGGATGGACTTTCGCACAACAGCGTCAATACGATTCTGCAGGACCGGGAAGGGTACATGTGGTTTGGTACCTATGGCGGTTTGAACCGCTATGACGGATATAACTTTGCCATTTATCAACAGGATCCAACAGATTCGTTGAGCATCAGCAACAGGGCTGTATCAGTAATTCTTGAAGACAGCCGGGGTGATCTCTGGGTCGGTACGGTAGGGGGTGGATTGAATAAATTCAACCGTAAATACGAAAATTTCACCCGCTATAAAGATGAGCTGGATCTAACCGGTTCTAATTTAAACCTGCTGGTCAGCAGTATTTGTGAAGATGATTCGGGGATGCTCTGGGTCTCGACTTATGACGGGCTTAATGTTTTTGATTCCAGAAAGGATAAATATGTACGGCTTTATCGCCGGGATTCTCAGGATAGTCTCAGCATAGGTAACAGTTATGTCGGCAATGTTTTTAAAGACAGGTTTGGATCTATCTATATCGGTACCAATAACGATCAGGGGAATTCAGGTTTGTCACGGTATAACCGGCTGCAGGATAATTTTATTCAATATGCCAATGTAGCTAAGGCCGGATATATTATAACCATTTTCGAAGACAGCGAGGGTAATTTCTGGCTGGGCAGTCAAAATGATGGATTAACCAAAGTAAATTTCAATACTAATGAAATGGTCAATTATCGTCATCGTTCAGGTGATCCGACAAGTCTGAGCCATAATTATGTCAGGTGTTTGTATGAAGACGATTATGGAAATCTATGGATAGGTACTTACGGAGGGGGGATCAATATTTTAAACAGGAAAGATGGAAGTATTGTACACCTGCTTCATGAAGATGATAATCCCAAGAGTCTGAGTAACAATTTTGTACAATGTATCTATGAGGATAAATCGGGCATATTGTGGATCGGTACGGATGGTGGAGGAATAAATAAAATCGATTTGCAGAGAAAGAAATTTGTGATGTTTCAAAATATGCCCGGTAAACCACAGCAAAAACTTAATCAGATCCGATCGCTGAAAGTGGATGGTCGGGGGATTTGGTGGATTAGTTCCTATGGCTCAGGTTTGATTCGTTATGATCCTCGCAGCGGGGATTACAAACTGTTCAGCCATGATCCTGCCGATCCGGGCAGCATCTCCTCCAATTTAATCAGCTGTTTATACATCGATAAGAAAAACGAAATATGGATCGGTACCAACGGTGACGGTCTGATACAGTTTAGTCCGCTAAATGATAAATTTGTCGTTTATAAAAATTATAATAACGATCCGGCCGGAATTATCAGGAATAATTATGTGAATTGCATTTATGAGGACCGGCAGGGGAATTTATGGATCGGCTCCTGGAATGGTTTAACCAAATGGAGGGCGGAGGCGAGACAAAATACGGCGGTTAAACCGATTCACTATTTACCAAGTTTATCCGATTCAGCCAGCATAAGTTCTGAAATTGTTATAGCTATTTTCGAAGACAGGGCCGGTACTATGTGGATTGGCACAAAAGGGGGTGGTTTAAATCAAATCATTCCGGGGGATACACTTGATCGATTTATTCATTATAAGAATGATCCGTCAAATCCAAATAGTATAAGCCATGATGAGGTCTTTTTTATCTATGAGGATAAGGAAGCCAATATATGGATCGGTACTAATGGCGGCGGATTGAATAAATTTGACCGTGAAAGCAAAATTTTTACTTCTTACAAATTCAAAGAACGGATAGAATTAAATGTACATTTGAGTATTCTGGAGGATAATCAGGGTAATTTATGGATTGGTACCGAAGGATTATTAAAATTTTCTCCGTTGACGGAAAAATTCTGGCATTTTGATTACCGTGATGGTCTGATAAAAAACTTATACTCGCAGGATGCCTGTTGCAAGGTAGCAGATGGTGATTTGATTTTTTGCGGATTAGACGGAATTACCGTTTTTAATCCGGAGGAAATCAGCAATAATACCTACCGTCCTAAAAAAACCGTAATAACAGATTTCCGGTTATATAATAAATCCATAGCCATAGGGCAACAGCTGGCTGGTGCTGTAATTTTAAAAAATAGTATTTCGGAAACAGCAGAAATTGAACTTTCTTACCGGGATGAAGTATTTACCCTGGAATTTTCCGCGCTTCATTTCGCTGATCCCAGGAAAAATTTATATGCCTATAAAATGGACGGTTTTGATAAAGACTGGGTCTATACCGATGCCCAACGACGATATGCCACTTACACCAGTTTGAGTCCGGCCACATATTTTTTCCAGGTGAAAGGTTCGAATAATGACGGCTTATGGGATGAAGAGGGTACTACGCTGAAAATTATCATCCGGCCGCCCTTCTGGCAGGCCTGGTGGTTTAGATTTTTACTGTTCATATTCGTTTCGTCCCTGATTCTTTTAATTTACAGGATCAGAACCTATCAGATCATGAAACGAAACCGTGAACTGGCAGAGATTAATATTAAGTTGAATAAGGAAATCGCGGAAAAGCATCGCGCCGAGAAAAAGATTCAGAAAATGAATGAAGAACTGGAACAACGAGTCAAAGACCGCACCGCTGAACTGCAGATTTCCAATCAGGAATTGGAAGCCTTTGCCTATTCAGTTTCGCACGACCTGCGTGCACCAATCCGCGCTATCGATGGTTTTACCCGCCTGCTGGAAGATGATTATAAAAACCGCTTTAATGATGACGGGATTCGGTTGTTAGGCATAGTGCGCAGTGAAGCCGGACGGATGGGGCAATTGATCGATGCCCTATTAAGGTTTTCGCGAATGAGCCGGCAACCCCTGAAAAAGTTCAGGATCGATATGACCAATCTGGCCCGCGAGGTATTCAGTCAGGTTAGTCTGGAAACACAGAATCACAAGATTAAATTTGATTTGTCTCCCTTACCTGATGTTGAAGCCGATGGAGTTTTGATGCGCCAGTTGTGGATCAATCTTTTTGATAATGCTTTCAAGTTTACCAGGTTGCGTAAACAGGCCAAACTGGAGGTAAGCGGTTCAATACAGGGTGGAGAAGTATTGTATGTTGTTGCCGATAATGGCATTGGTTTTGATATGAAATACATCAATAAATTATTTGGTGTCTTTCAGCGTTTGCATACACAGGAACAATTTGAAGGGACAGGGGTGGGATTAGCGCTGGTACAGCGTATTATACACCGGCATGGCGGACGTATCTGGGCAGAAAGCGCAGTGGACCAGGGAGCCAAATTTTTCTTTACTCTGCCTTATCGGAAGGAGACATTTGAATGAGAAAGATTATACGGAAGCAGAAAGAAATCCGGATAATCGATATTTTAATGATTGAAGATAATCCCTATGATGCTGAATTAACCCAGCTGGCCTTTAAAAAATATCATCTGGCTGATCGGATGGCCTGGGTGAAAGATGGTGCGGCGGCATTGGAGTTCATTTTTGGATCGGCCACAGACAATGCGGAGCCTGTCGGCTTAATGCCGTCGCTGATCCTGCTTGATTTAAAATTACCCAAGGTAGACGGACATGAGGTCTTATGCCGGTTAAAAGAGGATCCCCGTACACGCGCTATACCGATTGTGATATTGACTTCTTCACGGGAGGAATCTGATATTATCGATGCCTATAAGTCAGGTGTAAACAGTTATATTGTCAAACCGGTGGACTTTGAGAAATTTAATATGGCAGTACAACAGGTAGGCCTGTATTGGTTATTACTCAATCAGCTGCCTGAAAAAACTTCCCGCCTGAATGAGGTATAAACAATGACCACGCTGAACACAGCACAGTCCGGAGCTTCAGGGAAAAAGCTGGAGGTTTTGATCATCGAAGATTCGGTAATCGATGCAGAGTTAATGGTTCATGAATTAACCCGTTGCGGTTATGATGTTTCATGGTGTCGTGTGGATTCGGCAGCCGCGCTGCAATCTGTTTTAATGAACCGCACCTGGGATGTCGTGCTGTCGGATTATGTCTTACCCTCTTTCAGTGGCCTGGAGGCCTTGAATATTATCAAAACCAGCGGTCTTGATCTGCCTTTTATCCTGATTTCCGGCACTATCGGTGAAGAAATTGCGGTTGAAGCCATGCATAGTGGCGCCGATGATTATCTGCTTAAAGATCGTCTGGCCCGGTTGGGTCCCGCAGTTGAACGGCAATTACGCGAGGTGGAATCCAGGCAGGCCCGCAGACGTGCAGAAGAGGAAAATGAAAATTTATTGGCTCAACTTTTACAGGCACAAAAGATGGAAGCCGTAGGACGTCTGGCCGGTGGAGTCGCACACGATTTTAACAACAATCTGAGTATTATCATCGGTTATGTTGAATTAGCCCGGAATAAACTGAGCCGTAACGATCCTCTCCTGTTTGATCTTGAAGAAATACTCAAAGCGGCCCGGCGCTCGGCAGAGCTTACACGGCATTTGCTGGCATTTTCCCGGCGGCAAATTATAGAACCAAAAGTTATCGACCTTAATAAAATTATCGGTGATAGTAAAAAGATGATTAGTCGCCTGTTAGGCGAGGACATCGAATGTAACTTTATTCCGCAAGAGGATCTCTGGCTGGTCAGGATAGATCCGGCTCAGGTTGATCAAATCATGACTAACCTGGCGATCAATGCCCGTGATGCCATGCCCGCTGGTGGTAAACTCACCATCAGGACGGATAATTTAACTTACGCTGAAAGTATCTACCGGAAGCAAAAAGGATTTACGCCGGGTGACTATGTACGATTGACTATCAGTGATACCGGTTGTGGTATGGAGAAAGATGTGCTGGAGCATATCTTTGAACCGTTTTTTACAACCAAAGATCCCGGCAAAGGTACCGGTCTTGGACTTTCCACGGTTTATGGTATTGTCAAACAGAACAACGGATTTATTGATGTCCATAGCGAATCAGATGCCGGCACTACGTTCAACATCTATCTGTCGCGAAATCAGGGCCCGCTTGAAAAAGCAGAGGAAAAAGAAATCAGTATGCCGGTCAGTGGCAGCGAAACGGTTTTGCTGGTAGAAGACGAAGAACAAATACTGGCCATCGGAGAAATTTTTCTAAAAAGGCATGGTTATAAGGTTCTGACGGCCAATCATCCTGACCAAGCGCTTAAAGTCTGTGAAAAATACCCGGAGCAGATTCACCTGCTGATTACCGACGTGGTCATGCCGGCCATGAACGGCCAGGAATTGAAGGACAGGATTGAAAAAATGAGACCAGGAATTAAAGTGCTTTTTATGTCCGGATATATGGCGGATACCATGATGTATCGGCACCTGCATGACCACGGCGAAGCCTTCATTCAAAAACCTTTTATGATGAATGATTTTATCAAAAAAGTAAAAGATGTTCTTGAACAATAAATGACTTTAATCAGACCGCCGGCAGGATTATCTCGAACTCACAAAATTTATCCTTGTTAAACGAAACACGGATTTCACCCTGATGTTCCTGAATGCGGTGTCTGACCCCATCCATACCTACACCCCGGCCGGCGACCATATCGACTTTGTCGGAAGTAGTGATGCCTGAGGCGAAGATCAATTCAGCTATTTGCTGATCATTCCAGTTATTAATTTCTTCGTCCTGCCATTTTCCGCTTTGAATGGCTTTTTGTCTTAATTTTTCCAACTGCAAACCACGGCCGTCATCCCGCAGACGAAATCCGATGCTGCCGTTTCGTTTAAAGGTTGAAATCTCTATTTTCCCATAAGGCGATTTCTTAATTCGCTTACGTTCTGCGGGGAGTTCAATACCATGCGAAATAGAATTCCGCACCAGTTGAATCAGTACTTCTTTGACTAACAAATGGTATTTATCCGGAATTATGCGGCCATTAAATTTACTGTATTGGAATTTTATTTTCTTACCCAGATCGCTGCTGAAACTGTTGATCAAGTTCTCCAGGGATTGTAACATGGAACGGGTGTCGGTTTTTTTCCTGCCCCCTTTATGCGTGGTCAACTGGCCCATTTTGCCAATGACACTTTCCATCTCTTCCATACCGGTTTGCAACTCGTGCAGTTTTTCACGGAGTGGTCGTAGATCTTTTTCACTAAGAGCGGATTTTTTCTGTAATTCGCTGATGATGTTCTCAAACTGATGTGCCTGCTCGGCAAAGTAATCAATATTTAATAATTTGGCATTGCCTTTAATCAGGTGTATGGAGCGGAAAATCTTTACCAGTATCTTTTGCACATCTTCTATTTCCAGTTGGCTCATACTGCTGTCAATAAAGTCCAACTCTCTTTTGGCGCTTTCATTAAAATCCCTCAACATATCCGGCTCGACATCCAGGATTCCAAGGATCAGTTGCATCAGCCTCTCTCTTCTGGCTTCCTCTTTCTTTAATTGCATGGCCAGTAAGATCGGTTCGGTGACATCCCGGACCGTGGTAATCAATTCAATAGTTTGCTGTTCATCGGATTTGATCCGCCTGAAATTAAAATTTAGATATTTAGTGCTTTTAGCTGCAGCAGATACCTTGCCGGGGGAAGCCTGACTAAGAACAAATTCCTGGTCAATCAATGGATTTAAATCTACGATGGATTCCTCATTGACGCTGTCATCAAAGAGAAGTTTCAGGAACATATTGGTATTATTCACTTCTTCGGCGGAAAGACAGGTGGCCAGAAAATCCAGCAGATTCAAATGAGCCAGGTTTTTTCTGCAAAAAATAGATTCCAGGGCAGAGGAATATTGCGATGCTATGATATAATTCTGATCTATTAGAAAAAATCCCTCTTCCACGTTATGCAGAATATTATCGGTCTCATTTTTGGCAATGGCCAGATCGCTGTTCGATTTTTCTAATTCAGTGGCTTTTTCACTTAACTGATGGGTACGCTCTTCAACTTTAATTTCCAGTTCACGCCGGTGCGCTTCTATGTTTTTTACCCGAATCTTAAAAATCGTATAAATCAAAACCAGAATCAGTACGAGCACCAGGCTTTGAAACCACCATAACTGCCAGAAGGGGGGTGTGATAATAATGTGGATGGAAGTTCCTTCTTCATTCCAGATTTTATCGTTATTGGAGGCTTTGACCCGGAAGGTATAATCGCCGCCCGGCAAATTTGTGTACGTAGCGAAGCGCCGGCTGGCATTGGTAAAAATCCACTCCTTATCAAATCCTTCCATCATATAGGCATACAGGTTGTCCTGGGATGAAGCATAACTGAGAGCGGCAAATTCAAATGAGAAGACATTATCCTGGTAAGAAAGTTTGATTTCCTTGCATTCGGATATTGACCGGGTGAGCAGTGCGCGCCCGCCGAATTTCTCATCGATGTAGACCGGTTTGTTATAGATCATAAAATTTGTAATAACCACTCCGGGGATATCGGGATTATTGCTGATGCTATCCGGGAAAAAAATGTTAAATCCGTTAATTCCCCCAAAAACCAACTCACCGCTGGCCAGTTTGCAGCAGGTATTCACTCCAAATTCGTTACTCTGCAGACCGTCGCTTTCGAGATAGTTCCGGCAGATCAAGGTCCGTGGATCAAATTTAGACAGTCCTTTATTGGAACTTATCCAAAGATTTCCCTGATCATCATTTATAAGTGCTTGAACAGAGTTGCTGGGCAGGCCATCTCTTTCACCGTAATGGCGGAAGGATTCAGTTTCGGGACTCCATTTATTCAATCCATTTTGACTTCCTAACCAGATCACTCCGGTATCGTCCTGATAAATGCAGATAATTTTATCAGAACTAAGTGCTGTGGAATCATTCGGCTTATAATTATAGTGAGTAAAAATTCCGGTTTGCGGATCCAGTCGGTTTAATCCACCGGTATTGGTACCGATCCAAAACTGGCCAGTGTTGTCTTCCCTGATCGACCAGACAAAACCATCGCTGAGTCCGGCCGAGTCGGCGCTGTTATGCATATAGCGAACGAACTTTCCGGTCTGCTGGTCAAAGCGATTCAATCCGTCCATGGAACAGATCCACAGATTTCCAAGCCGGTCTTTAAAAATATTAAAAATGGTATGATTACTCAAACTTTGCGGATCATTGGCAACGGGTAAATACCTGGTAAACTGATTGGAGTTAGCATCAAAAGAGTTCAAACCGGCGTCGGTGCCAACCCAGATTTTACCGGTATTGTCCGCACAGATACTGCGCACTACATTATTACTCAAACTGTGCGGATCCCTGGGACTAAACGTGTATTGAGTGTAGGTATTTGTCTTCCGGTTGAAACGATTCAAACCGCCGCCATTGGTGCCCAGCCAGATAAATCCTGAACTGTCCTCATGTATTGCTAAAATGGAACTGTTGTTCAAACTTCTGGCATCCCCCGGCTGGCCTTTATAATGAGCAAATTTTCTACGGTCGGGATTGTATTTATTAATCCCGCCGAAGTTAGTACCTATCCAGATTATACCGGATCGATCTCTAAAAATAGAAAGCAAAGCATTACTGCTCAGACTGTTCGGATCATTACGATTACTTTTATAATGCAGAAAGCGGTTTTTATCTTTATCCCCGGGATTCAGAATATCGAGACCTCCACCATCAGTGCCGACCCACAGGTTTCCATCACGGTCTTCGCAGATGGAGCGGGTCACATTATTGCTCAGGCTGTACGGATTGGCATCATCGTTTTGATAACGGATGGCCTGATTTTTCTCAGGATCAAAAAGATTCAGTCCACCGCCCCAGCTGGCTATCCATAGATTCCCGGAGCGGTCTTCATAGAGACGCCAGATACTGTCATGACTAAGACTTTTGGGATTCTTAGGATCATGGAGGAAATGAATAAATTCTCCTTTCTGCCGGTCGAAATAATTTAATCCACCATCGGTGCCGATCCACAACCGACCCTGCCGGTCCTCCAGAATACATAAAACATTATTATGACTCAAACTCTGCGGATTATCCGCATCATGCAGGTAGCGGATAAATTTATTGCTTTCCTGGTCGAACTTATTCAATCCTCCGCCGTAGGTCCCAATCCACAATACCCCCTGGCGGTCTTCATAAAGTGATCGGATATAATTGGTACTTAAACTGGTTGGATCATCGGGATCATTCCGGTAAGTCGTAAATTTTTCTTTATCCCGGTCATAACGATTCAGACCGTCTTCGGTCCCGATCCAGATGTTACCCAGATGATCTTCGACAATACATTCGACATTGTTATTACTCAGACTGTTTGAATTGCCGGGTTCGGCCTTATATACCTTAAAATTATAACCATCATAGCGGTTTAAACCTGCATATGTTCCAAACCACATAAAATTTTTATGATCCTGATAGATACACAACACCGAACTTTGCGATAATCCTGATTCAATAGAAATTTTTTCGAATTGAAGCTCATCGACTTGTGAATGGGATTTGGATATCAGGGCCAGAATAAAGATAATGCAGAAACCGGTCACCCGGCGCAGACTAGTTGAACTAGACATCAATTTTCTCCCCAGTCAGGTATTTTATTGATGGCGTCAGTCGGATTAGCGTGTTTTACTCATTGTCTTTTAGATACTTATCCTGCTATTATTATATCGGAATAATGAGCTAAATTCATTAACCGGAAAATGAGGTTTTATTTTTTTTATGACCGGGATAATGCAGAGCGCAATAGAAAAATCTGGACAGAACTTTGATAAAAAATCGATTCTGCTCGACTCCCGCCGTTCGAATTAGCACTTGAGAATAGTCCCTCAAACTGGTAGATTAAAATTAGCAGTTCAGGAAAGATTAGTATAGAAAGGGAATAAAATTGTCATGTGTCCGGACAACGACAGTATTGATTTATAGTCTTCTGATGTCATCAGGTTTTTCTCAACAATCCACAGGTATATTCGAACAAAGCGGCGATGTGGGTTCGGTAAAAATTCCCGGTTCCGTCAGCTATCAGGCTGATAAACAGGAATATATCATTTCCGGCTCAGGCCTGAATATGTGGGCTGAACATGATGAATTTTATATGGTCTGGAAACGGTTAAAGGGTAATTTTATTTTAAATGCGCAATGTGAATTCTTCGGTAGTGGGGTGAATGCTCATAGAAAAATGGGTTGGATCGTCCGCAGCAGCCTTGATTCAAATGCTGCTTATGCCGATCTGGCAGTTCATGGGGACGGGCTGACTTCCCTGCAATTCCGGCGGACCCGGGGTGCTGAGACGGAAGAAGTTCGATCATCCATAAACAAACCGGATGTGATTCAACTGGAAAGAAAGGAAAACTCCTACACTATGTCCGTGGCACGATTCGGTGATGCTCTGGTCAGCACGCAAGTTTCCGACCTGGACCTGGGTGATAGTGTTTATGTGGGCCTGTTTGTGTGTGCACATGAAGAAGATGTAATTGAAAAAGCAATCTTCGGCAATGTCCGGATTATTATACCGGCCCGGTCTGATTTTGTACCTTACCGGGATTATATTGGCAGTAATCTGGAAATACTGGATATTGAAACCGGCAACAAAAAAATAATCTACCGCTCGCCGGAATCATGGCAGGCGCCTAACTGGACCCCCGATGGCAAATCGCTGATTTTTAACAGCAAGGGATTTTTGTACCGCTTCGATCTGGATCAAAATGAACCGGTACTGATAAATACAGATTTTGCCGCGAATAATAACAATGATCATGTAGTATCTTATGATGGCCGTATGATCGGCATCAGTCATCATGATCCGAATCATAATAACCAATCCCTGGTTTATACTTTACCCATCAAGGGTGGGATATCCAAGACAAATTACTGCTAATGGACCTTCGTACCTGCATGACTGGTCGCCTGATGGCAGGTTCCTGATATATACAGCCGAGCGGAATGGGGATTATGATATTTATAAAATTTCAAGCAAGGGGGGTAAAGAACTGCAGCTTACTGACAGCAGAGGATTGGATGACGGCTCGCAATTTACACCCGACGGCAAATATATTTATTTTAATTCTGTCCGCAGCGGATCTATGCAGATCTGGCGTATGAAGCCCGATGGCCGCGAGCAGGTACAGATTACCGCTGATGAATATAATAACTGGTTTCCCCATATATCACCGGATGGGCAATGGATAATTTTCCTCTCCTATTCGGCGGCTGTAAATCCCGGCGACCACCCGTTTTACCAGCAGGTTTATCTCAGATTGATACCGGTAGCAGGGGGTGCACCCAGGATAATCGCTTATGTTTACGGTGGACAGGGTACCATCAATGTATCCTCCTGGTCAGCGGACAGCAAAAAAGTGGCCTTTATCAGTAATACAGATTATAAATAAATGGAGAAATTTCGATGAGGTTATTTACACACGGAATTTTTTTAATGTCGGCCATTATGGTATTAACCGGCGGAATGACTATTGTCTCCGGACAGTTAAGTGCAGGTTATGATGTTCAGGTTGAGAAGATAGATGATGGTTTTCAATTTGTAGAGGGACCGGTATGGAAGGACGGAGCATTACTGTTCAGTGATATACCGGCCAATACCATCTACCGCTGGACGGCGGATTCTGGTTCGACCATTTATTATAATCCGTCGGGCAACTCCAATGGACTGGCTTTGGACCTGGCCGGCAATTTACTCCTGGCGCAGCACGGGAAACGACAGGTAGCCAGGCTGGAAGCAGATGGTTCTGAGACAATACTGGCTGCTCTTTATGACGGCAAGAAACTGAACAGTCCCAATGACATCGCCGTAAAGTCCGACGGGGCTATTTTTTTTACCGATCCGCCTTACGGTATTAATTCCAACCAGGAAGAATTGGGTTTTTACGGAATTTACCGGTTGAGTCCATCGGGAGAATTGCAATTGCTCGATGCCACGTTAAACCGGCCCAACGGCATCGTTTTTTCGCCGGATGAAACAAAATTATATGTCTGTGATTCTGACGCACGCCGGATTTATGTCTGGGATGTGCTGGCCGATACAGTGATCGTCAACAAACGGCAATTTGCCTATATGAGTCCGGCCGGGAATGCCGATGGCATGAAAGTTGATGCCGAGGGGCATCTTTTCGCCGCAGGTCCTTTGGGTATCTGGGTGTATGATGCCAGCGGAATCATACTGGATACGATACTGGTACCCGGACAGACTACCAATTGTAATTGGGGGGATGCCGACGGGCAGACCTTATATATCACTTCCGGAACTGCCGTTTACCGGGTCCGCAATGTTTATACCAATACCCCCGGCCAGGATCAGGGCAATTTAAGGATAAAGTCATTTCAACTTTATGGCAATTATCCCAATCCGTTCAATCCCTCGACGCATATTGAATTTGCAATGGCCCATGCTGAAAAAATCGATCTGACGGTATTTAACATTCTGGGAAACAAAGTCAGGACGTTAATCAGCGGCACGGTAAATGCGGGATTAACGGTTCAAGAATGGAACGGTGAAGATACACAGGGCAAGCCGGTGAGCAGCGGCCTGTATTTTTGCCGGTTACAAACCGAGTCGGGTTTTAAACAGACTCAAAAAATGATTTTGATAAAATAAATATTTGTAATCGTGATGTAACTGATAATAAATCAGATATTCTGCTAATTGCGTTTCTGTTATTCTTTAACCAGAATGATATTGTCGACTTTAATCAGTTTGCCTGTTTGAATACCTGTTGCCAATATATCCGCATATTCACTCTGAATATCCTGTGATAAAGCTGTCCCTTTTAGCGTATGATCAAGGGTACCATCGGCTTTCTGATCGATATAAATAGAGATATTAGCGGAACCAGATTTTTTATCTATGATTTTAAATTCATTAAAAGGATCCGCGTTGATTGGACGGAAACTTTTTACTTCGTAGTCGCGGTACAGATTTTGCTGGTAATATTGCCGGGTCGTAGGAGTGGTCACCTGCAATTTGTTTGTCCCGCTGAGTTTGCTGAGGCCGTAATCATAAATCTTTTGTGCATCAGAAAGATTTATTTCTCCGGTCACGATTTGATCTAAAATCCGATCCTGATCAAAATCTGCTGCTACAAAATTTTCCCCGACAAGTTCATTGTAGGAGACTTTTTGATCCGCTGAACGTATAGAACGAATACGGCATTCCTTACTTTCATAGGTGAATACATATTGTGAAATACCATGCTGTGGTTTGCTACAGCCAGAGTAATAGAATGCGATTATAAAAAAGATAAATCCGGATAAAACAGTAAATATTCGTTTCAGGTTTTGAAGATTAAGCAGATAGTTTTTCATGGTTTCTCCTCCTTGGTTTTGCCCGACTGTCCATTGAAAATCCAGGTGCGAGTCGAGTCATTGCTAACATTATATTATACAATCAGATACCTTGAACTGTGAAAATCTTAAGAAAAATTTATATCTCGATAATCTGAATAAACAGGATATACGGCTATTATTTATTGACTTAGATTATTTACGTTCGATGTAAGAATAAAGTTGCTGATCAGGAAAAATATTAATAAATCTGTTTTACCAGGTCATATCCTGAATTCGATACCGGCTGGATAATTATTAAACTTATATCATATTTTCAAGAAATAATTCTTTGATTCACATTAAATCTTACCTTACTTTTATCAGAAAATTTGGATTTAGATTACAGGTTTTGCGCGGTCGGTAATAAACAGGAGAAGGTTCTATGAGCAATGGGAATGACAGACTATCATTAAAAGAAAAAATCGGCTATGGCTTTGGCGATTTTGCCTCGGTTTTATTCTGGCAGAGCATAACGATGAATCTCATGTTTTTTTATACGGATATATTCAAAATTGCAGACACTGCCAAGGCCGCGGTAGTTGCAGGTACCATGATCATGTTCTCCCGGATATTTGATGCGGTTATTGATCCTGTTATTGGCATGGTGGCTGATCGAACAGAAACCCGCTGGGGAAAATTCAGGCCCTATCTGATCTGGATGGCTTTACCATTGGCAATTTCAGCAGTATTTTTGTTTACTACCCCGAATTTTGGGCCAACTGGTAAAGTCGTCTACGCCTATATCACTTTATTCCTGTTTATGATCTGTTATGCTGGAATTAATATTCCGTATTCTTCTTTATTAGGGGTACTAACTCCTGATCCAGCCCAAAGAACGGGCGCCTCCTCTTTTAAGTTTACCTTTGCCTATATCAGTGGCATGACCGTTTCGCTGACTTGTTTATTGCTGGCCAAGTATTTGGGCAATGGAGTGGATAGCAAGGATCCCGGCGGCTGGCAGGAAACAATGATTTTATATGGAATTGTTGCTGTCATTTTTTTTATACTTACTTTTCTGTTAACCAAAGAAAGAGTAAGACCTCAAAAATCTCAAAGGACATCAGTTGGCAAAGACTTAAAGGATTTAATGACCAATAAGCCATGGATCATTCTTCTTTTTGCTACCATCACTATGATTCTGTTTGTTGCTTCAAGAAGCGGGGTGACCAATTATTATTTTAAATACTATATCACAAATTATTCTGAAACTATCCATAATACTATTAATTATAATTTTTTGGGATGGAGTTTTAATTGGGGCTTTGAGGAAATAGCTACCATATTCAATGGCCTTGGTCAGGGCTGTGCGATCATAGGAGCCCTGCTGGTACCATTACTGACCATGAGGATAGGTAAAAAGAACGCTTTCCTGTTATTATTCATTATTGCTTTGATCAGCACCGCTGCATTTTATTTCTTAACACCAGAAAATATAACCCTGATTTTTCTGTTTCAGATTACGGGTTCTTTAACCGGCGGTCCTTTATCACCGGTTATCTGGGCCATGTATGCCGATACGGCTGATTATTCTGAATGGAAGAGAGGGAGAAGGGCGACCGGGTTGGTTTTTTCAGCTTCAGCAACATCGCAAAAAATTGGTTGGGCTGTCGGGGCTTTTTTTACCGGTGCACTTTTATCCAGTTATGGTTTTATCGCCGATCAAACTCAATCCTTGGAAGTCAATCATCTATTAATAATGCTGATGAGTATTATCCCGGCAGTTTTCGGTTTGATTTCAGTTGCTTTGATTTTGTTCTACAATCTTGACGAAAAAACCATGAAAAAAATCCAGCTAGAACTGGAACAGAGGCGCATAGCCAGCGGTGATAAAATTGTAACAGATTGATTTGATGAAAGATTGACAGGATCGATATCAATCCTGAAAGAAAGCACGGCCTGATGTCCGGACAAATAAAGCGACGCGAATTTCTGAAAAAAAGCGCTGTCTTGAGCGCCGCTACGGTACTTGGACATTCTGTGGTTCCCGGTCTCGCCTTCAGCAAGAATGCTGTTGATCTCGCTGTTGTAAAAGGACAAAACTATTTTAACACTACCCTGAAAGCAGTGGAACTATTAGGGGGTATGGCAAAATTTGTTCCGCCCAGGGCAAAAGTCAGCTATTCTGGCCAATCCTGCAGGCAATAATCCGGGTACTTTCACCAAACCGGAAATTGTTCAGGCGGTTATTCAAATGTGTAAGAGAGCAGGCGCGGATAAAATATGCTGCATCGGTTGGTTGCCGCTGATCAATTGGCAAAATACCGGACTTAAAAAGATAATCGATAGTGAGGGTGCAGAACTGGAAATCACCGCTGCAGAGGATGAGTCCCTGTTTAAATCCGTGCCGGTGCCCCAAGGTGTGATCTTAAAAGAAGCCCGGATCATAAAAACCCTTGATCAATATGATGTATTGATCAATGTACCAATCATCAAGGAACATTCCGGCAATAATTTTTCGGGTACCATGAAAAATCTGATGGGTCTGAATTCACCGCAATCCGACCAGACTTTTCATCGTCAGGACTGGACGCTGCTGCGAGATGATATTCAGCACCTGGATCAATGCATTGCCGATTTGAATACGGTCATCCATCCGGATCTGTGTGTGGTCGATGCTACTATTTTTCTGGCCTCGAATGGTCCTTATGGCCCGGGGAAACTGAATAAACCGCTGAAGGTCATTGCCGGAACCGACCGGGTGGCTATTGAAACCTATTGTGCCGGCTTGTTTGGATATCAGTCCGGGGATATAATGGTAATCAGGAAGGCACAGGAACACGGACTGGGTGAGATGGATTTAAGCAGAATAAATATCAAGGAAGTCGAAATATAATAGATCTATTATTTCACAGTATTTAAAGATATTATTGGCATGATACTTTCTGTAAGAGCTGTCATCCTGATAAGTGCCTGTATATTCGGTCAGACGATTTACGCCGGAATATATCGTGAGCAACTCAATTTAAAAGATCTTTTACCGGATAGCGCAGAACTGCAGGATTGGTCAAACAGCGGGGAAACTCGCCTGGCAGCTGGAAAAGATTTATATTTGTTGATTGACGGGGGTGCAGAGATTTACTATGAATATGGATTTAAGGAAGTTATTTTTCAATCCTATAGCCATGTAAACGGTCAATCGATAAATCTGGAAATCTATGAAATGAATAATCCGGACGCTGCCTACGGAGTATATACCTTTAAAACCGGGAGCGACGGTATCCCTCTTGACATTGGGCAGGAAAGCTGGCTGGAATCATATTTCCTGAATAGTTGGAGGGGTAACTATATTGTTACCGTGATAGGTTTAAATGAGGATACAGTCACAATTGCAGGAATAAAAAAAATAGCAGGGATTGTCGACTCTAAAATAGTCAGCGCATCGCCGTACCCACAGATCTTATCCTATTTACCCCGGGAAAACCTGAGGTTAAACAGCATATATTACCTGAAGGGCAATCTGGCTTTATTCAATTATTATTTATTCAGCAGTGCGAATATTTTTGGTGTACAGGAAGGTGTGGTCGGAGAATATCCCGATCATACCGTCTTCATATTTCAGTATGCTGATAAGTCAGAATCGGAAAAATGGTATAAAGCAGCGAAAAATCATTTAAAAATAAGTGATCGTTTTAAGGGTTACACAGAAACCGGTAATACGGTCAGTATTTGTGATGTAAAGAATCAGTTCATAATGTGCAAACAGTATCAAAAATGGATCGTACTTCTCCTCAGTGATGGGAACGTTGATACAGAAAGAATTTTTAATTCTTTGCGGTCAAAATTGGATTTTTAAAATTAAGGAGCAGCGTTCATGAATATTCAATTCCTGGATCCGTTAACCAAGGCATTAAACCGGATGAAGCAGGCACTTTTTAAACCATTTGATCTGAAGAAATGGTTTGTGGTGGGCTTCACAGCCTTCCTGGCCGAATTGTCGGATTTTACCCGCGGCGGCGGGTCGCAAACCGGCAGGGAAAGCGCGGGTGACTTCGGTTGGCAGGACGCGCTTAATTTTCCACAGACAGCCCGGGAGTGGCTGCAGGAAAATCCCGAATGGTTTGCCCTGATTATTGCCGGAATATGCGTAATACTGGTTATTATAGTATTGTTCACCTGGCTGAGTTCCCGCGGTAAATTTATGTTCTTAGACAATGTGACCCATGACCGGGCTCAGGTCAAAAAGCCCTGGCAGGAATTCAGAATCCAGGGCAATTCACTGTTCAGCTGGTACCTGATTTTTATATTTACGGCTCTCACGGTCTTCATCCTCTATCTGGTAAATTGTTATAATTATATTTATGATCTCTACAACAATAATATGGAAGTAAAGGTGCTCCTCTCCCCGGCCATCTGGATGATAGCCGGATTGCTGGTCTTATGGCTGGTCATATCATTTATTGACCTGCTGCTAACCGATTTTGTAGTACCGCTGATGTACAGATACCGGTTGAGTACCAGTGACGCCTGGCATATGTTCTTGCCTTTACTGTATGCCCATCTTGGTTACTTTTTGGGATATGCAGTTATGGTCTTTTTTATTTACCTGCTGGTTGTAACCGGGGTTATTATTGTGGGCTTGTTCACCTGCTGTATCGGTTTTCTGTTCCTGATCATTCCTTATATTAATTCGGTTACTCTCCTGCCGGTTTCATATACCATGCGGGCATTCAGTGTTGAGTTTCTGCAACAATTTGGTCCGGACTATCATATATTTCCCGAACCTGCCGAAGGATCGAGGAAATAATTTACTATGGTCAACTGTGCACAGTGCAAACAGGAATTAGGGAGTAAGCAAAAAGAGGAGCTGGTCGCTTCCATCTCGGGTGGTATTATGGGGGATGAGTACATCGAGACATATTTTTTTTGCGCAAAATGCGGGGTATATACTGTAGAGGTTTATCATGACCGGTTTTCAGGACCGGAGGAAATATTTGTTAATGGTCCGATTGCCAAAGCAGAGGGGGATGAAAAAGTCGCACTGATAAAGCAGTGTTCAGAGCCCTGGAATAAAAAATGCCGCTGTGCTGCACATCGTGCCTACTTTGGGGATTCGTTAGATTGAGAGGAGATTAAAATGTCCAAAAGTGTAATTAAATATTCAATCGGAATATAAATTATGCGCACTTTCTTCCTGAAGATTTGCGTATAGAGGGTACCATTAAACCGGAGATCCGCTACCGGGGCCTGTATGAGGTCGTGGTGTATAACGGCAGGTTGAATCTCAGCGGTGTATTTAATCCTCCCGATTTAAATGGTTTAAATGTACCAGTTCAGGACATAATCTGGAAGGACGCGATTTTATCTGTCGGGATTACCGATATGAAAGGTATACAGGACTTCATCGAAATAGTCTGGAATGAAAAGAAATATTCAGCTAGTCCCGGCATTGAAAGCAAAGACGTCATGTTCTCCGGTATAAGTATTAATCCTCTGTCAAACGCAGAACAGGTTAAAAAATATGAATTCAATGTTCAGATTAATCTGAATGGCAGTTACGGATTGTTTTTCGTCCCGGCAGGCAAAGAAACCCGGGTTGAACTTAGTTCCGATTGGAACAATCCGAGTTTCACCGGAACTTATTTACCGGAAAACCGGGAAATAACCAAGGATGGTTTCCGGGCCAGCTGGAAGGTGCTGCACCTGAATCGTAATTTTCCTCAAAGCTGGCTGGGTCCGCAGTACAAGGTAGCGGATTCTGCTTTTGGCCTGGATTTACTTTTAGCAATTGATGAATATCAGAAGACGATGCGAACGACCAAATATGCCATCTTATTCCTATCGCTGACTTTTCTGACATTTTTTATGATTGAATTGTTAAGTAAAAAAGTTATCCATCCTATTCAATATATGCTGATTGGATTTGCGCTATTAATATTTTATACGCTTTTATTATCATTGTCGGAGTACCTTTTATTTAAATACGCCTACCTGATCGCCGCTGCGGCTATCATTATATTAATTTCGCTTTATTCGGTCAGCGTCCTGCATAACCTCCGGCAGACCGGGATCATCACCGGTATCTTAGTATTATTATATGGCTATTTATATACGATATTACAACTACAGGATTATGCTTTATTGATGGGCAGCATCGGATTGTTTATCGTGCTGGCTGTGGTAATGTACCTGACCAGGAGCATCGATTGGTTCACCATCATCAGTGAACAGGGTCCGAAAGATTCCAACTAGGGTATGGATTCGCAGATAGCGGAATATCAAATAACTCCTGTTCTGATTCCGTCACTGCGTTGGTGCCTAAGGCAGTTGAATCGCACTGATTTGGATTTTTTACGATCATTTAAAACCGTGATAGATTTCCTGCTCAAACCTGACACGATGATGAGGTGTTCTCATGGTTCTCCGGATTAATTTTAATATAGAATTATTTTGTGAAATACTATCCGAATGTGATCTTCCGGTAAAAAACTGGTGGCTGCGGAAATATTTAGCGAACAATAATATTTAAAAAATAATGCAACTATAACGGCATTTTTACGTGATATCCAACCAAAGACGCGCCCCGGCCATATAATGATTTGTTTTTAAATACAAATATTCACAGGTATAAAGCATGTCTGCCGTTGAACTTCAAAACGTTACCAAAACCTTTGGTAACCACGTAGCCGTTGCGGATTTAACATTATCTGTGCCAAAAGGAAGTGTGTATGGTTTTATTGGTCCTAATGGATCGGGTAAAACAACAACTCTGCGTATGATCATGAATATTCTTTTCCCGGATTCGGGAGAAATAAAAGTTTTCGGTGAAACACTCAAATCATCGACCTGCGACCGGATAGGATACATGCCCGAAGAGCGGGGTTTATATCAGCGTATGAAAGTGCGGGATTTATTAATATTTTTTGGGGGGCTGAAGAACGGTCAGGGCATTAAATCCAGGGTGGATTATTGGCTGGAGAGACTGGATCTGGCTAAATGGGCCGGCCAGAAAGTCGAAACGCTCAGTAAAGGTATGAGTCAGAAAGTGCAATTTATCGCCACAGTTGTAGCCAAGCCGGAATTGGTAATTCTGGATGAGCCATTCACCGGTTTGGATCCGGTAAATAGTGAAGTTATCAAAAATGCCATTCTGGAATTGCAGGATAACGGCACTACTGTCATTTTCAGTACCCATGACATGAATATGGCCGAACGGATGTGTGATTTTATATTTATGATTTTTAAAGGGCAGAAGGTATTGGATGGTACCTTAACTTCGATTCAGGATAATTACGGTGATGATACTATCAGGGTACAGACCGATCAGGGTGCGGATATTTTGCATGATATTGATGGAATTGAAAAGGTCAATGATTACGGTAATCTGCAGGAATTACGCATACTGCCCAATGCTGATCCGCAGCAGATACTGAAAACAATATTGGCACGGACAAGGATTCGTAGTTTCCAGATCGTTAAGCCGTCTCTGCATGATATTTTTATTCGCATTGCCGGACCTGAAGCAAAGGAGATCGCTCATGCGTAAAGTGCTAAGATATGCCGGACGGGAGTACCTGGCGGCAGTCCGCACGAAGGGTTTTATTATCGGTTTGATTCTGGCACCGGTGCTGATGAGCGGAGGATTCATAGCTTTTCTTTTGCTTAAAGACAGGGTTGATACAACGGATAAGCATATGGCGATTATTGATCATACCGGCGGAATAGTTACCGAATCATTATTTAAAGCAGCGGAGTATCGTAATACTAATGAGCTGCTGGACAAGAATTCCGGTAAAAAAATCAAACCGGCATATTATTTTGAACCTGTTGATCCTGATACCCATAATACCAGTAGACAACTTCTTGAATTATCTGACCGGGTAAGGCGGAATGATCTCTATGCTTTCGTAGTAATCTATCCCGATATTATTCATCCCGATCCAAAGACAAAGAATACGAAAATAGCATTTTACGGCCGCAGCGCCGCGATGGATGATGTACGGGATTGGATCATGTGGCCGGTTAATGATCATCTTCGCAAGTTACGTCTCAACGATGCCGGGATAAAAGAATCTGCAGTCGCCGATCTGTTTTACTGGGTAAATGTTGAAGGATTAAATCTGCTTTCAGTGGATAAAAATACCGGCACAATCGGCGATGCACGCAAAGCCAGTCCAATTGACGCATTGTTGGTTCCCATTGTGATTATGATGATCATGTTTTTAATGATCATGATGAGTGTCCCCGGCATGCTGACCTCGGTTATGGAGGAGAAAACACAGCGAATAGCAGAGGTACTGTTAGCCTCGATTACTCCTTTTGAATTTATGCTGGCGAAATTACTGGCTGGTGTGGCGGTATCGCTTACCAGTTCAGCGGTATATATAATTGGTGGTGTAACGGCAGTGACGTATATGGGTTTCGATGAATTTATACCTTTTCATGTCCTGCCCTGGTTTTTGATCTATATGTTGCTTTCAATCATTATGTTTGGATCCATCTCAACGGCGCTGGGATCAACCTGCAGCGAGGCTAAAGATGCTCAGTCGCTGAATTTTCCAGCCATATTGCCTGCCATTATACCGATGTTTATATATTTCCCGGTAGCCAAGGAGCCGTTGAGTAGTTTTGCTACCTGGTTGTCACTCATCCCGCCGTTCACGCCGTTATTGATGGTTTTACGGCTGGGTACACCAGCCAGCATTCCGGTCTGGCAGCCTTTTCTGGGATTAGCCGGCGTGCTATTATGCACTTTATTTTTTGTGTGGGTGGGCAGCCGGATCTTTCGAATAGCGATTTTAACGCAGGGTACTCCGCCAAAACTTTCCAATATTCTCCGCTGGGCCGTACGGGGCTAAAGGATTTCTTCTGCACCCCGGGCCTTGATTATAACAGAATAATTTATAAAATTTGGCAAAGGGTGTATAAATGAACTACAAGCTGTTCATAATACTCATTTCCACTGTAATTCTGCTTGTACTGTCCTGGCGATCCTTACGGCATCCTGATTATCATGGCTTTTACCGGTTTTTTGCCTGGGAGTTGATCATCGTTCAAATCAGTATTGCTCTGCCGGTGTGGTTTAAGGAGCCCTGCGGCTGGCATCAGTTGATATCCTGGTTTCTGTTAGGCCTGTCCTTGCCGGTTCTCTATCAGGCAGTTGCGGGATTAAAGCAATCGGGTGGTGAAAGAATCAAACGGGACAATGATCAAAACTATACCTTTGAGAACACCAGTAAACTGGTTACGCGGGGAATCTATGCCCGGATTCGTCACCCGATGTACGGTTCACTCCTGTTACTTAGCTGGGGTGTGTTTTTTAAATATCCTTACGGGTGGGGGATCATTCTGGCCATGCTGGCCTCGCTAGGCCTGTACGCGACGGCCAGGATCGAGGAAAAGGAAAATATCACAACGTTCGGTGTAGCCTATCTGGAGTATATGAAAAACAGTAAAATGTTCATTCCTTATTTGTTCTGACAGGCAGTACAACTACCGACAGGAAAAATTCCAAGTATCAAATTCCAAATCCCGGATGAAATCGTTTTAATTAAAAAAATGTTGTCCTTAAGTAATGATTGGGTTATCTTAAAACATCGGTAGTATTCCGCATTATTTATATCATTTCGAATACAGGTACCTGTTTACTGGAACAAACCGATCACTATGGATTATCGTGGTACGGTTTCCACAGATCTGCTGATAGTCGGATTATTGAACGAGAAATTTGGCCGATTCAGCGTGATTCTATCCTGATAGTAAAAACAGCCAGCACCGGAAGCAGGTCAAATCAACAGATCAATAGATTGAGGTCGCAATATTATATAAGTTGTGGAAGTGGAGAGTGAGCAGAGATGCGTAAAATTGTTATCATAACTGATCTGGATGGAACCTTGCTGCATCCCGGGACGTATTCTTATGAGGAGGCTCGACCGGCATTGCAGTTGATCCGGGAGCTGGGGATTCCATTAATCTTTTGCTCAAGCAAAACGCGGGCTGAAATAGAAGTTTACCGGAAAAAACTTAACAATCATCATCCTTTTATCTCGGAGAATGGAGGGGGAATATTTATTCCCGCAGATTACTTCTCATTCCCTGTCAAGGCCCGGAAATTCAGAAATTATCATCTGCTCACGCTGGGCCAGCCCTATTCAGAAATTCGCAGGCAGTTCGCGGCTTTAAGAAATAGTCTGAAAGTAAATGTGGAAGGCTTTGGGGATATGAGCGTCGAGAGAATTGCCGGATTGACCAATCTTTCAATCAAAGAGGCTCAGCTGGCCCGTAAACGGGATTTTGATGAATCCTTTATTTTTAATGATAAACCGGACCGTCGTTTTCTGCGGGCCATCGAAAAGACGGGATTGCAGTGGACCGAGGGACGGTTGTTTCATATCATGGGAAGCCACGACAAGGGCAAAGCAGTCGGTATTTTAAAGGAGTTCTATACGCGGAAAATGGGGCAGATAGAGACGATCGGCTTAGGAGATAGTATGAACGATTTACCCCTGCTGAAAGCAGTGGATCAGCCCGTACTGATCTGCCATGAGGATGGCAGCTACGATACAGGCATTAAGATTCCCGCACTTATTAAAACCGGACCTGCCGGCGACAGGGGCTGGAATACTGTTGTTCTGGCACTGCTGGCAGCGAGGTTAAAGTCGTATTGAATCTGATGGTATTTTGTAGATCAAGGTTGGACGCGGTTGATTTTCAATTTGCAGTTTACAGAAAACAATTTTGTTTAAAGTGTAACAGTCAGCTAGCCTAAGGGTAACACAATTTATGCAGGGTATTGTATCCCGAAAAGAAGTTGCAGAACAACTGGAAAAAATAAAAGAAGTCGATATCCTGATTGGTATTCCCAGTTATAATAATGCACGTACCATCGGTCATGTGGTTAAAGCGGTACAGGCAGGACTGAATAAATATTTTCCAGGTACAACGGTCCGTGCTGGTTAATTCCGATGGCGGTTCCACAGATGGAACGACGGATGTGGTGAAAAATACGGTAATCGAGGATTTTGATTCTATCCTGCTGCATCACCGCATCGATCCATTTTTCAAGATTGTAACACCGTACATGGGCTTGCCGGGAAAAGGAAGTGCTTTTCGCGCAATATTTGAAATCGCCAGTGAACTCAAAGTTAAAGGCCTGCGCGGTGGTAGATTCGGATTTGCGCAGTATTACACCGGAGTGGATCGAATTATTGATCAAACCGGTACTCGAGTATGGTTTCGATTATGTTACGCCTCTTTATCACCGGCATAAATATGACGGTACCATAACCAACAGTATTATCTACCCGTTGACGCGGGCACTTTACGGAAAAAGGATTCGCCAGCCGATTGGTGGTGATTTTGGATTTTCCGGTCAGTTACTTAAATTCTTACTCACAAAAAATGTATGGCAAACGGATATTGCCCGTTATGGCATAGATATATGGATAACCACAGAAGCCTTAGCCAACGGATTCAAAATTGCCCAATCGTTTCTTGGTGCTAAAATTCATGATCCCAAGGATCCGGGCTCGGATTTAAGCACGATGCTGGCTCAGGTTGTCGGTTCCACATTCGGTTTAATGGAGACCTATCAGGACATCTGGAAAAAGATTAACGGTTCGGAACAGGTTCCTTCTTTCGGATTTCTACTATGCAGTACAACCGGAAAATATCAAAGTAAATGTAAGCCGGATGCTGGCGATATTCAGGGATGGTGTCAAAGAATTACGGGAAATATTATTGATAATTATCGGCGCGGGGGATTTGAGTAACCTGGAGAGTCTGACCGGATTGCCTGATCGGCACTTTACATTTCCGGTGAGCTTGTGGACGAGGATTATTTATGATTATGCGCTGGCTTACTACAAGAAAAAATTGCCTGCTGAACACTTATTAAAATCACTTACTCCGCTCTATCTGGGTAAAACAGTTTCCTTTGTACAGGAAATGGAAAATCTGGAGCAAGCCGGAGTGGAAACAGCGATAGAAAAACTTTGTCTTGAATTTGAACGGGAGAAAAACCATTTGATTAATAATTGGATATAAAATAAGGAGTGCGCCATGAATGAATTTTTGCAACTTATTTTAGAACCGTTGCAGGAGGTACTTTTAAAGTTTATGGAATACACACCGAATATCATTGCCGCTTTGACAATTATTTTCGTCGGTATTCTGTTCGCCCGTATGATATACCTGATTCTTCTACGAATCTTAAAAGCATTAAAGTTTGACAGCTGGAGTGACCGGATGGGTCTTACCAGTGTTTTGAGGAAAAGTGATTTATGGACGAAGCCATCGGAAACCAGTGCAACGGTAATTTACTGGTTCTTTCTTATCGTCTTTGTCATGGCTGGATTGAGTGCTTTGCGTCTGGAAGCCATCGATAACCTGGTAGCGCAATTTTTTCTTTATTTACCACGGGCCTTTTCGGCGGTACTGATACTTATTTTCGGATATATTGTGGCGGCATTTATCAGCCGGGCGGTGTTGATAATGGCGGTAAATAGCGGGTATTATTATGCCAAACTTCTTGCTGATGCAATAAAGCTTCTGCTTACGGTTCTGATCCTGGCCATGGCGCTGGAGCAGTTCCGCATCGCACCGGGTATCGTCATCGCAGCATTCTCTATTACCTTTGGTGGAATTGTACTGGCCCTGGCGATATCCTTTGGTGTCGGTGGAATCGATTCAGCGCGAAAAATGATCGAAAGGGAGGAAGGAAATAAAGAAGAAAAAAAGGATATAGAGCATATCTAAAAGGAGCCGGCTATGTCAGATTTTTACCAAACCGGAGTCATTACCACACTCCACAATCTGGGTAAACCGTCGTTGGAACGATTAGAATTGGAATTGCATGAATATTCCAAAGTTCGGCCGGTGACACTGGTATTGCCGGCGCTGTATTCCGAGTTTGAGGGGACGGCTATGCCGCGTATCATTGAAGAACTGGCCAAGGTGAAATACCTGGATGAAATTGTACTCGTTCTGGATAACGCTTCCGAAAAGGATTTTCGAAATGTTAAATTATTTATGTCACCCATTCCATACAGTGTCAAGATTATCAATAATCAAGGGAAACGGATAAAAGAAATTTACCATACCCTGGCCAGGAATGGTCTGGAAGTGGGCCAACAAGGGAAAGGCCGTTCGGCCTGGCTGGCGTATGGTTATGTCATTGCCCGGAACCGTTCGGATGTCATTGTTTTGCATGATTGTGATATAGTCAGTTACAGTCGCGAATTGTTAGCCTGGCTATGTTACCCGGTGGTAAATCCCAATCTGGACTATGTTTTCTGCAAGGGATTTTACAGCCGGGTTACCGACCGGATGCATGGCCGGGTAACACGGTTACTGATTACTCCTCTGATCCGTTCTTTGCAGGTCTTGCATGGTGAGCACGGTTTCCTGAAATTTCTGGATAGTTTTCGGTATCCCTTAGCGGGTGAATTTTGCATGATAACTGATATGGCCAGGGTTAACCGGATTCCCTGGGACTGGGGTTTGGAAATCGGATCTCTAGCTGAGGTTTATCGTAACTACTCCCCGCGTCGTATATGCCAGGTGGATATTGCCGGCACCTATGAGCATAAACATCAGAATCTTTCGGTAGATAATCCGGAACAAGGCTTGATGAAAATGGCGATTGATATCTGTAAATCTATATTCCGAACCATGGCGGCAGAAGGGGTGATATTTAACGACGGATCTTTCAAGGCGTTGGCAGTGACCTATCTGCGCCATGCCGAAGATACGATTATGAAATATGAGGCCGATGCTACAATCAATGGACTTATATTCGACCGGCATGAAGAGGCCAAAGCCGTTGAAGCATTTACCAAGGGGATTGCCATGGCTGCTCAACTATACCTGGAAAATCCATTAGGTACACCGTTGATCCCTAACTGGAACCGGGTCACCTCTGCTATCCCTACAATCCTGATGATGTTAATGCTGGCGGTGGATGAGGATAATAAAGAATATCCATAAACATGCACCTGAAACATCCCCTTTATGAAAAATATTACGGGAATTCGATTTGTATGTATTAGTGCTAAGACTAGGTTGAATGGATATGCATGGAATTATAGCTGATATTGGTATGGCACTCCTGGCCGCAGCGGTAATGGGATTTATTTTTCATTTACTGCGGCAACCCTTAATCCTGAGTTACATTGCAGCCGGCGCTATTATTGGTCCGGCCATCGGTTTAAAACTGGTTTATGAACCGGACAATATCAAGGTAATCTCTGAATTAGGATTAATCCTGCTGCTGTTTATTATTGGTCTCGAACTGAATCCGAACAAACTCCGTTCGGCAGGTAGAGATTTAATCTATACCGGAGCGGGACAATTCCTCTTATGTCTGGCAGCAGGTTTTGGATTCTTCCTGCTGCTGGGAAACCGGTACACCCCTATTGATTCTCTGTATCTGGCTATATTCTGTGCCCTGAGCAGCACGGCCATTGTGGTCAAAATTCTATATGATAAATTTGAATTAGACACACTGCCCGGCCGTTTAACCCTGGGCATTTTGATCTTTCAGGATGTCTGGGCTATCATAATCCTGGCCATCCAACCGAATTTCATGAATCCAAAATTGTATTTGATCGGACTGGCCTTAGGGAAAAGCGTCCTGTTGTTATTGATCGGATTTATTTTGAGCAAGTATTTATTGAAATGGATCATGCAAAAGATATCCAAAACACCGGAAATGGTGGTAGCGTTTGCCATTGCCTGGTGTGCCATGATGTCCGGATTGAGTTCATACATTGGTTTATCAAGAGAGATGGGCGCCCTGATCGCCGGAGCAGCAATATCCTCCTTTCCATTCGGTGTGCACATTATCGCTAAGGTTTTACCCTTGCGTGACTTTTTCTTGACGCTCTTTTTCCTTTCGATCGGGATGAGAATTCCTGTACCGGATTTTACCCTACTCTGGACCGCTTTAATCATAGTTGTTTTTGTTATACTTTCGCGATTTATCACTATCTATCCGATTCTATCCTGGGCAGGCAGAGGACCACGGACATGTTTTGTGGTCAGTTTAAATTTAGCACAAATCAGCGAATTTTCATTGGTTATTGCCGCTCTGGCAGTGGACTATGGACATATCGGTCCGGATATTTTATCACTGATTACCTACGCTATGGCCCTGACCGCGGTACTGTCTTCATATTCTATAAAAAGTAATCATCAACTATTTTTACTCTTCGATAAATTATTGGCACTCTTCGGTCGCCGCTCATTGTCCGCTGAGCAGCAGGAGGAAAAAGAGGAAGACTATTTTCCGATCGTTTTACTGGGTTGCCATCGTGCCGGCCTGGAGTTTATCCAAAAGGTTGCTGACTCTTATCCCGAACTCCGTAAGATGATCCTGGTTATAGATTTTAATCTTGAGATTTTAAAATATATCAGTGCAAAAGGTTTTCGAGGCCTGTTTGGCGATATCAGCAGCATGGATACTCTTGCACGTGCCCATGTTGATAAATCAGCAATAATTCTTTCCAGCATACCGGACATGTTGCTCCGCGGGACCACAAATGAATCAATATTACTGACTTGCCGGACACTGGCTCCCGAGGCCACAATCGTGGTTACAGACTGAATCAAGTCAACAGGTCGAGATCTTAAAGAATCTTGGTGCAGCTAAAGTTCTTTACCCTTATGAATTGATGAGTAATCAGTTGATCGAATTTTTAACCTGAGATTGATGGTGCTAATGGTACTATATATTCAGGTTTGAATTCTTTCCGCAGTTCAAAAAAATTCAGGCTCGTGAAATAAATCAGGTATCTGCCCGAATATGTTATTAAATTTATTCTAAGTATTTATAATCTTCAGTCATCATGCGGCAAGTAACATTCTGATTAAAGGAGTGTGTATATGATTAAAGAAATATCGCTGCACGAACTTAGCATGGAATCCTTTATCATTGAACAGGTTGATAAAATTAAAAAGGCGGTCGGAACGGGAATCGCCATTAATGCTTTATCAGGGGGCGTTGATTCATCGACGGTTACCATGCTGGGACATCGCGCGCTGGGGAAAAGTCTGAAGACAGTATTCATTAACAACGGTTTAATGCGCGCAGGCGAGCCAGAGCAGGTGGCCGGTTTCTTTAAGAAACTGGGAGTGGAAGTCGAGATCATCCCGGCCGAGAAGGAGTTCTTCGCTGCGTTGAAAGGAATTAAGGATCCCGAGGAAAAACGGGAAGCCATTACGCAGACTTTTTACAGGAAAATATTCGGAAACATCGTTAAAAAAAGCGGAGCAAAGTTTTTATTGCAGGGTACTATTTTAACCGATGTGGATGAAACGGTCGCCGGGATCAAACGTCAGCATAATGTGTTCGAACAACTTGGCATCGATCCGCAGAAAACGTTTGGTTACCGTATTATTGAACCTTTGATCCAATTGCGCAAGGACGGGGTCAGAAAAGTAGGTAAGGCACTGGGACTCCCGGCAGAACTTTTCGAGCGTATTCCCTTCCCCGGTCCGGCACTCTCCGCCCGGGTAATCGGCGAAGTCACTCCGGAAAAAATCGAAACAGTACGCCGGGCCACGGTGGTGGTCGAACGGGTATTGAAAGGGAGTGGTGCATTTCAGTACCTGGCGATCCTTCATGAAGATCGGGTGACAGGCATGCGTGAGGGAAAACGTGATTTTGGCCAGCAGATTGAAATCCGCTGCTGGGAAAGTATTGACGCCCGTTCAGCCACTCCGACCCGACTGACCTTCGTTACCCTGGAGCAGTTAGCCCGTGAAATTATTAATGAAGTGCCCGGTGTGGTCAGTGTCACTTACAATATTGCGTCAAAACCCCCGTCAACTATTGAAGCCGTTTAAAACTGTCCGCTAGTAAAAGGATATATATAAATGAAAGATTATTTATCAATGTAGCAATTTGTCAGGGTAAAAAATTAAAGGAGGAATGAACATGAACATCAGCCTGCCAGATCTACCTTTCCCCAGCTCAGCTCTGGAACCATATATAAGTGAAAAAACTCTGCAATTCCATCATGGTAAGCATCATAAAACTTATGTGGAGAACACCTTAAAATTAATAGCAGGAACAGAATTGCAGAATGCGACGCTGGAAGAAATCATCAAAAAAACTGTGAAAGATGACAAAAAAATATCAATATTTAATAATGCAGCGCAGGTCTGGAACCATTCATTTTACTGGACTTGTCTGAAACCGGGCGGTGGCGGAAAACCAGCGGGTAAGATTGCAGAATTAATTCAGGGTAATTTTGGAGATTATGATAAATTTGCTGAACAGTTTAAAAATGCCGGTCTGACCCAATTCGGCAGCGGCTGGGCCTGGCTGGTTCTGCATAATAAAAAATTAGAAATTCATAAAACCGCTAATGCAGGTACCCCGCTCACTTTTGGCTGTAAGCCTTTATTGACTATGGATGTCTGGGAGCATGCCTATTATCTGGACTATCAAAACCGCAGGGCTGATTATATAACTGCTTATATAGAACATCTGATTAATTGGGATTTTGTAAATTCGCAGATTCGCTAAAAAGTATCCAGTCTGTGCAGGAATAAATACAGCTGAATCCGCCCGGGTTCAGGCGGATCTTATGGGATTGAACAAGTAGATACAGATTTTTTTAATCTGTATTATTTATTCTTGGCAAAGTCAGCTTTGTCGGTATCCGCGATCTTAATCGGATTCATCGATGCAGATAGTCTTGGCAGTCTGTACTTGGCAATCCCAGGGTAGATTTTATATTATCGAATGTCGAGAGTACAATCGAAAGCAAAAAGACGCTTAGAAAGAATAGACCTAGCACCTTTTTCATATTTTACCTCTTTCAATCTTTCGGCTTGGGAACTGGTGGGGGCGGAATCGGCGGCGTAGATGCGAATTGCGGCGTATTCTCATATTTGCTGACACTGATTTCAAAATTATTTGATAAAAGCGATAAAAACAGAACTACTAAAAACAAGGCTGTTGCGGCAATCCACCACTTTTTCATGATAGTCTCCTTTGCAAATGCGGTGATTAATATATTGAGTAAGTTAATTAATTGCTGTAGAATCAAATACTATAAAATTCCTTTCTGATACTTAAGAAATTTTATCAGTAATTACTCCACCAGACACAAAATATAGAATTGTAAGAATCAGGATATGAGGTATGATGATTAATTTTATAAGAAATTGCTGTTTTAACACATCAGCAATTGATCATCATGCCTTTCAGTGTATATCCCCAAACCTTTCCAATAATATATCATTAATATTTACAAAATCAAGTATTTTTTAATGTTATCCGGATGAATTGATCTTCTCCAGTATACCTGCTTTTATCCGGTCCAGACGCAGGTTTTTTTTGGCTGAGACCAACAGCGCATCAGGATATAGCGCTTTAACTTTAGGTAATATATTATTATTACTTATCTTATCCACTTTATTCATGATTAATATTACCGGTTTCTCGTCGATTTTTAATTCACCTAAAATTTCGTTCACGACGCTGATATGTTCATAGAAATTTTCATTACTGACATCTACCACATGCAGCAGTATGTCGGCCTCAATTGTCTGAGCCAGTGTTGTCTTGAAGGATGCAATCAGGGTCGGTGGCAATTTGCGTATAAAACCGACAGTATCAGACAGTAAAACAATTTTGCCAGAATCCAGATTCAATCTTCTGACGGTGGTATCCAGTGTGGCAAACAATTTATCTTCGACCAGGGTATCTGCTCTGGTTAAGGCATTCATCAGGGTTGATTTGCCGGCATTGGTATAACCGATGATGGCCACATTGATATTCGTTTTTGCTTTCTTTCTCTGTGTACGATCCTGTTCATCGATTTTATCCAATTCATCTTTCAGGTTAGCCAGACGCCGCCGGATCAAGCGACGGTCGGTTTCCAACTGGGTTTCACCCGGACCTTTAGTGCCGATTCCCCCCACCTGCCTGGAAAGGTGGGACCACTGACCGGTCAGCCGGGATAAATAATAACTCAACTGCGCCATCTCGACCTGTAATTTCGCTTCACGGGTTCTGGCATGGGCAGCAAAAATATCCAGGATTAAAGCGGTCCGGTCGATGACCTTTGCTTCAATCAATTGCTCCAGATTTTTAATCTGGGTGGATGATAATTCGTTATCAAAGATGATCAAATCGATTTTTTGATCGATGACCCGTTCGGCAATCTCGGCGGCCTTCCCCCGGCCGATATAAAAAGCCGGATCCAGTTGCGGCCGGTGTTGTACGATCCGGTCTACCACTGCAGCTCCGGCGGTTTCGGCCAAGGCGGCTAATTCATTCAGATAAATTTCGACCTGCCACGGTTTTTCAGCTACCGTTACCACCCCGATCAGTATGCATCTTTCGGCTTGAGGGGCGGTAACATAAAATTGAGGTTTGGGCATGTTATTTTATTAATCCCTGTAAAATTAAGCGGCTGATTAAAAAATTTTAGTTCCTTCGATAGATTTAATCAGAGCAATTTCTATGCACAATGTTATAATAACCAAAAAAATCAATACATTAAATAACTCAATTCCGGAACGATTTTCCCTGACAATTTCAGCCAGATCGTCATCTTCACGGATTAACCGGCCAGCGGGTAAACTTTTGACCAGATCCTGCAGTTCAGGATAAGGGGGCAGCAGGCAAAGAGTGCCGGCATTGACTGAAATCGTCGACAATTCGTTCGCGTCGGTATACAATTTATAATTTCCGGGAACCTGTATTGTGTACGGATCCAGTACAATTCCACTGCTGTTCAAATCGGTTATAATTTTTATTTTATCACTCTCAGCCGATTTTATGTACAATTCTCTATAATTTTCGGGCAGTTCAAATTGAAAGGCCGCTGTCTGGCCGATGGTCAGGGATTGGTTGAGTTGATCGACGTTAGTAGCACCAAGCAATAGTAGTCTCAACAATAAAGGCAAAAAAGTACCTTTATATTGGAAATCAGTCCAGGAATCATCGATATAACTGCAAATCAGAAAAACAGATCGCTGCTGGTCAGAGACATTCAGGATAAACGGATCTCCGGTATTAAAGGAGATCAGCACATCGTTCTCTGCTCCGGGAATTACTTTGAAGTATTTACTGAAAACAGGATTGGACAAGTCGGTGGTGACATTTCTAAAAATATCCGAAAAAATCGGCTGTTGCCAATCAGCGGATTTTAAACTATAGTAGTCGCCCGCTGCACTCGCTTCTTTACGTTCACTAAGGTAAAAATCCAGGTCGAGTTTAGCACAAATTTTATTGAATTCAGACAAATCGGTCCGGTCGCCCGGCAGGAGAATTAAACTGCCGCCCTGCTCCAGGAAAGTTTTCAGGCGGTTGATCAATACTGCCGGAACATTAACCAGATTACTCAAAAACAGAACCTGAAATTGTTCGAATCTCTTTCCGGCCCAGGATGTATACTGCTCGCGGGTAAACCGAATGCTGGTGTTCGTCTCGATTGAATTAAAAGCAGCATCGAGATACGGTGAATTAATCTCATCGACAAAAAGAACCCGGATAGAATCCGGCAAGGTCAGGGCAAAGTAATAGCGGTTATCACCAGCCAGATCATCATCACTCAGTTCTACATAGCCCTCCAGTTTAGGATTAGTCTTTAGCTGGCAGGCCAGGGCAATATTTTTTTGCTCGAAGGCCTGCAGATTAAAATTTTGGAAAGCAATCCGCTGTTTATCAATAAAAAGATGCAATTCGGCATTCTCATTCGGAATGGGGGATGAATTGTGCACGCTGACATCCAGGTTCAGGGTTTTGCCAGCTTCAAAAATTTTATTTTTAATCAGCAGCGTATCAATGCTCACATTGTTAATGCTCTGGTTGTAGATATTTACCAGGTATATTTTTATGTCCTTTAATTCTTGCAGAAGCGGTTCAAGGACGGATTCATGGAACTGGAAGTCGGATATGATAAAAAGATCACGATTATAATTTGGTTTAGCCTGAAAATATTCCCGGGCAGTTTCCAGAGAACGATGCCAGTCTGCGCCGCAATAAGAAAATGGTAAAACCGCCAGCTGGCTGGAGTCAGTTAATATTTTTTCAGGCTGCTGTGCCGGGAAAATTAATACATTATCGTTTTCATTAAACTGGCTGCGGATCAGCGCAATTTTATCCTTAGCCCGTTTGAACCTGCTGCCGGCTTTATCGTAGGCTTGCATGTTTATGCCGTTATCAAGAATTATCACCGCCGTCCGGCCGGCGGCTGATCCGGCCAGGGTGGATTTAGATGTTAAGGCGGGCCGGGCGAAGGATAAGACCAGAAACAGGATAATCAGGCTGCGCAGCAAAATCAAGAGGATCTGATAAATCTTTATTTTTTTAATCCGTTTTTCCTCGATTGTTTTTAAAAAGCGCAGGGTGCTGAATTTGATTTTGATCAGATTCTGCCGGTTGATCAGGTGAATCAGCAACGGAATGGCTACTGCTAGCAGCGTGATTAAAATTCCACCGTTTAAGAATGACAACATATTCAGAAGATTAGCCCCGGGTATTTAATTATATTAATATAATAACGATTTCGAACAGAGTATTCCAATAAATCTTGCCGGAATATTCGGGATTTCCCGAAGGTCTGCATTGATGTAATTTAAACTTGTTTAAATATTGAGAAGCTCTTATTTTGATATTAATGGCTGTATTTCAGGGGACAAAAACGAAGGTGAACATCGTATTTTGCAGCCGTACGGATTTTCATAATTTTTTTCACAGCAGGCAAGATGATACAATTCTTTAATGTCACCCTCAGCATCAACAATAGACTGATTCTGAAGCATTTAACCTTTCAGATCGGCAAAGGGGAATTTGTCTATTTAATCGGTCCCAGCGGCGCTGGTAAATCGACGATTCTGCGCCTGATTCATTTCAGCACTCTGCCGGATTCGGGGACGGTCCTGGTCAATCAATTCAGTTCGGCGAAAATAAAGCGCAGGAAAATACCCTTCCTGCGGCGGGGGATAGGTTTTATCTTTCAGGATTTTAAACTATTGCCGGACCGGAATGTATTTGATAATGTGGCTTTTACCCTGCGGGTTATCAACACACCGGCCGCAGAGATCAGTAAAAAGGTGTTACGGGTTATAACTGAAATGGGGCTGGGCCATAAACGTAATGCTTATCCCATGGAATTATCGGGGGGTGAGCAGCAAAAAGTCGCGATTGCCCGTGCGATAGTTAATGAACCGTTTGTTTTGCTGGCCGATGAACCGACCGGCAACCTGGATCCAAAATCCGCGGCGGAGATTTTGAAAATTTTAGAGACAATTAACGTCCGTGGCACCGCGGTATTAATGGCCACGCACAATTATGCTCTGATCAAAGAGTTTGCTCATAGAACCCTTAGTATTGAAAATGGTGAACTGAAGAAGAATGAGCCTTTATTTTAGTATCCGGGAAGGAATACGGGGATTCTCCAAGGCGCGCCTGGCTTCCCTGCTATCCCTGTCGTCTATCGCACTCACGATCTTTTTGCTGGGATTACTGCTGAGTTTCAATTATAACCTTAATGCGATCATCAATAATATTCGCGCTAAAATTGACCTGGAGGTTTTTATTAATATTGCCGCCAGCGATAACGAAATACAGCAATTGCAGAATCAAATCAGCCGGGAAAAAGGGGTAGCCGGAATAAAATTCATAAGCCGTGACCAGGCTGCGGAGAGATACAGAGCGGAAACCGGGCAGGACATTTATCAGATTCTTGAGTATAATCCACTGCCGGCTTCATTTATTATTACCCCGATTGTGGAGTATCGCCAATCTGTGATGATTGAGGTGTTAAAAAAGCGCCTGGAAACTTTTACCCAGGTAGATGAAGTGATCTACCAAAAACCTTTCCTGGTGGCTCTTGAGCGGTATATTCAACTCGGCAATATAATCATGATCAGTCTCAGCCTGGTCATTATCATTATTGCCATAATCCTGATTCATAATACCATACGCCTGACCATCCATGCCCGCAGGAATATTATCGAAATCATGAGACTGGTAGGGGCAACAGAGCGGTTTGTACGCAGACCATTTCTCATCGAAGGTATAATCCAGGGTCTGCTGGGTTCACTGCTGGCAGCGGGTATCGTGTACTATCTGTTACGGGCGATAAAAATTTTCGTATATGCAAAATTACAATTCAATTCTGAGTTATTCCTGGGATTAATTATTTTTGGCACCCTGATCGGATTATTCAGTGCCTGGTTAAGTGTCAGGAAGTATTTAAAAGATACATACTGAATCTGGTACTAAATTTGCATTATATTTATCAGATTCAGGTTTCAGGGAATATGCAGATCATAGATAACATTATATTAATAATGAAATTGGATTAAATTCAATTGGTCAGGATATCTAATTTTAGAGCGTCTGCCATCTTGACTTACCAGGTATTAGGTGCTAAATTTTGAGGTTATAGATTAGCGGATTGGTTTTATGAGTTTAGAAATACTCACGGCACGTGAGCAGGAGATTCTGGAAACAGTTATCCAGCAATTTTTGCTGACCGGGAATCCGGTGGGCTCGCGGACAATTTCAAAAAAACGCCAAGAGGAATTAAGTCCCGCTTCGATCCGTAACGTAATGGCAGATCTGGAGGAACGGGGCTACCTGAATCATCCCCATACTTCTGCCGGCCGCGTGCCTACCAGTAAAGGTTATCGCCATTACGTGGATAATCTGATGAAAATTGTCCGGCTATCCGAGAAAGAAAAAGAGATGATCCGGGATAATATCGGAAAACTTATGGGGGACGTGGATCTCATTTTAGAGAAAACTTCACAGGTCATGGCCCGCATTTCTAATCAACTGGGTCTGATCCTGACTCCCAAATTTGATGACGGGATTCTGGAAAAATTAGATGTTATATCGGTCAGTTCGGATAAGGTTCTGGTTATTATCAGCATCAAAGACGGAATGGTCAGAACCATCCTGCTGGAAGTGGAACACCATATACCGGCCGGGCTGATGGCCAGGACTATACAGTTGCTGAACGAACGGTTGTCCGGCCTCAGGATCAGAGAAATTAAAAGTTCGATCCATCAAAGGGTGAAAGATTTAATTAATGAAAAAACCGGGATCATCCGGTTGTTTATCGAGTCGGCCGATAAACTCTTTGATTATACACAGTATATGAATATTAAATATACCGGCACTATTAATATTCTGTCGAATCCTGAATTTGCCGACGTGGTAAAATTTTCGGCGCTGATAGAATTACTGGAGGAGAAAAATATCATTATTCATATGATGGAAAAACGTCATGAACCGCCGGGAATAAAAATTACCATCGGTGATGAGAATGAAGTAAAACCGATTCAGGAATGCAGCATCATTACCGCACCATATACCGTAGGGAATGTGGAAGGGATTGTCGGTGTTATCGGTCCAATGAGGATGGCTTATAAACGCATCATTCCCCTGGTGGATTTTACTGCCAAACTCATTAGCCAGGTGTTTCGAGAAAACAGAGTATAACGAGGAGATCTATTTTAATGAAGGATCAGGAATCTGGTATTGCCGCCGGTCCTGCTGAGCAGGAGACTGAGCCTCAGCCTGAGACTCAGCCCGAATCTGAGCAGGAAGCAAAGGAGCATGGCAAAAAAGGGCGGGCGAAGAGTTATCTGGATGAGATAAAAAAACTTAAAATGGAGAATGAACAAATCCAGGATAAACTGCTGCGCAAGATTGCTGAATTCGACAATTATAAAAAGCGGACTGAACGGGACTTCTTCGAGCGAATTCAAAATGCCAATGAGAATCTGATCATCCAGTTGCTTCCGGTTGTGGACGATCTGGAAAGATTTCTGAATCATTCTGCTCAGGCAGCGGAGGAGAATTCCCTGTATGTAGCAGTTGACCTGATCTATAAAAAGTTAGTTGCGATCCTGGAAAAAACAGGTTTGAAACCGCTGGTTTCCGTCGGCGAAGATTTTGATCCTGAAAAGCACGATGCTTTGCTGCAGCAGGAAAGTGATCAATACAGCAGCGGCAAAATAATAGAGGAGCATGTGAAAGGATTTGAATTGAACGGCAAGATTATCCGTCATGCTCAGGTAATTGTAGCCAAATAAGTAAAAGGTTAATGCGCTGAAAAGTTATGACTACGAAACGTGATTTATATGAAATACTGGGTGTGGCACGGACGGCCACGGCAGACGAAATAAAAAAAGCCTATCGTAAACTGGCCATTCAGTATCATCCCGACCGGAATCCGGGCGACAAAGCCTCGGAGGAAAAATTCAAAGAAATTGCCGAGGCCTATGCCATCCTGAGTGATCAGGATAAAAGAACCCGTTATGATCGTTTTGGCCATACCTCAACCTCCGGTGCAGGGGATTTCGGGGGCTTCACCAATATCGAAGATATATTCAGTGCGTTCGGCGATATCTTTGGCGGTGGTTTCGGGGATTTTTTCGGAACTTCAACCCGGCGCCGGCAGAAAAGAAGTGAAACGCGCGGCAGTGATTTACAGATACGCTTGAGTCTGACCCTGGAAGAAATTGTCAGCGGAATTACTAAAAAAATCAAAGTTAAGAAACACGTCGTTTGTGAAAGTTGCAACGGCACTGGCAGTTCCCGGAACTCCAAGAGCAGCAGTTGTCCGGTTTGCCAGGGCAGCGGTGAAATCAGGCGGGTAACCCAGTCGATCTTTGGCCAGATGATCAATGTGACTACCTGTTCTAACTGCCATGGCGAAGGCAAGATCATTGTAAATCCCTGCCCGGAGTGCAATGGCCAGGGCAAGGTTATCGGGCAAAAAAATATTGAGATTAACATTCCGGCCGGAGTGGCCGCCGGCAATTATATCCCCCTGCGCGGTGAAGGAAATACCGGGACCAGAAACGGTACGGCCGGCGACCTGATCGTATATATCGAAGAAGAAAAACATCCGATTTTTGAACGGGCCGACAATGATGTGGTAATGGTTCTACCCATAAGTTTTCCCCAGGCAGCCCTGGGAGTATCCCTGGAAATTCCAACGCTGACCGGCGCGGCCAGAATTACCATACCCCCCGGCACGCAATCCGGGAAAATACTCCGTATGAGAAATAAGGGGATTCCTAATCTGCATGGTGCCGGGATCGGTGATCAATTAATCCAGATTCACGTTTATACCCCCACTCATCTGAATGCCGAAGAAAAACGCCTGATCAAAGATCTGGAAAATCTGGAGAACCTGAAACCTCCCAAGGATCACAGTAAGAATATTTTCGAAAAATTTAAGGAAGCTCTGAACCTGTAATTATCAGGCAAAACCTTCAGGTAAGACCTTCAGGCATGTTTAGTTTAACTCCCACTGAGAAGCGCGCAATTATTGTCCTGATGCTGGTCATCGGCAGTGCCGGTATTGTCAGGCTGATCCAGCCCATGACGGTACGAACGGTATTGTATGATTATTCGCAGGCTGATAGTGTTTTTCAACGAACCAGCGCAGCACATCTGCAGCAGGTCCTGGATAGCCGGCAGGAAGATGAACCTGGCAGCCGCAGGGTTACTTCGTTTAAAAATCAAAAGAACAAACAACTGCCCGCAGCGGGCTCGGTAGATCTTAACCGGGCCTCTGTTACCGAACTGGAACTTTTACCCCATATCGGCCCGGCCATGGCCAGGCGGATTACGGCCTTCAGAAAAAACAATGGAAAATTTAAATCGCTACAGGATTTGAAGAAAGTCAAAGGAATCGGGGATAAAACTTTTACTTTGATTAAACCATACCTGCAAGAAATTGAATAATACCGGTCTATTTTTGTTTTTTTGCCGGCTTTTTACGTGTTGCTGTCTTGATCCTGGGGCTTTTTTTAGTCTTTGGCTGAACAGGCCGGATCTTTTTCCTGGCTTTTTCTTCCGCCGCTATTTCCTTTTCAGCCTCTGCCCAATCAGCAAGGTCATGACCATGCTCTCCTCCGCGCATCACGAACTTATGATAAGCGCGTTCGGCAATCTTCTGTTGCTTTGAATCCATTATTACATTCCTTTCAAATTTCTTTCTGTCTGAGCTTTTAAATTTAAGATTTGAAAATCAGCGTTGCAAATGATTATTAATTTACCGGTAAAGGAAAACTGATCAGACAGAGAAGTATTGGTTTGATTTAAATTATTAATTAATTTTTATACATGACGGAATTATCGCAGCAGATAAAAGATTTAGCACTGCACTCAGGATTTCAACTGGTTGGAATTGCGCCGGCCGACCAACCGGCCAGGAGTAAATTCCTCGATGAATGGCTGACCAGGCGATATCATGGCACTATGGACTGGATGCAGACTCGCAGCTCTGTGCGTAAAAACATTCAGTTATTATTTCCGGGTGTAAAATCAGTAATTTGTGTCGGGCACAATTATTACTCTTGCGGTTACGGGAATGGCAATCAGCAGCCGGCCGGTATTTCCTGTTATGCCCGGGGGAAAGATTATCATACGGTGATAAAAAGAAAGTTAAAGGTTTTATTCGCAGAGATTAAAAAATTACAGCCTGCTGTGCAGGGCCGGCTTTGTGTGGATTCGGCACCACTGCCGGAAAAAATCTGGGCCGAGGCCGCCGGACTGGGTTGGCAGGGCAAGCACACCAACCTGATCTCGCGCGACTTGGGCTCCTGGTTTTTTCTGGCCGAGATTCTGGTCAATATCGAACTGGCCGGCGATAACCCGGTCAAAAATTATTGTGGCAACTGTAACGCCTGTCTGAAAGCCTGTCCCACCGGGGCGCTGGTGCAACCCTACTTGCTGGATGCCTCCAGATGTATCTCGTACCTGACCATCGAATACAGGGCTGATCGTTTTCCTGAATCGTTGGCCAAAAAGATGGGTAACTGGATTTTTGGCTGCGATATCTGTCAACAGGTCTGTCCCTGGAATAAGTTCAGCAAACTGACCGGTGAACCGGAATATCTGCCGGTGATTCATCCGAAATATTCGACCCTGACCAATCTGCTCAGTATGCCGGAAAGTGAATTCAGCCAGATTTTCAGACTCTAGTCCGCTCAGGCGAACCGGATATAAAAATTTCAGGCGCAACGTTCAGAATGCCCTGGAAAATAGCGCTGAGAATAGCTAAAATGAATCTGCTGCTTAAAATACTGTCATTTCTGCTGATTATATTTCTTGGCCTAGATAACAGGACGGCTGATCAGTTACAGGCTCAGAGTAATGTCCTACGCCGGATTCAGGATATAGCGGTTGCCGATTCAGGATATCAGCGTGTAGCGGTGGATGAGGTCTCCGATTTCGGCCACTGGTTGCGTCAACTGGTCCTGAAGCCGGCAGGATCCCCGGTTTTAAGTCATAATGGAAAAGTTCGTAAATCTGCGCAGGATACTACCGTGGCCGCGGTAATCAACCTTGATATCCAGGGCCGCCGGCACGAACAGTGTATGGATATTTTAATAAGACTTTATGCCGAATATCTGTGGCAAAAAAAATCAGCAGAAGGTTTGCTCTTGCCTCTGCCGGGAGGAGTCTGGCTCAGCTGGCCTGAGTGGCGGGAAGGCCTGCGTCCGGAATTTCATGGCGTGCAGGTTAAATTAAAGCATCGGGCTGTGGCGGATTCTTCTTTTCAGAATTATGAAAATTATTTGCGCCTGATTTACAGTGAATCGCATACCCAGCAGTTTTATCATGGCTTAAAACGTATTGATCGGCAGGATCTGCAAATTGGCGACTTTATTGTTTCGCGCGGCAGTAAAAGTCATGCGGTAATGATCGTTGATCTGGCCCGGAATAAGCAGGGTCAACTGGTCGCCCTGATCGGGCATGGCGATACACCGGCCTGTGAGTTTTACCTGCTGAAAAACCGGGTAAATAATCCCTGGTTTCCTGTAAACTTTGAACAGGAAAAATTGCCGTTACCTGTTAAAAAGGTTATGAAATGGGAAGGGCTGCGGCGTTTCCTGCAGCGCTCAATTATTTAATCAGTGCTTTAATCTCGGCCATGTATTTTTGAACCAGTTGCTGAGCTTCTGTTTCGGTCGGCGCCTCGGCCATGATCCGGATAATCGGTTCGGTATTTGACTTGCGCAGATGCACCCAGGTCGTAGCGGTATCTATTTTCAGTCCGTCCAGGAAATTTATCGGTTGATCGGCATGATCGGCGGCAATTTTTTCCAGGATTTTATCCGCTTGCAAACCTGCGGTAGTAATTTTGCTTTTAACAATTTTATACTGCGGCAGGGATAGGAACAGGTCGTGAATCGTTTTACCCGATTCCAGCATAAACTGCAATGTCAGAACTATGGCCAGCGGCGCATCGCGTCCCAAATGCAGATCAGGCAGTATTACTCCGCCATTACCTTCACCGCCGACCACCGCCTCTTCCCGGGCCATTTCGTCAGCCACATGGATTTCGCCCACTTTGGTGCGAATGAACCGGCAGTTGTAATAGCGGGCGATATCTTCGGCAGCACGCGAGGTGGACATATTCACCACCACTGGGCCCAGTTTTTTCGTCAGAATAAATTTTACCGCCAGGGCCAGGGTATATTCTTCGCCGATAGGACTACCGGTATTATCGATAATTGCACAACGGTCCACATCCGGATCAACGGCAAAACCGATATCGGCTTTCCTGCTTTTTACCAGCGCACATAATTCACCCAGATGCTCCGGCAGGGGCTCAGCCGTATGTGCAAAATGGCCGTTGGCCTCACCGTTCAGTATCTGGACTTCGCAACCGAGTTCATTAAGTAACCGGGGAATGATCAGGCCGCCGGCCCCATTGACGCAATCGATGACCACGTTAAATTTACGTTTACGGATTTTCGCGGCATCGATCAGGGGCAAATTGAGCAAGGCGGCAATATGGCGGCGATTCGCTCCGTCATCGATCGTTTCTTTACCCAAACCGGTCCAGGATTTATAAGTAAACTGGCCTTTATCAGCAGACTGAAATAGTTGTTCGGCTTTGGCCGGACTCATGAAGCGGCTGTTACTATCCATGAATTTTAATCCGTTCCACTCGGGCGGATTGTGACTGGCCGTAATCGCCATTCCACCGGCAGCCTGGTGATGCAGGATTTCCATTTGCACGGTAGGGGTGGGCACAATTCCGATGTCGATCACCTCGCAACCGCTGGCGGCCAGACAACCTTTAACCAGGTTGCGGATAAAACCACCACTGGTCCGTGAATCCCCGCCGACGATCACTTTTTTGCCGTCCAGGTATGTACCAAAGGCCAGGGTGTATTTCTGGATGACCTGCGGTGTCAGGTCTTGACCTACAATTCCCCGAACACCGGAAATGGATACCATTAAAGCTGCCACGAGACGAAGTCCTCCTGTTGATTAATAGTTAAAAAATTTAAATTTATGCGGTGATTAATACAAGGGAATAATTGACCCTCCCCAAGCCCCTCCCTGTCAACCTGTTGGCTGACAGGGAGGGGTAGGGGGTGGATTAAAGCCACCTCTGAGGTTTTTAGAACCTCGGAGGTGGTTTATAACAAATCATTAGCAGTTTAACTTCATTTTTTTTAGACTTATATACTATTTATCGATAAACCGTATAAATCTTACCGGACCGATTTTTTGGAATTATAAAAGGAGAAAATCCGATGAAAAATCATGCTCTGAAATATTGCCTATTATATGCTTGTCTGATCGTTTGTCCGATGCTGATCCGGGCCCAGAGCGATAAACCATTGCCGGTTCAGTATGAGGAACTGACTTCCTGGCAATTTGCCACTGCCTTAGAGCAGGCGCAGCAAACCTGTATCATCCCGCTGGGCATTCTGGAAAAGCACGGTCCGCATCTGCCCTTGGGTACCGATTTATTGAGCGTCCGGGAAGTGGCCAAAGCGGCAGCGAAAAAGGAGTACGCCCTGATTTTCCCGCACTACTTTGTCGGACAGATCTACGAAGCCAAACCTCAGCCGGGAACGATTGCCTATGATCCCGAGCTGGTCTGGGAATTTTTGCAGGGAACCTGCGATGAACTCGCCCGTAATGGTGTTAAGAAGATCATTCTGTTGAACGGTCATGGCGGCAATAATAATTTTCTGCAATATTTTTGCCAGGTACAATTAGCCGCGCATAAAGAGTACGCCGTTTACCTGTTTAATCCGGGAGAGGATCCTGAATTCAGTAAAAAAATAAACAGCATGCATAAAACAAAAGTTGACGGACATGCCGGGGAAGTGGAGACATCCACGATGCTATTGACCCATCCGGATCTGGTTCAGCAGGACATGGCCGACAGGCAAAGCGGTGCTGATCAGAATCGCCTGACCAATTTACCCGATGCCTATGTGGGAATCTGGTGGTATGCGAAATTTCCCAATCACTACGCCGGTGACGGCCGGGCCGGGAATAAAGAACTGGGTAAATTGCTTTTTGATCATGATGTCGAACAATTTACTGCCATGATCAAAGCAGTCAAACAGGATACCCTGGTCCTGAAGTTACAGGAGCAATTCTTCAGGGAATCCGAAAATCCCTTGCAGGCTAAATAAATATTTACTCCGACCAGGGATTATAAATTATAGTAATCGTATTTCATACTGCAGTATTATAATGACTCTAAAAATGGATAAGCAGATGCCACCGGCAGCAACACAGGATATTCAGGTAATCAATGTAAAAAAATATTTTAAAGAGGTTAAAGCAGTTGACGGCATCGACCTGGAAATCAAGAGCGGAGAATTTGTCGCCCTGCTGGGACCCAATGGCGCCGGTAAAACCACCCTGGTGGAGATGATCGAGGGTATCCAGAAACCGGATACGGGTGAAATCCTGATCCGCGGCCGGCACTGGAAAAATAACCAGGATGCCTTGCACCGGATTCTCGGTATCTCTCTGCAGGAAAATTATTTTTTCGATAAACTGACGGTCCTGGAGACGCTAACCCTCTTCGCCAGTTTTTATGGCTTGCGCGGCCAGCGCATTACCAGCATGCTGGAGCTGACCGGTTTGCAGGAAAAAAGAAAAGACTACGTAAAGAATCTTTCCGGCGGGCAGAGACAGAAACTGGCGCTGGGTATTGCTCTGCTTAACGATGCACAGATCCTGCTGCTGGATGAACCCACCACCGGACTGGACCCGGGTTCACGTCGCGAGATCTGGAATATTTTGAACCGCCTGCGCAGCGAACGTAATATCTCGTTGATCCTGACCACCCATTATATGGAAGAGGCGGAATTCCTCTGCGAGCGTATTATTATCATGGATAAGGGGCAAATATTGGCACAGGGGACTCTGCCGCAACTGCTGGCGGAAAATAAAAGTCATGAGTTGATTGAATTCAGTTTGGATCAGGACCTGCCCCCGGCAGTTTTTCTTGATATGCCCGGAGTAAATAAATTTATCTGGGATGATAAATTGAACAAGGGACAACTGCTGGTCGATCATATCGTAACCCGCTTGCCGCTTTTCCTGGATCAAATCGACCGGTTAAATCTGTCGATTAAAAGTCTGGAATGCCGTCAGATCACACTGGATGACCTGTTCATTTCCATGACCGGCCGGCACTTAACGCAAATGTGAGAAACAGTGCTGAATTCAAATCGCCCTATAATTCAATTAATCCTGATCCAGATCAGGGAATTCTACCGTGAGCCGGGTATTATTTTCTGGGCGATCGTTTTTCCCATCGTGATGGCCTGGGGACTGGGTATCGCTTTTACGGCCAAGGGTGAATTGATTAAAAATATCGCCGTGGTGGAGCATCAGGATACGCCCAATGCATCATGGCGGGAATTTATAAAAAACGGAAAGCAGATCGAGGCTAAAAAGAATCTGGGCGATGTGATTTATGAGATCAGCAATGATGATCAGAAATTAGGCCGGACCAAATACCGGTTCATTGTTACCGGCTGGGAGCAGGCCGTGGTCTTGCTGAAAAGAGGTACGATAGCCCTGATCCTGGAAGAAAACACGGCAGGTATGCAATACCATTTCGATCCGGCCAGCGACGAAGCCCGCATGATTTATCTGCAATTATCCGCCCTGGTCAACAAAACCAATTTGCATATCGATCAGAATCAGATAGCACCGCTGACCCGGCAGGGCACCAGGTATATCGATTTTTTAGTGCCCGGTTTGCTGGCCATGGGTTTGATGTCCTCGATCATGTGGGGTATCGGCTATTCCCTGGTGGAGCAGCGCACCAAAAAACTGCTGCGGCGTATGATCGCCACTCCCATGAAAAAATCCAGTTTCCTGATTTCACATTTTGTGGGACGAACAGTATTATGCGCCGTCGAAGCCCTGCTGCTATATGTTTTTGTTCATTACTATTTTGATATTTCGATCCAGGGCAGTGTTCCGGCTCTGGTTGTTTTATTTCTGGCGGGAGTAATCGCCTTTACCGGGATCGCAATTTTTGCCGCCTCCCGTACCTCGCGCACTGAAATCGCCAATGGCTTGATCAATGCCGTGACCATGCCGATGATGGTGGTCTCGGGGGTCTTTTTCAGTTATCATAATTTTCCGGATATAGTTATTCCATTGATCCAGGTGCTGCCCCTGACCATGCTGGCCGACGGTATCCGCAGTATCTTTATCGAAGGGGCAGGATTCAGGGAAGTAACCTCGTCGATATTTATTCTCAGTGGTCTGGGAGTTATTTTCTTTGCTATTGGATTAAAAGTCTACAAATGGTACTGAGCAGATGGCTCATCATACTTTAAAAACGGCCTATTCGCAACTGGTCGAACGGCTTAACCGTTTCCCGCAGGGGGCACCTCCGGCAGAATTATTATTCAAGATTCTTAAAATCTTATTCAGCGAAAAAGAAGCAGGACTGGTGGCCCTGCTGCCGATCAAGCCATTTACGGCCCAAAAAGCCAGCCGCATCTGGAAAATGGATTTGACCGCTGCCAGGAATGTTCTGGATCAATTAGCCGGCCGGGCCTTGCTGGTGGATATCGTACATGAAGACGAGGTGGTTTATGCCCTGCCGCCGCCCATGGCCGGATTTTTTGAATTTTCGCTGATGCGGGTGCGGGATGATATCGATCAGCAGCTGCTGAGTGAATTATTCTATCAGTATCTGAATGTGGAAGAAGATTTTATCCGGGAACTGTTTACACGAGGGGAGACCCAGCTGGGACGCACCTTTGTCCATGAACCGGCCCTGGCGGAAGAGAATGTCCTGCAGGTGCTGGATTATGAGCGGGCCAGCGCGGTGATCAGATCTGCAGAACATATGGCCGTGGGTATCTGTTATTGCCGGCATAAGATGCAGCATTTAGACAGAGCCTGTGCCGCGCCAATGGAAATCTGTATGACCTTTAACAATACGGCCGATGCGCTGAGCCGGCATGGCCATGCCCGCCGGGTGGATAAAGCGGAGGGTCTGGATTTGTTACAACAGGCTTATGAAAATAATCTGGTGCAGTTTGGCGAGAATGTGCGCGAGCGGGTGAATTTTATCTGCAACTGCTGCGGCTGCTGCTGCGAAGCGATGATTGCCGCCCGGCGCTTTGCCATTCTGCAATCCGGTGCATACCACCAATTTTATACCAGCATTTGTAAATGGCCAATGCGACGGCTGCGGCAAATGTGTGAGTGTATGTCCGGTGGAAGCCATGACCCTGGTTACGGCCAACGATCCCCATCATCCCAAAATGAAAAAAGCCAAACTGGATGAAACAGTTTGTCTGGGTTGCGGCTTGTGTGTACGGGCCTGTACAAAGAATAATATTACCCTGAAATCGAGACCGCAAACGGGTGATCACGCCGTTGAATGCCACTCATCGTACGGTGGTGATGGCCATTGAACGGGGCAAATTGCAGAATCTGATTTTTGACAACCGGGTACTATGGAGTCATCGTGCCCTGGCGGCATTACTCGGTACAATTTTAAAACTGCCGCCGGTAAAACAGATCATGGCGTCAGAGCAGGTGAAGTCATTGTATTTGGAGAGAATGATTAGAAGGATGGATTAAATAGGGACAAAGAGACAAAGAGATAGAGAGACAAAGGGAGGCACAAAGGCACAGAGGGACAAAGAAAGGCACTAAGGCACTAACTGTCCCCTCGACTCCGCTCGGGGACCGTGAAACCGGTCGTCGAGCGAAGTCGAGACTGCATCGATATGTCATCGCGGGCATGTCGAAGACCTGGCGACAGACAGGACCCAGGATCTATCTTAAACGAAATAAAAAAAATATCTACGTTTTAATAAAAATGTCTTGATATTGTCTGCCTAATGGTAGATCTGCGATATGTTTCTATGACTTTAAAAAGTGGGGAGACAGTGGATGAGAGATTAATAAGAATACTAATTAACATTACTATTACTGACAAATATGATTAAGCCTATAAATTTATTCTATATTTATAATTTTATGCATCAATACAAGTTATATATCTATAAGTTTTTTACTTGCGTTGTTTTTTTATTTGGTTTTTCGTGTAAGGGAGTTCAAGAGCCAATTGATTGGAAATCAGAAACTAATATAGACCTGTATATTGGTAATCAGGGAGGAACTCAAATCCTGATCTATAATACTAAGCAACGGGCATTTGTCGATAGTATCGATGGTTTTAATGAATATGTCTGGAATATAGTAGCAACGAATAGTAAAAATAAACTTTACGTTTGCTCCCGGGAAAGCCCTAATAATGAACCCTGTGTTTATGCTGTTGATCGTTTGAGTAAAGAGAAAAGAATAATATTAACAAAAAGAGCAGAAATCTACATCTCATCCACGGGACTCCCTTTAATTATCAGCTGCTGAGATTCATGATACTCTGCATCAGGTGGGTTTAATAGACACACTTGCTGATAATATTACCTGGCTGGATACGTTGGATATATTATTCAACAATCACTGTGATCAAAGTATTGTATTTAATCCTCAATCTTCGTGTTTTTATGGTTTGACAAATGGGAATATTCTTTTTAAATATGATTATCAAGCCAAACAAATTTTAAGAATTTTTAAAAATATTTCCTTTCCATACCATCGTATGATTATTGATAATTCAGGAGAATTCATTTATTTCACTGGTGGACCAGTTTTTGATGTAGAACGAGATTCTATTGTTGGGTGGGTGGATGGGAATTATTTGGGTTCATTAGCATTAAGCCCGGATGGTGAATATTTATATGTCACCGATCCGGGGAAATATGAAAATCCTGAATCCGTGCCTGGTGGTAAAGTAGAAGTTTATTATACCCTTACTCGAAGTACTTACACTTATATTGACGTAAAAAATTCTATACCTGATGGACATGGTTGCCAGACTGATCGAATAGTGATTACAAATGATGGCAATACAGACTTTTGTAACAAACTGGATAGATTTAATTTATATTCTTGATCTTAAAAGATTTTTTGTATCAGATGTGATAAACTTAAATCGTAATGCCTTTCAGGCTGTTCCACTTGTTATTGTCAGTAAATAAAAAAGGTAACCTTTTATTAATAGTAACGTATAAAAATTCAAGTTAGGTTGAATTCTGCTAACCTTTTATATTTTGATGTGTCATTTAAAGTACAGCAGCAGGAGGGTCAATATAAATGCAGGCAAAAGTAAAAAAACGGCTGATCTGGACGGTTGGAATTTTGATTTTGGTCATCATCCTGTATTTTATCTTTTTTTCAGGGTCCAATAAGCAGGAAAATGGCCGGCGTACAGTAAAAGTGACCAAGGATAATATTATCGATAAGGCCCTGGCCGTCGGTTCCATCGAGCCGGTGAATGAAATTGATATTAAATCAAAAGTCTCCGGTGTGGTGGGGAAAATATATGCCAATGTCGGTGATTTTGTAAAGGCCGGTGATCCCCTGCTGGAAGTTAAACCGGATCCTACCCCGCTGGAAATGGCCCAGGCCAAACGGGACGTAGAAATGGCGGATATCGAAATGGCCACACTGGCTAAAGAACTGGAACGGGATAAACAACTTATGTCTAAAGGATTGATCGCCGACCAGGAATATGAGATATTGACCCAGAAATATGATGAATCCAAACTGCGCCGTCAGATGGCCCTGGAAAGACTGCAGTTGATTCAAACCGGAAAGGTCAAGATTGCATCAACCAGGATTGAGACAGTGGTCAAGGCTCCATTAACCGGCTCTATACTGGAGAAGAACGTTAACCTGGGCGATCCCGTTGTACCGCTAACCTCTTATCAGCCGGGTACGGCATTGATGCGTATGGCCGATATGACCGATCTTATTTTTAAAGGGACCGTAGATGAAATCGATGTTGGAAAAATAAAAGTGGGTATGTCATGCGAATTGCAGGTAGGAGCCATTCCCGGTCAAAATATCAAGGGACATGTAATCCTGATTTCACTGAAAGCAAGGAAGGAAGATAATACCACGGTTTTCCCGGTGGAAGTCAAGATCGATGAAACAAATAATGCGGTTTTACGTGCCGGATACTCGGCCAATGCGCACATTATCATCGCCAGGCGGGATAGTGTAATTTCCATTCCGGAGCGGGTTATAACCTTCCGTAATGATTCAGCCTTTGTCCAGATACGAAAAGGGGAAATGGGTACCGAGGATAAATATATCAAGACCGGTTTGAGTGATGCCATCCTGATCGAAGTGGTGGAAGGACTTAAAGAAGGTGAAGAGGTCCTGGAAAAAGAAGTAAAACCGATTACCTAATAAGTGATATTAATCGAGAGGTCTTCGATAAAACATGATTCAGGGAATTGCAAATTTCATTGAATATTTAAAAGAGATCTTTCAACATTTGCTGCAGTACAAAGGCCGCACCGGTATGACCATGTTTGGAATCATCTGGGGAACCATGACGGTGATTCTTTTATTAGCCTTTGGAGTAGGGGTAAAAAAACAGATGAGCGCTAACATGCACGGTATTGGCGAGGGTCTGGTGATTGTCTGGCCGGGCCGTACCAGCATACCTTTCGAAGGGTATGGCCGCGACCGGCAGATTCGCCTGAATGAAGATGATATCGAAATGATCCGTTCGGAGGTAAAGGATATCATCAGAATAAGTCCGGAGTACAGCAAATGGGGATCAATCATCCGGGTAGGAGATCAAATCAATCGCCCCAATATCACCGGTATTATTCCTGAATATGCCGAAATGCGCAGTCTCCGGCCGGAGAATGGCGGGCGCTGGTTAAACGATCTCGACCTGAAATATAAACGGCGGGTAGTTTTTATCGGCAACCTGTTGCGAGATTTTCTTTTTGGCGAGAAAGCCGACGCTATCGGTAAATATGTATATATCGACGAAATACCGTTTATGGTCATCGGCGTAATGATACCCAAAACACAGCCGTCTTCTTACAGCCAGCGGGACCAGGACCGGGCTTTTATCCCCATGACTACACATAAATCAATCTTCGGCAAGCACTATGTTGATAATTTTGTCTATCAAATCGGCGATCCGACAATTAATGAATCGGTCAGAAAACAGGTATATACCGCAGTGGGCAAGAAGTTTAAATTTGATCCCAACGATAAAGAGACGCTGGGCATCTGGGACACTACCGAGTCTGATAAGTTTATCTATTACTTTTCACTGGGTTTTAACATCTTCATGGGCCTGATCGGGGTGATCACCCTGATCGTCGGCGGGATCGGCCTGGCCAACATCATGTATGTGGTGGTGCAGGAGCGGACACACGAGATTGGAATTCTAAGATCGGTCGGCGCCAAAAGCCGCAACATATTCGGACAATTTATGCTGGAAGCTTTTGTGGTAATTGGCATCGGTGCCTTTATTGGGTTTGTACTGGCTTTTGGGATTATCCAGTTACTAAATGCCCTGCCAATGCAAGATTTAAAAGAGGCAGTTGGAATTCCGATATTCAATCCGCTGGTGGGAATAATTACGATGATTATCCTGGGGAGCATCGGTTTCCTGGCCGGTTATTTTCCGGCCCGGCGAGCGGCTAAAATGAAGGTGATCGACTGTTTAAGATACTAAAAAATTTCTGTGCGGAGATTATAGCTGATGAATATTCTGATGCTGTTAAGGGAATTTCTTGAGGATATTAAATCTCAGAAGACACGGGCTTTTCTGACCACGATCGCCATTTCCTGGGGCATTCTGGCGGTAACACTGTTAATGGCTTTTGGCGAAGGATTATCATTCCGCATGCAGGAAGGATTTTTAAATGCCGGTGATCGTATTATCCGGGTGTATGATGGTCAAACCACCAAAAAATGGGCAGGATTACCGGTTGGGCGCCGGATTATATTAAAAGAAGAAGACTGCCAGATTATAGAAAAAAATATACCCCAGGTGGCAGTGGCCGTTCCCGGATTTGGGCGATGGGTTCGCCTGAAAGTTGGCGATAAAATATCCTCGACTTTTATGGAAGGGGTTTATCCTGATTTTGAATTTCTGCGGCGCATGTATCATGCCTCCGGCGGCCGGTTCTTAAACGGTAAAGATGTTCAGGAACGAAAGCGGGTGGTTTTTCTGGGCGGTGTAATTGCCAGGGAGATTTTCGGGCGGCCGGATCCGATCGGTGAAATCGTAAAGATTGACGGCATTCCCTTTACAGTGGTGGGTACCATGCCCAAAAAACTGCAAACCGCCATGAACAACGGACCCGATGATAGCCGGGCGATTATCCCTTTTACCACCTACCAGAGCATTTACGGAGATAAGTATCTTGATGAGATGATTGTCAAACCGGCGCGTGTGGAAGATGGGATGTATGTGGAGCAGGAAATTCGCCGGGTACTGGGTAAAAAATACCAGTTTGATCCCACAGATGAGCGGGCTGTACCCATGTGGAATTTTATAGAAAATATAAAGCAGAGTGAGAAGATATTCAGAGGAATCAGTATATTTCTGGCGGTTATCGGTTCGATGTCGCTGCTGATCGCCGGGGTCGGGGTGGCTAATATCATGTACGTGGTGGCCAAGGAACGCACGCGTGAAATCGGCATCAAACGGGCAGTAGGTGCTAAAAGAAGTTATATAATTTTTCAGTTCATTTTTGAATCCTTGCTGATCTCCTTTATCGGCGGTGCCGCAGGATTATTGGTTTCGGTGGGACTGATCAAACTGATGTGGATGATGCCGGTGCAGGAAGGGGCCATGGAATTCCTCAGCCGGCCGCTGCTGTCCAATTCGGTGCTGGTTGTTTCCATCAGTCTGCTGAGCTTGATCGGCCTGCTGGCCGGGCTGTTCCCGGCACGTAAGGCAGCCAGTATTGAGCCGGTAGAAGCGCTACGCTACGAGTAGAAATTAGTTACACGAAGAGACACGGAGCACGAAGAGACACGAAGTTACACGAAGAACAAACTCTTTTAATACCGTTATTTTAGTACATTGACATTAAAATTGATTAACATTCCTACCTTAATTCCGGCGAACTCATATATGTAAGTATTTGCGCTTCATGTATTTATAATAGAGCATCCACTGATTTGAATTCGTACGATGAATCTTGATTTCTATCTAACAGGATAATCGGGGCGAGTAATTGAAGTCTATTAAATTTTTATATTCCACGGGAACAGGTTAGAGTCTGTCAATGAAGAATGTCTGTGTTACGAATTATTCGACAAAACATGCATTCTTCGTATGAAGATCAAAATCCAGTCCAAGTGACCTTATAAAAGCTTAGACTGGATTGTGGCATCGGATAGATCTATTGGTTGAAAATAAAGTGTTAGTTGAATTAAAGTCGACTGATACCCTGATGCCGGTTCAGAGGCTCAAATTTGACCTATATGCGCTTTGCCGGAATAGAAGATTGGATTGTTAATAAATTTAAAGTTAGATTTAAAAAAGGGAATACGAAGATAGTTATATTGTTATTCTATCTCAGTGTATCTTCGCCGAAGGTCTTCGTGTATCTTCGTGTAATTTTTTATTCACAATCTATAATTAATCAACTCTCCTTGAGCGGACGCCGAAATCCACATTATCTTTCAACCAGTCGAAGAAGAGAGTCTGATTGGCGATATATGTTCCGGGAATCAGGATCTTCGGATCTTTCCAGTAGACCATTACTTCCGCATCCTGGGTCCAGATTTTTACCCGGGTTCGCCTGACCCTGGTTTGCCAGTCTTTACCGACCACGGCGCTGGTGTACAACAGGCGGATGGTGACGCTGCGGGCTAATAGTTCCAGTGGTTTAACCACGATGCTGCGGAAATCCGTACGATTCTCCGCCTGAACATCGGGGATCCCGTCGCTAAGCATGACAATCGAGATTGGTCGCAGCACCAGGTTTCTGTTTTTCACGGTCAGGGCAACCTGTTCAAAAAAAGCATTATAATCGGTAAACGGATTCAGGACACTTTTAGGAAAGATTTCGGATAATTTCTGCCTGATCTCTTCAATGGATTTATGCTGAAATGTTTGAATGGGATGGAAAGTTTTCGGTTCGTTGGCTTTTGCTCCGCCGATGGAACTGACGAATAACACGTTCGGTACTTCCAGACCGCGATAACCATTAAGGTGGCAGTATAAATAATAAGCCAGAAAATCAAGGGCATCATCATAGTATTTACTTTTATTAAACGAACCGCTGATATCCATACCCACAAACATCGACAACCGAGGTTTCCCGACATCCGTGGCATCACCGCAGCCGTCCAACAGGATGACAGTCGATAATAATACAGCGCATATTTTTATAATTTTAAACATGATATTTTCTCCCTGACTTTGGTCAAGACTTTTTGCTACTCTCGCGTTTGCTTTCCTTTTTGGTCAAAACCGTACTGCTCAATATGGTCGGATGCGTGATATCCTCCAGGTTTTTAAAAGGTATCTCGAACAGATGATTGGAGGCGATCAGCAGCACGCAAAAATTAATAGAAGCACCTATTACCTGCAGCGGGGGTAATATAAAGGAGGCGAAGATCTCCTCGCCCTGGTTTTGTAACCAGGCTAAATCCGATTTGATTCCTTTCATAAAATCGGACGCAGATCCGCTGTAACGGCTTTTTACCAGATTATTCTGGCTTTCTGTTTTTAATCCTTTCCCCTGGATAATGGCCATAATTGTGGGCGTACCAGGCGCGGCGAAAAGAACCCAGGAAAGCAGACGGACACCCAACCAGCAAAGTCCGGCAATCAGCTAAAGTCCAGAAAGCACCCAGTTGAAAATTTTCTACATTTTGAGCAAACCAGGGAACCAGTGAATCCACAAATTCCCGGTACAGAAATACCACTTCGACAAAAAGGGTTATCAATTCAATTATGCCGATACCGATAATGGCGGATATATTTTTCGATTTTAATGCATCCACCATGGTCGACAGTACGGCATAACTGCCCAGAACGATGAATAGCAGGAAGACAAACAGGGGGATGCGAACAAAACTTGCCGACAATTGTTCACCGGTAATGTTGGAAAAAGTATCAACCACCAGCGGTGTCATGACATAGGTAAAAATAACAGCCTCCAGTAAGCACCACAGCAGGGTTAGGAAGACGGCGATCCAGGGGATGGAAGAACTGACCACGCTCTGCCCGGCGTTACGGATCAGGCGGAAAGGCAGGAATAAAATATCTTTAATCAGGGCCCAGATGGCCAGTACGATGAGTTTAATCAATCCGAGCAATCCGCCGAAAAAATTAAACAGGAATTTAAAAATACCGCCCCAGAAAGAGACAATTGATTTACCCAGATCCCACCAGGTGATAATCAGGGCCGTAATGAATTCACGGCGGTTTTGCCTGAAGATTACCGTTAGCAGGCAGGCAATGGTTACCCAGCAACCCAGGATGAAAGCACACACGGGTAATAATAAAAATAATCGCTTGCCCAACATTACCAGGACATTATCTGCCGCACCCCAGGCAAAACTGATAAACGCATCCTGAAAAAACAGGGGGAATAAAAGTATGGAAAGAATAACCTTTATAATTCCACTGGTCTCACTAGGCATAAATGGATCTCCTGTTTTTAATTAAAATAGAAAAACAATTTCCACAAAAGTATGATTTTATCTAAGCGCCCCTTAACTGACGGAAATTCGAATCAAATAAATATAAGGTTCAATATATAATCTATAATCGAATAAATGCCAAAAACATTAAGAATATTTTTAAGTTATTTCCAGGTTGTAGTCAATTATACTTAATTATTATTAATTCCCATACTGACCAGCAGACGGTCCACTTTGGAGCGGACCAGCATTTTCAGGATTTCCCAGTTACCGAATTTATTTCTTAGCTGGCCCAGCTGCAAATAAGTCTGACGGGAAGTTTTGAGCACTGCCGGCTGATCGGCGACCGGTTTGCGGATAAGGCTCAGCGATCCCGTCGGACAGGTGGTAACGCAGAGCCCGCAGCCGATACAACGGTCCAGCTTTATAGCGGACTTGCCATTATCGATATATACTGCATCCATCTGGCAGCGCTCGACACAGGTCTCGCATCCGTTGCAGGTGTCAGGAACGGAAGCGGCATAGAAAGGCGAAGAAAAATGGTCGACCGGTCTGGGTAATTTTTTCAAGGTTCTTAAAACACCACAGCAACAGCCGCAACAACAACAGATATTACTGGCTCTCTGGTAATTCCCCGGTTGTAATACCAGTCCTGCTTCGTCTGCCTGGTGCAAAATCTCAATAGCTTCCTGTATACTGATTACCCGACCGAGGCCGTTTCGCTCATAGTAATCGGCGGCCGCTCCGAAGACAAGACAGGAGTCAAGCGGCCTGTTACATCCTGCCCCGGCCATGGTTCGTTCGCGGCGGCAAATACAGGGAGCGACGACAATCTTGCCCCGCCGGCGGATTAATTCTTCGGCATTCTCATAAGTCATTACTTCAAGTTTTGGGGTCACACTGCGATTGACCGGAATGGTGCGTAACTGGGGAATTTTCCAGGCTTCTTTGAACAGAACCGGGATATATTCCTCCATATCCTTAATGAGTTCCGGATCCAGATTCTGAACATGATATTCCCAGATACCGATAACAAACTGATTGGCCATAAACAGAGGTTGACTATCTGGTTTTTCTATGCTGTATATTAATCCTTTCAAAGACATCTGATTTAATCTCGATAAAGCCTGCGCTAGAGGAATAGCAGCCCTTAACGCAATAACCTCGGCTTTTTCGGGAATCAAGGTTAAGTGCACAGCCAGATCTGCTTCGGCAGGCGTGAATAACCTGCGTAATATTCGTATTTCTAAACCATCGCCGGTCCCGGGAAAACCTGCCGGTAAATTATTCAGGTGCCGGGCTAATTTTTTATACGACAGTTCAGATTTGTCTTCCGGTGACATTTAATCTCCCTGAGTTGATATTATAATGTTTCCAGCAATAGACCGGAAATAATATAGCGAAAGTAATCTTGTCAGCACAAATGATTCTAGTAATTCTTACAAATATTTGATAATAGCAACAAACAAAAAACCCGGTTTAAAATAAACCGGGTTTGGTAAAATCAACAATGAGAATATGCGACGACGACGATTACTCACTCAGTGGCAACACTTTTCCAAACAGGTTTTCATTCATTTTTATTTTTTCCTCATTACCGTACACACAATAAGCTCTGCTGGGCCAGAATATCGGCTACCATTTTTTCCATATTCTTAATATCCTGTGCGGTCACCGCCAGTACCGCGGCTCGTTCCTGCTGACTCTGATCCCGGCTTCTTTTTTCCAGGTAGTTACGGACTGCCAGATTCCCTTGCTGCGAAGGGGTCAGGGGTTGATCCAGCTCGGCAATAGTTCCGATGATATAACGGGTCATGGCCTGCTGGTCGGCTTCAAAATTGTGCAGATATTGCGGTGTAGCGTTGTAGTTATCCAGAGTTTCCTTAAGATTGGGATCGCGGTAAGAAGCGAAATAGACCTGGCCGTTCGGAGCAAAGTAAGAGAAACCTCCATAGGCACCACCGATCACCCGTATCTGGTTTTGCAGCCAATCGGTGGAAAGAATCTGGTTCAAAACACGTATGCTCCCGTTCCAGTTATATCCTAATTTTTTATAATCGTATCCCTGCAGAACATACTGCACTTTTGAGGCGCTCATCAGCGCCTCGTTCTTTTTATTTAATTGGAAAGTCCATGGCTGGTAAACTGCTTTGGCTTTGGGTAATGTCTTGATGAAGTTTTTCAAATTATTATTAAATGCAGGCTGATCGGATTTGGCACAGGTGGCCTGCACGATCAGGTTATCTTCGCTGAATAATAGTCCCGCAGTCCTGGTAAGATTGGCGATAATCAGGTCGGCTTGTTCATCAAAATTTTTCACCAGATTGGATACGAACCAGTAATATTCCATCCCGCCGGTCTGTTCATTGAACATTCCGGTGTCGCTGAAATAAGACAAAAGCCGTGTGCGGGCATAGCCAAAACCATTGCGTTTCACATTCGCGTCCAGCCGCGACTGGTGCCGGATTAAAACAGCCTTCAAGCGCTCTTTATCGGCAAGATGGGAATGATTCACGATTTCCCCGGCCAGTTCGAACATTTTGCCGGTCTTGTTATTCATCACTTTGGAGGAAACGACAAATTTTGGTTGTAGTTGTTTATCGTCCTGGTTCAGCAGGAAAGTATTCAGGTAAGTCTCAAATCCGCCGGTATGCAGGTTTAAGGCTTTATCCAGGTCGCCAAAACTATAATTGTCAGTATTCAGGCTGCCCAGTACCTCGGCCAGCAGGGCGGCATACGGGATCAGTTCAACCGGCAGGACCCGTGCATCATAGTAGGATTGCAAGTAAATGACATTGTTGGTGAAAGTTTCATAATACAGTACAGGAACAGATTCCAGTTGTTTAGCGGTGACCGCATACCATTCTGCTTTTGGATTAATATCTTTAAGATCCAGCAGGGGTATGGTGGCCAGTGCTTCAGGAGTGTCTTCCCGTTGCTGATAGTCAATCAATTCAGCGGTTTCTTTTACCAGCGTATCCACTTGCTGGGCAGAGAGAGTTGCTTTATAAGCCTGCAGTTCTTTTTCAGTTTCCAAACTGTTTACCGCTTCCAGGCCGGGTTTGGGTTGTAAAACCAGTAACAGAGCGTGAGGATTATTGAGCAGGTACTGGCGGATAACCGATTCCAGGTAACCATTCTTGATTGCTGTTTTAAATTCTGCCAGCGGTTTTTCGTATTCCAATCCCAGATAAGGATCATCCGCATAAAACCAGGTGCCGATCAGTTGAAAATTATAGGTCAAGCCTTTTTGAGCATCGTCCCCTTCGCGCAGGCGGAATTCAATGCGGTTCAGGGTGCCCTCCACCGCTTCCCGGTCCAGCCCGCTGTCAACTACGGCCGTAAGTGTTTTGCTGACCAGTTCATCAAACCGGTCTTTATCTGCAGGATTGGCATTCTGAACCATAATTTGAAAAACATTCTGTTGCAAATCATCCAGTGACGCGGACACATCCTGACCGATACCGGCCTGCTGCAGGGCCAGACGCAGCGGGGCCGATTCCTGGTTTACCAGTACTTCCGCCAGGATTTTAAGAGCCAGGGTGAGTTTTTGATCGGTGTTCAGACCGGCTACATAATTCAGGGTCAGGTAAGTCTGATCTGCGGTATCGCTGCCGGCAGTGGCGGCATAGTAACCGATTACTTCCTGGCGTTCTTTAAATGACCGCTGCAGGGGGATGGTTACCCGGGCAGCGCTAAGTTGGAAGTGCGCTAAATAAGATTTATCGATGAAATCAAGTTCTTTATCCAGGTCGGCGTTTCCGTACAGAAAAATATAACTGTTGACCGGATGATAATAGCGGCGGTGGAAATTTAGAAAGTCCTGCTGGGTCAGAGTAGGGATAGCCTGGGGATATCCCCCGGAAGAAAAGCGGTAATCGTTATCCGGAAAAAGGTACTTGTTGACCTGATATCCCATCTCGCGGCTGGGATTGGAATATGCCCCTTTCATTTCATTGTATACTACTCCTTTGTAGACCATTGCACTATCTTTTGCGGTCAGTTCATAATGCCAGCCTTCCTGTTTCAGGATACGGGGGTCGCTGTAAATTAAAGGATAGAAGACGGCATCCAGATAAACGTGCATTAAATTAAAGTAATCTTTATCGTTCATGCTGGCAATGGGATAGATAGTGATATCACTGCCGGTCATAGCATTTAAAAATGTATTTAAGGAGCCCCGGGAGAGTATGTCGAATGGGCTTTTAACCGGAAAATTTTTTGATCCGTTGAGTACGGCATGTTCCATGATATGGGGAAAACCGGCATCGGAAGGGGGTAAGGTTTTAAAGGCAATGCTGAAGGTTTTATTGGCATCGGCCGCGGCAATCTTGAACAGCCGTGCGCCGCTCTGCACGTGCTCAAAATATAAACATTCGGCATTCACCTCCTTGACAAACCGTTTGTCCAGTAATTTGAAGCCGTGATAAATTTCACCCTTTTTGTAATCAGCAAATACGGTGCTGTACCAGGTCAGCAAAAGCAGTAATAATGCACCGAATGTACGTACGTCTTAACAGCATAAAAAGTACCTCCAGTTTAAAATATATTTATAAGGATCATTGGTTGAGACTGGTTAAATGGATATGAGCATATACGAAGATTCTTTAGATAAGATGCACTTTCCATGCGAGTATAGTGTTTGTGTGATACTTTGTATAGAAAAGATTAACGCAAAGGGCGCAAAGGTCTTCGACGCAGAGGACGCAAAGAAATCTTTCCCTGATATCTCCTCTGCGTTCTTTGCGTTTACCTTAGCGCCCTTTGCGTTTATTCTTTAAATTTATGCGTAAATCGAACTTGCGTATTTATAGCCGGAGTCGGGGAATATGGTCACAATACTTACCGGCTCATCGACTTGCCTGGCCAGTGTGATGGCGCCGTAAATATTCGCGCCGCTGGAACCGCCGGCAATTATTCCCTCTTCGCGGGCCAACTTCAGACTCCACTCAAAAGCGGTTTTATCGTTAACCTGAATCATATCGTCCAGAAGTTCCAGTTGAACTGTGGGCAGCAGAAATTCATCGCCCAGACCCTCAAGACTGTAACGATGGGGTTTGATCAGACGCTTGGTTTTAAAATATTCATAAAAGATCGATCCTTCCGGATCAATACCGACAAGTTTGATTTTGTGATTTTTTTCTTTTAAGAATTTGCCGGCACCGCACAGTGAACCACCGGTACCGATACCGGCGACCAGATAATCAATTTTCCCGTCCATTTGTTCCCATATTTCCGGACCGGTGGTCATATAATGAGATTCGTTATTATGCAGATTATTATGCTGGTCGATGTACAGCGACCGGGGAGTGGTTTCAGCCAGGAAGCGGGCAAAGTTATTATAGGATTTTTCATTCTCCGGGGGCAGGGTGGCGTCCACCAGAATGACTTCCACGCCCAAATGTTCCAACATGCGTATTTTTTCCCGGCTGGTTGAATCGCGGATTACGATTTTACATTTATACCCTTTTTGAATGGCCACGATGGCCAGGCCCATGGCGGTATTGCCGGAGGAGTTCTCGATGATCGTATCGCCCGGTTTTATTTTACCTTCAGCTTCGGCTTTTTCGACCATATATTTGGCGATACGGTCTTTGATACTGCCGCCGGGATTGCAGAATTCAAATTTAGCCCAGATCTTCGCTCTCAGATCCTTTGGTAATATAATTTAATTTTACCAGGGGAGTATTGCCGATTGCATCAATCAGGCTTTCAGAACAGCGTCGGTACATAGTCAGATTCCTCATGCGCTAACAGTATTTCAATTATTATTTCATTATCGTAATTTAGTTGTTAGTAACCATTTGGGGCAAGTTTGTTTTGTAGAATAAATTTGTGCAAGACCAGATTTTTGTGTAACTAACATCAGGGAAAATATCATGAAGTATAAAACATTAAAAACAAAATTCCGGCAACTGTATCGGCAGCTTAACGGTTGTACCATTGAGTATGATCTTTCGCCTTACCGTAACATGCTGCAGGAAATCAATAAATATGAATCGCAATTAAATATAAAAACCGATCTGCAACTTCAACAGCTATCCACCGACTTAAAAGAACAAGCGCAACAAAATGAGCTTAAGCAGCAAACGCTTTATGAAACGTTTGCTCTGGTTCGCGAAACCGCCTGGCGCGTACTTAAACTGCGTCCATTTGATGAACAAATATTGGGTGCACTGGCGATGCAGCAGGATAAACTGGCTGAAATGCAGACCGGAGAAGGGAAAACATTAACCGCTGTATTTCCGGCCTGCCTGGAAACCTTTGGCCGCAGGAGTGTACATGTGCTGACTTTCAATGATTATCTGGCGCGCAGGGATGCCCGCTGGATGGGTCCGATTTATCAATTCCTGGGTCTGACGGTCGGCTTTATTCAGCAGGGCATGACAGTCCAGCAGCGGCAGGATGCCTATCGTGCCGATATAACCTATGTAACTGCCAAGGAGGCCGGTTTTGATTATCTGCGGGATAGTCTGTGTTATGAACAGGATAAAATTGTACAGCGGTCATTCAACCTGGCGATCATTGATGAAGCGGATTCAATATTGATTGATGAGGCCCGCATTCCACTGGTGATTGCCGGTGCCGCTGATGATTATGTTGCGCATGTTCATCAATTGGCCGGAATAACCCGCTTGTTAGAGCAGGAGATTGATTTTGAATTTGATGAATACGGCCGGGATATTCATTTGACCGATCCGGGCCAAGGACATGTTGAAAAAATGCTGAATTGCGGGAATTTATATAATCCGGAAAATATCGAATTATTAACCCGTTTACATTGTGCCCTTCATGCTGAATTCCTGTTACATCGCGATGTCGATTATATCGTGCGCAATGGTAAAATTGAACTGGTCGATGAATTCACCGGCCGGGTAGCCGATAAACGCCGCTGGCCGGATGGCCTGCAGGCTGCCCTGGAGGCAAAAGAGAATATCGATATTCAGGCCAGAGGCCAGATCCTGAATTCCATCACCCTGCAGCACTTTTTACAACTCTATCCCCGCAGATGCGGTATGACTGCCACCGCACAGGCGGCAGAAGCTGAGTTCCGGGAATTCTATAATTTAAATATAGTAGTGGTTCCGCCGCATAAAGAATGCATCCGCACAGATCATCAGGATGTTATTTTCAGTACGAAAGCCGGGAAAGAACAAGCGGTACTTAATGAAATTATCAGTACTCATCAGACCGGGCGTCCGGTTCTGGCGGGTACCCGCAGTGTGGAAGAATCGGCCAGACTTGCCGATGCTCTGCGCCAAAAGGGCTGCGCCTGTGAAGTTCTAAATGCTAAACGGGATGAATATGAAGCGCAGATCATTGCTCAGGCCGGAAAATTAGGCGCCGTTACCATTTCTACCAACATGGCCGGTCGCGGGACGGATATCCGCCTGGGAGGTACCGCTGAAAATGAAAAGTCACGGGTCGTGGAATTAGGTGGTTTATATGTGATTGGTACCAATAAGCATGAAAGTCAAAGAATTGACCTGCAGTTGCGCGGGCGTGCCGGCCGGCAGGGCGACCCCGGTTCATCACGGTTTTTTATAAGTCTGGAAGATGATATTTTTCTCAAATATCGTCTCGAAGAGTCTGCTGCCGGAATATATTTTAAGCAGAACGACTGCCGGAGAAATAGATAGTCCGATACTCAGCAGAGAAATAGCCAGGGTCCAGCGTATTTGCGAAGGTCAGAATCTGGAGATAAAAAAAACATTATGTAAGTATTCCGGTTTACTTGAAAAGCAACGGGTGATTCTGTTCGCCCGCCGGCAAGCCTTGGTCGGTGACCGGTTGGCTCCGGATTTGTTCAGACAGGAATCAGGTGAAAAGTTTAAGTACTATTCTACTGTGTTGGGGGATGAGCAGTTGGAAAATCTTTGCCGTTTGATTTCATTAAATCAAATCGATTCCAGTTGGTCAGAATATCTGGCTGAGATCGCTGATATCCGCGAAAGTATTCATTTGAAGCGCGTCGGCGGGCAGGATCCATTTATTGAATTCCAAAAATTAGCTATCAAAATATTTGATGAAATGCTGCTAAAACTGGATGAGCAATTGATTCACATTTTCAACTCCCTGCCGGTGGATGATCCGGACATCAATCCGGAAAAACTGGGCCTGCGGGCGCCGGCAGCAACCTGGACCTACCTGGTCAATGACAATCCGTTTGAGCATAACCTGGGGCTGCAGTTGATCGGGGATGCCGGTATGCAGATCGGTGCCAGCATCCTGACTCCGCTGCTGGCTTTAAAATTGATGTCGAGGAAAAAAGGATCGAAACTGAAATAACTGTCCCGGGTAATTTGTTCAACAATTGCTAAATTACCCTGCGGCAGATAAATTATTTGCAGTGGATATTCAGCTGTATTTTTAAATGAGGTGAACTATGAATGCTAAATTCAAATCGGTATTTCGCAGCCAAACGGTCCGGCAGGATATTACTGCTCCTGTTTTATACTGGAATCCTGTTTATCACAACAGGTTTAGCCCAAACCCGGAGCAATCCGGAGCCGGGATCAATTGCCACATTTTCCATTGTGGCCCGCGACTCGCTGACCGGAGAATTGGGTGTGGCCGTGGCCTCACGTTTTTTTGCCGTGGGTTCGGTTGTCCCCTGGGCCAGGGCCGATGTGGGGGCTGTTGCTACACAATCTTTCGCCAATACCAGTTTCGGCTGGCGGGGGTTGGAATTGCTGGAGCAAGGAGTCAATCCGCAGGAGGCCGCTCAAATTTTATTGCGGACAGACAACGACCCGGAGAGGAGGCAGTTTGGTATTGTCGCGGCTGATGGAGAATCGGCCACTTACACCGGAAAAAATTGCCTGTCCTGGGCGGGCGGGCGCAGCGGCAGTAACTATGCGGTTCAGGGAAATATCCTGGCCGGTGAAGCGGTGGTTGCGGGTATGGAAGCCGCCTTTTTAGAAACAAAAGGAACACTGGCCGACAGATTGTATGCTGCCCTGGTAGCCGGGGATAAAAACGGAGGGGATGCCCGTGGAAAACAATCAGCCGCTCTGCTGGTGGTTAAAAAGAATGCCGGTTATGGCGGGTTTAATGACCGGGCTATCGATATACGGGTTGATGATCATGCCGAACCATTCAAAGAATTGGGGCGCCTGCTGGATTATGCCCAGATGAATTATTCCTGGAACGAAGCCTGGACATTGTTTACCCTGAAACAACATAAAGAAGCGCTGCCCATAATGGAAAGAGCTGCGGATCTGGCGCCGGAAAATGCCGAGGTCCTGTATGATTTGGCCGTAATCCGGCTGGCAGCAGGGAAGCAGGATCTGGCTCTGGCTGCCCTGGAAAAAGCGCTGCGACTGAATCCGAAACTGAAAAAACAGGCCGGAACGGATGATGATCTGCGATCCTTACAGGGGAATAAATCATTTTTGGAATTGATCAAATGAAGAAAAGTTAAAATAATAAGGAGTTTGACTGTGAGTACAATCAGAAAGATCAAGAAAGTCATGAAAAGCAAGCCGACGCTGGAAGGCGCCGGGGTCCATTTGAAACGAGCCTTTGGCAACCAGCAGGTACCGCAGTTGGATCCATTCTTGTTGCTGGATGATTTTCATTCCAATAATCCGCAGCATTATCTGGATGGATTTCCCTGGCATCCCCACCGCGGCATTGAAACGATTACCTATATGCTGCAGGGCAGGGTGGAGCATGGGGACAGCCTGGGCAACAAGGGGGTTATCCAACCAGGCGGGGTCCAGTGGATGACAGCCGGCAGCGGCATCATTCACCAGGAGATGCCTAAAGGCAGTAAAGATGGTTCCATGTGGGGTTTGCAACTATGGGCCAATCTGCCGGCGGCCAATAAAATGATGGAACCGCGTTACCGGGAAATCAATTCAGAACAGATACCCGGGATCACACTGGATACGGATGTACGCATTAAAATTATTTGCGGGAAAATTGACAAGACTAGCGGCGCAGTGCAGGATGTGATGGTGGATCCGCAATACCTGGATGTCCTGGTTCCAGCAGGCAGGACGTTTAAATACCCGGTTCATAAGGGGTATACAGTGTTCACCTATATCCTTGAAGGGAAAGGATATTTTGAGCCGGAGCGGAATGCCTATCACTATGAAATGGAAGGGATCAATTATTTCGATTTTAAGCGCGATTGCCTGCTTGGACCGGAAAATCTGGTAATTTATGATGACGGGGATGAAATTCAAATCACCACCGAAGAGGAGAGCGTACGATTTCTGCTGATCTGCGGCAGGCCGATCAAAGAGCCGGTGGCCTGGTACGGACCGATTGTCATGAATACCCGCGAAGAATTGCAGATCGCCTTTGAGGAATTTCAGCAGGGGACTTTTTTAAAACATAATAAAAAATAACCTGATCGTAGCAGAGATTGCTTCGTGATCCGGCGATTACCTGACTCCTCGCAATGAGGTGGAGGACCCTTCCCTCTATCCCCTCCCTTTCAGTCCTGAATCTGCCGGACTGAAAGGGAGGGGAGGAAGGGGTGGGTCAGGCGCCGCGGCAACAGAACTATTTAATAAAAAGCATTCTTTTGCTTTGAGAAAAGGTGCCGGCTTCCAGATTGTAGAAATATACTCCGGAGGCTAATATCGTATGCAGGTTTCCACGGTATGGCATGGTATCCTGATGCCATATTCTGCCGGTCGATCAGTTTATCTACAACCTTGCCGCTTACATCGTATATGGTTAAGGACTACCTCGCCGTTCTGCAGTAATGAAAATCCTATGGTTGTGGACGGATTGAACGGATTAGGATAATTCTGGTTTAAAACCGTGCTGGATGGAAAAGTACCCGGAGCAACTACTACATCGGTCGGGGTCATTGAAAGTTCCAGGTCGTCCAGTTTGAATTCCGTGTTCAGATGGATGTCACCAGTATTACCGATAACCATTGTTATCATTATATTGTCCGGTGTTAAAACCTCATCAAAATACTCGATTCCCAGCGCAAATGAGGTATAACTGGGCGCAGCGCTCTGAATTTCAACGGAACCTCCGCCGATGAGGGTTGAACTATTGTACATCCAAACGGTGATCACCAGTTCATCCCCGCCCACCGGGGCGAATTCATAGTAACCGGTTAAACTGAGATATTTCTGGGAGATAGTGAATCCGTTTCCGGCAGCACCCGCTGTTAAAATCGGGGGAACAGCTATGCTCAGGTAATCAACAACCTGACCTTTCACGGAATAAGATCCGCCGTGACTACTGTTTGACTGGGTGATAGGTGTATAAAATGTCAGCGCATTGTTGGCAAGCCAATTATCCGGAGTATTGCCTGTCCATTGCTCGAATCCACCATTCAGTATCTGGGCAAAGTTAATTGAGGGTAATAAAAAAATTGCCAGGATACCTGACAAAATACAAACCGTTGCTCTTTTCATAGTTAATCTCTCCTATTTTATTGATTAGTTAGTTATAAGACTATGAGTTATTGTAAGGATTGCGACTTATTATAGGTTTTAAGCATGACATTTATAACTAAACATTCATGGTATTTATTTCTTTGTGCAGCTGATTACTATTTAATCAGGATATATTTTTATTTTTAGCATGATTTGAATAAATTTAGAAATAGATAACAGTATGAGTTGCTGGCACGAAGATTAAGGGGAAAAAGAGGGAAGTAAGGTGCAGATTCTGGGTATTTCCGCTTTTTATCATGATAGTGCTGCCGCCCTGGTTACAGACGGCGAGATTCGTGCGGCGGTACAGGAAGAACGCTTCACCCGCAAGAAACACGATTTCGAGTTTCCGGAAAACGCGATCAACTACTGTCTGCAGGCCGGCAAACTGCAGGCCGGCAAACTGCAGGCCGGCAAACTGCGTGCCGGCGACCTGGACTATGTGGTCTTTTATGATAAACCGTTTCTTAAATTTGAAAGAATCCTGGAAACATACCTGCAATATGCTCCCTATGGTTTTAGGTCCTTCCGCAAAGCAATACCCCTGTGGTTGAAAAGAAAACTGTGGATTAAGAGTTTGATTGAAGAAGCCCTGCCGGACTTCCGGGGCAAGGTTTTATTTACCGAGCATCATCAATCCCATGCGGCCTCGGCCTTTTATCCATCCCCTTTCAATAAAGCGGCCATCATTACCACCGATGGCGTGGGTGAATGGACCACCACCAGTATCGGTTACGGTGAGCAAAATAAAATAAAGATTCTGCAGGAAATCTATTTTCCTCATTCCCTGGGTATGCTCTATTCTGCCTTTACTTATTACACCGGTTTTAAGGTCAATTCAGGCGAGTATAAAGTGATGGGCCTGGCCCCTTATGGCAATCCAGTCTATGTGCAGAAAATTCTGGACAATCTTATCGATATAAAAGACGACGGATCTTTTAAATTAAATATGAAGTATTTTAATTATACTTCCGGTCTGACCATGACCAGCCGTCATTTTGACCGCCTGTTCGGAGGCGTTCCACGTAAACCGGAATCGCCCATGCGGCAGATCGATATGGATCTGGCCCGTTCGGTGCAGGATGTCATTGAAACTGTTCTGAATAATATGGCCCGTTTTGCCCGGAAAGAGACCGGAGCCTCGAAACTGTGTCTGGCCGGCGGGGTTGCTCTTAATTGCGTGGCTAACAGCAAGGTTCTTAGTCAGGGATTATTCGAGGATATCTGGATTCAGCCGGCAGCCGGGGACGCCGGGGGAGCACTGGGGGCTGCGCTGGCGGTATGGTATCAGTATCTGGGGAATCCCAGATCAGGGACCGCTGAGCATGATCAGCAAAAGGGATCGTACCTGGGTCCTGAGTATGCCGATGCTGATATTTTGAATTTTTTAGAGCAGGAACATATTCCATTCAAAAATTATACCGAGACGGAGTTACCGGAGCAGACTGCCGGATTGATTGCAGCCGGCAAAGTGATCGGCTGGTTTCAGGGACGCATGGAATATGGTCCGCGGGCTCTGGGTACCCGCAGCATCCTCGGCGATGCCCGTAATCCCGAAATGCAGAAACGTATGAATCTCAAGATCAAATTCCGTGAATCATTCCGTCCTTTTGCACCCGCGGTGCTGGCAGAAGAGGCCAATAATTATTTCGTTTTTGACCGGGAAAGCCCTTATATGTTATTTACTGCCGCGGTAAAGCCGGAATTGCGGCGCGATATGACTGCGGAAGAAAAATCGCGTTTTGGCCTGGATAAACTGAATGTGGTTCGTTCCAGTCTGCCGGCTATTACTCACATCGATTACTCCGCGCGATTGCAGACTGTGCACCGGGAGACCAATCCCGGATTCTGGCGCTTGCTCAAAGCGTTTCATAAACTGACCGGTTGTGCAGTGATCATCAATACCTCTTTCAATGTCCGCGGCGAGCCGATTGTGTGCACGCCCCGGCATGCTTACAAATGTTTCATGCGTACGGCAATGGATTATCTGGTGTTGGGGAATTATATCCTGGCTAAAACGGATCAACCGGAAGAGTTGAAACTGAAATATGAACAGGAAAAATTCGAACTGGATTAAAAGGTGAAAGAACAACCGCAAAATACCAGCAAAGATCTGCGAAAATTCTCGCTGGGGCTATCGGTAATTTTGATGCTGCTGGCCCTGGCCCAGTATTTCTGGGACGGGAAATTGTATGTATATTTTCTGCTGGCCGGTTCAGCGAGTCTGTCGATCGGCCTGATTTTTCCTGCCTGGATGAAACCGCTGCAATGGCTGATGATCAGGATCGGCAACGTGATGAACTGGATCATGACTAATCTGATCCTGGCTCTGTTATTCTATTTTGTTTTTACCCTGGTAGCGTTGATCTGGCGCCTGATCGGAAATCGTCCTTTAGATGTAAAGTATCCGGACGTACGAAAAAGTTACTGGCGAAAACGAACAGACGGGGATATTCCACCACAGCGGTTTGAGAAGCAGTATTAAGTAAAGTCCCTTAGTAGCTGAGTTCGAGTACCTGAGAAATAAGGTATTTAGGCACAAAGGCACAAAAGCACAAAAGCACAAAGGCACAAAGAGACAAAGAGACAAAGATCTCAGGTACTAAGGTACTAAAATATAGCATATATAAACGGTGCCAGGGCGGAACCCTGAGACAGAATAATCAATGCGCTTAGCAATAATAAAATCAATATAATAGGGGCCAGCCACCATTTTTTCCTGACCTTTATAAAATCCCAGAATTCAGCAACGATCGATAATTTTCCCATCGGGTTCTCTGATTATTCCATACAATTTATACTTATACTAAAAATATAGAAAATATTTATACATATACAAGGATAATATTAAATAACTAGGCAGCGTTTATCCGCGTCCATCTCCGCTTAATTGAATTTTTTTCTTGACATATTTCATGAATAGTGTTAATGTTAGTCACTATAAATAGAGTTACTACCCATATGTTAAAATGTAAGTCTCTATTTTTACTGCAGACGAGTATCTTTTTTTCAGGTTTGATCCCCGGGATCCAAGACCTATGCTATATCCCAGTATAGCGATCGGATAAATCCAGGTATAGTACCGGATACTGACGGCAGGCAGGTTGAACTGCATTGCTGTGGCAGTGCTGATCCGGCTGTTTCAAATTACCGCTTCATTCAAAATAGTTAATTGTCGTTACAGAAAAGGTATGCGTTTTCTATTCCGTAAAATGAAATTATTGAAATTCTATTTACTATTCTGGTCTTTAAGTCTGTTCAGCCAGTGCAGCCAGGCCGATTATAAAAATGATCCTGCTGTTTTAGCCATGGTTGACAAACAAATTATAACCCGTGAACAATATATCACCCGCTATCAGGATGTTATTCGCCGTACAGGATTGACGGATAATATGGAAGCCAGGCAACAGATATTGAATGGCATCATTAATGAGTATCTGCTAATCCGGGAAGCGCATTCCCGGGGTCTGGATAAAGGTTCTGCCGGCCAGCAGGAGTATGAAAGGATAAGCATACAGGAGTTATTAAATTCTTTCAACCGGGAAGTCATCCGACCCGTAGTCACGGTCAGCAGCGATGAACTGAAAACAGTTTATGCCAATATGAATACAAAAGTATCAGCCCGTCATCTTTATGCGTCTACTAAACATAAAGCCGATTCATTATATAACCTGCTGCAGAATGGAGTACCTTTCGAAAGACTGGCGGCTGAAAATTTTAATGATCCTGTCTTGCGTGAATCAGGAGGCTCCCTGGGCTATTTCTCCGTAGATGAAATGGATCCTGCTTTTGAAGAGGCGGCATTTGCGCTGAGGGTCGGGGAAACATCCAAACCGGTACGGACCAGTGACGGTTACAGTATTATCCGGCTGGATAACCGCTGGACCAAACCGATTATCACCGAAACTGAATATGCTCAGAAACGACCGCAACTGGAAAGGTACTGCATTAACCGCAAAACGGCGCGGGCTACCCAGCGTTATACCGATTCTCTGCGCCAGAACCTGAACATTTCGTTTAATGAACCTTTGATTCAGGAATTATTCAGGTTGTCGCAGGAAAAACAGAAACAAGGGCTGATCGAGCAGAATCAACCAATTTTTTCCGGAGCCGACCAGTGGAAAGACCGGATCGTACTCTCCAGCACGGCCGGGGACTGGGATATTCAGATGCTGCAGGATCAGGCCAGATTTACGTCGCCCGTACAGCAAAACTGGATTCGTGACCCGGAGAATTTAAAAGATTTTATTGCAGGGCTAGTTGTCCGGTCGTATATTTTGAAACAGGCCCGGGACGCAGGTTTGAACGGAACAGCCGACTATAAAAACCGGGTTTCTGAGGAGTTTGACAATTACCTCCTGGAATCTATGGAAAATCATATTATTCAGGATATGGAAATTCCTCAAGATTCACTTCTTAATTACTACAACGATGGTCCACAACGTTTTGCCATACCTGCCAAAGTATATCTGCGTGAAATTGTATTGAGCGATAAGCAGGATATCAATCTCATTACAGCCAGACTGAAGCAGGGAACTGCTTTCGCTGATCTGGCCAGGCAATATTCGGTCCGCCGGCGCAGCGGGATTGACGGTGGCGCTCTGGGTTATCTGACCCCCGATGATCTGGGGCCATGGTCTGGTCAGATATTCGCTCTGCAACCCAATGAGTGGCGCGGTCCTTTCCAGTCTGATTCCATGTATATTTTTTTACAGTGTGTTGAAAAAAAACCGGCTCAACCGCGTACCTTTGAAGCAGCCAGGGCAGATGTCGGAAATACTATCCGGAATCTGTGGCGGGAAAGAGAAAGAAACAGAATATTAGCCGGGATCCGCACCCGCACGAAAGTGGTAACCTATTCGGAAAAATTAAAAAACATTCGGATTAACTAAAGTTTAAAAAGGTAGATTCAGATGAAGAAAACCAGCAGATTATTTTCAGCCATTCTTGTAATGGGCTTTGGATTTCTGTCAACTTTATGGGCACAGAATAGCGGTAAAATAGCCGGGACCGTAACAGATTCCGAGACAAAGGAAGTCCTGATCGGTGCTAATGTGGTCGTGGATGGGACCATGATGGGTTCTGCTACAGACCTGGATGGAAATTATTTTATCATGCGTATTCCTCCGGGCAAGTATACGGTAAGTGTAACCTATATCGGATATCAAAAACTTGTTTATCACGATGTACAGGTTATGACGGATTTAACCACGCGGCTGGATTTTAATATCAAACCGGAAACACTCAGCGCCGAGGAAGTTGTAATAGTTGCGCAAGCACCGGTGATTCGTAAGGATCTGACTTCCTCTGAAGCCAGAGTTCAAACAGAGGAAATCGAAAGGATGCCGGTCCAGGAGTTGGGCGACCTGCTGGATATGCAGGCCGGTATTGTACGGGATGCCGGAGGGGGTATCCACATTCGCGGGGGACGCACTACCGAAGTATCCTATATGGTAAACGGCATCAGTATTACCGACGATTTTTACCGGACCCAATCGCTGCAAGTGGAGAATGAGTCGATACAGGAATTGCAGGTAATCAGCGGAACCTTCAACGCGGAATACGGCAATGCCATGAGCGGCATCGTGAACGTGGTGACCAAGACCGGCGGGAATGAATTGACCGCGGATCTGGAGATCTGGGCCGGTGATTATATGAGCGGCCGCGACGATATTTTCTGGAATATCGACAATTTAAATCTGACCGATATTTATAATATTCAGGGAAGTATCAGCGGTCCCATCGTACCCAATAAACTTTCCCTGTATGCCACAGCCCGCCGCTGGTATACCGACGGCTGGCTCTATGGGCCCGCTGCTTATTTACCCCAGGGCCGCAGCCGGGTGGTCGACGGCGATACAGTCAGTGCCTACGGTGATAGCAGTGCTGTAGCCATGAATTTCAGAGACCGCTGGAGCGGCCAGGCAACCCTGGAATGGCAAATCGCCACACCATTCAAATTCAGGATTGACGTCCTGGGCAGTTATGAGGAAAGGCGGAACTATAATCATTTTTATAAATGGAATCCTAACGGTGACAAAGGGGATAAGGAAAACGGATTAAGTGTTATTTCCAATTTTATTCATCAGCTGGGAATAAATACTTTTCATGAGATTACTGTGGCTTATAAATATAATGACCTCGTTTCCAAATTATATGATCAGTATAATGATCCCCGTTATGTGCATCCCGATTCTCAGAATACCGGCGCCCAGCAATTCGGCAAAGCAGGCACCAACCTGGGATTCTTCGACCGCAGCAGTGAAAGCCGGATAGCCAAATATGCCCTGACCAGCCAGTTAACCAAACGGCATCAGATTAAAACGGGACTGGAGCTTCAGACAGATAAAGTGTATTATAATGATATTACCCTGGTCCCGCAGGAGGATGAATTAGGCCAGCAACTGGATCCTTTCGTACCCGCTATTACCGATATCACCACATCCACTCATAATAAATTTACACGCAAGCCGTTCAAATTTTCCGCATATATCCAGGATAAAATTGAATATGAGAGTTTGATCATTAATATCGGACTGCGTTATGATTATTTCGACGCAAATGGTAAAATTCCCAGGGATCCCGAAGACCCCAATATCTATAATCCTTCCAAGTTAAAAAATATTTACCATGACACCAACGGCGATGGCATTATCGATTTGTCTGAACGTACGGTGGAAAACGAGTTAACGGTCAAAGAAAGGGAAGATTTCTGGTATAATGAGACCTCGGTCAAAACGCAGTTAAGTCCGCGTCTGGGCGTGGCCTATCCGATAACCGAACGGGGGGTTATTCACTTCTCCTATGGTATCTTCCAGCAGATCCCTGAATATTACCGTCTATACATTTCCGATCAGATTAAGATCTCAAAATCGGCCGGAGTTTACGGTCCTTACGGCAATCCCGATTTAAAACCGGAACGTACTACCATGTATGAACTGGGATTGCAGCAGCAGTTCAGCACGGATTTAGCGATTGATGTCACCGGCTTCTATCGTGATATCAGGAACTGGATTTCTACCAGTGCGCAAATTCCGACTAATTTGAGCGGTGTCTCTTATGTTATATTTAACAACAAGGATTTCGCCAACGTCCGCGGCATTACCATGTCGGTTGATAAGAAGTTTTCCCAGAATTATTCTTTCACGGTTGACTATACTTACCAGGTTGCCGAAGGTACCAATTCAAATCCGGAACAGGAATTTAACTCTCAGCAGGGGGGCGCCGAGCCGACTAAAATCCTGACCCCGCTGGATTGGGATCAGCGTCACTCGGTAAACGCCAATCTATTTGTAGGTATCGGCAGCTGGGGCGGCAGTTTAATCGGCCGGTTCAACAGCGGACAGCCCTATACCCCGTCGTCGACCACTGCCACCAGAACCGGTCAAAGTATCCTGGCCGGATTAGCTGACAACAGCCGTAACAAACCGGATCTGTTCACTCTTGATTTTACTGCTTATAAGAATTTTAATTACAAAGATTTTGAATTTCAGATTTTCCTGAAAATATTTAATCTGCTTGATGCGGCGAATCCGATGAGTGTTTATACCGATACCGGCCAGGCAGATTATACCTTGCTGTTATTGACACAGGCCGCACAGGCAGACGATACCTGGTTTGTAAATCCCGGTTATTATTCCGAACCGAGACGTATTCAAATCGGTACGAAAATCAGTTTTAAATAATTAAAGCAGGTACATACTTATGAATCCAAGAATAATGCTAATCAGATCAATTAAACCAGCTCTAATTTACTGGATCCTGAGTTTGGTATTTATAGCAATCACCCTGGCACCTCTTCAGGTACTGGGTTATGATCCTTCCGATAACCGGGCCGATGCAAACTATCGAAGACATTCTAACCTTGATGGTAATAATGTGCGCGTTACGGTCCATAATTATGGTCTAAACGGGTGGGAAAGCAAAGAACCTGATTTATGGGCTTTTGAATGGCCAAAAAATACCAAACGTGAATATATCGTATTTGTATCGATTTGGCTGGGTGGTGAGGTAGTCAACGATCTTGGTGAAACGGTTAATATTGTGGATATTTCTACCTCCCGCAGCAGCCCTAGCGGCAATCCCTGGAGTTTACTGCCGGTTCCCGGTTTTCTTAATCCTGATCATCCCAATGACGAATTGGCCCGCAGCGATGATCCGATCTCCTGGCCGCGGGCGGCCGATGGCGGCTGGCGGGATAAACTGGATGATCCCAACGATCGCGGCTGGATCGGTTCCTGGAACGGTTTTTTTGGCAAAAATGTGTATAATGCCGATCTGGAAATGTATTATCGTTGCGGCGATGATCTGTATAACCGGGGGAATTATGCACCCGATACGACCGACCTGACCCGGGGCGGTCTGGGCCTGCTAATGGACGTAAGAGCCTTTGCCTGGACTCAAATTCTGATCAACGATGTAGTCTTCTTTATCAATGATATTAAAAACGACGCCACCAAGCGCATTGGCCGAACGGTATTTACGGTCTGGCTGGCGGATCTGGTGGGCGGAGATTCAAATGACGATGAACCGTACGTTGACCTGCAAACCAATATAGCCTTTCTAACCGACCATGACCGCATCGGTACGGATCCCTGGGCAGGAACGACGGTTGGACTGGGATCAGTCAAATACATTGAAACACCTGGAAATCAGGTGAATGGAATCGATGACGACGGCGATGCCGATGCCGAGGAAAATTCTGATCTGCTGACCAGAATTAACGGAGATCCGGACGTAGTGGTTCCGCTTTTCACGGCTGATGACTTTGGTTCAAGAACTTTAAATGCCGGGGATAAGCTCGTACTGATTGATTCCACCACATTTGAACGCCAGGTCATCGAATATCCGGCGGGAGGCGGGACTGTAAAAACACTGGCCCGGATAATAGAGTTGCCGGCTGAGGGAATTACCCTGACGGAAGATACCCTGTTTAATTCCATAGATGATGATCTGGACGGTTTGATTGACGAAAGAATTTCACTGCATCTGCAACGATTCAACGATATCACCGGGACGATTGTGCCCGTGCGCTATATCAATTACCTGTCATTTAATGCCGGTGACACTGTTAAACGGGGATTTGCAGTAGCAGGCAAAGCAGCGGTTCAGAATTATCAGAATGTTGCTCCGATGATAGACGAATCTCGTGATGACAGTTTTGATAATGATTCTGACTGGGATATCTTCCAGGATGACCTGGGTCTGGATGGAGCGGAAAATACCGGCGACCAGGGGGAAGGTGATGGCCTCGCCTCCAGTGGTACAGGTACCGAACGTCCGGGTGAGCCGGGTATTGATAAAACCGATGTCAGTGAAACTGATCTGATCGGTATAACCGGTGCCCTGCAATTTCCCGCTTTCAGTCTGAACTTTTCCACGATGAAAGACAGGGCCATCATGCTTAATTACATGCGACCGGGATATTTCTCCCTGCCGCGCAGAACCGGGGAGTATGATCTGACGGTTTCTTCCGGATATTTTCCTCTCGATCCGGGTGAGCGGCAGAGGATGGCGGTTTCCGTGGCCATGGCCGGCGGCGGTGTAACCAAAAATGATGATATTCAAAGTGCCATTAAAAAACAGAAACAGGCCCGTATTGCCTACGAATCCGATTATCGTTTTGCCCAGGCTCCGCTGCAGGTAACATTGACTGCAGTACCGGGCGATGGTAAGGTGACTTTGTACTGGGATGAGGCAGCTCGAATCATCCGTCGACAATTTTATCAGACGACTGGATTATCCAAACGCGGATGAAATGTCTCATGATTTTCAGGGATACCGGGTTTATCGCTCAACCGATGCAGCCATGCTGGATCCGATGGTTATCACCGACGGTAAAGGTAATAAGTTGATCCGGCAACCTATTGCTCAATTTGATTTAAAGGATGGTGTGAGCGAGTATCACCCCATAGATATTTATGGAGTAAAATACTGGCTGGGCGAAGATACAGGTTTACAGCATAGTTTTGTGGATTCCGGATTAACCAATGGCCAGCGGTATTTCTATGCTGTTACAGCTTATGACGGCGGTTTCACCGATGCCGAGATTTCACCGACCGAGACACCGATCCGTATTGATGTGGACACCCAGGGCAATATCGTCACCGGGGTTAATGTGGCGGTGGTGCGGCCCCGTGCGCCGGTAGCAGGATATCTGCCGGCAGAGGTCGACAGTTTTATTCATGTCAGCGGGACCTCGTCAGGGCAGATCGGCATTAAGGTCGTTGATCCGCGCTGGATTAAACAGGGACATGAATACGGATTGACTTTCGAAGATACGCTGATCCGCGGAACTGTGCTGGATGTGCTGACCACAAAAAATTTCACTTTGACTGATCTTACCATCGACAGTATAATGATCGATAAAAGTGCCAATTTTGCAGCTGACTACGAACAGCCGATACTCGATGGATTCCGCTTACTATTTAGTAATGAAGAAAAGGTTAAAATTGATCCGGAAAGGGCCAAATGGTCGGATCCGGAAATCTATGAATTTCAATTCAGTCCGGTCCAGTTTCTTAATATAAAAGGTGTTCAAAATCCATATGATTATATGATAGTCTTCGGTAATGTCGGAATGTCGACATCCAGAGATACTTCGATCAGTTTCGTGGATCTGCCTGCGAAAGCTGCCAATTTTCAGATAATAAATATTTCGCTGGGCAATATCCCGGTTGAATTTGCCTTTGCTGAACTTGATGGTTCGGACGGCAGATTTAGCATTGACAGCACCGATGCAAATCTGACCGATATCTTGATGTTTCTTGAGCCCAATGCACAAGGCAAACTCATCTGGACCTGGCAATTGATCTTAAATTTACAGCCGCCTGATGGCCGTAATCCGCAGTCCGGGGATTCACTCTCTCTTTATCTGCTTAAACCATTTTTATCCAGCGACACCTATCGTTTTAAAATGAAAACCGAAAGTCTGTCAACCCAGCTGGCTAAAGAACAACTTAATCGAATCCGCGTTGTGCCGAATCCGTATATCGCTGCCGAAACCTGGGAACCTTTCAATACTTATTCCAGCGGACGCGGCCAGCGGGAGATACATTTCATTAATTTACCGGCTAAATGTACAATTCGTATCTTCAATGTCTCCGGTGAAATGATCGATAAAATTGAACATGACAGCAGGGTAGATGCCAACCAGGAAGTTACGGGTCTGAACCGGCTTACGGATGGAACCGATACGGGTTTAAATAACGGAACCGCCATATGGGATTTGTTGAGTAAAGACAACCTTGAAATTTCGTATGGTGTCTATCTGTATCATATCCAGGCACCGGGTATCGGGGAAAAAACGGGCACTTTTGCCATAATTAAATAATTGCAGGAAAATTTGAGTATGAGTCCAGCGCAGATAATGATTACACTACAAATAAATTTAATTTTATAGGAATGAAGAATATTATGAAGAGAATAGCACTAACACTGAACCAGCAGGTGACAGCAGGATTATTACTGGCGGTTTTTCTCTTAATATCCGGCAGCGCAAGCATGGCGCAGGATGTGAAAAAAGTCGGAACCTCGGCGGCAACCTTTTTGAAAATTCCCGTAGGCGCCAGAGGTATAGCCATGGGCGGCGCTTTTGTTTCCATCGCCGATGACCCCAGCGCTCTCTACTGGAATCCGGGAGGAATCTCACGGATCGAGAAATATTCCCTGATGGTGGATCACTCCCCCTGGTTACCTGGTTTAAGTTTTAATTTTATTGGTCTGGTCCTGCCACTAGAATCTTTTGGATCACTGGGTATAAATGTTACTGCTCTCAGCACTGCTGAAATGGATGTGACCACCCCGGCCAATCCCATGGGTACTGGTGAAAAATTTGATGCGTCATCGATGGTGGTCGGTGTATCATACGGCCGGAATTTAACAGACAGGTTCAGCATCGGGGCAACGGTAAAATACGTTAATGAACGTATATTCAACAGCACGGCCACCGGGATCGGCATCGATATCGGGACTATATATAATACCCCCCTGTCCGGCCTGCGCATGGGGTTCAGTGTTTCCAACTTTGGCTCGAAAATGCAGATGACCGGCGAAGATTTAAATATACGGGTGGATCCTGATCCCAGCATAGGGGGTAATAATCAGAGTATCGTCGGACAATACAAAACAGGTAAGTTTGATTTGCCCCTGATCATGCGCCTGGGACTTTCCTATGATGCCTGGCAGTCTGAAAACTCCCGGGTAACCGTAGCAGTGGATGGAGTTAATCCCAATGATAACGCGCAAAGTCTTAATGTGGGAGCAGAAGCGGCATTTCTTGGTGAAATGCTGATAATCAGCGGCGGTTTCAACGAACTATTTCTGGAAGACCGTGAAAAGGGTCTGACGATGGGAGCCAGTTTCAATCCTGATATATTCAGTAGCCTGGGGATAAATGTCGGCTATGCTTATCAAAATTTTCAGCATTTACCAGATGTGAATAGATTTACTTTAACATTATCATTTTAAACGGCGAGGAAAGGAGGGCCATTCGTAAAAAAAGTTCAAAGACAATTTACTATAGCATTCTTAATTTGACGAATCAAGGAGGTTTTTATGACGTCAAGGTTTACATTATTAACTTTTATACTTCTGTTTATTCTCTGCCTGGGTTTGACTGTACAGGCACAGAATGTATTTGTTACTTTTCGTTTTAATTCATCCACTAACCTGGATACTCTCACTGCGACCAATGGTTTTGTAGAAATGCGTGGTGCCTTAAATACGGTTGCCCCGGGCAGTCTGCCTAACAGCCAATCCATTTCCTGGGATGCCAACTCAACTCTGGAAATGGTCAATGTCGGGGGCGACTATTGGGAACTGACCGTGGAAATGGAACCCGCGGATACCCTGTATTATAAATACTGGACAGGATATTCACCGAGCGTGGGAACATTTCCTGACGGCGGCTGGGAAGGCCCATTCATTCCTTCCAACGGTCTGACCTGGGATACGCGAACCTTTATTTCAGGGGCAACCGATAGCTGTATTGGATGTACAGTACTACCATCCGAAGCGACAGCTGGAACCGGTTGACCAATATTTAAAACCGTTCGATACCAAAGCAGATTCGGTAGCCGTTTATTTCAGAGTCAATATCGGCGGTGAAATGGAAGCTGAGAGATTTAATCCGGCCAGTAATGGTCCTGTCGGCATCCGCGGTAATGGCGGTGGAACAGGCCAGGTCCTGAGTTGGGATGTAACCAAGGTTAATCTGACCAGGGAAACAGGCAGTGTTTATAATGGTTCCTTCTGGTCAGGTGTCGCCTATTTCCCGAAAGACAGTTTGACAGTGGGAGAAGAGCAGGCCTTTAAATTTTATGCTGAAAATACTCCTGACTTCAGCTGGGAAGATGGCGGCGATCATAAGTTCAAATACCCGGTCGGACTAAAAGATACAACGATTGCCTGGACCTGGTTCAGCAACAAACCGATTACGGGTGTGGCGCCGATAACGAGTATCATCACCTGGCGGGTAAGCACGGAAGCGCTGGAAGCCATCGGCATGTTCGATCGCGGAGTCGGTGATGAAATCTCGGTAAGGGGACCTAGAGGCTGGGATGTGGATGTTGAATTATTCTATAATCCGTTACTGCGGGAATGGGATTCGGCTAATGAGGAGTTTAAACTGCCCCCCGGAACCGAAATTTTTTATAAGTACTATGTGAACTGGGATTCTACCCGCGCTGATTCCCTGAGCGCAAATTACATTAAAGGAATCAGGCTTGATGATAATGGCTGGGAAGAACCGGCCAGCACAGGCGGCGGTAACCGCACCCATGTTTTTCAGGATGGCAACGAACAGACAGTTACCGGCGATTTCGGTTTTGACCGCCAGTTCTTTAACAGCGTACCGGCCAACGGTGTTTTTGATTCCGACATGACCATTACCTGGAATGTGGATATGACTAATGCCACTAATGCCGATTCGAACACGCTGGGCGATCTGTTCATACCGGGTGTGGATACCGTCTGGGTTCTGTGGGATGGCGAACTGCTTGGCATTACCCAGGGTCACGATATGTGGTATGCTGCCACTCCTGCTCCTGCTCGTGATTCGCGATTTTTAATACTGACAGATGGAAACAGCGACATGATCTATACCGGCTCCTATACCGTAACCGTTTCTGAAAAATATCCGAATGGCTGGTATCAGCTTGGTTACAAGGTCGCTTACTCAACTAGCGATGGTGGCCTGATTATTCATGGCACGGGCAATGAGAGAGGTCGTCGTTATCTGCAGTATATTCATCCCGATCAAATCAATGAAGGGTCACCGTGGCCTGTTCCGGTTTGGCCGGCAACATTCGATTTACCGACGGTCGTCTGGAGAAAGGATAATCTGTTCGTCGAAGATCCTCCTCCGGATTTGACTCAGGCTACGGGTCTGGCTGACCGGGATAAAGTGGCCAACACTTATAAACTTGAACAGAATTATCCGAATCCATTTAACCCCAGCACTTCGATTAAATACAGTCTGGCCAAAGCCGGGGATGTGAATATCAAAGTTTATAATGTGACTGGTCAATTGGTAACCACCCTGCTGGATAAATGGCAAACTCAGGGCTTTCATAATACAACCTGGAATGGAAAGAACGGCAAAGGTGAGAACGTCGGATCCGGTATTTATTTTATAAAACTGGTTTCGGGCGATTTCTCCAGTGTAAAGAAGATGACCCTGATCCGTTAAACGATATAAATAGACTGTTCGTTTAACAGTTCAGTACTTTAAAGGGTGTAAACAGATTTGTTTACACCCTTTTTTCTTTCTTCATACTACTGGCAATCTCTGCGGAAATGGAATTTTATGATCCGATGTTGTATAATAGGTATCATAAATAAAGGGAAAGCATGAAAGTCTTTAAACGGATCAACCTTTTATTATTTACCCTGTTGCTGGTACCGGTTACCGAGGCAAGAAATGAAACCGGTTCATTGAAAACCGCTTCAATTGCCCTGGATAGTGCCGGTACGGTTTTCATCAAGGGTGCGGATGTATCATACCTTCCGCAGATTGAGGATAGCGGGGGAGTGTATAAACAGGACGGTCTCGCAGAGGATGTATTACAAATTTTCAAGGATCATGGATTCAATTATATGCGACTCAGGTTGTGGCATACGCCCGGGGCAAACTACAATAGTCTGGAAAAAATTCTGTATATGGCTGCCAGGATTAAAGCTAAAGATCTCAAATTCCTGCTGGATTTTCACTTCTCGGATACCTGGGCCGATCCCGGTCATCAGACCAAGCCAGCGGCCTGGCAAAGTTTGAATTTTACAGATCTGCAGGACAGCGTTTATAACTATACCAGAGGTGTTGTGAAAGCATTGTACGATCAGGGCACGCTGCCGGATATGGTGCAACTGGGGAACGAAATAAACTCCGGTATGCTGTGGAATGACGGCCGGGTAGGGGGTAGTTATGAGTCGCAATGGCCCAACCTGGCTGCATTGATTAATGAAAGTATACGCGGAGTACGGGAAAGTTGTCCCTCCGGCGATTCGGTTAAAATAATGATCCATATCGCTAATGCTGCCAACAATAGTACCTGCCGCTGGTTTTATGATAACCTGCTGGCCCAGGGAGTGTCTTTTGATGTCATTGGACTCTCCTTTTATCCCTGGTGGCATGGCACTTTGACTCAGGTCAGAAGTAATCTCAATGACCTGGCCAGCCGTTATAATAAAGATTTAATCATTGCCGAAATGGCCTACCCCTGGACCCTGCAATGGTATGACAGCCAGAATAATATCGTGGGCAGCAGCAGCCAGTTGCACAGCGGTTATCCGGCCACGGTCAACGGACAGGCAGCCTATATACGCCAGTTGATACAGATTGTACGGCAGACCACCAATGGCAAAGGCAGCGGAGTCTTTTACTGGGCACCGGAGTATATATCCGTGCCAGCAGTGCTGTCGCCGTGGGAAAATAATACCTTGTTTGATTTTTATGGCAATGTACTGGAATCCATGAATGTATTCATGGCCGAACCGGATTCGATCCAGCCGGTTACGGTAAACATGATTTTAAATACTGCTACACACTGGGATACTCTGGATGTAAACCATTTTGTACAGATACGCGGTGAGGTTCAGGGTATTTCGTACATCACTTTACCCGATGGCCAGGACATTACCTGGGATGCCGCTTCCGACCTGGTGATGAACAATATCGGCGGCGATTACTGGCAAACCAGTTTTCAAATGTACCCGGGGGATGTACTGGCTTATAAATTCTGGAGCGGATTCAGCAGCAGCAAGGGAACATTTCTGCGTTTGGGCTGGGAAGGACCGGTAATACCTGAACAGGACGCTATCGAAAATACACGTATTTTTACGGCAGGAGATAAAGATACCACGCTGATCATTCAATATTACAATTCAGGGGGAGATACCCGGGTACAATACTGGGAACCTTTTGCTCATAAACAGGACTCCCTGGCAGTCTATTTCCGGGTCAATATGGATGGAGTCATGAATTCAAACCGATTCGATCCGGCTATTAATGGACCAGTGGGTGTGCGGGGTGACAGCGCTTTATCCGGAGGCCGCTTGAACTGGAACAGCACCAGATTCTATCTGCAGCGTGAGGAGTCGAGTATATTCAACGGTTCTTTCTGGTCAGGAGTCTGTTATTTCCCCGGAAATTTGCTACAGCAGGATCAAAATTTGCAATATAAGTTTTATATCGAAAACGATACTCAAAATGGTTGGGAAAATAATGTTACCGGGCGCGAACTGCTTTTTACGTCGACATTACTGACTGGGGAAAATGACACTACACTGCACTGGGTATATTTTGATAATTCCAGTGTTTTCACCAGTGTGAATGATCAGCCGGCTGTATATCCGTTAAAATTTTATTTGGAGCAGAATTATCCTAATCCTTTCAATAGTCAAACCAGAATCAGGTACAATATTACCAGGGCCGGACCTGTTTTACTCAGAATATTTAATATCCAGGGTCAATTGGTAGCAGTACTGGTTGATCAGTACCAGGGCAAAGGCGTTCATGTTAAAATCTGGAACGGAGTGGATCAAGCGGGCCAGGGAGTTTCCTCGGGTATATATATATTGCAGTTGAAGTCAAACGAAGGAATTGCCTCGCAAAAAATGGTCATCATAAAATAGTGGAGTTGAATAATGATCGGTAAATATAAAACCGGCTGCCTGTTTACGGGGCTGTTGTTAATATTCGCGTTGTTCGCATCCTGTGCTACTGATGAAGGACTGCGGCAGAAACTGAATTTTAACGACAACTGGAAATTTTACCGCGGGGAACTGGATAGTACGCGGGTTATCAATACATCCGGCAGTGATTCCGGCTGGGCCAGTATTCATCTGCCCCATGCTCCGGGGATCACGCCCCTGGATCATCCCTGGCCGCTGCCGGAAACCCGGGGTATAAACTGGTATCGCAAAGAATTTAGCGTAGCCAAAGCATTCCGGGGCAACAAAATAATGCTGGAGTTTGAAGGTGCCGACCAGGTAACTGAAGTATGGCTGAACGGTACAAAACTCATCAGGCATCTTGGATCATTTACCCCCTTCATTCTTGATATTACGGATCATGTTATCTGGGGGAAGCAATCGAATATATTAACTGTACGCGTAAATAACCTGCCTGACAGGAATATTCCGGTTTATGGCAACTGGATCAGTTATGGCGGGCTGTATCGTGATGTTTATCTGCATATCTGCAAGCCGCTGCATATTACCGATGCTTCATTTGCAGATCAGGTTGCCGGAGGGGGATTATTTATCACCTATCCGCTGGTGACCGAAGATCTGGCCGAAATAAAAGTACAAACGCAAATCAGGAATGAGAATCCGACGGTAACATCATGTCTGTTAAAATCGACGGTGCTGGATAAGAATAAACAAATCGCCGGATCAGTTGAAACGGTACAGACAATTGACAGCGGCCGCGATTACACCTTTACACAGATTATAAAAATCAACAATCCAAAATTGTGGCATCCCGATCATCCTTACCTTTACACCCTGGTCTCGGAAGTATTTGAAAATGATAAACCGGCGGACAGGCAGAGTACCAGAATCGGGATCCGGCATATTGAGTTTGATCCGGCCAGCGGATTTTCAATAAACGGAAAAAGATTGAAGTTTATGGGTACCAACCGCGTGCAGGATTATCCTTATGTAGCCTGGGCTTTTCCGAATACCGCCCAGAAACGGGATGCAATTCATCTGCGGGAAGCAGGTTTTCAGTATGTACGATTATCGCATAACCTGCAGGATCCTTCTTTTCTGGAGGCCTGTGACGAATTGGGTTTGCTGGTTATGGCCTGCATTCCCGGATTCCAATTCGTCGGCGGTCCTGAGTTCCGTGAAAATTCGTTCGGGGACATGCGGAAATTAATCCGCCGCGACCGCAATCATCCGGCGATTATTCTGTGGGAATTATCGCTCAATGAAACCGATTATGATTCGGCCTATGCCCGGCAGGCCATGCAGATCGGTCATGAGGAATTCCCCGGTGATCAATGTTATGTCTCGGGCTGGAAATTTGATCAGATATATGATGTGTATATCCGGGCTACCCAGCATGGAGCACGGAATTATTCGCCGGGCGCACCGCTGGTGATCAGCGAGTACGGGCATTGGGATTACGGTGAGGGGAACAGCAGCAGCGATGTGGATCGGCGGGATGGCGAGCAAGCGATGCTGGTCCAGGCCCATAACCACCAGGAATCTTTGAATAGAAACAGGGCGTTGCCTTTCCTGTGCGGAGACGGTCTATGGGTGGGAATCGATTTCCAGATATTTCCCTCGGGGATCATCGATTATTTCCGTTTGCCAAAGTTTTCTTACTATTTTTATCAAAGCCAGCGTGATCCTTACCTGTTGTTCGATAATATAAATTCCGGACCGATGGTATTCATCGCTAATTACTGGCAACCGGATTCACCGAATGATGTAAAGGTATTCAGCAACTGCGACAGTGTACAGTTATGGTTAAACGGTAATCGGCTAGCCGGGCAAACACCCGATCAGGATTCACTCTCGAATCACCTGCTGCATCCACCCTTCACCTTTAAAAATCTGACCTGGCAGCCCGGTGAGTTAAAGGCGATCGGATTTTTAGCCGGGAAACCGGTCGGACAGCACATCCGGAGGACTCCCGGAGGAGATAAAAGCCATTGAATTGGAATTCGAATTAAAAAATCCTCCCGGCGCGGATGGTGAAGAACTGTTTTTTGCCTATGCCAGAATTGTTGATCAGAACGGTACCATTGTTCCGACTGCAGATCTGACGGTACAGTTCAATGTTCAGGGTCCGGTCAAATTGCTGAGTCCGGAAAAAATTAAAACAGAAGCAGGAATTGCCGCGGCCTTGCTGCAGGTCGAGACGAAGGCCGGGGAAATCACCCTGCAGGCAAGTTCGGAAGGACTGCCTGTTGCTGTGCTGAAAGCAATAACAACTACAGTAAAATAATTGTTTTTTATTTACAGAATCAGCGGAAGCATTGTATATGAACAGTAAATTATTCTGCTACACTTTTTTAATGCTGGTAATCTCCTTTAACTGCCTGCCGAGGCAGAATTTTTCATTCCAGCGGAATATTTATTTTAACCATGACTGGTACTTTTTACGAATCGACTCCCTGGAATCAGATACCAGCCGGGAATTCCAGGATGAAACAATCATGGACACCGGCTGGCAGCAGGTTGTTTTGCCGCATACAGCCAGGTTAGAGCCGCTGCTGGTAAATGATCAGTGGCAGGGGATTTGCTGGTACAGGAAACATTTTAATGTTGATCCGCTGTACGCCGGGAAGAAGATTTTTGTTGAATTTGAAGGCGCCATGCAGGTGGCCGATGTCTGGTTGAATGAAAAACATCTGATCCGGCATGAAGGGGGATATCTGCCCTTTTCCGTTGACATTACTGATGTAGTCCGCTTTGACCGGGAGAATCTGCTGGCTGTGAAACTGGATAACCGGGACAATCCCGATGTTCCTCCGGGCAAGCCGCTCAGGCAATTGGATTTCTGCATGTACGGGGGGATATATCGCAATGTTAAACTGCATATTCTTGAACCGGTACATATTTCAGATGCGGTTACTGCCGGGCAGCCGGGGGGCGGGGGTGTTTTCGTCCGCTACGAGAATGTCAGTAAATCCAGCGCCGATATATTGATACAAACTGATCTTGTCAATACATCCCGGCAGACAGCACAGATCCAGGTAATATCGCGGATCCTGGACGAAAGGGGTAACCGGATTGCGGGCGACATTAACAGGCCGCTCGATCTGTCTGCCGGATCAGACCAGCAGATTGTTCAAAAAGTAACTGTAAGCGAACCATTTTTATGGAGCCCGGATCATCCCTATCTGTACACTCTTGAAATCACAAATTGTCATAGAAAACCAGGTTGTCGATGAACTAAATACCCGCATCGGAATTCGTACGATAGCGTTCAATGCCGGCTCAGGATTCCGGATCAACGGCGAACAAAGGTATCTGCGCGGAACTAACCAGCATCAGGAATATCCTTATGTCGGTTATGCTTTGTCCGATGAGGCCCAGTATCGCGATGCCTGTAAAATAAAGGCAGCCGGATTCGATTATATTCGTCTGTCCCATTATCCCCATGCCGCGGCTTTTATGGCAGCCTGTGATGAACTGGGGCTGGTGGTCATGGATTGTATTCCCGGCTGGCAATTTATGGGGGGTGAGAAATTCAAGGAATTGTGCTATCAAAACTGCCGGGAGATGATCCGCCGGGATCGCAATCATCCGGCGGTGATTTTGTGGGAGGTCTCACTGAATGAAACGGCCATGGATAGTGTCTTTTTAACCCGCACGCAGCAGATTGCCCATGAAGAATATCCGGGATCGCAGTGTTATACCTGCGGCTGGACCGATCAGAGTTATGATGTATTTATTCAGGCCCGCCAGCATGGGGGTTGTAAAGGATATCAAAACGGCGATAAAGCCTGTATCATCAGCGAATACGGTGATTGGGAGTATTATGCCCAGAATGCCGGATTGGATCAACCCGGATTTAAGGATCTTAAAGCAGAAGAACGTAACAGCAGGCAGTTAAGAGGGGCCGGTGAAAAACGTCAGCTGCAGCAGGCCATGAATTTCCAGGAAGCGCATAATGATAATCGTTCTACCAGGGCCGCCGGCGATGGCCTGTGGGTGATGTACGATTACAATCGTGGTTATGATAATACCCTGGAAGCCTCGGGAGTAATGGATATATTCCGTCTGCCGAAATTCTCTTACTATTTCTTTCAGAGCCAGCGGGAGGTGGATCATACAGGTGTAAATAAATTTGCGGTGCCCATGGTCTACATTGCGAATTACTGGCAGGCAGATACGCTCGACTCGATGCGGGAGGTACGGGTTTTCAGCAATTGTGAAAAAGTTAAATTGTATTTGAATGACCAACTGCTCGCTGTTCAGTCTGCCGATACAGGCAGGTTCACGGTCAATTTAGCCCATCCGCCATTTACATTTAAGCTGGACCGTTTTATACCCGGCAAGTTAAGGGCAGTGGGGGTAACCGGGGAGCAGGAAGTAACCGGGCATATTGTAGATACTCCGGGTAAAGCAAGCCGGATTGAAATCAGTTTTGATCTGTGCGGCAAGAAATTCAGCTGCTAATAGTGCCGATGTCGTTTTTGTTTATGCCAAAATCGTGGATGATAAGGGAACGGTAGTACCTGATATCAATATCCCGGTTGAATTTAAAGTAAAGGGTCCGGCTGAATTGGTGGGAGGTAATCCCGTTAATAGCGAGGCGGGTATTGCCGCAATATTATTGAAAGCGGGTCTGCAAGCAGGAAATATCGAAATAACTTGTTCGGCAAAATATGAAAATCAGGTGCTAATTGGAAAAGGATTGGTCAGAAGTTATTAACCGCAGATGCACGCGGATAACGCAGATAAAATTAAATTGATCGTGCTGGAGATACATCCAGCACGAGCGTTTATCCGCGGTTCGATTGTTTTTACTTCGCTAATACCAACCGTTTGGTATCAATATATTTTTCAGTAATTAACCGGTAAAAATATACCCCGCTGGCCAGGTTGCTGCCATCGAAAGGAACCGTAAATTCTCCGGCCGGCATGAATCCATCCAGCAGCGTTGCTCACTCAGCCCCGGTGAGGGAGTATACCTTTAATTTTACCTGCTGAGCAACAGGCAGATTGAATTTAATAACCGTCCGGGCATTGAAAGGATTGGGATAATTCTGGGCCAGTTGAAAAGAAGCCGGTTGCAGAGCGGTGACCGATTCCCCCACGTCTGTCACGGTGGCAGTGAAAGAGCCATTCATTCCAGTGTGTACATCACATTTATAATTATAGGTTCCCGCTACCAGAACAGGATAGGAAAAAGTGGTACCACTGGTCACATTAAAACTGGCAGCATCCTGGGGGATAGTCACTGAACTGAGCGGATGAAAGCTGAAAGAACCTTCCCATTTCACGGTATCGCCCACAGCAACATTTAGTTCATTAGGAGAATAATTTTGACCCACCTGGCCGCCAAATATTATGGTATGGGTGGCAGCCTGAGCAGAAAACACCGCTACAACAAATACCAAGCATAAAGCTGTCATGATTTGGAAGCGGTTTAAATATTGTAGATTTATCTTCATTTGCTCCTCCTTGTTTCTAAATCATTTGTCTGCATTGTTTTTATAACCAGTATCAACAGTGAAATATTTCCTGTCGATCAAGATTTATCTGTTTTCAGAGCCGTTAGAAATTTAAATACTTGATCAATTAGGCATTTTTGAAATAAATTACCCGTATAAAATGTTCAGGAAGATGGTACTTAGGGGTAAGGTCAGGAAAATTGAAAGCAGTTCCTTTAAGTGTAAATCTGAGGCTTTCAACGGACTGCGATTTTGCCATATTCCATAATCAGCAAGGTAAATTTTTGATTTAAAAGGAGACAGTATTGATGAAAATATTCATCCCCAGGGAATCCCAGCCAGGCGAATTACGCGTACCGATGATCCCGGCCGACGTGGAAAAGCTGGTTAAAAAAGGAGCCGGGATAGAGGTGGAAAGCGGCATGGGCGATACGTGTCACTTTACTGACCAGCAGTATGAACAGGCCGGAGCCAAAGCGTTAAAAGACCGCCGGATGGGATTGACGGCCGGGGATCTGATACTGCGTCTGGGTAAACCGTTGCCGGACGAAATACGCCTGCTGAAGAAAGGGACTATTCATGTGAGTTATCTGGATCCGTTTAATGAACGCCAGCTGGTGCAGTCGCTGGCTGCGCAGGGGGTCAGTGCCATCTGTATGGAAATGATTCCCCGCACGACCCTGGCGCAAAAAATGGATGCTTTGAGTTCTCAGGCGAGTCTGGGCGGATATGTGGCGGTAATCTTAGCCGCCGAGCGTCTGAATAAAATATTTCCGATGATGATGACACCGGCCGGGACAATTCAGCCCGCACGTGTTTTCATCATCGGTGCCGGTGTGGCCGGCTTGCAGGCGATCGCCACGGCCAAGCGTCTGGGGGCGCGGGTTGATGCCTTCGATACGCGGCCGGTGGTGGCCGAGCAGGTAAAGTCTTTGGGCGCGCGGTTTGTAGAGATCGATCTGGGTGAAACGGGACAGACCAAGGACGGGTATGCCAGGGAGCTGACACCCGAACAGTTGCAGAAACAGCGCGAGGCGATGGCCAAAGTATGTGCTCTGGCGGATGTGATTATCACTACAGCGCAGGTTTTCGGCCGCAAGGCACCGGTGATTGTGACCAAAGAAATGATAGCCGGTATGAAACCGGGCAGCCTGATCGTCGATATGGCTATCGGCGGCGGCGGAAATGTCGAAGGGGCGGTATACGGAAAAGAGATCGAAGTCAACGGTGTCGGTATTATCGGTCTGGATAATCTGCCCGCACATGTAGCGGTTCACGCCAGCCAGATGTACTCAGCCAACCTGACCGGACTGGTCGAACATTTCTGGAACAAAGATACAAAATCCTTCGAGCTGAAACTTGAAGATGAGATCATCAAGGGCTGCCTGGTCACCCATGACGGTAAGATCTGCAGTGAAACACTGCAAAAACATTATGCTGTGAAATAATAAAAATATAATATTTTTCCCGGAGGTAAAACTCAATGCATGAAAATGTAATTCCTCTTTCCACAAATCTGCTGATATTTCTGTTATCGGCTTTCCTGGGTCTGGGACTGATTCGCCGGGTGTCCAAGTTGCTGCATACCCCGTTAATGTCCCTGACCAATGCTATCTCCTCAGTCTCAGTAGTCGCGGCGCTGATCGTCATGGCTGCACCCAAGAACAATCTGATACTGTATTTCGCCACGGTGGCGGTAGCGCTGGCGGCCACCAATGTGATCAGCGGATTCATGATCACCGAGCGGATCCTGCGCATGTTCAAGAAGGATGAGGGAGGGAAGGCCAAATGATGGATACGATCGTCAGCTATCTGTTTGTTCTTGCCGCCGTTCTGTTCGTTTTATCTCTGCGCTGGATGAGCGAAGTAAAGAGTTCCCGTCTGGGCAACTGGGCGGGCAGCCTGGGTATGTTCATCGCGGTTGTGGCCACCATGATTGCTTACCGGACCACGCATTATGATCTGGTGATCATTGCCATCGTGGTGGGATCCATTATCGGTATACCGATTGCCCTGAAACTGCCCATGACCGCAGTTCCGCAGCGGACGGCCATGTCCCATGCCTTCGGTTCGCTGGCCGTGGCCCTGGTCGGTACAGCTGAATATTACCAGCGCATTCCCGATATCGATACTTTCACAATGGCCGTGCTGGCCTCCGAAATGATCTTAGGGTATTTGACTTTTACCGGCTCGACCGTTGCCTTTCTTAAACTGCAGGAAATGATTTCCGGCAAGCCGCTGGTTTACCGTGGACGTAATATAGTCAGCAGTATAGTGGTAGCGGTTGCCGTGGCTATGGCTATCGGTTTGATTGTCAATCCAACTTATCCTTATTTTCTGCCGGTGTTGGTAATTGCCGCTTTGAGTTTTGGCTTTTTGATGGTAATGGGTATCGGAGGGGCCGATATGCCGACGGTGATCGCTATATTAAATTCTTATGCCGGACTCTCCGCGGCAGCCCTGGGTTTTATTTTAGACAGTCAGCTGCTGATTGTGGCCGGAACGCTGGACGGGGCTTCCGGTTTTATTCTGGCTATAATAATGTGCAAAGCCATGAACCGGTCTTTTGCCAATGTTCTTTTCGGCGGATTTGGTGCTGCCGCTACTCAGGGGGCCAGTGTTAGCGGTGATATCCGTCCGGTCAGTGTGGAAGAGGCCTATCTGATCCTGGAAGGGGCATCTTCGGTGGTGTTCGTACCCGGTTACGGTCTGGCGGTTTCGCAGGCCCAGCAGGTTTTGCGCGAGCTGGGTGAATTGCTGGAGAAGAACGGTACTACGGTGTCGTACGGTATCCATCCGGTGGCCGGACGTATGCCCGGGCACATGAACGTATTGCTGGCCGAGGCCAATGTCCCTTATGACGAGCTGATCGAGGCCGAGATGATCAATCCGCAAATGCCGAATACCGATGTCAGCGTAATTATCGGCGCCAATGACGTGGTCAATCCGGCGGCCCGGGAGGATAAAACCAGTCCACTGTGGGGTATGCCGATTATCGAAGTCGATAAATCGCGGACGGTGATTGTAATGAAGCGCTCGATGCGGCCCGGTTTTGCCGGGGTAGAGAATCCCTTATTTTTCAAGAATAATACGCGGATGTTGTTCGGGGATGCCAAGGCCAGCATACAGGCATTAATAGCGGAGTTCAAAAACTCCTGAAACAAAATTCCAAATCCAAAAATCCAAATTCCAAACCTGGCGCATAAATGGTCTGTTTGGAATTTGGATTTTGGTGCTTGGAATTTTTTATAAAAATTTATTTCTTAGAATCTGACATTGCCCCGGCCGGTTTATAAATCAACGCCACCAGTATCCCGAAAATAAGATACACCAGCAGATCCGACAGTAACCATTTCCAGACCAGGCTGTATGGCAGGGGGTATATCATATACTGGCCGTAGGTCATCGGCAGGGAGATGAATGCCCAGATAATCAGGCCAAACCGGACGCCTTCCATGATACCGCGGTTTTGGTAACCGCGAATGAAAATGTAGACAAAAAAGAAGCAGGAAAACAGCGGTGTGACAAATTGCAGCCACATCAGGCGATTCATATCCGGCCGCCAGATGCTGGATAAGGCCATATAAGTATCCATCAGTAACACACCATGTATGAGATAGTTAAGTACTGCGCCTACCACGTAGATAACGATAAAAGAGATAGAAAATTTAGTCCAGTTCATAGATCCTCCTTTGAATGGTGGATAAACAAAGATGATTTAAACGAAGATAAAGATCAGATGGTATAAATTATTTAATAAATTTTGTAAAAACAAAGAAATTTAAATTATGTTTGGGCAGGGGATATGCAGAATCAATCTGCCGAACCGGGCAGACGTATTACGAATTGGGTATATGAACCTGGTTTATAGTCAAGTTCTATTGAGCCGGAGATTTTTTCCGTTTTTTCCTTGATGATATTCATGCCCATACCCCGGCCGGCGCTCAGATCGGCGGTCCCGGTGGTGGAAAGACCCGGCCGGAAGATTAACTCGGCCAGCTGTTTCTCGGACCAGTTTTTAATTTCCGTCCTGCTGATTTGTCCGGATTGCAGGGCTGCAGCGCGGAGTTGTTCCGTTTGAATGCCGCGCCCGTCATCTTTATAATTCAGGACGAAACATTTGCCGTCTATTGCATCAGAAATGCTGATTTTACCCTCCGGAACTTTTTTTCTGGACATTCTCTCTTCGGCTGTTTCAATTCCATGATAAACCGAATTGCGGATTAACTGTACCAGTATATCCCGGATCAGCAGGCGGTGCTGGTGGGGAACAATGGCAGCATTGTAACCGGAATAATCCAGATTCACTTCTTTGTGGTATTGCGCCGATGTCTTTTTAACCAGATTGGCCAGGGAGTTAAACAGTACTTCGGTTTCATGTTTGCGGGTCGGCCGGAAACGCGTATGAAAATGGCTGAGCCGTTCAATGAGTCCCCTGATTTCGATAAACATTTCCAGAAATTTGTCGAACTCCGCTTTCAGGGTATGCATCAATCCCGGATCCGCTTGCTGTTGAGTTCGTAAGCTGGCTAATAATTCTTCCAGGGCATGTGCCTGCCTGGCGATGAAATCCAGTTCCAGCATGCCGGCATTCCCTTTGACGCAGTGCACGGAGCGATAGATCTCGTCAATGGCGCCCGGGAGGAAGTCAGACACCAGCAGTTCCTGCACATGTGATAATTCTTCGTTGGAACTGCGCATAAATTCGTCCAGCATCTGGCCGTCCACGTTGAGTATGGCAAAAAGCCATTCCATCTGCCGTTTGCTCTGCTCTTTTGACTTTTCAAGATTTCTGGCCAGCTCGACCTGTTGGGTTATATCGTTGGCCGAAACGATGATTTCATTGATAATTTTATCTGTCTCGATGCGACGAAAATTAAAGGTGAGGTATTTGGTTTGAACCTGGTCGTGATCAGTCCGTATCCGCAACTTTATTTCATTGAGCGGATTTAGATTTTCCATTGTGGTTTCATCGACCCCGGGATCGAAAAGCAGTTTCAGATAATCACCGCAGGTTAGAAAGATTTTTTCTTCGATTTTATCCCGCAGGTAGTCAATTATATTTATTCCGGCCAGGGATTTACGAGCGAAGATCTCTTCCAGGGCGGACGAATACTGGGAAGCGATCGCATAGTTCCGGTCAAGTAAAAACAATCCGTCCTTGACATTGTTCAAAATATTATCGGTATCTTTCTTTGCCGTAATCAGGTCCAAATTGCGTTGCTGCAGCCGCTCTTCAATTTTTTTTCTTTCTTTTAATTCATCCTGCAGGTGCTGGAACAAGCGGGCATTCTCGATGGCGATTGCCGCCTGATTGGCGATAGTGGTAAGTAAATTGATATGTTCTTCCTGGTAGACATGATCGTAATTGTAACTTTGGACCACCAGAGCGCCAAGCGCTTTGCCGGCATAGATCAGCGGAACGCCGGCGCAGGCTTTGGCTTTTTTGTCTCCGGACACAATTCCCAGGGTCCGGTAGGTTTTCTGCGGATCGCTCTTAATCAGGAGGGGTTTTTGAGTGCGGATTATATATTCCGTACGGCCATTAGCAAATTTTCTGGTGATTTCCTCTTCGCGCTGCCGGCGGCCGTTCAGAACGTCAAAAATAACCTCTAATTCATTGCGGGTAGAATCGTACAGGGCTATATAGAAGGCGGATACTTCCATGATGCGGACGGTCTGGTTGTAAATCAGTTCGATGAGTTCATTGATATCGATCGCCGAACTCAGAGCCCGCCCGATTTCATTTAAGGTGGCCAGGTCCTGTATGCGCTGGTGGAGGGTTTCTGCTGTTTCTTTTTCCTTTTCGATTTCCAGCAGTAAGGATTTGGTTTTCTGATTTACTTCTTTGGCAAATTTCTGGCGTTGATCTTTAAGTATCCTGATCCGGGATCGTAAAAGTATCCAGACCACCGGAATGGCGATGAACAGCAGGGCGACAAGAATCCAACCATGAATTGTCATACAAGTCTGCTCTTTATAATGATTATGAACTTAATTCAAAAACTACATCTGGTATCTATATTCGTATAAAGATACAAATATTTTAATAAATATTGAAAATAATTCTAACTGCGCCCGGGGGTTGATGATTAATTCTATGATCGGGAGTATATTTCGCGGTGGGGAAGAATGAATCGGCAGATGTGATCAATCGTGTTCGAAGATATAGCCGAGCCGGTGATTAAGCGGGTTATCCGGTTCACAGTCATCCCAACGATCGCCGATGAGACCTCCGGCCTTGAAGAAGCGAAGGCGATTCTGATCGATATTACCAAGATCGCCGGGCTGACCGGTCTCCCAGTTGGTGTAAACAAAGGGTTCGTCAGTGACCCACCGCCAACCCTCGTCCGGTCCCTGGGCACCGTCTGGCTGATATCCTCCCAGCCATGGACCCAGCCCGTTATCAAAGGCGTCGAGGAACCAAAAAGCGCTATCGTCTTTAACCAGGCTGAAAACAAAGGCATTCTCTGGCGCAGAGGTGATTGTCACCAGATGACCGCCGCGGGCAAGGCAACTGTCTTGGGCCTGATCCCATGACAAGCCTGGTGCCAGCACTGCTTCATAGCAATGGCCGTTACCCCACTGCACCGTTCCAGCCGGACAGTCTGTATCAGCAGGGTTAGTGGAGTCTTCAGCGCAGCTGACCAGCATGAACAGGAACAGTCCCGGAATGCAGATAGTTTTCCACATCTTATCATCCTTTCTTCGATTTGATTCAATTATTATGTGGATCAGTAACCTGAGTTTAAAATTCTTTGAGTCGCCAAATATATTATTAAGCAGAATCACTCTACTTAAAAAATAGAATTTTATTAAAAATTACCTATTCATCTATCTCAGATCTTATTGATTTGACTATTTCTGCACCTATCCACAAGAAAAACCATCATCTGGAAGGCATCGTGATCTAAATGTGTTCTGATTTTACATATACAATATAAAAAATATAAATGAGGTGTAAAATAAAAAATATGCACTTATGATAAATCCCAATCACCAAATCCCAAATTCCAATGATCAAGTAGCAATTTGACAATTGCTGTTTGATTATTGTGATTTGATTTTTGGAATTTGAAAATTACCTGAAGGGTTAGTGGGCGGGACAGGGATCGAACCTGTGACCTCCTGCTTGTAAGGCAGGCGCTCTAAACCAGCTGAGCTACTCGCCCAATCAATTACGAAAGGGGATTTTCGTCCTTTTTTTCTTTTTTGCGGCCGTACAAGATCGCATACGGTATTATGATCACATAGGCCAGCACCACCACGATCGGCGCCAGGGTCTTGGACATGAACCCATTCACCGGCGGTTGGGCCATCAGAATATATCCGATCACCAGAACCGCTAATCCAATCCCTAATATATATAAATTCTTTTTACCGAAAGGTAATCCCTGTGCTGCTGCCGGACGTTTTACTAACTTCGCCATTTGACCTCGCTGAATTTGAAAAAGAAATATAGTTTTATTACGACTGGAATTCAAGTTATTTTTAAAGCAAAGGCACTATAGGCACTAAGGCACTAAGGCACTAAGGCACTAGAAAGATAAACTTAATTGACTAAAAGTAAATTTAATTGAAATTGATTGCCACAAGGGATGCATCAGATACATTAACCATCCACGCTTACTCAGTGCCTAAGTGCCATAGTGCCTCAGTGCCTCTTGCTTTAGTATTTTTCCCTTGACATATTTCAATAATAGTAGTAAAGTTAGTAACTATAAATAGAGTTACTACCATGATGCTAAAGTATAATCCTCTATTTCAAGCATTTATATATTTATTAACCGTAAGCCTGAATTCAGCACTACCGGCACAAGCAGCAGTTGATTCCACTTACCCGCAGTGGGTCCGGGATGCGGTATTCTACCAGATTTTTCCGGAACGATTCCGCAACGGCGATCCTGACAACGATCCCACTGTTGCCGATCTCAAAGGGGCCTGGCCGCGGGATCCGATTACCGAATGGTCGGTCAGCCCCTGGACCTCCGACTGGTATAAACTGCAACCGTGGGAAGAAAAAAACGGCCGGGGATTTTACTACAATGCCCAGCTGCGCCGCTATGGCGGAGATCTGCAGGGGATTATCGATAAACTAGATTACCTGGCCGAGCTGGGCATTACGGCCATCTACCTGAATCCTGTCTTTGAATCCCCTTCCCTGCATAAATACGATGCGGCCAGTTACCACCATATTGACGATAACTTTGGTCCCGATCCGCAGGGGGATAAACAGTTGATCAGTACCGAGAATCCTGCCGATCCAACCACCTGGCTGTGGAGCAGCGCCGATAAACTGTTTCTGGAATTCCTGAAACAGGCTCATCAACGTAATATTAAAGTGATCATCGATGGGGTCTTCAATCATGTGGGTACCATTTTCTGGGCTTTCAGGGATGTGCACAAGAACGGCCAATTGTCCCCGTACAAAGACTGGTTTATCGTCAAATCCTGGGATGATCCGGCCACGCCGCAGGATGAATTCGATTATGCCGGCTGGATGGGGGTCAAAGACCTGCCCGAATTCCGCGAAGATGAAAACGGTATCGTGCCAGGACCACGGCAACACATCTTCACCGTTATCAAACGCTGGATGGATCCCGACGGCGATGGCAATCCGGCCGATGGTATCGATGGCTGGCGCCTGGACGTGGCCGAACAGGTGAGCCATAATTTCTGGAAAGAATTCCGCACAGTGGTCAAAAAAATTAATCCACAGGCCTATATCACCGCCGAATTGTTCTGGGATGACTGGAAAAATAATAAATTGATGGATCCCACCCCCTGGCTGCAGGGGGATCAGTATGACGGGGTGATGAATTACCGCTGGGCCGCGGCCTGTTCAGAATACTTTATCAATAAGCAGAAAAAAATTTCCGCAACTCAATTTATCGACAAATTGAAATTTCTGGAATCCACGATCCCTGTAGCAACCAATTATGTACTTTTAAATTTGCTGGATTCCCACGATACCGACCGCCTGAGTTCCCATATCCTCAATCCGGACCTGATCTATGATAAAATGATTTCGGTCAACGATAACCGGGCTTACGATGTGCGCAAACCCAATGAACAGGAACTGCAGATTCAGAAATTAATGGCGCTGTTCCAATTGACCTTTTCCGGTTCACCGATGATCTATTACGGCACGGAAGCCTGCATGTGGGGCGCCGATGATCCCGATGAACGCAAGCCGATGGTCTGGCCGGATTTAAACTATGAAACTGAAACCACTCACCCTTTTGGACGCAGTCGTCCTGCTGATCCGGTATCATTTGACCAGAATTTATTCGACTATTACAAACAGCTCACGACTATACGCAAGCAGCATGAAGTGCTGCGGCGCGGGAACTGGAACCTGCGGCTGGCCGATGATTCGCGCGATATCCTGATACTGGAAAGAAATTATCAAAGCCAGACTTATCTGGTGGTTATTAACAATGCAGATCATGCTCAGCAGATCAATATCGAACTTACCGGTAATTTGAAATCCCAAAATTATTGTGAATTAATCAGTAACAGTACAATAAAGTGCAAAAAAGGCAGATTATCCCTTTCCCTGAATAAAAAAAGCGGAATGATATTGCAGCCATAACTCTCCCCTATATCCCCTCCCTTATCCCCTCGATCCTTCGACCTGGCTCAGGACAGGCTACGCTCGGGGACCGGTGAGGGGACTAAGGAGTGAGTCAGGAGTGAGTTAAGGCCGGATTAATAGCAGAAGGAGACTACTATGACAACTCTGGATTATGCAATCGTCGTGGTTTACTTAGTCGGCATGGTTTTTATCGGATTCTATCATCAGCGCAAGGCTTCCAAAGGTATCGATTCTTATTTTCTGGCCGACCGCGGTTTACCCTGGTGGGCGCTGGGTGCTTCCGGTATGGCTGCTAACCTGGACGTCAGCGGCACCATGATCAATACTGCCTTCATCTTTGCCCTGGGCGCCAGCGGATTTTTTATCGAGATCCGGGGCGGAGTTACCCTGATCCTGGCCTTCCTGATGATCTTCCAGGGAAAATGGAACCGGCGCGCCCTGGTCATGACCCTGGCCGAGTGGATGCATTTCCGCTTTGGCAAGGAAAGACAGGGGGATGTGGCCCGGCTGATCGCGGCGATTTCCATCATCATAGTCACTATCGCGATGATTACCTATTTTGCCATCGGCTCGGGTAAATTTATCGGTGAATTTCTGGGCATCCCTGCTTTCTGGGGACTGTCTTCCGAATTCTGGGCAGCCATGCTGATGATCGTATTATCCATGATCTACACGGTGGCCAGCGGTCTGTATGGTGTGGTCTGGACCGATGTGGCCCAGGGGGTACTGATTTTTGCCATGATTTTTGTAGTCTGCTTTCTGGCTTTTGTCAATTTCAATCTTCCCGATACTTTTCAGGTTTCGGTACCACTGCGTGATGGCGGATTCATGGCTTTAAATACGACTAAAGAAGCCTGGACCAGTGTAATTCCATCCTGGACCCTGGATATGCCGGAACAGTCCATGTACTCGATTTATAATTTATTCGGTATAGCCATTTTATTCTATTTATTGAAAGTCACCATTGAAGGCAGCGGCGGAACGAGTCAATATATGGTTCAGCGTTTCTTCGCCTCGCGCAGCGACCGTGAATCAGGTCTGCTCACTTTATTCTGGACTTTTTTATTGTCATTCCGCTGGCCGTTTATCGCTTCAATCGCCGTGATGGGTGTGGCCTGGGGAGTAACCCAGGGGGTAATCGCCGATCCGGAAACAGTGCTGCCATCGGTGGTCAATCGCATGGTGCCGCTTGGTTTGAAAGGATTACTGGTGGCCGGACTGATGGCGGCGGCAATGTCGACATTCTCGCCGACAGTCAATGCCGGTGCCGCCTACTGGGTCAAAGATATTTATCAAACTTACCTCAATCCAAAAGCTACCGAAAAGCAATTATTACTCCACAGCCGCTGGTCCTCCATCATAATTGTAGCCTGTGGATTATTCTTTATGCTGGCGATAAGAAATATAAATGAAATCTGGGGCTGGATCACCTCCAGCCTGGGGGCGGGGATGCTGATCCCGACTCTGGCCCGCTGGTACTGGTGGCGGATGAATGGTTATGGATTCGCCGCCGGAACGGTTGCGGGCATGGGGGTGGCAGTAATCCAGAAAATATTCCTGCCGGATATACCCGAATATTTTTCCTTTATCATAGCCACGGTCTCTTCATTGCTGGGTATGATTATCGGAACCTATGCGGCCAAACCGACCGATGAGCAAGTTCTGCTGGAGTTTTATAAACGCACCCGTCCATTTGGATTCTGGGGTCCTGTCCGCCGAAGGATTCCCCAGGAAACTATGGCCAAGATAAACAAAGAAAATCATAGAGATATTCTTTCCACTTTCTTTGCCGTACCCTGGCAAATCGTGCTGTTTTTAACCGGCATGACTTTTATTATGAAGCGCTGGGATCAGTTTGTGTGGATCCTGGGGGCGCTGATAATTCTTTCGGTAGCCCTTTATTTCAACTGGTTCCGCCACCTGTCCAAGGAGGTTAAAGTAGACTGATGTTTCGGGGCAGGAAAGATCATACAGGATTATTCATCAGGATCGCCGGGATTTTACTAGGCTGCCTGATTTTATCCTTATTATCCTGCCAGCACGACGCTAAAAAGAGAATGATCGTCTGGACCTCCTTCCGGCCGGTGGAAAGGGAATACCTGCAACAGGAATTGGATGAATTCGGTGCGAAATTTCCGGATTATACCTTCAGCCAATTGTTCTATGCACCGGAGGAGTTGCGTACTAACTTCAGTATAACTGCTCTGGCCGGGAAAGGACCGGCGCTGATACACTATGCCAGTGATATCATCGGTCCCTTGTCGGAGCTGCAGGTCATACGGCCTCTGGAAGATATTTTTGATGCTCAGTTTTTGTCTGAGTTCATCCAACAACCTATTGTCGCCAATACGATTTTTCAGGGACATCTGTACCAAATTGCCGACCGGGTCGGAAACCATCTCTGCCTGGTTTACAACAAGACGATGATCAATCCGCCGCCAAAGAGCATGCGCGAATTAATCAGCCGCGGCAAGGATCTGGTCAAAGACGTAAATAGTGATGGCCGCATTGATTATTATGCCCTGGCCTGGAATTATACCGAACCGGCTTTTGCTGTTCCGTTTATCGGCGGCTATGGCGGTTGGATCATTGATCAGAATAACCGGCCGACGCTGAATACTCCGGCAGTACGGCAGGCAGCGCAGTTAATCTATGACCTGGCCAATAAATACAAGATCATCCCGGCCGAGTGCGACTATGAAACAGCTGAATGCGCTTTTTATGGACGGGCGGGTGGCCATGATCATAAACGGTCCCTGGTCCTGGGGAACCTATCTGAAAAGCGGTATCGATATTGGACTGGCCCGCATACCTAAAATCGATCAAACCGGTCTATGGCCTTCACCCATGGTTTTTCCGATGGGTTATTGTGTAAACATCAATTTGAAAGGCCGGGACCTGGAAGTTGCCAGAGAACTGGTAATACATTTGACCTCGGCACGGGTACAAATGAAATTAGCCCGGGAATTCAGGATCATTCCTTCGCGCACGGTGGAAATGAACAGCGCTGAACTGCGCCGGGATGAATTGTTCGTGAATAATGTTGACCAGATGATGGTCGGCAAGCCAATGCCGGTGATAACCGAGATGCGCTGGATCTGGGATGCCATGCGTCCGGCCTACCAGGGTATTTTCACCAACCAGATTTCACCGCAACAGGCGGCTGCGGAGATGCAGCGCCTGGCTGAAAAATTAATTGCTGAAAACCGGGAATAAAAAATTTAATTACACGGAAATCTGCGACAGATGAATTCGTCCGATTCTGCCTTTAATAACAGAAAACTGATTCTGCTATATACCGCACCGGCGATTATTGTAATGGCCGTAGTGGTGGTTTATCCATTTCTGTATAATATTGTTCTATCATTTTCCAATATGAATCTGACCCATTTCCGCGACTGGTCTTTGAAGGGATTTGGAAATTACGGGAGTGTGCTGGCAGACCGTTCTTTCTGGTATTTTTTTGGTAAGACCTGTTTGTGGACGGTATTGAATCTGATTTTTCATGTCGGCATCGGAGTATCGCTGGCCCTGATCCTGAATAAGGATATCAAGGGAAAATCCATTTACCGGACACTATTGATTCTGCCCTGGGCCGTGCCGCAGTATATTACTGCTCTGACCTGGCGCGGTATGTTCAATTCCGAGTACGGAGCAATTAATATATTGATAGAAAAAGTTTCTGGGCTGCATATTTCCTGGTTGTCGACAGAATGGGGTGCATTCACCGCCTGTTTGATCACCAATATCTGGCTGGGCTTCCCGTTCATGATGATCGTGGCACTGGGCGGATTGCAGAGCATTTCCGATTCGTATTACGAAGCAGCGGAGTCAGAAGGGGCTAGTGCCTGGCAGAAGTTCTGGAATATTACCGTGCCGCTGCTGAAACCGGTCATGGTTCCGGCTATCATTCTCGGAGTGATCTGGACCTTTAATAATTTCAACGTAGTCTGGCTGGTCAGTAACGGCGGGGAGCCCTCCGATACGACCCATATTCTGGTCAGCTGGGTCTACAAAGCAGCCTTTACCTATTTCCGGCTCGGCTACGCGGCAGCCTTTTCAATGATCATTTTTGCCATACTGTTTATTTTCAGCTGGCGTTTTATCAAAATCAGCCGCGCAGCTGAAAGTATTTATGGCTGAGTATTCAGATTAGAGCGAAATGAAGAGAAAGAATCCAAGAGATTTATCATTTACGGGCAGAATCGGAGCCTATCTGACACTGACCCTGTTCAGTTTATTCGCGATTTATCCGATACTGTGCGTCTTTTCAATTTCCTTGAGACCGGGGGATAAATTACTCAGCCGCTCCCTGGCCATCATACCGGACCAGGCTACCTTTGTTTCGTACGTGCGCTTATTTACCGAGCAGCCGTTTTTACGCTGGATGATGAACAGTCTGATCATTTCCGGGGTGGTTACGCTGGTGGGAGTCGGGTTAGCTGCCACGGCCGGCTATTCATTTTCACGTTATAAATTCAGGGGACGGCAGGCTTCATTGCTGGGCATCATTACCACGCAGATGTTTCCGGTGACTATGTTGCTGCTGCCCATGTTCATCATGCTGATCAAACTGGGGTTGTACGATTCGTACCTGGGTTTGATTATCGCCTATTCGGCCACGGCTTTACCCTTTACCATCTGGCAAATGAAAGGGTATTACGACACGATTCCTTACAGCCTGGAAGAGGCCGCCATGATCGATGGAGCAGGGCCCATCTATTCTTTCTGGCGGATTATTTTGCCGCTGGCTTTGCCGGCCCTGGCGATCACCGCCCTGTTCTCTTTTATGTCGGCCTGGTCGGAGTACCTGGTGGCAGCCGTATTGCTGCAGGACCAGAGTTTGTATACCCTGCCAATCGGATTGAAGCAGTTCACTTCCAACATGGAAGTAGCCTGGGGCTTGTACTCGGCGGCGGCGCTGCTGGTATCGGTTCCCGTGGTGGTGCTGTTTTTATTTCTCAGCCGCTGGCTGATATCCGGATTGACACTGGGGAGTGTGAAAGGATGAAAGGTGACGATGTGACTCAGTTAGGAACCATAGCCAGAAGGTTGCAAGGTCTGGGCTTTACCCTGTACGAAGCGAGGGCTTATGTTTCATTATTGGAACATAATCCGGTGACCCGTTATGAGTTGAGTAAAAATTCAGGCGTACCCCGTTCGGCTATATATAATGTGATCCTGGAATTGGAAGAAATGGGCGTAGTCAGCCTGCAAACCTCGGATCCGGAAACATATGTACCTTTGCCTGTTGACCGGCTGTTTGATTTGTTAGACCGTCAGTTCAAGGATAAGATCGAAGAAGCGCAGAAGAGTTTAAAACATATTGAGAATAAACCGGCTCTGGACCAGTTCTGGAACATAGTAGGGTACGACAATATGATTATGAAAGCAGAGGAACTTATTCAGAAGGCCGAGAAAAACATCTTCATGTCAATCTGGAAACGGGAATTTGCCCTGCTGGAAAATGACCTGCAGGATGCTATAAAGCGTAAAGTCCAGGTAATTATCTTTTCTTTTACCGATGTGCAATTGCTAAAGTCCACTATGTTTTGTTATGGTCTGGAAGAGCGTGAATTGGAAAGGATCTGGCCGCACCGTATTATTTTAATCAGTGATAAAAAAGAGATACTGATGGGTGATGCCGATAAAATACAGAAGAAGAAAACAGTCTGGACCAGCAACCGGGCGCTGCTCGAAATAGCGATGAATCATATTATTATGGATATTACCCTGTACGGTAACCGTTTAAATCAAAGTGTGGATGATACTATTATTAAAATGCAGAATGGTGAAACAGATTACCTGGGCAAACTGCTCAAGAATAGATATCCGGATATAAAATTTTAACAATTTATTGTCTGGTCATCGTAATTAATTTAACCAGACCGGTGGATTATGGGTGCTGCAGGGATTCAGAACGAAATAATCAGGAAAAAATATTTTCTGGGTATTGAATCCGATCAGAAACAGTACGGAACATTACCCGGCCGCAGGCCTCCGGCCTGGGTGAATGAAGGTCCGCTTTATGAAGTGTTTGTCAGGAATTTCAGCAAAACCGGGGATCTGAACGGGCTCACAGAAAAGATTTCCTACCTGAAAGAACTGGGCATCAAAACTATCTGGTTGATGCCGCTGCAGCCCATCGGCCGGACCGGGCGGAAGGGTAAATTGGGTTGCCCGTATGCTATCCGCGATCATCTGGCGATCAATCCACACTATGGTTCGGATAAGGATCTGCGCAAACTGGTTTCTGTATTACATGCGGCTGATATGCGCTTGATTATTGATCTGGTCATCAACCATGGCGCGCTGGATCATGTTCGTGCAAGGACCCATCCGGCCATGTTCAGGCATGACCGGCAGGGACGTTTTACCAGGAAAATTGCCGACTGGTCGGATGTGATCGATTTTGATTACAGCAGTACGGATACCCGTAAGTACATGCTGGAGGTGATGTCGTACTGGATCAGGGAATTTGATATCGACGGGTACCGCTGTGATGTGGCCGGTATGGTACCGCTGGATTTCTGGGAAACGGCGCTGGAAAAAATGTTAAAAATAAAATCAGATATTTTTATGCTGGCCGAATGGCAGCGGCCCAGACTGCACCTGCAGGCTTTTCAGGCTAGCCTATGACTGGGTCACCTATCTGGTGCTGAAAGATATTTATCAGGGTAAACGACCGGCAGCGGACATTTTACGATGGCTGAACGAGAGGCAAAAACTTTATCCGCAAAATGCCCTGCCATTATTATTTACTGAAAATCATGATTTTCCCCGGACCCCTGCGGTATTTGGCCGCCGGAGTTTTTATCCTTTTGCGGCTTTGCTATTTGCCATAGCCGGTATACCGCTGTTATATAACGGACAGGAATCCGGCCTGAAGAAAGGAATTTCATTATTTGACCACGATCCAATCCTGTGGGAAAACCAGAATCAGACTATCTATGATTTTTATAAAAATTTGATCCGTTTGCGCCGTGATAATGCAGCCCTGGCTTCGCAGAATATTAAAGTGTTAAAAAATGATAAGACCGGGAGTGTGGTTACATTTTTAAAATCAGCAGGTAACGATGAAGTGCTGGTAATACTGAATTTCAGTTCGCAGCGGACAAAAATAAAAATATCGCTTCCTGCGCAATATCACATCCGGGAATGGCGGAATTTATTAAATACCAGAATTGTTAAAAAAGGACAGGAATCTGGCCGGCATGGAGTTAAAACCGTATGAGGTGTCGATGTGGAAGCGGTTCCCCTCGACTCCGCTCGGGGAACGGAACGCCGGTCATCGAGCGAAGTCGAGATGACTAATAATCCACCCCTGTTTCCCCTCCCTTTTGGCACTTCTTCGTGCCAAAAGGGAGGGGATCAAGGGGAGGGTCAAAAAAAGGATAAAATATGATTCATACAAAGATTATAATAGCAACTATATTTTTTATTACCGGCCTATTGCAGGCCCAGGTGGTCACCTCCATTCCAACTTATGCTACTGCGCATGATTCTGTGATCATTCTTTTCAATGCTGCCGCAGGCAATCAGGGCTTAATGGGCTACGCCGGAACGGATGTTTATGCTCATACCGGAGTGATTACCGACCAGAGTACCTCGCCGGGCGACTGGAAATATGTTGTTGCCGGCTGGAGTGAAAATTTAGCCAAAGCGAAGTTGACCGAAATTGCTACCGATCTCTGGCAACTGACCATCGGTGATATATACGCTTATTATGGAGTTCCTGAGAATGAAAAAATATTACAGTTGGCTTTTGTTTTCAGAAATTCCGGAGGCACTTTGACCGGCCGTGACGTGGGCGGAGCAGACATCTTTCTGGATTTATATGAACCTGGCATAACTGTAGTAATTATAAATCCCGCTATTAATTTGCAATATACCGATCCGCTCCGCACTCCGGCATTTGTCGGTACAGGAGCGACCCTGTCCATCCGGATAACCAGCGCCCAGATCGGCACACTGCTTGATTCCTTATTTCTTTTTAAAGCGGATACTTTATTGACCGCTGCCGCCGGGGATACTTTAAACTATGATTTTATTGCTGATGATTTTTCCAGCGGCCCGAATCTGTTATCGGCAGTAGCCCGCGATACCAGCGGCCTGGCCGATACCACAGAATTTTATGTAGTGGTCAATCCTGTACCGGAAAATATCTCGCGACCAGCCGGGATCCGCGATGGAATTAACTATATTGATTACAATACAGTTACTTTATCGCTTTTTGCTCCCTACAAAAGTTATGTATATGTATTGGGTGACTTTAATGACTGGAAAGTCGATGCTGATTATTATATGAAGCGGGACGAAGTCGACAGCGATAGCATACATTGGTGGATCACTATAGACGGATTAGTACCAGGAAATGAATATGCCTTTCAATACCTGGTCGACGGTGAACTCAGAATTGCCGATCCTTATACGGAAAAGGTTCTGGACCCCTGGAATGATTCTTATATCTCTCCGGTCACCTATCCCTTTCTTAAATCTTATCCGGCCGGCAAGACCGGTGAGATTGTTTCGGTATTGGAAACCGGGCAGTCGTCATTTGACTGGATTTATACTCCTGCATATCAGCGTCCGCCACAGCAGGAAATGGTCATCTATGAGTTACTGCTGCGTGACTTTTTATATGCTCATGATTTTACCACCTTGCAGGATACACTGGATTACCTGGACAGCCTGGGGATCAACGCCATCGAACTGATGCCGGTCAATGAATTTGAAGGTAACAGCAGTTGGGGGTACAATACTTCTTTCTATTTTGCAGTCGACAAGTATTACGGTCCGGCCAATGATTTGAAACAGTTTATCGATGAATGCCACCGCCGCGGGATCGCAGTTATTTTAGATATGGTATTGAACCATTCCTTTGGCCAATCACCGTTAGTCAGATTATATACGGATGATCATGGATATCCATCTAATCAAAATCCGTGGTATTATCCTGATTATAATCCAAATTTTGAAGGCTATCAGTCCCGTCATCCGTATAATGTAGGATATGATTTTAACCATAATTCGATAGCCACTCAAAATTTAGTTGATAGAGTAAATTCTTTTTGGCTTCAAGAATATAAAATAGATGGATTCAGGTTTGATCTGACCAAGGGATTTACGGGTAAATCAACTTATCTATACAGTAAATATGAAAATGATCGTATAGTAGATGTATATAATGAAAGTGAAGCCAGTAATTATGATGTCAATAGAGTAACTTTACTAAAACGTATGGCCGATATGATTTGGGCTGCGGATTCATCAGCTTATGTTATCCTGGAACATTTTGCGGCTAACAGCGAGGAGACCGAATTATCCAGCTACGGAATGATGCTGTGGGGCAATCTGAATTATAACTATAATGAAGCGACCATGGGGTATCATAAAGATGGTTCCACTTACGGCAAATCTGATTTTTCCTGGGGATTTTATAAAACACGGGGATGGTCCGAAGCGGGCGTAGTTACCTATATGGAAAGCCATGACGAAGAAAGACTGATGTACAAAAATCTTACTTACGGGAACTCATCGGGGAATTATAATATAAAAAGTCTGGAAACAGCATTGAACCGGATGAAGCTGGCCTCGGCATTTTTTCTTACTTTGCCCGGTCCCAAAATGCTGTGGAAACACAGCGAACTGGGTTATGATTATTCCATCGAGTATAACGGCCGGCTGGCCGAAAAACCGATTCGCTGGAATTATTTTCAGGATCCGCTGCGGAAAAAGTTATACAAAACCATCCAGGCCCTGTTAAAGTTAAGAAATGAGAATGAAGTTTTTCGCAGTACGGAGACGATTGTCGATCAACAGGTTGTTTATGAAACCAAAAAAATACGCTTTGCCCATCCCACGATGAATGTGGTGATCATCGGTAATTTTGATGTAGACTACTTTATCTATAGATCCAAATTTTTATCACAGCGGGTACTGGTACGATTTCTTCAGCGGTGACAGTATGCTGATCAGTGATAACAATGCCCTGATTGAACTGTTGCCGGGCGAGTTTCATATCTACAGCGATAAAAAATTACCCACCCCTGAAGAGGATATCCTTAATAGTATTGAAGCACCGCTGGTAAAAAATATTTCCGACTTTACTTTATGGCAAAATTACCCGAATCCCTTCAATCCCGTAACAACCATTTCTTTTCAAATTCCGGGTCTAGCTGATGTGACACTGAAAATATTTGATCTGTTAGGACGGGAAGTAACAACTCTGATCGATAACAGGAAGATAACCGGTTCTTTCACTGTGCAATGGGATGGACGTGACAACGGCGGGCAGCTGTTAAGCAGTGGAATTTATATTTATAAAATCGAGGCCAGGACAAGGGGTAAATTACTTTTTGAACAAAGTCGCAAGATGATTTTATTGAAGTAAATGTAAAAGATTTCTCGCTTCGTTCGAAATGACAATTCGTGCTGGTCTTCAGGGCGAAAGTTATAGACTGTCATTCCGACCGCAGGGAGGAATCAGATTTCTCCCCCGCCTTCGTCGGGGATTCGAAATGACATTTCGACCTGCCCTTTCATAATAAAAAAACCGACGTCCGCAATTAGCGGCCATCGGTTTTTCTTTACTCTATGGTTTATGATCCTTTACTTAATCCGGTAAAATTCAATCCGCCGGTTTCTGGCTCTGCCTTCTTTGGTCGCATTAGTGTCAATCGGATTCTCAGGACCATAACCTTTGCTTAAGATCCGGTATGCAGCAATACCTTTGTTGACCAGGTACATCCTGACTGATTCAGCCCTGTTCTGGGATAGTTTGACATTGCTGGCATATTTTCCGGTATTATCGGTAAAGCCGCGGATCTCTACTTCAATTTCTGTATTTTCCTGCAGTGTACGGTAAACTTTGTCCAGTATGATCATGGAGTTCGGTTCAAGGCGGGCACTGCCGGTGGCAAAATAGACCCCTTCCAGAATAATTGCTTCCCCTTTTTTAACATCGATTTCGGGTTTCTTATCCGGGCAGCCATCCTCATCCTGATATTGATTAACCGTTTCCGCCTCGTTGGGACATTTATCACTGGCATCAAGAATACCGTCGCCGTCGTTATCCGCATCGGGACAACCATCTTCATCCTGAAAACTATCCGGATCTTCCCTGGTGTTCACAGAATCGGCCACGGTTTTATCCGTACCGGGACATTTATCATTCAGGTCTTTGACATTATCTCCGTCATTATCCGGATCAGGAGCACCATCATCATCCTGGAACCCGTCCTGGTCTTCCGGATCGTTGGGCGCTTTATCACGGCTATCCGGTACACCATCATTATCGTTGTCGTAATCAGGTGCTCCATCGGTATCTTCGAAATTATCGAAATCTTCCGGCCGGTAGGGATCCTTGTCCACTTTATCGATAATACCGTCGCCGTCGGCATCAGGCGGACCGCTCAGGTATATTGACAATCCCAGCGCAGCCGAGATAAAACTGTCGCCCCACTTTCCTTCTTTTATATCATCGATATAATCTGTTCCGGCCTGGTGATAGAGACCTTCCAGATCAAGACTGACGTTTTCACCCAGGAATACGGAAAAACCCAGCCCCACCGGTACGGCCCATTGCAGGTGATTGTATTTACCATTCTGATTATTCGGCAGTTTCAGATCGTGGTCAGTGGTATACCTGGGGTCGATCTGCATCATTTCAAAACCGGCGGTCAGGTAAAGATTCAGCGGATTTCTGAAAAAGGGTTTGTACATCAGCATGGGACCAAAAGTGTAGGTATAGGTATGAAAGTTCTGGTCTTCGATGCTGGCTTGCAGAATTCCGACTCCGCCCCTTAATTTCAGACCCAGGTAATCATTAACCCAGCCAAAAACAGAAATATCTCCATAAAATTTGTATTGTTGCTCTTTAATCTCGCCCTGGTACATGTTCAGTCCGCCCTTGAGACTAAGGGCCGAGCGTCCGGCAGTTTCTACCGCCAGGATACTGCTGCTGCCTAATACCAGGATAACCATTGCAATAACCAAGAGTTTCATCAATCCTCCTTTAGTCGATTGCTTCATATTTATTAGCTAACTTAATAACAGACTCAAATTATTCAAGTAGTACAACAGTCTGGATGCTCTGATTTTTGTTTAATTTATAAATTAATTATATATATGGAATAAAATAATTTATAAATTATTTATCAGTAGTAACTGTAACATTATAATTATCGGGTGCCAAACGGCTGAAATGAAGGAAAAATATTTTCGCAAAGGATTCGGATTAAAATCCGAGGTCAGCGGATCAATCGAAAAAGAATATAATAGTCTGCTGATCGATTATATCAAAGCGGCTGCAGGTGTAATCAGTTCCGGTGATACCACGGTCAAACTGGCCAAGGAATTCGGATTCTGTTACGGAGTGGACCGTTCGGTGGAATATGCCTATCAGACCGTGAAACATTTTCCCGATAAAAATATTTATTTAACCGGTGAGATCATTCATAATCCTTTTGTCAATAAACGACTGGTGGAAATGGGGGTTCACTTCCTGAGCGGTTCCAATAACCGCGGTGAGAAATTGTCGGATATTAGTCCGCAGGATGTTGTTATCCTGCCCGCTTTTGGCGTAGCGGTGAACTTGCTGGAGGAACTCAGGCAAAAGGATTGTATTTTAGTCGATACCACCTGCGGATCGGTATTGATCGTCTGGAAGCATGTGGAAAAGTTTTCCCGGGAGGGCTTCACGGCCATAGTTCACGGCAAGTATTATCATGAGGAAACAGTGGCCACGGTTTCCAGAACCACGCTGGGGGGTATCGGTAAATATATTATAGTTAAAGATATTCCGGAAACCCAGCAAGTATGTGCTTTTATCAAACAACAAATATCCGGCGAGGAGTTACTGCGATATTTTAGCAAGGCCGTGTCCCCTGGTTTCGATCCTGAGCGGGATCTGGTTAAAATTGGCGTGGCCAATCAAACTACCATGATGGCCAGTGAATCGCGCCAGGTGGGCGAGCTGGTCAGAGCTGCGTTAATGCAGCGCTATGGTCCCGATAATATCGACCAGCATTTCCGGGCCTTTGATACTATTTGCAGTGCAACTCAGGAACGCCAGGATGCGATCCGGGAGTTGCTGCAAAGTAAACCGGATCTGACCGTGGTCATCGGCGGTTTTAACAGCAGCAATACCCGCAGTCTATGCAGCCTGGCTGCGCAGTATGGCCCGGCATTCCATATAGAAGAAGAAACGGATATGCTTAGTCCGGAACAGATCAGGCATCAGTCTGCCGGTTCCACGGAAAGCATGATCAGCACAGGCTGGCTGCCGGCAGGTAAAATTACAATTGCGGTCACGGCCGGAGCCTCGACCCCGAATGCCAAAATCGGAGCGGTCATCTCCAGGATCTTTACGCTGCGCAATCAGCCACTGCCGTTGCAACCGGAAGAACTGATCGCCCCGAAGTAACAGAATCAGATTGTTGCCGGTACCTGTCGATAAATACTTGAATTTATGGTTTAGTCTTCATACTTTTTTATGGAAAATCAGTTTTAGCCAGGATAATCTGAGAACGTAACCGGGAGGATAAAATGGATACGTTTGAAAAAGAAGTGGTCAATATCGAAAAGTCGATAGTTAAATACTTCAACCAAAAAGATATTAACGGAATCTTAAAATTTTTTGTTAAGGGGTTCACAGGATTTTCATCCACCCGGCATGAGCGTCTCACCGGTGTGGGACAATTAAAGCAGACCTTCCTTTATTATCTGAAAGAAGGGGACAAGGTAACCTATTCGATCAACGGGCTGAAGGTGCATATTTATGGCGAGTTCGCCCTGGCTACTTTTTACTGGAAAGTCAATATCAGGAAAAGAAGAAAAGTCAGAAACGTTAATGGCCGCGGCAGCCATATCTTCCTGATGCAGGAAGATACCTGGAAGATCGTTCACGAACATTATTCAAAAGCGCACTGATCCCTGCCTTTAATAAACCAGCCAGGCATCGGGATAACCTGATTTGCGGACCGCTTCCAGAGTCTGGCGTGCTTCTGTTTCAATTGAAAAAGGGCCGATAAATACTTTGTACATGGTGCCGGCTTTTTCAAAGAAAACCGGATACTGATACTTGCTGCCCAGATCATTTACCAGCGATTGCGCCCGCTCGATTGTTGCCGTGGCCACTACCTGAATTTTATATTTACCCGTTGTAATCTGCGGCAGGGTACTGTCAGGTTGACTGGCCGGAATTACAGGAGCGGCTGGGATCACTTCTTCCGGACTGACCGGAATTTGTACCATTCTTTTAACCACCCAGGCACCGGAAAAACCATTTTTACGTAAACTCAGATTGGCGGAATCGGCCTGGTAGCGGTATTGATAATCCCCCAGCTGGATTTTATATAACCCTTTTTCCCTGAATAAATAAACAGAATCAATTGTGACATTACGACTCTGTGAGGCGGTCGAAACGGCATTAAGGGAATCCAGGCCGGCGAATATCTGTACCCTGAATCCTTCGACCTCCTTAAACTTTGGCGGCTCAGGTTCAGGTACGGGCGGCGGAATAATTTTCTTGCTGAGAGTAGCCGCCTGTCCGGCCGGACTTACCAGCGTATCCATAAAAGTATCCTTCACTTCCACCTGTTGAAAATAAAGCGAACTATCAATCTGTCCCTGTCCGCTTTTTTTAGTGATTACTCCAGGCTGGCAGGCGTTAAAAAGCAGGATGAATAAACCGGTAAAAATCAAAAATGAAATAAATAGACGCATAGGTTTAATATTTCTTTATTAAAGTTGTTCCGGGAAAATATTTACTGATAATATGATAGTAGCGAAAAGACCTGGCGGCCGACATATTCATGGCGCCGTACTGGCACATACCCGCACCGTGTCCGTATCCGGCACCGTGGATTCCCAGGGTGGTATCGTCCGGTTGGGAGAAAAAGAACAGGGTACTGCGCAGATAAGGTTCACGGTCGGTCGCGAAAAACCGGCGGATCTCATAACTGCTCAATTCGACGGTTGTATCGCCGTAAGTGATTTCCAGTCTGTTCGATACGGCCGCTGCCGGAGCGTTGTTTCACCCGCAGGTCGAATTGTAAGTACATGGTGTCGGCAGTTGGTCCCATTTGCCCCGCCTGTAAAAGACTTCGTCCATAATTGCTGTAAAAACTGCTGTCTAATTGTGCCAGGGTGCGGGTTTCCCGCCAGCGGAAAAAGGGAGAAGAACTGCAGGAAAATGTATCGCTGATGGCATCGATTCCCCCGCTGAGATAGGGGGCATTTATTGAAGGCCAGATCCGGTTGGCCGGTTCCAGGCGGCCCCCGCAGGTCGAGTGATAGAATATATCAGCCAGTTCCCCCTGATAGGTAATACAGATACCCCGGGTTTCGGCAATGGCCCGGTCAGCCAACTCGGTATGCCGGTCAAAGCCTGCATATACCTGATCGACGATGGTGTTTTCCAGATTATAAGGACGATTTTGATTCTCGCCGGCCTGGATACGTTTTAAAGCGTATGTTCGCGAACAAACGGCCTGGGCTTTCATGGCCTCAAAATACTGAGTGCGGATTGTATTGATCTCTGCGGGAAGCACCCCTTTCAGATATTCCTCCAGAGGCAGTTCGTTGATCAGATATAAAACAGCGTCTGCGGCGGGAGCAAACAGGATTGTGCCGCTGTATTCCTGGCCTCTGAAAACAAAGCGCCCTGTAGCGGTTGCCGGTTCCAGACGGATCGGGAAGTAATTCCGGTACAGCAGATTGCGGTTCTGATTGTACAACTGTATGCCGGACTTCAGCGGTACAATGTTTAACTGTTGATTACGTTCGCCGAATTCATAATGTGCTTCTTCGGATTGTAAAACGTAGAGACTGCGGAAGTACAGGCTGTCATTTTCCGCTAAAGTAGCCAGTAAAACACGAATCAGCGGATCCGCTTGCGGAATATTTTTTTTAGTTTGTGGAAAACAACCGGCCGCGCTAATCACCAGTACGAGTAAAAAAACCCTCAACTTCTTTAACATGAAGAATTCAGTCCTCTCCGTATTTAATCCGGGTTAAAGCCGCTGCCATTAAAGTCCCGGTTAAAAGAATCCAAAGGTATATAATTTCAGGCCGGCCCGGATCATCAAACCGGACATATCTACTTCGGTACGCACCGGCAGGCCCAGTTTGTTTTCGCTTTCGGCACGGGAAGGACTGCCGGAATGGTAACTCAACTCAAGGAACAGGTCCGAAGCGCGGGACATCGCGAAAGCGACACCTCCGCCTACCTGCCAGGTGAAACCTGAATAAAAACGTGATTCCTCCTTTTTCAGGCGGTAATTTGCTTCACTGTTCCACATAAACTCATAACCGACTCCGCCGCTGACACGCAAATCCATTTTAGGGGCGATCTGGGTTTGCAGGATGAGTTTGAAATATACCGGCAGCATAGTAGTGGCATTCTCAATTTCGGTTTGAATTACAGATTCCTCAACCTGGGCCTGGGTATTTGTATCCACTTTTGTTTCTTTGGTGTAAGTTTTCCGATAATAATCGATTTCGAGACCCCAACCGATGCTTTCATCAACCATGCGACCGATGGTTATTCCGCCGATAAAGCCGGTTTTGGCATCGGCCGGCATCAAAACCCCGGCCTGAAATTCCGTGAATTTGTCCTGTGCAGTCAGTGAAATTACGGCAGTCAAAACGACGATAATAGTCAATATTTTTTTCATCGCAGGCTCCTTAAACTTAAAAATGGTACTTAATTATTATTTTTGAAATTTAAAAGTCGTATTAACCAAAGTCAATGTAATCTTAGCGGCTTTATACCTCCTTTATTAATTCCCGAATATATTTTACAAAGATATTGCTTATAGAATTATAACATGTATATTTTTAGGTGGTTCCATCCCGAAAATTTGAGGATTATTTTTCTTTTATTTGCGTTTAATACCTGAGGCTTTAATGAGCAATTTAACTGCACTTATTTTAGGCGGCGGGCGGGGAACCCGCCTGGAGCCATTGACCAGAATCCGGGCAAAACCTGCTGTCCCGATTGCCGGAAAATTCCGCCTGATTGATATACCGATCAGTAATTGTCTCCATGCCGGTATAAAACATATCTTCATCCTGACCCAGTTCAATACCGAATCTTTGCACCGGCACATAAATTTGACTTACCGTTTCGATAACTTCTCTAATGGTTATACCCGGATTTTAGCTGCCCAGCAGACTTCCGAAAACCAGGACTGGTATCAGGGTACGGCTGATTCGGTGCGAAAAAACCTGCAATTTTTCGAAAAAGCCGATGATCATATTATTATCCTTTCCGGCGATCATCTCTACCGTATGGATTATCTCAAATTTTTCAATTACCATCTCGATTCGAATGCTGACATTTCCATTGCGGTCAAACCGATCTATGAGCACGAAGCCAGGGAATTCGGAATAGTGAAAGCCAATTCCGATAGCCAGATTATCGATTTCTATGAAAAACCGGATAAACCAGAAATCCTGAATGAATTCCGGGTCGACCCGAAACTATTCAATACTTTCGATATTATACCCAACAACCGCACCCATATCGCTTCCATGGGTATTTATATTTTTAACCGGCAGTCACTAATCGATGTCCTTAGCGATAACAGCATGGAGGATTTCGGCCGGGAGATAATTCCCAAGAGTATTAAAGAATTAAAAGTGAATGCATATTTCTTCGACGGATACTGGCAGGACATCGGGAATATCCGGTCTTTTTTTGAGGCGCATATGGAATTAACCAAAGCCCTGCCGCGCTTTAACTTTTATGATGAGATCTATCCGTTTTATACGCGTCCGCGCTATCTGCCTGCTTCCAAGATCAACCGTTGCCAGATAAATCACTCCGTTGTGGCGGAAGGTTCCATCCTGTTAGGCTCGATCATCGAGCATTCCACCATCGGCATACGCTCCTATATCGATGAGGGTACCCTGGTCCAGCGCTCGATTATCATGGGAAACGCCCGCTATGAAACGATCGAAGATCGCCAGCTCAATAAGCAAAAAGGCCATCCTAATCTGGGGATTGGAGCCAATTGTGTAATCAAGAACAGTATCGTCGATATGGATGTGGCCATTGGCGATAATGTACAATTGATCAATAAAGAACTGGTGACGGAGACATTTAAAGAAAATTATGCTATCCGGGACGGGATTATCATTATTCCCAAAGGAAGTTGTATTCCGAGTAATACGGTAATCTAACCGGGTACGAATTTAGATAAAAGATTTCATCGTTTTTTCTATTCTTTCCAGAGCCCAGAATAATTCTTTTTCGGTCAGCACCAGCGGCGGTGCGAAGCGAATTTTATCTCCATGGGTCGGTTTGGCCAGCACGCCGTTGGCTTTAAGTTCCAGGCAAAAATCCCAGGCTGTTTTATTAGTGGCGGTTGGTTTGATCACCATGGCGTTGAGTAATCCCTTGCCGCGAACGGTGGTGATGAAATCATAGCGGGTCATTAATTTCTGAATCTCGCGGCGAAAAATTTCACCCAGTTTGAAAGCATTGTCCGCTAATTTTTCCTTAATAATCACCTGCAAAGAGGTGATGGCCACAGCGCAGGCCAGGGGATTGCCGCCGAAGGTGGAACCGTGCTCTCCCGGTTTAAGGGTCAGCATTATTTCATCGGAGGCCAGCACGGCAGAGATAGGTAAAACTCCGCCGGATAAGGCCTTACCCAAAATCAGTATATCCCCTTTTACCTGTTCATAGTCGGCAGCGAGCATTTTACCGGTCCGGGCCAGACCGGTTTGTACTTCGTCACAGATCAGCAGCACATTGCCGGATTTACACAGGGCGGCGGCTTTACGCAGATACCCCTCATCCGGGACCACCACGCCGGCTTCGCCCTGGATCGGTTCCACGATAAAACCGGCAGTCCGGGGATCCCGCAACGCTTTCTCCAGAGCGGGCAGATCATTATAAGGAATCGTTTCGAATCCGGGTAAAAAAGGTCCGAAATCATTGCGGCATTCGGGGTCCGTTGAAGCAGATACTGCCGCCATGGTCCGGCCATGAAAATTTCCTTCGGCCACAATTATTTTTGCCTGATCAGCAGGGATGCCCTTAACTTTATAGGCCCATTTTCGGGTTAATTTAAGCGCGGTTTCGAACCCCTCAGCCCCGGTGTTCATCGGTAATACTTTATCATAACCCAATAATTCACAGATAAATTTTTCGTACTCGCCCAGGACATTGTTATAAAAAGCACGGGAAGTCAGAGTCAATAACTTGGCCTGCTGTTGCAGCGTTTTAACAATTTCAGGATGACAATGCCCCTGATTCACTGCTGAATACGCGGATAAAAAATCCATATATTTTTTATCATCTACGTCCCAGACCCATACCCCTTTACCACGCGCCAGTACTACATCCAGTGGATGATAATTATGAGCTCCGTGTTTGTCTTCCAGTTCCATGTAGTGGGAAGATTTCATTAAAATAGACCTCCATCTTTATCCGCAATTCGGCTGCCAGGTGTAATCATCGCACCCGGTATAATTTTGTTTTAGTTGTCTAATTTAATCAGAATGATGCTTAATTCCAAAAGCAAGGGGCACTGCCAATGACCCACCCCAAACCCCTCCCTTTCAGCCTCTTGGCTGAAAGGGAGGGGCAAGGGGAGGGTTATTTATTCTAATTACCCTATTTCCTTTTGCCCTGCACCTCAGCTGAATATGCATCAACAGCCTGACGAATGGCACGGATATGGTCGGGAGTAGTCCCGCAGCAGCCGCCGATTACATTAACCTTCAATTCCAGTAATTTTGCAGTAGCCTGACCTCGCTGTGCCGGAGTTTCGCTGTATACATTTTTCTGCCCGTCCCACTTAGGTAAACCTGCGTTAGCCTGGGCAATCAATGCTGCTGACGAATGGCTTCGGATCTCGGTCATCAGGTCGATCATCTCTTCCATACCCAGACCGCAATTTGCACCGATAAGATCCGCCCCTGCTTCTGCCAGCGCAGAAATCATAGCAGGCGGGGAAGTTCCCATCATCGTTTTAAAACCGGTTGCACTCCTGTCGAAGGTCATGGTCACTGCGACCGGCAGAACCGGAGTTAAATTTTTGGCAGCCTGCAAAGCAGCCCGGGCTTCCTGCAGATCAGCCAGCGTTTCGATAATGATCAGGTCCACCCCGCCGGCCTGCAAAGCAGCCATTTGTTCGTAAAAGACATCAACCAGTTGAGTAAAGGTCAGCATACCCAGCGGTTCCAGCAATTCACCGGTCGGTCCGACAGAACCGGCTACGAATTTTCCGGCCGGCCGAACAGCACAGGCCAGTTCTGCCGCCCGTCGATTCAATTCTTTTACCTGATCACCGTAACCATGAAAACTCAGGCGAAAGCGGTTGGCCCCGAAGGTATTAGTTTCCACCAGATCTGCTCCCGCGGCAAAATACTGCTGATGGATGCTCTGGACAATATCGGGGTGCCGCAGATTATATTCCTCCGGGCAACTGCCGGCCAGTAATCCGTATTTTTGCAACATGGTACCCATAGCACCGTCAGCGACCAGAGTCGAACTTTTAAGCTGTTCAATAAATTTCCCGGACATGACCTTCCTTTCTCAGATAACAGAATTATGTTTGGGAAAATCCAGATGTACCGAGCAGGTGACGCTGGTACAGGTATAACACGGAATTTTCTCGGTGTGTTTAACATCCCGGCGCAGACCATAGACCCCGGTTAAACTATGGGGCGGATCGAGCATCTGAGCGGTTGTCAGGTGGACTCCCATGGCAGCAGGATCAAGCAAGGACAGGATTTTTTGTTGTTCCTGAATCGCCCATCCGCAATAACCCGGAGCGAATCGCCTGGTCAGACTTGGTTCGCTGAGGGCTAGTATCTGAGTAATTTCTTTTTTGAATAGATCGAGCGCCGTCTGCAGGATGCTGTTAAAGGATGAGTAAGATAAAAAAGCCTGCAACGGATCGTCTTCTATTGTGCCGGTAAGATTTAACAGAAAAACCAGGCAATGACTGCAGTCTTTCAACAACTGATAAATAACCGGTCCCTGAAAAACAAATTTACCCGGTCCGGCGGATAATTCGATCGTATGATTTCTTTCCAGGTGTTTTTTAACCGGGAGCAGACGGTATTGATAGCGAACCGGGGTTACGGCCAGGCGGGGCAGAACAGCAGTGCTCAGAAATGATTGAACATAATCGGGCAATGCCCGCTCTGCAGGATAACACAGAAAACTTTTCAGATAAGTAAGGTTAAGTTGTGCCGGATCCAGAAGTAACTGACCCTGCTGGAAATTGCGATCGATCTGCATGATCTTGACTGTTTTTAAATATTAAATAAATTAATAAAAATTTATTTAAAACCCAATACTTCCCAGGTAATACCTGCAGGATTTGTTTTTATTCAATAATACAATTAATTTAAAAATAAACCGGGGTCTCTGAAATTTCAATATCTAGTAACACGTTTGAATCAATAATGTTCCAGCGCTGTGGTTGCTTTTGAAGGGAACACCTTATAATTTAAGGAATAAAACAAGTCAAGCAGTTCATGACGCACTGAAGGGAGTCGCTCATTTTTCGTACGTTTGCTTATCTTAAGCCATATCTGTTGCGTTATAAGTATAAGTTGCTGTCCGGCATTCTTTTTACCGTCATCAGCAATGCCGTAAGCATTCTATACCCCAAGGTCGTTCAAAAGTCTATTGATTATCTCGCTCACGAAATAGAAGTCAGACAATTGTTGTTGTACAGCGGATTGATTGTACTGATTGCAGCGGTGCAGGGATTTTTTCGCTTTTTGATGCGGCAAACCATTATTGTCGGTTCGCGCTTGATCGAGAATGATTTTCGCAATGATCTGTTCGGGCACCTGCAGAAAATGTCGGCCACTTTTTTCCAGAGCATGCCCACCGGCGATGTCATGTCGCGAATGACCAATGATCTTAGTGCGGTACGCAGTGTTTTGGGGCCGGGGATTATGTATTCGGCCAATACGATCTTCACCCTGGTTTTTGTAGTGGCGATGATGCTTACGATCAATCCGCTGCTGACCCTGATCGGATTTTTACCCATCCCTTTGATCGCTTACTCCGTCTATCGTTTTGGTATGCAAATTCATAAAAGATATAAAGAGATCCAGGCACAATATTCCAGGATCAGCACCAAGGCCCAGGAAAACCTTTCCGGAATCCGGGTGATTAAATCCTATGTGCAGGAAGCGCATGAAATTATCGAGTTCAACAAATTGAACAAGGAATATGTCGATAAGAATATGGCCTTTGTGCGGGTCTATGCCGCCTTCCACCCGATGTTGATGTTTATTATCAGCCTGGGCATCATCCTGGTGCTGCTGGTAGGGGGAATTCAGATTGTAGACTGAGACAATTTCATTGGGAGAATTCGTAGCCTTCACCCTGTATCTGGCCATGCTGGTCTGGCCGGCGATTGCCCTGGGCTGGGTGGTCGGCATCTTTCAACAGGGGGCTGCGTCCATGGAACGGATCAATGTTATTCTGGACACCCAGCCTGAGATCCATGATGATCCACAGGCCGTGCCGCTAACAACTGTTCAGGGCGATATTCAGATAAAAAATCTTACCTTCGGCTATAATGGCGGCAGCAGGCCGGTTTTAAAGAATATTAATATTGATCTGCCCGCCGGGAGTATCCTGGCCATAGTGGGCCGGACCGGCAGCGGGAAAACGACGATCATGAATTTGCTGACCCGCACCTATGATCCGCCGGAAGGAACAGTATTCATTGACGGCCTGGACATCAAGAAGATTCCTTTGCACATATTGCGTCTGCATACCGGATACATTCCGCAGGAAACTTTTCTGTTCTCGGATACCATTAAAGCAAATATTACTTTTGGCCTGCCTGCCGGCAGTGATGAAAAAGTTATGGCCGCGGCCCAGGCGGCCCAGATCCACGATACAATCATGGAATTCGCTGATAAATATGAGACCCTGCTGGGCGAGCGGGGTATTAATTTATCCGGCGGACAAAAACAGCGGGTCTGTATCGCCCGGGCCATCATTAAGGAACCGAAAATCCTGCTGCTGGACGATGCGCTGTCAGCGGTCGATACTATAACCGAGGAAAAAATCCTGGAAGGTTTGCGTACGGTAATGCAGAACAGGACCTGTATCTGGATTTCGCATCGGATCTCCGCTATTCAGAATGTCGACCAGATCATCGTACTGGATGAAGGGGGGATTGCCGAGCAGGGGACGCACCAGGAACTGCTGGCCCTGGAAGGGCTTTATGCCGACCTTTATGAAAAACAAAAACTGGAAGAAGCACTGGATCAGGTTGAATAATGGGAATAAAATTCCAATGAATAAAAAACAAATATTTTGGTTCGCCTGGATAGTCCTTTCCTGCTGGTGGATAAATCCCGTCAATGGTCAAATGGATTATCGCACTGTGCACAAAGAAGCCCTGGTCGTAGATTGTCACAGTGATGTTATTTTGCAGATCCTGCGCGGGCAGAATTTTCTCAGACGATCCGACTGGGGGCATATTGACCTGGTGCGGTTGCAGGAGGGTCAGGTCGATGTTCAGTTTTTTGCGGCCTGGCCTAATCCGGATTTGTATAAACCGGATAAGATGTATGAACAGACATTGAATTTAATTGCGCTCTTCACCAGAACCATGAGCCGCGGCCATGGTCAGATTGAATTGGCCCGTTCACCGCAGGAGATTGAACAACTGGTCAAACAGGGTAAAATAGCCGCCTGTTTGTGTGTGGAAGGGGGCAGCGCCATTGAAAATGATCTGCAAAAATTGGAAAACCTGTACAATCTGGGTGCCCGCTATATGACTTTAACCTGGATCGACAGTCCCGACTGGGCCAGTTCGGCACAGGATGAGGTTTCTGCTGCTTACCAGGGAGTACGTGGCCTTTCCGATTTCGGCAAACAGGTGGTGCTGACCATGAACAGACTGGGGATGATGATCGATCTTTCGCACAGCGGCGAAAAAACGTTCTGGGATGTACTGCAAACTACGACCAAACCGGTGATTGCTTCGCATTCCTGTGTCTATGCACTGGCTGCGCATGTACGCAATCTGAAAGATGACCAGATCATCGCGATCAGTAAAAACGGCGGATATATCGGTATTAATTTTTATCCCGGTTACCTGGATGTGGAATTCGAGAAAAAATACAGCCGGTTACGCAAGTCGGCGGCAGCCCACCTGGATTCGCTGAAAACAGAATTTGGCCAGAATTATACCGGGTACCGTAAATATCAGGAAAAATATTATCAGGAGTCTGTGCAAAGATATTCGTCCCGATCTCGCTTTGATTATCGATCATATCGAGTATGTTGTAAACCTGGTCGGGGATGATTATGTGGGACTCGGTTCGGATTTTGATGGAATTACGATCAGTCCCCGCGGCCTGGAAGATGTCAGTAAAATGCCGGAACTCACCCGGATCATGCTGGAACGCGGTTTCAGCCGGGAGCGTATTGACAAGATTCTGGGGGGAAATTTTATGAGAGTTTTCAAGGCGGTACAGCAGTAATTCAGTCCTATATATACCCTTACAGGGTGTCTGCAGCAATGGTCTGTAAGACCGTCTCCTCCGGCCAGAGAATATCAAAAATACGGTTCAGTTTCTTTTCGTGCTCCAGCAGGAGATTATAATTGACCGGCTTTAGTTCGACGGAATCGGCAAACATTTGCATGCCCCAGCCGAATTCGCGCAGTTTAGTCAGAGAACTTTCCTTCCAGCGGTAAATCCAGAAGTGCACAATCTCTTTTTCAATCCATTCGTATTCCCGCGGAGAAAGAGGGCTCTTTTTTAAAGACACATATTTATAGGCAATCCATTCCGGTTGCATTTTTATAATATCGATAGCAATGCGCCATCTATTTTCTTCCGTTTGGCGATGCAATTTTTTTAACAGTATCGCCAGCTCTTCATTTACCTTCAGGAAAGCGTTTAACTGTTCAACGGTTATGGCTTTATCAGCAGGAGGTCTATAGGTGTCCTGATCATACCATTCCGAAAACAAGCGGGCCTGTTCATTGGTATTAATCTGTTCCGGCAGATAGATGCTGAACAGCCAGTAGAAACTGGAAATGAACGCAGCGGTGACGAGTAAGCCGAGCAACAGAATAATAAATATATTTTGTTTTTTGGTCATTTTAAAAAAACGCTAATGACGCTTTGGCGTTTAGAAATATACAGATGTGCCGGGGGAGACGGAATTTTCCGCAACCGGAATTTTCCGCAACCGGAAAATTCCATCCCCTTCCAGCGGATTCTTATTTCATATTTTCGATAATGGCATTACCGAATTCACTGGTTTTCAGCAGAGTGGCGCCTTTCATTTGCCGTTCCAGATCATAGGTAACGCGTTTTTGCTTGATGGTTTTGGAAATTCCTTTCTGGATCAGTTTGCTGACTTTGTTCCAGCGTATATATTCAAACATCAGGGCGCCGGATAGAATTACCGACGAAGGATTGATCACATCCTTGCCGGCATATTTCGGAGCGGTGCCGTGGGTGGCTTCGAACACGCCGATAACGTCGCCGATATTGGCCCCCGGGGCCATACCCAGACCACCGACCTGGGCGGCACAGGCATCGGAAAGGTAATCGCCGTTCAGATTCGGCGTGGCCAGCACATCATATTCCCCGGTGCGGGTCAGGATCTGCTGAAACATACTGTCGGCGATACGGTCTTTAATAATGATTTTATGATCCGGCTTTTTGCCGTCATATTTGGCAAATAGTTCTTCTTCCGTAATGGTCTCTTCGGCAAATTCTTCACGGGCCAGTTCATAACCCCATTCCTTGAAAGATCCCTCGGTATACTTCATGATATTGCCCTTATGGACCAGGGTGACGCTATCGCGTTTCTGGGTAATGGCAAACTGAATGGCTTTACGGACCAGTTGTTTACTGCCGGTAGGACTGATCGGTTTAATGCCGATACCCGAATCAGGGCGGATATTTTTACCCAGCGATTTTACCAGTTCAATTATTTTATTTGCTTCGGCTGAGCCGCTGGGCCATTCAATGCCGGCATAAACGTCTTCGGTGTTTTCCCTGAAGATAACCACATCCATATTCTGGGGTTGTTTGACCGGTGAAGGTACGCCCTTGAAATATTTAACCGGGCGCACACAGGCGTACAAATTCAGGTCCTGCCGGATGCTGACGTTCAGACTGCGAAAGCCTCCGCCCACCGGAGTGGTCAGGGGACCTTTAATAGCAACGGTGAAATAAGAGATGGCATCCAGCGTCTCCTGGGGCAGCCATTCATTATAAATATGGTAAGCTTTTTCACCGGCAAAAATCTCCACCCATAAAATTTTACGCTGGCCGTTGAAGGCGATGTTGACCGCGGCATCGAAGACCTTGCGGGCGGCCCGCCAGATATCGGGACCTGTACCGTCCCCTTCAATGAAAGGTATATACGGATTTCCGGGGACGATCAGTTTGCCTCTTTTGGTCTGGATGACCTGTCCGCCGGATGGTATTTGAATTTTCTTGAACTCCAAAATGACCTCCTTGATCTAAGTAATAAAGTAAGAATTTATAAAAATCTTTTCTGTTTTCGCAATTGTTGAAGGGATAAAGATCGGAGGTCATAATGACCGTAGACCTGCCGCCAGGCAGGGACAGAGAGACAAAGAAAGACACAAAGGCACAAAGGATGGGGGAATGAGATCTATGGGTGCAAAGAACGGTCTGGTAGCCGCATCCTTCAGGATGCGTTTGATAATACAAGGTATTATTGGTAGCCGCAACTCTTGAGTTGCGGTTTGATGCCGGAGGTATCAACTGTTTGTAGAACACGATGTGCTGAATAACCTACCCCTTTCATCCCCTCCCTGGTCCCCGAGCAAAGTCGAGGGGATAAGGGAGGGGAAAGAGGGGGGGGTTAGGGAGGGAAAAAGGGTGAAGGAAAAAGGCACAGATGCCTAAGTTTGTTATCCATGGTTTTAAAAGCCGCTGGATTCAAAATCCAGTGAGCGTGATCCGGCAGCTGCCGGAAGGGTTCAAGTCCCACCTTCGGCACAGTAGGGGCGCATTGCGATGCGCTCTTGTGTACCTGAGCCCCTGAGTACCCGAGTTCATTAAAATTCGCTTGGGGAACGCTGTACCGGTCGTCGAGCGAAGTCGAAACGTTCCCCTCTCGAGAGGGATGCCCCGACAAAGTCGGGGCGGGGTGTGTGGTGAAAAGGCGCAAAAGTAGGGGCAAGTCGCGACTTGCCCCTTCTTTTCGCCTGCCTGGCGGCAGACAGGTTTTAACCTTTATCCTTCTTTTCAAGATTCCCGCCTGTACGATCATCAGGCAAGGCCTGCGCTGAGCGGGAATGACTCCCGAAGCCTTTGCATGCTCAGGAACTCAGGACTCAGGTATTTTTCTTCATAGGCTATCAGGTTTTTTGTACCTTTGTACCTCTGTCCCTTTGTCTCTTTGTCCCTGTATGTAATAATCACTTGACAGAGGCATCAGCTGAATAGTATATTTTTTAAATTTAACAAACGAGATAGAATTGTCAGCTAAATCTGAAAAAACATACATATCTGTACAGGAATTCGTTTCTTCCTGGGAAAAAGAAATATACGAGTTGAATAACCTCGATTATTTTATTTTCCTGCTGATCAATCATGTCGGTTATCAGATCGAACATAACCATTTCAATACCTTGAAACCGTCTGATCATCTGCGGGTCGATCCGGAGGAAATCGGTACAATCGCTTTTAACCTGGGCGACAGCCTGGAGTCATTCCTGGAGAATAATTGTTTTGGCGATTGCACCCTGGGCTGTCCCACTCATCTGAACGATCCGGTGGACCAGGAGGAGATCAAGGCCAGGAACGATCAACTGCAACTGATCCAGCTGGTTAGTGGTTCGGAATTCAATAAACGCAACTTTTTCATCAACGATATTCTGAATTATGTGGTCATCGATACTTTGTTCGATTTTTATCAGTACGAAATGGGGCTCAACCTGGATGATACGGATATCAGTTTAATCCAGTTTGCCGATTTTATCACCTCGATCCTGGAGAAATTTATTGAGAACCAGGGCCAGAACCTGCTGAGTAATCCCAAAGAATCATCGGCGGAACTTTTTAATAAATTGATGTTTGAAGCGAATTCAGGCTGGACTGAAGAATTACCTGCGGCCATGGATGAGGAAGTTGATGAATCCGAAACGTGGAAATTCGGCAACCTGTATATCCAGGAAGTGATCGACGATTATCTCCATGAAGTGGCAGATACCGAAAAAGAGTTGGCCGTCAGCAGGCAACTCTTAGCCTATTTTAAGGAGTATACGGATACATATGCGGATCTGAAACGTATCGACGAAATCGAGGTTGAGGACCAGGAGGAATTCTTCCTGTTCTGGCTGATCCGCGAAATAACATTTGATGCGGAACTGACCCCCGAAATCATCAGACAGGTTTTCCGGAATTTCTTTAACTGGCTGGAAATTTCGCGGGAAGTCAATCTCAAAGATCCGTTTGAACGTTTAATGACCAGCTATTTTGAAAGTATTCAGAATGTCTTACTCTGCTCCCGTTCCTATTTTAATAAGAATTCACTGGTTGACGGAATCATCCAGTCAAACGCCTGCGGCGACCAGATTGTCAGCGGCATGTTCGAGATCGAAAAGATTTCCAAAACCGGCCTGATCCAGATCAAGGATGTTCATTTCAATAAAAAATATCTCAATGTGCAGATCAACGTGGGTGATCCGGTAAAATTGATCACCAGCACCATTCTTTCCGCCACAATAAAGCCCACAGCCTATGGCTGGCGCTTTGTCACTATCGATTACATCTTTCCCCAGGCAGCAAAACCATATATCCGCTAGATATCTCCCATATTTAATTGTTTTTAAAAAACTCTTCTGATTTTTAAGAAAAATGTCTTAAAATTAATTTTAATCGTTATTTATAACTTATTGATATTAATGGAAATGAAGGCTTTAATTGGTTTGGCATACTAATTGACGCAATTTATTACTTGTAATGTGAATTTTTTTACAAAAAATTTTAATTTTCGCCAAATTTGTCAATAATATTTATTAAGTTATAGTACATAATCTGCAAAAAAATTATCCGATGGATAGGAGGAAATAAATGAATAGACCCATGGTTTGTATTGATGGGAATGAAGCAGTTGCTCAGGTTGCTCATAAAATCAATGAAGTTATAGCGATCTATCCCATCACCCCCTCGTCTAATATGGGTGAATGGGCTGATGCCTATTCAGCCGAAGGGAAGAAAAATATCTGGGGGACCATTCCGACCGTTGCTGAACTGCAAAGCGAAGGGGGCGCCTCCGGTGCTGTACACGGTGCTTTGCAGACCGGTGCTCTGGCTACTACATTTACGGCATCACAGGGATTATTGCTGATGATCCCCAATATGTTCAAAATTGCCGGCGAACTGACCCCGACCGTTTTTCATGTTTCAGCCCGCACAGTAGCGGCTCATGCTCTGTCGATATTCGGTGATCACGGTGACGTCATGGCCGTACGCGCAACCGGTTTTGGTCTGCTAGCCTCCAACTCGGTACAGGAAGCTATGGATTTCGCCCTGATTTCCAGTGCAGCAACTCTTAAAGCCCGGGTGCCCTTCGTACATTTCTTTGACGGATTCCGGACTTCACATGAAGTACAAAAAATAGAACAACTGACCGAAGATGATATGCGGGCCATGATCGATGATCAACTGGTTTTCGAACACCGCCGCCGGGCCTTGTCTCCTGATTTTCCGATCATGCGCGGTACGGCCCAGAATCCGGATGTTTTCTTTCAGGGCCGTGAAACGGTTAATCCATATTACCTGGCCTGTCCGGATGAAGTTCAAAAAGTGATGGATAAGTTTGCCAAACTGGTGGGACGGCAATATTCCCTGTTCGAATACCATGGTGCCAAAGATGCCGAACGGATAATTGTCCTGATGGGTTCCGGCGCTGAAACCGTGCATGAAACGGTAGATTATCTGAATGCCAAAGGAGAAAAAGTAGGGGTGCTTAAGGTCCGTCTGTTCAGACCCTTCTCGGTGAAACATTTTATCCAGGCCCTGCCCAGGACCGTCAAATCGATTGCGGTACTGGACCGGACCAAGGAACCCGGAGCGGCCGGCGAACCCCTGTACCAGGATGTGATTACTGCTTTGGTCGAAGGTCTATCGGCAGCCAACGCCCGGTTACCCAGGGTGATTGGCGGGCGCTACGGTCTCTCATCCAAGGAATTCACTCCGCCCATGGTTAAAGCCGTTTATGATGAATTGCTTAAAGATAAACCTAAAAATCACTTTACCGTCGGTATTATCGATGATGTTACCCATAGCAGTCTGGATTATGATCCGGCTTTCAGTTCCGCAGGTAGCAAGGTTAATCAGCTCAATGTTCTATGGACTGGGTGCGGATGGTACGGTTGGAGCCAATAAAAACTCCATCAAGATCATCGGCATGGAAACGGACAACTATGCCCAGGGTTATTTTGTGTACGATTCGAAAAAATCGGGATCGATGACCATTTCACATCTGCGCTTTGGACCGGATAAGATCCATTCCACTTACCTGGTCAACAAAGCGAATTTTATCGGCTGCCACCAGTTTGTGTTCCTGGAAAAATATGATGTGCTCGCTTCGGCAATCGAAGGTGCCGTTTTTCTTTTAAACAGTCCTTACGCCCTGGATGAAACCTGGGAGAATATTCCCAAAAAGGTACAGCAGCAGATTATCGATAAAAAAATCAAGATGTATGTTATCGATGCATATAAAGTCGCCAATGAAACAGGAATGGGTGCCCGGGTTAATACGATTATGCAGACCTGTTTCTTTGCCATTTCCGGTGTGCTGCCGCGGGAAGAGGCCATTGCCAAAATTAAAGAATCGATTAAAAAGACCTATGGCGCCAAGGGCGACGAAATAGTTAAAAAGAATTTTGAAGCAGTAGATAAGACACTGGCCAATTTGCATGAATTCAAAGTACCGGCCAAGGCTGACAGTAAGGTTGAAGTACCGCCGGTGGTTCCTGATGCTGCACCGGAATTTGTTAAGAACGTCACGGCTAAAATTATCGCCGGACTTGGAGATGCATTACCGGTAAGCGCCTTCCCGGTTGACGGTACCTATCCTACAGCCACCACTCAATGGGAAAAACGGAATATCTCCCTGGAAATTCCGGTCTGGGATGAAAAGATCTGTATCCAATGCAATAAATGCGCGCTGGTCTGCCCCCATGCCGTTATCCGTCCTAAAGTTTATGATAAAGGGTTGCTCAAAAACGCACCGACCACTTTTAAACAGGCTAAGGCCCGGGGTAAAGAATTTGGCGAGGATCAGGTTTATACACTGCAGGTGGCACCGGAGGATTGTACCGGTTGCGAGCTTTGCGTGGAAGTATGTCCGGTAAAGAATAAAGAGCAGGTAAAGCTGAAAGCGATTAATATGGCGCCGCAGCCGCCGCTGCGCGAAAGCGAACGCGAAAACTGGAACTTCTTCCTGACCCTGCCCGAGTTAGACCGCCGTACCGTCCAGGTCAACACGGTCAAAGGTTCGCAGATCCTGCAGCCCCTGTTCGAATTCTCGGGTGCCTGCTCCGGTTGCGGTGAAACACCGTATGTAAAACTGGTCAGTCAATTATTCGGCGACCGCGCGGTCGTGGCCAATGCCACCGGTTGTTCTTCGATCTACGGCGGCAATCTGCCGACTACCCCCTGGGCGCAGAATGCGGCAGGACGAGGTCCGGCCTGGTCGAATTCCCTGTTTGAAGACAATGCGGAATTCGGTTTTGGTTTCCGCCTGACCCTGGATAAGCAGAATGAATTTGCCCTGGAATTATTGAAGAAACTGGGCAGCGAACTGGGAGATAAACTGGTCACTGCTCTGGCCGCTGCTGATCAATCCAGCGAGACGGGCATAATTGAACAGCGCGAACGGGTTGAAGAATTAAAGAAAAAATTAACTAAGATAAAAAGTGCCGAAGCCCAACAATTATTGACCCTGGCCGATAAACTGGTAAAGAAGAGTGTCTGGATCATGGGTGGAGACGGCTGGGCCTACGATATCGGTTATGGTGGTCTGGATCATGTGCTGGCCTCCGGCAAGAATGTCAACGTACTGGTGCTCGATACGGAAGTTTACTCCAATACCGGCGGACAGATGTCCAAGGCTACCCCCCGCGGTGCGGTAGCTAAATTTGCAGCGGGAGGTAAACCAGTCAGACGGAAAGATCTGGGTCTGCTGGCCATGACTTACGGTAGTGTCTATGTGGCCCAGGTGGCCATGGGTGCCAGCGATGTGCAAACCGTAAAATCTTTCATCGAAGCGGATGCATATAATGGACCATCCATAATCATAGCCTACAGTCATTGTATCGCTCATGGTATAAACATGCGCCTGGGACTTGAGCAGCAGAAACTGGCGGTTGACTGCGGATACTGGCCATTATACCGCTATAATCCCGATCTGGCCAGGAAAGGCGAAAATCCGTTCAATCTTGATTCCAAGGAACCGAAAATCCCGCTGCGGGCCTATGCCTATAATGAAACCCGGTACAAAATGCTGACCAAATCGGATCCGGAGGGAGCGCAAAGATTGATCGAACTGGCGCAACTGGATGTCAATGATAAATGGAATCACTATTCGCAGCTGGCCAAAATGACTCCTCTGACCAAAGCAGAGTAAAACCGGCAGGAATAGTTCAGAAATTCAAGTGGTTAAACTGAATATATAATATAAAAAGAAAGGTAGTGACGATGGATCTATCAACAAAGTACATGGGTTTGAAACTCAAGAATCCTATCGTACCTTCTGCCTCACCGCTGAGCCGGGACCTGGCGACGATAAAACTGATGGAAGAGGTTGGAGCGGCAGCCGTGGTGTTGGAATCACTATTTGAAGAGCAGATTATCCACGAAAAAAATGAAATGGATCATTTTCTGACCCAGGGCACGGAAAGTTTTGCCGAAGCGCTGAGTTATTTCCCGGATAAGGATGTTTATAACTTCGGTCCGGAGGAGTACCTGGAACATATCCGTAAAGTTAAAAAATCTATAAACATTCCGGTAATTGCCAGTCTGAACGGCGTATCAACCGGAGGCTGGATCGACTACGCCCGCAAGATCCAGCAGGCCGGAGCGAATGCCCTGGAATTAAATACGTATTATCTGGCTACCGATCCCAACAAGGATGGCAAACTGATTGAGGATAATTACATTGATGTTTTAAAAGCGGTCAAAGGTGCAGTAACCATTCCGGTGGCCATGAAACTTTCCCCTTATTTTACTTCCATGGCGGCCATGGCCAAACGTTTTGATCAGGCCGGTGCCGATGCCCTGGTACTGTTCAACCGTTTCTACCAGCCGGATATCGATCTGGAAACTCTGAAAGTCGTACCCAATCTGGTATTGAGCACCTCTGAATCCATGCGCCTGCCGTTACGCTGGGTAGCTATTCTGCACGGCAAGGTCAAAGCAAGTATCGCCGCCACTACCGGTATACACACCGCCGATGATGTTTTAAAGATGATCATGGTCGGTGCGGATGTAACCATGGTCTGTGCCGCCCTTTTTCAGAAAGGGGTCAAGCATATTTCCAAGATTCTGGCCGATATGAAAAAATGGATGGAAGAGCATGAATATGAATCGCTCAACCAGATGAGAGGGAGTATGAGTCATAAAGCGGTTGCCGAACCGGCTGCTTACGAACGGGCTAATTACATGAAGGTGCTGAAGAGTTATATGTAATAGCATAACCTTCTCTGAAAAAAACTGAAATCCCAAAAGGCTGCCGGAAAAAGGCAGCCTTTTTTATTTATGGTTTGTAGTCGCGACCATGACGGTCGCGGTTACCACCAATTCCGCGCCTGAGAGAGAAAAATCATAATTTTTATTTATTACCGTTGAAAAATGCCGAATATATAATTTTAAATATATGCTTATATCCTGAATTTATACCATTTGGCAATAAAACCCTGAGGAGGTATTATGATGCGGAGAATTGTTCTATTTATCTGTCTGCTGAATTTTGCAGCCATGGCCCAACTGACCGGGCCGCAATCGCCTAAAACAACAGGTACTCAAAGCGCTGCTGCTGCTCCCGAGGAGGGCTGGAATATGGGCTTGACCATCGGTGCAGTAACGATTGACAATGTTATCTACAACCAGATCGGACTCCGTCCCGAATTTGTGATCGGTAAATTCGGAGTGGCCCTGGATCTGACCTTATATATTGATCAGGATGGCAATATCCGCAAGGATAACTGGGATTCCTTTGATGATATTATCGAAAAGATCTACTATGTCCGCTGGGGACTCAAGGGAGATCCATTCTATGCCAAGGTAGGGGCCATTGATAATTACCGCCTGGGTTATGGTCTGCTGATGAACCGCTATTACAACACCATCCAGTATCCGGCAGTTATCCGCACCGGTTTGACCCTGGGATTTCAGGGCGAAAAATTTGGCGCCGATCTGATGCTGAACGATTTTAAGGAACTGGGCCGGCCCGGTGGTTTAATAGCCGGACGGCTGTCGTATAAACTTATCGGCGAATTAACCCTGGGTGCCAATGCGGTATACGACCGCAACCAGTATGCCGGTTTACCGGACCAGGACAAAGATAACACTCCGGATGCCCTCGATGATTTTCCCCGCAATAAAAAATATAAAGTCGATACCGATGGGGACGGGGTACCGGATCTGATCGATCCTGACCGTGACGGCGACGGTTATACCGATCATCCCCCGGTCGGTTCGGATTCATTATATAATGACTGGGATTTTAATGCGCTGATGGATTTAAAACCGGATCCATTCGATATCAGCAAAGCACCTAACAAGGAACAGTTGGGTTTTGGAGTTGACCTGGGCCTGCCTGTATTTACGGCCGATTATTTACAATTAACTGTGTACGGACAGGCGGCAAAATTTGCTTACGGCAACGGCTGGGGCATAGGTGCACCGGGTGTACTGGCAAAATTAGGATTTATTAATGTATTTGCGGAGTACCGCCTGCTGAATAAAAATTTCATACCTGAATATTTTAATTCTACTTATGAAATTGAGCGGGTGGCTTTTACCCAGGGCGATAGCGCCGGGAACCTGGTACCGGTCACTAAAAGACAACTACTGGATTATGTCACCGATAGAATGCAGGGGTATGTGGCCGGTGCAGATTTTTTTATCGGCAATATGATCACCTTTTCGGCTATGTACCAGAACATGAGCAGTTCATCCAATAATGACCTGAAGCTGAATACTTTTGCTGCTAATCTGGATTTGAATACCAAGATGATTCCTAAAATTCAGAGAGCGGGTGCCTATTACTATCAACAGAATGTCGACAAGTTATTCCGCAAACAGGAAGGTACCATGCTGGGTTACCAGTTACAATATGAGATTGCCGGCGGCGCTGCACTTTTACTCGATTTTCGCACTATGTACCGCGACCTTAATGGCGATGGTAAGATCAAAGGCAGTGACGAGACAATTAATATTACCAATATCCAGACGGTATTTACTTTCTAAACGCAGTTAAGTAATAATTTTATTTAACAAAAATGACGGCCTGTAAACTGGCCGTCATTTTTTTTGCCGACATTATTTTTGTCGGCATTTTCCCAGAATTCCCTGATGACCGGTTCAAAATCATCGGTCAAAACTACATCGCCGGGCTGGCGGAACCAATAATCCGGCAGCAGCATGCCTGTCTTTTCCTCAGAAAAACGCTCGTCCACCAGTACGATGATCCCTTTATCCTGCTGAGAGCGGATCAGACGCCCCACGGCCTGGATCACTTTGTTGATGCCGGGGTACAGATAGGCATAATCAAAACCGTCGCCCAGTTTTTGATCGTAATATCCCCGGATCAGTTCACGCTCATAGTTTACCCGCGGCAAACCCGGACCAAAAACGATCACCCCGATACACATGTCCCCGCTGAAATCAACCCCCTCCGAAAAAATACCCCCCATAACCGCCAGCAGCAACTTTGCCGTAGAAGTATCCCGGAGTTGCCGCAGAAATTCGTCGCGTTCGACCAGGTTCATGGTACCCGACTGGATCAGTTTTTCTGATTTTACTTTGCCCAGAAAAACATTGACGTTGTGCATGAACTCGTAACTGGGCATGAAAGCGATATAATTGCCTTTCCTGATCCCGATAACTTTTTCGATAATTTCAGCATAGTAAGGATAGGACTGATAACGTTTTTTAAAACGGGTGGATACACCGGGGATGATAATAATCTTCCTGTTCTCCGCCGGGAAAGGGGAATCCAGGGAAAGTTGAGTAGTACGTTCGGCGGCAAAGCCAAGCACCTCGCGGTAATACGAGAGGGGATCGAGGGTGGCCGACATGGCAATAACGGTATGGAAACCGTTGATACGTCCGGATAATGGTTCAGCCGGATCACAGCACTGAATTTTCAGAGCACCGCTATCCCCGGCGTCATAAAAAGCAAGCAGAGCCGGGCTTTCAAGTTTTAAGACCTGGATAAAACGCCGGAATTTGTAATAGAATTGTTCCAAAGGATCTGTACTTAAAACGATTTTTTTGCGCACTTTGTAGATCAGATATTTAATAAAATCGGCTTCATATTGGTCATAGAGCCGCTGCCACTGTTTGCGGTCAGGTGTCAATTCAAAATACTGCCTGGCCCCGTGCTCGGTTTCGCCCTCCTGCTGCAGCCTGTCCAGTAAGACTGCCGTCTCCTTTACAGTGCGCAGTAAAGCGGTATAAACTTTTGTTTTTTTATCTTTCAACAGTTGCTGCATTATCGTTAAATCCGACCTTTTGAGTTGCGGTGAATAGTAATCCATACCCCGCTGGTACAGATTGTGCGCTTCATCCAGGATCAAAATCCAATGCGAATAATCCCGGTGCTGAAAAATCCGCCGCAGCAGGGCAGCCGGGTCAAATACATAATTATAATCACCGCTGATGATATCACAGTGAGTGGTCAGATCCATCATGACTTCAGCCGGACAGAGCATTTGTTTTTTGGCCTCGTTAAAAATATCATCCGGCCGGATCAGTTTTAATGCCAGTAAAGATCCGATAATCCCTGATTCCAGCAGACGGTCCTGATATTGTTTAATCCAGGGACAGAAATCTTCATGACAGAAATAGATCTGGTTGGCGCACATTTTTTCGGTATTGCGTAAAAAAAGTACCTTTAAATCCAGGGAGCTGCTGCAAACCGGAGCCAGAGTTTCCTGTACCATCTGCTGCTGCGTGGATTTGGCTGTAGCAAAGAATATTCTTTTATTTTGCTGAATAGCGAATTGCAGCGCCGGATAAAGAGCAGCAGCGGTTTTACCCGTCCCGGTAGGCGCCGAAACCAGTAAATGATATTTTTGCCGTAAACAGCCGGCAACAGTTTCCATCATTTGCTGCTGCTGGGGACGGATTTCGGGCAGAGAGAAATCGACGGCGGCTAACTGCCTGATTCTTTTTGCCGTAAACTGGTCTTCGGCCTGGATTTCATCGATAATTGACTGCAGGCGCCGGAACAGTAAATTTTCGACTGCCAGCGGTGCATAATTGATCCTGATGTGGCGAACTTTGTTATCGACCAGGTTGATAATGGTCAAATATGGAACAATCTCCCGTCCGGCCTGTTCTTTTTGTAATAAATAACAATAAAACAGCAACTGTTCTGAAAATTCCGGGAATAGATCGATATTAAATTTTTTAAAGTCAGCGGAAGTGAGGATTACGCTTTTTATCTCTTCAATCTCCAGGCGGGTATCAATTAAAAAGAGGCTGTCGATTTTACCCGAAATATTGCAACAGTATTCATTATACTCAAAGTTGCCTTTAACCGGGTATTCCTGGTGAAAAAAACCGAATGATTTTTGCTGCTGTTGCTGTAATTTTATCTGAGCCTGCTTGCCCAGAAGACCCCGCTGCGGCAGGGGAAATGATGACAGCATCGACCTTGATTTTTTGTTCAACTGGACCAGATCGCGGACAGTCAGCGAGATCGTTTTAGCTTCTATTTTAATGGCCATCAGCAGTCTATTTCTATTATAATCTTGATTTATTAAATTTAAAAAATTCGCTTCAAAACAAACTGGTATATACGGTTTTTTCATAACGAAAATAGTGGAAAATATGGCTGAATTCAATTTAAAAGCGGTTGAATCTTAGCAGACGGATGACTAATTTTATAAGATATTTAAATTTTTAAGGAGCGAATCGTATGAAACATGAGATACTAAGCGAGTTGATTAATAATAATCAATCAAAAATCATTTATATAATTATGGATGGCCTGGGTGGTCTGCCCAAACAAAAAGGGGGTAAAACCGAATTAGAAACTGCCAAAACACCGAATCTCGATCACCTGGCCAAAGAAGGATGTACTGGTTTACTGGATCCCATCGGTCAGGGTATGACCCCGGGTTCGGGTCCGGCCCATCTGGCCCTGTTTGGTTATGATCCCATTGCCGATAATGTCGGCCGGGGTATCCTGTCTGCCCTGGGAGTGGATTTCCCGGTTACCGGGCGGGATGTCTGTGCCCGGTTGAATTTTTGTACCATCGATGACAAGGGAAACGTCACCGATCGCCGGGCCGGCCGCATCGCCACCGATGTCAACGAAAAATTGTGTAAAAAATTACAGGATTCGATCAAACTATCGGATGGCATCGAATTTTTCCTGCGCTCTGAAGCGGAACACCGGGCCCTGCTGGTAATCCGCGGCGATGATCTGGGCGGAAAAATAAACGATACCGATACCCAGAAGACCGGTGTACCGTCGCTGCCGGCCCAGGGCGAAGATCCCGCTTCGCAGAAAACAGCACGGTATGTAAATGAATTTCTGACCAAGGCTAAAGATGTACTGAAAAAAGATAAACCAGCCAATTTCCTGCTGGCCCGCGGCTTTGCCAAACATGAGCCATTGCTGACTATGACCGAAAAATACGGTATCCGCTGCGCGGCCATTGCCCAGTATCCCATGTACCGCGGCCTGGCCCGTCTGGTGGGTATGGATGTGCTGCCGAAACCGGAATCATATCCGGCCATGTATGAACAACTGAAAGAAAATTATAATAAATATGATTTCTTTTTTATTCATTTTAAAAAAACCGACAGTTATGGTGAAGACGGTAACTTTGATGCCAAGGTTCACGTAATCGAAGAAGTCGATGCCTGGATCAAGGGATTAGATGCTTTAAAACCTGAGGTGGTACTGGTAACCGGTGATCATTCAACACCTGCAGTATTAAAAGCCCACAGCTGGCATCCCGTACCGGCGCTGTTGCATTGTGGCAATGGTCTGGGACGGCTGGATAACACGCATAAATTTGGCGAAACCGAATGCTCCCGTGGTGCCCTGGGCAGGATGCCCATGCGCAATATTATTCTGGAAGCATTAGCTTCGGCCGGACGTATATTAAAATTCGGAGCATAGTTTAACCGGAAATAACGACACCAGCTCATCATCATAATAAATCGCTGGTACGATTTTTTAGATAAGGAAAAAGAGGATGGCAATGAAAAAGATTATTATGGATTATGACCGCCGGCAAAGTAAAAGGAATGAAACTTTACTGGCTAGCGCAAGATATCTGGGAACAAAAATTGAATCACAGGTACTCCCATTCCAGATTGACCTTGAGAATACACAGTCCCTTTCCGACCAGCAGGTGACAGGTTTACAAGCCCTGGAAATTTCTGCCGCCCGTACGGCTATCGAAACACTGGCCTCTCTGGCTGAAATAAATGAACTGGATCATCTGGGCGGCGGACTGGATCTGATTCCGGCCCTGACCATGACCATGGCCCTGGCAAATTTCAAGGAGGTCGAATACACTATAGAAAATGCCCACAGCAGTGTCGGTCATTATTCTGTCCTGGCTGCTTATGGTTATCTGGACAAAAAGCGGGTGATCACAAAATTCCGCCGCAGTCTCGATATCGCCGGTCATGTGGCCTGGCTGCCCGGTGGAACACAGGCCAATGGCGGACGGTTGGGAATTATGGTTCCGGTGGCGGTCGGACAGGTATTGGGAAAAAAGGCAGTTTATGGATCAAAGTCCTGGATGCTGGTACACTGCGGTGATGCCGGCTGGATTTCCGGACAGGCTTTAAATGGCTTTAATGCTGCCGATCTGCACAAAGCGCCGATTACCTTTATCATGCACCGCAACGGGGTGCAACTCTCCGGTTCCTGCAAGCAGATCATGGCCAAAGATCCCAGGCCGGTAATTTCCTCGCTGGGTATTCAAATCCTGGAGATACCCACCTTGCTTGATGCTGCCGGGCTTTATCAGGCTTACCGGGAAGCGTATCAATTAAACCGGCAGGGCAAGGCTGTAATGATTTTCCCGACCGGATTTTATTCAAGCGGAAATCAGAAAATCGATCTGCAGCAGTTCGGCGAGAGATATGGTGTTTTAAAAGAAACGGAAGGGTTTGCCCGGAAGCAAGGGGTCATGATGTCGACTCCCATCTGGATTCCCGGTTCACTGATGAGTTACCGGGATGTGGATCCGATGCTGGAGTGCCTGTTCCTGGTCAACGATCTGCCGGGCGGTAAGGGGCACCATGACGGGCATATGAAGGGACGTAAACTCGACGAAGTGCTGGCCAATCCGATGCTGCAGTATAGCGCGGATCAGCGGAATTTTCTGGATACTATAGCCAAACTACCTAAGAGAAAAGTTACAACCGAAGCCCGGCCCAGACCTGGCTCAGCGAACCTGGTTTTAGCCGATGATATTCTGGCAAAAATTAAATTAGCCGGTGCCGGTGAAAAAGTGAGTCCGCGGGTCGGCGCCGAAAGCGCTTACGTCGCGGTTGCCCAGTCTTACCCGGATAATTTTTTTGTAGTGGGCTGTGATCTGGATACTTCGACCCGGCTGGAAAAAGCCCGCAAGCTTTTAAAAGCTGATCATCAGTTTGAGATGAGTATTGAGGAGCAGGCTTCGGCTTTGATGGCCAACGGTCTGGCTATCAGCACCCGCCAGAAGCAGTTGAATGTCTTTTCAACATTTGCAGCCTTTTTTGAAGGAATCGCCCGGGAAGGTTTTGAATTGTGGCGGTACCAGCGCAACCTGAACGGTATCAATGAGGGGCTTAATGTAACCATGCATCTTTCGCATGTGGGGGCCTGTACCGGCCGGGATCATTTTTCCGGGTGGAGTCTGGATTGGATCAATCTGGCTATCGGTTATCTGCCATATCTGCACCGCTTTTATGCACCTGCTGATGCCCGTTCGGCTTTTATAGCGGTCAAAGATCTGGCGGCGCATTACGGCGGGCATATTATCGGTATTCCCCGGGATAATCTGCCGGTACTGGCCAGGCAGGATGGCCGGGGGGCGTTGTGGGAAGCATCATCACCCTGGGAACCGGTCACGCAGTACCGCAAATATCCCCAGGCCCGGCGGGCTATTCTGGTGATGGGTGCCCCGGCATTTCTGGCCGGACAGGCTGCGGACGAATTGTCGCAACGAAAGATTTATGCTGATGTGTATGTGGTCAATGGCTTGCCTGTCCCTGAGACGGTTCTGAATAAGATCTTTAAAAATCATCCCAGGGGACTGGTGACAGTTGAGGACGGAATTATCGGTAACCCGCAGACCGGCCGGCGCGGCTTTGCCGGGTATCTCAGTGCTGCGGCGTATGCTACCCGCATACCACTAAAACATATCGGTATCACCGATCCGCGTATTGCACCATCCGATGGTCTGGACGAAGTGTGGGAGCATTTTGGAATAACGGCCAAAGCGATTGGTCAGGCGGTGAAGGATCTTTAAAAATTATTGACCGCAGACGTTCCGCGCAGATTAAGGATATTCTTAAATTAATTTTTGCGCACTTTGCGCATCCCTTTGCGCTCTCTGCGGTTAAAAAAGCAAACCGCAAAGGACGCCAGGGTAAACGCAAAGGTCGCCAAGAAAAATCAAAAAAATAATATCTGCATCTTTCAGCGCCGAAGGTCTGCGGTCAACTCGATTAATTCTTATTTCTCAAAAATATTTCACAAAATAATTAACTCCTGCCTTTTTTCTGTCGATTACGAATAATATAAAGCTTCGGGGATGCACCAAAAGACGTATTATGATCACTAAAGTTGGTTTGGCAGTTAAAAGTATTAATGTTTTCCAGCAATTATCGCAGGAAGAGACCCTGCAGATGCAGATCCTTACCCATGAGGATATGGGTCAGCTGGGTTCCGGTGATGTTGCGTTGGATATTATCGTCTGGCAACCGGAATTTTCACGCGGTGAATTCCCGGTCGGCATGCAAAATTATTTGCACAAAAACCAGGATACCGTTCTGATTGTTTACAATACCGACAAGATTAAATACCAGTTGCCCAAGTTTCTACAAAACGGAATGGTCACCGTGGTTAATTCGGTGCTGACCAAATATGCCCTGAAGCAGTTGCTGAACAAGGCCGTGGAAACCCGGCATACGCGTTTGATCAATGAAGTCGATAAACCTGCTGTTAATCCCGATGACGATCTGCGCGTGTTCGGCACCAGCAGCGACGTCAAGCAAATCAATGAATTCATCAATCTGATCGCCAAATCGGCCAATACTCATTGCCTGATCCAGGGAGAAACCGGAACCGAGAAGACAGAAGTGGCCCGCCTGATCCATAAAAAAAGTACCAATGCCGGATTCCCCATTCAGGTTATCAACTGTGCCAATGGCACCGGTGAAGAGATGCTGGTGAAATTATTCGGGATGGAGCGTGATGTACGGGATGGCAACCGGACCCACCCGGGTATTCTGGAAGTTTTCGACGAGGGAACCGTTGTCCTGGAAAATATTGAATTAATTGACAGTGAAGTACAAAGCAGGCTGGAAACATACATTGAAACACACTCCTTCCGGCGGGTCGGTTCAGAACAGGATATGACGACCAGAACCCGGATTATCGCCACCACGGCTTTTGACCTGGAACGGTTCGTTACGGATGAAAAATTTTCCAAGGATCTTTATTTCCGCTTCAAAGCTTTTGAACTGACCATTCCCGCGTTACGTAAAAGAAAAAACGATATTATCCCGCTGGCCAAAAGTTTTATCGCCTATTTTAATGATAAATTCGGTCATCATGTAAAGGGTATTAATCCCGAGATAGAACAAAAATTGCAGAATTATGACTGGCCGGGGAATTATTATGAATTACGGTTATTGATCGAGCATGCAGTTCTGTTGACCCGGAAGGGTGAAATCACTTTTGCCGCGTTTCCCGATGAATCAACGTTTAAAAAGGAAACGATCAATGAGGTCAATATCCTGGGGAATTGTTCTTTGCGGGAAATGGAACGTTTGCACATCTCCAAGGTACTGTTGCGCACCAAGGGCAATAAATCGAAAGCCGCAGAAATGCTGGAGATCTCCCGAACCACCCTGCGCGAAAAAATGCGCTCGTACGATCTGCAGTAATTGTAATCCAGCCTATTATAATATATTTCCCTGTTGATCAGAATTGTCATTTCGAGACCGCTTTTGCGGGCGAGAAATCTAAGATTCCTCGCCTCGACCGATCGGGACTCGGAATGACAGATTCATTATCCATTCTCACCACATGAACGCGCCATCTGCAGTAAATAGAAACGCAATTGATTCTGTTGCTTCTCCGATAAAATATGTTCCTCGATACGCGCAATCCTTTCCACATCCTGCAGGGCGCGAATGATATCCAGCGGCAACTCGGTCATGGCTGTGGGCATCTGGGTTACATACTGTACTACGGAAATCAGGAACTGGCGCAAGCCATCATCCTTAACTCCGCGCAAAGACTGTGACACCTGCGAACTCAAGCGCATGATTTTACCCGGTTCCACCGACAACGATGATTTATTCCAGCCCTGACCGGTTATTAAAGAATGAACAGCCAGCGCCAGTTGCACAAAACTCTCCACCTGCTGCTGGATCGGATCGGTCAGCAGCGTCCAGATATGCGTGCGCAGTTGTTTGACCTTCTCGGGTAAAATTAAAACAGGTTCGATATTATCAGACCACGAAGCATCAATCCGGCCATGAATGTTTTGCAGCAGTTGATCCAGGCGGGTGTTAAAAATATCAGCCTGCAGCAGTACCGCGTACTGCGGATGAATGGCCGGCAGCAGATCAGGTTTGAACTGGTCATTTTCAAAGAAATCAGAGATATCGAGTCCCTGCCGTTTCAGCAATTCTTTCTGGAAGAAGGGGATGAACCGGTCCATGGCATCCAGGTCTTCGCGCATGGCCAGGAAGGAAGAATTGCCCGGCGGAAAACATTTTTCAATCCGCTTGGCATAGATCATCTCCCGATCCTGGTACATCCGCATGGTTTGCAGAATTTCATATACCGGTAACCGGGGTAAAATGCGATCGCTGATCAGGGTAATGGCTTCGCTGTAACTGGTCTGGGTGTTCAGAAATTCAGTCAGCGCCCGGAAAATACCGGTGGTAAGTTGATTCAGACCCAGTATCATGGTCTGGGCTTTGTAATGCCCGATGGCCCTTAATAAACTGCCGTGCCTGGATAGCGGTAAGATCTGGGCAAAGCGGTCGATAAGTTTTTCGCTGCGCGTCCCCCCTTTAGCCGGATCGGGCCGGACGGTCGGGCGGTCGCGCAGCGGCGGAATGGCCCGCGATACGAAATAGGAGATGACATGAATTCCCACCACATCCTCATCGCGTCCGTAAATGATTTGCCGGAAATTCTGGGTCAGCAATTTCAGAAAATCGGTATAGATATTATCGACAGGTCCGCAGGTGATTCTTTCCAGTTCCTGTAAACCACGGGAGCGGAATTGCAAACGGGTAGCCTGTAAAGGTTCGCTGATTTGCTGCAACTGCCGCCGGTGGAAAGTCTGGGCCTGTTGCAGGTGATATAGAATCTGGGCCAGTTCGGCAGCCGGTATGAATTTCAATTGCTCAGCCAGGTTGCTCTGCACGGTCAGCAGATCCCGGTGCGCCATGATCCCGGTTAAAGGACTGCGGGCATACTGGGTACTGTGCCGGGTGGAGGATTGTAGATTTTCCAGTAATCTTTTTTTGGCATATTTTTCCATCAGGAAAGTCGAATCCTGCTGCAAGGCGGAATAATACCCTCCCTGCCGCTGCATCGGTTCCCCGCACCCCAGTTTGATCCGGATAGAATCCACCAGACCATGCTCGGCACACCAACGGACCGCCTGATGTTTGGCCCGGCGGTAAGCATCAGCTCCGGCCGGTTGACTGATTTGCTGGCTAAGATCCGAACCGGCAATAAACAATTCACAGATCATCTCGGAAAAACGATCAGCCACCTGTTGATCCAGCCGGCGGCTTTTAATGGAATAATCCCATAATTTATCGAGATAGTTATCCAGGTGATTGACCGTATCCAGTTCTTCAAACAAGGGGATCAACCAGAGTGACGGAGTGTCCAGATCCGGATTGTTGCGCAGGGAATATTCACGTTTGGCCCGCATCTTGCGGTCCAGGGCAATCAGGGCATCCGGATCACTGGACATACTGACCTGCATGGCCAGGACCAGAGCCGGATTACCGTATTTACCCGAAATTTCATTTATTTCAATCATATTGTGAACGGTGGTATCGATGGCGAATTGATCACTGGAGGTGATCATATTCTGATGAATACGCGGAGTGAGTACAAATCGTCGCAGCAAACTGCGAAAAGAACCGGCCGCTACAGCCAGTTTAGGGATGGTTTAAATTTTTCTGGATGAGCGGCAGTGATTCATATAAAGTCTTGCGCAGTTGCTTATTCAGGGCGAAATAGTATTCCAGTAATTCACGGCGCTGCTGACGTAACTGGACCATTCTTCGTTCCAGGCGATCATTATGCAACCAGAGTGATTTTACCGGATCGCGCGCCAGATGCAAAGCCATCGCCGTCCGGCGCAGGCGGCCGGTCTGCAGATTAAAAGGCAGGAAACTGCGAAAGCGTTGTTCCAATTGGTTGGTTAACAGAGTGATCTTATCCAGTAAATCGCGGAGTTTGCGGTTGCTGGCCGGTAATTGCTGTATCCTGGAATGCAGATCATCGGGAATATGCAAGGTCCGCTCGATAGTTGCCAGGATATTCAGAATGTGGGCCTGCTGATTGACATTTTCCACCACCACGCCTGCCACCAGCCGGTGCCCCTGGCCCGAAGGCCGGGTACTGCCGTCCCAGTCACCCCAGAAGGAGAGCAGTAATTGTGTTGAGGAAGTACTGTTCCAGCGGGTATATTCCTCGGCCATAAGGTAGGTTTTGATATCGGCCACCAGTTCATCGGCTTCCTGCGAAGAACTGATAGCTACACTCTGGCCCAGATATTCCTGTAGCAAATTAGTACCGAGGTTCTGTATAACCTCGCCGGCAAAATTCTTGGTTTGCAGAAATCCTTCGATCAACTGGTTGGCCGTCAGGTCCACCGGCAGACCGAACATCTGGGTGGGGTGTACGGTACGGTCGAACAGACGTTGCCGGAAATTCAGAGATCGCTGTCGCAGGTCTTCTTTGTAAAATTCTTTTTCCAGGATATCGATAATCTGTTTCCGGCGGTCGCTGTTTATAAGGGCTAACAGATCGGCAGTTGACTCCAGCCTGTCGGTAAAACGCTGCTGTAATTGAGCCAGCCGTTCAGGCAGATATTGTTCCAGGAATAGTTTACGGATGGACTGACCATCGATGCCTGTGGCACCTTTTTCAGTCTGCTTACCGATCAAAAACCGGCCACGCTGGATTACTTGTTTGCCGGCTTTTTGCCATTTCTCCAGGGCATCGGGAAAGAACTGATTATAGTTATGTTTTTTAGATATAACCCGGATTTTGCTACGGTTGTAGGCAGAGGTTTCTTCGGCAATCATACCGTTAAGATCGATCAGCATACGCCGCATCTTGTGCAATAAAATATCGGCATTATCCCGGCCGCCCAGGGTCAGGCGGAAAGTTTTGCGGGCAACTTCATAGCCGCTGGCCGTGCGGGCGAACGTGGTCAGCGGAATCAGGCCGATACCGCGGGTGGCTAAACCGGAAGCCAGCCAGGAAAGGGAAAGACCGGATGGCAGGTGATTTATGACCAGATGCGGATACATACTACCCTGCGGGCGTTTGACTGAAATAGAAAAAGAATTTCTTTCCGCGGGGAAATCGGCAACCGCCCGTTCTAACGCAGCCATCCTTTCGGCAAAGATCTGGTTGCGCAACAGCCAGAATGAGCGGACTTTTTCCGGAGAATTGCGATAAAACAGATAGGCTAACAAAACGGCCATGATATTCGGTTTAAACAGGGACATATAGGATGTAAACCGGGCCAGCAATTGCGGGTGCAGAATTTCCACCACCGCCAGGCGTGCCCCGGCAAAACAGTCGGTTTTGGATAACGAATGGACGGTGACCAGATATTGCAGATGATCGGAACGGATCCGGCCTTGCTGCACCATGGCAGTGGCCAGTTGACGCAAGGTTTTAGGACCGGTCAATTCATTTGCCGGGGCAACCAGTTGATAGGAGAGATCATCGATGACATGAATTTTTCTGGGCAGCAGAAACTGCAGCAAGGCTGTTACTTTATTTTCCGCGAAAATTTTTCCGGTGGCGTTATGCGGATTATTCAAAATAAAAGCAGCCGATTCAGACCAGTGCGGATCGGCAGCGGACTTCCGTTCTACGGTATTAATAATGGCTGGAACATCCAGTTCAAATTCCGCCGTCAATGGTACAACTTCGACCCGGGGAAAACAATGTTCATAAGTCCAACTCAGATCTGTGGAAATAACCTCGGCCAGGCCGCAGTGGAAACCCAGGACGCTCAGCGCAGTGCGTGCCGAACCGGGTATTACCCTGCAGTTCTCAGTGGCATAATAAGGATGATGACTGGAAAATGCGCCCAGGAAACTGGCGATTAAATTCTGCTGGAAGTCGGGATTAATTCCCTGTTCGGAAAATAACAGGACAACTTCTTCATTTGACAGGCTGGAAAAATAATCTACTGCTGATCCACTTTGCGGCAGGTGGGGTATAAATCTTGAATTCCACTCTTTGCTGATCCGGTAACTGCGCGTTAATTTTTGAGACCAGGTTGTATTTTTAGTCTCAAGCCGCTCATGTACTCTCTTTACGGCAAGATTAAAATGATCCAGCACCAGGCCGGGCATTGGCAGAGGGGTAGCGGAGTAACTTGCGGTCTGACTGTTTCTGTCCCTGCAGGTTTAACCGCAATTAATTTTGGCTCGCCGGTCAATATAAAATTCAGGTGATCCATCTCAGCAGCAGCCGGGGTACCCTTTAATTCGAACTGAACAGTTTCAATAATCCGCAGATATGCGGCATTACCGAGAAGAAAACCTGTAGTAAGCGAATCAAGTTGTTCGGCGAAAACGGCCGGAAAAATAATCCGGATCACCCGGTTGAGCATTTGAACTTCGCGGGCCAGGGAGAGATGGTTGGGCGCATTGTTCCCTTCGATGAAGAACAGGGGATGGGTTAAACCCAACTGACGCAATTGCCGGCGGGTAGTCTCGGAAAAAACAGATCCTATGACAAAAAATACCGGACATTCGGGATTTTCGGTCAGATAGTTTTTGCTCTGTTGTATGATGGCCTGCTCGGTGCCGTTTAACTGCCGGATGGTTAAACCGGGAAAATTTGCTAAATGCTGCGGCAAAGATATTCCCTGAATCAGGATATGAGCCGGTTTGGTCATGAGGTAACGCGATAAGGAATGGAAAATTATACGCAGAGTTTCATGAATACCGCCGTTGACAATAATGCATTCGCGTTGTCCGGATTCCTCGCCAAAATCATAACTTAGCGGTTCATCCTGACCGGATAATAACCACTGCTTCACATAATTGATCAGGGGGATCGGGCGCTGGCGGGAAAAACCTCCCCGTGGCGAGTAGTTGATACTGTTATTGATAGCCTGGTAAACTAATTGCCGGCAGGTGCCGGGTTGACCGGCATCTTCAGGGTTGTCTTCCGGTAAGACCAGCTGGCTGTATAATGCTATTAGGCGATCATCCTGAACCGGATTACCGATATGAAAATTAACCCGTTCCTGTTCCGGGACAGTTGAAGCTGCGGTCGCTTCGCTGATTTCCGAAATAGTAGCGGCCTGCAAGGGCCGTAACTGAAAATACTTCATGGACTCGCTGCCGGCAGCAGAACTATTTTCCACCAGTCGATTTTTTCTCCCCTGATTTAGCGACTCCCGGAACAAGATTCTGCAGGAAAGACTGCAGCAGTCCCAGGATGTGCGATCCCTGATTTGCTTCCTGCGGGGACAGGGAAATGACCGTACGGGCGTTGCGCAGGGTTTGACTTGCTTCAGCAAGTCGGGTGAATTGTGGATTCAGCAGCAGTAACTCCGGATTCTGCTTGAATAATTCGAGTTCCTTTTTATCGGCGGCAAGTTGCAGTTCGCGTCGCTTCAATTCCTCTTGTACCCGCAGAGTGGCGATGGCCGCTTCTTTTTCTTCGGTTACTTTTTTCAGTTCATATCTTTTGAGTTCCAGGTTATGTTCGGCCAGGGCAATTTTTTCATCGGCATCGATGCGCACGCGGGTTGCGGCAATACGGGCTTTTTGTTTTTCGCTTTCGGTTTGTTCCAGGATGCGGCTGGATTCCTGCTGATGCATGGCCTCGGCAATTTCCTCGTCCAGCGGATCGATAGATTGAATGCTCAGCGCAACCAGGTCCAGCCCGAGGTCATGGCTGGTTTTACTCAATTGTTCCTGTAAATGGCTGGCTAATTTTGCCGAGGACAATTCTTCCAGGGCATATAGTTCCGTATAGCCTTTGACTGCGGAATAGACCACCACCTGCAGTTCTTTGGCGGCCTTGGCTACGGCATCTTCATTCCAGCCGCCTGCCCGGATTAACTGGGACAGGTGACCATCAGCCGGAGCCACGCTCAAAATGACCACTACCTGCAGGCCGAGTTTTCCTTTGGCTTCAGCTTCCACTTTTACCGAAAGGGAATGCGTTGTACCCAGCAATGGCAGACTGAAATGGCGGGGGTATAAACGTCTGCGCCGCTGTTTGACATCTCCGGCTTTTTCATATAATATAATATGATCCGGTTTGCGCAGCCGGTATTCATAAAACAGGTAAGCGATGATGACGATCAGTGCCGCGACAAGAGCATAAACCCACATATTTACTTCCCTCCTGAAAATGGGGTATTTTAATTTCTTCTGTTGTATTATCCCCGCCGGTCAGCAGATACTAACTGTCTTTAAGTACTGGTAGTTAGAGCAATATGCATCAATCAGGGGATCGGAAACACATTGTCGTGAAAATTAGTTACTGAAGGTATAGAAATCAAGATGAGAATTATATATGGTTTTACTTGACTGCTTAGCCGGGTGTAAGTAAATTTCTACACTTTTTAAACGGTCCGGTAGTTTCTCGACTATTGTCGGGAGTTAGAGCACCTGTACGTCTACCTGGCGTTAGACAAACCGTCACGCAGGAAGTTGTCCGGCAGCTGCCGGAAGTCTCGCCCGTCCCGATGAGTGAACATTATGAACGAATCGGGATCCGTTCATCCCCCATTGTACTTTTGTTTTACTTGACTGAAAGATTTGGGCTGTTAATCTTACAACACTTTAAATAAGGACCGGTAGTTTCCCGACTGAGGTCGGGAGTTAGAGCACCTGTACGTCTACCTGGCGTTAGACAGGCCGTCACGCAGGAAGTTGTCCGGCAGTGCCGGAAGTATCGTCCGTAGCCCCCCTTTTGTCCTGTTGTTTTACTTGACTGAAAGATTTGACCTGCTTATATTTCATCACTTAAAAATTGGTCCGGTAGTTCAATTTGGTTAGAGCACCTGCCTGTCACGCAGGAAGTTGCGAGTTCGAGTCTCGTCCGGACCGCTGGTAGCAGCCCCCCTTGTGGGGGCTTTTTAATTTAATACAGCCACGCAGGAAGTTGTCCGGCAGACTCCGCCGGAAGTCTCGTCCGGACCGCGGGTAGAAGCCCCCCTTGTGGGGGCTTTTTAATTTCATGAATTCATATAGACAGTAGGCCCCGATATATCGGCGAAGTCTTGTCCGGACCACGATGTACCATTGTTGTTATATAACAATGGGTTTATTATTTCATGCCAACTTTACAATACCAAGGTAATGCTACCTCTATCATTATCAATGGTAAAATCAACTATGAACAGCATTCTTTTTACAGATTAATTTAGTAGATTGCTATTTGCATTTTAATATTTATATTGAATAACAAGTATCAATAGTTATACAAATTGAGTCCCTTTTCGGTTTATTAATTTTCTTACAGATAGTAGAAGAAACAATTTAATTTAACCAACGTTTAAAAAATTGTATTGATTTATTATGTTTATTGCGATTCAATAAAAGGCATGATTCTATTTGATATACGTTAAATCGCCACAAAGATGCTGTGGTTTACGAGGTAAAATGGAGGGATTATGGGTGACTGCATGCAAAATATTACCAAAGAAATCTTTAAGAATTCATGCCTATTATTTCTTGCTATTGTATTCTTCCCTGAATTACTTTTCTGTCAAACAGAACGAGTTGATATTTCAATTTGGCAAGAAGAGAGTGGTAGCAAACAGCTTCTTCAAAAAGGTGTACCAGTTATATTTCCATCACAGACTTTTCATTACAATCGCAACGAGAGAGAACAATATTTATGGACGAACTCTTCGCTTGATATACAATATCAAACCATGATATCAGATACAGGGTCTTTTCAACCTGTTTCTGGTCCTTATGGTGGAACCGTCCGGAGTATCGCTCTCGATTCTGACGGTTGGCTTTTTATTGCCACAGATGGTGAGGTCTATAGATCGAAAGATAATGGATTACACTGGGATATGAATCTTTTCCCCTCACAGATACATAACTTTGTTGAACCTGTAACCATCCTTGGTCCAAATGTGGTGGTCGCTGAAACAGATTTCGGTAACTTCATCTCAAGGGACAGGGGTGAATCCTGGAATTATTTGCTCGATGATGTACAAGGGTTTGCAGTTGATACAACTGGGGTGATATATGCAGGGTCAAATTATGATGGAATTATGAAATCAACTGACGCAGCAAAGTCCTGGACACAATATGCATTGGCGGGAAGAAAGATCTTCAAAGTGGTCCTGTGTGGCGAAGGAAAATTCGCTTGCTATTCCGATTCGGGTATTTTCGTATCTTCTGATAATGGAATAACATGGATACTCAGACCTAAGGAGACCGGAGACACTCGGTACTTGGTGAGTGATAAACGAGGAAACCTATTTATCCTGAAATTCTTGAATGAACGCTTACAACTTTATCGTAGCAGTGATTTTGGAGAAATATGGCAGCACATAGTTTTGCCAACATCGGGGCATGCATATCGAGTTTACGTAGAAAACGATGGGAGTCTAATTGTACCTACTACTAGTACCCGAAAATCGTAAAGACAAAATTCTAATGTCCACTGATGCTGGAGAAACATGGAGGGAGTTGCCATTTCCTGTTGGTGCGCCTCTAACCGTAGGCAGAGATGCTACGGGGAAATTACTGGCAGGATGTTTCAATGGCATTTACAAGTATAATGATACTGATAGTGATTGGAGCGAACTTAACAATGGTATTCATGCCCGGAGGATTGACGAGATTGAGTCTACCTCTACAGGATCAATTCTTGTACTTAGCTTGGGTACATGTTTCCGAAGCACAGATTATGGAAATTGTTGGACAAGTGTGTATATTGGTGGTCCGGCCGGTGGTACATATCCACACACTCCAATTCTTTGTACATCAGGTGGAAATATTTTTATTGCAGCCGTTTTTTATGACAATTCTGAATGCGGTCTTTTCCGCTCTACAGACGATGGTTTATCCTGGGATCGGATTTCAGTCCCCTCAAATTACTATCAAATTTCTGGAATCACCGAAGGCCCTTCAGGAGACATTTTAATATCTACTTATTTCGGCGACATCTACCGTTCCACTGATAAAGGAGATTCATGGATCAGGGTTGTTTCGAGTGCAAGCCAATCAGAAATTACATGTATCGCTTCGGATAAAATAGGGAATTACTATGCGGCAAAGGATACGTCTATACTCTTCTCTCCTGATGGAATTGTTTGGGAAGTGTTTTCTATGAAACGTAACTATTACCCTCATGAATCAATGTGTATTGATACCCGTGGAGAGATTTTCCTTGGTTCGTTGTTCGATGGAGTTTATCATTCCTCTGATCAAGCTAGAACCTGGAACCTGATGAATGACGGCCTCATTGATAAATATGTAATAAGCACAACGGCAGACGATAGTGGGAACGTTGTCCTGGGAACATCATCTGGGATTTTCCGTCTTGCTGATTCCATTGAAAGTTGGTCGAGTTTTAGTAATGGTTTCCCGAATACTTTCACAAAAGCACTCTCCATTTCTCCACAGGGTTATTTGTATGCGGGGACTCAAAGCTTCGGAATATATAGGAGTGTTCGTCCAATTGGAAAACGTATTCAAAAGGTCAATCCTCCTCCTATACTGGATATTACTGAATTCAGTCTTTACCAGAATTACCCTAATCCTTTCAATGATCAAACTGTTATCCGTTATGAGGTGCCTTCTAATGCAAGGGTTGAGATCAGGATATACAATATTCTGGGACAGGTGGTAACTACACTCATCTCGGACGATTTGCCTGAGGGCAGTTACGATATGGGATGGACTCCAAAACAACTTTCCAGTGGGCTTGTACTTCTGCGAGATGAAAGCTTCCTCAGGTTCAAGAACATATACGAAAGTAATTAAACTCATGTATCTACGATGAGATGGTAGGTCGCGGAAACGTAACGGTCTATCTATTTCCAGGTAAAAATGACCATCATCAGGGTTCTCTGAGACCCCCATCCGCCCCGCTGGTAGAAGCCTCCCTTGTGGAGGTTTTTTAATTTAATAAGGTCACGCAGGAAGTTGTCCGGGCTCCGGAAGTCTCGTCCGGACCGCTGGATAGGGTTCGTGAAGAATTATTCACGACCTTTTTTGTTGTAGGATTTTATGTGGCATGTATATATAATTTGCTCTAAAAAGATTGATCATTACTATATCGGAGTCACTGACAATCTCACCTGGCGTCTGGAGAGACATAACCAAGGCTGGGGCCGATACACGAAACGAGGTATTCCATGGAAAATTGTTTATACTGAATCATTCGCAAACAAGACTGATGCATTAAGTCGAGAAAGAGAACTCAAAAAACTCAAAAGTAGAAAACATATCGAGCAATTAATTAATAAATAGTGTCTCGCAGGAAGTTGTCCCGATCGCAGGTCAGCCCCCTTTTTAGGGAGGCTTTTATTTTTATAAAGTTATGCCGGAAGTCTCGTCCGGACCGCATTAACCCATTGTTATAAATTACAGTGGGTTTTTTATTTTAGGGTAATGCTATAGTTAATCTTACCAACTCACTTATAAAATTGCATCACACATCAATGTGAATAAAAAGTTCAAGTGCTCCCAAGAGGACGTCGTCAGATCTATCATTGTAAATGGTAATATCACCACCCAAGAGCACTAATTCTTTGAAGGATATATTTTTATTTCAAATCCAAAAATATTTATTATATTATACCGTTAGAAACAATTACTACTCCAGATAGACCTGCTTCCGGACTATAGATTCTCTCAGAGATAGCAGAAAAAATAGGTAAATAATAAATATAGGAATGCATAATTCATTTATGAATTTATTTTTACTTTTATATATATCGGTTTTGCTCACTAATATCAAATAAATTAACCGGACCCCGAGTACTCGGGGCTGGTTGTCTCAACCGTTATGTAATATATTTAGGAGTAAAAAATGAAGGTCTTTCGAGTAATATCTATAATTATTCTCTTTACGATTTTTTATAAAACGTCTGATGCAACTATAAATATATCAGGTCAAGTTTCAGGTAAATGGACAAAATCAGAATCCCCCTATTATATCGATGACGATATTACAATTGATTCAGGGGATACCCTGATTATCGAACCGGGAGTGATTATTAAATTTTCACCGGGTAAGAGTTTGTTTGTAAATGGCACGTTAAAGGCCATCGGCCTGTCTGAGGATCGTATTACTTTTTCATCAACTCAAGCGGATCAATATTGGGGGATAATTCTTTTTCTGAACATGGATGCAAGTTTGAGTGAATTGGATTATTGCCTCATTGAAAAGGCATCGCATATCCGGGACTTCTGGGAATGGGGTGCAGTCTCAATTTCTGGCCTGAGAATACATATATCCAATTGTATAATTCAGAACAATCAGAATGATGGTATCTGGTGTGATTATCAGGGTTCGCAACCGAGTGGTGTACAAATCAGAATTATGAATAATATCATTATGGAGAATGGAGAAGATGGTATTTTTACTGTCACTGAGGGAGACAGTGTTTTCCAGTGTCAATATAATCAGATATTACGAAATGGTCGTCATGGAGTTCAATTCTGGGTTGCGAACGGAATTTTTACGAACAATGTTGTTGCTGAAAACTCAGGACATGGTATATTTTTCACAAATTCAACTGCACGATTGAATTTAAATACGATTGCCAATAACTCGTCTATGGGTATCTATTGTGACTGGAATTCTCATCCAATAATAACGAATAGCATTATTTATGGTAACCAGCAAGGGTCAATTGAATTAAAACAGTCTGAAATCGAAGTGACCTATACCGACATACAGGATTATTGGGACGGAATTGGAAATATTACTTTCCCGCCTCAATTTGTTGATCCGGATGCGGATGATTATCATCTTTCACCTACTTCACCTTGTATTGACGGGGGTGATCCTGCCGCTGATTTTTCAAATGAACCAGAACCGAATGGTAGTGTTTTAAATATGGGGGCGTATGGCAATACTCCGGAAGCGTCACAGTCCACAACAAATGCACCGGAGATTTTAGTTAAAACTCCAAGGCTCTTTTTTGGTAAATCAGCCAATGATGATTCGGTTAATCGGGAACTTGTTGTTAAGAATTTAGGTGATTTTATGCTAACAATAGATAAAATTGAATTTGCGACAGAAAATTTTAGTGCAGATTATTCCACTATTAATATTCCCCCGCTTGATTCAGCCACCTTGTCTATATCTTTTAATCCAAAAGGACAAAATGAAATTTATTCAGATACCTTGAGAATATATTCGAATGATATCAATGAAAACCCAACGTTGGTGCCACTGGAAGGACGTACTGGAACTTACGTTTCTGGAGAAGTATCGGGTACATGGACGGTTGAACATAGCCCTTATTTCATTCAAACAAATGTGGTTGTGCCTGCTGGAGTCAGTTTAACAATTGAACCAGGGGTTGAAGTGAAATTAAAACCATACCCTGAATGGCAAAATGGCGCTCTGTTCAAAGTTTATGGCACCTTGATTGCTGTCGGATCGCCAGAGGACAGTATTTATTTTACCAGAATGGAGGATAACGGCTGGTGGGGTGCCATCCTTTTTCAGGATGCGAGTAATGATTGCAGAATGGAATACTGTTCGGTTTCCTATGGTTCAGGGACCCAAGTTGGATCATATTCAGATTATGCTGCTGTATTCTGTTACAATTCCGCCCCGGCAATTAAAAATTCCTTATTTATTTATAATATTTATGGTATTTCAATTCGGGAGTATTACGGTGGTAATAAAGCTGTTATCATGAATAATCTATTTGTGTACAATATGGAATCTGGAGTCAATAACGAAGTTCTGAATACTGTAATAAAAAACAATATCATGCATCATAATGGCACTGGAATTTCCTGTATGGAAAGAGCAGTCATTGCAAACAACACTATTGTTAATAATACAACCGGAATATGGTTAAGTGGTTATTCCAAATCGTTGGTGAAAAACTGTATTATCTGGAATAATTCGACTAATATTGAAGATCTGAATATTGATTGGGCGGGTGCGGTTGAAGTAAAATTTTGTGACGTACAAGGAGGTTGGTCCGGTTATGGTAATCTTGATATGAATCCTCTTTTTGTCAACGCTGATTTAAATGACTATCATTTGCTTCCTTTATCGCCCTGCATAGATGGTGGTGATCCAATAGATGATTGTACCCTGGAACCTGTACCCAATGGCGGGATTGTGAATATGGGTGCTTTCGGGAATACGTTGGAAGCTGCTCCGTCACCGGATAACGCACCTGAAATACTCATCACCCAACCGATGATTGATTTTGGTTTGCTAGCCACAAATCAGCAAGACTCTTCCCTTGTGACCATAAGAAATATTGGAACAAGTCCCTTGAATATCATGAATATAGTATTAGATAATTCTTCGTTTAGTTGCGTATGGGAACAGACAGAAATAGCGCCGGATGACAGCATTAATATTTGGATATACTTTCAAAGTCCTACTGAGGGGACTTTTTTAGACACACTGTGGTTATACAATAATGACCTCTCAGAGGGAATAAGCTTTGTCCTCCTCCAAGCTAAAACGACATCTGCTCTGTTCGGTGAAATCTCAGGATCATTCACCAAGGAGCATGGCCCGTATATTATCGGCTCGGATGTCACTGTTCCTGCAGCAGCAACACTTACTTTGGAACCAGGCGTACGTCTTGAATTTATGGCTAAGGCATCACTTTTTGTTTATGGTACGTTGAATTGTGTTGGTACTGAAGAAGATAGTATTATTTTTACGACTCATACTGACCAACAATATTGGGGTAGTATTTATTTCGGGCTGGAGAGTGATGATAGCAAAATGCAGTATACCGTTGTCGAGTATGGTAAAGGATACGGTAAATATATCGGTTCCTTTTTCGGTGCAGCGGTTTCTCTGATCGCCTGTGAGGGTTCCGGACCCCTGTTTTCACATAATATGCTTCGTCCGATCGGTATAGGGGGCATTTACGTTATGAGTGCCGTTACTGAGATAACGGATAATAAAGTATTGGGAGGTGCCTATGCGGGAATCCGGAGTTGTAACAGCACGACATCCATCATTAGAAACTTTGTCCAGGGAAATAGCGATCATGGTATCGATGTCGACGGTGGCGGTAGTTCTGTGCTGACCAATAATATTCTGGTTGGTAACGGTAATGGTGTGTACAATGCGGATACTGATATTCAAATTATCAACAATACGATAACGGATAACTCGAATTCGGGAATCATGTGTTGGGGTTCTATTACGTCACGAAAAATTAAAAACAATATTATCTGGGGTAATTATCAACCATTTTATCTTTATGGTGGCGCTGAATGGGCAAAAATCGATGCTACCTATAATGATATTGAGGGAGGTTGGGAAGGCGAAGGAAATATTGATCTGAATCCTGAATTTGTGAATGCTGAGGACGATAATTATCGTTTAGGTGAAAACTCAGCATGTATCAATGCCGGTGATCCGAATCATAAGTATAATGATAAAGATGGTTCGCGAAATGACATGGGCGCTACAGGTGGATTGAATGGATACTATTTGATTACATCGGTTCATGATACTGCTAATATTGAGAATGCAATTCCAAAATTCTTTTCTTTATCCCAGAATTATCCCAATCCCTTCAATCCCAGCACGACTATCAGTTATAATCTCCCGGTGCGCAGTCATGTACTGCTTCGAGTGTATGATCTGCTCGGTCGGGTAGTGGCGACAATGGTGAATGAGAATCTGAATGCCGGCTCACACGCAGCATTCTGGAACGCAGCGGGCTTTGCCAGTGGAGTGTATCTGTATCGACTGCAGGCTGGGAAATACACTGAAACGAAGAAACTTGTTTTGCTGAGATAAGGAGATAGTAATTACCAAAAAGCTTTCCTCATACAAAAACCTTTCTTCTACTGATTACCCCCTTCGGAGTAGAGATACCTTGGAGGGGGTATTTTACTGTTTCCAGGCAAATGTAACGATCATCAGGGTTCTCTGTGACCCCCATCCGCCCCG
>CAVZSQ010000004.1:0-11969 GCA_963777955.1 Calditrichia bacterium
CATTAATCCACTGTTGTTATAATATAAATGACAGTGGATTTTTTATTTTAAAGTATCGTTAAAGTGACGGAATTTTTCTAAATAATATAAATTTTAAGCAATTTTTTATAGCGGGTAGAGGAATTGAGGTGTAAGACGATCGGCATCCTAATAATTGTGGAACAACGAATATGTTTACCCTCTTGTCGAATAAAGTTTATTTTTGAAGAGTTTTAAGATAGTTATTTAGATTTTATCTGATTTATATTTGACCTGAAACTCATACAATAGTACTTCAAAATAGGTTTGTTAATAGTTAAAAATTTGTGAAGTTGAAAAAGTTTGTATTTAAAAAAGGGATCTCATAATTTTAAAAGAGGTTATTCCGAGAGATTTTTAAGATTTATGTTAGACCATGTATGGTAATAATAAAAAACATAATACAATCAATAAGGAAGCATGTATCTAATACTGTGAATTTTTATAACAAATACATATTTAATCTATAAATTTAATATTTTTCTTATTCAAAATTATATCAAATACCTTCTAATATAAATCCTGAAATCTATTACCGGTTCGGATCAGAATTCAGAATTAAACGATGCATCTTGTGAGATAAAGCACTATATTTTGAGTTAGATTTTAGTTTTTTATAATACTTCCCTCAATTGGTAAAATGGATATACATTTGAGATAATTCCTTAGAAAAATATACATGAAAAAAATAAAATATTACTATTAGCACAGAAGTGCGAAATATCCGCCAATAGTAAAAAACAGGTACTTTGCCAAGTATAAGGAATAAAAAATATGTACTGGAAATTCTTTATATCAATAACCGTGTTGTTATTTCCCATGCTCTGCGTTCAAGCACAATGGATTCAGATGAACGGACCATTCGGCGGCAATATCAGTGGCTTCGATGTTATCGGCGAAAGATTGTTCGTCGGTACCTCTGGAGGTGTCTTTGTTTCTAGCGATAGTGGAACGAGTTGGAACGAGGCCAATGATGGCCTGTCGAAATGCATGATCCAGTCGCTGGTGGCCAGTGATGCCATACTGTTTGCCAATGCTGGTACTCGCGGTCTTTTCCGTTCCACCGATTTAGGCAGTAGCTGGAATATAGTCGCTGAGGGATTAACCAATTCCGATATTTATGTTTTTGTAGTGAAAGATACCATGATATTCGCTGGAACTGCGGGCGGTGGAATTTTCCGATCCACCGATAGCGGTATACATTGGAGCGCCATGAATAATGGACTGTCAAAACTTACTGTCATGTCTCTGGCGATTAAGGATAATGATATTTGGGCCGGGACGTTCGAGGGGGGACTTTTCCGTTCTACAAATAACGGGACAACCTGGAATTCAATTAACACTGCGATGACGAATACAACGGTAAGGACTATTCTGGTAAGCGATACCACCATCTATGCTGGCTCCGATCTTGGGATCTACGCTTCCACTGACAATGGAACCAGCTGGCATTTAGCTAATAACGGATTAAACGATTTATATATGCAGAGTTTCGCTAAACAAGGAAATACCATTTTTACGGCGAACTATGGCAGCGGGATTTTCTATTCAACCAATGAGGGCCAAGATTGGTATCCGGCACATAATGGACTGACCAACCTTTATGTAACTAAGTTATTTGTTTACGGTACCTCCCTCTATGCCGGGACAACCGGCGGAGTTTTTCGTTCTTTGGATCTGGGTGCAAATTGGCAGGAAATGAACACCGGAATTATTTCAAATTATATTAATGCTTTCGCAGAAAATAATTCAGATTTATTCGTAGGTACGGCAGGAAGCGGTGTCTTCTGTTCCGCGGATGATGGAACAACTTGGAATAGAATCAACGATGGCTTGAACACGAACACTTCGATTTGGTCGCTGGCGGCCGGGCATAATTACCTGTTCGCAGGAACGTATGGAGGGATTTTCCGCACGCCAATAAACGACATCGGCTGGGAAGATATCAATACAGGAATTCCCAGAGATCATGTGAATGCGGTAACAGTAAGCGATACCACGCTGGTTGCCTCCATATCCGGTAATGGGATCTATTATTCAAATAATTATGGTTTAAGTTGGAACAATGCCTATAATTTATTCGTTTTTTCGTTCGCCCGGAATGAGTCCTTTCTTTTCGCCGCAACCTTTGGCAGCGGTGTTTATCGATCTCCGAATGATGGCAGAACATGGAATTCCGGAGGGCCCGGCCTGTTGAACCCGATGATCAAGGCGGTAGCAGTGATGGATTCTTTCGTTTTTGCCGGCACGCTGGGCGACGGTGTTTTTCGATCGGTCAATAACGGGATGAGCTGGGAATATGCCGGTTACGGTTTGAATAACTTTTACGTACACTCCCTGGCGGTCAGCGGTTCGATTATTTTTGCAGGCACCGAGGGGGGTGTCTTTTATTCACCTGACCAGGGGATGCACTGGTATGCTTCCAATAATGGTCTCGCCAATACCAATATACCGTCGCTGCATATTAAAAATGGCTATATTTATGCCGGTACTGCCGGGTGCGGCATCTGGCGACAGTCCTTAGATGAAGCCACGCCTGTTGCCCATGCCGGTAACACCTTCCTCGGAGATTATATATTGAAACAAAACTATCCCAATCCTTTTAACTCACAGACATCAATTGAATTCTCTATGCAGACACCTGGATATGTCACCATAAGAATCTATAATGTACTGGGGTGTGAAATCTGCACTTTGGTTTCGAAGTATTTCGGCAGCGGAAATCACAAAGTTTGCTGGGATGCTGTAGGATTTCCCAGCGGCATTTATTTTTACCAAATGACAGTTACTTCTCCCGGTAAGCAGAACCATAAATCCGGGACCTATATAGAGACTAAAAATCTTATATTACTTAAATAACCGATGCTAAGACAGATACAGCAATGAGATTTACCCAGTTTGCCGGATCAAATATTTAAAGCATTTTAGGGCAACTATTAGGATCGATTCATTACAAACAGGGTGGTTGATTATGAAGAATTTTAAGCAAATGCTTTTAACTATAATTCTGTTTTTAAATATATCGAGTATTTGTTCGGCCCAAGATTTGTGCTGGGAACAAATAGGTGGACCGGGTGGTGAACTAGCCATGACACTGGCCATCGATTCGGCGGGAACGATATTTACTGCAACAAATTCTTATGTTGCCAAATCTTCAGATCATGGGGTAACTTGGAGCAGGATTACATCAGAGGATATTTATGATATTAATTCAATACTCATCCATCCGGACGGGAGAATTTTCCTGGGAACTGAATATGGTGTCGAAATATCCGAAGATGGAGGACAGACCTGGCAGCAGAAATATATCTCCTCCGGAGTTAAGGATATCGCCATTAATCAACAGGGCTTGCTTTTTGCTGTTACTGGTATGTACGGTGTTTATATTTCTGTAAATAACGGTCAGACCTGGTATGCACGAAACGATAGTCTGGCGGGGTCCTATTATAAGACGATCGCTGTACACCCGAACGGGACCTTATTTGTGGGGTGTAAAGAGGGGATATACCGATCAACTAACGATGGCCTGACTTGGAGTCTGGTCAATAATGGACAGAAAATTACCTGGGTAATGGATATATCTATCGCTTCTGACAGTTCCATCCTGCTGGCGTCACTTTATGATGGAATGTTTCGCTCGACAGATAATGGTGACTCATGGAACTACTGCTGGGTTCAAGATATTCAGGGTTCTCTGGCGATTGCTGTGTCAAAGAATGGTGATATATATGCAAGTTCATATGGAGACACTGAATATGATCTTGAGAATCTTTACCGGGCATATATTATGAAATCTGTAGATAATGGAGTAACCTGGTCTTATACAGATTGGTGCAATTCAAGAGTATTGGATCTTATCACCGATGGTGACCAAAGGATATTTGCTGCATTTATGAAAGGTGTCAGTTACAGTAGCGATGGTGGCGAAAGTTGGACTGACAGGAATCCTGCCGGGCGTTTTCATTCTGTTAATGGTTTAGCTATAGATTCGGCTGGAATCATGTATACAGCAGCCGACTTTTATGCTTATCCCGAACCTGCCGTTTACCGTTCTGCCGATAATGGAAAAACCTGGACAAGGATATATTATAACGCCAAGTCAATTTATATGAGTGATTTTGCCATTGCGCGTACCGGTGATATGTTTTATGCAGCGGGTGACCTGAGTATTGAGGGAGAATACGGTGGAATATACCGCAGCATTGACCACGGTCTATCATGGGAACGCGTGGTGGGCAGTGAACCAGTATTTTCCCTTTCGACAATGATCGATGGATCGTTATTCGCTTGTCATGATGATGGTGTAGACAAATATAACGAGAGTACCAGGACTTGGGATTTTATGGGCATGGAACTGGCGATTTCAGTCGCTGATAAATCCAATGGAATTATTTTTACCGGTGCAAATTCTTCCGATGGGATTATGTATCGGTATGTTGAGATAAATGGAAAATGGATAGGGGAACAGTGTATAAATGGATTACCCGTAACGCCGATAATATCATTGCTGATCGACAGTCAAGGGGACGTAATTGCCGGTACAAATGAATACGGCATTTATCGAACTACCGATAATGGAGATCACTGGCAAGCAACCTCCTTAAGCATAGGACAAGTGAGTGTACTTTATTTAATGTCAAATGGAGATTTATATTCCGGTGTTAATTATGAAGGCGTATACCGATCATTCGACAATGGGATAACCTGGATTAACATAAGTGAGGGACTACCCGTCGATAAATTCCGCTGCTTCGCACTTGACAACGATAGCAATCTTGTCGTTGGAACAGAAGAAAACGGTGTCTATAAATGCCTTTTACCTGTAGCAGTAGCTTCAAATGTGAATAATCTTCCCGCAAATATTTTCCTGGAGCAGAATTATCCAAATCCATTCAATCCAAAAACCACAATACAATTCACAATTCCCAAATCCCAATTCGTTTCTATGGAAGTTTATAATTTACTTGGCCAAAAAGTGGCCACGCTGAAAGATGAATATCTTAATGCTGGAATGCATACGGTAGAATGGAACGCTACGGGCCTTGCCAGCGGGGTGTATCTATATCGTCTGCAGGCGGGAAATTATACGGAAACGAAAAAACTTATTCTGCTGAGATAGGGAGATTGTAAATAATAAAAAAATATTCATTAATTCACTACTAATTGCCCCCATTAGAGTAATGATACTCTGATGGGGGTATTTTATTAAGAATAAACAACATACCTGATCACTCATAAGTTCCGGCATTTCTGTTTCGGGGCAAATGTAACCATCATCAGAGTTCTGTGGGACCCCCATCCACCCCGCAAAATTAGAACCTCCTTCTAAGGAGGTTTTTTATTTATTTAAGTTACGCAGGAAGTTGTCCGCCGACCTGTCGGGAAAGTCTCGTCCGGACCGCTGAGTTTTTCCTGTATCAATAATGAAATACAATTTTATAGATCATGTCCGATTCCTGTTATTTGTGTTCATCCAACGGCAGCCCCATGCGCCTGAGCAGGTCTTGAAAGCGCGGGTCACTGCGCAGGAGATCAAATTCATTACCGTGCACCCGCATCCAAGGTAGTGTGGACCAATGAGCCTCATAGCAAGATTCAAGCACTTGTACGGCTCGTTCTTTATCCCCAAGAGCCAGATAAGCCACGGCGGTGGAATTGGTTTTGTCCTCATTCATCTTTGAGGCGATCGCCAGCGCCTGTTCTCTTTGGCCAGCCTGTGCATAGGCGGTGACCAAAGACGGATTGCCCTTCAGCGGATTGATTCCGACAAGCCTTTTAGCCACAGCGATGGCCTCCTCGTGCATTCCTTTTCTGGAATAGGCAATTCGCATTACTAGGTAGCTTGGCAAGAAGTCGGGGTTTAGCTCCAGAGTCTTTCTTGGCCTCTATGATCGCCTCCTCGTACCGGCCTGCATAGTTGTACAATTGCCCCAGCCACCCTGTGTGGAGCGCGCGAAGCGGATCAAGCTCGCGGGCAAGTTTATGCTCCGCTATCGCTTCATCAAGACGGTCAAAGAGAGCCAAGTACCAGGCGTAGTGATAATGGGTCATGGCCAAACTGGGATTTAGTTCAAGGGAATGCTGAAAGAGTTCACCCGCTTTCTTCCAGTCCCATTCGTAATAAAGAGCTACTTCCGCGAGTGCACCCACGGCCTCGGCGGTATGAGGGTCAAGTTTCAGTGCTTGCTCTGCAGCCGCCCGGGCGCGCTGGTAGCAATCGATTTCATCTGCACCGCCGTGACCGATGGTAACGTATCCCTGAGCCAGCCCGATATATCCGAGCGGTTCCGCAGGGTTGATCTCAACGGCCTGGTGAAGATAGCGTAGGCCTTTTTCAAAGCTTTTCAGATTATTCTGGGACACATAGAACATTCCCATGAGATAGGCTTCGTAGAGCTTGGGATCGATAGTTCGGGATGCGGTCTGCCCGGCCGGAAGCAGTTTGAAAGCCAATGCCTTGGCCACACTCTGGGAGACCTGTTCCTGTACCGCCAGAATCGCCGACAGGTCGCGTTCGTAAGTGTCGGACCAGATCTGCGTTTGATCGCTGACTTTAACCAGCTCGGCAGCAACCCGAATGCGATTTGCTTCCTGCCGTATGCTTCCCTCCAAGAGATAGTTCACGCCCAGTTCCCGGCCGATCTGCTCAATAGGTGTTTCCGTTTTCTTGTACCGCATGACCGATGTACGGCCTATGACGCTCAAACCTTTAGGATGAAGGCGCCCAAGTTGGGTGATCAGTTCCTGGGTCAGACCATCACTGAGGAATTCCTGGTCAGAATCGCCGGAGAGATTCGCAAACGGTAGTACCGCCAGCCGGATAGCGGGTTTAACCTGGCCTGTGCTTTCCAAGAACCATTCCCGCAATCTACCGGAATTTATAACGATGATTAACGAGAGGATGATAAACAAAATGGCACTTATAGAATAAACGGGTTTCACCCTGCGAATCGTTCTCCATGATAACCGCTTGACCTTGAGCGGCTGCATCCCCGCAGCGACTGCTTCGAGGTCTTCCTGAAAGTCTCTTATCGATTGATAACGATGGTCGACCTTCTTGGCCAGAGCCTGGCTGACTATGCCTGATAACTCGGGTGTCGTACCGGGATGGACTTTATGTAAAGGTTCCGGGTCTTCATTGATAATCGCGTAGATTAATCCCAGTTCGTACTCGCTATGGAATGGTTGCTGACCCGTGATCATCTCATACAGCACGACCCCCAACGACCAGATGTCGCTGCGGTAATCAATTTTAACTCCCTGGGTTTGTTCCGGCGACATGTATGCTACAGTACCTACGGTTGTTCCCGTTTTTGTAATAACCGATTTTCCGGTTAACTTAGCCAGACCGAAATCAAGAATTTTTATAATACCATCACCCGGTATCAAGATATTGGCCGGTTTGATATCACGGTGGATGATCCCTTTCTCATGCGCTTTGGTCAATCCTTCCGCTATCTGGATGGCAATATGTACTGCCTCTTCCTCAGTTAAAAGTCCATCACTGATCTTTTGCTTCAAGGTTACCCCATCATAAAAGTCCATGACGATGAATAATTGACCATCAGCTGTTTCCTCAATGTCGTGGATCGTGCAGATATTGTGATGTTGCAAAATCGAAGCCGCCTGGGCTTCATGAATAAACCGAGCCTTGGCCTCGGGATCGCGGGTCAGTTCCGGAGGCATAAACTTCAGGGCGACGGCTCGCTTAAGTTTGGTGTCTTCGGCTCTATAGACTACCCCCATACCCCCCGTACCGAGTTGTTCGAGTATTTTATAATGGGAAATAACTGTACCAATCATTAATTTTACCTACTGATAATTAACTAATAATGCCCCATTGGTACAAGAATTCTGAAATCTATGGTGGATGTTAGATAATAAGACGAGATATTTTAATCAACTTTAGCAGGTATTGCAATATAATTGATTTGGTATGATAGCAGTAAAAAGGATATCGATATATAAGGTTAAGAATTGTACCTGTGGTGTATCCTAATTCTACCTTTAATCTCAATGTGGTTCAAATTTGACCATCATCAGGGTTCTGCTGGACTCGTTCGACTCTCCCGCCGCAAGACGGCGGGATCGCTCACGACAAGCCTCATCCGCCCCGCTTTTGGTTGTTTCTAGTACTGCACAGTTCTTTACTTGACTTTACATAAGTTTTAAATATATTAAATTTTAAATCGATAATAGTATTTATACGCTATCATAATAAGGTTTGAACTATGTTGAAAAATTCTACGATTGTCATTCTGTTCTTTCTTCTGTCCCTGGGTTCAAATGCTTTTACCCAGCAACAAGCTTATAATGGCACTCCCGGGCCAATTCCGGGGAAGATTGAAGCTGAGGATTATGATACAGGCGGTGAGGGTGTCGCCTATCACGATGATGATGCCAGCAATAACGGCGGCCAGTATAGAAATTCCGAAGGGGTGGATATTGAATCTTGCGGCGAAGGTGGTTATAACGTCGGTTGGATGAATGCCGGTGAGTGGATTGAATATACTATCAACGTGCTGGAAGCCGGAACTTATACCATAACCGTTCGCACAGCTTCGCAACCGGCCGAGGGGGGTAAATTTCACCTTGAATTTGCCGGGCAAAATCTGACCGGTACCCGTTCGGCGCCAAGTACGAACGACTGGCAGCAATATGTCAGCGTGGAAATTCCCGGGATACAACTTTCGGCTGGACAACAGGTTATGCGGTTGGCGGTCGAGGTCGGTAATTTTAATCTGAATTATTTCCAATTCAGCCATATTTTTAATACGCAATATCCCACGGTCTCGTTGACATATCCAAAGGATGGAGATAATTTTGAAATTAACAGTACTATTATATTGATAGCGGATGCTTTTGATTCGGATGGAACTATTGCCAAAGTTGAATTTTTTTCCAATGATGTAAAACTCGGTGAGGTGACAACAGAACCCTATGAGTTGAACTGGACCCCTGCTCAAATTGGTACCTGCACCCTCTATGCAATGGCCACGGATGATGTAGGTGCTGCCACTGAATCCGCACAGATTGAAATACAGATTATTCCGCCGATTCTGCCCGACAGCCCTGATTTTTCCCAGCAGCATGGTTTTTATAATACTGCCTTTAATTTGACAGTTTCCTGGGAGGCAGCTGACGCGACAATCCGTTATACGCTCGATGGGTCCGATCCTCGAAATAGTTCAACGGCATTTGAAGAAGCATCGCCGGTAACAATCCAGGTCGATCCGACGAACACCCAGGGCAGAGCTCAGACACCGGCCTTTGTCGTTCGTGCTTATGCTTTGATAAACGGGACGGCCGCCACCAATGTCGGAACCAATACTTATATTTTTGTAGAAAAGGTCAAGACTCAACAGTATCCCGGGGGTAATTGGCCGCAGGACGGCGTCAGAATCAATAATCGAATGATCGATTTATCAATGGATTCCAAGGTCACTGCCGATCCACGCTATCAAAACCTCATTGATGATGCGTTGTTAGCCATTCCGAGTATTTGTATCAATACAAACCTGGGCAGTTTATTTGATCCGGATACGGGAATTTACGTAAATCCCCTTGGATTCGGACCTGAATGGGAGCGTGCCGTTTCGATCGAACTCATCGATCCTGATCAACAAGAGCCCGGTTTCCAGATCAACGGGGGTCTGCGAATCCGCGGGGGTTACAGCCGGATAGGGGATCAATGGAAGCAGGCACTCCGTCTCTTTTTCCGGTGGGAATACGGCAAAGGCAAATTGGATTATCCGTTATTTCAGGATGAAGGTGTTTCGTCTTTTGACTGTGTTGATCTCCGCTGTGAACAGAATTACTCCTGGAGTTATATGGGTTACTCCGGTCATATCGGCACATTTTGCCGGGAACTGTTTTCCCGCGATAGCCAGCGTGATATGGGACAGCCTTATACGCGTACCCGGTATTATCATGTCTACCTGGACGGAATGTACTGGGGCTTATATGAAACCCAGGAACGTTCCGAAGCCTCTTATGCCGAATCCTATTTCCGCGGTGACAAGGACGATTATGATGTTGTTAAAGTGGACCAGGAAAACAGGGTCATGACTATTGAAGCGACCGATGGCAATCTGGACGCTTATAATGATCTCTGGAGCGCAGCCATAGCCGGATTCCAAACTGACGAGGCTTACTTCAGAGCCCAGGGTAAAAATCCTGATGGGACGATCAATTTGGATTATCCCGTTCTTATCAATATTGACAACTTGATCGATTATATGCTTATTATTTTTTATACCGGTAATTTTGATTCGCCGGTCTCCGCCTTTGGGGGCAATTCAATGCCTAATAATTTCTATGGGATTTACAACCGGGCCGGCAGGAGCGGCTACATATTCTTCGCTCATGATGCCGAGCATTCGCTGATGGATCCCGAATACAGCGAAAACAGTGACTATGGATTGGACCGCACCGGACCTTACCCCTGCTGCGGTGCCAGTGAACAGTTTAATCCTCAATGCCTGCACCAGCAGCTCTCTGAAAACCCGGAATATCAGGTTTTATTTTCCGATCATGTTTACAGGCACTTCTTTAATCATGGCGTCTTGACACCCGCTGCTTCTGCAGAGCGGCTCTCGGCCCGCCGTGATGAAATTGACCTGGCGGTCATTGCCGAATCGGCACGCTGGGGCGATTCAAAAGTCAATCCGCCGCGGACAAAGGATGATGATTGGCTGCCGGCGGTAAATTGGATTTTGAATGACTATTTTCCAGCACGCACCGAAGTCGTACTTCAGCAGCTTAAAGATGATCTTCTTTATCCCGATATTGATCCGCCGGTGTTTAAGAATGGTTCTGCCGATATTCTGGATAACTCAATCACCTTGAGTTCAGGATCAAAAATTAAATTGGTGAATAACAATACCGGCCAGACTGGTACGATTTATTATACGATTGATGGCACCGACCCGAGGCTGATCGGGGGCGCTTTGAATCCGTCGGGTTTGGATGGTGGAGATGAAAAAGAAATTACTGTTTCCTCAAATACGGTTTTAAAGGCACGTGTGAAAAATTCGAGCGTTTGGAGTGCGGTGCATGAGATTTTTATCAACGTTAACCAGGATCTGGGCGCTTTGAAAATTACAGAAATCCATTACCACCCTCTTGATGAAGGAGTTATAGGCGGTTCGGAATTTGAATTCCTGGAGTTCAAGAATATTGGTTCGTCCGTTTTACCACTGGCCGGAGTGCATTTTACCAACGGTATTGATTATCAATTCCCTGCCAATTTCTCTGTAGCCCCTGGTGGTTTTGTGGTCATTGCTTCCAATACTGAAATGTTCAATCAGCGTTATGGATTTTTACCTCTGGGTGAATATACCGGACAACTCGATAATGCCGGTGAGCGGCTGACTTTAGTTGATGCTTCGGGTGATACGCTTATATCGCTTCGTTACAATGATAAAGCCCCCTGGCCGATAGAACCGGACAGCACCGGACAATCACTGGTGTCCAGAGCAGTAACCCCTCTGGGCGATCCAGGCCTAGCTGAATACTGGACTGCTTCAAGGGAAATAAACGGTTCACCCGGGCGGGATGATGGTTCGAGCGGCTTCGAAGAAGAAAAAAACGTCGGTGAAAATCCCCGGACATTTGAGCTCGATCAAAACTATCCCAACCCGTTTAATCCAAAGACCATGATCAAATTCCAAATTCCAAATTCTAATTTTGTCACTTTGGCAATATATAACCTGCTTGGTCAGAAGGTGGCCACACTTGTTAATAAAAAAATGAATCAAGGAATGCATGAGATAGAATGGAATGCAACTGACCTGGCCAGCGGGGTGTATCTGTATCAATTGCGGGCAGGAAATTATATGGAAACGAAGAAACTTGTTTTGTTGAGGTGATTCACCCACCCCTGTGGGATCAAAGGAGAGGATCAAATCGTAAGTCACCAGTGCCGGTCTCGCTGTTTCCAGGCGAAAACG
>CAVZSQ010000005.1:0-16194 GCA_963777955.1 Calditrichia bacterium
CCGAAGACAGGATTTCGATCGCCAAAAAGTATAATATGAAAAAATATCTTTAGATCAGAACGATATAGGAGGAATACTCTTGAAAGCAGTTGTGTACACTAAATATGGCTCGCCGGACGTGCTTAAACATACAGAGCTCCCGAAGCCAATTCCCCGGGACAATGAAGTGCTGATTAAAGTACAGGCGGCGTCCCTGAATGCAGTCGATTGGCGTTTGCTGAGAGCTAAGCCGTTCTTTATCCGCCTGATGGGCCTGGGCCTGCTGAAGCCGAAAAATAGGATACTTGGAGCCGATGTGGCGGGACGAGTTGAAGCAATTGGCCGGAACGTCAGGCAGTTTAAGCCGGGTGATGAGGTCTTCGGGGATATCTTCGGGTCTGGTTCGGGCAGTCTGGCCGAATATGTCTGTGCGCCTGAAAATGTCCTGGCGTCGAAACCAGCCAGGATATCATTCGAAGCAGCTGCGGCTGTACCACTGGCCGGCGTTACCGCATTGCAGGGTTTGCGTGATAAAGGCAGGATTCAGCCGGGGCAGAGGGTTTTGGTCAATGGCGCCTCAGGTGGTGTGGGGACTTTTGCTGTGCAGATTGCCAAGTCGTTTGGGGCCGAAGTCACCGCCGTTTGCAGCACAGGCAAAATAGACATGGTACGCTCACTTGGTGCAGATTACATCATCGATTATACCCGGGAAGATTTTACTAAGAACGGACAGAGCTATGACCTGATTTTTGCCGCGAACGGATTTCATCCGATTTCAGATTATAAACGAGCTTTAAGTCCAAAGGGCATATATGTCATGGCCGGGGGTTCCATGGCCCAGATGTTCCAGGCCCTGCTCCTGGGCCCATTAATTTCAATGACCGGCAGTAAGCAAATGTATGGTGTGTCCGCCAAAGCAAATCAGAAAGATTTACTATTTCTGAAAGAACTTCTCGAAACCGGTAAAATAGTACCGGTTATAGATAGACGTTTCCCCTTAAGTGAAGTTCCGGACGCATTCCGGTATCTTGAAGCGGGGCACGCCAAAGGAAAAGTAGTAATAATTATGGATCATTAGGAGATGAAATGGCCATTAGAATCGTCAGACTGGGCAGCCCCAGGGGAGAAGATGAAGGACTGCGCATCGGTACGGTTAGGCGTCCTCCCCGGGGAGTTCGCAAGGAAGATTACTCTGCCAAGAATTTTTATGATATCTGGTTTCCCAATCTTGCCCCCAGCGAGTCTTTGTTGAAGGAGGCAAAAGCAGCGAATGATGAAAAAGCGTGGAATCTTTTCAACCGAAAATTCCTGGCCGAATTGAAATCACCGCTGGCCAGTAAAGATTTGGATTTACTGGCTGCACTTTCGCATCAAACAAATATGTCAATAGGCTGCTATTGCCAGGATGAGAGCCGTTGCCACCGTTCAATTTTGAGGGAACTTCTCGTTCAAAGAGGGGCCGACCTAAAGTAGACTCAACCGGAGATGGAAAATCTTAATAAAAGTACCGGCATCCTGGCCATGGCGGCCACGGCATTTCTCTGGAGCATTGCCGGATTATTTATAAAAGTTATCGATTGGAATCCCATTGCCATAGCCGGTGTGCGCAGCCTGATAGCATCAGTAATTATTATCTGCTATTTAAAGCAGCCCAGGATTCATCTTTCATTTCCGCAGATTGCGGCGGCGTTAGCCAATGCTGCAACCATGCTGCTGTTTGTCTCGGCCAATAAAACTACTACTGCCGCCAATGCGATTCTGCTTCAATATTTTGCACCGGTTTTGACTGTTTTTATCGGTGCTATCTTACTTAAGGAACGCACCCGTGTTGAACATTTCGCAGCATTACCTCTGGTAACAGCAGGTATAATTATTATGTTTTTTGATAAACTGGCCGGCGGGAAATTACTGGGCAATGTCCTGGCAATCATGTCGGCAATAACTTTCAGTTTTTATATTGTGTTCATGCGTATGCAAAAAGATGGATCACCGCTGGAATCGATTCTGTTGTCACATTGGTTCACTGCCGGGACCTGCCTGATTATATCATTTTTCCTGCCGCTGCCGCAGGTAACTTCAAAAGCGCTTGCGGCCATTGCGGTATTAGGCATTGTGCAAATCGGTATATCAGCGATTTTATTTTCTATCGCGATTAAACGCATTTCTGCAGTTCAGGCTAATCTCATCGCAGTCATCGAACCGGTATTTAATCCCCTGTGGGTGTTCCTGGCGATAGGAGAAGCTCCGGGTATCAATACCCTGCTAGGCGGCGGAATCATTATTCTGGCGGTGACAGTTTCTTCCATTATCAGCGCACACCGGACAGAAGAAGTTGCTAGCTCTGACAAATTATTGAGGTAAATAAATATGAAGAGATTTTTGGTAGTTTTGGCCCTTTGTTTATTTTCTGTCTTTAATTCATGCCGTGACTCCGCCGACAGTAACGACGAAATTCAACAGCCGCCGCCAACTGTCCACGACTCCCCCCTGGCCACTGTGCTCGACTCGATGCGTTATGCTTATAAACTCCCGGCACTGGCCGGTGCCATAATCTGCGATACAAGTGTACTTGACGCGCAGGCAGTCGGCTGCCGGCGCTATGGCGGTCTGGCGAATGTAACGAATAACGATCAATTCCATATCGGTTCGGATACCAAGGCCATCACCGCTGTGCTGATCGGACTCCTGGTGGACGAAGATCTTTTAAACTGGGATTCCACTTTATCGTTATTGTTTCCCGAATATGCGCAGACGATGCGGACTGAGTATCGTTCGGTCACGGTGCGCGATATCCTTTCCCACAGCGCTGGATTAGTAACCGATCCCACTCTAACGCTTACGAAAACAACGTTGACCGAACAGCGCCTGGAAGTTGTTGCCTGGGCGGTTGCACAAACCCCGACGAACGCAATAGGAACATATAACTATAGCAACACCGGTTACATCATCGCGGGTGCAATTGCGGATAAATTAACCGGTCGTGCTTATGAAGATCTGCTATTCGAAAAAGTTCTTCAACCACTCGGAATAACCACTGCCGGATTCGGACCCATGGGCACGACCGGCCTCGAGGATCAACCTCTCCAGCATACACCTTCTTATAAACCTCTCGAACCGGGATCGAATGCGGATAATCCACCTATTTATAATTCAGCGGGAAGACTGCATATGTCTATCGGCGACTGGGGCCGGTACATCCAGTGGGTACTGGCCTGTGAAGCCGGCCAGCCCACCTTGCTGCGCGCAGAGACCGCACAGATGCTGACTACGGGTGTAGTTCCGATGGATGGGGAGGGTTCGTACGCCTTCGGTTGGGCGGTCCTGGATCGGCCGTGGGCTAACGGCAGGGCGCTTACGCATGCGGGGAGTAATACATTTAACTTCGCCGTGGCCTGGCTCGCGCCGAACCGGAAGTTTGGTGTGATCGCTGCTACAAATATCTGTGCCAGCACCACACCGGCCTCAATGGATGCGGCCATCTGGCGGCTGATTTGTTTCCATTTAAATGGACAATAATGCGAAACCTTGAACAGGTACCTGAACCATACAACCAGTATCATCCAAAGTGCCATGAAAAATTGAGAGAATAAAATAATTATTGGGCAAATACAAAATCTGTGGAAGGAGATAAGATTATGAAGATAGCCTTGATCATTGTGCGAAGTTTAATGGGGCTTTTATTCCTGTTTTCAGCGATTGCCTTTCTGACGGGAAGGTTTGTGCCCCTGGCGGCTGTATTGATTTCTCCCATCATCAGTAAATATTTTTTTTGTACATGCTTTTCTTGGTCCGGAAGGTTTACCGGTGGCGATATTTTTAGTGCTGGCAAACTCGTTTGTGATTTATAACCACCGGGAAAGTTACAAGCCGTTATTAAAGATTTAAGATTCAGCAGCATTAATTTGAAATCATTATATTAATCATACCGAAGGGGAAAAAATGTTATATTATCTCAAACTTTACCTGGCAACGCTCGTCGCTTTCTTTGCCATTGATATGGTCTGGCTTGGCCTGGTGGCACGTTCGTTTTATCGAAGACATCTTGGCTTTCTTCTGGCTCCTAATCCCAACTGGCTGGCGGCAATAATTTTTTATCTGTTATTTATTTTGGGAATCTTGCTGTTTGTGGTTCTACCCGGATTAAAAGGCAACTCGCTCAGGACAACCTTGCTGTACGCGGCTCTATTCGGACTCATCACCTATGCTACGTATGATCTGACCAATCTGGCCACTGTTAAAAACTGGCCGGTACTGGTCACCGTGGTGGATCTGATCTGGGGAACGGTCTTGAGCGTAGCGGTCAGCTGGGTTGGTTTTATGGCAGGCAAGTGGCTGAGTTAGGGCAGCATTGTGGATCTGAAAACCAGGGGGGATATGCAAATCAGGTATCTTGACAGTAACCGGTTATACTACGCTTTTTTAGCCGGCGGGGCAGCCGTTATCAGCAATCAGAATTATTTGAACAAAATCAATGTGTTCCCGGTAGCCGATGCCGATACAGGTACCAATATGGCTTCGACCATGCGTTCGATCGTGGAAGGTACCCGAATTTATCCCTCGGTGAAAGATACGTTCCGCTCCATCGCTGATGCCGCTTTAATGGGAGCCAGAGGCAACTCCGGCATTATTTTCGCCCAGTTTATTCATGGTTTGAGCACGGAAATTCAACACGAAAAACGTATTATGGCTGCAGGTCTCGCTAATTGCTTAAATAAAGCGGTAGGGTATGCTTATGAATCTATTTTAGAGCCTGTGGAAGGAACCATGCTGACGGTAATGAAAGATTGGGCGCAGGCAATTAAGAAATACGCTGAAAAGAGCAATGATATCGTGGAAGTTTTACATCAATCTTTCATCACGGCCCAAAAGTCCTTAGCCGAGACACCTCAAAAACTTAAGATTCTGGCTGAGTCCGGGGTTGTCGATGCCGGAGCAAAAGGTTTTGTTGATTTCCTGGAAGGAATTAGCAAATATATCACCCATGGGAAATTAAAGGACATTTCAAAAGCAACACTGACCTGGTTTGATTCAAAAATTCATCCGGCAGGAAATTCAAAAGAGATTAAATATGGATATTGTTCCGAAGCAATTATCACCGGCAGCAAGCTGGACCCGAAAGATTTCCAAAGACAATTTTCTGCCTATGGTGATTCTCTAGTCGTAGCGGGTTCTAAAGAAAAACTCCACCTGCATATTCATACCAACCAGCCGGCAGAACTCTTTTATGACATTAAAGATTACGGCGACATTGCTCAGATCAAAGTTGATGATATGAAGAAGCAATATGAGGTAAGCCGAACCCGGAAATATCCCGTCGCTCTGGTAACCGATTCCGCCTGCGATATTCCCGAAGAAATGATTAAAAAATATCAGATTCATATCCTGCCCTTTCAGGTGTCCTTTGGGAACAACCTGTTTCTGGATAAACTCACGATGACTTCCGAGCAATTTTACCAGATGCTCAAAACTGATAAAAGCCATCCTAAAAGTGCACAACCAGGTTATAAAAACATCCAGAACCTGTTTGCCTTTCTAAGCAGTCATTACGAATCAATAATCGCTGTACATATTTCCGATAAACTCAGCGGAGTCTTTCAGCAAAGTTTGATAGCGGGGAATAGAATAAAAAACAAACCCATCACGGTTATCAATTCCCGTCATCTTTCTGTTTCCGAGGGTCTGCTGGTCATGCGTATCGCCCAGGCTATCGAGACCGGTTTAACTCACGATGCAATCATATTAAAATCTGGTGAATGGATCGATAAAATCAAAATATATGTGGATGTCAATTCGTTAAAGTATATGGTACGCGGCGGCAGGGTAAGTCATCTGAAAGGTTTAGTCGCTAAATTATTAAATTTAAAACCCATTGTAAGTCTGGATTCTGAGGGGAAAAGTATCGCCTTCGGCAAATCTTTCAGCCGGAAGGGGAATATGAAAAAAATCATCAATATAATTTCTGATATGAAAGACAAAGGTGAAATATGGAATTATGCAATTGTTCACTCCCAGGTACCGGAAAGGGCTGCTGTCTATGCAGAAAAATTGACCCGGATTCTTGATCTGCAGCCCGCGTACATTATGGACATATCACCTGTTGTCGGTGTCCACAACGGTATCGGCGCAGTGGGCATAGCTGTGATGTATCAATAAGCAGGAATAAATATGTTTCTAGCAATTTTATACTCCGCACTAACAATATTGATCTATATGCTCGGTTGGTTTATTGCCGCCCTGCTCAAAAAAGATAATAGTATTGTGGATATTGCCTGGGGACTGGGTTTTGTAGTGATTGCGGCTGTAAATCTCCTCATGAGTGAGACATGGTCCGGACGGCAGTTGCTCATAACGGTTTTAATCGTTATCTGGGCCTTCCGGCTGGCCGGGCACATCATCGTCCGCAACCGGGGCCGGGGAGAGGATTTTCGCTATGCAAAATGGCGTGAAGAATGGGGCAAGAATGTAATCATAAAAACATTTATTAATGTTTTTATGTTACAAGGACTTTTTATGTTGATCATCGCCTATCCGATCATTCTGGTTAATTGTACGGCACAAAAAGAATTAAATTTTTTAGATTTATTGGGATTAGCAGTCTGGTTAACAGGCTTTTTCTTTGAATCCGTGGGGGATTATCAATTATATAAGTTCAAAAAGGACCGCTCCAACAAAGGGAAGATCATGACTTCAGGATTGTGGAAATATACGCGCCATCCCAACTATTTTGGGGAAGCAGCCAGCTGGTGGGGTATTTTTCTGATTGCTCTATCGGCACCTTATGGCTTGACGGCCATTATCAGTCCCCTGGTCATAACATTCTTATTGTTAAAAGTTTCCGGAGTACCCATGCTGGAGCAGAAATATAAAGATAATCCTGAATTTATGGAATATGCCGGAAAGACCAGCAGCTCTTATTCCCTGGTTTCCTCATTCGTAAGATACTGATTATATATAACGATAAACGGATTATATACTTTTGGCTTATCAATGCAGCAGTTTTTAATCCACGCTCATGTGTTTCAACATCACAGCTGGTCGGTACAGCTGCTGACAATTTATTGTTTGCATTGGTTCGAATTTAGGTCTATATTTGGACTTAGATTTAAAATGTATAAGGAATAAATTATGAAAAATATAAGTGTAGCAAATGATATAGTACCTATTGGTGAATTCAAAACCCGAATATCCAAATGGATTAATAAATCCAGAAAAACAAGACATCCGATTGTCATAACCCAAAATGGAAAACCTGCAGCGGTAGTGCTTACTCCCACGGACTTCGATCAACTTCAGGAACTCAAGCAATTTACCGAATCAATTTCCCGGGGTTTGGCTGATGCTGATAAAGGAAAACTGTTAACTATACCTGAACTCATTGCTGAATTGGCAAAAAGAAGATAAAACAGATCGCTGATGAAACTGCTGTGGACGCATGAAGCATTAGCACGATTAATTGAAATCGAAGGATATATTGCAGATGATAGTCCGGTCAGGGCAAGAGAATTCAGTGCCCGACTTATCAAACGTGCCCAATCAATATCAAACAATCCACGAAAAGGAAGAATCGTTCCGGAATTTTCTTTACCTGCTCTGAGAGAATTGATATATAAAAAGTATCGAATTGTTTATAGAATTCAAAATAATACTATAGAGATTTTAACCGTATTCGAGTCCCACAGTCTTATTCGAGTAAAAGAACTAATAAAATAATAGATGGAGTACAACCGATCTCCTGTACAGAATGCCTGAGCAGTGACCTTGAGTTATTATATATATTGAACGGCATCTGTGGACAGGAGCGTTAAACATGGGAGGCGAATATGGAGATAAAAAAGTTATTAATAATACTAATTGTATTCATGATCGGCTGTGCGGGGATCCCTGAAAATGTTAAACCTGTTGATGATTTCAAATTGGAGAGATACCTGGGCAAGTGGTATGAAATTGCCAGGATGGATCATTCCTTTGAACGGGGTTTGACTAAAGTAACTGCAGATTACAGTCTGCGGGATGATGGCGGGGTTCGGGTATTGAATCGCGGCTATTCTGTTGAAGATAGTTCGTGGAATGAAGCCGAAGGGAAGGCTTATTTTGTTAAAGAACCGGATCAGGGTTATCTGAAAGTTTCCTTCTTCGGCCCTTTTTATGGTTCGTATATCGTTTTTGAACTTGACCACGAAAAATATCAGTATGCACTGGTTTGCGGTCCTAAAAAATCCTATTTATGGATTCTGGCCAGAGAACCGCTGTTAAAAGACGATATAAAAGATATGCTCATTGCCAAAGCAGCAGCAGCGGGTTTTGACACGGGCAAACTTCTCTTTGTCAGACACGACTAATCATTTAATCTTCACGCTTTAGTGCAGAGTCTGCCATGGCATCAGGAATTATTAAATTGATCCATAAACTCATCACCTTTTTCACTCCTCCTAAAAATTGGCAGATACCTGTCATCGTGATCCTGGGGATCCTGGGAGGTCTGGCCCTGCTGATTCTGCGCCTTTCCAACGCCGCATCGTATCTCTCCGACAATCCCCGCACCTGCGTCAACTGCCATGTGATGGCTCCCGAGTACGCCACCTGGCAGCACAGCAGTCACACGCGGGTGGCCACCTGCAACGACTGCCATGTACCGCAGGATAACCTCTTGCGCAAGTACGCTTTCAAAGCCACTGACGGGATGCGGCATTCCTATGTATTTACCTTCCGCCTCGAACCGCAGGTCATTCAGATCAAGCCGGCGGGAAAATCAGCCGTGCAGGAGAATTGCATCCGCTGCCATACTGCCCTGCTTGATCGTGTTACCATCCGGAACATATCGCTGAAAGATTTTCGTCACGGTCAGGGGCAGCTGTGCTGGGACTGTCACCGCGAGACACCTCATGGCCGAGTACACAGTCTGGCCTCGGCACCGTATGCGCGGGTACCGCGGCTGACTCCGGCCATGCCGGAATGGATCGCAAAGTATATTAAGAAGCGTTGATCATGACATTGCTCATTTGTACAGGAGAAAATAATGGCAACCATTCGTGAACGGATTCGCACCACACCGTGGCTCGGCTGGGTCCTTTTTGCCGCTACGGTGATAATTGTATTTCTGATCGGCCTGTTCGGCGCCTCGATCATGGAGCGGCGGGCCGAGGAGGTTCAACTCTTCCAGGTGGTCAAACCCATGGCCCAATGGGAACCGCGGAACGAAGTATGGGGAGAAAACTTCCCGCGGGAATACGAATCGTATATCGCCACCCGCGACACCTCGTTTTCCAGCAAATACGGCGGCTCGCGTATGCGGGACATCCTGCGTGATGATCCGCGGGCAGTGATCCTCTGGGCGGGTTATGCATTTTCGCGCGATTACAACCAGGCCCGCGGGCATTACTACGCCATCGCTGATATCCGCCAGACGCTGCGAACCGGTGTGCCGCAGCCGGCAACCTGCTGGACCTGCAAAAGCACCGATGTACCCAGGGTTATGGACAAAATGGGACCGGCCGGTTTTTATAAATCTGCCTGGGCAGACCTGGGGGCGGAAATCGTCAACCACATCGGCTGCCAGGATTGTCATGACCCAAAAAGCCTGAACCTGCGGATTACCCGTCCCGCACTGGCGGAGGCGTTTCAACGACTGGGGCAGGATGTAAATAAGGCCACTCATCAGGAGATGCGTTCTCTGGTTTGCGCGCAATGTCATGTCGAATACTATTTTAAAGGCGAACACGATAAGTACCTGACCTTCCCCTGGGATGACGGCTTCAGTGCCGATTCCATGGAAGCATATTATGATAATAATCAGCACGTTGATTTTGTGCACAAACTGAGCAGAACCCCGGTCCTGAAAGCGCAGCATCCTGATTATGAGTTATATCGTACCGGTATCCACGCCCAGCGCGGTATCTCCTGCGCGGACTGCCACATGCCCTACCGCAGCGAAGGGGGCGTAAAATATACTAATCACTGGATGCGCAGTCCGCTGGCCAACATCGCCGGGTCGTGCCAGGTCTGTCACCGCGAATCCGAAGAGGAATTAAAGAAAAATGTTTATGACCGGCAGGACCGGGTCAAGGAACTGCTGCTGCTGGCCGAGGACGCTCTGGTGCGGGCCCATCTCGAGGCTGAATATGCCTGGAGCAAAGGTGCCGTGGACGATCAGATGCAACCGGTACTCAACCTGATCCGTCATGCCCAGTGGCGCTGGGACTGGGTTGCCGCGGCTAACGCAGTCGGATTCCATTCGCCTGCCGAAGCGTTGCGCACGCTCGGTACGTCAATTCAGAAATCCCAGGAAGCGCATGCCGAACTCGTACGAATCCTGGCCAGACACGGGATATTGGAACCTTATAATTTGCCCGATGTCTCGACTAAAGAGAAAGCGCAGCAGTATGTCGGACTGGACATGACCAAGGCCCGGGAGGAAAAGGAAAAGTTTCTAAAGGAGGTAGTTCTCAGCCTGGGATGAGCAAGCGAAGGCACGGGAAGCGAAATATTAAATATGAATAAAATGAATTCATCTTTAAAAACAGGTATACGAATTTTTAACGGTGTTGCTATTTTTACCGGTGTAATTGCTCTGTTCATGCTGGGTACAGGCAACTGGGGAGGGTTTTTCGGTACCCTGATAATCAGTTTGGGTTTTTTCGGATTTGCCTGGGCCGGGCAACGTTTGTTTTCAGGTGATGATAACCCTAACCCGCGACAGGGGGTCAGTCAGATAATCGCTGTTATATTCGGCGGTGCCGGCGGGATGATGCTGATCGGCAGTGTCTGGTTACTGGTGGAGGGGGAATTCGGCGGATTCATCGGACTGGGCATATTCGGACTGGTTTTCTGTGCGGTAGCCTATTTCGGTTCGCGCCTTTTCGCCATGCCCAAAGGTATGAAGGAAATTCAGGTCGGTACGGCCAGCAGGGAAATCGGTGGTGTACTGGGACAATCGGGCCAGCTCAGCGAAACCAGTTTTATGTATGTCGATGAAAAAATGCCGGAGATCGAGATTAAAAAGATGCAGCAAAAATGGACCGAAGAGCCCTGGACCCAGCGCGAAGATTGGGCGCAGGGAAAAGTGGTTCAGCAGGGACCGGGCAGTATCCGCCTGCTGATGCGGTTTTACGGTAATATGGAATATAATTGCCTGCGGTATCGCCGGATTCGGAATAATAAGTGAATGGGGCCAGCCTGACTTCCCCTGGTTTTTGTTTATTTTTCCCCTTGCCGGACTCGCCCTGGTGATCTGGACTGTACTTACCTGGATTCGCCGGCGAAAATTCGGAATCAGTATTGTCGATTTGAAAACCGTTCCGTTTTACCTGGGTGATTGGCTGCGCGGTACCGTGCATACCGGCGTCCGGGTGCGCAATGAACCGGCTAAAGAATTCAAAGTACGGCTGGTTTGCGCGCAGCGAACTTCGGTACTCGACTCAGAAGGGGAGCGCAGGGTTTCTGAGAAGAATGTCTGGAGCACGGAACAAAAAGTTTATGGCAGTATCGCTGCCAACTCTGATACTTTCGATGTTGCCATCAATCTGGCCATACCAGGACATCTGCCGCCCACGGCCTTACAACCGGAAGATGATCGGAATCTGTGGCGCCTGGAAATCTCTGCAGCAACCAGAGGCTTGGATTACGCCGCGCAATTTGAAGTCCCGGTGTACAATAAGGATTAAATGGAGGTATCAAAATTATGATGGGATTTAAAGTATTTGTTTCTTTAGTCTCGATCATTTTATTGTTTTTTTCATGTAAGGGAAAACCTACTGAAGCAGATACAGCAAGCTTAATGATAATCGTAGTTGATAATGACTCCCAGGAAACTCCGATTGCCGATGTCGAAATTATTATTACCCCCGGAAACATCACAAAAAAGACCGACTCGAAAGGATTGTGCCGGTTCGAACTAAGTCCCGGCGATTACTATGTGGATGCCAGGGTATGTTGTATTGGCCCTGGCTGGATCCAGTACCATGAACCGGTAAACATTATGATAAATGAAAGTAAAATACTGAAACTGCATGGTTGTCTGGCCTGCTTATAGCGGGATTATCTTTATGAATTTGCCCAACTGCTGTTCCAATAATAAGCAGATATCCGGATAAATGTATAAATGACATAAAAAATAATTTGAGGTACTTTAAATGAGAAAATATTTTTTCACGGCCACACTTACAATGCTAATCATTTTTTCAGCAGTTGTAATTTCATTTCAATGTAAAAGTAAACAGGCATAAAAATAATAATGAACCTGTTGCAGGAGTTTACAGGTTGGTTCGAAGCCAAGGTGGTGGCTGACAGGGTCTGGCGCATCAGTGATCACGGCAGTGATAATATGTACCTGGTGGCGGGGGATGAGAAAGCATTGCTGATCGATACCGGTATCGGTGTGGCGGATTTAGCCGAATATATCCGGACCATTACCAAACTACCAGTCATTGTAGTCAACACACACGGCCATCCTGATCATGTGGGAGGAAATTTCCAATTTTCAGAAGTGTATGCCCAGCCCATGGATTTCGAACTGACCAACCAGTTTTCCGGTCAAATCAATCATGAACATACCATTCAAGTGACCATGAAAGATAATCCAGGATTTGTATCTCCTTTTATTAAAGATACAACTGCATATAAAATGCCGACCCTGTTACCCATAAAATCAGGATATATATTTGATCTGGGCAACCGGAAACTGGAAGTCATCGAGGTTCCCGGTCATACCAAGGGGAGTATTGTGCTGCTGGATGCCGCGAATAAATTATTGTTTACCGGGGACAATAATAACACGCTGGTCTGGCTTTTCCTGGACGGCTGCCTGCCGCTGGAGGCGTATTTGCAGACGTTACAGAAACTCAATGAACGCAATGCCGAATTCGATCATATTCTGCCCGGACATGGGGATGTTCTGGATAAGTCTTTTATAAATGATCAGATAGTTTGTGCCCAGCAGATCATCAGCGGCGAGTGCAAAGGAGAAAAGTACGAATCCTTTGCCGGCCCGGCCTTGAAATGTACATATCAGAGTGCCAGTATCGCTTTTAATCCGGATAATATTCATATAAAATGATAGTGATTATAGAAAGGGATAACATATGATAAAAAAAATGATATTACTTCCATTGATAGTCATTTTTGAAATGGCTTGTTCATCAAATGGTACAGATGCTAAACCCCAAGCTATGCGTATTATGAAGTATGATGAAGTAGCCTTACCAAATGAGGAGGTGCGAGCCGGGAACAATGCTTCACTGCCGCGTATGGTAATAAAGAAGGGCTCATTATTGTTAAGAGTAAATAACTATCAGACTTCCTTTGAACTGGTCAAAACAATAGTTCTGCAGGAGCAAGGATTTATCGTCTCGACACAAGTCGACCAGTATGAAGATAAGGCCACCGGGGGGAATCTAATTATAAAAGTACCATCCGCCCGTTTTGATACAACCATGAGTAAATTAAAATCCATTGCCGATCGCATTGAGAATGAATCCATCAGCGGAAATGATGTCACCGAAGAATTTTATGATCTGCAAGCTCGTCTGGTTAACAAACGCAAGGTGGAGCAGAGGTTTCAGGAAATTCTGAAGACCGCCAAAACCACCAAAGAAATATTAGAGGTTGAACAGGCTCTGGGAGAAATCCGTGAAGAGATTGAACGGATGGAAGGACGCAGTCGTTTTCTTTCAGATCAGGTTAATCTTTCAACTATAGATTTGAAGATTTATGAAACTGATTATGGTTATTATTATGGCGATCGTACTTTCTTTGCAAAAATCGTTCAAGGATTTAAGAAAGGTCTGACCGTTTTTGGTGATGTGTTGAGTGTACTGATTGTTCTGGTAATCGCCACAATCCCCATCTGGATTCTTCTGGCATTACTAATATTTATTAGCTTAAAAGTATTCAAGCGTTACAAATCAAAAAGGAAATGAAAATGCATAAACCCCACTTTGAAATTCATTATGCGGAGAGAATTGGCTGGCTGCGCGCGGCGGTGCTGGGTGCCAATGATGGTATAGTATCAACGGCCAGCCTGGTGGTTGGTGTGGCTGCCGCCCAGACTTCTCACAGCGGCGTACTGGTCGCCGGTGTGGCCGGACTGGTAGCCGGGGCCATGTCCATGGCCGCCGGAGAATATGTGTCGGTCAGTTCCCAGGCCGATACCGAAAAAGCAGACCTGGCACGTGAAGGCAAGGAACTGGAAACCGACTGGGCTGCCGAGCATGCGGAACTGGCAGGTATCTATGTCAAACGCGGTCTTGAACCGCAACTGGCCGGACAGGTGGCAGAGCAGTTTATGGCCAAAGATGCACTGGCAGCTCATGCCCGTGATGAACTGGGACTGTCGGAGACGCACAGTGCCCGACCGATCCAGGCGGCCATGGCTTCGGCTGCAACCTTCGCTGTCGGTGCGGCACTGCCGCTGCTCGTAACACTGATCAGTCCATTATCAAAGGTCATCCCTTTTGTGGTCGTGAGTTCCCTTATCTTTCTGGCCCTGATGGGCGGTTTACAGCCCCTGGATGGGGGGAGCAAAACTGGTGGTGGGGACTGTGCGGGTGACTTTCTGGGGAGCCCTGGCTATGGGGCTCACCGCTGCTGTGGGAGCACTCTTTGGTACGGTTGCCTGAAGCAATCCATGAACAGGGTACAATATAGCCTGGTTTAAAGTACACTTTAATACACAAATATCAGAGGTAATGAAAAATGAAAAAATTAATTTACACAATCGGGGGGATCTGTTTGATGAGTTTATCATTTATGTTCTGTGGTAAAAATAATGCTCCCGTACAGGTAAAGATCGAAAATGGCATGATTGAAGGATACCAGGATGCAAAAACAGGTTTACAATTGTTTTTAGGAATTCCCTTTGCCAAACCGCCGCTGGGTGAGCTCAGATGGAAAGCACCGCAGCCTGTCGATAACTGGGAAGGAGTTTTAGAAACTAAAAAATTCGGTCCCAAACCGGTTCAAATTAATTTTTATGGGGATATGATCTACAGGGACAGTGGTACCAGCGAGGATTGCCTTTATCTTAATGTCTGGGCTCCGGTTAAAAAGGATCCGCAAGGACTGCCTGTGCTGGTATATTTTTATGGCGGCGGTTTTGTGGCCGGTGACGGTTCCGAACCACGGTATGACGGCGCCAGCATGGCTGAAAAAGGAATAGTGGTGTTAACGGTAAATTATCGCCTGCATATCTTTGGTTTCCTGGCCCACCCGGAACTTAGTGCTGAATCTCCGTACAAAGCTTCTGGCAATTACGGTCTGCTGGATCAGAATGCGGCGTTGAAATGGGTGCAAAAAAACATCGCCGTCTTCGGTGGTGATCCCAAGAGAGTAACCATCGCCGGGGAATCGGCCGGTTCCATATCGGTAAGTGCCCAGATGGCTTCGCCGCTGTCCAGAGACCTGATTGCCGGGGCTATTGGTGAAAGCGGGGCTGCAATTAATCCCACCCTGGCACCGGTGCCCCTGGCTGAAGCGGAAAAAACCGGATTGGAGTTTGCCAAAAACGCCGGCTTCAATTCACTGGCTGAGTTGAGAGCACTGAATACCGATTCGATCTTTGCCGTCTACAACAAATCCAAACGTTTCGGCTTTCCGTCGGTCATCGATGGTTATTTTTTACCGAAGACACTGCCCGAAATTTTCCGGGCCAGAGAGCAGGCTCAGGTTCCCTTGCTGTTAGGCTGGAACTCCGCAGAAATTCCGGGTATGGCCTTCATGCAGGGTCTGCCTTATACCGAAGAAAATTATATTAAGAAAGTAAAAGAAGCATATCCCGATGATTATGATGAGGTTTTGAAACTATATGCTCATGGATCTGAAAAAGAAACCGAGTTATCGGCAACCGCCCTGGCCTCCGACCGGTTTATCGCCTACAGCACCTGGAAGTGGTTTGACCTGCAGCGTAAGAACAGTTCCCAGCCGGTCTACCGCTATCTTTATAGTAAGATACCCCCTCCGGCCGCGGCGAAAAATGAGGATACTTCTTTTAAAACAGCAGAACCAATCGGAGCGCCGCACGCCTGTGAGATTCCGTATTGTCTGGGCAACCTGGAACTGATCAAAGATTGCGCCTGGACTGCGGATGATTATAAAGTTTCTGCGACCATGCAGAATTACTTTGCCAATTTTATTAAAACCGGAAATCCGAATGGAAAAGGTCTTCCGCAATGGCTGACCGCGGCAACCAACGATACCACCCCGCCGGTAATGGTCATTGATGTT
>CAVZSQ010000006.1:0-52768 GCA_963777955.1 Calditrichia bacterium
GGATGAAAAACAGCGAGGCAAAAAATCTTGTCGGCTGCTGCGGGCTGTATTGCGGGTTATGCAATAAGTACCAGTCAACCGCAGCGAGCAGATGCATCGGCTGCAAACCGGGTGAGCAGCATTCCTGGTGCAGTATCTGGAACTGCTGTGTAAAGAAGCACGGATTTGAGACCTGTACTGAATGCAGTGAAATATTTAATTGTGTCATCTTTACCAGAAGAAAAGTTACGGAGTGGATTCCGGCAGCTGATAATTTACACCAAATTGCCACTACCGGTCAGGAGAACTGGCTGAAAGAACAAAAAGAAAGACAGAAACTGGTAGAAGAATTACTCCATAATTATAATGAAGGCCGCTCAACAAGTTTTTACTGTAAAGTCTGTGCCAGGATGTCAATTGAATTGATTAACAAAACGATAAAGGAATCAAAGAAAAAATTTGCCAGCGAAAAAGTCGATGCCTCTGATCTGAAATCAAAGGCCAGGATTTTGAAAGCGACATTTACTGACTTAGCATTAAAGACTAATATTAATTTGGATTAAATGCTCCGCAGAAACATTTTTTCAATTCGCGAATTTATGTTTGAGTCCGGCGGTAGCCGGACGAGTTTAAATTCGCGAAGGGCATTTTTGCCTGTTCCCCGCCTGCGCGGGGACAAGTTTTGGCCAGATAATTAAAGCTGCCCCCGCGAAAGCGGGGGTAGGTCGCCAAAGGCGAAATTGAAAGATTTAATGATCAGAAAAGTCAAACTAATTATAACAATATAGTTTAACTGGATACTTGAATTTGAAATCTCAAAAAGTAAATTTTATTTCAATTGCTGTTTGCCATCATCTTTTTATATAAGTATGCATTTGTTATGTTATCTTCACACTTAGAACGATGAAAGATAAATTGAACAACTTAAAATTAGTACTAATTTATTTTCTCACTTTTATAATACTTTCTTGTTCTTTTGAAGGTAATTGCGAACAGCCAATTAAAATAATGACATTTAATATCCGGGTAGACGTACCATCCGACAGCCTGAATTCCTGGCCGTATAGAAAAGCCAAGGCGGCCAGTATGATCCGCTTTCACCAGGCAGATATTGTCGGCCTTCAGGAGGCCCTGGCCGGACAGTTAGAAGATTTAGCCGCAGGTTTGCCTGATTATGATTGGTTCGGGGTTGGACGGGATGACGGTCATGATCAGGGCGAGTTTATGGCTATTTTCTACTTAAAAAAACGCTTCCAGGTTATTAAGCAGTCTACCTTCTGGTTGTCAGAAACTCCGCAGATTCCCGGCAAGGGCTGGGATGCCGCCTGCAATCGTATCGTCACCTGGGGTGAATTCAAAGACAATATAACCGGCAAAGTATTTTATCATTTCAATACCCATTTTGACCATATGGGCGAAATTGCCCGGCAGGAGAGTGCTAAATTGCTTCTTGAAATCTATAAAGAACATTGCCGGCAATTCTGCTGTAATCGTTAGCGGTGATTTTAATTCAACCCCGGATTCGCCCACTTATCAGATTCTTACTCAGAATTTAAAGACTGAATCAGAAATAAGATTATTTGATACTAAACTTGTTTCTCTCAATCCTCACCATGGCCCGGATGGTACATTTACGGGATTTAAATTGTCAGCTTTAACAGAAAAAAGTGAACCAATTGATTATATTCTCGTAACCAGGAATATAAAAGTTATAAATCACGGTACACTTTCAGATACATTCAATGGTTTCTTTCCCTCAGACCATCTGCCGGTTTTAGCTGAAATTGTTATTGATTAAATGAGTCAATCTATTAATATATTCTGAGTCTTAATTTAAAGAATATACAAATGAAGTCTTATAATATATTTCGGATTTTTCAAACATGGCGCAATGATCATAAATATGAGATGTTTTTTATTCGGAATTTATGTTTGAGTCCGGCGGTAGCCGGACGAGTTTAAATTCGCGAAGGGCCTATTCGCCTGTTCCCCGCCTGCGCGGGGACAAGTTTTGGCCAAATAATTAAGTCGCCCTGCGAAAGCGAGGATAGATCGCAGAAGTTAATATATAAAAATTAATCGGCCGCTTTTTAATACCAAAAGGAGTGAATAAACGCGGTTTATTTTGAATTTAAAATATTCTACCTGTATCTTTTTAAGTACTAAAAACACCCTTTAAGGCTGATTTTTTATGAATTTTAAAATTTAAGTTCAATAAAAACAATTTAAAATCCGGGTCCGACCCCACAATCGAGGTAAGATATGGAAAGATTCATAAGGTTTTTACTCCTTCTGCTGCCTGGCAACAGGAACGCACTCGTCCTGGCCCAGGACGAGTATGTGACCCCCGCAGAGAACCTGGTTGTCGAAGGTGTGCCAGGCATACCTGTGGCCATGGCCGAAGAGATCGACCGCTACACTGAATTCCGCTATGCCGGTCTGGCCAACTGGCATCCGCTGCGCCGTGAAATGCTGATCGGCACCCGTTTCGCCGAAACCAGCCAAATCCACCTGGTCAAATTTCCCGGCGGTGCCCGTACCCAACTCACCTTTTTCAAAGACCGCGCCGGCGGTGCAACTTATCAGCCGGTCAAGGGGGATTACTTCGTTTTCAGTAAAGCCAGCGGCGGCAACGAACAATATCAAAAATACCGCTACGATATTAAATCCGGCGCGATTACACTGTTAACCGACGGTAAATCCAGAAACACCGGCGGAGTTTGGTCGAATAGCGGTGATAAATATGCTTACGAATCAACCCGGCGCAACGGCGAAGACCTGGATATCTGGCTGATGAATCCCGCGGCCCCTGAAGGCGATTCCCCGGCGGGGAATCGCATGCTGTCACAACTCAAAGGCGGCGGCTGGGGTGTCTACGAATTCTCCCCCGACGATAAACAACTGCTGGTCGGCGAATATATCTCGGCCAATGAGAGTTACCTGTGGCTGATGGATGCCGCGACTGGAAACAAAAAGTTAATCACACCCAAACGCGGTAAAGAAAAAATTCTCTACAGCGGGGCGCAGTTCAGTAAGGACGGCAAAGGACTTTATGTCACCACCGACCGTGAATCGGAATTCCAGCGGCTGGCCTATATTGATCTGGCCACCAAGAAACATGTTTACCTGACCACCGCGATCAACTGGGATGTGGAGTTTTTTACCCTTTCCTGGGACGGAAAGATCATTGCTTTTGTAACCAACGAGGACGGTTTGAGCGTATTGCATCTGTATGACACCGCCCAGCGTAAAGAAATGCCCGCGCCGAAATTGCCGGCCGGGGTTATAGGTTCGCTGGAATGGCACCGCAATGACTGTGATCTGGGCTTCGGCCTGGAATCGGCCCGCAGCACCTACGATATTTATTCGCTCAATGTACAAAACGGGAAAATCGACCGCTGGACCGAAAGCGAAACGGGCGGGATCAATACGCAGGAGTTTTCCGAACCGGAAGTTATACATTGGAAAACCTTCGACGGTAAAATGATCTCCGGTTTATACTTTAAGACGCCGGCGAAATTTACCGGCAGCCGGCCGGTTATTATCGACATTCACGGCGGACCGGAAGGCCAGTCGCGGCCCTGGTTTCAGAGCGAGAATAATTATTTCATTAATGAGCTGGGGATCGTCGTTATTCAGCCAAACGTGCGCGGTTCATCCGGTTACGGCAAGACTTTTTTGAAGTTAGACAACGGTTTTTTACGCGAGGATTCGTATAAAGATATTGCGGCTTTGCTCGATTGGATCAAGACGCGTCCTGAACTGGATACCAGCCGGATCATGGTCACCGGCGGAAGTTACGGCGGGCACATGACCCTGGCTATTGCCACATTCTATCCCCAGCGGATTCGCTGTGCGCTTGATGTCGTGGGCATATCGAACCTGGTGACCTTCCTGGAAAATACCTCGGCATACCGTCGTGATTTGCGGCGCGTCGAATACGGTGACGAGCGCGATAAGAAAATGCGCGAGTTTCTGAACCGTATCGCCCCGCTGAACAACGCCGAAAAAATCGTCAAACCGCTTTTTGTCGTACAGGGCGGCAATGATCCGCGAGTACCTTTGAGCGAAGCCCAGCAGATAGTGCAAACCGTACGAAAAAACGGCATACCGATATGGTACCTGATGGCCAAAGACGAAGGTCACGGTTTTGCCAAGAAAAAGAACCGTGATTTTCAACTCTATGCCACCGTGCTGTTTATCAAAGAGTATTTGCTTAAATGATAATTGCCGGTCAAGAAGGAGGATATAAAGTGAAGAAACAATATATCTTTTTCATTTTATCAGTGAGTTTGCTTCTTTTAGTATGCCAGGATTCTCCGGTTGAATCTGAAGACCAGTTCGTCAAAATATATTTCAAGTACGGTTTCAGAAATGAACTCAACACGTTTACTAAAACCTTTCAAAAAGATTTGATTATGGATGGAGTCATAAAAGTAGAATTCTGGTTGACCGCAGTCGAGCAGAACAGCATCCTGGAAAAAGCAAATGCTCTGAATTATTTTACTATGCCTGATACCTTTAAATATATTTCTTGGGACAGTATTAATGTTTCTATCGATCCGGATCCGGGAGAGCAGATATTACGTATTCAATATCGATCGCTGGATAAAACAATTATCTGGACTTATCCGCCGGTGGAAAACAATGGTCAGTTTAATGAATTATTAGAACTGCAAAAATTTATCATTACAATAATCGAATCAAAACCGGAATATAAAGAATTGCCACCTGCCCGGGGTGGTTATGTGTAATGGTCAACATAACGGGTATATATTTAGAGATAAAATATTTTATACTTCCGGCATCAGTACTTAATTATTTTTCTTTATCTCTACTTATGTGACGATTCCGGTGGCCTGGCAGAGGTTTCTCCCTCTGTTCCCAATGAGATTGCTTCGCCCCGACAAATTGGAACTTGCAATGACCGCTTTCCCACACACCCCGTCTCCCCGACAAAGTCGGGGATCCACCCCTCTCGAGAGGGGAAACTTAGTGTCTGTCTATCGCCAGATCTTCGACATGCCCGGGATGACTGCGATGGTGTAATTATATTCAGGATTTTTAGATTCCCGCCTGTATTACACTCATGCCTGCTACACATTCAACGGGAATGACACTCTGTCTCTTTGTCTCTTTATCTTTTCTTTCTAAGTGCCTAAGTGCCTAAGTGCCTTATTTACTCAGGGACTCAGGGACTTAGGTACTAAGGTACTTTAAATAAAGCTTGCTATCTGCAATTATAATTTGTTATTTTCATGACCATATTCTTGTGAATGCTGCTACAAATCCTATAAGGAGCATATATGGCTTACCGCATTGCCCTGGATGCCATGGGGGGGGATCATGCACCGGTGGAAACCATTCGGGGCGCCATCAGAGCCGCCGAAGCGAATAACGACATCGAAATCGTACTGATCGGGGATCAGCGACAGATCGAAAATGAGCTGCACCAGGCTCAGTGCAGTATCCCCTTCGAAATTATTCACACTGACGAATGGGTGGGTATGGGCGAAGATCCCAAAGAGGCCGTCCATATCAAAGAACGGGCCAGTATCAATATTGCCGCACAACTGCTGCGGGATAATAATGTATCCGCTGTGGTCAGTGCCGGCAATACCGGCGCCACGATTCTCTCCGCCGCCAAATACATTCCGGTAATAGATGGCATCGAACGCACTGCTCTGGCCACCATTTACCCCACAACCAAGTTCGAAAAAACCAATCGCGGCTTCGGGCTGATGCTCGACGTGGGCGCCACCCTGCATTGCAGCGCCAAACAACTGGTCCATTTCGCCTTTATGGGCAACTATTATTTGTCCGAAGCCCTGGGCGTCGAAAAGCCGCGCATTGGCCTGCTGAATATCGGCGAGGAGGCGACCAAAGGGGGCGATGTACTCAAAAAAACCTATCAACTGCTCAAGAAAGCCGATGAACTGAATTTCATCGGCAATATCGAAGGTAAAGATATTCCCCAGGGGGTGGCCGATGTGGTGGTCACCGAAGGATTTATCGGAAATGTGGTGTTAAAAATGCTGGAAGGGGTGGCCGAGGTGGTCAAGGAAACCGGCAAGTACGCCTTCAGGAAAAAACTGACCTGGAAACTGGGCTTGATGCTGTTAGCCCCCGGGATCAGAAAACTTCGCCGGCGTACAGATTACACCGAATACGGCGGTGCACCGATCCTGGGTTTTAAAAAACTGGCCATCAAAGCTCATGGCCGCTCCAATGCTAAAGCAATTGCCAGCGCTATTCGCGTGGCTGCCGATTCATCACGCCGGAATATCTGCGAAAAGATCGAGGAATCCATCACCGCCTTTAATCAGCGTCATGCCCTGGAGCTGAATGAAGTTTAGTTGTCCTCTGCCGCGACCCTTCTTTCCCAGCGGCTGTCCAGTTTAATCTTATCCGTCGTTAATGGCGAATTCAGTTTAATATATTCCCGCAGCGCATCACGCAGCAGAATCCCCGTTCTGATCACCTTGACCGGTTCAAGACCGGTTAACATTGCGAAGCCGGCATTACCGTCAGCCAGGTAATCGGTAGTAACAATCTTATACTCCTTTTGCGGATAGCAGGGATACTCTCCTACCTGAAAATAGTTCAGGCGATGAAGATTGGGACGGGACATATCATACTCCACTTTACCCCCGGCAATAGCCAGGCCCAGCCGCACACCGCTGATATTGTACTCAACCAATTTCTGCAGAAACTCACCATTAACTTCAATTATTACCAGCGTACGCTCAAAAGGAATTAAGCGGTATAAATCCACAGCAGTTATTGGTCCTGCTTCAAAATCTGCGTGAATATCTCCATAATTTATAAACGCAAAATCCGTACTGGTTTGCCAGAGCATGATATCGCAAATCAGGTTATTCATGGTGGATTCCCCTTTAGACGAGCGGATCAGATTGACCTCTGTCTGCCCGACCGGAATATTCCATTTGAGTTGATCTTTCTTTTGCTCACCCGGTTGACCTGCAGCGATAGCAGATTGCAGGGTAAACAGGGCCGTGATCAACAGTATGTTTTTCATCGGAATATCCTCTTCTGTAATTTTACCATTTTCTTACAATATAAATGCCGCCAAAAATAAATAGCAATCCCAGCACCAGCAAAGAACTTATACTTTCATCCAGGATTATCCAGCCCCAGATCAAAGCCAGCGGCGGAGTGACATAGGTAATCATCGACATCATGATCACCGATGTATGCTTCATCATCCAGAAATACATCACAAACGCAATCGATGTACCAAAAAGCCCCAGGTACAAGATCGAAAAAATCGCCCGGGCATCAAATACAGGATGAGTATTCTGTTCCACAAACCAGACTTAAAATGAAAAAAAATACCGAAGAATAGAACAGCGGCAGGGTATTCAGCACAAAGGGATTCATGCGCAGGGTTGCCTTTTTGCCCATGATCGCACCGACCGCCGAAAAAAGCGGGGCAATTAAAACCGCCAGCATGCCGTAAAACACTTTTTGATCCATGGCTTTGATGTCCAGCTGATCACCAAAGATGATAATCAATCCGGCAAAGCCCAGACTTACGCCCAGAATTTTTTGCCAACCGATTTTATCCTGTGGAAATAAACGCCAGGACAGGATCAGCACATAGAAAGGCATGATAGAAAACAACACACTGGTTAAACCAGACGGAATATACTGCTCGCCCCAGTAGACAAAGGCATAGCCGCCGGTAAAATTTATCATGCCAAAAGCCAGGAAGAAAAGATGCTCACGGACAGATTGGGGGAATTTTATTTTCTGCAGACGGATATAGATCGCCAAAAACAGAAAGGCCACAAAAAACCGGATACCCAGAGATAAGAAAGGCGGCAGGGACTGCAGTCCGACTTTAATGGCCAGCCAGGTCGAACTCCAGATCAGGCTGAGTGAAATGAAAATCCCGGCCGGAAGATATTTACGATATCGCTCTTCCATCTGAAAATTTAACAAATTTTAACAAACAAATGAAATCTGATAGTTATTATTTTCTCTTCCGGATTATAATAATATGATTGTCGAACTTATCGCCTGATATAAGATTCCTCGCTACGCTCGGAATGACAGATTGTGCAAAATATTTCATATATATTTTTCGTTCATAAGATAAATTCATTAATTTATTTTATGAATTTTTAATGGTATTTTACCCGGTAACTATACATATCACCTGAAAGATATATGAAAAGCACGCTGAAGCATAAAACCAGATTATCAAAATCCAGGTTGAGTGATAGAACATTCATTATGGATTATATGCATATTAAGAAGGATTTGCAGGATAAAATCGCTGCCATGCTGCAGATCCAGATCGAAGTTTTTCATTATAAAAAAGCCTTGATCCTGGTCATGGACAATAATAGCGTCTGGCAGGTATTGTTACAATCAGATAAGAAATCTTATAGTACTTTTTTATGTCCACTGCCGAAGGCCTTCGGTAAAAAACATATTCTGATCCGGAAAGACCTGTCGGCTGCCAAATCGACATTAAAATCGCTCTTTGAATTCTTCAACATTCACCTGCTTGTTCCAATAAGTACCGAGAAAAATTACCGCATGTTTATGGCTCTGTCTTCTGCTGCCAGGGTGTTTACTTCCCAGCAAACAGATCTGGCCAGATTTATTGCCAATTCGATCAGCAACATGATCATGAACGAAAACCTGGTGCACAATCTGGAGAATTACTCGGATCGCATGGAGCGGATGCTGAAAGAGATGGGCACGCTGCACGAGATCACCCACGCCCTTGAATCGACGGCAAATCTGGATTCTCTTTTGGAATATATTATGAAAAAAAGCCAGGCGATAATGCAGGCCCAGGCCGCCTCGCTGATGCTGGTCGTCGAGGGAACCAATGAACTGGAATTCAAAATTGCCCTGGGCCCCAAAGCTACCGGGGTCAAGCCGTTCCGTTTGCCGATCGGCAAGGGAATTTCCGGCTGGGTTGCCCAGACCGGTGAAGCGGTGCTGATCGCCGATGCTTATTCCGATCCCCGTTTTGACCCGTCTTTTGACAAGCGCAGCGGATTTATGACCAAATCCATGCTGGTCGTCCCGATGATCCATAAATCCAAAACTATCGGCGTGATGAGTGTGCTGAACCGCTTTGATGGCTTGCCCTTCAATGAAAGCGACAAAATGCTTTTTACCATTTTCGCCTCGCAGGCGGCCCTGGTCATCGAGAATGCGCGTTTATTATATGCGGCGATCGAAAAGGAAAGGCTGGATAAAGAGTTACAGGTGGCTGCCGAGATTCAACGGATGTTGATTCCCCAGCAAATGCCTGCTCTGCCTTTCCTGGATATTGCGGCGGCATATCTGCCCTGTAAAGAAGTGGGTGGAGATTTTTACGACATCATGCAGCTGGATGAAAACCGTTTTATTTTTATTATTGCCGATGTCTCCGGTAAAGGCATACCGGGAGCGATGGTGGTGTCCAATATGCAGGCCACTCTGCGCGGATTATTGCAATACAGTACCGATCTGTTGTCGGTGGTAAAAAGATTGAATGAAACCATTATCCGCACGACCATCTCCGGCCGGTTCATTACTTTTTTTATCGGGCTTTATGATCACCGCCAATCGACCATTACCTTTGTTAATGCCGGACACAATCCGCCGTTGATCATCGATGATCGCGGCAATATAAAAGAGTTAAGTACCGGAGGTATATTTATCGGCTTTACACCATGGGAATATCAATCCGAGACGGTTGCCTTTAATCAGGGCTATACATTCGTCATGTATACCGACGGCCTGGTCGAGTCGATGAACGAACGGGAAGAAGAGTTCGGACTGGATGCACTGAAAAAAATAATCACCAGCAGCCATCAGAACGGCAGTGCTACTCTGAAAGACGAGATCATCCGCCAGGTGAAAAATCACATCGGTACCAAACCGCTGGAAGACGATTTTACCTTGATGATTTCCAGACGGGTATAATCTGAAAATTGTATATTTATGAATAAATCAATTGTATGCAACTCAGGAGAGCCGACCTATGGAAGAAGATACCATGTGGGGTAATATTTTCCGCAAGAAAGAAAAACAGAGTGATGATATCTATACGCTGCTGGAAAAAATTCCGATCTTCCAGGATCTGAACAAACGGGAATTGCGGGCCATTGAAAGGATCCTGCACCAGCGTACCTATGCGGCCAATGAACCGATTTTTAATGAAGGGGATGCCGGCGTGGGTATGTTCATCATTGTCGCCGGAAGGGTAAATATTATTCTGGGTAAAGATCAGAAGTTGCTGGCCACCCTGTCTAATGGTGAATTTTTCGGCGAGATGGCCTTGCTCTCGGAAGTCCCGCGTACCGCCGCGGCTATTACTTCTCTTGAATCTCAAATACTTGGTTTTTTCCAGCCGGATCTTTTTGGACTCATGGAAACTAATCCGCGGCTCGGGAATAAGATCTTGTTCCGTCTGGCCCAGATGATTGCGGATCGTCTGCGCTTTTCCAACCTGGAAAATCAACAATTAAAATCAAAACTGGCCCGTCCCGAAGATAAATCTAAAGAAAAAAAGGTGTCCTGATGGATGTAACCGTCGGTAGATTTTTACGCTTTGTAGTAATATTATTTTTCCTCATCATTATCGGCTGGTTGATGTACAAATTAGCCGATCTGCTGACTGTGGTGATCGTCTCCTTTCTGATAGCCTATATACTGGATCCAGTGGCCAGTTTCATGGAAGCCAAGGGTTTATCCCGTTCTAACGCTACCACCATAATTTTTCTGGTATTTTTTCTGATTATCGCCCTCAACATCTGGCTGGTTCTGCCCGGAGTTTTCAGCCAACTTTTTGTGCTGCAGAAACAATTGAGCACCGGCGGAACAGATAATATGATTCTGGCCCTCCAGGATTTTATCAAAAATTCAGTCGGGGCATTTGATGTGGAGTCCATCGACTTAAAAGGAAAGATGGAATCTTTCATGGCCGTGATTTCTGAAGAAGTGCTGGTTATTCTCAGTAATATCGGTTCGATTTTGTCTGCGGTGGCGATTATTCCTTTCGTGGTTTATTTCTTCCTGCGCGATGGCCGCAACATGAAAAAAGTATTTATCTCGTATATACCGAACCGCTATTTCGAAATTACTTTGAACATTATGCATAAAATCGACGGCCAGTTGGGCGGTTATCTGCGCGGCCAGTTTACCGAAGCCACGGTGGTTGGCTTACTGGGTACGATCGCCCTGTTAATCTTGAATGTAAAATACTCGATCATCATCGGTATATTCGCCGGCCTGGCCAATATGATTCCCTACGTGGGACCGGTGGCCGGTGCAGTACCGGCTATTATTGTGACCCTGGTCAATGGCGGCAGTATGACTACTATTATTTATATTGCCGTGGCCTTCGCCCTCGTACAATTTATCGATAACATGATCGTCCAGCCGATCGTCTTATCCAAATCGGTCGATTTACACCCGCTGATCATTGTTTTTGCCGTGCTGATCGGGGGGAAATTTTTTGGATTGCTGGGATTAGTACTGGCTGTACCGGTCGCCGGCATGATTAAAGTCACTTCCAGTGAAATATACTATGGCATAAAAAAGTTCCGGCATTTGTAGATCCGTTGATCCCTTCGATCAAAATATGTTTTTCTGATCTGATCACCGCCAGGCTGCCCGGACTGTGCCTGGGAAATCTGGTTGCTGAAAATCTTACCGTAACCAAACAATCCACGCTGGTCGATTCAGCCTCACAGGAATTAACACAATTCATTCTGGAGAAATTCGCCGGGAAACCGCCTTCTGCCGATGCGGTGATCTCGGCGGTGCGGCGTATGTACCGGCGCATCGGCTGGGAACCGACCCGGTACCGTCCAGCCGCTGAAGCCCTGATCCGCAGGATACTGAAAGGGAGCGGGCTTTATCAGATCAATAACCTGGTCGACCTGGCTAATATTACTTCAACCCGCTTTCACTTGCCGATGGGTTTATATGACCTCGATAAAATTGAGCCGGGTATCGAGGTAGACGTGGGCCGGGCCGGGGAATCTTATCAGGGTATCTATAAAGATCTCATTCACGCCGAAGGTAAACTGGTGCTGCGCGATAGCGAGGGCATTTTCGGCAATCCGACAGCCGACTCCGCCAGAACCTGTATTAACCCGGATACCAGAAATATCCTGGCTGTTTTTTTCACCCCGGCGGAGATTGAGCAATCATACCTCGATCAAACTTTGGCTGCCCTGACTGCCTTATATCAACAGGAATGCCCGCAAAGCCGCATTGAAAGATTTTATGTAAAACCAGTGATTACTTAAAAGGCTAATATGGTCAGCAAAAGCAGTCCGCTTATTTTTGGTGAAGTATTATTTGATGTCTATGTTGAATCTCAGGAAAAGTTAGGTGGCGCGCCTTTTAACGTGGCCTGGCATCTGCAAGCCTTTGGGCTGAACCCGCTGTTTATAAGCAAAGTAGGTTCAGATATCCGGGGCAAAAACATTCTTGCGGCCATGCAAAAATGGCAAATGTCTACCGCGGGGATAACTGTCGACCAGGTTTATCCAACCGGAACAGTTGCAGTCACAAATAAAAATGGAGAACCGGTATTTACTATTCTGGATCAACAGGCCTATGATCAGATCGAATTCCAACCTGTTTGTAATGTCACAAATCTCAAAGATCATCCGCTGCTATATTATGGAACCCTGGCAACCAGGAATATGGTTTCAGCCAGCACACTGGAAAAAATCAAACGTAATTATTCCGGGATGATTTTTGTCGATATCAACTTGCGCAAGCCCTGGTGGAACAGGCACTTGGTTTTATCCGCCATCAGCCAGGCTGGTTGGTTAAAATGCAATGATACTGAATTCAGGATTATACAGTCAACACTGCCTATGGATTCTGAATCCGAAGACCATACGGCACTGAAACTTATTGCTCAGTTTAATCTGCAGGCCATTATTATTACCAGTGGGGTTAAAGGAGCCTGTATCTATACTCGACGAGATGAAAAACTCATTGCTCAGCCTGCTGCTGGCAGCGCGGTTCTTGATACGGTGGGCGCCGGAGATGCTTTCAGTGCGGTTATAATACTGGGTATATTGAAAAAATGGGATCTTTCACTCACTTTGCAACGGGGAGTCAATTTTGCAGCACAAATTTGCGGAATTAAAGGGGCTGTTCCCGATCACATAAAATTTTATACCCCGTTTCTTCGTGAATGGAATTTGTAATTAATAGAATTATAGCCCTGCCGATCAGGAATGAATTGCTTTATACTTTTGGCCCTGCCAGCTATTGCGGCGTTCAAATTCCTGCCCGATGTCATGCAGGATTTCCGTGTTGCTCTTATGCCACCGCGGGGCCAGCAACAAACCAGCAGGAGTTTCAGCGAATAAACGCTGGATAACTATGCGGGGATTTAATTTTTCCAGAAAAGAACAGACCAGACTGATATACGCGGGGTAGGTAAACAATTCAAAAGGTTGTTGCAGGTATTGCCGGCCCAGCTCTGTATTTTTAACAATATGCAAATGATGAATCTTCAAAAAATTCATCGGGATATCAGCCAGTACTCCGGCCTCATTAAGCCATTGTGCCTGCGTCTCCCAGGGAAATCCCAGAATGATATGAGTACATACCTGAATTCCCCGCTGCCGGGTCAGCTCTACCGCGTGCAGATAAGACTGAAAATCATGCTGCCGGTTTATTTTTAACAGGGTATCATCATATATGGACTCCAGGCCATATTCAATGGTAATATCAAAGTTTCGGGCTAACTCGGCCAGATAGTCTAATTTCTGTTCATCAACGCAATCGGGCCGCGTACCGATGGTCAGGCCGATTACCCCCGGATGTGCCGCCAATGCTTCCTGATAATAAGCCTTTAATTTTTCCAGGGGGGCGTAGGTATTGCTGTAGGGTTGAAAATATACGAAGTATTTTTGTGCTTTATAGCGCCGCTGTAAAATCTGTATACCTTCGTTAACCTGCCGGTGAATACCCTTGGCCGGATCATTACCGGCCGGATTGAAACTATCATTGTTGCAATAAATACAACCGCCGCTGGCCAGCGTTCCATCGCGGTTAGGACAACTGAATCCGGCATCTACCGTCACTTTTTGAACACGCTCACCGTATTTACCTAAAATAAAATCGCTGTAGGCATTATAATATTTTCCCTGAAATTCAGTTCTGCCTTTCATCTTAATCCCGGTATTCATAACTACGGCTCCGACAGCTGCCTTTATTTTTTTTTGGAATCAATTTATAATAAACCTAAATTAGCCCAGCCATTGATGAATATTATCGATAGTATAATGGATTATTCAATTACAGGCAATATCGTTGAACTGACTCAGGATCTGCTGAGTTAACCAGGAAAGAATGTGCATTCTTTAGAAAAATTTTTAGCCCCCGCATCTATTGCCATAATCGGTGCTTCCCGCCGCGAGGGGAGCCTGGGCAAAATGTTCCTGGATGCCGTGGTAAAAATGTCTTTTACAGGTAAAATTTTCCCCGTTAATCCCAAGGCCGACCGGATAGATGATTTGCCCTGCTATGCCGATATTTTTTCTCTGCCTGAAACACCTGATTTAGCGGTCATCTTGCTGCCAAAAGAATTCGTGCTGCCGGCGATTGAGGAACTGATCCAAAAAGGTTCAGAACACGTGATCGTAATCAGTGCCGGTTTCAGGGAAGTCGGCGGTGCGGGCATCGAACTGGAAAACAAGTTACTGCAACTGATCAAATCAAAGCGGATGCGCATGATCGGCCCGAATTGTATGGGCATATTCAACACGCATCCGCAGGTCCGCTTGAATGCCACTTTTTCTCCCACCCAACCTTACCCGGGACATATCGGTTTTATTTCACAAAGCGGCGCCCTGGGTGTGGCCGTGCTGGAACTGGCCAAAACCAGCCAATTGGGATTTTCCATATTTGTCAGTACCGGCAATAAAGCCGATATCAGCGATGTTGATGTACTGGAATATCTGGGTAACGATGACAATACCCGCGTCATTGCCTTATACCAGGAGAGCATTGACCATCCCGATGAATTCAGAAAGATCAGTGCCGGGATCGTACCTCATAAACCGGTCCTGACCCTGAAAGCCGGCCGCACCGGCAGCGGACTGCGCGCCGCCTCCTCCCACACCGGGGCGCTGGCTGCCGATGACCTGCTCAGCGCTGCTTATCTAAAACAGTGCGGATTGCTGCGCTGTGAAACTTTGCAGGAATTGACCGATACAGCCCTGGCTTTTTCACGACAGGTGCCGCCTGCCGATAACCGGATTGCGATAATTACCAATTCCGGAGGTCCGGCCATTCTGGCCAGCGATACCATTGAGAATTGCGGATTACAATTGCCCTTATTAACTGGCGAAACCATCGAGCAACTGCGGCAAGTTCTACCGGCAGAAGCAGCCTGCAGCAATCCCGTGGATATGATCGCCAGCGCTATCCATGACACCTATAAAAAAGTTTACAGCCTGGTCGAAAAAGATCCCAATATAGACGCGGTTATTGCCATTATTGTCAAACCGCCGACTGGAACCACTCCTGAAAAAATAATTGAAGAACTGTCAGCACTGATCAAAGCCTCAGCCAAACCGTTTTTTGTGGTATTGATGGCTGCCGCGGAGGATCAACTTGCCTATAAATTATGCCAGCGATATTCTATCCCGGTATTTAATTATCCGGAAACAGCTGCCGCCGTTCTGGGAAAAATGTGGAAATATCAGCAAATCAAAAAGAATTTTACAGACAAAAAACCTGCGGGCAACCAACAGCGAAAACAGATCGATGCGAATAAAAAAACTGTACAGGCATCTTTTAGCACAATCGCGGCAAGACTGCTTAAATATAAATTACCCTTAGTACCGCACCTGTTGACTTATGATAAAACAGCCTGTATCGATTTCCATAAAAAACACGGCCCGATAGTGCTGAAAATCGCTAATCCCGAGATCATCCATAAATCGGATACCGGTCTGGTTTTTCTCAATCTGTCCGAGGCCCGCTCCATCTCCACGGCCTACGATCAACTGTTAAACTCTGCGACCGGCCTGTTACCTGCGGGCAGTAAAGCGCAGGTTCTGGTTCAGCAAATGATACCTGCCGGCCTGGAACTGGTCTTAGGCTATAAGTACGATCCATTATACGGAAACGTTATTATGTTTGGAATCGGAGGAGTATTAATCGATTTATACAAAGATGTCGCCTTCCGCATATTACCCCTGGATGACCTGGAGATCAGGAGCATGATTGCCGAGGTAAAGGGTTATGGACTTCTGACCGGGTATCGCCGGGGACCGGTATTTGATCTGGACAAACTGGTACAGATCATTCAGCGCTTTACGGAACTGGTTTCGGAAAATATGGATATAACCGAAATGGATCTCAATCCTCTGATCTGGCCTGCTGATTCCCCGTCCCCGGTCATCGTTGACAGCCGTATGACACTGCAAAATTGAAAACAAGAATGCCCCGACTCTATAATTTATTATTCATTATACTCTTTTTAATACCCGGCCAGTTGCTGCGGGCCCAGAACTACCTGTGGCCAACCAATGCCAGTAATTTTGTATCATCAAGTTTTTGTGAATTCCGTGAAGGACATTATCACTCGGCCATCGATATCAAGACCTGGCTGCGTGAAGGTTTCCCCTGTTATGCTATTGCCGACGGGTATGTCGAACGAATCCGTGTCTCCCCGACCGGATACGGCAAGGTCATTTACCTGAAACTGACCGACGGCAATACCGCTGTGTACGCTCATTTACAGCGATTCGCCGCTCCCCTGGAAGCAATCATTCACAATTGGCAGGTACAACATCAAAGTTATACCCTCGATCTATCCATGGACAGCATCAAATTCAAGCAGGGAGAAATTATTGCTTATAATGGCGGGACAGGCGTCGGTCCGCCCCACCTGCATTTTGAAATCAGGAATCAGCAGGGTCATCCGGTTAATCCTTTACAGTTCTATCCTCAACATCAGGATCCCCTGCCGCCCGGTTTAAAAGGCGTGATCTGCATTCCCCTTTCAGCCGGGGCCAGCATCAATGGCAGTTATCTGCCCCGGAAATTTCCATTAGTGCGCACGCGCGAAGGCCACTATACCGTGCAGCAGCCTGTCCGGATCAAAGGTGCGGTGGGACTGGGGATCAAGGGATTTGACCAGGCAGTCGAGTTGGGTAACAGTTTCGGTTTTTACCAGACACTGCTGATCGTTAATACCGATACAGTTTTTAACATCCGCTATGATGAATTCGACTTTGACCAGACTATTCATATCAATAGCGAGATCTATTATCCCCAGTGGATCCGCTCCGGCGAAGTGTACCATAAACTATATATTGATGATTATAATCCCCTTGGTTTTTACCAGCGCCGGCAGCAGGAAAACGGAATCATCACCATGGGGGATAAGGCAATTCCCATTTCAATTCTGGTCAAAGATATCCGCTCGAATACGAGTTTGTGTAAATTGGAATTACGCCCCGATACAACCACAGATCTGTATATCGAAGACCGGCAACAATCGGCGCAGACTTTATCTCTGCGGACTGACAGTACATATTTCTTAAAACAGGAACCTGAATTTCATTTTTTAGGCAGTGCACTGGTTTTGCGTTTCAGACACCTGGCTAATTACGGGACAATTAAATCAGCATCCCGGCAAATGGAATTTCCCCTGCGCAAAACCGATCAGGATTACAGCGAAGTTATGCTGCCCGGTGATCTGCTCAGCGGGGAAAATCACCGCTTAAAATTATATTCATCGCTTGTTCCCGGCTGGTCCGCCGATATCGAAATGCATCAACTTTATCCGGGTATTCAGCAAACCTTCGCCTGGTTTGATTCCGCCCTGGTTATGACCACCTCCGCTGAATCTGTTGTGGATACTGTGCTGATTACGGCAGACACCCTTTCGGCAGCCACCATCACGACCTGCATGTCCGGCGTGCCGGACATGCCCGTGATCGGGCCGGTGTATCAACTCCGGCCGGTTAATTTTCCCTGGTATGCTGATTTCCTGCTGCAACTCCGCGTCGATCGCACCGGCCTGCCCCGCTGGGGGAAATGGTCGATCTACCAGGTTGAATCTTCCGGTAAAATTTCATATTTACCCGCTGTAATCGACTCAGTCAATTTGACTTTATCCACCCGGGCCTCATCATTCGGCAGGTTTCTGATTGCCAGTGACACTCTGCCGCCCCTGCTGGAGATTATGTCGCCGCAAAACGGTCAGGAATATGCCGGGAATCCGAAGATTAAACTCAAACTGGACGATCTGCATTCCGGGATCGGGTCGGAACGGAACATATCGCTCTCCATGGACGGTAATTATGTTATTCCGGAATGGGACCCTGAAAAAAATGTAATCATAACCGGCTATGATGCACCGCTGGCACCGGGTGCACATACTTTTACCGTTTCGTTAAAAGACCGCAGCGGCAACATCAATCGCCAGGCCGTCCGTTTCAAGATAAAAAATTCCTTGAAAAAATGACCGCAGGGGCAAATAATTTTATTACCTTGCCGGTTGTCAACTTGCCAATTGCTGTGTATATTGCCAGTAACGAGGGGATAATCAAATTAACGGTTCTATGGTAGAAAGTCCGAAAATCAGGCCGGCAATGGTTGCCGGTATGTTTTATCCGCAGAAGAAAATTTCACTGGAACGGGAAATTGCTGTTTATCTGGAGAACTCTCCGGTACTGCCGATAAGCGGAAAGATTAGCGGGATGATTGTACCTCATGCCGGTTACATGTATTCAGGCGGGGTAGCCACCCGGGCTTACCGCCAGATCATGGATAGAGAAATTGATGTGGTGGCGGTAATTTCTCCCAGCCACCGTGAGTATTTTACCGAGATCTCCATTTATGATGGTTATGGCTATTCCACGCCGCTGGGAATTATACCAGTAGAAAAAACCCTGGCCCATCAATTAGCCGAAGCGAGTCCGCAAATTATTCTGTCGGAAAAGGGACATCGCTTTGAGGAACATGCCCTGGAAGTACAACTGCCGATTCTGCAGGAAGTCCTGAACGATTTTAAAATTATTCCCATTGTCATGGGCGAGCACAGTTATGGTAATATCGAGACCCTGGCCAAGGCCCTGGCCGCAGTTTTAGCCGGCCGGAAAGCGTTACTGGTGGCCTCCTCCGACCTTTCCCATTTCTATCATGCTAAAAAAGCAGCGGTTCTTGATAATGTGGTAATTGACGATCTGAAAAATTTCGACGACGAAAAACTTTTCCAGGATCTGCAACAGGGGTATTGCGAGATGTGCGGCGGCGGTCCGGCTATAGCGGTAATGAAAGCCTGCAAATTGCTGGGCGCCAACAAGTCAGACGTTCTGATTTACCGGAACTCCGGTGATATAACCGGTGAATATGAAGAAGTGGTCGGTTATCTTTCAGCCCTTTTTTATCAGCAATAGGACGGAATATTTCAATTAATTCCTGAAATGGCCTGGTCTGATGACAGAATAAAAAAAATCGCTGAATTGAAATTGGCCCTCAACTAATTCAATGACTAGCACACCAATCTAAAAGAAGATTATCCAATAAACTGATTTCAAAGTATTCTCCACCCGCCAACCCGATGGGAATTATCTACTTTATTTATCACCTTGCATACAAAAAAGAAATACCGCTGCGCTGATGATCGAGTATGACCAATCATGCAAATCGTCCCTTGCATCAGGCGGTGGAAGAAATGGCTCTGACCACTGATTTTGAGCACGTTTCCGGCCTTTACAGTTTCGGAGAATTAAAAGATCTGCACAACGAGGATACCCGTCATGTCTCCGTTAAAAACAATCTTCAATATAGCTGATATTGAAATCGGAAAACATGATCTGATAATCGAGCAGAATTTTTACCGGGGTAAACTTTTACCACAGGTGGCCATCGAACAGAAATAGGATATAATAACATTATTTAAAACAAACCTGTTTAAAAGGCGGATTGCCAAAATCCCTGGAAGCATTTTTATATCACCGGGATGGATACATGCCTCTTGCTGCGCAAAACTATTTCCCAAGGTGCTTAATTTCGGTAATGTATTTGATGATAGTCTAATCCATGTATTAAATTCTGCAAAATTCCAGGATTTTCGGAAAAACTGGTTGGAAAAAAATATTCCTTCTTTTTGCGATAGATGTTAGTTTTCTTTGTTAAGATTTGAATAATATTCTGTATATTTGTCCCGGATAACAGGAATAATCAGCACCGATTATTTAATAGAACAGCTATGACTCAAAGTAAGCACAAACCTGCGGCTAAATCCTTAAAGGAAGAGATGCCTTATCTGCTGCTGATCGATGACGACCAGATGGTGCTGGATATCCTGAATGAAGTACTGCATTCCACCAAAGTTACCATCATTACGGCTCATAACGGTCAAGAAGCGCTGACGGTCTTCAAACAATACCGTAAAAAGATTAAATTAATTTTACTCGATTTGTTTTTACCCGATATCAGCGGCATTGAAATTTTTAAACAGATTATGGAAACCCGCAGCGATCTGAAGGTAATCTTTATGAGCGGTTTTCCCGATCAGGATATACTGAAATTAAAAGAGTTACCCGGCGAGTTCGATTATATTCAAAAGCCGTTCTCCCTGCGGGATATTAAATCAAAAGTTCAAGAAATAATCAGCTGAACCTTCGTCCTTTCACAAGTTTCACTCAATCATACTCAGAGCAATCCGTTTTCGCTCCAGATCGATATTCAACACTTTTACCCTGATTTCCTCGCCAACCCGGACCAACTCATAGGGCGACCTGACGTGTTTTTTTGAGATCTGGCTGATATGCACCAGTCCATCCTGTTTTACTCCAATATCGACAAAAATACCAAAGTCAACCACATTACGCACGGTACCTTTCATGATCATTCCGGTTTTTAAATCTTCCATACGCAGCACATCGCTGCGGAATACCGGTTTGGGCAATTCATCCCGCAGATCACGTCCCGGTTTTTCCAGATCCTTGAGCATATCTTCCAGAGTCGGTAATCCGCAGCCCAGTTCCAGGGCCAGCGAGTTTAAATCAGTTTTTTGCTCACTCAGACTGCGTCTTAAGCATCTTGCCTTCCTGAAAGATGTCGGTAATAGAAAATTTATCCAGAAGTTTACTGGCCACGGTATACGATTCCGGATGAATCGAAGTAGCATCGAGTGGATTATCCCCGAGCCGTATTCTTAAAAATCCGGCTGCCTGCTGGAATGATTTTTCACCGATGCCCTGAACCTGCTTCAACTGTTCCCGGTTGGCGAATCGTCCGTTATTCTGCCGGTACTCAACTATTCTTTGTGCGCTTTTACTATTCAGGCCGGAAACATATTTTAATAAGGCCACGGAAGCCGTATTAAGATCAACCCCAACCTGATTGACGCAGGATTCCACCACCTGCGACAGGGTCAGGTTCAATTCCTGCTGGTCGACATCATGCTGATACAGGCCAACGCCGATACTCCTGGGTTCGATTTTCACCAACTCTGCCAGCGGATCCTGCAGCCTCCTGGCAATGGAAATATTGCCCCGCAGACTCGCTTCCAGTTCCGGAAACTCTTCCCTGGCCAGATCCGAAGCAGAATAGACTGAAGCACCTGCTTCATTGACAATGATGTACTGCAGTTCCCGTTCGGCCTTGATCTCCCGGATCAATTCGGCCACCATTAATTCGGTTTCCCGGCTGGCGGTCCCGTTGCCGATGGCAATTACCTCCACCTGATATTTCTCGATTATTTCGCGGAGTAGTGATTTGGCGGCAAAATATTCATTCTGCGGGGGATGGGGATAAATAGTCGCACCTTCCAGGTATTTTCCGACTTTGTCTATCACGGCAACCTTGCATCCGGTGCGGAAACCCGGATCGATACCCATGATCATTTTTTCCGGGACCGGTGGCTGCAGCAACAGGCTTTTCAAATTCAGAGCAAATACCTTAATGGCATGCTGCCCGGCACCCCGGGTCAATTCAGAACGCATTTCCCGTTTAATCCCCGGAGCGAGCAACCGTTTATAAGCATCCTCCAGTATCCGTTTTAACAGCTCCAGAAAAATAGACTGCTCATTGCGAATAAATTCTTTATACATCCGCTGATAAATGAATTCTTCATCACCCTTAATATCGACTGCCAGGATACCTTCTTTTTCACCACGGTTGATAGCCAGAACACGGTATGGCGGGATAATTTTAATACCCTGAGAAAAATCAAAATACATTTCATATTCTTTGGCAGTATCCTCGCCCTTCAACCGCGAGCATAAAATACCCTGCTCATATAAATGCTCGCGTAAAAACCTGCGTATTGCACTGTGCTCGGAAAAGATCTCAGCCAGAATATCTCCGGCTCCGCCGAGTGCATCTGCGGCGCTATTGATGTTTTTTTCGGGATTGATATACGATCCGGCCACTTCCAGAACATCCCCGCTGGTTAATTCCTGCGCCAGTATAATCTGGGCCAGAGGCCGTAGGCCTTTCTCTCTGGCCAGGCTGGCCCGGGTCTGTCTTTTGGGTTTAAAGGGAAGATACAGATCTTCCAAATCACTCAATTTATAACATGCCCTGATCTTCTTTTCCAGATCAGCATCGAGTTTACCCTGTTCGGCGATGGAGTGCAGTATGGTTTGCCGGCGATTTTCCACATGGCGCAGATAGAGCATTCGTTCCTGGATAGCCCGGATCTGCTCTTCGCTGAGATTTCCGGTTTTCTCCTTACGGTAGCGGGCAATAAACGGCACGGTGTTGTCCGTATCCAGGAGTTCGATGGTATTCTGGACCTGCAGCGGATTCAGATTCAACTCGGCAGCAATCATTTTAATCAGAATTTCTTCGACCATTTTCCTTACCTGAATTTTCAGACATTAGCGACATAGATATTTCATTCTGCTGAAAATTTAAATAAATTTATCAAATATGCTTAATAAAAAAAGTATAAACCTTGTACTATCGTTATTAAAAGAGAATTACCGGCATTACACCACTGCTCTGGAATATCAAACCCCCTTTCAACTATTACTTTCAACTATTTTAGCCGCCCAGAGCACCGATAAGCGTGTCAATATCGTGACCAGGGAATTGTATAAGGATTATGATTCACCTCGGGCTTTGTTAAAATTAAGCACCCCGCAGCTGGAAGAAAAGATCAAGACCGTCGGCCTGTACAGATCCAAAGCAAAAAACATTTTAGCGACCTGCCGGATGCTGGTCGATAAATATAACAGTGAAATTCCGGCCAGCCGTGAAGAATTAATGACCCTGCCGGGGGTGGGCCGGAAAACAGCCAACGTGGTCTTGAGTATCACGACCGATTTCAAAGCCATCGCCGTCGATACACATGTTTTCCGGGTCGCTAACCGGCTGGGACTGGCAGACTCCGGAAACGTTCGCCAGACCGAAAATCAACTGATGCAACAAATCCCCCAGGATGACTGGTCGGCTGCTCATCACTGGCTGATCTGGCATGGACGGAAAATATGCAAAGCACGCCGGCCATTGTGTTCTTCCTGTTTTCTGTCAAAATACTGTCTATACTATAAAAACAGGCCGGTTTCACCCAATACAAAGAACAAATAGATTGGCCTGGCGGTTTAAGCGGAAAATGGAGCCCTGCCGTTAATTGCTTGTAAATTTTTAAATCAATCTCTAAATTCTTACCTGTTACTAATTACTGTTCGACAATTTGGGAAGAGATTTCCGCATTTATATAATATAGAGGTTAGCCATGCCTGTGTCTTCCAATCGCAGTATTAGTATGCCCCCTTCGCCCATTCGTAAACTGGCCCCCTTTGCCGACCAGGCCAGAGAAAAGGGACGGCATATATATCAACTTAATATCGGCCAGCCGGATATTGAAACTCCGGCGACCTACTGGCGGGCCATCCGCAATCATGGCCGCAAAGTGCTGGAATACGGACCCTCGGCCGGATTAACTTCCTACCGTAAGAAACTGGTTGAGTATTATGCCCGCTATAATATAAATGTTTCCATGGATGACGTCCTGGTAACTACCGGCGGCAGTGAAGCCATAATTTTTACCATGATGGCCATTACCGATCCCGGTGATGAAATCATCGTCCCGGAACCTTTTTACACAAATTATAACGGTTTTGCTATTGAGACCGCTGCCCGCATCGTCACCATCACTGCCAGGATCGAAGATGACTTTCAGTTGCCTCCCATCGAGTCGATCAGGAACAAGATCAGCAATAAAACCAGAGGAATTTTAATCTGTAATCCGAACAATCCTACCGGTTATGTCTATTCCAGAAAAGAGTTAGAGGCCTTGCGTGAGATTGTCCTGGATAAAAATCTGTTTTTACTTGTAGATGAGGTTTACCGGGAATTCTGCTACGACGGTCTGCAGCATACCAGCGTGATGCATCTGCAGGGAATCGACGACCGGGCTATTTTACTGGACAGCGTTTCCAAACGCTACTCGGCCTGCGGCGCCCGCATCGGTTGTATAGTATCCAAGAACAGAGACGTTATCCAAAACACCTTGAAATTCGGCATGGCCCGTTTGTGCCCGCCCACCCTGGAGCAGTTAGGTGCCCAGGCCGGTATCGACACGCCTGCCAATTATTTTAATAAAATACTTAAAGAGTACACCCGGCGCCGTGATGTAATGGTGGAAGCATTGCGCCGGATGCCGGGTGTGATTGCTCCCAAACCAAAGGGTGCCTTTTACCTGGTAACCCGCTTGCCCGTCGACGATGCCGATAATTTTGCCAAATGGTTGCTGACCGATTTTGAGGTCAATAATGAGACGGTCCTGGTAGCCCCGGCCGCAGGCTTTTATTCCACTCCCGGGCTGGGTAAAGATGAAGTACGTATCGCTTATGTATTAAATATAGAAGATATCAGGAAAGCCATGCACATACTGGCTGAAGCCCTAAAAGTTTATCCCGGCCGTACCAAGTAATTTAAAAATCTATGATCGTAAACCCGGATAATAATCAGAAATGATAACTGAGCGTTGTGTTAAGTTGTATACCCGTTCCGGAAAATTTCGTTAACAGCATTATATCCTTTTTAAAAACATCAGGAACCGTGGGGAAAGAATACTCAGGCGGAATAATCGGCTGATTGGATAAATCAAAATTTCCGCTGGCCTGCAGCGCGAGTTCCAGACCCACTCTTAACGATGGAACGAGAAAGTAGCCGCAACCTGTTGCCAGCTTGATAGCGAATGTATTATAAGTATACCTCTTATCAAAAACCTCAGTTGAAGTTTTCAAAGTAGTTACATGGACTTCCAGGCCCATGGGACCAATATCCGAACCTATATACCAATCAAATTTAGCCGGCCGCTTTAACAGATAATAATTTATCCCCATACCCAGACTGGTGAATTTAAAATTTTGTGTAAAAGTTTCAATATCCGCAGCCTCACTTAAAAAATAACCATTATCTGTCCAGTTATCTAGAATTTTTTCGACACCAAAATTCAATTTTACCTGCCAGCGGGCTGACAAAGAATAGTTTATTTCCAGGACCAGGTTACGGTGGTTGGAATATTGATTGAATCTGTCATATCGGTCTTTGAATTCATCAATCGCATCATTTGCATCCTGGGTGAAGCCAAGAAAGGCGTAACCGGCTTTGAACATTACCCCAAATCTTTTCATGTCTTTAATGGCACTAGCGGATTTTTTAACTGCCGGCCCTTCTGTCTTCACCGCAGTTTTCTCATCCATCGCCAGGATTTCCGCAATCTCCGGAATCACTTTAGTAAGTACTTCACTCAATTTCCCCCGGTAATCCCTGGTAGCCGTTTTAACGATCGCACCGGTCTGCACATCGATCATCCGTAAACTGATCGAATAGAGTTCCTCGATCTTGCCGATACTGCCGGCCACGATACTTTTGACATTTAACAGTTGTCCGATTTCAACTGCACACTCCACTGTGGTACAACCTGTCTGTTGAAAACCCTGCTCGCTCAGAATGGCATTCATCTTCTCCCGTTCCACCACCTGAAAGGCACCTGTTTCAAATAGTTCCGTGCGCAGACGAGCGGTTAAAAATTGAACTTCGGTTGGAGCTATACCGGCAGGATCGAGATCCAGCACGGCAATAGTTTTTTTGGCATCCTGGGCATTTAAACAGGAGATAGCGGATAGAATCAATAAAAATTTGCTAAAATGTTTCATTTTAACCTCAACACCGTTTTATTGAATTGGTTCTTTAGTTCAAAAAGATCGTAAGATCAGTCGTATTGATAGTAATACTCGGATGAATCATGATAAAAATGTAATAAATTATCAACCCTTTTAAGGATTTCCCGGTCAGGTTTTATGACCGGTATACAGATACCTGCCGGGCAGTTCCAGATAATTCTGTTTCAGCAGGGGTTCATCCTTTAATAATTCAATCCCGCCCATGGCTGTCACGCGCCCTTTATTCAGTATCAGAACCTTGCTGCAGGTTTCCAGGACCAGATCGAGATCATGGGTAGCAATTAAAACAGTTTTGGATAATTCATTAATGTAATCAATAATAATCCGCCGGTGAAAAGGATCCAGATTGGAACTTGGTTCATCAAAAATATATATTTCCGGACGCATGGCCAGGATCGTGGCCAGGGAAGCACTTTTACGTTCACCAAAACTGAGCGTGAGCACGGAGTCGTTTTCCCGTCCCCGCAGACCCACCCGGGCCAGGGCTTCAGTGACCCGCCGTTCAATTTCCTCTTTGGGCAATCCCAGGTTTAACGGTCCGAAAGCCACATCATCATACAGGGTGGGACAGAACAACTGGTCATCAGGATTCTGGAAAACGACCCCCACCTTTTGATGCATCATTCGCTGATTTTTAGGATCTACCAGTTGTTCTTCAATCCAGATACTTCCCGAACCGCTGAGGATTCCGTTCAGCAATAAAATCAGGGTGGATTTGCCCGCCCCGTTGGGTCCGATGATGGCTAATTTTTCATTGGCCTGAATCTGAAAACTGAGCTGGTCCAGGGCCAGCGTGCCATTGGGATAGCGGTAAGTTAAACCTGTTACTTTAAGCATGGAGTATCTATCCGCATATTATAAATAAATTTTTCAGGTTCTGGTAACTGGCAGCCGCCGAAGGTCTTCCGGATTGTGAATTTCTTCGATCAGCCTGGTCAGGGTTGCCGGCAATTCATTATAATTACTTATAACAAATTGAGCCTGAGATTTATCCTGGTTATCAGATTTATTAGTTCCGTTATATTTAATACTATAACAGCCTGCCTGCCGGGCGCCGGCAATATCCGTCCGCTCCAGATCGCCGATATGAATCAAGCGGTTTAAGGAAATATTCAAATTTTTAGCCGTCTGTGCAAATACCGATCGATGCGGTTTAGAGTTCTGCTGTTCATCTGAAAACATGAATGAACTGAAATATTGCAGCAGGTTTTCCTGCTGCAGAAATTGCCGGATATATTTACCGGTGATGTAACCTGTATCCGAAATCAGACCTACGGGAAATTTTTGAGCCAGACCGGGAAGCAGTTCCTTAATTTCAGGAATCTCCGCCGGCGGTACACTGAAAATCAGCGAACAGAAATAATCGGCAATCTCGTTTACATGCTCCGCTGTGATCTCCACCGACAGACATTTACAGATATACCGTACTCGTTCCCAGACCGTGGGTGTTCTGTACTTATTCTGCCATTCACTGAAAAAATAATCTACCGACTTCGACAGCGCGATTTTAAGTTCTTCACCCGCTACCTGACGGTAGGAATTAATAATCTGCGCCAGATATTCCTGGCGCAGTATAATACGTTGATCTTCCCGTCCATCCAGATACAGGGTATTCCAGAAATCAAAAGACAGGCCGAACGGTTTCCTATCTACAGTTTCTTTAATTTTTCTTCTGCCTGTGCTTTATAGGTATCGTCATCACTATCCGTTTTGGGTAAATCCAGACATTTCTGGAATTCGGTCCTGGCCTGTTCTTTTTCACCCATTAACTCGTAAGTCAACCCCAGTTCCAGATGATGATTTATATGATTTGGATTTATTTCAATCGCTTTTTTAAAACAATCTGCCGCAGCCTGATTGCTGGCTTCTTTCGGTACCCCTCCCAGAAAAATATTGGCAAACGTTTTTTCAACCCAGGTCAGATTAGCTATTTTACGATGCCATCTGCCCAGTACATGGTGCGCATAATCGTCGGTGGGATCCAATTTTATAGCCAGATCGACTTCCTTCTTGACCTCTTTGGAAATCCGGATTCTCTCCTTGGGACCTTCATCCAGGGCCACGCGGCCCAGAGCGATACTGAGTTGTAAATGACCTTTGGCAGCGTTGCTGTCAAGTTTAACCGCCTGGCGGGCATACATCTCGCTTGTTTTGAAATGCCTGGCGCGGTCCTTTCCTTCCATGGTCTCACCTATATCGCTGTAGGATCTGGATGTTTTCCAGCTGGCTTCGTAATTGTTGGAATCTGCATCTGAGCACCTGCAGATATGCATTCAGAGCTCCCTGAGTATCAAATTTAGCGTACAGGCTATCAGCCAGTGCAACCTGAGTTCCGGCATCCTGGGCCTGAACTAAACAACTGCAGGCAACCACTGCTAAAAAAATGTAGAACATACGTTTCATAATGCACCCCTTGTTTTGATTGTAATTTCCAATATTTTATCATCGATTTCAATTGTATCGACAATCTCCATCCCCCGTTCAACACGGCCAAAAGCAGTATACCTGCCATTCAAATGAGGTTGCTCGGAATGACAGATAAAAAATTGACTCCCTCCCGTATCTTTACCTCCGGTGGCCATTCCCACCGTCCCGCGTTCGAATTCAGCCTCATTATATTCACAGGGGATATGATAAGCCGGACCGCCCCAGCCGTCGCCCCTGGGATCACCCCCCTGAATGACGAAATCACTTACTACCCGGTGAAAGGCTAAGGTTATTATAGAATTTCTGCCTGATTAATGAAATAAAATTAGCAACCGTTGCCGGCGCCCGGTCGGGCCATAACTCGATTTCGATATCCCCTTTTTCTGTCCGGATCACGATCTGCGCTGATTGAGCAGTCTCCTCATCCGTTTTCGCTAAAAATAATCCAACTGCTGCTCTTTCGGCCGGGTACTTGCTCCCTGTACTTTTTAGCAGGTCGACAGCCTGATTGGCCAGAGCAGGATCGATCGCTTTTTCGGCAACACGCCAGAGCAACGGCCTGGCTTGCATTGAATCTACAATTACCGCTGCTTTCAGCAGTGCCATCATGGCCTCAACATCTTCAGGCTCTGCTAATTTTAAATAAGCCTCCTGCAAATCCTGAAAAGTACCGGTCCGGGGATGTGCAGTTATCCATTCTGCAGCAGTGAACACCAGGGCCAGATCTCCGGAAAATAATGCCGCCCGTACATCGGCGGGCTTCAATTGGTTGCCCTCAGCTAATCCGTTATAGGCGGTATAAACCAGTCGTTTATCAGTTACCTGTAAAAATTGTCTCAATTGCTGCCAGGCAGCCTGGTCTCCTTTCCTGGCCAGGGCAGCCAGAAGTTGTTGTTTAAAACAAACCGGCCCTTTATCTAAATTGTCCTGAATTAAGAAATTCAGCAGTGGTGTTTGTATACCGGCCAGAGACCAGATGATTTCACCCTTGTCCCGCCAGCTGGCCTGATGGTCAAAATATGCCAATAAGAGGTCCTGCGCCTGTTGTGTTTTCATTTTACCCAGCGCATGAATAGCAGCCGTGCGCAGATGCGGTATATCTTCCCGGAGAAATCCGGCCAGTACGGATGTACACAATGAATCCGGAAAATTTGCCAGCAGGGCAATCCGATAGATATTTTCCGTCCAGTGTAAATTGTTCTGTCCCGTGCCGGTTGGTCAATTCTGCTTGCAATGAATCAATTAAAAGCGTATCGATGCCGTTAGTTCCATACCTGCTTAAAATGCGGTCCAGTGCCCGCAAACGATATTTATGACCTGATGTATTTATGGGTAAGCGGGCGCGAATAAGAGCGCTGGCGGCCAGCGAATCAGGATGCCTGGAATAAAAATACGCGGCGGCAGAGGAAACTCCTTCGGCAGCATGAGTCAGAAAGCCGCATAACTGCCGGTCGACCCCGGTCTGGATCGAATCACGCGGAGATAACAACGCCAAACTGATGATAGCAACATCCAGCAGAGAATCGGGGCAAGTGTTTAAATATGCCAGCAGGAACTCGCTGGCCCGGCTGCTTTCTGTTTTACCCAGCGCTTTGATGATCTGACGGCGGTAAGGAGAATAACTGTTTTGAATATATAGATTTTCTAAAATTTCGACACTGCTGATAGTATGAATCTGGCCCAGAGCAAAAACAACTTTTTCAATATAGCGGCGATCCGGCCTGACCAGTAGTTTTTTCAGGCTGGTTAAATGTATGGGATCCTGAATTTTGGCAATGGCATCGATGACTGCGGTTTTTACTTCCAGACTACCATTCCCGATATATTGATCGAAAACTCCGCCGGCAGCACTCCTGCTGTATTCCAGAGCTTTTATCCGCGCTAAAGTCTCATCCTGGTTCAGGGAAGTACAGGCACAAAATGCACAAAGTGCAGATACTAATACAATTATATAAAATTTTATAAACATGATGATCCCGGATCAGCTGATACAGAAGTTAATATAATCGTATCGAATTTTAAAAAAAAGGATTATGTTGCATTACAAAGTCATAATTTATCGTCAGGCAGAATCATCTAACGGAAGTTATTAAAAAATGTAGAGTTATAAAAAATGTGGTGCTAAAAATGATTGACATTAATTCTTTATTTTTTTATCTTAAAAATCAATATATCCATGAAAAATGAATAATCATATCGGTCTATCTTTTACTGTTGAAAATATCCTGTATGCCCATTTTATCAAAAATGAGCGTACTTTTAATCTCGATCAGTTGGGCACGATCAATTATCCGTTCGCCTATGATGAGCGGGAGTTTTTCAGGGAGGACCGGATCCTGTTATTGGCCGAGCTGATCCGGCATTCCTTTGAAAAATTAAAAATCGAACAACCCACCATCTCCATTTCGATTGAAACGAATCTGGCTGTTTTAAAACGGGTCTTGCTGCCGGAAAATTTAGAAACAAAAGAATTGCAGGATCATATCGCCTGGGATCTCTCGGAAAGTCTGTCCGGACCTATTACCAACTATGTCTATCATATCACCTCCAATTATTTTCATCATCATAATTTACAGGACACCCTGGTTATTACCCTGCCGAAAAAGGTGATCAGTTTTTTCAGCCAGATATCCAAATTAACACGGTTCAGTCTAAAAAATCTGAGTCTGAACCAACTGGCTGCCGAACTGATCCTGCAGAGCATACTGATCAATAAAATCGACGGATTATTTGTGCTGTTTAAAATCGCCGGCAACCGCCTGGAAACGACTTACCTGTGGAATGGCAGTTATTTATATTCAAATTATGAAAAAATCATTTCAGCGAGTAAACCCGGTTCGTTTACCCAGGTCATTATTGAAAAAATCAAATCCAATATTAAATACATCGAAACACTGTTTGAACAATGGGGCATGGAATTGACCGTAGTCGATAAACTGTTCGTCTATGGTTCCGGTATCAATGCCGAACTGATTGAGCTGATCCAGAAAAACTGTTCCGTACCGGTCTTTCGTCTGAATCCATTGCAAAATATTACCTTTACTGAAAAAATCCGTCAAAACATGCCCAGCCGTTACGATGTTCTTAAATACGTCGAATGCATCGGTGTGGTTTTAGATACTTAACGGGCGGTTAAGGAGGAATAATGCCGAAATATAATTTAATGGATAGCCAGCAACCGGAATTTTTCGATGAGAACCTCGAATCCATGGAATCCAAACCGGATAAATCCGAACCAGAAATAAAAACCGCAAAACCGCAGGAAGTAAAATCCAAACCCGCTATCCCTGATTCCGACTTTTCTGAAAAATTATTTTCGGAAACGGATGTACCCGACAAATTTACCGATCGCTCCAGCAGCAGCCGGATACCAGTGCCGCCGGAACCGGCTGTAGCTGCTGCGGTCAAGACTGCACCCGTGCCGCAACCGGCCATGCCAAAAATTTCCACTCAAGTGTTGCGGATACAACAGTAAAACAAACTCCCCGAATCCCCAGCGGCACGACTTTCGGACGGGATGAGTCTGCTTATGAAATGTCCATGCCCGGATCAAATTACAAACCATTATTATTTGGTATAGGTATAGTCGCGGCGATATTAGTTATAGCCTTTCTGGCCTGGAAAATATTTTTTTCCAACAAGGTTGAGCTGCCACCCCCCGAAACCGCCGAACAGAAATTAAAACGTGAATTGCAGATACGCAAAAATAATGTGCTTAACTCAATCAATGCTGACAGCCATGCCCGCTTAGGCTGCCTGGTACAATTAATAAATCTTAAACCGGCTAAGATCCGTTATTCCGGTTTATATGTCTACGGCGAAGATCTGGCCTGCGAAGTTTTCACCGCCAGCAGGACTGATCTGGCAGATTTGAACAATAAACTGAAAAATTCTGCTTCCTTCTCTAATCTTACTTTAGAAACCGTTGATAAACGACCGGGAAGCAGGGGCGGTTTTTTTGCCCTGTACGATATAAAAACTGCCGGCGCGTCAGCCCTTGCTCCGGCCAGAACCGATTCCATATTCATATCCAGTTCACCGCAGGACTGGATCACCAACTTCACGCAAAAAAATGGCCTTACGGTTGATCTGCAAAGACAACTTTCCATGCGCCAGGAGGAATTGTTTTCAATTATCCGCTATGAATATAAATTAAAAGGTCCCGAACCCAACTGTCAGGCCGTCATCTCTGAACTGGCCTCTGCCAATACCAACATCAGCGTCCACAAGCTGACCCTGCTGCCGACCAATCAACGCGATCTGGCCAAAGCACCCTATCAACTTCACCTGATCCTTGATTTTTATATGTAACACAGTATGGCTGTGTTTTATGCGCATTCTGGGTGGTAATTTTAAGGGGAAAAACCTACTGGGCAGTCAGGATTTGTCAATACGACCGCTGACCAATCGAATCAAAAAGAGCATCTTCGACAGCCTGCAATACTTTTACCAGGATAAATCCGTACTGGACCTGTTCAGCGGCAGCGGAAGTTTTGGCCTGGAAGCTTACAGCCGCGGGGCTAAAAATGTAACTTTTGTAGAAAAATCCGACAACTCCCTGGAAATTTTACGCCGGAATCTCTCGCTGTTATCACTGGCAGCAGGCAGCAGCGCAGTCGTCCACAGCGATGTTATTAAATTCTGCGCAGGTACAGAAAACAGTTATGATTTGATTTTAATGGACCCACCCTTTAATTTTCCGGAGATTCAGGAATTGGTCGATTTAATATTCGGGCGCAAAATTTTAAATGTGCAGGGTATTCTGGTGGTGCATCATGAGATTACCAATCCAATCTCCGCGGATACGGGAACTTATCAAATCAAACAACAGAAAAAAATCGGCAGAAGTCTGGTATCTTATATAACGGGCAGGGAGTGATATGTCTAAGAAAATCGCCATTTATCCCGGGACATTTGATCCCTTTACCTACGGGCATCTGGATATCGTCAAGCGGGCTATCAGGATTTTTGACGAACTTATCGTGACCATCGCTTTGAACGGTAAGAAGGAACCGCTATTTTCGGTGCAGGAACGGCTTGACTTCATCAAAGATGCCACCCGGGCCATTCCCCATGTGCATACCGACTGTTTTGAAGGATTACTGGTCGATCTTGCTCAAAGGAAAAAGGCGGTTGCTGTGATCCGGGGTCTTAGAGCTATATCCGATTTTGAATATGAATTTCAAATGGCCCTGATGAATCATCGCCTGAACCCGGATATTTCGACGGTTTTTCTGATGCCCAATGAAAAATACACTTACCTGAATTCAACTATAGTTAAAGAAGTCGCGGAATTCGGCGGAAATATCAAAAACCTGGTACCCCCTTTAGTCGCTCAAAAATTAAAACAAAAGTTTAACAGATAAGAGGTTTAATCATGGAGATCATCGAAAAATTCAGGAAACTGGCCCAGAGCAAAAAAAGAACGATTGTTCTTCCGGAAGGGGAAGAAGAACGGGTCATTCAGGCCGCCGCTTTTTTAAAAAAGGAGAATTTAGTCACACCGATCCTGCTGGGTAATGCGGATAAAATTAATAAACTGGGTACCTCGCTCAAAGTCAGTCTTAAAGATATACAGATCAGCGAGCCGCTGAAATCAGAACATTACGCTGAATGGGCGGAGAGTTACTATCAAATGCGCAAGCATAAAAATGTCACCCCCGAGCAGGCCAGGGAAATCGTCAAAAACCCCCTGTTTTTCGGTGCCTTCATGATTCGCCAGGGAATGGCCGATGGAGCAGTGGCCGGTTCGATCAATACGACCGGTGATGTGCTGCGCGCCGGTATCCAGATTGTCGGCCTGGCCGAAGGGGTGAACGTTGTTTCCAGTTGCTTCATCATGGTTTTAACCGACGGCAAAATCCTGACCTTCGCCGACTGTGCGGTAATTCCGGATCCTGATCCGGAACAATTATGCAGTATCGCCATCAGCAGTGCCCGTACCCATCAACGACTGGTCGAACAGGAACCCTGTGTGGCCATGCTTTCGTTTTCCACCAAGGGCAGCGCCCAGCATGCCCATGTCGATAAAGTGATCAAAGCAACCAATCTGCTTAAAGAAAAAATGCCTGGACTAAAAGTGGATGGCGAATTGCAATTCGACGCGGCTTACCTGGAATCGGTCGGCAAACGAAAAGCGCCCGGCAGCCCGGTGGCCGGTAAAGCAAATGTCTATATTTTCCCGGACCTGGATGCCGGCAATATCGGTTATAAAATTACCCAGCGTCTGGCCGGCGCGGAAGCCATCGGCCCGATTATCCAGGGTCTCAAAAAGCCATTCAATGATTTATCCAGAGGTTGCAGTGTTGATGATATCATTAATGTCGCCTGTATCTGCGCGATTATCGCCTAGTGCTCAGGGAGTTTGAATTTTATGCCTACGTATGAATACGCTTGCACCCGCTGCGGATTTGAATTTGAAGAGTTCCAGAGCATGGCGGCAGAACCGTTATCCATCTGCCCGAAATGCCAAGGCAGGGTGCAGAGAAAAATATCCGGAGGCACCGGATTAATTTTTAGAGGGAGTGGTTTTTATATTACCGACTACAAGAATAAGCCGGCTGCCGCAGAATCCGATACGCCGGCCACGAAAACAAAACCAAAAAGCGCCGATTCAAAAAAAACAAAAAAGACAGATGAGTGATTTTTATAAATTATGCGTTTAAATAGCAATACAGTATCGTTGAAACTCATAAAAATTGAAATAAATTAAACAAAATATCAAAGGAGGGGCTTATGACCCAATTAAAATCCAAACTAACCGCCATCATACCGGCGTGGCGCGAAAGAGTTTCCCGTTTAATAAAAGAACACGGCGATATTCAGATCGATACCGTTAAAATAAACCAGTTTCATGGCGGTATGCGAGGAATCAAATGCCTGACCACCGATATCTCTTATCTCGATCCTTTTGAAGGAATTCGTTTTCGTGGATACACTATTCCCGAAGTGCTGGAAAAATTACCCCGGCCCAAAGGCGCTGAGATGCCCTATGTGGAAGGACATCTGTATCTGTTATTGACCGGCGAAATTCCCGATGAAAAACAGGTACGTGAAGTAATCGCCGATCTGCAGAAAAGAGGTAAAGTTCCGGCCTATGTCTGGACCATGCTGCGTTCCCTGCCCAAGACCACTCATCCCATGACCATGTTTTCCATGGCCATTATGGCCCTGCAACGTGATTCACTGTTCGTACAGCGCTATAACCAGGGCATGAATAAAATGGAATACTGGGAACCCATGTACGAAGATTCCATGAACCTGATTGCCAAACTGAATACCATCGCTGCTTTTATTTACAGACTGAAATACAAAAAAGACAAACAGATCAGGCCGAATTTTAAACTCGATTACGGCACAAACTTTGCCCACATGATGGGTATTGATACCCCCTATGATGAATTATCCCGGCTGTACTTTATTCTGCACAGCGACCATGAGAGCGGCAATGTCAGCGCCCATACCACGCACCTGGTTGCCTCGGCCCTGTCCGATGCCTACTATTCCCTGTCCGCCGGTATGAACGGCCTGGCCGGTCCCCTGCATGGCCTGGCCAACCAGGAAGTCCTCGGCTGGATTCAGGAGTTAATGGAAAAAATGGGTAATAAAATTCCCAGCAAAGCGGATATGGAAAAATTCGTATGGGATACTTTAAACTCCGGTCAGGTAATCCCCGGCTATGGACATGCCGTGCTGCGCAAAACCGATCCGCGTTATACCGCCCAGCGTGATTTTGCGCTGAAACACCTGCCGCAGGATCCACTGTTCAAGATAGTCAGCATGCTGTATGACGTGGTTCCGCCGATCCTGGAAAAACAGGGCAAGGCCAAAAATCCCTGGCCCAATGTGGATGCGCATTCCGGCGTGCTGCAATGGTACTATGGAGTGAAAGAATATGATTTCTATACGGTGATGTTCGGCGTCGGCCGGGCTCTGGGTGTACTGGCCAACATTATCTGGGACCGGGCTCTCGGCCAGGCTCTGGAACGTCCAAAATCACTGACGCTCGAAAATGCTGGAAGATTTTGTGGCTAAGCAGGCAATCAATTATTTTAGTTCGATGACCATAAGGGGATTCCAGCCGATCGAATCCCCTTTTTTATTAATAAAATCCGGATGAAATGATCGGGGAGGGTTATCCGACCATCATTTCCTGCGATTTATATTGTAATAAATATAACTGATAGTACAATCCTTTACGGTCGATCAGTTCCTGATGCGTTCCTATTTCGCGTATTTTCCCCTTATGCACCACGATGATTTTATCGACATGCTTGATCGTCGAGAGACGATGGGCAATGATCAGTGAAGTTCTGCCGTTCATCAGGACTTCCAGAGCCTGTTGTATCAATATTTCTGTTTCGGTATCCACACTGGAAGTCGCTTCATCCAGTATCAGGATGCGCGGATCAATGACCAGAGCCCGGGCAAAAGAGATCAATTGTCTTTGACCCATCGAAAGGGTCATGCCGCGTTCCTTCACCTGGGTATCATATCTGAGCGGCAGATTTTCGATAAAGGTATGAGCATTCACCTGTCGTGCGGCCCATTCAATACGCTCGTCGCTGATGCTCCGGTCACCCAGACGGATATTATCCCGGATGGTACCGGAAAATAAAAAGACATCCTGTAATACCACCGCCATCTGCCGGCGCAGGGAAGCCAGATCCCAGTTTTTAATCGATATCCCGTCGACCAGGATTTCGCCGGATTGAATTTCATATTGCCGGCCCAGGATATTGATCAGGCTCGTTTTACCGGCTCCGGTATGACCGACCAGCGCCACGCTTTCTCCCGGTTGTAAACTGAAATTTATATCTTTTAAAACAAAATCTTCATTATTATATGCAAAATATACTTTGCGGAAATCGATCTCACCGGCGATCGTTTTGACCGGCGCGGGCTGAGCTGCTGAAACAATATCCTGCCCCGTATCCAGCAATTTAAAAAGACGTTCCGCTGAGGCCATGGCCTGTTGCAGAATATTGTATTTTTCCGACAGATCCATGATCGGGCGGAAGAACATCTGCGCATACTGGATGAAAGCAACCAGCGCGCCAAAAGTCGTCAACCCTTCTGCTTTAAAAATACCACCGCGCCAGATCACCAGGCCGATGGCTACGGAACTGACCAGTTCGATGGCCGGATAAAATATGGCATAGTAGAATACGGTTTGCACATTGTATTTAGTATGCTCATAATTTATGCCGCTGAATATTTTATAATTTTCTCCCACACGATCGAACACCTGAACCGTACTCATGCCGGTCAGATTTTCCTGCATATAGGAATTAATGCGGGCCAGCCATTTTCTGATATCACGAAAGGCCACCCGTACACGGGCCCGGAATATAAAAGTGATGATGAACAGGAATGGAATTACCGAAAAAGTCCACAGGGCCAGGCGATAATCCAGGTAAATTAAAGAAATAATGATGCCCAATAAAAGAAAAACATCGCCGAAGATAGTAACAATCCCCTGCGTAAACATCTGGTTCAGCGATTCCACATCCGAAGTAACCCGGGTCATCAAACGGCCCACCGGGTTTTTATCGAAAAATTTCAGGGAGAGCGACTGCAGATGTGTGAAGACTTTGGAGCGCAGATCGAACATCAATTTCTGGCCAAAATACTGGGTGACATAGATCTGCGCGAACTGACTGAAAAAAACCAGGACCATGACCAGCAGATACATGACCAGAATAATATATAAACCGGATAAATTTTTTAGCGCAATATATTTATCGATGGCCAGCTTGGTAATATAGGGACCGGCCAGTTGCAGGAAGGACGCCAGCAGCGTGAGCATAATACCAAAAAAAACGAGTTGCTTATACGGTACAGCAAATTTCAGCAGCCGTTTGAACAGGCGCGAATCATATGCTTTACCGCTCAATTCATCATCGTACATCAGGCCACACCTTTTAAACCGACTTAAATTATAAAATAAAACATCTATATTTTAACTGCAATTATTGTTATTAAAATCCTGATCTGCTGAAATATTAAAACCGCATAATTTTTCTGAAATAAATTTAATTATATTGCTTATATTCTGAGCACCTAATTAATCCGGCATAAATCAATATAAGCAGGACTAAGCTCTGATGGAAAATCAACGTGCCCAATGGGGTTCAAAATTCGGATTTATTATGGCCGGCGCCGGCTCGGCTATCGGTCTGGGCAATGTCTGGCGTTTCCCTTATATCGCCGGGGAAAACGGCGGGGCCGCCTTCGTACTGGTCTATTTGCTGGTGGTGCTGCTGATGGGTCTGCCGTACATGATCGCCGAACTGGCCCTGGGCCGGGCCACCCAGCTCAATCCCGTCGGTGCGATTCTAGGATCAGGCCTGGTTCCCGCTGGAAATGGGTGGGTGTGCTGGGGGTGGTTACCGGTCTCGGTATCCTGTCTTTCTATAGTGTGATTGCCGGTTGGACCCTGGGTTATATCTATAAAACAGGTGTAGCTGCAGCTGCAGCGGGTGCAGGTTTGAATTTTCAGGAGTTCGTTGCTGACCCGCTCTCCACTATTTTATTATTCGCAGTATTTATTTTTATTACCGCTTTGATTGTATACGGCGGAATAGAACACGGTATTGAAAGATGGTCGAAAATCCTGTTACCCTTGCTGTTTTTAATTTTATTTGGTTTGATCATCTATGCAGTTTCTCTGCCCGGTGCGATGAAGGGGGTTAGTTTCTACTTAAATCCTGATTTTTCAAAAATTACCGGCAGAACATTTTTAGCTGCACTGGGCCAGGCCTTTTTCTCTTTAAGCCTGGGCATGGGTCTGATGATTACCTACGGCAGTTATCTGTCCAAAAAGGATAACATGGTAGTATCCGCCATATATATCTCTCTGTTTGACACCCTGGCAGCTTTCATGGCCGGACTGATTATTTTCCCGGCCTTATTCTCCATGGGTGAAAGTCCGGCGATGGGACCAAAATTGGTCTTTATTATCCTGCCCAGGTTATTCGCCCAGATGCCGGGAGGAATGATCGTCGGCCCGTTCTTTTTCATTTTACTGGCCATTGCCGCCATTACTTCCACAATTTCCCTGCTGGAGGTGCTGGTTACTTATCTGGTTGACCAGAAGAAATATAACCGTAAAAAAGTTGTCTGGCTCGCTGCCCTGCTGACATTCATACTGGGCATCCCGGCGGCCCTCTCCCAGGGTGCCAGTGAGGTTTTTACCAATATGCAGATATTACCGGCGAATCTTAGTCCGGCAGATATATTAAGTCAGATGAGTTTTCTCTTCGGCGATCTGGCCCTGGTCATCGGCGGTTTGTTACTCTCCATTTTTATCGGCTGGGTTTGGAAAGCCGATAAAGCCAGTGAAGAAATACAACAAGGTTCAGCACTTTTCATTAAATTCAAACAGGTATGGATATTCCTGATAAAATATTTCCTGCCTGCGGTGATCTTTTTGATTCTATTGAATCTATTCGGCGTGTTCAACTAATAACAGAAGAAATAATATGCAAACCGGAATCGTTGGCTTACCCTTTTCAGGAAAATCAACCCTGTTCTCAACTTTATTGGCCCACGCTCATGTTGCTCATGATGAAAGTTCCAGGCATAAACAGGAAACCGAGCGCGGGGTCGTAAAAGTTCCCGATCAGCGGCTGGATCAACTCACCAAAATTTTCCAGCCGAAGAAACAGGTGAATGCCACTATTGAGTTCATCAAGGTTCCCGGCCTGGATAAGGAAAAACATCAGGGCAAGGGCCTGCCGCCGCAATTCCTGGCCAACACCAAGTCGGTGGAATTAATCCTGGTGATGATCCGGGCTTTCGAGAATGAATTATTTCCCCATCCTCTGGGCAAAGTGGATCCCTGGCGCGACATCAATTTTATCGGCAGCGAATTCCTGCTCAACGATCTGGCTATTGCCGAAAACCGCATTGATAAACTGGAAAAACTGATCCAGAAGACCCAGCTGGATAAGGATAAAAGAGAACTGCTGGTGCTGCAGCGTTGTAAAAAATTTTTGGATGAAGAGCGTTCCCTGCGCGACCTTGGTTTAGCGGAGCAGGATGAATTCCTGATCCGCAGTTACCAGTTCCTGTCGCTCAAACCTGTTTTGTTCGTACTTAATATTGCCGAGAGCGAAATTAAAAATTCAATGCAGATTGAAAATGAAATTAAGAGCAGGTTAAAAACACACTGCGGGGTGGTCGCCCTCAGTGCTGAAATAGAAAAGGAAATTGCGCAACTAGGTCCTGAAGATGTACAGGCCTTTCTGAATGATCTGCAGATCAGCGAACCGGCGCTGCTTAAAGTCATTCACGCTGCTTATAAGCTGCTTGGCTTGCACTCCTTTTTCACTTTCGGCGAGGACGAATGCCGCGCCTGGCCGTTCCCCGCTGGCATGCAGGCGCAACAGGCTGCCGGGCTCATTCATTCGGATCTGGAGAAGGGCTTTATACGGGCGGAGGTTATCCCTGCGCAGGAACTGATTAAATTGGGCAGCGAGGCCGCCTGCAAGGAAAAGGGCTTTTACAAACTGGAAGGTAAAGAATACAAGGTGCAGGACGGTGATATTCTGACTATTCGCTTCAATGTTTAGTCTAATTGAAGGCATTATTATGAAAACGGCACGGGGCCTTCGATCACCACAAAGGCCAGGGCATTATCATCCGTATGAGCCAGCGACAAGAGTACTTTCCGCTCGCCCAGGTATTCGGCGATCTGTCCATAAAATTTAAAATAAGGCTGGCCCAGCGCATCATTAAGCACTTCCACGTCTTTCCAGTTCATCTCCCCCCGCAGCCCGGTACCCAGCGCTTTGAGCAAGGCTTCCTTGGCAGCAAACCTGGCGGCGTAATTTAAAACCCCGTTAACTTTCTGAGAGCAATAGGCAATTTCAGCGGCGTATACACTTTTTTGAGGAAGCGCTCGCCATGTTCCGCGATCAGTTTTTCCAGCCGCGGGATATCGCACAAATCGACGCCGATGGAAATAATATTCATAAGATTAACTATTTATATAATCAGGTATTTGGATAAAGGTAAAAGGTTAAAGGAAAAAGGATAAAGTGAAAATATTTGCGAACCTACTTTATCCTTTATCCCTTTATCCTTTATCCTTTACCCTTAAATATTAACAAAAACATTTTACTGAATAATAATAAATTCTTATTTTTGAGCATTTTACGAAGTAAATTTCAGAAGCGCAAGGATGTAGAATTGATAGTACACAGCCGAGAGAACGATTCCGAATTGATCGGTCAGGCCCGCAGCGGTAATTCCAAAGCCTATGAAAAATTATTAAAGAAGTACAAAAACTCCGTTTACAATCTGGTTTTCCGCATGGTTAAAAATGTTCAGGATGCGGAAGACCTGACCCAGGAGGCGTTCATCAAGGCCTTCAATTCTCTGGCTTCCTTCAATGAAGAATACGCTTTTTCCACCTGGCTGTATAAAATTGCCACCAATAATTGTATCGATTATTTTCGCAAACGCAAACTGCAGATGTACTCGCTGGACAAGCCGATTCAATTCAAAGACTCGGAACTGCAGCCCGAAATTCCCGATCCCGATTTCAATGCTGAAAAAACAATCCTGACTTCCGAACGGAATCGCCTGATCCGCGAAGCAATTGAATCTCTGCCCAAAAAATACTATACCGCCATTTTTCTGCGGCATACTGAAGAAAAATCGTACGAAGAGATTGCCGCCATCTTAAAGTTGCCGCTGGGCACGGTAAAAGCGCGTATCTTCCGCGCCCGTGAAATGCTGAATAAGGTCTTAAAAGAAAAACTGCGCTGAGCCCCGTTGGCCGGACTAATCCAGACCATCGATAGAGTTATCTGTCTCCGGAACATAGCCGGAAATATATTCCTCAACCCGTTCCGGATTTTGTTCGTACAACAGATAATTGCTGCGCGGGACTTTAAGATTTATTACTCCCGTGGGCAGGTGTGAATTGATCAATTGCGGGTTATATGCTTTCAAGCGGGCCGCACTTAAACCGAAATACCCGGCCAGTTCCTGAATCGATATACGTTTCAAGCCCACCACATACGATATGTTTTCCAAACTGTCGTTATAAAAAAAATCATTATTCTCAACATAAAATCCGTATTTTTCAGGCTGCGATAAAACTATTTGGGCTGCCACTATTTTAAAAAAGTAGCGTTCGGTTTCTTCGGCTAGGGACAGTTCAAAAAATGAACGGGTTCGTTGCCTGGCCATGGCCTGGGTAACCCGGCCAAGTCCGGCATTATAAGAAGCCAGAACCAGCGGCCAGTCACCCAGAATATTCTTCAGATCGCGGAACATCCACATGGCTGCCGCTGTAGCGCGTTCGACCTCGCGGCGTTCGTCGATATCGGAATTGATTTTAAGATCGTATAATCTGCCGGTGGCCCGCATGAATTGCCACAAGCCCACGGCATTGGCCCTGGAGCGGACATGAGGCAATAAAGCGCTTTCATGCACGGCGATATACTTCAGATCGTCGGGCAGTTGTGCCTCTTTGAGATACTTTTCGATCATCGGCAGATAGCGGGCCGAGCGCTTGAGATAGAGTTGAATCTGGGCCTGTTCGTTGAGCAGCAGATAAAATTCCCGTTCCAGCCGTTCGCGGATTATGATATTATCGGTATTCAGGGTATCGCCGCAAAAAACAACCGGTACGGGCAATTGATGGCTGTTGACGTAACTGCGTTTTCCGGCTTTTTCGACCTGTTCTTGCAGTTGCCGGATTTCCTGCTGTAGGACTGCTATCCGCTCGCCTGATCCTAAAATTCCGCTGCTGAATCCAAGCAAAAGCAACAAAACCACAATAATTGACTGGCCCAGAAAGGTAATCAGCAATGTATATAAAAATTTACGGTGTTTCTCCTGCATAACCACTTTTGTTCCTTTTTAAGTTATTAATATCTTTACATAATATGATTATTGTTTCAATCTATAATTGTGCTTAAAATCAAATTAAATCCTGATTTTTAGTCAATCCATAAGATGTTTTAAGTTAACGAAAAGCAGACGATTATGATTCCGCGTACCATCCTGGTAGCCACCAATAATCAAAATAAATTAGCAGAGATAGTCGCCATATTATCTGTTCCGGGCTTGACTTTCCGGTCACTGGCTGAATTCGAATCTGTTCCGGAAGTGGCTGAAACAGGGAGAACTTTCCGGGCCAACGCGACTGCTGCAAGGCCAGGTTATATTATGAGCAGACCTCATTAGCGGTAATCGCCGATGATTCAGGTCTGGTGGTTCCTGCGCTGGGGGGTGAACCGGGGGTACATTCGGCCCGTTATGCCGGGGAGAAATCAAATTACAGTGAAAATAACCGGAAATTATTGCAGCGCATGTCTGGTTTGAAAGGGGCTCAGCGCCGGGCACACTTTATCTGCCAGATAGTTTATCTGGACCGGCAGGTATGCCTGTCGGCACTGGGTTTGACTCAAGGTTTGATTATCGAAAAGCCGCGGGGCCGCGGTGGTTTTGGCTATGATCCCCCTGTTTTACGTACCGGAACTGGGAAAAACATATGCGCAATTACGGCCGGAACAGAAGAATACCATCAGTCATCGTTACCGGGCTTTGCGTAATTTGTCCTTAAAATTATCGCGCTACCGGGCAAATAAACTTGACTAAGGAGTGTTTAAAATTTAAATTTAAAGGCTTTATTTTAATTGACCGTAGGTATGTTCGGGGCGTAGCGCAGCCTGGTTAGCGCACCTGCCTTGGGAGCAGGGGGTCGGAGGTTCAAATCCTCTCGCCCCGACATCGCTGCGCCCTTAGCTCAGTTGGATAGAGCATCTGCCTTCTAAGCAGAGGGTCGGAGGTTCGAATCCTCCAGGGCGTACGAAAGAGATAGATGGTGAGTATGACTCAGTTTGGTTAGAGCGTCTGGTTGTGGCCCAGAAGGTCGTGGGTTCAAGTCCCACTACTCACCCTTGTTCGTATTGCGGGAGGTGAGTGATTAGAGTTAGAAGGCACTTAGGCACTGAGGCACTAAGGCACTTAGATTCCCCCTTAATAAAGGTCGGAGATCTACCGTCAGGTAGAAGGTAGGGGGTTGTCTTAAAGGGGAAAGTATAAAATGTCATTCCCGCAATGCGTATGGCACGCATGAGTATAATAAAGGCGGGAATCTGAAAAAGAGAGACAAAGGAACAAAGAGACAGAGAGACAAAGATAGTACCTATGTACCTTAGGAATGAACAACAATATGTCATCCCGGACTTAATCCGGGTGTATATGAGAAGGGTAAAGGGAAAAGTTGTCAGAAAAAGACGCGCTTCCCAGCGCCGATTTGAAGCAAAAGGGACCAACGGATCGGCGCCGAGCGGAGTACGAGGCGACGATTTGAAAGGAAAAAGGGTACATGAACGTCGTTCCCACTTAACGGATGCCTTGCGTGATTTTAGTACAAGCGGGAATCTATGTGTATAAGGCATAGAGGACATAGATTCTTTAATCTTGTTTCTTTATCTTTAATCTTATTACGGAGGCTCCCATCGTCTAGGGGCCTAGGACACCCCGACTTCATCGGGGCGACTGGGGTTCGAAAGATGGAGCGATAAACATGCTCCCATCGTCTAAGGGCCTAGGACATCGGCCTTTCACGTCGACGACAGGGGTTCGAATCCCCTTGGGAGCGCATTGCTATACCTAGTATAGCATGAATAAAAATAGGGACTTAACAGTCCCTATTTTTTTATTAAGTAACAAAATAGTAACAAAATTTTACTATTTTTTTTAGGTTAAATATGTAAACTTTACTTCTAGCAGTATTAACTTTTATTTAAGATATATTTACTTAAGAATCAATAATTGATTTAACAAATGAATTAGTATCTAAAACAACCTATCCCTAACCTCATTTGCATTCTTGATCTCTTTATAATCTATTTTGAGAAATTTCATTATGTAAAAAAATACTATTATAATAACCTGAATTCAAATTCCTCGCAGCGAGAGAGGTATATAATGTATGCGTTTAGCAGTTAACTGCGAAACATTTAAGAGAGACTAATACAAATCAATCGACCTTGTCAGTACCTATTGTTAAATCAATAGCCTCTTTAATTTTTTCATATATTGTTTGATTTAATTTATCAAAAAACATTAAAGATATAGTAAATGCTCTGTCAACTCATTATCTTCAAATAAGGTAATCCTTTCGTTTGCAGATTGTACAACTCTCATTGTTTTGTTCAGAACCGCAGTAAATACAAAACCACTGATCAGACAGAGTATCAATACGCATTTCCCTTATAATTGCACAGATTTCGCGTTGCAGCAAATATTTACATCATCAAAGTTTCCTTTAACCAACTTCGTTCTCATACCCTATCCTTTGTAGCCTACTGATAAAGTATCACTGGCACAAAATAGATCGTCTATTTGAATGCGGATGAGAAATAGATTAAGATTATACCTTAAATCTTCCCTATCATAGTACTGCCGGTTCATTTAGAGAACAAATCAAATTTGATTAATGAATCTGTAAAAATATAATATTGACTTCTATAGTACATATTAGTATATATTATTTAGTAAACCAATCAAGTTTTAAAACATACTTCAATATCGTTTCTAGCATTCGCCAAAAAAAAATGACATGAAAGCCTTGGTTGAATGATTTTTGCACTGGTTTCTTCATCTTCCAAATCAGTTCGAACGTGACTTCTTGTTGAGCCTCCAGAGGAAATACAAGTCTTGATCTCTTATGGTTTCCTCGACATTGCTTTTGTTCAATAAGTTTTACCGTGATTTCAGCAGAGACTTTTAGTGAGGCCCAGTGCTGCAGCTGCTGATACCAATCCTTGTCATGAATTTGAGTGAAGACCGGTAGAGATTATCGCTGTCCATGCTAGTATTTTGCGAGTAGTCCCCTTGATAAGCAGGTACGGGATTTTCGTATCTTCGCCTCGAGTTTGCTAGGCTGGGCTTTATCACATCGGTATAAACAGTCTTTGCATCTTTTCAGTGAAAGTGCCGTATTTACTTCTGTATTCCTCCACGGCATTACTAAGAGCCTTCTTAAACATCACAAAACGCATCTTGTTCCTGGTTTCGAAGTACGGAGTTTTTGAAAGCGACAATTCCTTCGCAAATGGTACAAGGCAATTCAAGTGTTTTTCAATCATGAGATCCCGTTCGGCACCTGAGAGATTTTGAGATAGATCTCGAGAAACTGAATATGGAGTGGCCAATCAGTAAGAAAACCTGTTCCTAAACACTGGTACGGGCTAATTAGAATATAATACTTCTATAATGATCGTTTGCGATCATCTCAGCAATTCCGCTGCGATGCAATTCAGACCGCGAAAGAGGCACGTTTTCTCCTCGTTTTACTCTTGAAAGTATTTGTGGCATTCGCTTTAAAATTGGAGGAGGTGTATCACTAAACCGACAATAGAAACCATGATCTAAGAGTTCTTCAGGCCCATTGACTATAATTGTATACAAACCTTTTCCCTTGCGGGCTATTGCAACATGAATACTGTCCTCGAACTTTGTTGTTAGTACTCTCATTGCCTTCTTTAGAGGTTTATAGTCCTTTAAGCCAAGAGAGTTCTTTGCCAGGCAGTGAAGGCAGTAGTTCGGAGGTGTTATTGGTACAATAAGCCCAGTTCAATAACTGGTTTAAGGTATGACAACAATATCAAATCTTCGGTGAATCGACGTCTAAGGGAGTCTACATCAGAATAATGTCTTGATTCATAGTGTTGTATGTAATCTGCTAGGAAATTACGGATATAGACACGATCACCATATAATACGGCATACTGGGAGCCATTTTTCAGCATCTGGTCTAGAGTCGACATTCAATACTTGAACACGGCCATCGTCCACAACCCAATGAGAGTGATGCAGACTGAGAGAATATTGTGTGTTCACGAGGGATATTTTGAGCGCTCGTGATTTCGCATGACTGCTGAGTTAAATCGAGTATGTTAGACAGTGAGGCCCGCCTAATCTTGTTATACATCGGCTTTCCTCTCCACAAATAACCCGCGTTGTGTCACTGTTCAATTAAAATATTTTCCATGGTCAGTTACCTATATATAATATCTCAATTTAAAATCTAATTTATTATTACCAAACAAAAGTATCAACTATAAGCTATATTATTATAGACATGGTTTTCTATTTTTCATATTTCTTTCCACCAGTCGACCACAGGTAAAGTGTTTCTGAATATCCGAACCTGAAAATCTCTCTTTCCTTAATTGGTTCTGCAATCTTTGCAAGCATTAAACCTCTACCAAGAAGAGATACCCCCGCACCAGATTTATCGAGCAATCCATCGGCGGAAGCTACGAATGGGATATTTAATCCACTTCTCCAATAGACAATAGGCTCCCTCTGGAACTGCTCCTATCGGTTGAATCACAAAAATACCACAAAACAGTCTAAAGAAGAGTGCCAAACTACCAACGATACAAACTAGAATGATGATGAGTCGCTTTTTCTTTTTCATACTTTCACCTTCTTATAGTAAGCGTTACCCATAACCGACTTGCAATGGAGCACATCAAGATCGTTAGTCAATATTATCTAACTAGTGCTAAGGGTATATAATATCTCAATCTCCCATCAATTTTTTATCAGCATTATATGCTAATATTATAATCCAACTTTGAACTTATAATGTACTTTTTGAGTATTTAATTCTTTTATAAAAAATTGAGATTACCTTGCTTTTAATTAAGTCTTCTTTATATTTTTATAACTCATGAATGGATCGTACGTATAGATATTTATAATTAGCCATTATTATTACGGCTGTGCTGCTGGACCTTGAATTAGCATTGTCTGTGTTACTTGGATGAAAGCAATTCCATCTTGATTCTCAATAATTTTATACGCGCCAGTGGCAGATAAGGTATGTATATATGAATGATGTACTGATAGAACAGCCTCTTGAAGAGAATGATTATCTTCTAACAAACTTATTTACGTCCAATTCCTTTACATTACTTTGCAGATAAATGGCGTGCATGTGAAAGAGTTAAAGAATGATCAACAAGCTCTTTTAAAATAATATCAACTCGTGATGATGCATCATTTTTGCTTTTTAACATTCCTCGCAATAACCATTCTTTTGTCATATCAATTGACCATTTAATTGATTTCTCACATTCGCCAATCAGAGTTGGAGCATATTTCGCTATTATAGGTTGCCAAACGGGAATACGTGCGGGATCTGATTTAATTTCATCATAGGCCCGTTTAAATTCTTCAATTATGCCATCAGCAGGTATACCGCCAACTGCAGTCGATGGGCCCTAATTAGAATGTTTACCCATTAATATCTCACGACATGAGCATGCTATCATTGTACCTGCTGAAAGTGCTAATTGTGGAACAATAGCTCTTAATGTTTGTTCCAAACATCAAAAAAAGGTAATCTACTAATGATTCAGTTGTACTATTTCCACCACCAGGGGTATGAAGAATAAGATCAAGTCCTTTTTTACGATCCATCTGATGAATTGCAGTCATGAAACCATTTTTATCCGCATCATTAAGATGTAATCCAGGGATATTAGGTTTTTGAAGCCAACCAGAATAATATGCAATTGTGTTACGGCCAGTCAGTGATGAAAGAGATTTTAAATAATTGCGTCTTATTATATCATATGTACTTCCACTTTTTTTAATTTCATCAAGAATTGTATGCCAACTGACATTGATTCCTCCTTTTCAATTGGAGACGTTGATGAATCTAAACGGTTAACAAACTGTTTTTTAAGAAAATTGAGTTTCATTTTTAAATTGCGAAAAGTGAAGAAATTGATCTGTAAATTGGCTAGATAGTCCAATCTTTTCAAAGAAATCTTGAATCCGCTTCTCGTTGAAGCAAACCATTTACTTATCTCCTTGATAATAACTATTCACAAAATATTTTGAATACCTAATTTTGATTCATAACATATACCAAATCTTAAAATTCCCGTTTATTTACACACTCCCTTAAGCCAGTCTCTAATCGATTCACTCTTAATTGCTTTCGGATAATAAGGATTAACTGTTAGATAACCATAGAAGTTACCTTGCTCATCTACAACGACGGGTGGATCACTTGCATATTGATTACACACTATAAGAGGAATAAGCGGATCCATACTCTCCGTAGGGATTATATACACTAGTAGAGGAATATGGACTACCATATGATCCGTACTGATTTAAAACAGAATCATTTGCATATTCAGAACCAGCCTAGACAACCTAAATACACTTTGTGATTCGGTCCGCCAAAGATCATATCAGTTTTGCATTGTTGTATTTGCAGCATAGCCCTGAGAAAATCCCTGCCAGAATGCCTGGGAACATCCAACTATAGTATGGACTGATAATGTAACTATCACACAGATCAAAATTCTTTTCATACTCATTTAATCAAACCAAACATATGGTTAAGTAGAACAAAACTAAATATCAATGAAATATGTATTCATAAATGAATTACAGTATTCACATATTTACCTATTTCTTCTACAATCTCTAAGATAGTATATAGTCTGGAAGCAGTTCTAGCTAGAAGTAGGACATCGTATCTACAAGTATAATATAACCAATATTTTTACTTAGTAAAATAATAAAAATATGAGCAAAATAAATAAAGTAATTCTGATGAATCTGATGTTATATCAATCTACTTTATACCAAAAAGAAATAAAGAAAATTGTAATGCCTTATGCTTCTTGTTTTATTGGACTTAATATATTTCACCTTACCCATGTGTTTTTCTCGACAGACAGTCAAAATTAATCATCAAACTTCAGTATAAATCATCATATTTGGTGTTTAAATCAAGCCTAAGCACCTATTTTTATGTTTGTATACATTCCACTACACTTTCGATCTTTTCATTCAATTCCTGTATAAAAATTGAAGATTCCCCAAATCTATTTTGTAGACTCTTGATCATTCTTCTCATTCTATAATAGTTATGACTTTTTATCTGTCCATTTTCATATATTCTTTTTATCAAATTAAGCGCTTCAGTTAGCCTAATTTTATCCACTCCAAGGGCAGCAAGTGCATCTTTTAAATCTCTTGGATTAGTGATATGACCTGTTGTAAAATCGATAATTATCCTTTTTTTGATTATTCTTTTATAATAATTGTGCTAAAGGTTTACAATTCGTATATAAATCTCTGGATCATAAGGTATTAAACCAGAGAAATCCTAATTTCAAATTGTCCAATTTTCAAGGGGAAGGTCAATAGATTACATGAAGAATGATGGTCAGATTTTAATAAGCACCATCCAAGTTAATTTGTTGCCCAAATCTATTTATTTTATTCCATTCTCCAAACAAATGTATCAGCGCAGATCTCTGGTTTTCATTCAGAGGAAATAATTTCATATTTTGATATTTGAAATCGAATGCGAAAATGAATTCTCTGTTCCAATCAAAATAATGAGAACTAATCAGGTAAAGAGTATCATTATTTATAATGAACGAACCATCATCGCTATAGTCAATATTTTCAGTGGATATTAAATATGTTGAATTCTTATTTAATATCAAGTCAGACCTTGGACCCCTCAATGGCATTCCACATCTGTCTATACCATCATAGTAATGCCTCCAATGTCCAATAAAGATAATTTCCTCATCAAGATCTTCAGATTTTCGAAAAGGCTGGTTACAAAATATTTCTAATGCTGCGATCACAATTAAAAAAACTAATCTAACATTCATAGAATCTTAAAGTATTTTAATTAATATCATATAACCATATAAAATTAAAAATTCTTACGTATTCCAATAACTATGGTTCCTGCCGCAAAATAAAATCTATAAAGATTGAGTCACCACTTACAATGATAGACGTAGCGCCCCCTTGGGAGCGCAATGCTATACCTAGTATAGCATGAATAAAAATAGGGACTTAATAGTCCCTATTTTTTTATAAAGTAACAAAATAGTAATAAAATTCTACTGTTTTTGAAATCGACTATATAAATGCCAATTTTAAGAACTTATAGATTATCAGGATAATTCGATGATGTATTAAATCCAGTTAAATTTTCAGTTTTTAAAATTTCTTCTACTGCAATTTCGAAATCTGATAATTCTTGTGGAACACTTAAATCTCCTAAATAGTGCTCAATTTTTTTGTATCTCTCACAAAACCTTAAAGAAGTAATTACACTCGGCATATCAGTCATTGAAATATTTTTATATGATGTGTCAAATGAAAAATAATCACATGATTTAAAAAGGTTATTTAATTCTTGTATGGTATTTTCGGTTATTTGAAGTGTAATAGTTGTATCCAATGTTACATATTTAATACCTTCATATTTCATAATGCCTTTATTAGAGATTTCAAAGGAATATATAGGGCATGCTCCATAACACCCTGATCGACTTAATTTAAATTCCCAAGGTGTTGCTTTAGAATCGGTGGAATTATTATTACAACTGATATATAAAAGATTATAAAATAAAAATAGAATAATTAATAACGAATAGTTTTTTAGTTGATACATTATCTTTCCTATGGTTGCTTACTTTATTGCGCTAACATTACGTTTAAGTTGCAGCGAACCGTTTACCATAAAAGCAGCAAGTCATGATAGCTGGTTCTATGTCCGCTTGAGCGCATGGTTAAGCAAATTTTAAAACAAATAAACTCTCATTATAAAATAGGTATTTGTCCAAAATCCTTGTCTATCTATGTCCTCAATTCCACTGAGAGTCTTGCTAGTTCCATCAATATGTCTGTACTTTGAAAGCAATTCAACACCCAAACTAAATTTGTCAATCAAGAAGTACTCACCTCCTATAGTGGGACTTATAAAAAAGCCTGATTCATTTAGGCCCTCACCATCACTATAACTATATTCGCGATTAGAATAACCGATTCTAAGACCAAAATAGGGTAATTAATCGTTTATAATTCAATGTATAAAAAATACCGGACCCGATTTCAAAAGACTTCTCATCATATCCGTGCCTACCATCATCTTTGGTCAAATCAAGTATAAATTCTGGTTCAATTTTAACACATCCACCTAAAAAGATGGGAAAGTAGAATCTATCCTCATTTAATGCAGCTCCAAATCCTATATTTTTATGACTGAATTGTAAAGTATCTTGTGCGTAACATAAGGTAGAAAGATTTACAAAAATTATAATAAAAAGTATTTTAAAATTTTTCATATGAAATCTCCTTTAAGGAACCTG
>CAVZSQ010000007.1:0-18086 GCA_963777955.1 Calditrichia bacterium
TTGTCATAAAAACCGAAAATATTCCACTGCTTCTCCGTCGGAGATACAAAGACCGCCTGAATATCGATCTCGGCGGGATCAAAAGGATTATTATAAACAGCGCCATTTAAATTCAGTATTGCTTCGAATTTGGTGTAGAGTGGGATTGAGGTTGAATTTACAGATTTGATCTGTACCTGCGCAAACACGGGTTGATACAGGGAAACTAATAGTAAAAGCAACAGAAATAAACCTGAATGGTTCCAGGATTTCAACCGATCAGTTATAAACATAAGTTTCCCCCTGAACTAAGATTACGATGTAGGATCATATTTATAAATATAATTAAAACTCACAGAATTCCTATTCATAATAATAAAAAGAGCCGCGGTTTATAAATAAATCGCGGCTCGGTATTCACTAAATATCACCAATTATTTAAGCAGTAGCATTTTACCCGTTTTTTCATAGTCGGGAGCAGTCATACGGATAAAATAAACACCGGTACCAACTGCTTTACCGGCATTATCACGGCCGTTCCAGGTTACGGTATATTTTCCACGAACCTTGGATTCATTGACCAGAGTTTTAACTACCTGACCCAGGATATCATAGACTACCAGTTTTACATCGCCGTTCCTGGCAATCTGGTAATTAATCGTGGTGGTCGGGTTGAAGGGATTGGGATAATTCTGACGCAGTTCAGTGGTGAACGGAACGGCATCAAAGTTATCCTCGATCGCTGAGGCCAGCGGTGTGCTGGTGATCATGACCGGAGTCCAGGCTTCGGCGCGCTGCCAGTCGAGGAAATTACCCGGCACTGCGCCCCAATGGCACTGCAGACTGCGGCTTGAATCTGAAGCGGCAGTCGGATCACTGTCATTCACATCGACTTTCAGCAGCAATTGCATACCGGTAGCCGGTACGAAAACATCGCCGCCAAATTCATTGGCCAGAGAGGTGAAAGGCATCATCAACTCGACCGTATATTTATTTTCGAGTTTATCCACATCATGATCAACACCGGTAGCGTCAGTCCATGCTCCGCCGCCATTCTTCTGCAACTGTGAAGCGTAATCCGCAGCATTGATGGAGTAACTTACCCGGAATCCACCTTCGCCATTAGTCGTAGCATTGGTACCGAAGAAAGCGACTGCTCAAATCGCTGGCATCGGTCAGCACCGCAAATATGTCGAGGCCATCACCTTCCCATGGCTGACGGGCACCGTTGGGATCGTCATCGGTCACTTCAATACCGAAATAAAAATTGGCATTATCCATTACACAATAGGCTTCGATATCAAGATCCGTTGATTCTGACGTCCATCCGGTGGCATCATTACCGCTTGCTTCTTCCGTAACGAGAGTCGAACGGGTAAAGGTACCGGCCAGTGCCCGGAATTCCTGCAGATCACCATCGATGCCAAAATCGGTGAAGTCGGCCAGCAGCGGGATTTCACGCATATAATTCGAGGCACTGCTGATTGGACCGGCATTACTGATGCCATCGCGAACCGGCGTTTCAATTAATTCACTATTATCGATGGCGGTCAGAGTGACAGTATAGTAATAGCTCTACCTGGCTGCCGTCGACAGTTTCCGGTCTTTCGTGCCAGATCTGTGTTCCGCGGGGAACCTGCTCGGAAATCAATATTACATCGGCTGCCAGAACATCGGTGATCGGAGCGGATTTGCTCATGTAGATATTATAGGTTTCGCCCATATCGGCAGACAGGTCGGTCCATTCGATAATATGTTCATAAATTGGCGTACCGGTAGTGGCATTCAGTACCGTATCCATGGCTACCGCCGTTATAGCCGGCGATTCCAGTGCAACCGTCACGACCTTGTGGACACCAATAAGTTTAATATTATCGGCATAAAGCGAACCGGTCCAGCCAGTGGCCGAATCAGCAGAATTGAATTTAACCTCTACCCCGCATTTCACACCGTTACCGACAAGATACAGGGGATCTTCTGCGATGGTTGTCTGAATGTCGAAAGTGAGTGTATTCCAGGCACCCAGGGTCAGAGCACTCAGATCGGACCATACAGCATGCCACGCCCAGTTAGTCCTGTCCTGGGCAAAAATCTGTAAACCACCGCCCGTCGGCAAATCAGCCGGAAGATATACATCCATTTGCAGAGTATGGGCTGTATCTCCTTCGATAATAAAGTTTACACTTTCATTGGCAAAACAAGCATTATGGCCGCCGGCAGCGCCCAGTGCAGGATTCATTTGCATTTCCAGAACGCCGGTGCTGCCGCCCGTTCCGATCGGATCGGCGATGCGGGTCGGTGAACCAACCCGGGAATCACCCCAGCCGCTGTTCCAGCCATTGGCACCCAGTGCTTCCACTTCAAAATCGGCCAGTATCTCTTCAGCAGGATTTCTTACACCGCTAAGAGTAATATTATCCGCAAAAATAGCACCTGTCCATACGGTACCATCAGCAAAATAAAACTCAATTCCTGCCTGCAGACCGTCTGATATATCTCTGCCGGCCGCGACACGTGAAGCGATATCGAAACTCACCGTGGTCCAATCACCCAGATTCAAATTCGCACCGCCATAGGTATCGGACTCCCAGGCCCAATTTACACGATCCTGGCCGAATACCTGAAGATTCCCATCAGACGGAAAATCTGACGGCACCCAGACATCAAATGTCATGGTAGTTGCAGTATCGCCATTCACGATTACTGACAAATTTCCATTGGAAAATGCCGCCTTGTGGTCTCCGCTGGCACCCAGCGAAGCATCGATGGACATCTTCAAGGCACCAGCCGATAAACCACTGGTATCAGCAGCCCAAACCTGATTTCCAACCTTGGAACCGCCCCAGCCGCTGCTCCAGGCTCCAACACCCTGAGCCTGCGATTCAAAGTTCTGGACAACCCATTTGTCTGCGGCAAAGGCGGACCCGATCATAAAAAATACTAAAACCAGTAAAATCGTTATCTGTCTGAACATACAAATCTCCTTCTTGTTGTGTTAAACCATCCAATTAATGAATACCTATGCTATGTCTTCAATTTGTTCTGAAATTTCACCCCCTTTCATACTTTTAAGGTTGATTTAAAAACAGATTATATCTATTCCCGACTCTACTCAATCATTTATTGTTTCTCTACTCTGGCTACCTTTGGATTCATTACCGATTCCCGTTCGATCAGTTTGACCGGAATAATTGTCGTGACCGGTACCTCTATGCCATCCTGGATGTATTTTAAAAGCATCCGCACGGCAAAAGAACCCATGACATCCTTGTAAACGTGGATAGTGGTCAGCGGCGGGATGGCGTACCTGGCCATGGCAATATCATCGAAACCCACCACGCTGATATCCTGCGGAATACGCAGGCCAAGGTCAAAAACCGCGCGATAAACATGCATGGCATTTATATCATTGGCTACGAAAATAGCCGTGACCTTCTCACTCTGTAATAGTTTTCTGGCCAGCGCATACCCGTCTTCTAATCCGCCACAACATATTATTTTTTCATCTATATCAATTCTGTGATTCTGCAGTGCTTTCAGGTAACCATCATAACGCTGCTTAAAACTGTTGCGGGACAAATCTCCGGAAATGAAAGCGATGCGCCGGTGACCGGCATCGATCAGGTACTTGGTAGCCAGGTAGGCACCCTGATCATTCTCGATGATTATCTTCGAATAGCTGACATTGCTATTCTGCGGATCGACGAACACGATGGGGAGTTTTACTTTTTTTAATCCGGCAAACAGTTTATTACAGAAAGCGCCCAGTAAAATAATCCCATCCACATTGTTTTCATGAACCATTTTAGGCAGGAAAAACCTGGAATTATTTCCTACGGTGGTCAGTACCAGATTATAATTGTTGATATTCAGTTCGCGCTCGATACTCTCCAGCACGCAGGAATAAAAAGGATTGGTCGAAAGTGAATTTTCCTCGCGGCTGAAAATAATACCGATGTTTTCTTTTGTCTTGCCTTTGTGAGTTCCATGAGATTTCAGCGGATAGTAATGATGCTGTCTGGCGATACGGATAATATCCCGGCGGGTCGTCTCACTGATGTCCAGGCGGTTATTCAGCGCTTTGGAGACCGTTGACGGCGCCACTTTGGCTAATTTCGCTATTTCTTTTATCCTGATCATTGTTTTAAAATATTTGAGTTATATACCTTTAGTTCAAACTCAATCTATCATAATATTCATGGATGACCTGTATATGTTTCGTAATGGCCTGACTTTGCCGCAGATCCTGCAGGGTATCGTTTAACAGTGCAATTTTTTTCTGATTCAAAATCATTTGTCCGATCGTTGCCCGCAGGTCCTGCCCGGGTGGATTAACGGAAGTCGCGACCTGATTTTTTTGAACATATGCATTAATATCCTGATCGGTTACCGTGACGTTACGCAGCAGATCAGACTTGTAATCTGATTGTAAATTATAGCTGGCGAAGAGATCCGTTTTGATCTTTACCTGCGGATCTTTCCGATCCAATTGCATTTTTCGAGCTTCTTCGGTCAGAACGAAGTCACGCATGGCATAATCGAGGGTGGTTTTCAGACTCCGCTGCATAGCCTGGTACGGGATATAATTTAACATCCCGGCAAACCTGGCCATGGTCAGATCCTGTCCATCAATAGTCGCCAGAACCTCATTCCGGTAATCCCAGATATTATCCTCAACTTTTTTCAGTTCCTGCGCCGTGAGTTGCTGTTCATTCATTTGATCGAAGGCTTTGGGTTCGCGGGTCAGGATCAGACGCAACTGCTCACCGACCTGCTGCAACCGTTGCGGATTAATCTGAATCTTGACGTTTTTCATCAGGGTAGTAATATAATCATAGGCGATTTTCTCGCCTTTTTTGTATTCCACCATCTGCTGTGTTTTGGCATAATGACTCAGATAATCATCCTGGCTGATCAGCGGATCGATTTCGAAGTTATCCACACAGAGCAGATGATATCCCCAGGTGCTGTGCACCGGTTTACTGATTTGATGGAGCGGCAATCGGAAAGCAGTCATGGCCAGGTCGTATTCCAGTTGATCCCAGTACAGCCAGCCCAGATCACCCCCGCTCCCTGCCAGAGTCTGTATCAGCGAATGTCATGACGAGCCTGAAAATTCCAATCACCCCCCTTGCTCAATAAATTATAAATACTTTCGGCGGTCGTACTATCCGGATAAAACAGGTGTCTGATCTTTCGTTTTTGCCGGGTAAAAGCATAGATCTCTTTTATTTCAGTTGAATCAAGAGAAATTCGCGGCTGGATTACATATTTATAATGAGCATCGCGTAAACATTTATCCCGGTACGCCTCCAACCGCAACTGAAAGCGTTCCTGATCGGCCATTCCTTCTTTCCTGGCTTGTTCCGCAAGTAAGTACTGATCGATCAGTTCGTCCAAAAACTTTTCCCTTATTTCGGCAGAGTCATAAGCCCGGGGTTGTTTAAGCACTTGCAAGTATGCCTCTTTGTATTGATCCAGAGTAATTTTATGACTGCCCACAGTTGCCACCGTGCTTTGATCACCGGAACAACTGCTAATGAATTATGATTCCTATCCCGCTAAAAAGGACAGATATCAAATTTGAAAAATTATTTGTTCGAACTAATCTGATACTGCACATCATTTAATAATTAAAATTCTTCCTACTTTTTCCCCGATCCCCTTTGCTTCAACGTGATAAACATAAACACCATAGGCAATTTCCATATTATCTTTGGAGAGCAGATCCCATTCTTCGGCGCCATCGGTCATGTTTGAGTTATGCTCAAGTTTCCTGACCAGAGTCCCATCGATGGAATAAATCCGAATGGTGCAGCGCTGCGGCAGATGAATGAACTGGATCAAGCGGGGTCCCCGGCCGCTGCTGTATGGATTTTCTGATTCCCACTCGGCGGTGACCACATAGGGATTGGGCACTACTTTGATTCTGTCCATATTCTGCCCGGCGAGATCTGTGCTGATTTTACCAGAGGTGGTGATAAAACGATAGCGCGTATCGCCATTAAAGGGAAAATCATAATAGAGATTCAGTGTATCCCCTGTCCCCAGCATATGGCCATATATCCTGTAGAAACTTGTATCATTCAGACTCTCATTGGTCAGACTCATGGTCACATAAGTTGAATCATTTGGCATTTTTTCTACAAAAATTAATCTGGTCTTTGGCTGAGAAATAGCCGGGACTGACCACATCTGTATTGATAGTCCGGTCGACAAAACCGAATTTAACCGGATCACCGCTTTGACTGTCAAATATTTCAAAATTAACATTTACTGGCCGGTACAGTTGAGGTCTGCCGGTGGTTCTGTTAATTACATAGACCGAATCAGACATACCTATGATTTGATCATAAAATCGTATTTGTAACTGGCGTGGATAAAATACACCAGGATAGAATCTGGGATTGTCAAAGTTGGAATAAATCAATTGGTAGGCAGTTTCATAGTCCAGACCTGCACTCCAGTGAATTCCATCGAAGATATTCAACTCGGGTGCATTGATGACAGCCGGTGCCGGATTATAGACATAAAACTGCAGACCATTTATAATCGTTGTGAAGGTACGGGAATTACCATCATTATCATCATAAATATCGCGGATCATAGCCAGGGTATCCCCGATCCTTCCGTAATCATAGAACCACACCGTATCGATCACCTGGTCCAGAGTAATATTTTTCAGCAGCAGGCCTGTGGTCAGTGTCGGCAATAATTCATCATCATCCAGACCATCTATATTTCCATCCTGGTCATTATCCCGGCCGTCCATCGACTGATCCAGAAATTGAATTTCAAATTCCTGGCCATCAGTTACGGTACTGGCATCAAGATAATTCAGCCAGACTTCACCTTCGGTCAAATTGGTTCCCTGCTGGATGGCTTTTTGAGTATAAGTAGGAGCTATATAACCAAGTGTCGGTGCATTAGGAACTACGGCAACAACATTCAAGCCGGTCCGTATTTCACCGGAAGCATCCAACGTTATGTATTTGTTGGTCTCAGACGGAGAAATATTCTTCAGGCCATCCCCCTTATCATAAGCAGTCACTGCATAATAGTATCTTTTGCCATTGACCAGCGGCGAATCGACATAAGCATGCACCAGTCCGCTTTCATTGCCAAGATTGAATTGAACCCCCCGCCCGAAAGTAAGCGGGAAGAAGCCAAAAACACTATCCACTTTATCATAAATAGCCAGTGGTTTAACATACTTAGAATAACCATAACCATCTGTAATTTCACCGGCATCGGAAAAGCCGGGATCCTGCGAACGATAGATCTTATACCCTTCGAAATCATTTTGCTTTAAATAACGGTCAAAACTGTATTCGGCCCGGTCATCCCAGTAGATCGTAACCTTGCGATCGCCGGCCACTGCTTTTAAGGCCGGGAGTTCCGGCGCTATGGCAAAGTTATAGTTGGCATCATATATATCCTGGACAATATTTTTATTTCTGACAATATCCTGTTCGTCCCAACCATATATCATTGCAACAGAGAAGAATTCTTTTTGTCCCGTTAAGAGAGGAAAATAACCGCAGGAGAAGATATAATCGGCATCGACATTCTCCAGATGTCCGTCAAAGAATCCCGGCCGGGATACCTGCCAGATATCCTGATCATTGGAATAAGTGAGGGTGCCGTATTCATAGAAAATGAAACTGGTCAGACCAATCTGATCCGATTCGTTGACATCAACTTTATCAATATTCGGTTCACCCGGTAAATCCCCGCTGCCACCTGTAGGGATACCGTCACCCTCTCCTTCATCCCCGGTCGCCGATTTTCCATCGAGTCCGACATCATCAATCTGTACGTCCCAGTCCTGATCATTATCAATTCCATCATCACGCCGTTCATCGATCAGCCAGTTGCCGGTACCTTCGCCGCTAATGTAATCCACCGCCAGATAATCTTTCTTGTTATATACAGGATCACGCACATATAAATAATAATGAACTGAATCGGGTGCAATGGCACCGTCAGACTCATCAATTAATCCGTTCAGGTTATCGTCCATACCATTTCGTTCAATTTCAAACAGCGGCGTACCGGCCCGCTTGGGATATTCCATGCCGTTAAATTCGATAACTAGAGTATCCGGCATGGTAGTGACTGTGCGCTGGTAAGTCTGATAATCGATGAGAACAATGTTTTCACCTACCTGATATGATTTGAAAAAATCTGCAGTCGTAATAAGGTGTCCGCCTCCGGGTGCATTGTAACTGTCGCCATCATTATCGATGCCGTCATAGGGATTACCCGGGCTTTCCAGAAAAGCGAATCCTACCCATGGTACCGGTGTGTAACCACTTGTACCGACATTATCCCAGTCATAATTCACGGTAAGATCAATTTCACGGTAAAAAGTGGCGCAATCATCATCCCAATCAGTGTGGGCAGTCATCAGCGCACCAATGGAGGCGCCTACGTTTAAACCAAAAACCGTCTTGGTCAGATTAAGTTGTCCGATATTCTTAATGTCATAAATCCAGAAGATACAATCTTCCGCGTCTGGATTTGCCCATTGCAGGCCGCGTATCTGTTGTTTAAGTCCTAATCCACCCCGGTCCGGCTTGGATGGAATGGGAAGAGGCATATCGTAACCCATGACTTGTTTTTTAAATTGATAATCATCCAGTACATAAAAACTTTCCTGATCGGCATTCTTCTGGTCTTTGCCGAAATATCCATTCCAGGCACTGCGCCAGCCGGGATCGGAGGCGTCTTCCATCTTGTCAGGCCAGAAAGACGGCCAGGTAAATGGTTCATGACTCATAGCCACGGCATGGTGGGGATCTTCTTCTTTTTGACCATGTTATAATAACCCGGCAGCGGTTCAAATCCCAGGAAATTACCCAGGGAATCGTGAGCGAACACATTCGCATCCCAGCCCTGGCAGAAAATAACAGGTGTAATCGTGACATAGGATGTATCGCTGCTGGTTTGTTCTTCGATTACCCGTAATTCACTACCCACAAAACTGGAAGCATTACCCATCTGGACCATACCGCTGTTAATCGGCCATTCACCGGCGTAAATCAGACTGTTGTCACCGTTGATGGACCCCATCATACCATGATTATGAAAGGTGACCCGGATCAGGTTTCCGGTATGATCATTGCGGGCCCGGTATTTGACATCACCATTGGTATCCTGAGCCTGTACACTCATGATCAATACTGCTATGACTATGACAATTGGCAGACCGACTTTCATTGTATTATCTCTCCTGATTTTTTAAAGAGAAAGAATTAGCGAGAATTTATTCAAATAATCCAGTCGCCCAAAATCGACAGCGGCATAATCGAGACGCAACCCGATATTTTGAATCATCAGATTCAGACCAAAGCCGAAGGTCAGACCACCCTCCGCATCTTCCAGGAACAACCGGCGGTAGCCACCGCGCAGAGAGAACAGATTATTATATGTATATTCCCCACCGACATTCATATATTCATAATTGTCATTGGGATGGACCACATCACAGGCCAGGATCAGGTCATTTTTCTCCAGTCCGAAAAAATCACGGGTGAGATTTCCCGAAATTCCCACCCTGAACAGGACCGGCAAACTGAATTCACCGGTTTCCAGTTTTCCGTTAATATTGGAATTGTTGCCATCGCTGAGGGGATCGATATCGTGTTGAATCAGCAGGTCACTGCCATCCATTTGCATGGTGGTGCCGAAATTGGAGATCGACATACCGATGCGGACATTCTTAAAAACCGTGCGATAATTGACCCCTATGTCAGCAGCAAAACCGTTGGCCGTGCAATGCCAGATTTTTTCTCCGATGAATTTAAGGGTTACGCCCAGATCGAACCGGTCGGTCAGGGTTCGCCCGTAACTGAATCCGGTGCTGAAAGAATAGGCTGTGGCTTTTTCCCCTGTACCTTCCGGCTCCATGACGGTAGTGCGATCGATATCCGGCATACCCAGGAAAGCAAAATGGAATCCGAATGTTCCCAAAGCACCAAATGATATGGCTGCGCCGGCATAATCATAATAGATGTCGGCGATGAAATCATAATGACTGACCAAAAACTGGCTGTTGGAGATCTGGGCCAGTCCGGCTGGATTCCAATAAAGAGCGGTTACATCCGAAACCTGGGTGGAATAGGCTTCGCCCATGGCCAGAGCCCGTCCGCCCACACCGATCTTTAAAAAAGAAGCAGCAGACGTACCCACCAGCGAGACAGACTGGGCGGAGAGGTTAATTACCGTTAAGCAGATTAAAATGCTGATAAAAAGGATTCCGGTTGATCGGATTCTCTCTTTGCTGGTATCTGAAAAATGCATAATTGACTCCTGCATGTGCAGCCTCACTTTTATCTGGTGATTCTAAGACCCAATTGAACAAAACGCGGAGAACTATAATAATCCGGCCTGGCGAAATATTCATTTAAATCGGAGATCTCGATGATCCGGCCTGCCTGAGTGTAACCGGCCAGGGTATAATCAGGTTGACCGCTGTCGGAATAAACATTGCGGGCATTACGGATATCGAACAGATTGGTAACGTTCAGATATAATTCGGTAATAAAAACTTTCCAATCAAATCGTTTCCCGATTCTCAAATCAACATTATAAGTTAATGGTTTGTATTTACTATTCTCGCGAAGCCCGACAAAGGTTCCCGAACCGGCAACTTCACCGCGGGCAAAACTGGGGGTATATGGTAAGCCGCTGTTAACCGTACCTATCACCGCGGCTACCCAGCCTGTTGAATTATAAGTTATTACTGTATTCAGGGCATGCCGTTGGTCCCAGGCCAGATTGATCAGTTCGAGACGAGGTTCACGTTTGGCAATAGCATCATTATAGGCATCCTGTGGATTGGAAGAGGTACCTTTCAGCTGTCATGAAGGTATAATCAACACTCAGGTTCAGATTCTGATGACGGTAAGTTCCGCTGAGGGTTATCCCTTTGGCTGCAGCATGATCTTTATTTTCATATTGATAATAGGTCACACCGCGATAGGTATCGATCGGTTTGCCGGTTCCGACCCAGTCTCTGATATCGCGGTAGAAACCAGTCAGGTGCAGATACAGGTTATCCTGCAGTTGCTGCTGCAGCCCGAGTTCATACATGATAGTACGTTCGGCATCCAGATCGGCATTGCCAACCAGGTTGGTGGCGCCGGCGCCTTCGATCCAGAAATTCGGATTATCATAAAGGAAACTGAATTGCGGATTCTGAAAGAAATGCCCATATGAAAAATGGATGACCCCCCGGTCGGTAATTGGGAAAGACAGGCCAAAACGGGGACTGACCTGGTATTTGGCCTCCGGTTTTTTATACCAGAACGTATTACGTTCTGCGGTGGTATACTCAACTAATTCACTATCCGGAATTCCTTCGTAATAATTAGTATAAATATGATCAAGTTTAAAAGGCCTGTACAGTTGAGGATCCTTTGCATCCGCCAGCACCTTCCCATCCGAGTAGAAGTAATCGAAACGCACGCCCAGATTGATGATAAAATCCTGAAATTCGACTTTATCCTGCAGATAGAAAGCATATTCCTGTGGTTTAGCGCTGTACAAAACATGATAAGGACTGTTTTCACTGGGGGAGAAGAAACTCTGGGTATTATCGTCCCATTGCATATTGTACCAGTCATTGGTCAGGTCATGCAAAGTGGCCGATACACCTGATTTAATCTGGTGACGTTTGGTAACCTGGCTGGTTAAATCCAGTTTAAGAGACCAATAGGCAACATCCGTTTTGCTGCGATCAGTCGGATTACCGGCATAGATAAAATCATAGGGATTGGAAGTAAGACTATAGTTATTATCCGGATCCGGTCCGAATACATACAATTCAAAGTCGCTGCTCTCCGTAGGCATCAGACGATAATCATCAGGATCGGCATACATGTAATTCTTATGATTTTTCTGATAATAACTGCATTTAAAGTCATAAAAAGTACTTTGCGCCAGAACCTGTTTCAGGGAGAGAATATGAGTCATGGTATGAGTATAGTAATGCTTACCTGCATCGGGTACGTATTTATAATTCCAGCCATTACTGCCAAAACTATGGTCATAGTTATAATAGAATCCATAGTTCAAATTTATCTTATCGGTCAATTCAATAAATAATTTTGATTGTGAAGAGAATCCTTTATACCAATTCAAAGCCACCAGTTCATTATCTGCAGTCTTGAAGTTGCGGGTAGAATCCGCATACGGTGTTCGATAACCCCAGGGCATAAAATACCTTCGCCCATACTGATAACCCGGACTATTATTATAACGGGCCGATATAAAATAAGTAATCTTATTATTCAAAAATGACAGGGGCCGGAGATGTTCAATTGAACATCCGTGGATTTTAAAGGATTATAGGAATTAAGATAAGCTTCCTTTTCAAGGTACTTCTTTTGACCAAAGATTGTTTCATAATCGGATCCATACTTGCTGAAATCGAAATATCCCGGTTGTCCGCCGGTCATGGCCCGGACAATAAAATTGGCCCACTCAGCATTGCCCATGACCGAATAGACCTTATCATCCAGACTGAAATAATCACCCATATAGGCAATAACATTAATCTTGAAATCTTCACTGCCGCGCTTGGTCACGATATTGATCACTCCGGACAGAGCCTGTCCGTATTCGGCATTAAATGTTCCGGTGATCGTTTTTAATTCTTCGATGGCCTGATCGTCGATATTGATACCGGGCCGGCGATTCAGGGGATCAATAATCTGCACACCATCCACCAGGTATGAAATTTCGGTCGTGCGGCCGCCGCGAATATGAATGTCACCCCCGGCATCCCTGATCACACCAGCCTGCAAACTCACTATATCGTTGATCCCGCGAACGGGCAGCATCTCGATTTTATCGGTGCTGAAACTTGTCTCAGAAGCGGTCAGGTCTTTCTGAATGGCATCGCGATTGGCTGAAACCACCACCACGTCGTTCGATTCCAGGATCTGCTGTTTTAAGGTGGCATCCACCCGCGTGGTCAGATCCGCGCTGACCCTTACATCTTTGACTGCAATGGTCTGATACCCTATAAACATGAAGCGGACCTGGTAATTGCCCGGCGGGATATTGATAATATAATATTCTCCGGTTATATCGGTCATGCCACCTAGTTGCGTACCTTCAATCAGTACATTGGTTCCGACTAAAGGTTCACCCTTTTCATCTACAACAATACCGGCAATCTTCCCGGTGGTTCCGGCCCGGGACAAACCATTGTAGAACAAGATAATAAGTAAAATTATCAGTACATCTTTCAAGATGGAATGAATTCGCATGAATCCTCCCTTAATATGCAGAATTTTGAATACCTTTTAAATGCAGTCGTTAAGTATCTGAGATTGATGTTATATAAGCGAAAGTAATACTCTTCGGTCTTGTTGAAGGTATTGTCAAAGGTATTTTCGAAGGTATTTTCGAATGTTTCGAAAACAACTGCGATAATTTTCGTAAAATCCCCGCTCGATATATATTTGAAAAATATTATGCCCTAATATAACAACAACAATCAAATCAACTCTAACACCTGCGTCTCAAAATTTGCCACGGATGTTGCATACTATATGTAAGATTTTAATAATTAAAGATTTGACTACTTCAGTAAGTTTCCCCCTTTTTTGAAAAAATATTCTTGAGCTTTATCGAAAAGTGGTTCGCTTAGTTCATAGAATGAACAATTTTCCCTGATTGCAAACTTATCGAAAATCAGGATTTTTCAGATGAATGAATCTGCCGGTATTCCCTCGGTTGAATACCAAAATGTTCCTGGAACAGTTTGGCAAAATGCGAGGGATAGTTAAATCCTACTTCATAACAGATCTCGGTGATATTTAAGTTTGATTTTTCCAGCAACTGCGCTGCCCGTTTCAGGCGCATGGTCTGAATAAATTCATTGGGTGTCAGGGTGGTAATTACCTTGATCTTTCTGAACAACTGGGCCCGGCTTAATCCTATTTTCTGACTGAGAATCTGAACATCAAATTTCTTATCGGCCAGGTTGTCTTCGACAATTTCCATGGCCTTTTTGATAAACTTTTCATCCGGCGAAGTTATCGGCACCTGATTGGGCATCAGCCAGATCTGCCGGCTGAAACGCTGGCGCATTATTTTCCGTGATTCCAGCAAATTATGGATCCGGATTTTCAGGATTTCCAGGTTGAACGGTTTGATCAGATAATCATCAGCCCGGGTACCCAGCCCTTCAATCTGCTGTTCTTCAGTCACACGGGCCGTCAGCAGAAAAACCGGGATATGATTGGTCAGTTCAGTCTCCTTGATTTTACGGCACAGTTCAACCCCATTCAGGCCATGCATCATCACATCACTGATGATCAAATCGGGCAGGTATCTTTGCGCCAGTTGCCAGCCTTCATCCCCATGGCGTGCCGTCAAAATTCTGTAATTTGCCATCAACTCTTCTTTTAAAAAGTCCCGTAGTTCCTGTTCATCTTCTACAATTAACAGCAGAGCAGCATCCTCCTGGCCGGCGGGCAGGTACTCTTCCTGCTGCTCCGGCAAACTTAACATACTGGTCTCCATTGCGGAGGGAGTGCCATGCTCACCACCATAGATGGCAATGTCCCCCACCGGTAGAGTTAAACTGAAACAGGCGCCGTGACCCAACCGGCTTTCGACCATCAGCCGGCCATTATGTAATTCAATTAATTCCTTGCTCAGCGCTAATCCTATCCCTGAACCTGAGGGATGATTGATGCCGGGATGATTGAACTGATAAAAACGGTTAAAGATGGAGTCGAGATGTTCTGCCGGAATACCAGGACCGCTGTCCTGCACTTTTAATTGAATTTCATCATCGCTTATTTTCTGCACCAACACGGTTATTTCGCCCCCGACAGGTGTGAATTTGAAGGCATTGGAGAGCAGATTAAATACGACCATATCAATTTTATCCGGATCGACCAGAGCCCATTGTTTTGAAAAATCGGATTCAAATTTCAAGGCAATATTTTTATCCACGGCCAGGGGGGTAAATGTATCGACAATACTTTTGACGAATCCGCTGAAATCTATTTCCTTCTTATTCAATTTCATCTGTCCGAGTTCAATACGGTTGAAATCGATCACCTGATCGACCAGACGCATCATTCGCTCGGCACTTTTTTTCATCAGACCATACCGCGCCTGTACTTTGCTCCACTCGACGCCCGGTCCTTTCTTCAATAAATCGTTCAAAGGAGTCAGAATCAGCGTCAGGGGCATGCGGAACTCGTGGGAAATATTCGTAAAAAAACGGGACTTTAACGCTTCGAGTTCGCTGAGTTTTTCTTTATCCAGTTTCTGACGTTTCAAATCGATACGCAAATGCATCAATTTTACATAATAGTTGTGCCCAAAATACAGGATCAACAACACAAGTATGATATAGACCAGGTAGGCATACCATGCTTGCCACCAGGGGGGCAATACTTTTATAAACAGGGTGGCATTATGGTGGCTCCAGTTGCCTTCTTCATCTGTGCAGGTCACATATAAATCGTACTTACCCGGTTGCAGATTAAAAAAAGTTGCCGACCTGCTCGAACCCACTTCCATCCAGTTTTCGTGATATCCTTTCAGTAAATAACGGTAACGGATTTTTTCAGGCAGAAAGAATTCCAACGCTGAAAAATCGACGGACAATACCCTGGCTTGTTCGGCAGTAAGGGTAATCTGGCCATGGACAGGAATAGCACTGGAAATTGTTGTCTGGGTCAGATCCGGTTGCTGCCTGGCGCTGTAATAATGTATCCGGTTAATAAAAATTGGCGGAGCGGCATGCGACCTTTTTACCGCGGCCGGCAGGAATATATCAAAACCATCCGTGCTGCCGAAAATTAATTCGCCGCTGGAAAGCCGGTTATAAGCACCCTGGATGAATTTATTCCCGCGCAGGCCATTATGCACCGTAAATACTTTTAAGGAGTAGTCGCGTGAATCGAAACGAACCAGGCCTTTATTGGTACTGATCCACAGGAAACCTTCACTGTCTTCCAGGATCCCGCAGATAATTTCACCCGGTAAACCTTCTTTAATCCCGAAGGAAGTAAAAGAATGATTGGAGCTGTCGAAGATATTTAATCCGTCAGCAGTACCGATCCACAGCTTCCCCCGCGTATCTTCCAGAAAGCAATAGATCCAGTTATTGCTCAGACCATTGGCATTGACACCATTGACGCCATAGTTGACCAGTACTTTACGTTCCCGGTCCAGGACACTGATACCGTTATAGGTGCCGATCCACAGCAGGCCATTTTTATCTTCAAAGACCACTGTACAGAAATTCGTGGCAATCTCGTCCGGGAAGGTCCGGTTGCTTGAAGTATAGTGCATGTACTGGTTTAGATTTACCGGCAATAAAGCGGAACAATCCGTCACCATTAGTGGCAATCCAGATATCGCCCTGGCGGTCCTCATAAATACAGCGCACATCGTCATGTTTGATTTTGATCAAGCCATCCCGCGAGTGCAGGATATGTTTAAATGATTTTGCTTCGCGGTCAAAGATATCAAGTCCTAATAAAAATCCGCCGATCCACAGCCGTTGGTGACTATCCTCCAGCAGACTCAGTACCGAATTCGAATGCAGGGTACTCTTTTCATCGAAACGGGACAGGTAACTCTGAACTTTTCCTGTTTTCCGGTTAAACATATGCAATCCGCCGCCATCAAGGCCCAGCCAGATATTATGATCTCTGTCTTCTTCGATGCAACTCACCGGTTGATCGGTAAAAGGATTAGGCTGATCGATAATATCCTGGACAATGATAAAAGGATTGCTGCTGACTTTAATCAGGTTCAGTCCTTTGAGTGTTCCAACCCAGATGTTATCGCTATTTTCTACATAAATTGTCTGGACCGAATTGTTATCCAGGCTGTACTTATCCTGAGCATCATGGCCAATCCGTATAAAATGATGCGAAGCCTGCCCGGTTTTTAGCAGGTTTAATCCACCGCCATTAGTCCCCACCCATAATTGTTCATTTTGATCAATGGCCAGGCTATAACAATCATTGGCGGACAGTGAATAAGGGTTCTGTGGATTATTGCTGAAGACTGTTACCTGGTATGTTTGCGGATCAACCCGGTACAATCCACTGGAAGAGGCTACCCAGATATTATCCTGCCGGTCCTGCACCAGGTCAAGAATATGGTTTGAAGGTAATCCGTAGGGCTTGCTGCTCGAAAATCGAAGAATAGATCCGCTGGCTTGTTCATAACACAGCAATCCCGCCGAAGTAAATCCAAGCCAGATATTATTTTTGCGGTCCAGGTAGATTTTATTCAATACATCATCATGATCCAGATAATTATCCAACGGTGGAATAGAGAGGGGTCTGACCAGACTATCGTTGAAATCTACCTGATATATTCTCGATTTTGATAAAACATAGATCCGGCCATCGAAGCCTTCTATTATCTGATTGCTGGTTATTTGATATCCGGCCTGATCGGGGAAGCGGATAAAGCGGTCTCGCTGGACATCATACAGGTGCAGTCCCAATTGCGTCCCGATCCATAAGCGGCCCTCCCGATCGACTAAAATATCGCGGACCACATTATCGGAGAGTGATAAAGAGTCTTCCGGGTTACTCAGATAATGGACAAACTCAACGCCGTCAAACCGGTCCAGACCTGATTCCGAACCAATCCAGATGTAACCGCGTGAGTCTTTAGCGATACAATCGATTTTGCTGCTGGATAATCCCTGTTCAGTTGAGAAATGTTTGAATATATATTGTGTATCTCTGGCGGGAGCAGAAAAAGAAAAATTAATTAAAAAAATGCTAAATAATATATACAGAATGAACAGCTTAGTCATAATTCTCAAGTCCTATACCAGGACAATCGTCCCCCGCGAATATTACTAAGCCCGGTTCAGCATGTCAAATATTTTTAAATCCCGGTCATCGAGTTCCCCGACAGGCCGGGGAGTATCGAGACGACCGGTGTTTCTGACCCTCCCCTTAATCCCCTCCCTTATACATAAGGGAGGGGACACGGGTTTGGTGAGATATCCTTATTACCCTGCATCAAAACACAGAGTTATAATTATTCAAGAGTAGTGCCGTACAAGGGAAAAAGTATCCAGAGGATCAGATAATAAG
>CAVZSQ010000008.1:0-6787 GCA_963777955.1 Calditrichia bacterium
TGGCTATCTGGGAGAAGATGTTTATTAAATCGGATAAATTTAAATCTGCCAGGCAGACACTTGAAGACTATATCTGAAACAGGCGGGCGGAATATTATGATTTTATTTATACACACTGTCAATTCATCCTTTGTAAAGGCTGATCTCAGCATATTAAGCAGGTATTTCAAGGTAAAATCTTTTCAATATCCCCTGGGTAGCCTGGGTAAAAGTTTATGGGCTCATTGCCAGTGTCAGGTATCTTTATTTTTCTTCCTGCTAAAAAATGCAGCTTCGGCCGGCTGCATTTATATCTGGTTTGCCGACTACCATTCCTTCCTGCCTGTTCTTTTTAGCAAGGTCTGCAGGAAGAAATCATTTCTGGTACTGGGCGGTTATGACGTAACCTATATACCCGAAATAAAGTACGGAGTTTTTTCCAATCCACTGCGCTCTTTTTTTGCAAGTTTTGCCATAAGCCAGGCCGATTATCTCCTGCCCGTGGATAAATCATTAACCGATGAAGCTCGGCAACGGATCAAGAAAATACGCGGAAAGATTATACCTCTGCCGACCGGTTATGATCCGCAGACCTGGTATTGTGATCAGACTAAACAGGATATCGTCCTGACTGTTGCCATGGGCAATTCGTATCAACGGATCAAACTCAAAGGGATCGACTTTTTTATCGAAGTTGCCACCGGTCTTCCTCAATATAAATTTTATATTATCGGACTTTCCAGGGACTTCAGCCGGGAACTGGCTGTTCCGGCCAACGTTAAATTTTTCGAATCTATGCCTCAGCCGGAGCTGAGAAATTTTTATTCCCGGGCCAGGGTATATACCCAGTTTTCGCTTAAGGAAGGTTTGCCCAATGCGGTATGTGAAGCCATGCTCTGCGAGTGTATTCCCGTGGGATCGGATGTGAATGGCATTCCTAACGCGATTGGCGAGTGCGGATACATTCTGGATCAAAGACGGATAGATTCTGCCTGTGAACTCATTCAAAAAGCGATGCAATCCTCGGCCCTCTCGGCAGAACCCGGCAAAAAGGCCAGAATTAGAATAGCACATCTTTTTTCACTTGAGTCCCGGGAACAAAAGACTTCTGTCTTTATTGAAAGATAGAGATGAAGTCAATTGAGTCAATTTTACCGAAGATAATCAGGCTATGTGTGGTATTATAGGATTCATCCATAAAAACAAGTCTGTTGAAAAGTCTCTCCTGCAGGAGATGGCTGGCACTATGCAGCACCGCGGGCCTGATGATCAGGGGATTTTCCTTCATCAGCATGCAGATTATCAGATCGGTTTAGCTCACCGCCGGTTATCTATTTTGGACTTGTCAAGTTTGGGTCATCAACCCATGGAATTTGAAAACCTGGTCATTACTTATAATGGTGAAATTTACAATTTTAAGGAAATTCGCCGGGAGTTGATTGAATATGGTCATACTTTCAGGTCGGATTCCGATACAGAAGTAATATTAAAGGCATTTCATCAATGGGGCACTGCAGCTGTTGGCAGATTTATCGGTATGTTTGCTTTCGGTATCTATGATAAGAGCTTAAATGAATTGTATTTGTTCCGTGACCGGCTGGGTATCAAACCGCTCTTTTATCACCTGAATGGTCCGGATATTTTCTTTTCATCGGAACTAAAACCATTATTAAAGTATCCGTATTTCAGGCAGGAGATCAGTTTTGATGCGCTGTACCTTTATTTATATCACGGCTATATCGTCTCACCCCATTGTATTTATAAGCAGGTATTCAAGTTAGAACCCGGATGTTATTTGCATTATAAAAATGGCCGGGTAGAAATTACCCGCTTCTGGGATCTGCGGGAGAAATTTGGACAAATTACTGACCGTCCTGATGATGAAATTAAGGTCTTGACTGAACTGGATGAGCTGATCACAAAAGTCTGTAAATTACCGGATGATTTCTGATGTGCCGCTGGGCGCCTTGCTGAGTGGCGGTTATGATTCTTCACTGATCACGGCCATTATGCAGAGACTATCCCCGCAGCCCATAAATACTTTTACCGTCGGATTTGTGGAAGAAAAGTATAATGAAGCTGATCAGGCCAGAAAGGTAGCACAATATCTCGGCACCGATCATCACGAAATATATTTATCCATGCACGAAACAAAAACTCTCATTCCGCAATTATCTTTATACTTTGATGAACCATTCGGCGATAGTTCTGCTTTACCCACAATCCTGATCAATAAGTTTGCCAAATCGCTGGTTACGGTTGTGCTGACCGGTGATGGCGGAGATGAAATATTCTGCGGATATAAAACCTATGATGCACTTTTACGCTTAAATAAATATACACCCATCAGTAAATTCCTTGTTACTGTCGATAAATATTTACCGCTCAAATCGACATTAAAAAATATGGGGGTGAGATACCTCAAATATCTTTATTTGAACAGCAATCCCGGCATTATCAATTATGGTTATTTACTTTCAAAACTGTTCTTAGATGGAATTATTCTTAATCATCCGCTGAAACTGGAAAATAATTTTTTAGAGATACCCGAAATTTCTGATAATATCCAGGAGGCCAATATGATCCTGGATACGCTGACCTATCTGCCGGACGACATTTTAAAAAAAATGGATGGTTCCTCGATGTCAGTTTCCCTGGAGGCACGGGTGCCTCTGTTGGACCACCACGTTGTGCAATATGCGCTTAAAATGGATCATCGCTTGAAGTACCGGCAGGAAAATAAATATATACTTAAACAACTTGCGCATAAATATGTACCGGAGAATCTGCTGCGCCGGCCCAAGCAGGGTTTCGAAATTCCATTGAATCTGTGGTTGAAAAATGACCTGCACTATCTGGTACAGCAGTATCTGGCCAAAGAATATATTCAAAGGCAGGGCATTTTTAATTACAATATAACCAGCAAGTTAAGAACTGGCTTCGATAAAGAAAATAAAAATGGCTTCTTCACCAGGCTTATCTGGAATCTGGTTATTTTTCAATTATGGTCTGAGCGGTATTTATGAGCGCTAAAAAAAATATTCTCATTATAACCATTGGACTGGATGGCGGCGGTGCGGAAAAAATCGTTACTACGCTTGCAGAGAATTTACACACAGTCTTCAATCTGCACCTGGTGACTTTTAAAAACTCGGGAATATATCTCGACCGGGTAAAATCAGTCTTAGGCAATTCTTGCCGGGCACTTGATATTGTTGAAAGAAATACAATTAAAAAGGTACTTGTGATCAGAAAAATAATCAAAGAAATACAACCTGATAAAATTATTTCATTCCTCTACTATCCCAATCTGGTCACCTTTCTGGCCAACCTGGCTCTGGGTACTGAACACATTGCCTGCGAACGAAGTTGTCATCGCTTTTACTTCAAACCCAGAGTCAAAGATTATATCTGGAAATTCCTGATGTATTTCATGTATAAACAGGCCAGATATATAGTTGCAATTTCTACCCGCATGGCCGAATTTATTTATACAGATTTTGGGGTCGATCCCAAAAAAATCATAGTAATTCCCAATGGAATCGATTTCAAGCAAATCGACCAGCTGCAAGCAGAACCCCTCAGCGATTATTCTTTCAGTCCGGAACGGAACACTATCATCAGTGTCGGCAGACTTTCCGCTGAAAAGAATTATCCCCTGCTCCTGCATGCTGTGCAACGATTGAGAGAAAAACATAGTAACGTTGACCTGCTGATCCTGGGTGATGGAATTCTTAAATCCGATCTGCAACAGCTGTGCAAAACCTTAAATATCTCTGAGCACGTCAGCTTCATGGGTTTTCAACCGAATCCCTATAAATACCTGAAAAATTCACAGGTCTTCGTGCTTACATCAGATTATGAAGGTTTTCCTAATTCTCTGCTGGAGGCCATGTATGTTATTGGAAATGTTATCTCTACCGATTGTGACCTGGGACCTTCTGAAATTATTACCAATAATGTCGATGGTATTTTGACTAAAGTCGGTGATGTAAATGAACTTGCTGACGCGCTGGAAAAAATGTTATTTAATCAGCAGTTCAGGCAGGAAATCTATAGAAATAGCAGAAAGAAAATAATTAACTTTTCTCACCGGAAGATGACGGCAGATTACAGGTTTTTACTGGAACGATGAACAGGCTGCGGGATCATGATTAATGAAGTAAAAAAAATAACTAAAAATACCGCCATTTACAGCATGGGTAATATCCTGTATAAACTTTTAGGATTCTTACTCATTCCTATTTACACTATTTACATTCCAATCAGTTCATTCGGAATTTTAGCACTGCTGGAAATCAGCATTTTAATTTTTACCAGCTTATTAACTTTTGGAATATCCAACGGCCATCAAAGGTATTACTACCTCGAAAAAAATAGCGGCAATTATGGAATTTTTCTGTTTACCAACTACAGCGCGCAGATTGTCCTGGCTGCCCTGGCCTTATCTTCAATGTATTATTTTGCGCCGGAACTGACCCGGCTTTTATTAGGTGATGCTGCCTATACACCGCTTTTTAAACTCTGCCTGATCATCACTTACTTTGAGCTCCTGATTATAGTACCCAAACAAATTCTGCAATATGAAGAAAAACCGTTCCTGTTTGTTTTATACGGTTTGATTAACCTGGCGGTGGGTTTCAGTACCACCATTTATCTGGTCGTTTTTCAGAATTATGGTCTTAGCGGTATACTCATCGGCAGATTACTTGGTTCAATCTGTACTTTTATCATTGGTTTTATACTGATCATCCTTAAAACAGTGAAGTTTAAATATGATCTGGCCGCCCTGAAAAGAAGCATGAGTTATGGAATACCACTGGTCATCTCCGGTATTGGTTATCTCATTTTTACCTTCAGCGACCGCTATATGTTGAACTGGCTTACCGATAGTGTTGAGACAGGGAAATATTCATTTGGCCTTAAGATTGCCAATTTTATCTATCTGATACTGATTCAATCCATCGGGATCAGTTACCTGCCCAATGTCTTTAAATATGAATCCAGCGACGACAATAAAAGATTTTATATCAAAATGCTTAATTATTACTGTTACTCGCTAACCGTGATAATTCTGACCTTTCTCTTCTTTTATAAATTGATTCTAAGCACGATGATTAATGATTCACAGTACTGGCAGGGATTAGTGATCGTTCCGGTTTTATCTTTGAATTTTCTGATCAACGGAATGAATTATTTTCTCAACGTGGGCATCTATCTTCAGAATAAAACCAAATATTATATTATCGCGACCGTGACCGCCGCCCTAGTCAATATATCCCTGAATTTAATACTGATACCTGAATATGGCTTCATCGGTCCGGCTATCGCCTCATTTTTTGCCCAGTTGATAAATACAGGCATCATCGCCTATTATTCTCAACTCCTGTTTCAGATCAAATTTAATTGGTCGAAGATACTCCCGACTATTCTACTGGCAATTATATTTTATCTCTGTGGCATATGCTACGATCCCGGTACTGTATTCAAAATTATCATAAGATTAGTACTGATTATACTATTTCCGCTGGCCCTGTCAGCCCTTGGTTTATTCCCGCTGCAGGATATAATCAGGGTGGTTAGATTTAAAGACAGGAATTAATACGAATATTCGGTCAACCATCTATTAAAGCGAGTAACTGTGATGTCCCTGGCCCGTCAAGAAAAACAGGAAAAACGTTTTCAGTTCGGTAAGAACTGGCGTTCCTTTTTATCCACGTTAAATGAAGAGAGAATTAAAATAGCCGAAAATTCAATTCGCGGCATGCTGGGGCTGGAAACTCTGGCCGGCCGCAGGTTTTTGGACATCGGCTCGGGAAGCGGATTGTTCTCTCTGGCCGCCCGGAGATTGGGGGCCACGGTCTATTCTTTCGATTTTGATCCGTCTTCGGTAGCCTGTACACAGGAACTGCGCTCCAGATATTTCCCCGCAGATCAGCAATGGAGCATTGCCCAGGGTTCGGTTCTCGATAACGCATACCTTAGTTCGCTGGGTAAGTTTGATATTGTTTATTCCTGGGGCGTGTTACATCACACCGGAAATATGTGGCAGGCCCTGGATAATGCTGCCGGCCCGGTTAATCAAAACGGTATTCTGTTCCTGGCGATTTATAACGACCAGGGCCGGAAATCCAAACGATGGTGGAAAGTGAAGAATATGTATTGTTCAGGCCTGCCCGGCAGGATACTGGTTTGTTCGGTTTTTGTTCCATATTTTTTTGCAGCGGCTTTAAAGACCAGCATATTAAACCGTCAGAATATATTCCGCAGTTACAAGAAAAACAGAGGCATGTCTATTATTCATGACTGGATCGACTGGCTGGGAGGTTTCCCTTTCGAAGTGGCCAAAGTCGAAGATATTTTCAACTTCTTCCGTAATAAAGGATTTGTCCTGATTAATCTCAAAACCACTGCCGGCCTGGGCAATAATCAGTTTGTCTTTACAAAAATATAAGAACGGAATTTGTTCAAATTTGCATATAATATTTTAACTGTCCGCTATAAAAACCAAGGCGCAGCCATACTCTGGATACTATGTACAATTGTGCCACGATAAAGAATAACAGCACGCCCGTGGCTGTATCTTTTGAAACCATGTTTTCTATGACCAGATAACTCAGCAACAAAACGAAACCCGTGATAACCAATAATGTGTACAAAACAGCCGTGGCAGCAAAATTTTTAAACACAAAACCAAGAGCTTGCTTTAATGCCTGATAGACTCCCCTGCTATCCTGTACAACAATTCTGATTTTAGTGTAATCCAGGACCAGATTGACCCAGGCCAGCAGAACAGCCAGTATAACCA
>CAVZSQ010000009.1:0-24156 GCA_963777955.1 Calditrichia bacterium
ACGGATAAAGGTCGATTATTTCAACACAATCATTTTTTTAGCTTCAGTGAATGAACCGGCAGTGAATCTGTAAAAATAGACACCACTGGGCAGATCGTTGGCATTAAATTGAATCTGATAAGCACCAACTGCCTTAACCTCGTTGACCAGGGTGGCGATTTCACGTCCCAAGGTCATCATAAAATTAGTGAAATTAATCCGGGCTCTAATATCTCATAACTGATGGTCGTGACCGGATTGAAGGGATTGGGATAATTCTGATGCAAGGCAAAATCAGATACGGTTATTTCCCCGGACAGCAGGGAAGTCGGGATACCGTGCACCTGCACAAGTTCGATACCCTCGCCACTCTGCAGATTACGGGTATATTGTTTAGCGGTAGAGTTATTCCAGTGCTCGTGTACACCCAGACTCTGCAAGTGAGTGCCATCCCCCTCGGGATCGTAGTTGGTTCCGGAAGGCGGAGCTCCTGCCTGTGATCCTTCATGCAGGTAATTATCAACAGCGCCATAGACATAAATCATATTAGTATTGACTGCCTGTTCAGTACGGTAGAAATCAAGTCCGACCGACTCAATGGCGATATTATCCTGTGAAAGGAATATACTGGAAGTCCAGTCGTTGTCAAATGGTTCCGATTGCCATTTACTGGCGTTTGATACTGCGGCTTGTTCAGATTCCACACCGTACAAGGCATCGATCATAAACAACAATGTTTTGCGTCCGATATCTTTGTGCCCCATCAGATCAACCAGGGTATTATAGGTACCCATCGGCCTGCCGTTGAAAGTCCACTCCGGAGTGCCCTGCCGAGATATCATGAACAGCAGTATAATAATGTAATCCTGCAGCATGGGGAGCATTTGTAGAAGGTTGGCCCTGCGGGTCACTAGCACTAATCGTACCAAAATGATTTTTTGAGCAGAGAGTCACACCCATATAGCGGTGAGCTTTAAAATTAGCCATACTGATGATGTAGGCAGCCTGTGTTACCACCGTAGGGAGATATGCTGTTTGTCCGCCGTTAATCTCCATAGTAAGATCTTCCGACCAGTGAACGTAAGTTGTGTCGCGCACATATTTTTCACGATTGGTCAGTGTACTCCAGCCCATAAAATGAACATTGGGAAATTCGTTTTTACATCTTGTCAAGATAGCATCAGGAACGATGCGGTTAGAGTCGTAAAAAGTGATATCATCAGCAGCTACGCCGGCCTGTAGTACCAGTTGTCGCAGTAATGCTAAGACTGCCTGGGGTGAGGGGAATGAAGTATTACCGGGATTGCCGGTGCCACTGGTCAGATTTAAATTGATCTTGATAGCAATTTTTTCACCGGCCTGGTAACCGATAGACCCTTTGTCATGTTGTACATTGAAATACTTAAACAGGGCATCCCAGGCCCCGGCATCTGTATTTTCACCGGTCAGGGCGCGGAGAGATTTAGACAGCATTGTATCTACAACAGTCTGATTTGTATTAGTATCACCCCACCAGGTTCCTGAAGATCCATTCCACCTGGTTGCAGCAGGATCCCACATCCAGGTTACACGGCCCGGATTAATACCGGCTGCCGTGCCCATCGGACTGTTTGCGGGGTCTGTGGGTACGAAAAGAGAATCGCCCATGACAGAATAAGCATATGATTCAGTGCCCGTGTTGAGGGTGGTGAAAATTCCAGCAGCAATACTGACTAGTAACAAAATTAATGCCGGAATATAGCGGGATTTGCGCAGATAATGCCCGGCTTTTTTAAAGGAAAACAGAGTGACCGCCAGTCCGGCTATGTAGACTAGAAAACCACCGGCCAGAGGTGTTGCCACCTGCATACAGGGATATTGAGCGCGGCTTGGTTTGGGCAGGACGCGAACCAGTACCCAGATCAGCGCAGCCAGTCCGGTTACCAGGAACAACAACCGGAAAAATTTATTGTTGTTAAAATGATGTTGATATTTGGAGATCCAGCTGTGGTGCTGATGCGAAGAAGTAAATAATTTCATGTATTAATCCTTTCTGTATATAGATTATATGAGTGTCAGGCTATTCCCGTGCGCAGCCATCTGGCCCAATCCGGACGATTATTATTCTCTGCCTGCCTGGCCGCACTTTCATGGTCATAGGAAACTGCAATTTGTTCAACATTACAACCGTTTTTTAAATCCAGGATACAGTACCTGGCTTTCGGCGAAAAATTTTCCATCCGGTGCGGAACGGGTTGATTGTCGGTATAAGCCGGCAAACCCACGCTCCCCGGATTTATAAGTACTTTATTATGTACTTCCACCAGCCTGGGACAGTGACTGTGTCCGCAGATAATTATATCTTCTTTAATCCTTTTAATATAAGCAAATAAATTATCAAAATCTTTGATTCCTACATATCCCGGAAAGAGGTCTTCGATCAGATATTCATTATCCTTTTCAGGTGTTCCGTGACATAAAAAAACTTTATTGTTAATCATTCGGGTCATTTTTAATTCAGCCAGCCAGTTTTTCGCTTCCTGATTTAGAACCTCCTAAAGTATATTTTAAGGTTGGATTGGTGTATTCACAATTCACTGACTGAATTATATCCCTGTCCTGATTACCACGGATACTTGTAATGCCATTCTTAAGAATAATCTCAAAAGTTCCCTGCGGATCGAGCGGTCCGTATAAACTATCGCCTAGATCATATATTTCACTGATACTCTTTGTTTTGATATCCGCCAGGACAGATCTTAAAGCCCAGGAGTTACCGTGAATATCTGAAATAAATGCTAGTTTCATCAAGATTGGCTTTTGATTTAATGATTCACCGCTGCTGAACTTATCTCTAATAATAAATATAAATCAGATAAATTCATGTATCATTAATCACATTATATAATATTATCGAAGGGATTTATAAATCGGCACTTATTTTTAAATAAAAATAGTTTTATTGCAGTAGCAGGATGGCATATTCCAGTTGTTTCATATTTGTTTTGCGGCGTTTCCCGGTGACAATAAAAATCAGGATTGATGAGATTGAATTACCTTCCACTGATCATTGAGCCGGGCATAGACAAATGACCAGAGAAATTTGGCATTAAATGTCTTGCCGTCAGCCGCATCCACCCTGGCTTCGCCGCAGGCGGTCAATAGTGCCAGCGAACCGGAAAGTACCGTTATTTTTTTCTTTTGTAATGATATAGTTTGCCGGAGTATACCCTGAGATCTGCTGGTAAAATTGTTCATTAATGAATCAAACTGGGCATAATACGCACCGTTGGTTATAAATCCCGCCTGATAACGGTCATCGACTCCTTGCTGTAGTTTTTGGGCATCCAGAGTTTCAGCTGCTTTTAACATTATACTGAAAACAGAATCGATCTCCTGTTCAATTCTTGATACTTGTTTGCTGGCCAGGTTTTGGGTGGAGGAACAGTCAATTAAAAAACAGATAATGAAACCAGTGATTAAAATAAATACAAATTTTTTCATCTTGATATCCTTATTTTAAATGATTTTGCCTTGGTCAACAACTTCACATCGAAGGAAATACCTTTACTTTCATCACCTGTAGAAATCTGCTGGTACGATGCCAGGTGTACTGCAGATGCAAATAAAGATGCTTTATAAATCTGCCTGTATTCTCAAAAGACATTTTCAATAAAAACATTTCGGTACCAATTAATCTTTTAAAAAACAGGTTTATAATCAATAAAAGCATATGACCGGGCCCTAAACCCTTTTGAAAAAGAATAGGCATGTCGCCAGGTTCAAAGATCATCAGGTTTTTTATATTTATGGCCGATTTTACCCATGAAAATTTTTCGGAAAAACAGCCCGCTTCCCGGCAGGTTTTCTCCAGACGCGTACCGGGATAAATTCTCATGCCCACCGTCACGGCAAAGAAATCAATGGTTGGTTTATTCTTTTGCATGAATTGAATATCTTCCAGGCACTCCTGATAAGTTTGACCGAAATGGCCGAAGGTAAAAAATACTTTCGATTTAATATTTAAAGCCCTGCACATTGACAGTACGTCCAGGACCTGCTGGGGAGAAATCCCTTTGGCTATCTTTTTAAGATGTGTTTGACTGGAAGTTTCCATCCCCACGTTAATATAATAACAACCGCTGTCGCGCATTATCCTGAGCAGGTCATAATCCACCGTATCAGCTCTTACTTCGCACTCCCAGGACAAATGGAATTGCCTGATCAAATTGCAAAACAGCAGAGCATGTTCTCGATTGGCTGTAAATGTGCTGTCAAAAATTTTTAATCCGCCGAGTCGCCGGCGGGAAAGCAGATACTCTATTTCAGTACCGATACTATCCATATTCCGGTAATAAGCACCGCCGGGGAACATCCGTGATGCGGCACAAAAGTTACAGGCAGCGGGACACCCGCGGGAGGTGATGATGAAGTCCCCCTGGCCGCCGATAAAATCCATCTCCATATTATAAGCATGCGGAAGCAAATCCCGGTCCGGTACGGGTAGTACCGACAGGTTCTTGATCCGTTGTGACCTGGAGGTCATGATCTCTCCATTGTCCCTTCTGGCCAGACCGGGAAGCGTGGCCAGCGATCCGTTATTCTTACCGGTCAGGTGGTTGCATAGAGACAGGAAAGAATATTCACCCTCTCCCAGTATTACATAATCAATCTGGGCAATATTCCGTAAGGTTTCCGGTGCTGTGAAGGAGGCGTGCACTCCGCCATAGACCACCGGGACGTCAGGTAAAACTTCTTTACTCAGTCGGGCAGTCAGAAAACTGGCCCGGCGGCTGGGTGTGGTTCCGCCGATGCCGATTACTTTTGGTCGCAAAGCCAATAGATCGCGGCGATAATCGCGATGATAGTGATTGAAGTCGATAATGTGTACATCATATCCTGCCTGTTTCAGTACTGTTCCGGTACTTACCAAACCCAGAGGGATCATGGATTGAAACAGACGAAGTCCATCTGCCGGATACGTTAATAAAACATCGATGGACATTTATTTCCTCCCCGGAAGGTCTAAAAGATCAGCAGGCTGATAAATGTAGTCAGCAGAAACAAAATTAACACTGCAATAATGTGCAAGATTCCAATCATCGTTGTTTTGAGCAGGGTAGATATCCTGGTTTGCTTATACACATGACGCAGTGAGATATACAGATACCAGGCCAGCACGAACGGTGCGGTCAAAAAGATCAATGATAACAATGGAATTTTACTCAGGGCTAACAGAATAAGCAGTAACAGAAAGGCAAAACTGTGATAATGTACAGAAAATATCAGTGCCCCGATGAAGTACTTCTCCTGTTTACAGAAAAAAATGTAGATCAGGAATCCGACCAGCGGCATCAGGATAAACATCATATAGGAAACACCCTTGATCATCAGATGTAAAAATTCCTTTTTCCCGCCGGTCCCGATCCGGGCGAGTTGCTTGACTATGAATTTGTTATAAGTCGTTTTAGCGATATGTCGTACTTGCATTATTGAATCCAACTGTGATTCCTGCAAACCGCCAAGTTCACTGGACTTAAGTCCAAAGTAAGTGATAAAGAAACCACCGGATTTTACCTGTCCAGGTCCCGTCTCGCTGATCCTTGTTTCTGTCGTCGTCGTCGTCGAAGATCTGCCGGAAGGGAAGGTCAGAAAAAAGAAAAAACAAAAAACTGAAGAAGATGTAGAAACGCATTGGTTTAACATAGCTGGCGCGCTTGCCTCGAACAAATTCTGCGGTTAGAAATCCCGGTCTGAATAGCAGTGCTTTCAAGGTCTTGACTGACCGGGTATCGAAATGGAAAATTGTTTCAGCCGCCTCTTTGACCAGGTGCCGGAACGGGGCATTCAGGTCGTAATTTTCCTGTCCGCATTCGGGACAATAGTTAGTACGTTCAGAAGCATTTCCAAAGCGGTAACCGCAGTTGGGACAGGTTTGACTTTTAAATTTTCTTTTAGCCATTGTCAAAATGATTATTTAGATTTTCGAATGATTTATTAAGGAATTTCTGCCATTGGGGTTTCATAATCAGCGAATCCATCCAGGAGGTGACCAGAGGGAATGGCAATTCGTATTCCAGGATGTAAGTCACTTTAGTTTGATTTCCCTGGGCGGTGAAAATCCAATGAGTCTGGTGTGGCAACCCCTTGGTGGCCTTGCCATCCCAGCTGGCATTCGGTACATAATTATGTATTTCCGTCTCAACCGCTGTATTGATACCCATCATTTTTATTTTGTAGGCATAGCGGGCGCCATTGCCGGTCAGAATTCCGGCTGCGTGGTTTGAAATCGGAAACTCCCTCAAACCAGTCCGCCCACTTTTGCCAATCAGAGACAAATTTAAAGACCTGCGGCAACGGCGCCTTGATCAGCGTAGTAGTTTCAATTCGGGCCATTTTTCTCCTATATTTTTTGATATAGTCATCTGTCTATGGGAACTGAAATAACAAATAATTTATATATTTATATAACTCAAACGCTGTGACTGTTGTCAGTGCGGGCTAATTCACCAATATCAGTATTCTCTAAAACCTTTTTACTATATCCTGATAGCGAGGCTTTGATCATAGCCAGACCCAGATCTGTCATTGTACAAACATATTTAGGGAAAAGAATTTTCCACAATGGATAAAACTTACTCAATATTCGTGATACAGTGTAAGAATTTTTTAAACCATTTGTGGATTTGATGAATCCCGGTCTGAACATGTAGGCCGCTTTGAAGGGCAGATTTAACAAATCATTTTCCGTCTTGCCTTTCACTCTGGCCCAGCTGATACGCCCCTGTTCTGTACTGTCGGTTCCTGCTCCCGACACGTAACAAAAGGTCATATCCGGATTGAGTTTCGCTAAGGTATTCAGCTGCCTGCATGGTGAGAAAATAGGTTGTCCGCGAATATTCCTGTTCCTTCATCCCCAGCGAAGAAACACCCAGGCAGAAAAAACAGGCATTATAACCTTTTAATCGGTTTTCAATCGGCGTGTAGTCGAAAAAATCGCTATGCAGCAACTCCTGCAGTTTGGGATGCTGCACCTGGCATGATCTTCGGCCAATCACCAGAACCGATTCCACGTCAGGATGTTGCAGGCATTCGTGCAGAACACCTTCGCCAACCATGCCGGTGGCACCGAATAGTATGGGTTTGATCTTCATTATTTTTTCTCTCCGAGCACATCTCCGTAATGTTTCTTTGCACAGTCGGGGCAGACGCCATGAGAAAAGGAAACGGGCTGCGGGCCATGATATACTTTTTCCAATCGGTTGCCATTGGTCCTTGTCATCGCGGATTTTCTTGCAAAAGGAGCAAACCGGCAGCAGTCCTTCTAAAAGTTGAACTTCTCTGTTTAACCTATGAGTCTGCCTGGCATTACGATCGATTATCAGTGCAAAACTGGCCAGTACCGCCATTTTGATCATAGTATTGAATACCGCTTCAAACAACGTCCAGGGCACAGTCCATAAATCAATATTGAAGTACAGGCGGACTAAAGGCATGGTTACGGCCAATGATAATCCCCACCAGCGTCCATTATACCAGGAGGCCAGGGCGACGGGTATTAAATATGAAATAGGAAACTGGATAAATGGTCCTGAAAAATAATCAACGAGAAGGAGTAAAGTCGCAATTGCCAACCAATAGAGCAGATAAATTGGTTTGCTTTCATTAATAGTTTTAAAAATTGTCATATGATTCCCGTTTCTTGCATTTGATGATCCTGAAGATTTTGATATTTATAGTCATCTCAAACTCTTACCTTTTGTTTCCGGAAACATCCAGATCCATATCCCGGTCAGCAGGGCAAACAGGGCAGCCAGCGAGATCCCGCCACCCAGTCCGTATTTGGCCGCGATCATGGCAATAACCACCGGAGTGAAAAACTGCACGCCGCGGGCCAGGTTGAAAGCAGAGCCCATGGCGGTATTGCGGATGCCGGTAGGGAACAACTCGGAGAACAAAGGGCCATAACCACCGAACATTCCCGTGCCGAATCCGACCAGAAACATAAAGGCCAGGATTACTTGTGGTGTGGCAGCGATGAGATCCCACATGATCGTTATCATGATCAATCCCAGGGCCATCACGAATGAATAGATGGTATAGGCCGGCCGGCGCCCCAGACGATCAGCCACAAAACCAAAGGTAAAATAACCCAGGAAACCGCCGGTCTGGGTCACCAGCATCCACAGGGCCGACTTGGCCATGGAGAATTCGCGCTGCTGATGCAAGTATCCGGGCAGCCAGGAGTAAGTAAACCAGTAGGCCGACATGTCGAAAATGGCCAGAACCAGGCAGAGCAGGAAAATTCTGCGGTAAGGCTGTGAAAAAAGCAGAATAAAATTGTTCTGACGTTCAGAGATAATTGATGTGGCGGGCTGCTGAGCCAGGAGTTTCCTGCGTTCCAGCCACATATCGGACTCAGCCATGGATCTGCGGATGAACACGACCAGCAGTGCCGGCAGTACGGATATGAAAAAGCAGGCCCGCCAGCCGATGGCTGGAGCCAGGAATCCGCCGATCACTGAAGCCAGGGCAATACCAACCGGAGCCCCGGTCTGCATATAGGCACCATACCGTCCGCGCATTTTGGGCGGAAAGGTTCTCGCTGACATAGGTCTGTCCCGTACCCCATTCACCTCCGACTCCAAGCCCGGTAATAATTCTGAAGAACATCAACAGCCATAAATTACCGGCCAGTCCCGAAAGAAATGTTCCGATGCTGTATGTTAGAATAGTCCATTGCAGTACACTTTTCCGACCAAAACGGTCGGAAAGCATGCCGAAGATTACCCCGCCCAATGCGGTAGCTGCCAGGCGAGGCACCGAGAACATACGATACTTCCACGGCAGAAAGGCCGAGATCTTTACTGATCGGGATGAGCAGGAAAGTATACAGGATAAGATCGTAGAAATCGAACACCCAGCCGGCCCAACTCAACAGCAGAATACGATAGTGCTGTTTTGAAGGCCGATCATGTTCGCTGAGCAATAGATTGGATTGCATAGCGTAACTGAAAAATTTATAATTCTATAGAAAATATAACAGAAATACTATTCCCAATACGATCCGGTAATAACCGAAGAAAGCAAATCCATATGCCTCGACGAACCAGACAAAAAGTTTTACCGCAATCCAGGCCGAAGATAAAGGCGACCACACCGCCAAGTCCCAGCAGGATCCATTCCGGACCGGCTAGCTGCGCCGATGTTTTGAGCAAGTCATATCCGGTGGCAGCGCACATGGTGGGCACGGCCAACAGGAATGAAAATTCCGTGGCCTGTTTTTTGTTGTATCCGTTGACAACCCCGCCGATGATCGTTGCCGCCGCCCGGGAGACACCCGGTATCACCGAAATACTCTGAAAAAGTCCAATTAAAAAAGCATTACGGTAAGGAATTTCTTCCAATTCTGCATGTTTCCTGGTGGTGCTGACCAGCCACTTATCCAGCAGAATGAGTATTATTCCACCGATCACCAGGGCCACCGAAACTACAATCGTATTAAACAGGTACTCTTTGATAATTTTATAAAATAAAAAGCCGACGATCATGGTGGGTATAAATGCTACTGCCAGTTTTTTATAAATCATTAGATTGCTGATAAACCTGCGGGCATAAAGAAATACAATTGCTAAAATAGCACCGATTTGAATGCTGATCGTAAAAGTCTTGACAAATTCCGGATTTTGCAGTTTAAGCAGGGCTTCGGCCAGCAGCATATGCCCGGTAGACGAAATCGGCAGAAATTCGGTAAGACCTTCGATAATTCCTATTATTATCACATCAAGATAAGTCATAAGTAATATTCCTCTGTAACAGCATTAGCATAAATTAAAATTCAGTTTACTTCTTGCTGTTATAAAAATCAAACTTATTTACACATAATCCGATAGTCCGGCCAATCGCTTTATTATCTTAGCTGGATTAGATATACCTCAGGTGCGTATAAAAAAAAGTTTTTCTATACTCTCCGTTAACCACCAGTGCTGAAGAGGAGTTCCTCAACGAGTTTGCTGGCATCGCGGACACAGGGCAGGCAGACCTGGTTATGGAGGTCTTTTTCCTTGAATTGCTGTTTGCCCTCGGCTGTATTAAGATCACAATCCAACAGTTCCCGGCAGGAAATTGTTCCGTGTAACTGCCGGAACTGATTGCTGAATTCCTGTACCAGGGCATAGGCGTTTTCCTTGCTGGCGGAGTCGGCAGAATCCACCATGCCATGCTTACATCCTATCACCATAAAAGCGCCGGTAACGGCTCCGCAGACATCCTGTAATCGACCCATGCCGCCGCCGAAACCGGTAGATATTCGCAAGGCATCTTCCTTCTTTATCTTTAATAATGGCGCATAGGTAGAAAAGACGGCCTGGGCACAGTTAAATCCTTGTTTGAAACAATCAGCGGCAATATCAATTCTCGTTTTCATGAATTATCCTTATAAATTAACAGTCCTGATGAAGTAAAAAATTTATTCATATTTATACAATATTAATAAACAACTAGTTCCAGCATACTGTTGGGTGGTATCCTGATCTGCTGTTTTTGATCGCGATTATGTGAGAGTGTCTCCCAGCGCAGTAAATACCGTCTTTTATCGCGACTGTAAAATCGCGCTCATTGGAATTTGATTAATTAGACTCTTTATCAGTTTAAAACTTTATCTCAAATGATACCTGTACCTGACTGGTAATTGAAATTGTCTGGGCAAAAACTCCAGATCCCTGGCTCTCATAGACCTCCTGTTCCTGAGTAAACTCCGGTGACGAAGGGGGATTGAAAGGATTTTCCGAGTATGAGTATCGTGACATTGCATAAAAAGCAGGTCGATAGTATTGAGGTACTTTTGGCCCAACCTTGGTTGGTTGCTTTTCATCAATATTCATTACCCGGCCCAGGGTCACACCCAGGGCAGCAGCAATATCTTCCGCTTTTTCTTTAGCTTTAAGTGTGGCTGCAATTCTAGCTTTCCGGCGACAGCCAGAGCTCGTCTTTCAGACTAAAACTGATATTGGATATACCTTCCAGTTCTCCTTCACTGATCGTATACAAAATCGAATCCATTATCTTCAGGCTGTCTACCGTCACTTGTGTGACTAAAACTGCTTTGTAATCACGCTTGGAAGTCCAGAAGGCTTTGTCGCCCAGGTTTTCACCGCTATAAAACTGGGATGTTGATATTTTATCAGTTACCACGCCCAGACGACGTAATCGGTTTGTTATGGTTTTGACTTTGATATTCGCATCTTCCACTGCCTGGCGTAATGAATGACCTACCCCCTTTACCGAGAATGTGAAAGACGCCTGGTCTGCCACTTCTTTCAACTCAACGCTACCCAAAACGGTGATTTGATTAGATTGGTTTTGATTTTCCTGTCCATGGATGGAAGCGACAAACAGGAAAAGAATAAAAATAATAGATCTGTTTCGATTCATTATTCTTTTCTCCTTCGTTTATTTAGAATGCTTTCACAAACGATCAATTAGAAAAATAAGAATATAGCAATCAGTAATTATTTTTCTTTATAAATTTATAAATACTATTCAATTCGGGTGTATTCAACGTATGGGGTATGGTAAGACATGCACAGGCGGCTACTGCCGAGGCAAAATTGATAATTTTTTCATCGGTCCAGGACTTGAGCAGCTTGAAGACTATGTACATAAATTAAAACCAGGTGCTTCGACGGTAATGGAGATATTCTTCTCCGAAAGTTGCGACCAGATGGTTATCCTCCAGGTGTTGCCAGTAAAGAACATTAGCGATTCCGATCAAGTCCAGCCATGAAACTGGCCACTGCACCATGGTAAACAGCCCAACCGATGATCCATAGGATAAAACCCAGGTACATGGGATGCCGGACAAACGCGAATAATCCTGTGGTCACCAGGTGATCTATATTTTCCACGCCCCTGAGTTGAAAAAGTGCACCCAGAGCCAATACTCAATCCCAGAATAAACATTCCAAGACCGGTAAATGCAAGCCAGGAGGGCAGGGTGAGTTTTAATGGATCCAGAGGACACATTTCAAACCAACTCATCCATAGTGCGAACATGGTAAACAGAATTACAATAAAAAGAGGCTTGCTCTTTGGGTCCGCTTTTCCGGCCTTTTTAAATAATTCGTAACTGGTGCGTATCAGCAGACTGATAATAAAGAGGAATAATAGAACAACATAAGTGCAATTCATGCAACGCCGCCTTTGAAGAGTCTGTCTTCATGGTTATTATATCATGTCTATTTTTAAATTCGTTTTTCTGATCCAGCGGGGAGCCGAATCGACAACCTGGCGAAGAATAAGATTCAGTTGTGCAGTATGGTGCTGTACATGACGCATATTGTATAGCAGCAACTCGGCGACCGTCACCTCAGGGGTATCGAAAGCACAGCGCTGACTCACCTGCCCGTCGGTCAGTGCTTTAATCTTCATTCGACATTTCTGTCGGCCATATTCAAGATAAGTTTGCATTTCGTTTTTTGTATAAGGTCGTTCGGGCATTATCCCGGCCGGGTCCAATTCATCAAGGGTATAAGGAGCAGGAGGAACGAATCCGGCTTCTGTATCAGACAGATAAAAATCCAGAAAGAAAAGGGTATGAAAGGCAATATACCAGAACTCCGGTTTACGTGATCCGTCGTACCATAATTCTTCGGGACAGGCGCCTATGGCATTTTCCAGCATGTCAATAGCCGCTCCAAACTGCTGCCAGATGATTATTTTCCATGTAGTAACCATTTATGACAACTCTGCTAATAAAAGACAGCGCTCTTACCGTACCAGGTGGTGATCTCAAAGCCCGGTACCTCGGTATAAAATTTCACCGAACGCTCAAGATTGGAAACTTTGAGGTGGATATGCCCTATAGTTGTCCTGCGGTCAATGGGCTGTTCCGGTTTCAGCGCGGCCATAACCAGCCAAAAGTTCCTGCGGTCAGCAGGGCATAGATCAAGCCATCAACAGTAATCCTGAGGGTAGTACTCCAGGGCCGGCGGTACCAGATCGACATCTGCCATAGTGCAGCGGCATAACCCAGAAATGCGGTTGTACCGGCAAATCTGAATACAGAAAGATAAGCGGCACCGGCTGGTAAGGCGCGTCCGGTTACATAGGCGGCAAAAATTCCGATGACCACGGTATAGAAAAACCACAAGATCAATTCTTTGCCCATACCGGTCTGTCCCGTTCGGCCAGATTGACAGCATTCTTACCGGACCTTTTTTCATATTTTCAATGTATTCTGCGGATTCCATTTCTTTGGTACTGGCAGCATGCGGTACCATATAGTCCCCCGGGTGGTATGTTGAGCGGACGCAGCGTTTCTATGAACTTTATCCTCGATCAGGTAATTTCCGGTAATCGTTCTTATGCCATGGTAAAAACATATGTATCAGTGAACTTACCACAAAAACAAATACGGATGATAAGAGGATGGGCAGCCAAAGCATTTGCAAAGTAACCATCACGATTCTCCTTCCATTTATAGTTAAGGTTGCAGTTGTTTTATGATTGAATACTGAAGTTATTCAGCTTTAAAATATCAACCATACAGCAGGAGAAATTATTCCATATCGATTTATTGTTATTTAACAATATTTATTTTTCTGTCCTGGGGGAATTGTAACCTTTTCCGCCAAAGGGCTGAAGTTTCTCCAGCCACAATTCTTCCAGAACTTTTAAATCCCGGGTATAATCGTAGGCCGGATCTTCTTTTTCCGGCAGATAATCGATTATTTCAAAAACAAAATTTGACTCGCCGTATTTGATATAATCATCCTGCAAATCTTTATTCTGATGTGAACCAAGTTTCAGTTGAAATTTATGGCGATTGTCGAAGACCTGCAGATTTTTACTGCTGCCGATATATATCTTTTCGTTGATTAAATTCCTGATTTGATAAATCCCCATCAGTGGGATTTTCTGCTTGTACTGCTTGCTTAATTCTTTGCGGTCGGTCATTTATTTATTTTTTAAAAATAACTCGAACCATCCCAGCAGTGTGTACAGAGTTTTTCCTTTGGGCAGTCCGATGGCCTGGACCAGGTCTTCGAGTTTCTGATACATCAGGGTGGTAAAATCGAGTCTTTTCCTGATCTGTTCCACCATCAACTGGTGCTTGCCGTTATTGGTATCGGCGTATTCCCGGATTTCAAATTCTTCTTTACCTTCAATCTCTTTTACGGCGGTGTGCGTGGCCAGATCGAGATTGGAACGGGAACGGCTGAAATTCAGGAATTCGCAGGGGAAGGACAGGGGCGGACAGGCAATGCGCATATGCACTTCCTTGATTCCGGCCTGATGCAAATCACGTACATTGTCTTTCAACTGGGTTCCCCGTACGATGGAATCGTCCAGGAATATCCCGCGTTTATCTTTGATAATCGATTCGTTAGGGATCAATTTCATTTTGGCTACCAGGTCGCGCGTTGTCTGACTTTGCGGCATAAAACTGCGCGGCCAGGTGGGAGTGTATTTGGTATAGGGACGTTTGAGTGGAATATCTCTTTCACTGCTATAACCTATAGCATGACCAATACCCGAATCAGGGATACCCGTTACAAAATCTGCTTTGACCAAATCTCTGCGAGCCAGAGCGGCACCGCAACGATAACGACATTCCTCAACATTTATATCTTCATAAGCTGACGGCGGATATCCGAAGTAAACCCACAGGAATGCGCAGATCTGCATCTGCTCATTGGACTTGCGCAGTTGCTCATAGCCTTCAGCCGTAATTTGCACGATCTCTCCGGGACCCAGATACTTTTCAATTTCAAAGTTCAGATTCGGAAAAGCGCATGTTTCAAAAGTTGCGGCGTAGGCTCCTTCTTTCTTGCCCAGCACGATAGGCGTGCGGCCGAGTTTATCCCGGGCAGCGATGATACTATCTTCGGTCAGGATCAGGATGGAGCAGGAACCTTTGACCAGGCTATAGACATTTTCTATTCCGGACACAAAATCATCCCCTTCGGCGATAAGCATGGCGATGAGTTCAGTAGGATTGATTGTGCCGTGACTGAGTTCCGAGAAGGTACGACGTTGTTTCAGGCAGCGTTTCTCCAATTCGGAGATGTTTACAATTTTGCTTACCGAGGCCACGGCAAAACGTCCCATATGCGAGGTCACCAGAATAGGCTGCGCTTCGGTATCGCTGATCACGCCAATGCCCAGGTTTCCGGAAAATTCGGTTAAATTAGTTTCGAATTTGTTTCTGAAATATCCGTCTTCCAGGCTGTGGATCGCGCGTTGAAATCCTTTTTCGGGGGAAAAGAAAGCCATACCGGCCCGGCGTGTTCCCAGGTGAGAATGGTAATCGGTGCCGTAGAATACATCCAGTACACAGGATTCTTTTGATATACTGCCGAAAAAACCGCTCATAATACTCCTTCTTTTCCTAAACCAATCAAGGTGAAGAAGGAATGATCATATACTGCAAAAATTATATGATCTGATGATCAGGTCAGAATTTTCTGATTGCTTTTTAATTATTCTGGTTGAAAGATGTTGAATAAGGGTACGAGTTTGCAGGGTTGAATACGAGCTTCTATTTTTTACAAATGATGATGAAATCTTTTGAATTTGCGTCTAATTCTTTCCCGTGGTAATGTACCAAGATTTTATAATTTTTAAAAGCAAGATCTTTCGATCAGATGTTCCAATTCGTATCTGAAAAAGAACGCATCGGGAATTTGCCTCTTTTCATGTTTTAATCCATCAACCTCGTCCCATTCGAGGCGGAAAGTAATATTGATCAGCTGGTTCAGCAGATCCGGCTTAGTCGACACAGTTCTTTTGATTATTTTACCCGGTTCGTATTCTCCTTAAAATCGATATGGTTATCGAATCGATTTATAGTTGCCGCAAATCCGGTACGAAAGTATCGAAAATAAATTTACCATTGGATTCAAATGCCGGTAAACATTATTAAGTGCCGCGAGTTGCTTCATTTTTATCCAGCAGGTGCATCATGACCCGAAACGGTGCTACTATTAATTCGAATTGCTCATCATAATGGAAGTTTACCAAGTTCTGGAGGCTGATGCGTTTATGGTGTTCGGGCGTGAGTTTGTCCAAGCAGCACGTCAATCATTGATTCACTTATATCCAATCCGTAAATATCCACACCCTGGTTCAAAGCTTCGACAAGAATCTTCCGGTACCGCTGCCGATTTCCAGTACTCTCCCCTTGACCTGTTTAAGTTCCTGCAGAAAAAATTCTTTATCGACGCTGTCCCTTAACTGCTGATAGATCAGGTCGTAAAACCTGGCATAAGTTGCCGGATAATTGACAAATTTCATATTATGTATTCACCTTTAATTCTGGTTATCGCGCTGCCGCCGAATAGGACCCGTAAATTTTTCCGGGTATCAGGCTTTTTACGCAATTTTATAATGTTATAATTAGCGCTTAATCCATTTTGTTCGATTATAATCGTATCTTTTTTCCATTTATCCAAACCGAGCAGGTAATATCCGAAAGCCGAATTACCAGAACCGGTGGCCGGGTCTTCCATGTACCCGAAGATTGGGGCAAAGACCCGCGTCCTGTAATCACTTAATTTATCTAGCGACTTCGCTGCTAAAAACCTCTATAATATCAACCGCTGATGCTAAACAAAATTCTTTAAGTTCGGTGAAGTCGGGTGAAATATTAAGAAGACATTCAAGAGTCCTGATGGGAACGATCAGGGTGGTCAAACCGGCATTGATTATCTTAACCGGCCAGCCAGGATCGAAGTCCGCTGCTGAAATTTTCAGTTTGACTGAAATAGTGTTTAAAACCGGAATTTCGGTTTTTTTCTTCGGGGAGGGGAGACATAATAAAAACAGAATCTTCATCCTTTATCCGGTTTTCCACCTCCAGTTCTCCTTTATTGGTCCATATTTTCAACAGATCATGTTTTCATCAACTCTTCATTATTCTTGATTAAATCATACATGATAGCAATCGTGGCATGACCGCAAAAATCGACTTCCCTTTCTGCTGAATAATACTTTAAGTCAAAACGATTTTCTCCGCTTTGAAATATGAATCCAACTTCATTCACAAAACCTTTCAATTCTCTGGCAATCTGCAGCATTTCAGGTTCGGAAATATCGTTTTTAGAATCAGAGCCAGATATATCCGGCCGGATTTCCTGCGGATTTTCGGGTAGCAAAAGCATCAATCTTTTTAAATTTAAAATTTTTCATAGCTGGTCTTTAAAAATATATCTTTTGAATATTATCAATTGTTGGTTGGAAATATTCAGCCATTAAATGATTTGATTATCTTATCAATAGTCGCTTCTGCCTCAGACAACCATTGCTTTCGTTGCTGTTCAGTACTATCCGCGATTATTTTAAAAGTTTTCCGATAATATCTGTTAATACCGCAAAAATCAAAAACGCATTGTTTCCAGATCCTTTCCAGGGGATCACCAAAGTACTTTTCTTCTCTTCTTCGGCTGTATTGGAAGTATTGAAAACGATACCGTATTTTCCCTGCAATTTTCCGATAGCTATTCCACCCCCCGAGTCTCCCGGCGGAAAATCATAACAGTAGGTGGGGCGGAACACCCGGTCGATGTACCCTTTCAAAATGGCCGGGGGTTGCCCCCACCAGTTGGGATGAATAATAACAAGAATATCCGACTGCAGCAGCTCCCTGGCATATTGATTAACCAGTTTATCCTTGGAGACATCGGAACCTAATTCGTCACGGGTTAAAAGCGGATTGAAATTTTCCTCATATAAATCATGAGCATGGGTGGTAATGTTCTAGTTGTTTTAATCTTAAACATACACTTTTAAAAATTGCATGGTTGAAACTCTTGTCATACGGATGTGCCAGGATTACACTCGCAATCATAATAATCCTTTCATTATCAGATTGTCAGGTTAGTACGTTATTGAAGGATAAGATATACGATTACCTTGAATCAGGATCAAGACTTTTTTTGACCAGGACTTATTGCTTTACCTTTTTAAATCTGATATTCCTGACCCTTTCATTGGTTATATAGAATTCATTGCTGACCGGATCAAAATCTATCAGGGAGAAATACCATCGATCACCTTTAAATCGATCCTTATTGACAGGGATCAACCTGATCGCCCCATTGAGGTCATGATGAGCAACCAGAAAATTTTCCATTTGCCGGATCTGGTAAAAAGTATTCAATTCTTCGCTGTAATACTTCCCTGAATAGGATTTTAAATCCCGGAATTCTTCAGGCATCCGGCTGATCTTTCGGCTGATTTCCTTTTTCCCTTCCTGGCAGGAGATCATTTTTTCAACCTGATCAGAGTCGCTATTTTTTACAAATGAGAATTTAATATCCGCTTCCTTAATAAAGAAAACTGAATCCGACAGGGCATATAGCTCTGCTTTGACCGCTCCGGGTGAATCAATAAACAATCCATTCGATTCCCTGGTAATATTTATAATTATCCCGGAATCATGTAAATATTTACCCTGCAGGTTCATTAAAACTTTGTTATCTACTTTAACTGGTTTATACGGATTCTGGTAATCAAATGCCACCGGTTCAGTCGAAGTGAAATGATTACTTAAAAAGATGTCGGCAATCTGCCGGGCCCGGCCATATACTCCGGCATATATAAAGTTACTTAAAATAATAATTCCAAATTTCTTTTCAGGGAAATGAATTATCTGGCTTGTATAACCATATCCACCACCGCCATGCCAGTAATATTCCAGTCCTTTATAATTACCTGATACACGTCCGAACGTATAAAAATTTGTACTGTCCTTATCTATAGAAATTTGATTCGATTTTAATCTGGAGATGATTTGTTCATTTCCTACCTTCGGATAATCAAAATTTATCAGCCATTTGGCCATGTCTTCGACCGTTGAAAAAACATTACCTGCTCCGATATACCAGTTTTTGTCGAGTTGTTCCTTTTTATAGTTACCGTTATTATCATGAGTATAGGACCAGGCAAAATCGCTGATAAGTCTATCCGGATTATAAAATAAGTACGTATCATTCATCCCCAGGGGACGGAAAATATTTTCTGTCATCCAATCTATATAGGATTTATTGGTAATCCGTTCGATTATCTCTGCCAGTAATATGTAACCCGTATTACAGTAAACATATTCGCTACCCGGATTAAAATTCAGTTCTTTTTGCTGATAGATTAATTTCAGTACATCTGTCTTACTAACCGGACCACCGGCTCTTTTCCCGGATATTTCCAACAGATCAGTTATTTCACGCAATCCACTGGAATGGTTGAGTAAATTGGCCAAAGTGATTTTACTGTCAAAATTATATAACTCCGGTACATATATATGAACATCATCAGCGATAGATAATTTCCCTTGTTGTTCCAATAATGCTATGGCGAAAGCTGTAAACTGTTTGCCGATCGAACAAATATTCAGACGGGTTGAAGGTTCGATGGGTGTTTTATTATCAAAATTTGCAATCCCGAATCCATTTTTATAAATAGTATTTCCGTTTTCCACAATCGCCACTGCCGCACCGGCCCGATAATCGTTGTCGAATTCAGCAAATAGTTGATCGACTAATTCATCTTTGGTATTATTTGTTTCTATATTTTTTTCTAATCCAAGGCTATATCTGCCAGCCGTTGCCATAGGATTAAAGGATTTAACCAAAATTTTATACTCGCCCGGTTGTGCAGCGGTGAAAGAAACGAATTCGGGACCGCTCTTCAGATTATCAATCTCCCGCAATACCATATTTTGAGGATCTAAGATTTTAATACATATATCTATACCCATTTGAAATAAACTGGCGAATATAAACCGGTTTTTATCCAATCGGATATAAAAGGTGTCAATTTGACCACCGGCTATATTTGTGTCGATCCTTTGATCAGAAAGTAGAAATTTAGATTGAATCTCCTTCTCCTGATGACAATCTATTAGGACAAAAGAGATAAAAATGGGAAGGTATAAGATTTTTTTCATCGACCGAGGTGAATTTGTGATAGGTGATGTATTGGCTTACCAGGCGTAAATTAGCACTATCCAGGTAATAAGAGCGATTAGTTCTTTTTAATACCCGTCCAGGTAATCAGCACTAAAGCAATTAATTCTGCTGTCGTACGCATGATATGGAATGACCACCATTGATCCCGGATCTCGGACCAGTTTGCCGGAAGGGAAGAGGAGGTCCAAGTCATAATCATATGGTTGAGTGGTTGGTTTCCAAACCTGGAGATAATAATACAGGAAATAAAAAATGCAGCGGCAATAAGTAATGTGATAAATACAGATTTATCACTTTTCTGCAGCCAGGCCGAAAGTAGAGTAATTACAGTTGCTATAATCACCAGCGAAATCATTAATACGTTGAGTGAACCAAGCATGTTCTGCTGTTGCTCAACATAGGCAGCAGGCGATAAATTTACGGGATTCGAAACTCGATCCATATTCCAAAACTGGTCCCGGCAAGTATTGCCGCCAGGATAATATTTATAAATCTCAAGATTGGTTTATACATACTCTTAACTTTTAAGTTATTTACCGACTCTGCGGTATTTTCAATTTCCTGACTTGTATTTATAACTAATTGTCAGTTATTTTAATTTCGGTGGGGCGGATTCTCTATTGGAGAGTTAGTTCTTCTTTCGGGCTGTCGCTTGGAGATAGTTTTTAGAATGCATCTGGTTTACCGGGTGGAGCAATTCGAATGATAATTTTATTCTATCATCGGACTACCTTGTTATAGGTTAGTTTGAAACGCGGTGCATAGGGATAGCATCACTGAGGAAGGTCACAGAATTCGTGTTATTGGACGAATTCTACCAGGTAATGGATCACATGTTTTTCATTGTCAAAATACACGGCTTGCAGCGTGTCGGCCTTATAAAAAATAATCATCAGATCGTCATGCGAGTAGGCCAGGGTTTTTCATATGGTTGCAGGGAAATCCGAGTGATTCGTTCTGATCAGAATTGTATTTTGCAAGGCAGGGGCAAATGAAAAGTTGCCGGTGCCCTGGCCTGGACTACCGCCCCCTTCTCCTACCCAGTCACCCAGTAAAAAATTCAATTGCTGCCAGCTGGTTTAACTGGAGGTGTCCTGGCCGAATAAGGGGAATGTTCCTAAAAGCGATATTAAAGAAATTGCAGCTTAACACTTAAATAGAACTTTTGAACTACTTATGCTGGAATCGATTCATACCAATATTCCTCTATGATCGCCTTGTGGATTAGAACCAGGTTTGCTGCTGATAGTTTTATACTCAGCACCGAAAGCAGCAGAGAGCACCTTTTCTTCCCGCCGGCTTTGCAGGATTTGCAGCAACACCAGTATAATCCAGACCCAGAGCAGCCAGGGACCAGCCAAGCACAATGATTATGGAAACCAGGAACAGATCGAGGAAAAAATACAGCGGATGCTGAATTCGATAATACAGGCCTGTAGTCACCAGTGTTTTTGCTTCAGGCATAATCGTGAAAGATTCGCCCAGCTGACGCCGGCTGATCAGCATTAACAGGAAAGAGGGTAAGCCGATAATGATACCGATCACGAGACGGGTTAACGGGCCCATTGATAGCGCGACCAGAACCAATGCGGCAATAATTATGGCTCCCAGGAGCCTGGTGATTGTTTTGTCCATTTATTCTCCTTTTGCTGCTTTTTTCTTTATCATGTCAACAATGGCCAGGATTACTTCCAATACCGATCAAACTGTAGCCGATTAATCTTTTGTCTCCGAAAAACAGTCCGGCCAGAATGAATCCAAATCCCAGCCCGGCTAATGGTGTGAATTTTTGTTCCTGTTTGTTCTTATTTACCACAAAGACCAGGATAGCGATAATAGCCAAAACCAGTATCAAAATAGCAATGTAGATTTGTCCAGAAGTCATAATATTGCCTCTTTACTAAATGTTTTTCATTATAGTATTTCTATTTTAATCACTTTCGTAGACTTTGCTTGATCATACTTTGCCGCGTCCAAAAACCGGTGATGTCTCCCCATTTTTGAATCAAATCCTGACCCCGTTTTGTTTTCCAGTCTTTTTCGATATCCAGGTGACATTTTTTCCCGATCCTTTGCGGTCATGATGGCAATAACGACATTCTAACGGTTGAAATTCCGTGCCGAATAATTCGCACAAATCGTTTTTCAGGAATGTACACCAGTTTTTTGAGAAAAGTTGCAGGGCATAATTACCTTCGTTCCCCTTGAAGGCAGGGGATAGTACGCCGAAATCCCTTTCGGGAGACATCTCCAGCATCATCCGACTGGCATGACCGGCCTCGATGGCTTTTTCAGCTTCTTCAACCGTCCACCAGCCCGGCCGCTGGCAGTAGGCTTTGCAAACATCACATGAGCATGGTTTTGAGGGTGGATATTTACTTTTTAAATCGGTTTCGTTTTTCATTTCTGTATCATCAAATTGCTCATTCTATTAAACTATGGTCAGCCTGTACATCCAGCCCATCCCAGACTTTTTTTGCAGTCCAGGGTGTATCGGGATCAGGTCCAGAATGGATCATCCGCAGGCAAACCTAAGGGCAGAAAAATAGTAGTGCACAGATAAAGACTTCCCGTGGTAATGTAAAAATCGGCCAAGCCGGGCTGCCGGCGCAGAGCGATTTCTTTAACTGAGCCGCCGTCGTCGTTCAACCAGGGTGCGATGCCGGAGATGGTACGGGCAAATGCTTCCAGGTGAGCTGCCTTTTTGCGCTGGTCCGGATTATCACATGTTTCTGAAAGCACGACCGGCATGTGTATTTTTAGTTCATCAGCAGCGATGTTCGACATAACCGGCCAGGCAACCTTTTCCAGTTGATGAAGCCAATGATTTCGTGTGGTTTCTGACTCTTGTGCTGTGGTAATTTCAGATAAAAACAGAATAGAAATTATCAGAGAGACGGTTATTCTAATCATAGTCGTTTTTTGAAAAATTATTTATTTTATCCGCATTGAATCATATGCCAAAATCATACTGAAGTTTTTCAAATCAAACCTTACAATTATTGAATCTACTGTACCTGGCTCTTGATCGAACGGATCTCCAAGCATTTCGACCGTTATTCTTTCCAATGTATCACCATATACCTTTGATTTACTGTAAATATAGTCAACAGGTGCTTTAAACAATTCTGCCACTTTCAATATATTTGATATTTGTTTATTATTATTAAAATCAATTAATACATATATGATTCATCGCCGTTTTTTATCCATTGGGCAAAGAATAGATATTTTTTATTTTCGATATATGTTGTGCCAAGAATATAGATGTCCTGATAATTTTTATAATTACTCAAAGTTGAATTTTGTTTTAAATATCTTATATAAAATGGAATATCGACTTTTTGGAGTTTATCCGATTGATACCATAACCATATATCGCTTTTATTTAGATCACGAAGATCAAATATTTTATTATCAATTATATTTGATCTTGAAAATATCTGTATCAAGCAGGGTATAGGCCTCAGAACTTTTATTTGAATTTTTATCTTCACACATGAATCCAGCACAAATTAAAATAATTGTGTATAAATGATTTTTATTTGGATTAATTCTGGCTGAGTATTCATAAATCACTCTGCTCCAACGCAACGAACCGGGCATGTTTCTGTAATGGTTTAAGCACATCAGCCGATCCGCCGTGCTCGACCATTGGTTCAGCCTCAATCCTTTTTATATTGACACCAGTACAGATTAGGACTTATTATATAATTTCTTGACAAAAATATGTATAAGGATCAATATTGCACCAATCAGCAAGATCGAATCAATCGTCACACCGAGTTTAAAAACGCCCAGTAACCCATATAAAAGTCCTGCTGCACCCAGAGTAATCGAGTACGCACGGGAGCTGGGTTTATTAACAATCAGAGTAAAACCGATTACAATGGAAAGTGTAGGGCAGGGGATCAGGCCCGTGGGGGCTGCATACAGGAATGACCAACACGATGTTGTTTCCAGAAAATGCGGATAAACCCAGCCAAAGATAACCATTAAAATACCGGGAAGTAATGGCCATGCGGGTGCGATATCAATCGGTTCACGTGGCATTTTAATTGAAATATAAATCAACAGGACTCCAAGTAAAGCGAAAACGATGCTGTTAAAAGGATTTAAAGAAAGCCAGGCAATGATGCTCACTGACAGGAGCGGCATGGCCAGCAAAATTCCGAAATCACGTTTTAGCAGGCGCGCACCGGAGATTAAACCGACAACGATGATAGCAAAG
>CAVZSQ010000010.1:0-6308 GCA_963777955.1 Calditrichia bacterium
GATTCATTGTATGAGCCGGCAATCAATCTGTAAAAATAGACACCACTGGGCAGATCGTTCGAATTAAATTGAATCTGATAAGCACCAGCCGCCTTAAACTCGTTAACCAGGGTGGCGATTTCACGTCCCAGGTCATCATAAATCCGGAGTGAAATCAATCCGGGCTTTGACCGGCTACCATAACTGATGGTCGTGACCGGATTGAAGGGATTGGGATAATTCTGCTGCAACACAAAATCAGATACGGCGATTTCCCCGGACGGCAGGGAAGTCGGGATGCCGTGCACCTGCAAAAGTTCGATACCCTCGCCATTCTGCAAGTACGGGGTCTGTCTAGCGGTAGAGTTATTCCAGTGCTCGTGTACTCCCAGATTCTGCAGAGGGACGTCCGTCCCCCTCGGGATCGTAGGTGGTTCCGGATGGGCGGGGCGATCGAGCTGTGGACCCTTCATGCAGAAATCGTCAACAGTGCCGTATACATAATCATATTATCGTTGATGGCCTGTTCGGTCCGGTAGAAATCAAGGCCGACTGATTCGATCGCAATATTGTCCTGGGAAGGAAATAAACTGGATGTCCAGTCGTTATTAAAAGGTTCCGATTGCCATTTACTGGCGGTCAATACCGCAGGCCTGTTCGGATTCCACACCGTATAAGGCATCAATCACAAACAGCACGGTTTTACTGCCAACGTCCTTATGTCCCATCAGGTCAACCAGCGTATTGTAAGTACCCATCGGCCTGCCGTAGAAACTCCACTCAGGACCTGCAGAGATAGCATGTACAGCAGTATAATAATGTAATCCTGCAGCATGCGGGGCATTTGTGGAAGGCTGAGCCCTGCGGGTTATCTGGCACTGATCGTACCAAAATGGTTTTTAGCGCAAAAAGTTACTCCCATATATCGATGTGCTTTGAAATTAGCCAGACTGATGATGTAGGTAGCCTGGGTTACTGCGGTAGGTAAGTAGGCTGTTTGTCCGCCGTTTACCTCTTCGGTTAGTTCTTCACTCCAGCGGTGAATATAAGTCGAGTCGCGTTCATATTTTTCACGATTGGTCAGTGTACTCCAGCCCATGAAATGCACATCTGGAAATTCGTTTTTGCACCTGGTTAGTATTGCATCCGGAACTATACGATTGGAATCGTAAAAGGTTATATCAGCAGCGGCAACGCCGGCCTGTTGTATGAACTGGCGGAGTAAAGCCAGCAACGTCTGCATGAGGCGAAGGAAATGATTTATTCCCGGGAGCGTTGGTATCGCTGATCTGGTTCAGGTTGATTTTTATGGCAATTTTCTCTCCGGATAGATATCCAACTGAACCTTTTCCATGCTGTTCATTAAAATACTTGAACAGCGCATCCCAGGCTCTCGGCATCTGTATCTGCTCCGGTCAAGGCCCGTAAAGATTTTGAGAGCATTGTATCGACCGCGGTCTGATCGGTATTGGTATCACTCCACCAGGTCTCCTGCAGTTCCGTTCAGTGGGTGGCGTTGGCATTCCACATCCAGGTTACGCGGCCCGGGAATATGCCTTTGGCTGTACCCATCGGGCTATTTGCGGGTTCCGTTGGCACGAATAGAGAATCACCCATAACGGAATAAGCATATGATTCAGTGCCTGTATTAAGGGTGGTGAATAGGGCTGCGGTTATACCAACCAGCAGCAGAATCATGGCAGGAATATAGTGGGATTTGCGTAGATAATGCCCGGCTTTTTTAAAGGAAAACAGGGTGACTGCTAGTCCGGCAATGTAGGCGTAAACTACCGGCCAGCGGGGTTGCCACCTGCATACAGGGATATTGAGCGCGGCTTGGTTTGGGCAGGACGCGTACTAGGACCCGTATCAGCGCTGCCAGTCCGGTTACCAGGAACAACAACCGGAAAAATTTATTGTTGTTAAAATGATGTTGATATTTGGAGAGCCAGCTGTGGTGCTGATGCGAAGAAGTAAATAATTTCATTTATTAATCCTTTCTGTATATAGATTATATGATCGTCAGGCTATTCCCGTGCGCAGCCATCTGGCCCAGTCGGGGCGGTTATTTTTTCTGCCGTTCTGGCGGCTGTTTCAAAATCATACGGAACGGCAATATGTTCAAACGTATAATTCCGCTTCAGATCCAGAACACAATATCTGGCCCTGGGTGAAAAACTCTCCATGCGGTGCGGTAGCGGCTGGTCGTCACTGTAAGCCGGTAAGCCCACACTGCCCGGATTTATTAATATTTTATCGGGCAGTTCCACCAGTCTGGGACAATGACTGTGTCCGCAGACAATTATTTCTTCTTTAATGTTTTTAATATAAGAAAATAATGAATCAAAATCTTTAATTCCTACATGTCCGGGCCAGAGTCGTTCAATCAGGTATTCATCATCCTTCTCCGGCGTGCCATGACATAAAAATACTTTATTGGCAACGGACCGGGTTGATTCTAAATCGGCAAGCCAGTTTATTGCCCCCTGATCGAGCACCTGTAAAGTGTATTTTAAAGTTGGATTTGCCGCTTCATTCCCTGACGAAACTATAATGTCTCTGTCCTGATTTCCGCGGATACTTTTGATGTTCTCTCTGCGGAGTAATTCAAATGTTCCCTGCGGATCAAGCGGCCCGTATAAACTGTCGCCCAGGTCGAATACACCGGTTATACCTTTTCTGGTGATGTCGGACAGGACTGCTTTCAAGGCCCAGGAGTTACCATGAATATCTGAAATAAATGCTATCTTCATCAAGATCGGCTTTTGATTTAATGATTAAATAGGCGGAACTCATCTCTATAATAAATAAAAATTACACATTAAATAGAATAATCGAAGGGAAATTGAAAATCAGCAATTATTTTTATTAAAATAGTCCTAAGGCAGTAACATGATGGCATATTCCAGTTGTTTCATAATATGTTTCGCGGGGTTTACCGGGTAAAAATAATTATCAGGATTGATGAGATTGAATGACCTTCCACTGATCATTGAGCCGGGCATAGACAAACGACCAGAGAAATCTGGCATTAAATGTCTTGCCGTCAGCGGCATCCACCTTGGCTTCGCCGCAGGCAGTCAGTAGTGCCAGCGAACCGGAAAGTACCGTTATTTTTTTCTTTTGTAATGATATAGTCTGCCGGAGTACACCCTGAGCTCCTGCTGGTAAAATTGTTCATTAATGAATCAAATTGAGTATAATATGCACCGTTCGTTATAAATCCCGCCTGATAACGGTCATCGACTCCCTGCTGTAGTTTTTGGGCATCCAGAGTTTCGGCTGCTTTTACCATTATAGTGAAAACAGAATCAATCTCCTGCTCAATTCTTGATACCTGTTTGCCGGCCAGGTTTTGGGTGGAGGAACAGTCAATTAAAAAACAGATAATGAAACCAGTGATTAAAATAAATACAAATATTTTCATCTTGATATCCTTTATTAAATGATTTTACCGTAGTTATTAACCTCACATTGAAGGGAATACCTTTACTTTCATCACCTGTAGAAATCTACAGGTACGATGCCAGGTGTACTGCAGATGCAAATAAAGATGCTTTAGAAATCTGCCTGTATTCTCAAAAGACATTTTCAATAAAAACATTTCGGTACCAATTAATCTTTTAAAAAACAGGTTTATAATCAATAAAAGCATATGACCGGGCCCTAAACCCTTTTGAAAAAGAATAGGCATATCGCCAGGTTCAAAGATCATCAGGTTTTTTATATTTATGGCCGATTTTACCCATGAAAATTTATCGGAAAAACAGCCCGCTTCCCGGCAGGTTTTCTCCAGACGCGTACCGGGATAAATTCTCATGCCCACTGTCACGGCAAAGAAATCAATTTTTGGCTTATTCTTTTGCATGAATTGAATGTCTTCCAGGCATTCCTGATAAGTTTGACCGAAATGGCCGAAGGTAAAAAATACTTTCGATTTAATATTTAAAGCCCTGCACATTGACAGTACGTCCAGGACCTGCTGGGGAGAAATCCCTTTGGCTATCTTGTTAAGATGTGTTTGACTTGAAGTTTCCATCCCCACGTTAATATAATAACAACCGCTGTCGCGCATGATCCTGAGCAGGTCATAGTCCACCGTATCAGCTCTTACTTCGCACTCCCAGGACAAATGGAATTGCCTGATCAAATTGCAAAACAGCAGAGCATGTTCTCGATTGGCCGTAAATGTGCTATCAAAAATTTTTAATCCGCTGAGTCGCCGGTGGGAAAGCAGGTACTCTATTTCAGTACCAATACTATCCATATCCCGGTAATAAGCGCCGCCGGGGAACATCCGTGATGCTGCACAAAAGTTACAGGCAGCAGGACACCCGCGGGAGGTGATGATGAAATCCCCCGGGCCGCCGATAAAATCCATCTCCATATTATAAGCATGCGGAAGCAAGTCCCGGTCCGGTATGGGTAGTACCGACAGGTTCTTGATCCGTTGTGACCTGGAGGTCATGATCTCTCCATTGTCCCTTCTGGCCAGACCGGGAATCGTGGCCAGCGATCCGTTATTCTTACCGGTCAGGTGGTCGCATAATGCCAGCAAGGAATATTCACCCTCTCCCAGAATTACATAATCAATCTGGGCAATATTTCGTAAGGTTTCCGGGGCTGTGAAGGAGGCGTGTACTCCGCCATAAACCACCGGGACGTCAGGTAAAACTTCTTTACTCAGTCGGGCAGTCAGAAAACTGGCCCGGCGACTGGGTGTGGTTCCACCGATGCCGATTACTTTTGGTCGCAAAGTCAATAAGATCGCGGCGATAATCGCGATGATAGTGATTGAAGTCGATAATGTGCACATTATATCCTGCCTGTTTCAGTACTGTTCCGGTACTTACTAAACCCAGAGGGATCATGGATTGAAACAGGCGAAGTCCATCTGCCGGATACGTTAATAAAACATCGATGGACATTTATTTCCTCCCCAGAAGGTCTAAAAGATCAGCAGGCTAATAAAAGTAGTCAGCAGAAACAAAATTAACACCGCAATAATGTGCGATATTCCAATCATCGTTGTTTTGAGCAGGGTAGTGCATCCTGGTTTGCTTATACACATGATGCAGTGAGACGTACAAATACCAGGCCAGCACGAAAGGTGCGCTCAACAGGATTAATGATAACAGTGGAATTTTACTCAGGGCTAACAGAATAAGCAGTAACAGAAAGGCAAAACTATGATAATGTACAGAAAATATCAGTGCCCCGATAAAGTATTTCTCCTGTTTACGGAAAAAAATGTAGATCAGGAATCCGACCAGCGGCATCAGGATAAACATCATATAGGAAACACCCTTGATCATCAGATGTAAAAATTCCTTTTTCCCGCCGGTCCCGATCCGGGCGAGTTGCCTGACTATGAATTTGTTGAAAGTCGTGTTAGTGATATGTCGTACCTGCATTATCGAATCCAACTGTGCTTCCTGAAAGCCGCGAAGTTCACTCGATTAATAGTTGAAAGTAAGTAATATTTAAACCGCGGGACTTTACTTGCCTTGCTTCCGTTTCGTTACCGGCAGGTCTGCCGGAAGGGAGGGTTAAAAAAAGGAAAAATAAAAAACTGATGAAGATGTAGAAACGCATCGGTTTAACATAGTCGGCGCGCTTGCCTCGAACGAACTCGGCGGTTAGAAATCCCGGTTTGAATAGCAGTGCTTTCAAAGTCCTGGCGGATCTGGTGTCGATATGAAAAATTGTTTCAGCCGCCTCTTTGACCAGGTGCCGGAACGGGGCATTCAAATCGTAATTTTCCTGCCCACAGTCGGGACAATAATTAGTGCGTTCTGAAGCATTTCCAAACCGGTAGCCGCAGTTAGGACAGGTTTGACTTTTAAATCTTCTTTTAGCCATTTTTTTTCAGCAAAAGTAATCTTAGACTAAATACCATCTGTTTAAATTTATGTATAAAAGGATAAATATGGTATCGGAAAAGTTTTGGGATCATATAACGTTAGTTCTTATATACTGTTTCTAATAGACTTGAGCGATATATCTGTCCGGGCGAGATAACTGTTTCATCAGTCGGCAAAACCTTTTGGAAAGCGCTCCCTGAGTTTTGCTTTGATCTTTGGATTCTGAAAAGTTAAAATCCGACCCGTGCTGTAATTTGCCGATCTCAATTCCCAGTGTCTGCTTAAAAATTTTCCAAACCAGTTCCGAACAATAAATATGGTCATCCGACCATTCAAAATAGATATCGTAATTTTTTCCTATATATTTTTCAGCAGTCTTATGAATACTGGTAATGGTTTTGGGAGTCAGTAATATTTTTGCCTCCTTTAAACGTTTGATTACAAAGTGGCCTTCCTTTCCACGGG
>CAVZSQ010000011.1:0-15840 GCA_963777955.1 Calditrichia bacterium
GAATGATTTATTAAGGATTTTCTGCCACTGAGGTTTCATGATCAGCGAATCCACCCATGATGTGAAGAGAGGAAATGGTAATTCATATTCCAGAATGTAAGTCACTTTAGTTTGATTTCCCTGGACGGTAAAAATCCAATGAGTCTGGTGTGGCATTCCTTTAGTCGCCTGGCCATCCCAGCCGGCATTCGGCACAAAATTATGAATTTCTGTCTCAACCTCGGTATTAATACCCATCATTTTTACTTTGTAGGCATAACGAGCACCATTGCCGGTTAGGATTCCGCTGCACAGTCTAAAATCGGAAACCCCTTCAAACCAGTCTGCCCAATTCTGCCAATCAGAGACATATTTAAATACATCCGGCAATGGCACTAAGGATCAGAGCAGTAGTTTCAATTCGGGCCATTTTTTCTCCCTCAAAATTTGATAAATTATCTGTTTATACAGACTTAAATAACGAATAATTTAAATATTTCTATATATCAGACTCTCTGATTTTTGTCAGTGCGGGCTGATTGACCAATATCGGTATTCTCTAAAATCTTTTTATCATATCCTGCCATCGAAACCTGTATCATGGCCAGGCCCAAGAAGAATCCGCCATTGTGCAGACATATTTCGGGAAAAGAATTTCCCATAAGGGATAAAACTTGCCCAATATTCGTGACACGGTGAAAGCATTTTTCAATCCTTTGGTGGGTTTGATGAATCCCGGTCTGAACATGTAAGCCGCTTTGAAGGAAGCCTTAACAAATCATTTTCCGTTTTTCCTTTCACTCTGGCCAGCTGAGACGTCCCGTTCCGTACTGTCGGTTCCTGCTCCGGATACATAGCAGAAGGTCATATCCGGATTCAATTTTACTAAAGTATTAGCAGCCTGCATGGTGAGATCATAGGTTATCCGCGAATATTCCTGTTCCTTCATTCCCAGCGAAAACACCAAGGCAGAAAAAACAGGCATTATAACCTTTTAACCGGTTTTCAATCAGCGTGTATTTAAAAAAATCGTTATGCAGCAATTCCTGCAGTTTGGGATGTTGCACCTGGCATGATCCTCGGCCAATCACCAGGACCGATTCCACCTCAGGATGTTGCAGGCATTCATGCAGAACACCTTCGCCTACCATACCTGTGGCGCCGAATATTATAGGTCTGATCTCCATTATTTTTCTCTCCAAGCACATCTCCATAATATTTTTTTACGCAGTAGGGGCAAACGCCATGAGAGAAAGAAACAGGGCTGCGGGCCATGATGTACTTTTCTATCGGCTGCCATTGGTCCTTGTCATCGCGGATTTTCTTGCAAAAGGAGCAAACCGGCAGAAGTCCCTCTAAAAGTTGGACTTCTCTGTTTAACTTATGAGTCTGTCTGGCATCACGATCGATTATCAGTGCAAAACTGGCCAGTACCGCCATTTTGATTATAGTATTGAATACCGCTTCAAACAGCGTCCAAGGCACAGTCCATAAATCAATATTGAAGTACAGGCGGACTAAAGGCATGGTTACTGCTAATGATAACCCCCACCAGCGTCCGTTTATACCAGGAGGCCAGGGCGACAGGGATTAAATAGGAAATGGGGAATTGGATAAATGGTCCTGAAAAAAAATCGACCAGCAGAAGTATAATTGCAATTGCCAACCAATAGAGCAAATAAATTGGTTTGCTTTCATTAATAATTTTAAAAATTGTCATTTGATTCTCGTTTCTTGCATTTGATGATCCTGAAGATTTTGTTAGTTGTAGTCGATTCAAATGTTTTTATAAGATTCACTGTTAATCAGGGCGTTTATTCCGCCATTCTTAATATAGGACTTGAAATTAGTATAATGTTTCGGTCCTCCAAGTATTTCAAAAATCCGGACAATTAAACCATCCCAATTGTCAGGTAACGGAACGGCGTAATCCAATATGATGACCTCACTGGCAATATTTTTCATCTCCTGTAAAACCAAACAACCTGAAGCGGATGGAAATTGGTGTAATCCCATTGAAATGAGAACGGTGTCAAATTCATTTTGTTTAAAAGGAAATGTTTTAGTGGCATCTGCCTGCAGAAATTCGACATTCTTTATTAATTGTTTTTTTTTGGTTTTATTGGCGATACTGATCATGGCAGCTGATTTATCAATCCCGACAACATGTTGTGCTTTCGCTGCGATCAGAAATGTTAAAGATCCTGTTCCACAGGCTACATCCAGTACGGTTTGATTATTATTAATCAAAGATTGTACCTTGACGTGAACAGACTGCAATATCGGGTCGATCACAGTTTTATAAATAAAGCCTGTGATCGTAATATATTCATGACGGATTTATTCTTTGTCCAGTTTCATCTTCTACGGTTAACTTCTTACCTTTTGTTTCCGGAAACATCCATATCCATATCCCGGTCAGCAGGGCAAACAGGGCAGCCAGGGAGATCCCGCCGCCTAAACCATATTTCGCCGCGATCATGGCAATAACCACCGGAGTGAAAAACTGCACACCACGGGCCAGGTTGAAAGCAGAGCCCATGGCGGTATTGCGGATGCCGGTAGGGAACAACTCGGAGAACAAAGGGCCATAACCGCCGAACATGCCCGTGCCGAATCCGACCAGAAACATAAAGGCCAGGATTACCTGTGGTGTGGCCGCGATGAGATCCCACATGATCGTGATCATGATCAAGCCCAGGGCCATCACGAATGAATAGATGGTATAGGCCGGCCGGCGCCCCAGACGATCAGCTACAAAACCGAAGGTAAAATAACCCAGGAAACCGCCGGTCTGGGTCACTAGCATCCACAGGGCCGACTTGGCCATGGAGAATTCGCGCTGCTGATGCAGGTAGCCGGGCAGCCAGGAATAAGTAAACCAGTAGGCCGACATGTCGAAGATGGCCAGAACCAGGCAGAGCAGGAAAATTCTGCGGTAAGGCTGTGAAAAAAGCAGAAAAAAATTGTTCTGACGATCAGAAATAATTGCTGTGGCGGGCTGCTGAGCCAGGCGTTTTTTGCGTTCCAGCCACATATCGGACTCAGCCATGGATCTGCGGATGAACACGACCAGCAGTGCCGGCAGTACGGATATGAAAAAGCAGGCCCGCCAGCCGATGGCTGGAGCCAGGAATCCGCCGATCACCGAGGCCAGGGCAATACCAACCGGAGCCCCGGTCTGCATATAGGCACCATACCGTCCGCGCATTTTGGGCGGAAAGGTCTCGCTGACATAGGTCTGTCCCGTACCCCATTCACCTCCGACTCCAAGCCCGGTAATAATTCTGAAGAACATCAACAGCCATAAATTACCGGCCAGTCCCGAAAGAAATGTTCCGATGCTATACGTTAAAATAGTCCATTGCAGTACACTTTTCCGTCCATAACGGTCGGAAAGCATGCCGAAAATCACCCCGCCTAGGGCCGTGGCGGCAAGCGAGGCACCGAGGACGTACGATACTTCAACGGCAGTAAGGCCAATCTTTACTGATCGGGATGAGCAGGAAGGTATAAAGAATAAGATCGTAGAAATCGAACACCCAGCCGGCCCAACTCAGCAGCAATATACGGTAATGCTGTTTCGAAGGTTTATCTTGTTCGCTGAGCAATAGATTAGATTGCATAGCGTAAGTAAAAATTTAAAATTCTATAGAAAATATAGCAGAAATACTATTCCCAGGACAATCCGGTAGTAACCAAAAAATGCAAATCCGTATGTTTCGACAAACCAGATAAAAAGTTTTACAGCAATCCAGGCCGAGATAAAGGCAACCACACCGCCAAGTCCCAGCAGAATCCATTCCGGACCGGCTCACCTGTGCCGATGTTTTGAGCAAGTCATATCCGGTGGCAGCACACATGGTGGGCACGGCCAACAGGAATGAAAATTCCGTGGCCTGTTTTTTGTTGTATCCGTTGACGACTCCACCGATAATCGTTGCCGCCGCCCGGGAGACACCCGGGATCACCGAAATACCCTGAAACAGACCAATGAAAAAAGCATTACGGTAAGGAATTTCTTCCAATTCCTTATGTTTCCTGGCTGTACTAACGAGCCACTTATCCAGAAGAATGGTGTTTTCCACCGATCACCAGGGCCACCGAAACTACAATCGTGTTAAACAGGTGCTCTTTAATAATTTTGTAGGATCAAAAACCAATTATCATGGTGGGAATAAATGCTATCGCCAGTTTTTTATAAATCATGAGATTGCTTATAAATCTGCGGGCATAAAGAAATACAATCGCTAAAATAGCCCCGATTTGAATGCTGATCGTGAAGGTTTTGACAAATTCCGGATTTTGCAGTTTAAGCAGGGCTTCGGCCAGCAGCATATGCCCGGTAGACGAAATCGGCAGAAATTCGGTAAGACCTTCGATAATTCCTATTATTATCACATCAAGATAAGTCATAAGTAATAGTCCTCTGTAACAGCATTAGCATAAATTAAAATTCAGTTTACTTCTTGCTGTTATAAAAATCAAACTTATTTACACATAATCCGGTAGTCCAGCCAATGGCTTTATTATCTCAGCGGATTAGATATACCTCAGGTGCTTATAAAAAAAGTTTTTCTATACTCTCCGTTAATCACCAGTGCTGAAGAGGAGTTCCTCGACGAGTTTGCTGGCATCGCGGACACAGGGCAGGCAGACCTGGTTATGGAGGTCTTTTTCCTTGAATTGCTGTTTGCCCTCGGCTGTATTAAGATCACAATCCAACAGTTCCCGGCAGGAAATTGTTCCGTGTAACTGCCGGAACTGATTGCTGAATTCCTGCACCAGGGCATAGGCGTTTTCCTTGCTGGCGGAGTCGGCAGAATCCACCATGCCATGCTTGCATCCTATCACCATAAAAGCGCCGGTAACGGCACCGCAGACATCCTGTAATCGACCCATGCCGCCGCCGAAACCCGTAGATATTCGCAAGGCATCTTCTTTCTTTATCTTTAATAACGGTGCATAGGTAGAAAAGACGGCCTGAGCACAGTTAAATCCTTGTTTGAAACAATCAGCGGCAATATCGATTCTCATTTTCATTGAACATCCTTTATATTAATGGCTTTGTTATTTTATGGAGAATTCAACAATTGAATATTCAAATTTCGTCTTTGGCGACCTACCCCCACTTACGTGGGGTTGCACTTTAATTATCTGGCCAAAACTTGTTCCCGCACAAGCGGGGAACAGCAAAAAGGCGAATTAAAAAATTTGTTCATATTTAAACAATATTAATATACAACTTAGTTCCAGCATACTATTGGGTGGTATTCTGATCTGCTGCTTTTGATCGCGATTAGGTGAGAGTGTCTCCCACCTTGGAATTTGATTAATTAAACTCTTTATCAGTTTAAAACTTTATCTCAAATGATACCTGTACCTGACTGGTAATTGAAATTGTCTGAGCAAAAACTCCCGATCCCTGGCTCTCGTAGACTTCCTGTTCCTTAGTAATCTCCGGTGATGAAGGGGGATTGAAAGGATTATCCGAGTATGGGTATCGTGACATTGCATAAAAAGCAGGTCGATAGTATCGAGGTACTTTTGTCCCAACCTTGGTTGGTTGCTTTTCCTCAATATTCATTACCCGGCCCAGGGTAACACCCAGGGCAGCAGCAATATCTTCGCTTTTTCTTTACCTTTAAGTGTGGCCGCAATTCTGGCTTTTTCCGGCGACAGCCAACCTCGTCTTTCAGACTAAAACTGATATTGGATATACCTTCCAGTTCTCCTTCACTGATCGTATACAAAATCGAATCCATTATCTTCAGGCTGTCTACCGTCACTTGTGTGACTAAAACTGCTCTGTAATCACGCTTGGAAGCCCAGAAGGGATTTTGTATCGCCCAGGTTTTCACCGCTATAAAACTGGGATGTTGATATTTTATCGGTTACCACGCCCAGACGATGTAATCGGTTTGTTATGGTCTTGACTTTGATGTTCGCATCTTTCACTGCCCGGCGTAATGAATGACCTACCCCCTTCACCGAGAAAGTGAAAGACGCCTGGTCTGCCACTTCTTTCAATTCAACGCTACCCAAAACGGTGATTTGATTAGATTGGTTTTGATTTTCCTGTCCATGGATGGAAGCGACAAACAGGAAAAGAATAAAAATAATAGATATCTTTTCGATTCATTATTCTTTTCTCCTTCGTTTATTTAGAATGCTTTCACAAACGATCAATTAGAAAAATAAGAATTATAGTTCAATCAGTGGGCATGAGATTAATCACCAGGCCACGATGGAATCGATTGGTTTAATCGCATCTTTATTGTTTATCCAGTTACCGTCGAGTTTAGTCCGCAGGCCAAGTTTTGCTAAGATTATGGCTGAATTTGCTGCTTCACCGCCGATTGAAGGTAGTGTTTATTTTATTTCGGCATTATTCATTCGGCCTGGGAAAAAAAGTCCCGGTTATGACTTGAGCCGTACTTGCCGAAATCATGCCATATAACTATGTCAGACATAATATCAAAACCAGGTGCTCTGACGATAGTGGGAATATTCTTCTCCGAATGTTGCGACCAGATCATTATCCTCCAGGTGTTGCCAGTAAAGAACATTCGCGATTCCGATCAAGCCGGCCATGAAACTGGCCATTGCACCATTATAAACCGACCAGCCAACGATCCATAGGATAAAACCCAGGTACGTGGGATGCCGGACAAACGCGAATAATCCTGTGGTTACCAGGTGATCTATATTTTCCACGCCCCTGAGTTGAAAGAGTGCACCCGGAGTTATCACCAATCCTAGAATAAATAAGCCAAAACCGCTGTACATCAGCCAGGAGGGCGATAAAGAATATGATCGGATCCCGGGGACACATTTCAAACCAACTCATCCATAGTGCAAACATGGTAAACAGAATTACAATAAAAAGAGGCTTGCTCTTTGGGTCCGCTTTTCCGGCCTTTTTAAATAATTCGTAACTGGTGCGTATCAGCAGGCTGATGATAAAGAGAAATAATAGAACAACATAAGTGCAATTCATGCAAGGCCGCCTTCGAAGAGTCTGTCTTCATGGTTATTATATCATGTCTATTTTTAAATTCGTTTTTCTGATCCAGCGGGGAGCTGCATCGACAACCTGGCGAAGAATAAGATTCAGTTGTGCAGTATGGTGCTGTACATGACGCATATTATAGAGTAATAATTCGGCTACGGTCACTTCAGGCGCATCGAAGTCACAGCGCTCATTTACCTGCTTATCGGTCAATGCTTTAATCTTCCTCCGGCACTTCTGACGGCCATATTCAAGATACTTTTCCTCATTTCGTCTTTGCTATAAGCACGTTCGGGCATTATCCCGGCAGGGTCCAATTCATCAAGGGTATAAGGAGCAGGAGGAACGAATCCTGCTTCTGCTTCAGAGAGGTAAAAATCGAGATAGAACAGAGTATGGAATACAAGATACCACAACTCCGGCGACGTGATCGGTCGTACCACGATGCTTCGGGACATGCGCGCATGGCATTTTCCAGCATGTCAATTGCCGCTCCAAACTGCTGCCAGATGATTGTTTTCCAGGTGCTAAACATTTATGACAACTCTGCTGATAAAAGACAGCGGGCTTATGGTTGTCCTGCGCTTAATAGGCTGTACCGGTTTCAACGCGGCCATAACCAGCCAAATGTTCCTGCGGTCAGCAGGGCATAGATTAATCCGTCAACAGTTATCCTGAAGGTAGTACTCCAGGGCCGGCGGTACCAGATCGACATCTGCCAGAGTGCGGCGGTATAACCGAGAAATGCGGTTGTACCGGCGAATCTGAAGACTGAAAGATAAGGGGAACCGACTTGCAGTGCGCGACCTGAGACATAACCGGTGAAAATGCCTATGACCACGGAATATAAAAACCCACAAGATCAATTCCTTGCTCATTCCGGCAGTCCCGCTCTGCCAGACCGAAAGCATCAGTACCGGACCTTTTTTCATTTTTTCAAGGAATTCCGCCGTGGCCATTTCTTTGGTGCTGCAGGCACGCGGCACCATATAGTCCCCCTGAGGTATGTTGAGCGGACGAAGCGCATCCATTACTTTATCCTCGTCAGGTACTTTGCGATAATCGTTTTTATGCCAGGGTAAAAACATATGGATCAGTGAACTTACCACAAAAACAAATAAGGCTGATATGAGGATGGGCAACCAAAGCATTTGCAATGTAACCATCATTATTCTCCTTCTATTTATTGTTAAGGTCGCAGTTGATTAATGCCTGAATACTGAAGTTATTCAGCTTTAAAATATCAACCATACAGCAGGAGAAATTATTCCGTATCGATTTATTGTTATTTAACAATATTTATTTTTCTCTTTGGGGGGAATTGTAACCTTTCCCGGCAAAGGGCTGAAGTTTCTCCAGCCACAATTCTTCCAGAACTTTTAAATCCCGGGTATAATCGTAAGCCGGATCGTCTTTTTCCGGCAGATAATCGATTATTTCAAAAACGAAATTTGCCTCGCCGTATTTGATATAATCATCCTGCAAAGCTTTATTCTTATGTGAACCAAGTTTCAGTTGAAATTTATGGCGATTGCCGAAGACCTGCAGATTTTTGCTGCTGCCGATATATATCTTTTCGTTGATTAAATTCCTGATTTGATAAATCCCCATCGGTGGGATTTTCTGCTTGTATTGCTTGCTTAATTCTTTGCGGTCGGTCATTTATTTATTTTTTAAAAATAACTCGAACCATCCCAGCAGTGCGTACAGAGTTTTTCTTTGGGCAGTCCGATTGCCTGGACCAGGTCTTCGAGTTTCTGATACATCAGGGTGGTGAAATCGAGTCTTTTCCTGATCTGTTCTACCATCAACTGGTGCTTGCCGTTATTGGTATCGGCGTATTCCCGGATTTCAAATTCTTCTTTACCTTCAATCTCTTTTACGGCGGTGTGCGTGGCCAGATCGAGATTGGAACGGGAACGGCTGAAATTCAGGAATTCGCAGGGGAAGGACAGGGGTGGACAGGCAATGCGCATATGCACTTCCTTGATTCCGGCCTGATGCAAATCACGTACATTGTCTTTCAACTGAGTTCCCCGTACAATGGAATCGTCCAGGAATATCCCGCGTTTATCTTTGATAATCGATTCGTTGGGATCAATTTCATTTTGGCTACCAGGTCGCGCGTCGTTTGACTTTGCGGCATAAAACTGCGCGGCCAGGTGGGAGTGTACTTGGCATAGGGACGTTTAAGCGGAATGCCTCTGACACTGCTGTAGCCCATGGCATGACCCACTCCCGAATCGGGAATACCGGCCACGAAATCTGCTTCTACGGAATCTCGCTTGGCCAGGGCCGCTCCGCAGCGGTAACGGCATTCGTCCACATTGACTCCTTCATAAAACGATGGCGGATAACCGAAGTATACCCACAGGAATGCGCAGATCTGCATCTGCTCATTGGAGCTGCGCAATTGTTCATGTCCTTCAGCCGTAATTTGCACGATCTCTCCGGGACCCAGATACTTTTCAATTTCAAAGTTCAGATTCGGAAAAGCGCATGTTTCAAAAGTTGCGGCGTAGGCTCCTTCTTTCTTGCCCAGTACGATAGGCGTGCGGCCAAGTCTGTCCCGGGCAGCGATGATACTATCTTCGGTCAGGATCAGGATGGAACAGGAACCTTTGACCAGGCTATAGACGTTTTCAATTCCGGAAACAAAATCATCCCCTTCGGCGATCAGCATGGCGATAAGTTCGGTCGGATTGATGGTACCATGACTGAGTTCCGAGAAGGTACGGCGTTGTTTCAGGCAGCGTTTCTCCAACTCGGAGATGTTTACAATCTTGCTTACCGAGGCCACAGCAAAACGTCCCATATGCGAAGTGACCAGAATAGGCTGCGCTTCGGTATCGCTGATCACACCGATGCCAAGGTTTCCGGAAAATTCGGTTAAATTAGTCTCAAACTTGTTCCTGAAATAACCGTCCTCCAGGCTGTGGATCGAGCGTTGAAACCCTTTTGCGGGGGAAAAAAAGGCCAGACCGGCCCGGCGTGTTCCAAGGTGAGAATGGTAATCGGTGCCGTAGAATACATCCAGGACACAGGATTCTTTTGAGATACTGCCAAAAAAACCGCTCATGATCCTCCTTCTTTTCCTAAACCATTAATGTAAGAAGGAATGATCATATACTGCAAAAATTATATGACCTTATGATCGGGTCAGAATTTTCTGATTGCTTTTAAAATTTTCTGTTTAAAAAATGGTGAATGAATGATTTAAACCTGCAGGGTTGAACTACAATCTTCTATTTTTTACAAATGACGATGAATTCTTTTGAATTTGCGTCTAATTCTTTCCCGTGGTAATCACCGAGAATTTTATAATTTTTAAAAGCAGACCTTTCGATCAGATGTTCCAATTCATACCTGAAAAAGAACCGCATTGGGAATTTCCACTCCTCCTGTTTCAGCCCGTCGGATTCAATCCATTCGAGACGAAAGGTTACATTGATCAGCTGGTTCAGCAGATCCGGCTTAGTTGACACAATTCTTTTGATTTTTTTACCCGGTTCGTACTCTGCTTCAAAATCGATATGGTTATCGAATCCATTTATTAATTGCCGCAAATCCGGCACGAAAGTATCGAAAATAAATTTACCATTGGATTTTAAGTGCCGGTAAACATTATTAAGTGCCGCAAGCTGTTCATTTTTATCCAGCAGATGCATCATGACCCTGAAAGGAGCGACTATTAATTCGAACCGGTCAGCAAAATGAAAGTTAACCATATTTTGAAGACTGATACGCTTATGGTGTTCAGGGGATAGTTTATCAAGTAACACGCTAATCATTGATTCGCTGATATCCAGACCGTAAATATCAACACCCTGATTCAAGGCTTCGACGAAGAATCTTCCGGTACCAACCCCCATTTCCAGCACTTTTCCCTTTACCTGTTTAAGTTCCTGCAGAAAAAATTCCTTGTCGACACTGTCTCTTAACTGGTGATAGATCAGGTCGTAAAACCTGGCATAAGTTGCCGGATAATTGACAAATTTCATATTATGTATTCACCTTTAATTCTGGTTATCGCACCTCCGCCGAATAAGACCCGTTCATGATTATTTTCATCCAGTTTCCTGCGTAGTTTTACAATATTATAGTCATCCATTAATCCGTTTTGTTCAATTACTATAGTTTCCTTGTTCCATTTTCCCCGGCTGATCAGGTAATATCCGAAAGCCGAATTGCCTGAACCGGTAGCCGGATCTTCCATGTATCCGAAGATCGGGGCAAAGACCCGCGTCCTGTAATCACTTAATTTATCAGCGACTGCGGTGCTAAAAACCTCTATAATATCAAACGCTGATGCTAAACAAAATTCTTTCAGTTCGGTGAAGTCGGGTGAAATATTAAGAAGGCATTCAAGAGTCCTGATGGGCACAATCAGGGTGGTTAAGCCGGCATTGACGATTTTTACCGGCCAGTTAAGGTCAAAATTCGCTGCTGAAATTTTCAGTTTGACTGAAATAGTGTTTAAAACCGGAATTTCGGTTTTTTCTTCGGGGAGGGGGGACATAATAAAAACAGAATCTTCATTCTTTATCCGGTTTTCTACCTCCAGTTCTCCTTTATTGGTCCATATTTTCAACATATCATGTTTTATCAACTCTTTATTATTTTTGATTAAATCATACATGATGGCAATAGTGGCATGACCACAAAAATCGACTTCCCTTTCTGCTGAATAATACTTTAAGTCAAAACGATTTTCTCCGCTTTGAAATATGAATCCAACTTCATTCACAAAACCTTTCAATTCTCTGGCAATCTGCAGCATCTCACTTTCGGAAATATCGTTTTTTGAGTCAAGCCAGATATATCCGGCCGGATTTCCTGCAGATCTCCTGGTAGCAAAAGCATCAATTTTTTTAAATTTAAAATTTTTCATAGCTGGTCTTTAAAAATATATCTTTTGAATATTATTTATTGTTGGTTGGAAATATTCAGCCATTAAATGATCTGATTATCTTATCGATGGTCACTTCTACCTCAGTCAACCATTGCTTTCGTTGCTGTTCAGTGCTATCCGCGATTATTTTAAAAGTTTTCCGATAATATCTGTTAATACCGCAAAAATCAAAAACACATTGTTTCCAGATCCTTTCCAGTGGATCACCAAAGTATTTTTCTTCTCTTTCTTCAGCCGTATTGGAAGTATTGAAGACGATTCCGTATTTGCCCTGCAATTTTCCAATGGCTATCCCGCCGCCCGAGTCTCCCGGCGGAAAATCATAACAGTAAGTGGGCCTGAACACCCGGTCGATGTACCCTTTCAAAATGGCCGGGGGTTGCCCCCACCAGTTGGGATGAATAAAAATAAGTATATCCGATACCAATAATTCCCGGGAGTATTTATTTACCAGTTCGTCCTTAGAAATATCGGAACCTAATTCGTCACGGGTTAAAAGCGGATTGAAATTTTCCTCGTATAAATCATGAGCATGCGTGGTAATATTTAGTTGCTTTAGTCTTAAACATACACTTTTAAAAATTGCATGGTTGAAACTCCTGTCATACGGATGTGCCAGGATTACACTCGCAATCATAATAATCCTTTCATTATCAGATTGTCAGGTTAGTACCTTATTGAAGGATTAGATATACGATAACCCTGAATCAGGATCAAGCCTTTTTTTCGACCGGCATTTCATAATGCTGAGCAGGGCATAAAGAGGATTAAATTTATAACGTATGTTTTTCCTGCTTTGGAAGATATTACTTGTTTATATGATCTGGATCCATCCAGAATGCTTCCCAGATATGGCCATCCGGGTCATTAAAACTTCTGCTGAACATGAATCCATAATCCTCAGCAGGCCGTGTCTGTGTCGCGCCTGATTTAAGAGCAGTGTCGACCAGCCGGTTTACTTCATCTTTGCTGCTAAAAGACAGGGCGGTGATTACCTCAGTACTGTTTTTAGCGTCAGCAATTTGCTTGGGTGTAAATTCCTTGAATTTGGCCTCGGTCAGCAGCATGGCATAAATGTCATTTGTAATAACCATGCAGGCGGCGGTATCATCAGTGAACTGGGCATTGAAAGAAAATCCAAGTTGTGTAAAGAATGCCATGGATTTTTTCAAATCCTTGACTGGCAGATTCACAAATATCTGGGTTGCCATATATTTTGCTCCATTATTTTTAATTTTACTCGGTAAAACCAACGATTAATTCTTTTTGATGCTTGTCCAGGTAACCAGCACCAGGGCAATCAATTCTGCTATAGTACGCAAGATATGGAGAGACCACCACTGCTCACGGATCTCGGACCAGTTTGCCGGAAGGGAAGAGGATGTCCAGGTCATAATTATATTATTGAGTGGTTGGTTTCCAAACCGGGAGATAATAATACAGGAAATAAAAAATGCAGCGGCAATCAGCAAGGTGATAAATACAGATTTGTCACTTTTCTGCAGCAAGGCCGAGAGCAGAGTGATGACTGTGAGTGATAATCACCAGTGAAATCATTAATACGTTGAGTGAACCAAGCATATTCTGCTGTTGCTCAACATAGGTGGATAGTGATAATCCTTGTGGATTAAAACCTAGCCATATTCCCAGACTGATTCCGGCAAGTACGGCTGCTAAGATAGTATTTAAAAATCTCAGGATTGATTTATACATATTCTGTACTTTTAAATTATTCGCAAGTTCTGTCGGATTTTCGAATTTCCCGAATGTTATAGTTTTTATAACATGTTGGCAGTTATTTTTATTTCGGAGGAGTCGGTCTTAGGCGGGAATGACTGTCTGCTACTTCAGTCTATGAACCAGCAGGTCTTTTAAACCTCTTTTAGTACCTGTTTACTGACATCATCGGAGGTCAATAGTACCATCTTCAAATTTCCTTTTTATTTTAAAGCAGAATTCACAGCATGTTTTAAACACGTTGGGAATAATTTTAAAGCGGGCTTTTTTAGGTACTTATAGATTAAAACCAGGATTGCTGCTGATAAGTTTTATACTCATCACCGAAAGCCAGCGGACAACACCTTCTCTTCGTGCCGGCTGATTGTTTTGTCCATTTATTCTCCTTTTGCTGATTTTTTCTTTATCATGTCTACAATGGCCAGGATTACTCCAATCCCAAGCAAACTGTAGCCGATTAATCTGTCGCTCCCGAAAAATGATTCCAGCCAGAACAAATCCAAAAGCAAGCCCGGCTAATGGTGTGAATTTTTGTTCCATTTTGTTCTTATTTACCACAAAGACCAGTATAGCGATAATAGCCTAAAACCAGTATCAAAATAGCAATGTAGATTTGTCCGGAAGTCATAATATTGCCTCTTTACTTAATATTTTTTCATTATAGTATTTCTATTTTAATCACTTTCGTAGATTTTGCTTGATCATAGTCTGTCGAGTCCAAAAGCCAGTGATATTACCCCATTTTTGAATCAAACTCTGTCCCCGTTTTGTCTTCCAGTCATTTTCGATATCCAGGTGACATGCTTTTCCTGAGCCCTTACGGTCATGGTGACAATAGCGGCATTCCAATGGCTGAAATCCAGTGCCAAATAATTCGCACAAATCGTTTTTCAGGAATGTACACCAATTTTTTGAGAAAGTTGCAGGGCATAATTGCCTTCATTGCCCTTGAAGGCAGGGGCTAGGGTACGCCAAAATCCCTTTCGGGGGACATTTCCAGCATCATCTGTTTAGCATAGCCGGCTGCCATAGCCTTATCAGGTTCTTCAACCGTCCACCACCCCGGCCGCTGGCAGTAGGCTTTACAAATGTCGCATGAGCATGGTTTTGAAGGTGGGTATTTGCTTTTTAAACCGGTTTCGTTTTTCATGTCTGTATTATCAAATTGTTCATTCTTTTAAACTATGGTCGGCCTGTACATCCTGACCCTCCCAGATTTTTTTTGCTGTCCAGGGTGCATCAGCAGCAGTCCAGAATGGATCATCAGCGGCCAAACCGAGGGGTAGAAAAATGTGACTCAGACAGGCAGACTTCCCGTGGTAATATAAAAATCGGCCAGTCCGGGCTGCCGGCGTAAGGCAATTTCTTTAACTGAACCGTCTTCACCATTCAACCATGGCGCAATTCCGCAGAGGGTGCGGGCAAAGGTTTCCAGGTAGGCGGCTTTTTTACGTTGATCAGGATTATCACATGTTTCTGAAAGTACGACCGGCATTTGTACCTTCAGTTTGTCGGCGGCGATGTTATACATAACCGGCCGGGCTACTTTATCCATGTAATAAAGCCATTTATCACGCGAGGTTTCTGGTTTCTTTGTGCGAAGGATATTGTTGAAAATAGCAGTACACAAATTATATTGAGAACAAATATTCTTATCATGATCATTCTATTTATTCGAGTCACACTTCGATTAATAGTTTACAGAACTTGCTTATCTTCAAAATCGTTTAGATATCCTGTTTTTGCCGTCCTTTGTGCAACCAACCTGAATACCGAGATCATTTTTAACCGATCGTTTTTTAAAGCTTCGACAATCAGTTTTTCACTCTCCAGATGCTTAAATTGATTAATAAAATCTGCCATTAAAAAGTCATTTTCAGGCAGGACCTCGGCAGTTTTTATTTCAAAAAGACCTGCTTTTTCAAAATGACTTTTCCACCATTCCAGCGAATGTATACTTTGAAATCCGATTTCCTGGTAACATTTTTTTAAATAATCAGGGACATCGGAGATACTCTTGAATTCCCTGTTATAGCACCACTCGGAAATACCAATCAATCCACCTGGTTGGATAAACTGGGATATATAGGGTATATACCAGTCATCTGTGCCATAATATGAAAAAGAATCGATTGAGATTACACTATCAAAATAATTGCCCGGGAAGGGCAGCCTCCTGGCATCCGCTCTCAAGGGGAAT
>CAVZSQ010000012.1:0-13095 GCA_963777955.1 Calditrichia bacterium
TCTAATATATTTAAAATAAAACGAGATCCCGGCTCTTAGGCCGGGATGACAACTAAAGAATATCATAACAAATTTTATTCTCATGTCCAGAACCAGAAAAATATTTCAAATCCTCTTCCTGCTGTTTTTCATTTTCTTATTCATGAAAGCACGGTATCCTTACAACGATGCACTCACCTCGGATATTTTTCTGCGTTTCAGTCCGCTGATACCTTTATTTGATTTTATTCAGCATTTCAGGATATCCTGGCTATTCTGGCCGGCGTTGATCATCCTGCTGGCCACACCATTTTTCGGCCCATTCTTTTGCGGCTGGATCTGTCCGGTCGGCACTACCATCGATGTCTCCAGTAAAATTGTAAAATCCCCTTCCAATAAAATCTCCGCCAAATTCGAAAACTGGCGCTATGTGAAATTTGCACTCCTGGTGGGCTTGATTATCCTGGCTATTTTTTCAGTCAATCTATGGGGCTATCTTGATCCGCTTTCAATCTTTAACCGGGCTTTGACCGCCATTCTTTATCCACTTTCAACCCTGTTCGTTGAGAAATCTTTACTGGCGTTAGCCAGTATATCATTTTTAGCTGATCCTGTTTATTACATATATGATCATTTTAAAAATTTGATTATGCCCGAAGATCAGATTTTCCTGCAACAGTTATTCTGGATATCCATCTTTTTTATTATCATTCTTGGTCTGGAAAAATTATCGCGGCGATTCTGGTGCCGCAATTTATGTCCCGCCGGTGCCTGGCTGGGATTCCTGTCCCAGTTCCGTCTTTACGAACGCATTGTCGGAGATCAGTGCCCGGTATGCAACAAGTGCCAGGTTGAATGTAAGATGAATGCCATACCGGCCGGGAATGTTAAACTGACTAATAGAGTAGAATGTATAGAGTGCTTCAACTGCGGAGCCGTCTGTCCGCCCAAAGCCAAACTCGATCACTTACCGCTGGCGCTGGAAACCTTATCATTCTGAGGTTGACTATAACCGCCGCCAGTTTATCACCACTTCGGCCACGAGTGTGGCAGTGCTCGGTTTATTATCTCTCGGTTTTAAAAATCGTCAGGAGCGTAAAGGTATTATACGTCCACCGGGTTCATTACCTGAAGATGAATTCCTGGATCGCTGTATCCGCTGTCTGGAATGTGTGCGTATCTGTTCCGACTAACGGCCGTTGTTTGCAGCCGGATCATATTCATAATACAGTTCTGGAACTGTGGGCTCCTACAGCCATCATGCGCGAGGGGTATTGCGAATATAACTGCAATTTGTGCGGACTGGTATGTCGTACTGAAGCCATACTTCCGCTCGGGCTGGAACAGAAAAAAGTTACCCCATGGGTCTGGCCTATTTTGATAAAAATCTTTGCATCCCTTATGCACAGATAAGGACTGTATTGTCTGTGAGGAGCATTGTCCCACGCCGGGAGAAAGCCATCAAGTTCGAAATTAAGGAACGATCTTACCCGACGGTACATTACGTAAGGTGAGTATCCTTATGTGGTTCGGGAGTTATGCATCGGTTGCGGGATATGTGAAACCAAGTGTCCATTGCCCACGGCCTCTACTATTATTGTTACGAATGAGAATGAAAAACGGCTGTCCCCGGCAGAAGTAATCTGACTAACCGGTCATCTCGACTTCGCTTGATGACCGTCGTCGTGTTTCCTGCGGAGTTATCCTGAGCGACACCGAAGGGAGTTTAAGTGAGTCGAAGCGACTCTCATGGCCTCCAAACAGCATCCCCTAGCGGTTTTTCACTGGTACGATATTCATCTCCCCCGATCAAATACAGTAAGGGGTCATTCCCGCAAAATGTGTATCTTGCTTGAGCAAAGTATAGGCGGGAGTGCACCACGTTAAGGGTGCCGTGCACCCTTAACGTGGCCAGGGGTTACACCTCACTCATAATCTTATCAAACTTTTCAACAGGTATTGCCTCCGAGGTGGCAAAGGCGATGCCGGTTAATTTGCTCAAGGCGATTGATGCCTTCAAAGCCGCTTCCATACCCGGAAAATCGATAATGAATAAAAGATCTTTTTCACCCAACAGAGCATACATCGATTTAACCTCACCGCCCAATTTCTTTAACATATCCAGGGACTTCCTCGTACGATCGCCGCTGATATCTTTAATCGCCCCGGTAGTATATTTACCGAACATAACATAAGTTGAGATATGATTTCCTTTCATGTTAGAGTTCTGAAATTCGAAAAAACAGTTTTAAGACAGAGAAATATAATTTTTATCGTATTCAGGTTGAATTAATATACCTAGTGGAGTAGCGATTGCAAGAAAATAAATCGGACAAGACGCCCCTAACTGGCACTATTTTTAATAAAAACTCTTTGAACCCTGTCCTATTTTACTTAATTTTCAACGATTCCTCTCATCTGGTATATAGCACTTATATTCAGGAATTACTGAACCGGCTTCTTACCAACACAAAAAGAAAATCTATGAATCGTATTCGAGCGATTTCGCTTTTCTGCTTAATTGGTCAGATTGTAATTCCAATTTTTTCTTCCCGCCCAGGATGAACAACTACGCTTTGAACGGATTTCCACCCAGGAAGGCCTCACTCAATCTACCGTTAATTGCATTTTAATGGACCGCCAGGGATTTATGTGGGCTGGTACATGTAATGGATTAAACCGCTATGACGGTTATAATATCAAGAAGTATCAATCCAGGCAAAATGATGAAAACAGTCTTTCCCATTTTTATATTCAGGATTTATATGAAGATCCGGCAGATTCTGTACATATAATGTGGATTGGTACAAGCGGAGGCGGACTCAATCGTTTCAATATGGAGACGGAACAATTCAGGACTATCACCACCAGGCAGATAATTCAAACAGTCTGACGCATGATATGATCCATTCCCTATGCCCGGGTGACAGCGGGAATCTATATATTGGCACCTGGGGTGGCGGAGTTGATATTTTCAATCCTAAAACTGAGAAATTTATTCATATTCGGCATGATCCCGAAAATAGCAATTCATTATCAAGCGATAATGTAATGGTTCTGCTGCGCGATCGCTGGGGACTGATCTGGATCGGAACCGAAGGGGGCGGGCTTGATTGTTACGATCCACAAAATAAATCGTTTTTACATTTTAAATATAATCACGCTGATGCAAAAAGTCTCAGCAACGACTTTGTCTGGTCCCTGTTTCAGGATAAGACCGGCAATCTCTGGATCGGTACAAAAAGGGGTTTGAATGTACTAAATTTATCAAATCTGAATAATAAAGATGAACTATTTTCTTCCCCGAATTTAATATTTGACCGGTTTGACAATAATCCTGATAATATAAATGATAAATGGATTGTTGGCATTAGTGCAGACTGGAAGAATAACATCTGGATCGGCAGTTATGGCGGTGGTTTATACAAATTCAATATAATCTCACGAAAATTTACAAATTACAAAAATGATTCTACGGACAAAAATTCCATCGGCATTAACGATATAAAACCGGTATACATCGATCCACGCGGACAGGCGCTGTGGGTAGGGACCGATGGCGCAGGGCTGTACAAATATTCCTTTCAACAGAAGCAATTTTATCACCTGCAGCACCAGGTGAATAATCCGAACAGTCTCAGGCCCAAACGCTGTCTTCGGAATAATTGAAGATTCCCGGAATGAAATATGGATCGGAAACTCATCTAAAGGATTGGATCGATACAATCCGCACACCGGGAAGTTTAAGAACTTTACCTATGATCCCCTTGATTCCTTCAGCCTGACCAGTGGTAAGATAAATCTTATAAAAGAAGACCTTAACGGCGATCTTTGGCTGGGCACAGCTGATGGACTGAGTAAATATGACCGGAATCATAGAGTCGATTCACCAGGTATTCCCGGGACACCTTCCGGGATACAGTAAAATTTCCGGAATGGATTCACGGCCTGGTGATTGATAGCCTCTCCTCTCCTCCGGTGTTATGGTTGGGCGGATATGACGGTCTTTACAGATTTAGTTATACGGAAAATTTAACCAGGTATTATGCTCACAGTAAGGCAGATTCAAATACTTTGATTAACGACAATATTCTGTTCCTGCATGGTGAATACAATCTGAATAAGCTGATTTTATGGATTGGTACCGAGAATGGACTGGATAAATTTGATGTCGCGCAGAATAAATTTACCCATTTCCTGTATGTTCCTGATGATCCCCATAGTCTGAGTAATAATTCTGTTTATTGTATTTATCGTGATACCTCCGGCAGATTATGGCTCGGTACCATCGGCGGAGGTTTAAACCTGCTTAATGAACGAAGTAATACATTTTGTTCCTATACACAGGAAGATGGCCTGGTCAACAATTCCGTAATCGGCATCATTGAAGACGATAAAAATAATTTATGGATAAGTACCTATGCCGGACTATCCAAATTTAATCCGCAAACGAAACAATTTAAAAATTATGATGATAAAGATGGATTGGAAAACTACGAATTCTGGAACTGGTCATTTTTAAAAAGCCATACGGGCAGAATGTATTTTGGCGGTAATAACGGTGTTATCTATTTTCATCCCGATAGTATCATCGAAAATCCTAATATTCCCAATATCGTCCTTACTGATTTGCAGGTATTTAATCAATCGGTTATGCCCGGGGAAAAATCTCCCCTGCTTAGAACAATCTCTGCTGCAACTGAAATTACCTTGCCTTACGACCAGGACATTTTTTCTGATCGGATTTTCCGCCTTAGACTATACCGCACCGATGAAAAATTTGTATGCCTATAAATTGAGCGGAGTAAATGCGGATTGGGTTTATAGCGATGCCAGCCATCGCTCAGCCACATATACCAAACTGGCTCCGGGAGAGTATATCTTCCGGGTCAAAGGTTCCAATAATGATGGAATCTGGAATGAAAACGGAACTTCGCTTAAAATAGTCATCCTTCCCCCCTGGTACCGCTCTAAAATTGCATATGCTTTTTATCTTCTGGCCTTCCTTGGTCTGGTAGCAGGTACCTGGAAATGGCAGGTTAATCGATTAAAAAGCGAACACCAGCGTGAACTCGAACATCTGGAGGCAGAAAAGCTCAAAGAGATTGACCAAGCCAAATCTCGTTTCTTCGCTAACATCTCTCATGAATTCCGCACGCCGCTAACCTTGATTGAAGGACCCATAAAACAACTCCTGCAGGGTGAATTTGCCGGCAACCTGAAGGAACAGTATCAATTGATCTTACGCAATTCCAAAAGACTGCTGGATCTGGTCAATCAGTTACTAGATTTATCCAAGTTAGAAGCCGGGCGAATGAAATTACATGTAAAGAAACAGGATATCATTCCCCTGTTGCGCGGCCTGGTGCAGTCATTCGAATCCCTGGCCCGGCGAAAAAATATTGAATTTTCATTCCAATGCACACCCGATGAACGTTTACATGGTATCGTACCCCAACACGCAACATTCATTGACGCCGAAAAATTGGAAAAAATCATCGACAATTTATTATCAAATGCCTTCAAATTTACGCCCGATGGCGGACAGGTGGGGGTGGTGGTGTCGTATGATAATGATGGGTATGCCCGTAGGGGCGCGGATAACCGCGTCCCTACAATCACCGGAATCCTTCCACGTGGTATGGATCGCCGTGCCCCTGCGTCCGATGTACACCCAGCGGTTATCATAGCCATCACCAACACCGGCCCGGGTATTCCTGCCGACAAAATCAATCACATTTTCGACCGGTTTTACCAGGTCGACGATTCTCAAACCCGTCATCATGAAGGTACCGGCATAGGTCTGGCCCTGGTGCAGGAATTGGTAGAGTTACACCATGGTCAGATTACGGTCACCAGCGAACCGGGTAAGCTGACCACCTTCACTGTGATGATTCCGATTGATCAGGAATCATATGATGAATCGGAAATATGCCGGGATGAAATATTGGAACCGATGGTGGTTTATGCGAACGGTGGTTCGGTTATTGAAAACACGGTAATATCCACGGATGTTATTTTCACGCCCGATTTACCATTATACGCAGCGGCGCGAATAACCGCGCCCCTACAAAATCGAACACACCCCCGTCCCGCCAAAAAGCCATTGCCGGTTGTATTGATTGTGGATGACAATTCCGATGTGCGGCAATATATCGGTGGTTTATTGAACCCGGATTGCCGCATTATGGAAGCGGAAAATGGTGAACAGGGAATATCGGCAGCAAAACAGAGCATGCCTGATCTGGTCATCAGTGATGTAATGATGCCGGGGATGGATGGATATGAACTGTGCCGAAAGATTAAAACCGATCTGCAGATCAGTCACATTCCGGTCATATTATTAACCGCCCGGGCGGAGGAAAGCGCTAAACTCCAGGGTTTGGAAACTGGTGCTGATGATTATCTTACTAAACCGTTTGAAGCCCGTGAATTACAGTTACGGGTAAGAAATATTATCCGCTATCGTAAGCAATTGCAGGAAAAATTCAATCAAGATCTTTATATCAAACCCAAAGATATCACCGTAACCTCGCTTGATGAAAAATTCCTGGAAAAAATTATACAGATGATTAATGAGCAAATATCAGATTCCGATTTGAATGTTGAAAAATTATCTAACGTCTTGAATATGAGCAGAATCCAATTATGGCGTAAAGTAAAGGCCTTGTTAGGATTGACTCCTGTTGCTTTGGTAAGAAGAATTCGCATACAAAGGGCTAAAGAACTGCTGGAACACCATTTCGGGAATGTCTCACAGGTCGCCTATGAAGTAGGTTTTAACAACATATCCTATTTTTCCAAGTGTTTTCAGAAGCAATTCGGTATTCATCCCTCATTGTCTATCCTGAAATAAATTCGATTATTTTCTTTCTTAATTTCTATCGTGGAGCCCACTTTACTAAAAAATGTAACATTTGTGCTAAGTAATGTTACATATCTGTTAGACATTTTAACCCCTTTTTCGCTATAGTTAGAACGGTATATAGGTCAGACAGTTAAAAGAGCTTTTTAAATCTATATGACATATTTTCTATCAAAAATCTAATCCCAGGAGGTCTTTATGTTAAGTTCAAAAAATTTAATTTTTATTACCGCCCTTGTTTTCATCTGGATCAGTGGATGTCAGGATGGTAGTAATCCTATTGAAAATCTTACTTCCACAACCACTGCACCCGCAGAAAATCCCATCAATGGATTAGCAAAAGCAACCACGGTTATGACCAAAGACACGATTAATGAATACTGGCAGTTGTCAGGTGAGTGTTTGGGGGAATTACTCGATATCTATTACAGTGATGAACTCATTTGCATACCACGATCGATAATCAAGGTGGATTTCATACGGTTATGCATTGGCGTCCGATTAACACGATCGCTTATGGGGTAGAAACCGGTAACATCTGGATCACGGTAGGAGCCGTACCCATATTGATCATTCTGGCAAAGTCGGGGAATTTTACAGATGCGGGTTGTTATGACTGGAAGGCACAGCAGGAAGGACCAAGTCTGATTGAACGCTGGATTTTACATTGTACGGTTAATGCCAATGGTATTATGACTGTAGACAGGGAAGTCTATAGGTTCATCTGTAAATAGAAGGTGGGCTGTCGTTCATAGGTCTTTTTAGTAACCGGTCTAAATCATACTGTCATTATTTAGAATCATAAAATCCGGAGGAGGCGTTATATGAAATTATTTATTATTTTTCTATTACCCTTTTGCCTTTGGCCTTTGGCCTGGCAGATATCATCCACATCCCCGCCGACGCCCCCACCATCCAGCAGGGCATCGACCAGGCTCAGACAGGCGATACGGTGCTGGTGGCCGAAGGGACTTATTATGAGAACATCAGTTTCAAAGGTAAAGCCATCACCGTGGCCAGTGAGTTTCTAATGGATGCCGATACCAGCCATATTTCCAAAACAATTATCGACGGCAGCCAGCATACGAATCCGGATAGTGGCACAGTGGTATATTTTGTAAACGGGGAAACCAAAAATTCTGTTCTATTTGGCTTTACCATTACCGGAGGATCCGGAACAGATTGGATCTGGCCAGCCAGCAGTACTCAACTTTGTACAGGTGGTGGTATAATGATATGGGCAGGTGGAAGAATTGAATGTAATAGAATTATAAATAATTATATTAATCGTGAAAATGGTATTTATTGTCATGGAGGTGGTATTGATGTGATGAGTTGGGGTATCAATGACACAGTAGTAGTAACAAATAATGAGATTATTGGAAATACAATTAATGCATGGTGGGGTGGTGGTGCAGGGTGTAATTGGGATCTTAGGATATATTTTATTTGAAAATAATATCGTAGAAAATAATATTTATAATACTAATGGAGGTGTTGGTCAAGGAGGTATCTATATTTGGGGGAGTCAAGATTGGACAGGAGAGATAGTTTTTAAAAAATTTACTTCAAGGAAATGTTTTAAATGTATCAATACGATATACGGTTTTGGTGGAGGAATTTATATCGAAAATTGCAGTCCAAAAATTTATAATAATATAATACGCGAAAATACCTACATCAGATATGGTGGCGGTATTGATGTATCCTGGTGGAGTGGTTGGAGGATTCAAATCCTATATTGATTAATAATACTATTATTAATAACACGGCCACATATGGTGGAGGGATTTATGTTCACTCTGAAGAAGCAGGAAAAGCTAATCCGCTAGTAATTAATACAATTATCTGGGGTAATACGCCACTACTGATCCAGGAATTAATCTTTAAACGCATCGATTCGACTTTACAATTCCCTTGTCCAGGATTCAGATTATATCAATCTTGATAATGGTGTCTTCTGCTCCGATCCCTTGTTTGCCGATACGCTCGGTCATCTTTCGAACAGAGTCCGGCGATCGGAAGCGGCGTGGCCAGCTGGAAGTGAATGACACTACCTATCTGGCCCCCGCTACAGATTTTGAAGGTAATCCCAGACCTTCACCAGCCGATGCCCTGGTGGATATCGGCGCCTTTGAATCACCGTATGTAGCGGTCGGTGTTAACGATCTGCCACTATGTTACTTATGGCCTATAATTTAAAACAGAACTATCCCAATCCATTTAATCCGACGACCTATATCCAATTCTTAATTCCCAAACCTGAATCTGTTACTCTGGAAATCTATAACCTGCTTGGTCAGAAAATAGTTACGCTAATTAACGAAAAGTTTAATGCCGGTTCGCATACAATAGTCTGGAACGCAGAGAACCTGGCCAGTGGAGTGTATCTATATCGCCTGCAGGCGGGTTCATTTTGAACAGGTGAGGAAGATGGTGTTGTTGAGGTAGGGGCGAATCATGATTCGCCCGTTATGCGAGTACGAATAACCCACCCCTCTTCCCCTCCCTGTCCGGCACCTGCTGGACAGGGAGGGGATTATAGGGGAGGGTCAATTAACCGGTCGTCTCGATACGATCCCGACCTGTCTGCCGCCAGGCAGGTAAATCGGGGTCTACTCGACGACCAACACTCTCTCCCGCATAAACAGCAAAACAGTCATTCCCGCAAAACGTGCACCAATAACTACCACCTTAAGGGTGCCATGCACCCTTAAGGTGGCGAGTAGTTAAACCTCCCCCATAATCTTATCAAACTTTTCAACCGGAATCGCCTCAGAAGTGGCGAAAGCGATACCGGTTAATTTGCTCAGGGCGATTGATGCCTTCAAAGCCGCTTCCATACCGGGAAAATCGATTACAAACAACAGGTCTTTTTCTCCCAGTAAAGCGTACATCGATTTAACCTCACCGCCCAATTTCTTTACCAGATCCAGGGACTTCCTGGTACGATCGCCGCTGATGTCTTTTATTGCACCGGCTGAATATTTCCCCATTAGTACATAGGTAGCCATATAATTTCCTTTCTTTTAAGATAAGTTAATTTGTTCTAAAACATAATATTAAAGAAGTGATCATTTAGATTCTGAATAGGATTATAGTGAGGTTAATATACTTATTTCACCCATGATTGCAACAAAATTCTAAAAAGCCACCTTAAGGGTGCTTCACACCCTTAAGGTGGCCTATCTTAACCACCCGCTTTAACCGTTTAGTTAATTTAATCCTTGACATTTGATCATTTTCCTTTTATCTTAACCAAACAATTTAACCAACCGGATAAATTAAACGGTTAAAAGAGGAAAGGATGGAAATTATCAACTGACACCGAACAGAAAATCCTGCTGGCGGCCCGGGAAATCTTCCTGGAAAAAGGTAAAGATGGCGCCCGCATGCAGGAAATCGCCGACTGCGCTGGAATAAATAAAGCCCTGCTCCATTACTATTTCCGCTCCAAGGACCGCCTGTTCAGCCAGATTTTCCTGACTGAATTCAAATCCGTATTCAGCACCCTCTTTGAGTCCGTCTCCACCGAAACCGATTTCCATAAATTCTTGGAAAAATTCATAACCACCTATCTTACTCTGATCAGCCCCCGGCGAAATTTGTTGCGGTTTATTCTATGGGAGAGCGAAAAAACTAAAGTAGAATTTGCCAGGTTTATAATCGAAGAGAGCAGGAAAAAAGGATTCAAAGAAAATCCGTTGATCGATTCAACGCTCGCAGCGATCGGCTAATAAACAAATCAAGGATATCGATGCCGTCAACCTCATCCTCAGTTTGCTGGGTATGTGTATTTTTCCACTGATCGCGGCGCCGATCATCGAAAAAATGTTTCATAATCTTAAGATCAATACCCCCGCTTTCCTGGATAAACGCGCTGCTGAAATTCTTAACCTGATCTGGAACGGTATCGGTCCTGAAAGAAAATATCAACCGTCCATAAATAGGAGATAAATCCTATGTTTGTCAAAATATTTGCGCTGCTCGGAAATAGATTATGCAATATAAAATATGAAGATTACTTCGCCGTGTTTGTTGTTGCCTGGTTATTAATTTTCCCCGCTGTGCTGCCGGCACAGGAGTTACTAACTCTGGATAAAGTTTGGGACCTGGCCCTGCATAATAACCTGGCCCTGCAACAACAAGTCCACTCCATCGAGCAGGCCAATAAAGAAATCTGGATCCAGCAAACCGGATTATTGCCGGCCCTGAGTTTGACCTCCTACTATCAGTATCAATCGGAACTGGCCCGCATCGAATTGCCCTTCATGGGCTTTGCAGGCATCGAAGCCGGAGTCCATAATCAATATGATCTCCATGCTCTCATTCAGCAACCTGTCTTCAGAGGATTTCGTACCTACTACTCTGTCCGGGCTGCTAAAAAAAAGTATGAATTGCAGATTGCCCAAAAGACAGTGCAACAGAATGTGCTGTTGCTGCAAGCCGTTCAACTATTTTTCGATCTGCAGTTGAATTTTTTACGGCAGGAGGTTTTGCAGAAAAGCATCGAGCGCACGGCCCTGCAGTTGGAAAGACTGGACAATTTACTGGCCGCCCGGCAAATCAGTCCCTTCGATACCCTGGAGATCGCCAATCATAAACTGGACCAGTTGAACCGTTTGCAATTGATCCGGGACCAGCAGAAGATACTGCACTCGAAACTTGAATATTTACTCGACATACCTGAACTGCCCGCAGTACAGCATCGATCCGCAACCGAGATCACTTTCACTCTGAAACCCCTGAACGAATACCAAACCCTGGCCATGGAAAAACGTCCGGAGTTAAAACAGACAGCAATATCATACCAGCTACAGCAAGATGCCACCAGCATGATCAGAGCCGCTTATTATCCACAGATTAGTGCACAGTTGGCTTATCATTATGCCCGGCCCGGGGTGAACTACTTCAAAGATGAATGGATGAAGTATTATAATTTCGGTATCAATCTGCAATGGAATCTATGGAACTGGAGCAGGGATGCCGCTAAAGTCCAGCAGGCAAAACTGGAACAATACAAACTTGATCTGGAAAACCAGAAACTGGTCAATGATATTAAACAACAGGTGAAGGAAGTCTATCTATATCTGCAAAGTCTGATTCAGCAAAGTCAATTACTAAAACAGTGCTTATCGAACAGGAAAACGAACGCTACCGGATTACCCAGGAAAAATTTCAACAGGGGCTGATGACCTCCCTGGACCTGAATACTGCCGAACATGCCCTGACCGAAGCGCAACTGCGTCTGCAGGAAAATAATATCTCCTGGCAAAAATACAAAATACAAACTATAGTTCGTTTGTGGCACTATCGGCACAACCGAGTAGGAGGAAAGATGAAATTATACCCAGTTGTACTAATCATACTGATTTTCTTTTTTGGGTGTAAAAATGATGCCCGTCATCAATATACCGGCGTACTGGAGGGTACGGCCGTAAAGGTACCGGCTTTGGCCGGAGGACAAATCCTGGCGCTGTATGTTGATAGCGGTGATCAGGTTGTTAAAGATCAAAAAATTGCCGTCATCGATTCAACCGAACTGGTCTTCCAGCGGCAGCAATTGCAGGCCGCGTTGCTGGAGTTACAGATCCAGCAGGAAATTGCACGCACTACATTCGATAAAATCACATCCGATCTGGCTTATGTCCAGGAAAAATACGACCGTGTTGCCCAACTATATCAGAAAAATTCAGCACCAAGGCAAAATCTTGATGATGCCCAAAACCAGTTGCAGACAGTAAACTCCTCGCATCGTTCGGCCCGCCAGAATTTGCAAAGCCTGGCTGCCCGGCAGCAACAGGTACAGGCTCAACTTAATCTGGCCAACAAAAAAATTCGCGATACAGTTATTCTCTCACCCCGTGCCGGTATAGTCACCACCAAATTTTACCGAAACGGGAGAAGCGGTTATGCCGCTCAGTCCGGTAGTGGAAATTATCGATATCCGTACCATCGAAATAAAAATCTATATAAGTGAAACACAATTATCACAGGTTAAATATGGACAAACCGTGCGGGTAATTATCGATGGCCTGGAAAAAAATATGACCGGCCAGGTCGACTGGATCAGCCCGAAAGCTGAATTTACACCCAAATCAATCTTAACACCCGAAACCAGGACCTCGCTGGTTTATGCAGTTAAAATTTCCATAGACAATCCCGAGGCTCTGCTTAAACATGGTATGCCGGTGGTGATAGAGTTATAAATGACCCCCACCCCTCTGTCCCCTCCCTTTCAGCCTGTTGGC
>CAVZSQ010000013.1:0-610955 GCA_963777955.1 Calditrichia bacterium
AAAAAATTAGTTGAGCAGGACAAATCACTCAAATTATCGTCCGCAGGGCATGAGACAGAATATCAGGGGCGGATGGAACATGCCCTGGAGGTGCAACTGCCATTTTTGCAAAGGGTTTTAACTGACTTCAAACTGGTACCTATCATCATGGGGGATCAATCCTATGAGAGTTGCCGGGCTCTGGGCCGGGCCCTGGCCAGTGTGATCACCGATGACCAGACCATTATGGTGGCCAGCTCCGATCTTTCCCATTATCACAGTTATGATGAAGCAAAAATATTGGACAATAAAGTGTTAAAATCGATTGAAGAGTGGGATTATTTCAATCTGTGCCGTAATCTGAGGATGAATACCTGGGAAGCATGTGGCGGCGGACCGATCACCGCGCTGATGATTGCCGCGGAGCAACTGGGGGCCAATACAGCGAAAGTTATCAAATATGCCAGCTCCGGGGATGTGCCGGTCGGTGAAAAAGACCGGGTGGTCGGATATGCTGCAGTGGTTCTGTACAAAGATCATCGAGCAGAAAAAATCAGCCGAACCTGAATTCAATCTCACGGCGGAAGAAAAAAAATATCTGCTGGATCTGGCCAAAAAGGCGGTGGACTCGGCCGTGCGCCGGAATAAAATAATCGATTGCTCGGATGGTGGTTTTAAAGATCTGTCGCTCGATCGCGGTGCTTTTGTCACGCTGACCATTCAGGGACAACTCCGCGGTTGTATTGGCTATACTTCACCCGTCCAATCGCTTTACTCTACCGTGCGTGATATGGCTGGCCAGGCAGCGCTGCATGATCCGCGTTTTCCCGCAGTCAGCGAGAAAGAACTATCAAAACTGAATTACGAGATATCGGTGTTGTCGCCGTTGAGAAGAGTCGTCGATATTAATAATATAGAGATCGGTAAACACGGATTATTGATCAAAAAAGGGCGATATGAAGGATTATTATTACCCCAGGTAGCTACTGATTATAACTGGGATCGCCTGACCTTTCTGCAGCAAACCTGCCATAAAGCCGGTTTACCGCCAGAAGCCTGGAAAGATAAAGATACAGATATTTTTTATTTTTCGGCTCTGGTTTTTGGAGAAGAATAATTAATCAGGAGTTTTCTATGATTTTCGATTTTGATATGATCAAAGAGGTATACAAAAATATTAAAAATCGCCAGAGCCAGGCCAGGAAAAAGATTGGCCGGCCACTGACTTTAACCGAAAAGATTCTGTTCAGCCACCTGGCCGAAAATATGGAAGGCGTTCCTGAGCGGAAAATAACATACACTTACCTGCACCCTGACCGCGTGGCCATGCAGGATGCCACTGCCCAGATGGTCGTGCTGCAGTTCATGTCTTCGGGACGCAAAAAAGTTTCCGTCCCGGCCACGATTCATTGTGATCATTTGATCCAGGCTGAGGTGGATGCCAGAAAAGATCTGTCGAAGGCGTTAAGCGATAACAAAGAAGTATACGATTTTATGGCCAGCGCTTCGAAAAAATATGGTATCGGCTTCTGGAAACCGGGCGCGGGAATCATTCATCAGGTCGTTTTAGAAAATTATGCCTTTCCCGGCGGATTGATGATCGGAACCGATTCACATACCCCCAATGCCGGCGGACTGGGTATGCTGGCTATTGGTGTCGGCGGGGCTGACGCGGTGGACGTGATGGCCGGTCTGCCCTGGGAACTTAAATGGCCGGCCATAACCGGGGTCATGTTAACCGGGAAAATGTCCGGTTGGACATCACCCAAGGATGTTATTTTAAAATTAGCCGGAATTTTGACGGTTAAAGGGGGCACCGGCAAAATAGTGGAGTATTTTGGTCCGGGAACCGCTTCGATCAGTTGCACCGGCAAAGGTACCATCTGTAATATGGGAGCCGAGATCGGCGCTACTACCTCGGTCTTTCCTTATGATGAACGGATGGCTAAATACCTTCGGTCCACCGGTCGTGGTCAATTAGCCGGATTGTGCGACAAATCGAGCAAAGAATTGACCGCAGATCCGCAAGTGCTGAAAAATCCGGAAAAGTATTATGATGAAATCATAGAAATTGATTTGTCCGAACTGGAACCGCATATCAATGGACCGTTCAGTCCTGACAAAGCCTGGCCGATTTCCCAGCTGGCCGGGGCCGTAAAAGATAATGGTTATCCCGAAGAGATAAAGGTCGCGCTGATCGGCAGTTGCACCAATTCATCCTATGAAGATATCGATCGCTCGGCCAGCATCGCCAAACTGGCCGCAAAAAAGGGATTGACATCAAAATGCGAATTTGTTATTACTCCTGGATCGGAACAGATCCGGGCTACTATTGCCCGCGATGGTCAATTAAAAGACCTGATCAAAATCGGCGGCAAAGTTTTAGCCAACGCCTGCGGTCCCTGCATCGGTCAATGGAAACGGCATGATGTTCAGCCGGGAGAAAAGAATACGATACTTTCTTCTTATAACCGCAATTTTGCCAAGCGTAACGATGGCAACAGTGCCACCCACTCATTTGTAGCCGGACCTGAAATCGTAACTGCCCTGGCCCTGGCCGGAAAACTGACTTTCAATCCATTGACCGATTACCTGATCAATGAAAAAGGGGACAAAATAAAACTGGAACCACCTAAAGGAAAAGAACTGCCGGCGAAAGGATTTGATCCTGGCGCACGTGGCTATGTTCCACCGGCCAAAGATGGTTCGAAGATTGAAGTTATGATCCATCCCGGCAGCGAGCGGTTGGAAAAACTTGTACCATTCCCGGCCTGGGATGGAAACGATTACCTGGATATGGTGATGCTGGTCAAAGCCCAGGGAAAATGTACCACCGATCATATTTCTCCGGCCGGACCCTGGCTGCGTTATCGCGGACATTTAAATAAACTGTCCGATAATCTTTTCAGCGGCGCCGTAAATGCTTTTGGACATGAGGCTGGTTGGGCCAAAAATGTGATTTCCGGCGAGGTCAAGAAGATCAGTCAGAATGCCCGGGATTACAAAACCAGTAAGATCGGCTGGATTGCCGTGGGTGATGAAAATTATGGTGAAGGATCCAGTCGCGAACATGCTGCCATGGAACCGCGGTTTTTAGGGGGCAAGGTGATCATTGCCAAAAGTTTTGCCCGCATTCATGAAACCAATCTGAAAAAACAGGGTATGCTGGCCCTGACCTTTAAAAATCCGGATGACTACAATAAAATCCGCGAAGATGACCGTTTATCCCTCACAGGTTTAAAAGATTTTAAAGCCGGAGTACCGTTAAAAATGGTTATCAAGCACAGTGATGGCAGCCGGGACGTGATTGAATTGAATCATTCTTATAATGCTGCACAGATCGAGTGGTTTAAGGCCGGATCGGCGTTGAATTTGATTGGGAAAGGAAAATAAGGCACTTAGGCACTATGGCACTAAGGCACTAAGAAAAAGTCCCTAAGTACCTGAGTACCTAAGCCCCTGAGGATGCAAATGCTCGAGGGTCATTCCCGCAGAACGAATGTCTCGCTTGATCGCATGCTGGCGGGAATCAAAAACAAGGTTAATGGATAAAGGAAAAAGGATAATGGATTGTAGAAGGTGCTTCCCAGCACCGAAATAATGGTGAATAATGGTGCCGCAAACTTTAGTTTGCGGGAATGCGCCATAGCGAAAGATCGGTAGCCGCAACTCTTGAGTTGCGGCAAACTATGAAAAAGTATTCATCGATCCTATTGATTTTTGTTATCTATTTCTACTGCTGTAAATCTGACCCTACAGGTACTGATTTAAACGACGATGCTCTGAATGATACGACAATAACCAGAATATCAATCAATATCAATAATGAATCCCAAGTCATTGAGGGATTTGGCGGCTATAATACGATTCAGAATGAAGGGAGTAACTGGGATGCATCCTTAGCAGAAAAATACGATATTCTAGCTCTATGATCTGGGTATTACTGTTTTAAGGCATGAAATAGATCCCAGGTTCTGGGAACAGGAAGAAGGACCCTATAGCATCAATGCCCCTGTGTTTGGAGGTCAGTCCATCTCCGGTAATTTTCAGGATTGCCGCGAGTTAAATCAAAGAGGAGTTGATAGATTTATTGCCTCGGTGTGGAGTCCACCGGCCTGGATGAAAACAAATCAATCCACTTATAGCGGTGGAAAATTACGGGTAGAATGTTATGATAAATTTGCTGATTTCCTTATCGCTTACATTAATGCATTTAAAGTAGCCACGGGTATCGATCTGTATGCAATCAGTATTCAGAACGAACCCAATTTAAGTCTACCCTGGAATTCCTGTGTCTATACTCCTGAAGAATATGGAAATGTCCTGAAAATAGTTGATCAAAAATTCAAAAATAACGGGATTAATACACGGTTATTTGGTCCAGAAATATTTGCTTTACCACAGGAATTTGAGAACTGGGCTGGAAGTATCGTTAATCTTGATTCTTTACCCGGCAATCCTCTGGATATCCTGGGAATCCATATTTATAACTCCAATCTGGCCAAAAACTTTTTTGTTAGTTCAGGCTGGCAATCTCTGGCCGGAACATGTCAAAAATATAATTTGAAACTATGGCAGACCGAGACGTCGATGGTTTACAGTCAGGACTGGCCGGGAGCCATGGACCTGGCTGCTGCAATATTAAACGGATTAAAATACGGGAAAATGTCCTTATGGTGCTGGTGGGCTCTGGCTGACGGCGAGGCGTCCAGAGAATATGCGCTGATTATTGATGGAGAACCGGGACACCGCTATTACGCCGCAAAACATTTTTATAAATATCTGCGACCAGGAGCGGTATGTATTGAAACTGAGGCAGAGGATGACAAAATCCAGGCAGTTGCTTTTAATTATAAGGCTGAAGAAAAAATTATCATTGTGATAATAAATAATTCTGAAAATGAAAGAAAAGTAAAAATAGAAATGAATCAATTTTATGACAATTCAAACATTTTCAGTTCTACGGAATTTGACAAATTTATCAGATTAAATATTTTGCCTAATAATATTCTTAAAATTAAAGCACGGAGTCTTACTACAATGGTATACGAATAATCAACTTTAGAAGGCACTGAGGGTAGTACCTGAGTTCCTTAGTCCCTTTGTACCTTTGTCTCTCTGTCTCTTTGTCCCTTCTACTTTACTAACACCATCTTCCCCGTAAAACTCAATCCTTTATCCGTACTGAGGCGATACAGATAAACTCCCGATGGCATGCTCGCCCCGGAATGATCCGTGCCCTGCCATACAAAGTAATGTATCCCTGCGGGAAGTGTTCCGTCATATAACGCCGAAATTTGCTGACCCAAAAGATTATAAATTATGAGCGATATTCGGGTATCCCTGGGCAAGGAGACGGGAATGGTCGTAACCGGATTAAAGGGATTGGGGAAATTCTTACCTAATGCGTATTCATGCGGTATAATAGTGTTTAACCGGTCGCGGATGGCAGATTCAGTTCCGACGATCACCTCAAATTCTGATTCTCTGGTAACTGCGATAAAATCATACTCTGACTGGCTGCGCAGATCAATACACCTGGAATATGCTTTATCGACGAGATACACAGCCAATGCGGCCGGAATCTGGTCAAGATCGGCAAAAGTACAGTTTAATAGTTTTTTGCGGAACTGCATTTACCTTAAAATCCCAGACCTCGCCGGTGGTAACTGGTTTTCTGATATCAGTGGCAAAAACAGGATAATCCCGATCCCAATCCGGCCGGTAGAAACAGGCACAAGCCAGATCTTCAATGGCCCGCGGTTTGCGGAAATCCAGTTCATCCAGGCCATTACTGGCAGATTCCGCCACGCCGAAACGGGTGAACTGATCTTCAATACCGTCCGCTGCTACTTTAATCGTGACCTGCCAATCGATAACCGGTCTGGCCACCGCAGGTTTACCTACTCTGGCTGAATAGGGAATACGTAGTTTAGTTAGACTGCTGCCAGTATAAAAATAATAACCGACAAATGGTTGCATCACCGTACGATCCTGCCACATACCGCCGGCACCAGTGAATTCAATGATCGGATTACTAATCAAATTTTCGTTCTGTACCATAACCCAATCCACGTTAACAAGAAAAGGATTAGTTATTAAATTCCAGCCGGTATGCAGGTCTATCTCTGCCTCATGATCAGGCATTCAACGTTGCCGGTGTTACATGTATATCGATCACGATCGGGCCATTGTTGATCACCCAGAATGCCCGGCCGGTGATCATTCTGAAGATATCGGTACCGGCATACTTGACCAGGTAATTATCCACCGCCCCATTATCCCAGTAAGCCTGCCAGTTCACTCCGGCTTTCCCGCCCAGAAACTCGCCCAGTAGCATATAGTCATTACCGGGCAGACCGAAAATCCGGTAATCGGTTGAGGCAAATTTATCGGGACTCGCATAACTGGGATAATTTATGGTTGAGGATAGATACAAATCGGTCGGATATTGCTCGGTGACAAACGACCGTACCTCAGATTTTAGACTGGTCAATCCACCGCTGGTCACATCCAGCCGCCAATAATAGGTTGAATTAAAAGTAAGACCGGATCCTTCATAGGTATAAGATGTTGTGGTAATACTACCCATATTAAATATCATATTCGTGAATTCTGCGTCCGTAGCAATTTGCAGACGGTACGTACCGCTGACAGCAGTCCAGGTAAAAGTAGGCTGTACTTTCACAGCGCTGGCGCCATTGGATGGTGACACCAGAACCGGTGCAGCCGGTAAATCAATCGTGGTAAATTGCCTGACCGCAGACCAATTGCTGCTGCCGGAACTGTTCAGGGCGCGCACGCGCCAGTAGTATGTGCTGTTACTGTTAAGAGTGCCCGGCAGTTATTTGATAAGAAGTGGTGCTGATCCCGGTTACATCTACTACTACACCTCCGATAAAAGTATTGTCCAGACAGACCTGCGCCTGATATTTGTCGGCAATGGCGACCGGATCCCATGTAAGTGCAGGAGTCAGGGTAACTGACGTTGCCCCTTCAGCAGGTAAAACTAAATTGGGAGTCGCAACAATGGTTGATTGTACAGATTTTAAAACACCTCTGTTATTTATTCCAGCGAACAGAAAACCGTCTGAATCAAAAGCCAATGCTTGAACGCTCGTCCATGTATCGCCGGGATTGAGTATTCTTTCAAAGTTCATACCATTATCAACAGAGCGGAAAGGACCGCTATTAGTACCCAAAAACAGCTGATCTGCGCTGTTGCAGGCAATTGTATAGATTGCTGTGAAATCGAAATTACTTATATCTATCTCTGACCAACTATTGCCGTTATTGTCCGAATATGACAAACAATAATTCCAATCAGCATCATGTGCCGCTGCCCACAGACGTCCATTTGGCGAAACATTTAAAGCGTTCATTTTTCGCTTGGTCAAGCCATTATTTACTGAACTCCAGTTGATTCCATTTAAGTCTGACCTGACAATTCCACTGTCATTTCCCAGGCTGGCAAAAAGGAATCCTGCATTTTCATTAGCTATTATTGAACTGACATAACTATTATATGGGTAATTCAGAACTATACTCCAATTTGCACCGTCATCTGCACTCCGATTAATCAATCCATTCCCGCCGGCCAATATCACTCCATTGCTTACCACCAGCATCTTATAAATTTGCTGTTGCCCCATACCATTAATACATTGCACCCAGTTATTTCCATAATCGGAAGATTTGAATACCCCGCTGAATTGCGTTCCGGCAAATAATAAATTCTGTTTGATTTTAACCACATTTACAGTTGCTTCAGTCAAGCCGTTATTAATAGAACTCCAGTCGAGTCCGCCATTTGCTGACTTGAAGATTCCGGCATCATAAGACCGGGGCATATATCTCCAGATCATTACTATGTACAGTTATGTCGGATACAGTCGTATGTATAAAGCCATTGTTCATCTTATACCAGCTGCTGCCGTTATCGCTAGAACCGGAACATTCCACTGTTACGCATTCCAACATAGATGTCACTGTTGACAGTATTATAGGTCATATCCCATAAATCTCGTCCAACTATCATACTGGCATGGGAAATCCAGGTATCACCCCCGTCAGTCGAACTGAAAAGACCCCGGTCGTAACTGCCAAGATAAATTGTACTTGACGGACCCATTAACAGTTGAGTAAAATACAGATCACCATTTAAACCGTTAGTGGACGGATTCCAGGTTGTTCCGCCATCAAGCGTCTTATACACCCCTCCTCCGTATGTTGCTGCTAATATTTCATTAGTACTGACCTCCAGTACTGATTGTACATTAGTCGAAGCCAGGTTACCATTAATTTGTACCCAGCTATCGCCGCCATTAGTAGATCTATAGACGCCGCCACCACCACCATTTTTTGCACCTGCTGCATAGATCGCATCGCCGGATGAGCTAAACGTTATGTCCAAAATATTTAAAGTTGTATAATTTGCTATACCCGAATTCACATCTGTCCAACTATTCCCATTTTCTGTCGAACGGAATATCCCTCCTTGATATGTACCTGCAAAAAGATTCTGCGTTGTCCGGTGGCAGACAATCGATTCTATATTAAGATTAGTTAAACCATTATTTATCGGTTGCCAGGTCTGACCTTTATCCTGGGAACGATAGATCCCTGACCAGGTCCCGATAAACATATCCCTTGCCGCGTTTATACACATAGAATATAAGGCAGCCGGCAAATCAGGTAATCTTACCCAACTGCCGCCAAAATCTGAAGATTTGTATATTATTCGTTCGTTCTCAAGTGCAGCAAAAATTTCATTATCCAGATTTACCTTTATACATTGGACACTACCACCCTCAGGTCCGTTGGTCTGCTGCCAGAAATTTTGTGCAGACAATGGGATGATCAGGCTGAATAGAATAAGTATTGCTCCACAGTGATTTTTCATTCTTAGATCCTCCATACTACCCCCAGAATAAAATACCAAATTTCAAATACCAAATTCCAAATTATTAAATTAGTTCTTCCTGCTATTCGATTCGAAGATTCCCACCTATACTACAATCAAGCCAGACATGCGATCGGCGGGAATGACATTCTGCCTCTTTGTCTCTTATTTTACTCAGTGCCTCAGTGCCCTAGTGCCTCAGTGCCTTCTTTGTCCCTTTGTCCCTTTGTCCCTTTGTGCCTCATTTAATCAAAGCCATCTTACCGGTTAATCTCTTACCACCGCTTATGACCAATTGATACAGATAAATTCCCGAGGCTATGACCTTCCCTGATTGATCTCGCCCGTCCCAGACTAAAATAATGTCTCCCCGCCGAGAGGTGTCCGCTAAAAAGAGTTTTAACTTTCTGCCCTAATGAATTATAAACCACTATTCTTATATCTGAATTTTCAGGAAGCAATACCGGAATGGTTGTCACCGGATTAAACGGATTGGGATAATTTCTACCCAGGGCGAAGTCCTGTGGAATTATTTTCTGTAATTCCTGTTCAATTGCTGCTTTATCTCCAACCAGAATCTCAAACTCATTTTCCGGCCGCACTGCCGTAAATGAATAACTATCCTGCTGGCCTAGGTCCACATAACTTAAATGCTCTTTATCCAGCAGATAAACTTCCATTGCGGGTTGAACACCTTCCAGCCCTTCAACAGTTAAAACCACCTTTTGGCCTGCCGCTGCAGTCACCGTTAACGGCCATATCTCCATGCTTTCAAAGGGCGGACGGAAATCGGTGGCAAATATGCCATAAGTTTCATCCCATTGCGGACGACTGAAATACGCACCGGGAAAATCCGCAGATATAGCATGCGGTTTACGGTAATCGTATTGATCCCAACCCGCCAGGGCATCTTTGGCCACACCTAATTGGCTGGATGATTCTTTTAATCCCGTTGATTCTATACTCACCGTTAACTGCCACAATTTCGCCGGAGCAGCCGTCGGTTTGCCCAGGGCAGATTTATAAGGTATTTTCAGTTTAGCTAAATTGGTTACATTGTCAAAATAATAACCCACATACGGCTGCAAAAAATCGGACTGACTCCACAGTGCACCGGTTGTTCCGCTAAAACTCCACAGGGGCACCGTAATATTATTGATCTGTTTAACAAAATCCCAGCTGACCGGAAATGGAAAGGGAACGGTAGATCAGGTTCCAGCCGGAATGAACATCGAGCTCTGTTTGCTGATCCGCATTCAGCGGTACCGTGGAAACTGTCCTGGTTACATGTACCGCTCCGTTGTACACCAGCCAGAAAGCCCGGCCGGCAATACCATCGAAGGCAGAACTTTGATCAAATTTAATAAAATAATTTTCAGCCTGACCATTATCCCAGTATGCCTGCCAGTTTGTGCCTGAAACAGCCCCCCAACAGATCACCCAATGGTATATTGCCATTTCCGGGAATTCCGAAGATGCGGTAATCGCTTGATACAAAATCACCGGGACCTAATTTCGTCGGGAAAGTGGTGATATTCTGTAATTGAATATCAACCGGATAACTTTCAGTGGTAAAACCTCTTATCTCCGACCAGTCACTTGTATATCCGGTATAAGTTACCTTCAACCGCCAATAGTACTGTTGATTAAAGCGAAGGCCCTGATCCCGAAGTCTAAACTGTTTTTGGGTCACAGTATCGACATCGACCAGTGGTGAATCGAACAAAGTTTCATCATCTAACTGAACCTGATAGGTTCCCGCTGTGGCCGACCACTGCAAGGTTGGAAATACCGAGACATTGAGAGCATTATTATTAGGTGCGCTTAACAGCGGTGGAGCAGGAGCAGAACTCGCTTCTGTAGTAAAATTCCATACTTTCGACCACTCGCCATTTCCGATACTGTTCACAGCCCGCACCCGCCAGTAATACACCGTGTTGCCGGTTAAGCCATTTATCTGTATAGCCGTGCTGGTCAGACCGGTACGGACCTCAACTAAAGGTAAGGCAAAGGTATCGTTCTTGCAGATTTGTAATTGATAGGTTTCGGCACCTGCGGTGGTATTCCAGATCAGGGTCGGGTTTACCGGCAATCCTGTTGTACCACTCGCCGGTGCCTTCAGCAGCGTGATAGTTGGAACGACTCCGGCCACCACCACCATGATCGGCCTGCTGTATAAAGTGAGATCTGTGGCGACAGTGTTGGTTATGGTACAGATATAAGTTCCTTGATCCGACACTCCGGCCGAGGTGATGTCGTACACGTTGGCTGTCGCTCCGTTCACAGCCCCGCCATTCTGATACCATTGATAGCGGTTATTGCTGCCGCCGACCGTTACACTGATCGATAAATCCGAAGATTGGGCAATGGTAGTATCATAGGCGATACCCACGCTATCCTGCGTGTAATAAGTAAAATATTCAATACCGATATTCGGTTCCAGGTCTTCGAAGGTGAATCGATTCAGTTCAGTATACAGATGATTCAGTTTGGTCAAAGAGGTCAAATCCGGCAATCCGCTGAATTGATTATTCTGCAGAAAAAGAAATTGCAAAGAATCATAATTAGTTATGGCCGGCGGAATCTCACCGGACAGCCTATTGTTGGACAAATCGAGTTGATTCATCGGTGTATGATTAAATGTCGAACCTACATTACCCGAGAACTGATTATTCGAACAATTAAAGTACGTCAATTTCGGTAACTGGAAAATACCCGGTGGTATCGGATTGGACAGTTGATTGAATGAACAATCAAAGAATATTAAATTTTCCAGATCGGATAGTGTCGCCGGTAAACCACCGGTCAGTTCATTATCATAGAAGAACAGGTACCTTAAACCGGTCAGATTACCGATTTGCTCCGGAACATTTCCCGAAAAAGAATTATTATTTAAAGATAATGTATAAAGTTTCGACAGGTTTCCGATCTCGGAGGGAATGCTTCCCGATAAATTATTCTGGTTGACAAATAAATATTCCAGGTTTGTCAGGTTGCCTGTTTCCGCGGGCAGTGCACCCTGTAATTGATTCGCATTCAACATTAAGTAGACGAGATTAGGTAAACTGCCAACACTGACCGGAATCTCGCCGCTAAGTTGATTGCTGGTTAGTAGCAGGTGACCTAGATTTTTAAAATCTCCGATATTATCCGGTATGGATCCTGTCAATCCATTGGAACTCAGATCAAGAACTGTCAGATTGGGTTGGTTGGTCAGTGCGGGTATCGTGCCGCTAAGATCGTTGAGACTAAGGTTCAGGGTGACCAGGCTATCCAGCAAATTTATCTCAGCTGGTATAGTACCGCTCAGGTTATTATCGCCTATGTTCAGCGATCTGAGTTGTGACAGGTCGCCAATGGACGACGGGATAGTTCCACTTAAATTATTATAGAACAAATCAGCCAGGATCACCCGACCTTGCGGATCGGATGAGATACCATACCATTGTGAAAAGGGCCGGTCGGTCAGCCAGTTATTATGATTAGTCCAACCATCCCCTGCAGTGTTGTGATACAGATCAGCCAGGGCGGTGGAATCCTGTAAATTTTTCACCGGTTCATTAAACCAGACTGCCGGCAGGTCCAGATCGGATAAATGATCCCAGGATAAGCTGCGGGGCGCAATGGTTGCCTCCCAGTAGTCTTCACCTGTATGCCTGAATACAAATTTATATCTGAGGGTATCGGCCGTGATCAGGTCCGCCAGGGTATCCGGGAAAAATGTATTATAAGATCCGGTAAACATGACATCCGGATCACTGCTGACCGGATCCAGTTTGACATCGCTGGTTGCCGATCCCCAGTTATTGAAATTTCCGCGTACTACCACCGCATCGGTGGATGGATTAAAATTGGATGCGTATAACATCTTGACTGCAAAGTGAACGCTAACCTGTGTGGTTGACCGGACGCTTTTATATATGCCATTGGGTGTTCCGGCGAAAAGATCTCCGAGGGGATTTATCGTTAAAGTGTTCGCACTAATATCGAGCGTACCCTCGGGAATATTACTCCACTCCTCGCCATTATTTTCTGAGATATAGACACGGCCGCCACCCCCGGCAAAAACATGATCCAGTCTGTTGACCGCCAGGGTCGAAATATAATCACTTACCAACCCCTGATTGATAATTTCCCAGTTCGTCCCTCCATCGGTTGACCGGCATATGCCTGTATCGGCAGTAGCAACAAAAATATCTCCGTTGGAATCTGTAACCATATCATAGACATCTATTGTCGGCAGATCTCCACCACCAACTTTCTGCCAACTCACACCGGCATCAACAGATCGCCACAGACCATTACCATACGCACCGGCTAAAACAGTATCCGCTGACCGCACCATCAGACCGTATATGTTCGTATTACCGATTTCCGTACCCGTACTACCCCAGGAATCCCCATAGTTAGTCGATTTGAATACCCCATGTGCATCCGTACCGGCATAGATTAATCCGGCCGGACCACTGCCCAGACCCATAATATAGGTAAATGATAATCCATTTATCATCTGAGTCCAATGAAGTCCCTTATCTTCAGACTTAAAAACACCTGAACCATAGGTACCCATATAAATGACATCATCCGGACTTATAGTTAAAGCCCGGATCCTATAACTTGCACTGAAACCAGTTAATCCGGTATTAACAGACTCCCAGGTCGCCCCGCCATCTACTGACCGGAACATACCTGAACTGTACGACCCGGCCAGGATTATGCCGTCAGATGTCGTGGCCATTTTCCAAACCCGTACACCGCGCAAACCATCATTAACCGGAGTCCAATTATCACCATAATCAGATGAACGATAGATACCATTATTGAATCCATCAGATGTCCCGGCCAGCAGCGTACCGGTTGTACTAAACGCGACCGACTTAATCAAGGTATTATTCAAACCGTTATTAACAGGAACCCAGGTCTGACCGTTATCTCCGCTCCGGTACATCCCATTATTGGTAGACTGCATAGAGTGTTCCGTTGGATAATATTACGAAATCATTTACCGTAGACAGATCGGATTGCACTTCTGTCCAGCTATCACCATTGTCAGCGGAACGGAATATACTGCGTGCTGTACCTGCCAAAAGGGTCGTACCTGAAACATGCTGAATAGCAGTGATAACTGTATCGGCCATACCAGAACCGGCCGGGTGTTCCCAGATATCGCCGTTATCATTCGAACGAAATACTTTTCCGCCCTGCGTTCCGATATAGATACGTGCACCATAAGTTGAAATTGTATTTATCTGTTTATAGGTAAGATTTGTATTTATTGAGTCCCAGGTCGCACCACCATCCCATGATCTGAACATGCCTTTATCATTAGTACCGGCGAAAAGTACATTTGCTGAGTTAATAGCCAGGGCAAAGACATGATTGGCAGGAATAATATTTGCATAGCGGGTCCAGGTCATTCCACCGTCTTCCGAGCGATTGATACTTGTGTTAAAAGGTTCATTCGTAATAATCACATCATTGGTATCAATTACGGCTTTAGTGGCAGCCCTGTCGCCACGTTTTATCCAGCTATCTCCCTGGTTACTAGAATAAAAAAGTCCGCCCCAATGTGTGAAAGCAAAGGCCTCATCTGTTGAATTATAAATCACAAAATCTATTGGTCCGCCATAAGGGCCTGCTGTTGACTGCCAGTACTCCTGACCGGACAGGGTGGTACTTATCAGGAACCACATCAGAATCGTTGCGAGTTTCATTGAATTCATCATGCTCGTATATTGCCGCGCCATAACTTTTACCATTGTTATTTAAGCAAACGCACCTGTTACTTATTATGGACGTCCCGGCGGTGCCGGAAACTCTGTCGACGTTGTAGCCGGCTCATCATTACCACCGCCTCCGGCCAGCAGGATTGCGGCAGTTCCACCCAGTAATACGGCTCCACCCCCGATGTACCACCATTTCTTGCTGCTGCCTTTCTTTTCCGTATCGGCCTTGGTCGATTTTTCCCTGGCGCTCTGGGCTAGTCGCTGTTTGGCTTCTTCACTCAATTCCAGCGTGGCCATAATTCGTACATTATCCGTGATGGTGATCTTCTTCAAATAGTCTTTAAAATTAGCCTTTTTAATTCGAATTTCCAGTTCCACTCCCTCTTTGGCTTTGCTTTTGAAGGGCGTCGATCCAGCATCTTTCTCATTGAGAAACAATTGCGCGCCTTTGGGATCAGATTCTATGGAAATATTAAAAGTTTTTTTCTCCGGCACAGGTTTCTGCGCAGCAGGTTTGGCAGTAACCAAACCCGCAATCTGATTGGCGATATCCTGCATGAAATTCAGCAGACCATCGATCTCGCCTTTATAATCCTGGAAGAATGATTTTTCAATCTGGGCGGTTTGCACATCAACCAGAGAAAGATCGATGGTATAGGTACGTCCTACCTTCCCGAAAGACCCGCTGACCATCTTCTGCACATTCAGCATTTTACCGACCTCCACGGCACATTCCGTGGTAGTACAACCGGACTGTTGAAATCCCTGCTCTCCCAGGATCTGTTCCATTTTACCCCGCTCAAGCACGATGAAGGTGTTGGTTTTTACCAGCATGGAACTCAAACGGGTGCCAAGAGTTACCGTCTCCTGTTTTGATAAACCACCCGTGGTTGAAAAATCCATTACTGCTATGCGCAATTTCTCCTGGGCCGGACAAGAAGTGCTGAAGAAGACAATAATCATAATCAGCATGGAAACATTTAAAACTCGTTTCATGGCTTCCCCTTTTTATGATACTTAAATTAAATATTATATATAATTTATATTAATGACGACTTATGGTAGAAAAATATAATTGAATTTGAAATGTGTTGTTAAATAACAGTAAAATTATACCTAAATTTTTCCGTAAATTCAATGTTTTAAATACATTTAAAGGTATTTGAAACTGTAAAATTTATTGTGATGAATGCCATAAAAGGTTCTGTAATTTTTTATGGTGTGAAGTTGAAAAGTAGAATCCAAAATTGAAAACGACCGGTCAGTTTATTATTGCCGTTGACTAAAACAATTAAAATTAATAAGATTTATTACTTTACATACAATTATTCCAGGAAATCATTATACAAACCTGATGCTGACAGTACTCAGGGGAGGTTGAATCCTTAATGAAAGCAATAATCCTTACTGGGGTATCCGGAGGATTAGGTAAAGCATTTTTTGACATCTTGAAAGATACAGATTATTATCTGGTCTGTCTTTCGAGATCCTTTACCGAAGATCAGATTAAACTTGCCGAATCGGGCAATCCCGAGTTAATCAGGATTGATTTAAATGAGACAGCTGAAGTAACACAAAAATTGAGCAGCGCAAGGTTGCTTAAAAATAGCATACTGACCGGGATAATTTTTATAAATAATGCGGGAACTGTTTCACCGATCGGCAGAATCGGTGCGATGGACGAACAGGACATTAAGCGTTCGATAAATATTAATTTTGTAAGTCCTGTAATAATTACAAATTTTTTAGCTGCCGCATGCAGTAAGAATAATATGAAATTTAAAATACTCAATATTAGTACCGGGGCTGCCGATAAGCCTTTTGCCGGATGGTCGATGTACTGTTCGGTAAAATGTGCCACCAGAATGTTTTTTAATGTTGCAGAAAAAGAACAGGGGCTGGTAGTAGAAAATGTCGACCCCGGAGTGTTGAATACACGGATGCAGAAAGAGATCAGGAATGCAGCTATATCCGATTTTCCCCTGGTAGATTATTTTAAAAATTTAGCTGCAGAAGACAAGTTACAGGAACCTGCACAGGTAGCCTTTAATATATTGAAGAAAAGCGGTTTAATATGAGGATAGGAATCCTTTCGGATATCCACGGTAATGATGTTGCCCTGAAAGGCGTACTGGAGGAAATACATAAATTAAACATTGAAAAATTACTGTTACTGGGCGATTACGTAGGATACTATTACAACGTCCATACAGTTTTTGACTTACTTCAAACCTGCAGTAATGAAATGATCAAAGGAAACCATGAAATATTGCTGGAACAATCTGCCGGCAATAGAAAAAAATTGGCAGCTATTCGTGAAAAATATGGATCCGGAATCGAAGTTGCACTTGATTTACTAACGACCGCACAAATTGACCATCTGGCGAATCTTCCAGAGCAAAAAGAATTGATACTTGACGGAGTCAAGATATTATTTTGTCACGGTGCACCATGGAATATCTGGGAATATATTTATCCCGATACTGCGGATGAAATTAAGAACAAATGCCTGGCCTCTGAAGCCGACTTCGTTTTTATCGGTCATAGTCATCATTCATTTATTTACGAGCATAAAAACAAAGTGTTAATGAATGTCGGTTCGGTCGGTCAGAACCGTAAAGCCGGCGGAATCGCAAACTGGGGATTCATAGACACCAGTAATAATATTTTTGTAATTAAAGAAACTCCGTACGATATAAAACCATTGATAAAGCAGGTAAAATATAAAGATCCTGAAAATAAATATTTAGTAAATGTATTGTGTCGAAAAGTGAAATAGGTATCTAAGATGAAAAAATTAGAAAGCATTTTGGTAACCGGCTGCGGGGGGGATATCGGTCAATCGATAGGAAAGGTTATTAGAATGGAGTATAAAAATGTTAAACTTAGCGGTTGTGATATCCATGATAAACATGCTGCACACTTCATTTTCGATACCTGTGACCTGGTTCCCCGTGTCGATGCGCCAGATTATTTAAGCGCGGTCAAAAAGATCATAGGCAAATATAAACCGGACCTGATTATACCAATGTCCGAAGCAGAATTAAGATATTGCTTTAAAAACAAGATCACTGAGATTGGCGGCACCCGTTTATTAATGCCCTGTTACGAAGCGATGAGAATCGGGAATAATAAATTACTGACTCAAGAATTTCTGAAGCAAAATAATTTACCCTATGCCTGGACAATGAGAGTAAGCGACGGTAAACCCAGGGAGTTTCCATGCGTTTTGAAGGAGATCGCAGGTAGGGGAAGTAAAGGTTTAAAAATCGTACGAAAAGACAATTATGATCAATATAAAAATTACGGAGAACAATATATTTTTCAGGAATATCTTTTACCGGATGATGAAGAATACACCTGTGGTCTTTTCAGATCAAGAGCAGGTGAAATACGCACCATTATTTTTCAGCGGGTCCTGTTCCAGGGTTATACAAACTATGGGGAACTTGTTGCCAACAAAGGTTTAACCGAATTGCTAAAGTCCATCGCGGTTAAACTTGACCTGCTCGGCAGTATTAATGTACAATTACGATTGACAAATAAAAAGGGTCCGGTTGTTTTTGAAATTAATGCGCGTTTCAGCAGTACGGTACTGTTCAGGCATATTCTGAATTATAAAGATGTTGTATGGTGCATCAGGGATTATCTCGAGGAACCATTAGACGAGTATATTCCTGTTAAACCTGGCGCAAAGATATACAAGGGTTGGCAGGAGTATGTTCTTTATCAGGATGGAATAAAGGCAGCAATTGATAACAATGATTTTAAAATGAAATTTAAAAAAGTGACATAAAATTGGCCTGACCTCAGACTGAAAGATATTCCCAGACTGCAAATTCAACTTTAAAATTAAATGAATTAATGAGAATTATCCGTAACAAATTAGAATGAACCGTTGACAGGAGAAAATATGCGCAGAAAGACCGTCACCGTCCGGATCGGCCAGGTTAATGTCGGTAGTACCTTTCCTGTCGTGGTGCAATCCATGACCAACACCGACACAGCCGATACCGTCAAAACAGTTGAACAGATTATCGCCCTGCACCATGCCGGCAGCGAACTGGTCCGGGTTACGGTCAATAACGAAGAAGCGGCCCGGGCGATACCTGAAATAATTGCTGAACTCGACAAAAGAGATGTCCGGGTGCCGGTCATCGGTGATTTTCATTATAACGGCCATCTGTTATTAACCCGTTTTCCCGAATGTGCCCGGGCTCTGGCTAAATACCGCATTAATCCGGGAAATGTGGGCACCAAAACCCGCGATAAAAATTTCACTATGATCATCGAGCAGGCAATCAAATTTGACAAACCGGTCCGTATCGGTGTTAACTGGGGATCGCTGGATCAGCAACTGTTGACGGAGATGATGGATGCAAATTCTAAAAGCCCTGACTCGCTTCCGGCTCAGCAGGTCATGATCAAGGCCATGGTGGAATCGGCCCTGCGTTCAGCCCGGCTGGCTGAAGAAGTGGGACTCGGGCATGACCGGATCATCGTCAGTGCTAAAGTATCGGGTGTGCAGGATTTGATCCGGGTCTATCAACAACTGGCTGCGGCCTGTGAATACCCCCTGCACCTGGGCTTGACTGAAGCAGGTATGGGCGACAAAGGGATTATTGCCAGTACCGCCGGCCTGGCCATTCTGTTGCAACAGGGAATCGGCGATACCATTCGTGTTTCCCTGACGCCGCAACCCGGGGGGGACCGTACCCGGGAGGTGCTGGTCGCCCAGCAAATTCTGCAGTCACTGGAATTGCGCAACTTTAATCCCCAGGTAACCGCCTGTCCCGGCTGCGGCCGCACCACCAGTACCCTGTTTCAGAAACTGGCCGAAGATATTAATAGTTTTATTCGTGAACAGATGCCCCGCTGGCGGGTTGAATATCCGGGTGTTGAAGAATTGAAGGTGGCGGTGATGGGGTGCGTGGTCAATGGCCCCGGTGAATCAAAACATGCCAATATCGGAATCTCCTTACCCGGAACCGGTGAGGAACCCAAAGCACCTGTTTATATTGATGGAAAACACAGTATAACTTTAAAAGGTGCCAGGATTGCCGAGGAGTTTCAGCAGATATTGCTGGATTATGTGCAAAGAAAATACAACCGAAAATCTGATCAGGAAAGATTATAATCTTTTTTCTATCTCATTTAACAGGAGTTTAATCACTTCTTCTTTGCTGCCCTGGATCCTGCAGCCGGCAGCCCGGGTATGTCCGCCGCCGTTAAAAACCTTGGCCACCTGATTGACATCAACTTTCCCTTTTGAGCGCAGACTGATCTTGTGCAAGCCTGATTCGGCCTCGCGGATGAACAGTCCGACCTGTCCGCCCCGGATGGCCACGCTGTAATTCGCCAGTTCGTCGATTTCACCCCGATTATTATTTTGCATCGACCCATGATCAAGATAAATGATATTTACAGCGCCGTTTAAATGACTTTCCATACCGGCCAGACCTTTACCGATAGTGCGCAGAGCCGTAAACGAATTTTCAAAAAAGATGCGGTTATTGATTTCGGCGCAGTCTACACCGATCTCGATCATTCTGCCGCAGATATACATGTCCCGGGCAGTAGTGTTGGAAAAAGAAAAACGGCCGGTATCATAAACAATACCGGTATAGATTGCACGGGCCAGATCCGGGTCAATTTCTACTTTGGCCAGTTCCACAATTTCATAGATCAGTTGTGTGGTTGAGGAAGCCCCTTCATCAACCATTTCCAGTCCGGCAAATTCATCTTCCGTGGGGTGATGATCGATGCGTACGATGCGGGATTTAGCCGGCAGAAGTTTCTGCACGTCGCCCATTCTCTTGATGCCGGGTACATCCAGGATGATGGCACAGGTGGAATTAATTTTCAGCCGGTCATGATAATGAATAATTTTTTCAAAATTTTTAAGATAATTAAAACGTACATCGGGTTCCTGGTCATGCAATACCATCTCGTATTTTTTATTCATCCGCTCCAGCAATAGACCCAGGGCCACTACGGCGGCAATGGCATCCCCATCGGCATTGATATGGGCGGAAAGCAGAAAATCATCATGCCGGTTGATGAAATTCAAAATCTTACTGGCCAGTTTTTTATGTTCAGGCTTGGTGCGCAATGATCATTCCTTTGAAAAGAGGTTAAATATAAAAAAGAAACAACTAATGTCAAATTATTTTATTTATATTATATTGAAACATGTTGATAAAATCTTCGTCAGGCACTATATGAGGATATTTGAGCAAAAGAATTTAATCCGGATCTCTTTTATATTACTGGCCGCCCTTATCCTGCTCCTGTCACTGTATAATCTGAACCAGGTCGCCAGCAGGATGGACGATGAAAATCTTTATGCCAACCGCAAACAGGGCGTGGTTTTCATCCGGATTAATCCGGGCGGCGTTTCCGAGCAGGCGGGTTTACAGGTTGACGACCGGCTTATAAAAATAAATGGCGATTCCATCTTCACAGCTTTACAGGCCCAATCCTATCTGAACCGGGCCAGGCCGGGTGAAAGCCTGATCTATACAATCGAACGGGATGGACAGATATATGATCTGCGGGTGAATCTGGCCCTGGCCGGCTTGCGGATAAACCAGGTAGGATTTCTCACTGCCGGATTCATGTTATTTGTCATGGCACTTGGCTTTATCATGATAAAACCTGAATTGGGTCCGGCCCGCCTGTGGGCCCTGGCTATGTTTATGCTGGCCCTTACCTTTATGAACATTCCGCTGATCCGTAATATCCAGCAAGGATCGCGTCTCTACCAGGGACGTTGCTCTTAATCTGTTTCACCACCATGTACTTTTTAATACCTACCATGAGCCACGCTCTGTTGTATTTTCCCGAGCAAAAATATGCCGAGATAAAACGATTCTGGATGATCAGGGCAAATTATATACTCAGCGGAATATTATACGCAGCAGCACTATTTCTGGTCATCAGATATAATGTTTTTTCTATGACCTTGCTCTGTATCCCGCTGGTTTATATTCTTCTGCTTGAGATCAATTTTCCGGAAAAAACGTCAAAAAAACTACCTGGCCCGGACCCGCTTAACCAAAATCTTTTTATTTACATTGTTTGGCTTTACTGTTCTGGCCTTTCTCTTTTTCTACTTTGGATTCACTTCCCCTCTGCTCGAATACATTACTTTCCTTTTTTGTGCTATTCCAGTAGTTTTTGCCATTACGACTCATACGCTATCGTGTATATGGTATCCATCTGCGCCTGCGTTTATCGGCATTTTATTTTTTAACTCAGATTTTTTTAACAACTGTTTTTATCTTTTTGCTGGTGATGGTCATCCGTATCTTACCAACGATAAAGATCGATTGGCCTGCCTTTTTTATAACCGGTACAACCCTGGAGATGAGAAAACTGAGTCAACTGCCTGCGGATTTACAACTGGTAATTCAGAAAGGGTACCTGTTGTTGATCGGTATCGCCCTGGCCTTCCTGTTCTACATCTTCATCCGTTATCTGCAGAAATTAATGGACCGCATATTTTTCCAGCAAAAGTATGATTACCGCCAGGCCTTAAAAAATTTTGTAGAAATCTTATCGACCTATCTGACCAGGGAAAATATCAGTACAAAATCCGTTGAACAGATTCAAAACATCATGCGGATCAAGGGGACTTTAATGCTGGTGAAAGATGACGGACAATTCCGGCCAACCGCAGGTACAGGTGCACTCAAAGCGCAGGAAATTAAACCGTTCTCAATTGCACCTGCTTTGCATCAGAAATGGAGTGCCGCCGCTACGCCGCTCAGTTTGGAGGATCTGGCTGCAATACCGGAGCTGACCGTTATTCGCCAGGAAATCTTTTGTGCTATTCCGGTTATATCGCGAGGTCAAAAACTCGAAGCGGTTTTATTTACCGGCGAAAAATCATCCGAGAGCGCCTACAACAATGATGATCTCGAATTGCTCAGCCTGTTTGGAGAACACCTCGGTACCGCCTTTGAACGGGCCGAATTTTATGAAGAGATGACCGATAAAGAACGCCTTAAACGGGAACTGGAGATCGCCCGGGAGATCCAGTTGAATTCATTGCCCAAACATATCCCGGACTATCCCGGTCTGCAGGTGCGGGCTTCACTTTCCCCGGCAATGGAGGTCGGTGGAGATTATTACGATTACTTCGAAATCGATCCGGTAAATCTGGGTATCATAGTTGGCGACGTGGTGGGCAAGGGCACTTCTGCTGCTTTGCAGATGTCCAAGATACAGGGATTTTTACGGACTCTGGCGCTGGAAAAAATACCTCCGGTCTTATTACTACAGCGCTTGAATACCCTGATCCGTAATAATTTTGAATCTGAATTTTTCTTTACCGCCCTGCTCGGGATTTTTAATACAGCGGCGCGAAAACTGCAGTTGTTTCGCCTGGGACACAATGGCTTGTTCTACTTTAATGCCCAAAAGCAAAAGACATCAATTCTGGAACCCGCCGGGATCGGGCTGGGTATGACCGAAAATGAGAAATTCACCGTAAACTTACAGGAGCAGATCCTGCCCTACCGGCTGGGTGATATCTTTCTGTTTCTCACCGATGGTTTTATCGAAGCTATGAATGAGAGACGGGAGACGTATGGAGAAAAACGTCTGTCTGGAATTTTTACAGAAGCATTCTGCCCGGAGTGCCGAAGATATTCTGCAGCAATTAAATCAAAACATGCTGAACTTTAGCAGTTCCCGCCAATTTGATGATGCCACAGCCGTGGTGGTGAAAATTATTGACTGATCTATCCCCCTGGGGGATGGCTCATTTCTCACGCCTCTCGTACCAAATAATAACCGATTTGTGCGCCCAGATAATAACCAACGCGCAGAGTATCCCCAGTACCGCTCCGCCCAGCACATCCAGGGGATAGTGGGCCCCTACCGATATCCGCGATAATCCAACCAGGGCAGCTGCATGAAAAAAACCACCATTTATACCGTGAATACAGATAACTGAAATAGGTCGCTAAACCAAAGAAATTGGAGGCATGGGAAGATGGAAAAGAATACGAACTCATTTTCTTCCCCAACAGGTGAACATCGGGCAAGGTAATCGAGGGTCGCAGCCTGGCTATCAGCGGTTTCAGTACACTGGCAGACATTTGATCGGTCATCAGAACCAGAGGAATCACCAGCAGAACCGCCAGTCGTCCTTTGCGCCCCCTTTCCATAATAACATTATAATGGCAATCAACCAGAGTGGAAACCAGCTCCGCTTGGCAGAGATAATCGGCATTATCCAGTCAAAAACCGGATTCTGCAGAGAAATGTTAATGAAGTAAAAAATGGCGGTGTCTATTTGAATAATAAGTTCCATTTAGCTCTCTGACCTATCCCCTTTTCCTAAATCTTACCCATATCCCTGAATACCCAGAATTTACTGCCAAAAAAATTATAAAATATTACCACCGACATGGCAATGATCTGGGCAATCAACGGATCTGATTTATAATTCCTGACTAATATTATCATGATCAGGGTATTAATGGCTAATCCTGCAATATTCAATATCACAAACTTGATAAATTCCAGACGCCAGCCCGATCTGAAAATCCGGAAGGTCCAATATTTATTGCCAAAATAACTGATCAATATCCCCAGAACATAAGAAATTGCCGATGCTACCAGATAATTAATCCGGACAAATTTCAGCAGTACAAAATACAGGAGATAACTACTGGCAGTATTAACAAAACCGACAATACTGAACTTTATAAACTTGGTTAAATTATCACTGATTTTGATCATGACTTTACAGGTTGATCTTATCCTGAACTATGTAGGCAGGACGTTGTTTCACTTCTTCGCTGATCCGTCCGATATATTCGCCGATAATGCCCAGGGTGATCAATTGAATACCACCCAGAAAAAGCAAAGCGATCATCAATGAAGTCCAGCCCGGAATAGTCTGCACGGTAAAGATCTTCAGGTAAATTGTGTACAAACCGGCTAAAAATGAAATTGCCGAAACAAGAAATCCGAAAAGAGAGGCCAGTTGCAAAGGAACCAGGGAAAAAGAGGTGAGTCCGGTGAGAGCGAAGCGAATCATTTTAAACAGCGGATATTTCGTTTCCCCGGATAATCTTTCCTCACGTACATATTGTACACTGGTCTGGCGTAATCCGATCCAGGAGACCATCCCGCGGATAAACCGGTTACGTTCCGGCATGGCCTTTAAATTATTAATCACCTTGCGGTCGATTAATCTGAAATCTCCGGTGTCTAAGGGAATTTCTATATTGGCCAGTTTTTTTAGTAACCGGTAGAAAATCCTGGCAGTAAAAACTTTTAAAAAGTGTTCCCCTTTTCTTTTTATCCGCCGGGCATATACAACCTGGTATCCGGAATTCCATTTCACTATCAATTCCGTGATCAGTTCGGGCGGATCCTGCAGATCAGCATCAATTATCACTGCACAATCACCCTGACAATGATCCAGTCCGGCGGTGACTGCCAGTTGGTGACCGAAATTTCTTGACAAATCAATGATTTTTATATGCGAATCCTGATCAGCATAGCTTTTCAACAACGCCAGTGATTGATCACGGCTGCCGTCGTTGACAAACAACAGTTCGTAATCCAGGGCCGGTATTTTAAGCACTGCTGACAGCCGTTCATATAATACCGGAAGATTTCCTTCCTCATTAAAAACTGGAATTACAATCGAAACCAATTTTTTAGCCATGATTTCATTCATCCTTTAACTTATAGATAACAAAGGGTATGCCAAAAGGATAGCCCGCTGCATCAAATTTATTTATGATCCGCTGGGCAAATTCCGGAAAGCGGGTCAGATCATAACTGCTGACCACGTAGGCGATATTGTTCTTCCGGCCGTAGGCGTACAATTGTGCTTCTTTTTCCCGTAAAGGGTCCCTGATATTTTCCAAATCGTAAGTAGGTAATTTTGATTTTAAATAATCCGCATGTGCCTGCAGAAAATGATCTGTCAGAAATTTATTCTTCCAGCGGAAATACATGAAATATTCACCGAACTGCGCCTGTTTCTGCGGATTAGGATCAACCAGATGCGGTAAATTTACATAATAGCCATACAACAGGATTTTGCTGTTGAATGAAATGTTTTCTTCGATCCATTTTTTACCGGCCAGCGCTGTATGGCCGGAACGGTAATCCCCTGCCTTGTTTAGAGTCCAGGTTCTGCTCAACAGGGCTGTCAGCGGTTGCAATAAAATAAGTAACAACCCGGCCAGGATGATGATATGCTGCCGCCTGGACCCGGGTGCAGGCCTGAAAACATTTGTTGACATTTCAACCAGAAACTGAGCCATAAAGATCATTAATACCGGTATAACCGGTACATAGAAATATTCCCGCGCTGCTCCACGGGCAAAGGCCAACCAGAAAATAAGCGGATAACTCAACAAGGTTAATTGCAGATAATTTTTTTGCCTGATCGATTTATATAAATAATATAATATCACTATCACGGCCAGCAAGGTAAACACGTAACCCAGCAGAGTGAAGAATCTGCTGATATCCCAGCCGGCAATAAAATTACGCTCCCCCTCGGATTGAACCGCTCTGACCTGTTCCATTTTATATTCGTTAAAATTAATCAGCGAATATGGATTCGCCGCAAAACTGACAGCCAGGCCGCTTATCAGGAAAATATAAAATGACGGATTAATCAGGGCATTGATGAAATTATCCAGAGCCGATTTATTTTTAACCTTAACTGTTTTTTCTATACTTTTTCGTTTGCTCTTATTTTGCTGTTCAGAACCTGTGAGACGCGGCGCTGTGGCCAGCCAGTGCGCCAGGAAGGCTGTAGGTAATAACAGCAGCGCCGGCAGGGGTTTTGTGGCCAGACTCAGACCCCAGAAAACCGCGGCCAGCAGATAATTCTTAATTCCCTGTTCCTGCTGGACTTTAACCAGATAAAACAGAACTAATATAGTCCAGAGTGCCAGCAGGGTGTCTACGCGGACGGTATAATTCACCAGGATGTCTAAAAAGGGGAAAATAGCCAGAGCCAGGGTCAGCAAAGCCACATGTTCGGTAAAGAATTTTTTAGTTAACCGGTAGGTATACAGGGCGATCAAAATATTGATCAGCGTATTAACCAGCCGGGCCGTATAATAGAAACGGGTCGGATTGAAGAATATATCTTCGACAAATTCCGCGAACGGTACAGCACTGAAAAGCGACTGCAGGGCATAAACCAACGCCAGCAGGTATGCATAGAGGGGACCGTATTTATACCAGTGCGGATCCAGATCACCACCTAAAAAACCTGCGGCAAATTCAACTACATCATTCTCGTCGATTGAATAAACCGGTAAGAATTTCAGAATATCATAAAAACGCGGAACAATTGAAATTACAAACATAATGATGATGACAGACCAGTAGATTCTTTGCGGGAATGGAACCGGAGGTGTTTTCGTGATTTTATTCATGTTTGATTTCCGATAAGTACTTTCCAAATCCTGTTGTTTGAAACTCTTTATATTTTCCATCCTGGAGCCGCACAATTAATAAAGCCTCTACTGCGGACATATTTTCTATCCAGGACAGTCCCTGCTCCGGCCCCATGGCCATTACCGCGGTAGCCAGGGCATCGGCCCTGGTGCAGTTAGCGGCGATGACAGTTACGCTGGCCAGTCCATGACGGACAGGATTACCCGTAAAGGGATCGATGGTATGCGAATATTTCCGGCCCTGGTATTCAAAATAACTGCGGTAATCCCCGGAGGTGGAAACTGCAACACTGCTTAAGGCCAGGATACCCAGCACCTGCTCGCCCGGCAGGGAGGAGAATTGCGGTTGTTCAACAGCAATTTTCCATAATTCACCTCTGGCATTCAATCCACGGGCCATAATTTCGCCCCCGATTTCCACCAGATAGTTTTTATATTTCAGCGAATCCAGCAGGCCGGCAACAATATCCACCCCGTAACCCTGGCCAATGGCACCCAAATCCAATTCGAGTCCGGGAACTGTTTTCCTTAAGTGTGTTTCGTCGGTGATCATCAGGTGACCTGAACCGACACGTTTAAGTACAGCGTTGACCTGCTGATCCGTGGGTGGTTCGCTGCGAGGGTCCTTTTTGCCGAAACCCCATAGATCCACCAGCGGTGCAACCGTAATATCAAAATAACCCCGGGATTGTTTATGCACATCCAGGGCCACTTGCACTACATCATGCAGGGGAACGCGAGACTGTAAATGGCAATGTATCGTTAAAGGCATTAAATCTTGATATTTCACTCTGCGGATCAAAAGTGGACATTTGCCTGTTTACTTCAATCAGTACGGAATCTACTTTATGCCGCAGAACCAATAAATCCCCGGCGGTCAGGAAATCCCGGGCAATTTTAACCTGATAGGTGGTGCCCATCGTCGTACCAGAGATTGTATTCTCCTGCAGGGGAGCAGACCTGTGACAGGCGCAAAAACAAAGGATCAGCAACAAGCCGTAGAACAATTCAAAGTGTCTCATGTAGACCATGCGATAATATCTGGACAATTTATCTGAATATCGGTATTATCCGTATTATACAGCATTTTAGTGAATGCTTCAAATATCAATTAGTATAGACTTTTTTTAAGATTATTTATAACTTTACTTTTTACTTTGACTGTTTTAATTAATACCAAAAGTCTGATTAATACATGTTTTGAATAAATATGAAGTGGACACTTCCCAATCAACTTACGATTTTGCGCATTATTCTTACTCCCGTTTTTATTTACTTTATGAGCGGGGGTACGGCGCAGAGTACCCTGATTGGCACTATTATTTTCCTGGTGGCGGCGGCTACGGATTGGTATGACGGATATATCGCCAGAAGGTTCAACTGGATCACCCGCTGGGGGCAATTCATGGATCCCCTGGCTGATAAAATCCTGATTGCCGCAGCGCTTTGCATTTTCGCCCATCTGCGGTACGTGTACTGGTGGATGATAGTCGTGATGATTGCCCGCGACTTTATCGTGACCTTCCTGAGAATCTTCGCTTTACAACTTGGAAAATCCATCGTCACCAGCTTCCTGGCTAAGGTGAAGACCTTCATTGAAATGGCTGCCATTCTGATCCTGTTATGTTATCTGAATCTGCCGCCGGCCTATATCAACCCGCTTCAAGCTCACCCACCGGCATATACACACTGGATCTCCCTGCTCTTTCTGGCGGTGACCCTGTTGACCGTTTTTACCGGCATTCAGTATCTGATTGAAAATCGTTTCCATTTACAGGAATTATTTAACCGGACTTTACGCTTATTCGGCCGATAGGATATTCGGATGACTTTTTATGCTTAAGAAACTCGCATATATTCTTGGCACAGGATTAGGCAGCGGATATCTACCCTGGGCTCCGGGAACAGCCGGCAGTTTGAGTGCCTTGATAATTTTTTACCTGATCCCTCTGGCCGACTCTTACTGGCTGATATTTACAGCAATTTTATTTGTCGCGGGCTTATGGAGTTCGACCCGGATCGAACGGGACCTGGGTGTACAGGATCCTCCGCAGGTGGTGATCGATGAGTGGGTCGGCCAGTGGTTAGCCCTGTTATTTTTACCGCGCAGCGGTTTAATCCTGCTGCTGGGTTTTTTAATATTCAGAATTATGGATATCCTTAAGCCGTTCCCGGCCAGAAATTCACAGGCGCTTAAAGGGGGCTGGGGTATTATGATCGATGATGTTATCGCCGCCTTATATACCAATATAACGATCAGGTTAATCATATTGATTAATTCCCGGTGATCATATTCGGACATGGATTCATTGGCAGGAATAATAGTTTATGCAGACCCTGATTAAATCAGAACTCATCTCAATTGGCGACGAACTGCTCAGTGGAATTACAGTCAATACCAATGCTGCCTGGCTGGGCGAACAACTGGCCGGATTGGGACTGGAAGTAAATTGGGTTACCGTTATCCGCGATACTCCGGCCGAGATAGAAACTGCCTTGCAGAACGCTTCGAATCGGGCTGATCTGGTAATTATTACCGGCGGATTGGGTCCGACTCCGGATGATTTGACCCGGCAGGCCGTCAGTCTTTTTTTTAAAACCGATCTGGTTCTCCATCAGGACACTATGGAAAAAATTAAAAAAATATTTAGCGGGCGAAATCTGGTTATGCCGGAAGTAAACCGGAATCAGGCCATGATTCCGCAAACTGCTGCATTGATTGATAATCCTGCCGGTACGGCTCCGGGATTCGAAATGGAAAAACAGGGCAAAGTTTTTTACTTTTTACCGGGTGTACCGCTGGAAATGAAGATGATGACGGAGCGAACAGTCCTGAACAGGTTGAAAGACCGCTTTGCCGTGCAACCCATTCCGGAACATCTGTTCAGAACAACCGGCATACCAGAATCGAGAGTATATGAGAAAATAGCCAATATACTGGAGCGTTATCCTGAATTCCGGACTGCCTTCCTGCCCAAAACCAGCGGCATCGATATTCGGTTGAAAAACTATCTCTTCCAAGCGGAGGCAGAATTAAGATTCACCAACTGTATAACAGAGATCAGATCCTGTCTGGAGAAATATATTTACAGCGAATCTGCAGAATCATTGCCCGAAGTCATCGGCAGAATATTAACCGGAAAAAAATTAAGCCTGGCCCTGGCCGAAAGTTTCAGCGGCGGCCTGGTTGCTGATTGGATCACCAATGTACCGGGCAGTTCCGCCTATTTTAAAGGTTCGGTTATTACGTATTCTAATGAAAGTAAAATGGATTTGCTGAAAGTATCTGCCCAGACTTTAGAAAAATACGGCGCCGTAAGCAGCGAGGCTGCCCTGGAAATGGTGCATGGCGTACAACAATTATTTCAGGTCGACTGTGCCATAGCAACCACCGGAATAGCCGGACCCACTGGCGCCACAGAGACTAAACCGCTGGGATTATGTTTTCTGGCGGCCGTATCCGGCGATCAAGTCAGGGTACGGCAGTTTAATTTCGGCCGCGACCGCCGGGTCAACAAACAAAGGGGGGCTGCTGCTGCACTGGAATTACTGCGCAGGATGCTGTTGGGAATCTTTTACTAATCGTAGATCCCCACAAATTCAATTGCAGAATTTTTCGCTATTTCGTAAAATTGATTTTAAAGAATTTTTAAATATGAACCTCACTCCGGCCATATTAAAAGAATTGCGTTTCGACGATTTTGTAGTCCTGGATCTGGAAACAACCGGTTTGGATCCCACCACGGACCGGATCATCGAGATTGGTGCTATCCGTTTTCAGAATGGCCGGGAAACCGAAGTATTCTCTTCGCTGATTAATCCCGGCGTGTCCATACCCGATTTTATCACCAAGTTGACCGGCATCAGCGACAGCGACGTTCAGACGGCGCCCGATATCCAGGACAAACTTACACCATTGCTGGATTTTATCGGTGACTCCGTTTTGATCGGCCATCAGATTAATTTTGATGGTGCTTTTATTGAATATCTGCTGCGCCGGCAGCATAATGATTTTCATCTCTGGGAAGTGGAAACCCAACGGTTCAAATATTTCACCAACTCCCGTCTGGACACACTTTTTCTGGCCCGGATATTTCTGCCCTTCCTGCCCCGCTTTACTTTGAGCATGGTTGCGGCCTATTTTAAAATTGATCTGGAGAAAGCACACCGGGCTATCGAGGATGCCCGGGCCAGCGGCCACATTTTTCTGCAATTAATTGATCGAACCATAGCCTGTAATATACAGACCCTGCGCCAGATCATTCGCCTGCTCTATCCTAACAGCGGCAGAGTTAAACATTTTTTTCAGCCTGTCCTGGAATATAAATTAAAAAACAATATCGACACTACTGCGGCCGGTATAACCGAGGACATTACCTATGTACAAAACTATTTTAATGTCATAGGTGAAGCAGATTATCAGTTTAATCCTTCCGAATACGAACTGAAAGCCCAGCCGGTCGACGAAGAATATATAGCTAAATATTTATCGCAGCAGGGCGCCTTAAGCCGTGCCCTGGATAGTTTTGAGGAACGCGAACAACAAATCCAGATGGCCCGCGCCGTGGCCCAGACCTTCAATCAGCGCCAGTTTCTGATCGTGGAAGCCGGCACCGGTACCGGTAAATCAATGGCATATTTGCTGCCGGCAGTGGAATGGGCCGTCCAAAACCGCGACAGCGGGGAACGTATCCTGATCAGCACCAATACCAAGAATCTGCAGGAACAACTATTTTTCAAAGACATTCCGACTGTTCATTCAGTAACCGATCAAAAATTCAAAGCAGTGATATTAAAAGGTAAATCCAATTACCTGTGCCTGGATAAATGGAAAACCACCCTGATCGATATGGATCAAAGGCTTTCGGCGCAGGAAAGAACACGCATTTTACCGCTGATGCTGTGGGCCGAGCAAACGCAATCCGGAGATATCGCCGAGAACGCCGGTTTTCAACTTAACCAGAACTGGGGATTGTGGGGAAAATTAATCGCCGAAAACAACTACTGTCCGGGCAAAGTATGCAAATTTTATGCAGACTGCTTTTTAATGAAAGCCCGTAACCATGCCCGTCATGCCGATCTGGTAGTGGTCAATCATTCCCTGTTGTTTTCCGACCTGATCACCGATAACACTATCCTGGGTGAATATCATAATCTCATTGTCGATGAAGCACATCATCTGGAGAAAACCGCCGGTGAATACCTGGGGGTACGCTTTAACTGGTGGACTTTCCGTAATATTTATCACAAATTATATGAAGAGGAACCCCGTCAGGCCGGAACCCTGGTACAACTGGAATACCGCCTGAATCAGGCTAAATTGAACGGACCGGCCGATCGGCTAAACCGGCAAATCTCCCGGTTGAAGACATCTTGCAGCAGTATGAAAGCATCAACACAATTTTTTTTCTCGGAACTGCAGCAGAAACTGCGCGAGAAATTCAAAAAAGACCAGAATGGTTACGAGGAGAGCAAGATCCGTTATTATCATCAATTCCGGTACTTTAAAGAACTCTCAAGCCGTATCGATGATTTGAAATCAGATTTAATCAATTGCCGCAAGGGTTTGCAGGAGCTGATCACTACCTTTACTGATCTAGCCCTGGACTCATTCCAGTTTCAGGATCAGATCCATCGTGAACTCGTTTCACTGGAAACCGACCTGGAAAACCTGATGACTTCATTTGATTTTGCCCTCGTTGCCGATCAGGAGAACTATGTTTACTGGTTTGAACTGCCGATTAATAAAGAGAGCAACGATGTCAGTTTTAACGCTGTACCGTTGAACATAGCCGATCTGCTGAATAAAATATTATACGGCCGGTTACAGACAGCCGTTTTTACTTCGGCAACCCTGGCCGTCAGCGAATCCTTTGAATACTATCAAAACAGGGTCGGATTGGATCTGGTCCGGGAGGCGCGCAAGGGAAGGCGCGCAGTGAGGCGCGGATTCAGACCCTGCTGCTCGGTTCTCCTTTCAATTATAAAGATCAACTATTACTGGGCATACCTGATTTTCTGGATGATCCGCGCCAGACTAATTTCACCGATCAACTGGCCGGTATTATCAAGGACATACATCAGCGCCATCCCACCGGTATGCTGGCCTTGTTTACGAATTATTCGATGCTAAATTATATCTACAATCAGTTAAAAGTATATTTTGAAGGTGAAAATATTCTGTTGCTGGCCCAGGGTAAGAGCGGCAACCGCACCAGTATCATTAATCAATTCCGCGAATATAAAGATTCGGTGTTATTCGGCACTGATAGTTTCTGGGAAGGTATCGATGTTCCCGGGGAGGCTCTGGAAATTTTATTGATCACCAAACTTCCCTTCGATGTGCCCAGTGAACCACTGATCGCCGCAAAGATGGAGCAGATCAAGAAAAGGGGGGGTAATCCCTTCCTGGAATATGCGGTTCCGGAGGCGATCATTAAATTCCGGCAGGGATTCGGGCGATTGATCCGTCATAAGAATGATTTTGGTGCGGTGATCGTCTGCGATAACCGGTTGAACCGCATGAACTACGGAAAGGACTTTCTGAGTTCGCTGCCGGTTAATGCCGAAATATTTCGTGACAAGACTGAAATGTTCAGCAGTCTGAATGAATGGTTTAATCAAAAAAAGAATATTAAAGCAAGATCACAAAATGAATAAAAAAAATCTGATCATCGGTTCCGGGCCATTAAACCTGGAGCAGATTGAGAATTTTCTGCTGCACACCCCGCCATTAACCTTAAACGGACAGGCAAAACGGCGCATTAACGCTTCGTCGAAACTTGTACAGCAGCTGGCCCTGGGTTTAAAACCAGTGTACGGGATCAATACCGGTTTTGGTAATTTCGCCGAAGTAAAAATTAAAGCAGAGACCGTCAATGAGTTGCAGCGCCGGTTGATCCTCAGCCATGCTGCCGGGATTGGTGAACCTGTTCCATGGCAGGTCGTAGGCCTGATGCTCTTGCTCAAAATACAGTCTCTGGCTCTGGGCTATTCCGGCTGCCGGTTGCAAGTCGTTCAACAACTGGTAGATCTGCTCAATAATAGTATTCTGCCGGTGATTCCGCAGAAAGGCTCGGTGGGCGCCAGCGGGGATCTTGCTCCCCTGGCTCATCTGGCCATGGTAATGATGGGCGAAGGCGAAGCATTCGTCCGGAACAGGAAAGAGCATGGTCAGTGGTTGAGGGTTCCAGCCAGAAAGGCCCTGCAAAGTCATGACCTGCAACCCCTCAGCTTCGAAGCCAAAGAAGGACTGGCAATTTTAAATGGAACACAAGCAATGACTGCCTACGCCCTGCAGGCCCTGCTGCTGGTCACAAATCTGATCAAAGCAGCGGATATCATCGGTGCCATGTCCCTGGAAGCATTGCTGGGCACCTTAACTCCCTTTGATGCCCGTATTCAGGATATTCGTAATCATCCCGGCCAGAAAGTGGTAGCTGCAAATTTCAGAAAAATTCTTAAGGATAGCCCGATAGTGGAATCCCACAAGTACAGCAGCCATAAGGTTCAGGATGCCTATAGTTTACGGTGTATACCTCAGGTGCATGGCGCGGTGCGGGATGCCCTGACCTTTATCGGCCAGGTAATACTGCGTGAAGTCAACGGTGTAAGCGATAATCCGGTGATTTTCGCCGGAACAGGCCAGATTTTATCCGGCGGTAATTTTCATGGTGCACCGGTAGCCTATGCTGCGGATTTTCTGTCGATTGTCTGTACGGATCTGGCTAGTATTTCCGAACGGCGAATCGAACATATGGTTGATCCTTCCGTCAGTCAGTTGCCCGCTTTTCTGGTAAAAGAAGGGGGCCTCAATTCCGGTTTCATGATGGCCCATGTCACGGCAGCGGCACTGGTAGCCGAATCCAAAATCCTGGCTCATCCTGCCAGCACTGATTCGATTCCCACTTCCGCCAACAAAGAAGACCACGTCAGCATGGGCCTGCATGCCGCCCGCAAAGCTTACGAGATTGTCCTTAACCTGGAAAATGTACTGGCGATTGAATTGCTCTGCGCCTGCCAGGCTCTGGAATTCAGAAAACCGCTAAAACCGGCGGCAGCATCCCGGCAGGTCCTGAAATATGTACGCAGGGTGATCCCCTGCTGGTCGGAAGACCGTTATATGCACCAGGATATCGTCCTCAGCCGCGAAATTATTCATTCCGGCAATCTGGTTAAGACCGTGGAAAAGATCAGCGGAACTTTACACTAATAAATCCTGATAAAATAATTTATATACTTCACATAAATTTCTTATATTTATCCGAATAATAATCACTGCAATTAAACATTGCAGCAACTATTTTAACTTTATATGAAGCGAGAATATATGAAAAATAGAATCGTGGGCGAAGCTCTTACCTTTGATGATGTGCTGCTATTACCTGCCAAGACAGAAGTATTACCCACCGATGTCGACGTTCGCAGCAGGCTGACCAGACATATTAAAGTGAATATACCGATTGTAAGCGCAGCGATGGATACCGTGACCGAGGCCGACCTGGCTATCGCTCTGGCCAGGGAGGGGGGTATCGGGATCATACATAAGAATATGACTCTGGAGCAACAGGTTCACCAGGTCGACCGGGTCAAACGTTCGGAAAGCGGAATGATACTCAAACCCGAAACACTGGGTCCAAAGAATAAATTGCACGAAGCACTGGACAAAATGGACCGTTACCGGATTTCCGGGATCCCGATCGTGGTTGGTGAAAAACTGGTTGGTATTCTGACCAATCGTGATATCCGCTTTACCACTGATCTCGACCAACCGATTGAAAATCTGATGACCAAGGACCATCTGGTTACCACCCCTGTCGGCACTTCGCTGGAAGTTGCCGAGCACCTGTTACAAAAGCACCGTATAGAAAAATTACTGGTGGTTGACGAGGCCGGACGTCTGAAAGGATTAATAACCGTTAAAGATATCCAGAAAAAACGAATGTATCCCATGGCCTGCAAGGACCAACACGGCCGGCTACGGGTAGGTGCTGCCATCGGCATTGGACAAAATGCCATAAAACGTGCTGCGGCCCTGATCGAAGCAGGGGTTGATGTCCTCACCATCGATACAGCTCATGGTCATTCCAAGAATGTTTTAAATACTTTGACTGAAGTGAAAAAACAATTCCCGGACATCGATATCATCGCCGGCAATATCGCCACGGCAGCAGCAGCCAGAGATTTAATCGCGCGCGGGGCCGATGCCTTGAAGGTCGGAATTGGTCCGGGCTCAATCTGCACTACCCGGGTGGTAACCGGGGTGGGTGTGCCACAGATCTATGCTATTTCAGAAGTCGCTGCCGAAGCGGCAAAAAAGAAAATTCCGGTGATTGCCGATGGGGGTATTAAATATTCCGGTGATATACCAAAAGCCATCGCAGCGGGCGCGGATAGCGTGATGATCGGTGGTTTATTCGCCGGTACTGACGAGAGTCCCGGCGAAGCGATTTTACTGGATGGCCGCAGTTATAAGTCCGTGCGTGGAATGGGTTCAATCGCCGCCATGCGCGGTGGCAGCAGTGATCGTTATTTCCAGGAGGGTTTGTCGGTTGATAAACTGGTCCCGGAAGGCATCGAAGGACGTGTACCCTATCGCGGACCGCTGCGCAACACTGTCTTTCAACTGGTTGGTGGATTGCGATCGGCCATGGGTTACACCGGTTGCGTGACCATCGCCGAGTTGAAGAAAAAACCAAAATTCATCAAGATAACCAGTGCCGGGCTTAACGAAAGTCATCCGCATGATGTGATCATTACCAAAGAGTCACCGAACTACCAGACCCGCTGATTCCCAAAACGGATTCAAATATTTCCTTGTCCCAGCCCCTGCAGAGTTATAACTTCCAGCAGTCTATGAATATCGAAGAAAAATTATCCAATTTGCCGGACAAACCGGGAGTTTACCTGTTTAAAAGTAAAGATGGCAAGGTGCTGTACATCGGCAAAGCAACGATACTGCGTAACCGCGTCCGTTCCTATTTTCAGAAATCACGGCCGCTTGATCCCCGCTTGCAGGTACTCGTTACCCGGGTCGGAGACCTGGAATGGATTGTCACCGATTCAGATGTGGAAGCTTTGATCCTGGAAGCCAATCTGATTAAAAAACATAAACCGCGTTATAATATTAATCTGAAGGACGATAAAAGTTACCCTTATATCCGTATTACGGCGGAAGATTTTCCGCAGGTATTCCCTACCCGCCGCATCATCCGTGACGGTTCTGCCTATTTCGGACCCTATACTAATGTGCGCGATATGCGTGAAGCCTTGACCACCCTGAAACGTTTGTTTGCAATTCGTACCTGTAAATATGACCTTAGTGCCGAAGTGATCGCCAAAAAGAAGGTACAACTCTGCCTGCAATACTATATTAAGAGATGCCTGGGGCCCTGCCAGGGCCTGCAGGAAAAAGAAGATTATACCCGCATGATCGAAAAGGTCAGGCAGTTCCTGAAGGGCAAGACCAATCAGATTCTTTCTGAACTCCGGCAGGAGATGTCCGGCCTGGCTGAGCAGCAGAAATATGAAGAAGCAGCCCACCTTCGTGATAAAATTGAACTCCTGGAAAAGTACCGGAATGCCCAGAAAGTGGTATTGAGCGATCCCTGGGATCGTGATGTATTTGCCGTCATCCGGGAGGACGACGATGCCTGTGCGGTCATTTTCAAGATCCGTGAAGGAAAAATTATCAGCCGGGCTCATTATTACCTGAACGGTGTTTTGCATAAAGAGTATGCTGAAGTCCTGGAACACTTTATCAACCAGTATTACAGTAATACCCAGGAGATCCCGCAGGAGATATTTGTGCCGAAGGATTTATCTGAACCTGAAGTTATTGCTGCCTGGCTAAGCAATCGCAGTAATCAGCCTGTGAAAATAATTGTACCCAGGTCGGGCGAAAAGAAAAAACTGATTGAAATGTGCGAAAAGAATGCCCATTATTTGCTGGAAGAATTAAAACTGCAAAAATTGAAGGTTAAAGAGTCGGTACCGTATGTACTACAGGCGCTGCAACGGGATTTAAGTCTGACCAAATCCCCCCGGCGCATCGAATGCTTTGACATTTCCAATATCCAGGGCAGCGATCCTGTCGCCTCGATGGTCTGTTTTATTGATGGCAAGCCGCACAAAAGTGAATATCGAAAGTATAAAATTAATATACAGGAAACACCGGATGATTTTGCCATGATGCGCGAAGTGATTAAACGCCGTTACAGCAGGGTTTTGCAGGAAAAAAAGGAATTACCGGATCTGATCATGGTTGATGGCGGCAAGGGACAGTTATCCAGCGCCCTGTCGGTATTGAATGAACTCAAATTACGGGAACAGCCGGTGATCGGTCTGGCCAAGAAACTGGAAGAGATATTCAGGCCGGGATGCAGCGAGGCCCAGATGCTGCCCAAAACATCGGCCAGTTTAAAATTATTGCAAAAGATCCGCGATGAAGCACACCGTTTTGCCGTCACCTTTCACCGGCAGAGACGTAGTAGACGCACTCTGACCTCGGAGTTGGATCAGATCCCGGGAATCGGCCCAAAACGCCGCAATCAATTGCTGAAAATTTTTGGATCGGTGGTAGATTTAAAAGCAGCACCGCTGGAACTGATCAGGGTAAAAGGAAAAATATCAGCAGTACTGGCCAGAAAAATTCATAAATTTTTGCACCCTGAACGCTAGAGGCTTTTAACCTTACCGTTATCCCGCAGGAAAACAGTACAAAATTCGATTGACTTTTCAATGATTTAGTTTTATGTTTTGATGAAATTAAAAATGCATACCATGTTCAACATGTAATTTTTCTTGCATTGGCTATGCCCATCCAAAAAGAAATTGAAAAACGGATCTATCAGAATTTACCCCGGCTGGCTCACAATCAGAAAAAGATCGCTGATTTCTTCCTGGAACACATCGATTGGGTAGCGCTGCTGCCCATTAAGGATATTGCCCACAGAGTCGGGGTCAGTGAAGCTTCGATCGTCCGCTTCAGCCAGATCCTCGGTTATAAGGGTTACAAAGAACTAAAACAGGCATTATCAATTGCTTTAAAAAACCAGTTATCCCCCACCCAGCGCTATCATTATGCCATCAGCGAAAAGGAAAAAATCCACAATACCCTCAAACTGGCCAGCGATAATGTCATTAACAATATCCACGATACGATCAAATCCCTGGACAAGGAAGTTTTTTCCCAGATCGTGGACAGGATCAGCGCTGCCCACCGCATCTATTGCTTTGGACTCGAAATATCGGCCCATCTTTCCCAACTGATGACCTTCTTATTACGACTTTACAGTTACGATGCACAATATTTATCCATGGATTTTTTCCGTTACCAGGAACAGATTGGCTATTTAAATAAAAAAGACCTGGTGATCGCTTTCAGTTTTTCCCCTTATTCGCGGGAAACCATCGAAGCCCTGGCCCTGGCTAAAAAACGTGGTATAAAAAGCATCGCATTTACGGATAAGAAAACAGCGCCGATACGTCAATTTGCCAGTTACTGCATCCAGATCAAAACCGATAATATCATGTTCAGTAATTCACTGGGTGCCGTGGTTACCGTGATTAATGCCATCATCAACGAACTCAATTTTAAAGACCAGAAACGAACCCTGCATGCCCTGGAGGTGATTGAGGAAAGCATCAAGGATGATCGCTATTTCATAAATGCGTGAGAATAAATCAAACCGGATCGCATTCCGAATCACATCAATCAAGGAATTGCTATAAAGAATGAATCAACAAAGGTTACAAGATCTGTTCCTGCAGTTGGCTAAAATAGACGGGGTATCTTTACATGAACGGGCGGTGGCCGATTTCATTATACAAAAACTAAGTCTGTTAAATCTGGAAGTGGCCGAAGACAATGCTGCCAAACGGTTGAAGGGTAACTGCGGCAACCTGATCGTCCGTATCGACGCTGATCGCGATCAACGGGAACCGTTGCTGCTTCTGGCTCATCTGGATACGGTTAAATCAACCGGGAACCTTACACCACGGATCAGCGATGGTGTGCTGCACTCGGATGGCTCCACCATCCTGGGTGCCGATAACCGGGCGGGCCTGACCCTGATTATGGGTCTGCTGGAGGAAATTTCACTACAAAAGTACAAGCACCGAAATCTTGAAATTATATTTACGGTCGCCGAAGAATTGGGTATGCTCGGCGCACTGGCCCTGGATTTTTCGCAGCTGCGCTCCAGAGAAGGTTTCGTCTTTGACTGCACGGCAGTACCGGGCGGGTATGTGACTGCAACCCCCACGGCTATCGATTTTAAAATCAACTTTACCGGCCGGGCCGCACATTCTGCTGTGGCACCGGAAAAAGGGATCAATGCCCTGTCGATGGCCTTGCAGGTCTGTAATAAATTTCCGGTGGGCCGGGTCAATGAACATACCGTGGCTAATATCGGTACCATTCATGGCGGTTCAGCGGATAACGTTGTTCCGGAGCAGGTTTCGGTCACGGGTGAATTCCGTTCGTTTCGGGCAGAAGAAATTAATACAATTGAAAAAACTCTGAAAGCGGATTGCCAGGACGCTGAAACTAAGTGGGGCGGCCGTTGCGAACTGTCATTTGCCACAAGTTTTTGCGGTTTTCACTTCGAACCGGAAATGTCAATCGTCAAACATTTAAATAACGTATATAAAAAAACAGGGGTCACGGTCAATCCAATGATCTATTATGGCGGAAGCGATGCCAATGTTTTCAATGCCAATGGTATTAAAATCATTAACCTGGGAATCGGAGCGAACAATCCTCATTCCAATCAGGAACATATTGCCCTGGCCGATATGCTGAAAGGATATGAAATTATGATGCATTTGATCGAAGCGGAGAAATTATGAAGCGACTTATCGCTATGTATATTCTGGCTTTTTGCCTGACCTGGAGTTGTACTCCACCGGCAGGGACGGCGGGTAAAGGATATCTATTGATCATCGGCGGTGGTGATAAACCGGCGCCGGCTTTGCGGGAATTTGTAACCTTGAGTGCTGACAAACCTATCCTGGTAATTACTTCCGCCAGTGAAGTTCCCCAGGAGAGCGGGCCGGAAACAGTACAGATGCTGCGTGATGCAGGTGCACGAATGATCAACTGGACCCATATCGATAGCCCGGCCATGGCCAATACGGATAGCGTGGTAGCCATGATTGCAGCAGCGGGCGGAATATTTTTTAGCGGGGGTGTTCAGGAACGGCTGATGAATCGATTAAACAATTCGCGTTCGGCGGCTGAAATTTTAAATCTTTATTTCAAAAAAGGGGGCATTATCGGCGGGACCAGCGCAGGTGCTGCCGTGATGAGCCGGGTCATGATCACCGGTAATGAACTGATTAACCGGGATACAACCAATATCTTCGTCACCATCCAGAAGAATAATGTCGAGACCAAACAAGGTTTTGGATTCCTGGATAAAGTGATCATCGATCAGCATTTTGTGGCCCGCAAACGCCACAACCGCTTGATCAGCCAGATTCTGGAACATCCGGAATTACTGGGTATCGGTATCGACGAAGATACCGCCATCCTGGTATATCCCGACGGTAAATCCCGTGTCTACGGCACGGGTCCTGTACTCATCTATAATGCCCGTAAAGCCAAAGCAATTCGAACCAATGATCAAGGAATGCTGGCAGCCCGGAATATTAAAATCGACATCCTGCTGGCTGGTGAAGAGTTTATTATAGAATAATGGTTTAAGGAATCCGGCAATCCAATAGTTAAAACTTATGAAAACTAAATTTTCCCTGAATACCCTGGTCATGATTTATGCAATCGTGGTCGTGGTCGCAGTATTAACCTGGCTTATTCCGGGCGGGGAATATCAGCGTGAAATGAAAGAAGGCCGCACCCTGGTCATCCCCGGCTCTTTTCAATACACCCAGAGTGAACCTCAGGGGCTGGGTGCTGTGCTGATGGCACCCATCAAAGGATTTATCCAGGCTGCCCAGATCATAGCCTTTCTATTGATCATCGGCGGTGTCTTCAGCACCATGCAGAGAACCGGTGCGATCACCGCTGCCGTCAAAAAAATGGCAATTGTTTTCAGTAACCGGCAGCAGCTGCAAAAATATTTCATTCCGGTAACCATGTTCATCTTCTCTCTGGGGGGTACACTTTTCGGCATGTGCGAAGAAACCATGCCGTTTATTCCGATATTCATACCGCTGGCGATTTCGCTTGGTTATGATTCGCTGGTCGGTACTGCCATACCATTTTTAGGGGCCGCGGCTGGATTTGCCGGTGCAGTTTTCAATCCCTTTACCGTCGGTATTGCCCAGGGCATAGCCGAACTACCCCTTTATTCGGGCATGTCCTACCGCCTGCTGGTCTGGGTCCTCAGCACATTCTTCATGATTTATTTCGTAATGCGCTACGCAGCAAAAATCAAGGCGAATCCGACACTCAGTCCGGTTTATGAAATCGATCAGCAGCGTAAACATGATCTGCATTTAAATACGGCTAACCAGGAAGCATTCTCATTACGGCATAAATTGGTCTTAAGCGCCTTTGTGCTGGCAATTATTTTATTGATCTATGGAGTTCTGAAATTCGAGTGGTATATTAATGAAATCGCCGCTTTATTCCTGGGTCTGGGAATTGTCAGCGGCCTGCTGGGGCGTTTATCCGTTACCGAGCTTACCGAAAGTTTTAAAAACGGCGCTAAAGACATGATCGGCGTGGCATTCATCATTGCCTGCGCCCGGGCTATCTTAGTAGTCGCCAGCGATGGCCAGATTATGGATGTGATGTTATATAATCTGTCCAGCGTCATTTCACATTTTAATCCTATAATTTCTGCGCAGGCTATGTTTGTTACCCAGGGCATCATCAACTTTTTTGTGCATTCCGGTTCAGGGCAGGCGGCGCTGACCATGCCGGTGATGGCTCCCCTGGCTGATGTAATAGGCATCAGCCGCCAGACTGCCGTGCTGGCCTTTGTTTTTGGTGAAGGCTGGATCAATCCCATTCTGCCTACCTCGGGGGTCACTATGGGTGTACTGGGCCTGGCCGGGCTTTCCTGGGATAAATGGGCTAAATGGATGCTGCCCATACAAATTTTCTTTTTTATTCTGGCACTATTACTGTTGATACCGCCGGTAATTTTTAACTGGCAATAAGGCGAGATCTTGAAATTATTTAAACCGGAAAATTCCAGGCAATTAATTGTTTTATGATTGCATATAATATTAACCAAGTACTATGCTTAAAAGGAGGTAGTCATGAGTACCAGAGTTACCAAATTATTCATGTGTTTCATTTTATTGAGCATGTTCTTTTTTAGTGAAAGCCAGGCTCAGATTTTTTTTGAAACCGGAAAAATTGGCGTCCGGGTGAGCAACGCCGGTGCTGTCCGTATATATGCACCATCAACCAATGACAATCAGCAATTGTCCCGGGTGACAATTATCGCTGCCCTCTCCGAACAGGCTGTATCTGATTATACTGATGATCATGATGCCGGCGATGTGGCCGCCGCTCTGGTTATTCCGCCGACCCTGGCTGATACAGAAGCTGTAGTAGAATTTAACAGCGAATATTCCAGTTTACCACCAAAGGTATATTATCGCCTGCATGTCTATTCCTGGCTTAATGAATCGTACATCATTGCCCGCTTTACGGCAATCAACCAAACCGGACAGGAGGGTACCTTTTACATCGGCGCTACCACTGTACCACGTATTGCCGGAAGTTATGGCGGAGAAACCAACAGTTACAATATTACCCATAAAACAGACTTTTAGTTATCGCGCTGTCGATACCTGCTATGCCGGTTACCGGCTGGTGTCAGCCGAACCCCACTCCTACCATGCTCTGGATTGGACGGTTTATTCTCCTTAGATCCCAGCAGTGACGTGGCGACCGATTCCACCCGTTATCACATGACTGCTGACGCCGGTTTTGATGCCGAGATGACCGCGGGTGGCGATGGTTCTATTCTGAGTTTGAATGCCGGTGCTTTCACCCTGGCCGCCGGCGATTCCGCCGTGGTATATTACGCTATGGCCTTTGCTAAGAGCGAAACTGATCTGATGACTGCTACCGATGCCGCACAGGCTAAATATAACGATCTGTTTACTGCGATTGACGACAATGCCGGTCCTGAAATCCTGTCTTCTTTTACACTGCAACAGAATTATCCTAATCCATTCAATCCGAGCACTTCAATTCAGTTCAGTCTGAATAATAGCACAGATCTGCAGCTGAACGTTTATAATTTAAGTGGCCAGTTCGTGAATACAATTGCCGCGGGTACTTACAGTGCGGGATCGCATCTGGCTACCTGGAATGGCCGGGACAGCCGTGGAAATGAAGTAGCCTCGGGCATCTATTTATATCGCCTGATCAGCGCTAATACCAGTTTGACCAAAAAGATGATCCTGGTGCGATAACAGATAGTAACTAACCACCAGTTAATAACCGGTTAAAAATGAGGTTTACTCAATGAAAACTTTCACCATCATGCTGCTGCTGCTTTTACCAGCGGGCAGCCTGATCGCAGGTGTCACAGGAAAATTAGCCGGAACGATCATAAACTCCGAAACCGGTGAAGCGTTGCCCGGAGCAAATATTCAGATTGTAGGCAGCACCCTGGGTGCGGCCGCCGATCTGGATGGACAATTCACTGTGCTGAATATTCCGCCTGGGATTATCGCCGTGAAGGCATCCTATATTAGTTGCGAACCAGTGACTATTACCGACATCCGCATCATGGTTGATTTGACGACCACGCTGACGATCAAACTGCAACCCGTTACCGTATCTCTGGGCAAAGAGATTGTGATCGTCGCCGATAAAGCCATGATTCAGAGGGATCTTACCAGCACCAGTGCCGTAATACGGCGGGATGAACTTGATGATTTGCCGGTTTCGAGTTTTATCGATGTGTTAGCCTTACAGGGCGGTGTAATCGAACAGGGTGGCCGTTTGCATATCCGGGGCGGTCGCTCGAATGAAATTGCTTTCATGATAGATGGCATGTATGTAAAAGATCCCCTGCTGGGCCGCATGATTACCGAAATCAATAATGATGCTATTCAGGAAATGAGTTTGCTCAGCGGAACATTTAATGCAGAATACGGCAACGCCCTGAGTGGAATCGTTAACATAGTCACACGGGATGGCGGAGAGAGTCAAAATGCCAGCCTGGAGTACCGCAGCAGTTCCTTCGGGATAGACCGTTACTCAGAACTGGGAGAATATCGTCTCAACGGCAGCCTGGGCGGCCCTTTATTTACCGAACGGCTGAAATACTTTTTATCCGGCGAGCTGAATAACCGTGATAGTTATCTATCTTTCGGCTATGACCGTAATCTGACCCTGTTTAATAAATTATCCTTCGCTTTTTTCCCGGCAGTAAAGATCACCATGTCAAACCGCTATAATCAGATCAAGCACCAGAACTACAGCCATGCTTATAAATATATTCCCGATCAGTATTACCGCAGCCGGACTAAGAACTGGCAAAGCACCCTGATGCTCACCCACACACTCAATACCAATTTATTTTATGATCTGCGCGTGTCTTATGTTTACCAGGATTATTATTCAGGTATTGACAAGGATACCTCAGAATATATCTCGTCAGCCATGTGGGATTATCTCAGTACGGCCGGAAACGGATATGAATTCTGGGCCCGCGCCGATCCGATGGAACTAATCGAGAGCAGAACTAAAACTGTTGATGCCAAGGGAGACCTGGTCTGGCAGGTCGGACCGATTAATGAAATTAAACTAGGCCTGCAGTACCGCCAGCACTGGTTGAAGTTATTCAGCGTGTATGATCCCAAAAGAAATTTTCCGTACATCAATGATTACCGGATTGAACCGTTTGAGGCGGCCGCCTACCTGCAGAATAAAATTGAGTTCCCCTATTTAATTATCAATGTCGGGCTGCGCTTCGACTATTTCAATGCCAACGCCACCTTCCGCAGGGATCCGCTCAGTCACGATAAACTGGTAAAAGTGAAGGCGCGCAACCAACTAAGCCCGCGTCTGGGTATCGCTCATCCCGTTTCGGAAAAAACAAAACTGCATTTCGCCTACGGTCATTTCTTCCAGAATCCGGAATATCAATATTTATTTGAGAACCAGCAATATGATCTTAATGTACGCGAGCCGCTGTTCGGTCAACCCAATCTCGATGCTGAACGTACCATTGCTTATGAAGTCGGGATATCCCATCAGTTTTCGGAGCGCATCGCTGCACATCTGACCGCTTATTATAAAGATGTCACGGGATTGATCGGTACCAGTTATTACGAGGCTTTTATGGGTAATACCGGCCGCTATGTAGGTTACACCGTGTATATCAATGAAGATTATGCCAACATTAAGGGATTTGAAATCAATATTGATGTGCGGCCAAGTAAATATTTTTCCGGTGGTCTAAGTTATACCTTGGCCATAGCCAGGGGCAGTGCTTCTTCCGAGGCTGAACAATATCCCGGTACCGAAGAATCAACCAAGTTATATTACCTGGATTTTGACCAGCGGCACAATCTAAATATTGAAACCATCTTTAAAATTCCGGCTAATGAGGGGCCTGTTTTATGGGGCACGAGATTCCTGGCTAATACAGATCTCAGCATGATACTGAGGGCCGGTACCGGATTTCCTTATACACCCAGCGGGCGTGATATCGGTTTTGTAGAAAAGAATTCCCTGCGCATGCCCGGTCAATATACCCTGGATATGGAGATTGGCAAGACCTTCCAGGCCGGCTCAGGGCTTAAACTGAGAATTTTCGCGGAAGTGTTAAATCTGACCGATCACCGGAACGTGATTTATGTATATGGAGATACCGGTGACGCGGAATATACCCTGGTTGGTGGTTATTCCCGGGAGTATATGAGAGACCCGTCTAATTTTGGACCGCCCAGATCTGTAAGACTGGGTCTGGGATTCCAATATTAACAAACCAAGTGATATATCGGGTAAAGAGATTAATTATGCTGGATGGTGGACAACAATGAGGAATATTTTAAAATTCGTAGCCATTTTGCTGATCCTGTCGAACATTGGATTTGCTCAGAACTCATTAAAAGACAAAGAAATAGTCTCAGCAGAATACACCAAGGTTGCAAAACCGGCCGCGGTCGAAGACCGGGCCGGTGGTACACATAATGCCAGTAATATCGGCCTGTTCTTCGAGAACCGCGGTAAACTCTATCCGCGCCGGATTACCCAGGGTCCCTCCGGTGAATTTCCGATCGGCTCGGGAAAAAATTATATCTACCGCATTAATCCTTATGTCGGTATCCCCGGTAATGTTATTCAGGGACGATTCACCACCAATGAGGAATGGGAAGCCGTCGGCGGTTTTCAGAACCGCGAATATGCCAAGATTGCTTTCAGCGATAATCCCGTTTCATGGAATCCGGACCTCGGTTGGCCGCTCAAGGATGCCGCAGGTAATCCGGTGGTCAAGTCCGATCAGGATAGTTATTGTGTATATGATGATGCGAATAATACCGTCACACCTGTCGGTATTACTATTCACCAGACCGGTTATGCCTACGGAGTTAAATTCGCCCAGAATCTGCTTTTTTATAAATTCGAACTTATTAACAGCAGCAGCACAATCCTGGACAGCCTATATTTCGCCATGTATTGTGATATTGATATCGGTGATGTGAGCGGAGGACTTCCGGAATACGGGGATGACCGTCTCGATTTCGATAAAGAAAATAATTTCGTTTATTTTTTCGACGACGGACTTTCAGGCGAATGGACCGGGGGGATTACCGGCTATTTCGGTGTCGCCGTACTTGAAACACCTGCGACGGATGACGGAACTTTCGGTATAACCGATATGCATTATAACCTGTACAATGACGATCGTGATGATGACAGTTTACAATTTGCCGTGCTTTCCAGCAATCCCGGTTTAATCAATCCACCTTCGCTGGTACCGAAATATTTTCACACTACGGGTGATCTTCATTATGATGATCCGGCGACGATTCCAGCTTCCGGTCTGGATTTGACAGCAACGCTTAGTTCAGGTCCTTATCATCTTGAGCAGGGTGATACCCTTGTTTTCTATACGGTGATCGTGGCCGGTAATAATAAGGAAGACCTGTACAACTCGCTGCAAACCGCTCAAAAAATAAAACAGTATAATTTCGAAATCAGCAAGCCACCGGCTACACCGACCCTGAGCGCTTATGCCGGCGATGGGTCGTATAACCTTATTCTGGAACGATGTAGCGGAGCGTTCCAAGGATAATTATTCCGGAGAATATGATTTCGAAGGATACCGGCTATATCGCAGTACCGATAAAGGACTCCATTGGGATCAATGGGATCGCAATGTGGATCCTTCTGTCGGAATCGATCCGGTACCGTTGGCCCAATTCGATATCCGCAACAACCTTGGTCTGGATGCCGGACTGCAATATAGTTTTACCGATACGAATGTTTATAATGGATTTGAATACTGGTATACCCTGACCGCATATGATCGTGGTGACGAATCTACCGGCAGCCTGGAAAGCCCGCGGGGTAAGTCGCCTGATGCACTCAATACCGTTTCGGTCACGCCGCAATCCAAAGCCACGGGCCGGACCCCTGTTTTATCCGACACCGTCCATCATACCGGGCGGGGGAAATCAAATTATGTACTGAATGTCCAGCCCATTGATCAGGATTCCCTGGAAGACCGGGAATACCGGGTTCTGTTTTCTTACCAGCAACGCACAATAAAAGGTACCCTGCAGACCAGAATTGTCCCGGTGATTATCGATTCCGCAAAAACTGCGGCAAAAAATTATGGTGTTGAATTTATCGCCGCCAATTCCTTTAACCTGATCGATCTGGACACAGGCGAGGATATTGGCGAGAATCCCCGCAGTTATCGCTCCGGGCTTGCTTATTCAGTTAACGCAGGGATGCGCATCAGGATAGAAGATCCCGATCCCGCAGCCGAACCTCAGTTTTTACCCAGGGCTGGCGACCAACTTACTCTCAATTATGCCGTTTTTGTCATCCGTGATAATATAGATACGGTTATTGCAGCCCAGCCATTCTTGATCGAAAAATCCTGTGCTACCGGGGATGGTGTCATATTCAACCTTGAACCTCCGGACATTATACAAAGCGTTTCCCGCATCGGTGGTACCGATATTCTGGATATCACTTTTACGGTTGCCGATCAGGCACTGGTCACTAATAATTCCTATTGGATTTCAGTGGTTGGCAATGGTACGGATAATGATGATAATAATTTTGCAAAATTGTTCCTGACCAGTCAGAGCGGCGATACCATGGTGTTTGATACTCTTTACAATGCCGATACTTTTGAATTTGCCGGGATCCTGGCCAGGATATCATTTCCTGATGACTCTCCGCCGGCACCCGGAAATACTTTTATGCTCGATACGGTGGTCCCGGTTGCACCCAATATACTGGATGCTTATCAATTTAAAATCAAGGGAGCCGTGGTCAGAATAGTTCAATTGCAGGATGAACTGAACCGGATCCGGGTTGTACCCAATCCTTACCTGGTCGCATCGCTCTATGAGCCGGAGTTCGGGGAATTGCGCCGCGAACCGCTCCGTCAGATACAGTTCATTAATTTACCGCAGGAATGTACCATCTATATCTTCACCATTGCCGGTGACCTGGTTAAGACCATTGAACACAATGCACCACTGGGCACCGAGAAATGGGATTTAAGGGCCGCAGGGGGCCGGGAAATAGCATCCGGAGTATATCTATACGTCGTAAAAACCGTTGATGCTCAATATAAGAACACATTTGCAGTGATTAAATAGGTGACAGGCTATGAAACAAATCTGCATTTTAGTACTGCTCGTTCCGGGGTTGATGACATTGCCTTTATGGGCGGAAAATCCCAATCTGGGAACCAGCGGCGCTCAATTTTTAAAGATTCCCATCAGTGCCCGCGCAGCAGCCATGGGGGGAGCCTATATTGGTATCTGTCAGGATGCTACGGCGGTTTTTTGGAATCCGGCCGGAATCGTCGGGGTCAAGACAAATTCATTTCACTTCTCCCATTCCAGGTGGTTTGATACCTTCGATGTAAATGCTGCTGCCTATGTCTATAATGCCGGCAATTTTGGAACGTTAGCAGCCAGTGCCCTGGTGCTTAGTGTGGACCAGATGGAAATCACCACCGAATACAGTCCGAATGGTACCGGTCAGTTTTTCGACGCCCAGGATCTGGCTTTTGGAGTAAGCTGATGCCAGAAGTCTGACCGACCAGTTTCGTGTTGGTTTAACCGTACGCTATATTCATCAACGAATCTGGAATGAGACAGCCAGCGGTATTGCTTTTGATATCGGCACACAGTATCAGCTTTCATTCAGGAATCTTACCCTGGCTATGAGCATGTCTAATTTCGGCCAGGACATGAGATTTGACGGGCCCGACCTCAGCGTGAATTACGACGCCAATTCTTCATTCCCCAACCGGCTGACTTCAACACGCCTGGAGACGGAATCGTATCCATTACCCCTGAACTTTGAATTCGGTATAGCCATAGATATTTTCAATACACCATTCTCCCGCGGGATTCTGGCTATTGATGCTGTCCATCCCAATGATAACCGTGAACGAATTCATTTTGGCAGTGAGATTTCTTTCTATGACCGGTTATTTCTGCGGGGCGGATACCGTTTGAATCATGACGACGAGCAATACAACCTGGGTTGTGGTTTCACTGCTGCACTTGGAACAATACAATTGAGTATTGATTACGCTTATTCACTCTATAAAATATTACCGGATGTCAACCGCATCTCTTTGGGAGCAAATTTCTGATCCGTGCATAATGAAGTTAATATATCGCCCAGGGTTGATAGACGATCAAATGTAGATTTTGCCTGGCTGTGATCCGGTAGCAGGCAAAAATATTGCCCTGTTCGGGAACAAGCCGGAATTTCCAGTAACGGATCAGACCATAATCGGACTGGGGTTCCAGCAGACAGGAAATCAGATTAGCGGCCGGTTGAGCGCAGTCGATATAAAAATCACCTTTCTTCAGCAACAACTTCATCTTTCTGCTGACCAGCTCGATTTTTTCCGGAGGCAGATAATCATATTTTGCAGGAATAACCGCACTTACTTCGTAAACTTCTGCCTCTGCTTCACAATCCTGGCTGATGAATGAAACTCCGATCCCCGATCGCTGTAAGGTCTCGATAACATCCTGATGAGCTGCCGGTATTATATAGCCCAGGGGCCGTGTAACACTTTGTTTCAGCTACAACCCGCGGAAACCAGTTTTGAATCATGGTGATTACAATTTTTTGATCGGATGGATACGGGTACGGTGCAAAGTCGGAGTCTGACAGGGTTTCGCCGGCGTTGCGGTTAACCTTCATGATTCCAGTCAGCACAGAATCAGTGTGTTTAAATTCTTGAATGGTTAAAGCCGGTTGCTGTTCGTCACGGGCATATTCCATTTTCAAATGCACTCTGGTGGTTTCTGTATACGCTTTTGCCCCGCTAAGCAAATTTTTGCGCAGGGTCGAAACCAGATTTATAATTTCCGGATCATGAGCCGCAACAACTTCGGCCATGGCTTTCAGACCTGAATATTGCCAGTGCGTACGTTCTGCCAGTGTGGCCAGGTCATGACGCGATGCACCTTCCTGGATAAAAGAAAGTGTCTGATAGATACCCATACTGTTACGGGTATCGTTAATATCGCTGGTGCTGTATCTCCGAATCATTTCCCGTCCCGCTGTGTCTTCAGGGCGCAGACCGGCGCCTGCAGCCGTATTTAAACCCATTTCTTCCTCGACCAGATATTCATGAAAGGTTATGCCTTCCTGTGCGAGTTTTTTACCCACTTCGGCCAGTATACACTGCCGTGAAAACTCCTGAAGTTGCGGCTGGATATTGATATTGGATACGCAGCCCAGGGCAATCCGGTAGAAATTATCGCCGCGTTCATGGATATCGAGAGTGACCTCCGGCATCCAGCTCCTGAAAACCCGGTGAATAGCCTGAACTGCCTGGCTCTCCAGTTTTATATGGTCGCGGTTCAGGTCAAGTCCGAGTTCGTTTTCACGCCGGTCATAGAAGTTCCCATACGGATTGGCCTGGGGAATAATCAGGAAGTTGAGTTCCGCCAGCAAATATTTTAATTCTCCCAGAGCCAGATCGCGGATGAATTGCAGGGCCGCCTCTTTGGCCGATTGTTCATTGCCATGTTGCGAAGCGATCAGCAACAGGGTCGGTTTACTCCGGTTCAACTGGGCCGGGGTTCTGGCACCTTCCTGGCTTAGAATACACAGCAATAATTTCCCTGGCCGGGTAATTATCAACAGCGCTGGTGCGGCCGGCGACCTGTATAGAAATATTCGGGGCTAAGGCAGCAACCGTACTTAAAAATTGTAAAACATCCTCGTACTGGCTGAAACGGCTGTAGTTATTTTCTTCACCCGGAGTTTTTATAGTTCCGGTTGAACCGCAGCAGACTGTACAACTGACCAGAATCAACGTGAGTATAACTGTGGCAGATATTCTGTGCATAGCGGACCTCCGTTTTAAATGTTTATCTGGATTCCGACTGAGCAAGGAACTGTTATTTAATTCTTTCCTGATGAATGGTGTATTTTGCTAATAGCTTCGGCAAAATCTTTACACCGCTGCCGCTGCCGGCAGGAATATCGATGAAACCATTTGAATCAAGCACCACCGGGGGTTCAACAATATCCTCATGAAAATAACGGCTGGTTTCCGAAGTATCGCCGGGCAGGTTAAAGTTTTTATCGGCCTGCAGATGGATATTAACGGCCCGGCCGATTCCTGTCTCATCCATACCCCCGGACCAGACACCGATATGATGATCTGCGGCAAAGCGGGCCATGCGCCGTGATTCCAGCAAGCCGCCCACCCTGCCCTGCTTGATATTGAGAATACGACAACTGCCCAGGGCAATCGCCGCGGCAGCATCGTCCAGACTATGTATGGATTCATCCAGACAGAGAGGAGTTTTCAGGGCACGCTGCAGGATACTGTGTTGATAAATATCAAAATAGGAAAGCGGCTGTTCGATCATCATCAGGTTGAATTTATCCAACTGCTGCAGGCTATCGGCAGCATCGCTCAACTGATAATCACCATTGGCGTCAACCATCAGCATGATATCCGGAAATTTTTCCCGGACGGCACGCACCCAGGCTATGTCCTGCCCCCGCTTAATCTTCATTTTAATGCGGTGATATTTTTTTCCCCGGGCATCTTCCACTGCAGCGATCAGCTCGCCGATATTGTTCTGTAGTCCGATACTTACACCGGACATGATTTTCCGGGCCGGGAAACCAAGGAACTGGTGTAAAGGGACATTGTTCTGTTTGGCCAGCAGATCGATGAGCGCGTTCTCCACGGCAGCTCTTGGCCATACTATTGCCACGAACCTGTTGAAAACGTTTTTCTACTTCTGCCAGGGTAACACCCCCTTCGATGCCGGGAATTAAAAAATCCTTGATAATATGACGTGCACTGACCGTGGTCTCCGGGCTGTAAAAAGGATCCGGATCGGCCACACATTCACCCCACCCGGTGCAGTCGCCGGCAGAAATTTTCACTAACAGCGCTTCCTTGACATTCCAGGTGTAAGTGCTGGTGGCAAATGGTTTGACAAACGGTAATCTGACAATAATCAAATCTATCCGGTCAGTATTTCCTATTACCGCTTCTGTCTCGGACAGGGTTTCCAATTTATTCATACGGGTCTCTGACTTTCTTTAAATAAGTATCTCAATTTATATAATTATTTTAAATTCTAAAATATTTTGACGCCTGAATTTTTTGCGGGTTTCATCTGTCAGAAAGTATCTATATATTGCAGCGTGCAGTCAGCAGTTGTCGCAATTTCAGGACTATGAAAAGGTCGAGTAATGCCCGGATGGTTTCTACCCTTTATTCTGTTGCTGTTCGGTGATAATCCGGATTCGTTATCCTACCACCCGACTACACTTGTTTTTCCTACCTACCGGCACACTTATGGTATTCGAAAAGCAGGACCGACTGAACTTTTTTTATTCATGAGTTTTAAGGTAAAATTCCGGGATCCGCAGGGACTGGCTTGCGTCAGGCTCGATGCCTGGGAAGATCCTGAGAATTCCCATGATGATGATGAATTAACTGTGTACGGTGTAAATTCCGGCCAGAACAATATTATATATAATAAGTCCATGTGGGGTCTGGCGGTGTATGGACTGTCTGAAAAGGGTTTGCGCAGCCTGAAGGAGCCGCACGGAATTTGCGCCAACAGCCGGGGTGATGTTTACGTGGCTGATTCCGGAAATAATCGACTGGTACGTTTGTTTAATCCGGCACATGAACTGCAATTCGTGGCAGCGATCGGCGCTCCGGGATCGGAACCGGGTTGTTTTAAGTATCCGCTGCAAGCCGCACTGGATTCGTACGGGAATGTTTATGTCAGCGATTCAGGAAACAACCGTATACAGGTCTTCGATAAAGAGAACAGATTCCGTTACGCCTTTGATGCAGGCGGGTGGCTATTGAATCCCAATGGCATCGCGGTTACCGATCTGGCTGAAAAATATAAACAGTACAGCGGGGGTGAAAATTTTCTGGTAGTGATCGATTCGGCTGACCAGCGGATCAATAAATTTGATTTGCAGGGAAAATTACTGCGTACGGTTCGCTGCCGCGATTTTGGTTATCCCCGGGCCAGGCTGGAATATGTCTGTCTGGATTATTATAACCAGATTTTAATTACCGACTCACAAAATCATTGCGTCCATAAACTTGATCATGATCTCAATTACATTATCTCCTTCGGGCGGGCCGGCGACGATGATTTTGAATTCAACGAACCGCGGGGGATAACTATTTATCGCCGGTTCGGCCAACTATTTGTAGCTGAAAAAAGCGGCGCCCAGTATTATTGGATCGGTACGGATTTGCAGGAGCTGATCGTGGAATCTCGAAAAGATGTAACTTCTTTATCTTTCAGGGTCTCTGAACCATCTTATGTATCTATAGATGTACTTGACCGGGACGGTAAGTTCGTCAAACGGATCCTTGATAAGAAACTCCTTTTCCCGGTAACTGAACATCATTTTAGCTGGGATGGCCGCATGGGTAAAGGACTGCCCCGCTTCTTTGAACAGATGAAATATACGCAGTCAACCCTGGTTGGCTATGGTTTAAAGGTACCGGCAGGTAGTTATCGCTTGAGGCTGAATGCAGAACCGACTTACTCTTCACGGACTTATTTCAGCCGGCAGGAGGAACTTACTTTTAACCGTTCGGCTGAATAATACCGAGTAAAATCTTTTTAACCGTTGATTTATCCTTGGGATTAAAATATTGAAATTCCCGGCCATGTGTTTCGTTAAAGCCTTTGGCTTTGAGGATACTGGGTTCCAGACCGTGTACAGGCATGGCGCAGATATGCAGAGGTGTCTGATACCGCTGTTCAAGATACTGTATAACCTTCACATTTTTTTCGAATATTTCAGGATTACTCAAATCGCAGATAATAATGCAGCCGACTGCATGCGGTATGATCAAATCCCACAGATAATAATATTCCTCATTTTCCTGATTTAAAAAATAAAAATAAACACCATAGTCGGGCGGCAACTGCAGATAGCCTACATCCAATCCTTCAAATTTACGTATAGCCCGGTCGGAAAGCAGGGTAAATAATTTCTCTTTATCGTTCTTACGACTGCTGATTACGGGTATTTCCAGAATATTCATCAGATTTTCTCTATCTTTTCCTTAAAACGAGCCAGATCAGCATTCTCTGCTATGAACAGATAATCATAGCGCAGATCTTTATCAGCTGCTAAACTTTTTTCGCTTTCACCCGCGGCTGACGTCGAAGGCGTTTTTATCAGCCTGGCGTCCTGTTTCATCGGGATTTTATGTGTCCCGCCTTCTTTACCCCGGAATAATTTCTTGAAAACGCTTTTAAACCCTGTTTCCCCCACTTCGCGCTCCTGCTCGGTCCTATAACTGTCAAATACATCGCGGTTCATCAGGTGTTGTTTTTCGATAACTCCTTTTATAATTTCGAGAAGTTTCAATTCATCCTGATCGAAAGCCGACAGGAAACCGGAAATGGTCTGTCCTCCCTGAAAGAAACGTAAATAGTTGGCCTGTTCAGTTTCCATTTGCACGATATCTGTTTCGGGCGAAATCAGCAGCGATTCATTCAAATCCGGCAGAGTGTCTATAAGTTTATTGCGATGGTCGATATATTGGATACACTCCAGTAGAATCTGCTGATTATCCTGTTCAAGTTTTGGTTCGTATTCTTCCCCGACAAATGATATCGTGAAATCACCCTCCAACCAGGTGACCAGTTTAAAAATCGCAGCCAGATTTTTGAATGTACGGAATTCTGCCTCACAGAGCCGTCCGTTCATAAACCAGATCCGGCCTTCATCGCGGCCGTGATACATAGTCAGGATACCAGTTTTTTTATTTTGATCCAGGGTCTGGATTAAATCCAGCAGATTATAATCTTCCAGTTTTCCCTGCATACCGGTGATTTGCTGATCCTTCTCCACCACCGTGATGCTGCGTAAAAAACTCTCCAGTTGCAGGCGGAACTCTTCCTTGGAAACAGGCAAGAAGATTATATCCTTAACCATCGTTTTCCACAGCAGCTCACGCCGGGTCAGGTCTGTATTTGCGGTACAACAGAGTACCGGTAATTTTTTAAATTCCGGTGACCGCTGCAGATTTTGCATGATCAATTGCACATCTTCAATTTTTTCTTCAATAATTAATAAATAATCGAACATTTCCCATTCCAGAGCTTCCTGGGCAGTATGCACAGATTGGGCATATTCGAAATTTGTCAATTCCGAAGAAAAATTCATATTGAATTCATCAAAAATAGTACGATTCGAAGATATAATCAGCCCATCAGACACGAAATTTTCCTTCTTTATTCTTCTCCGCTGCCGCGCATGGACATTACGACATTCCGGACATTATCTTTATCGGTTACATCGCACACCAGCACGTCACGCTGAGGCGGGATAGTGAGACTGGTCCGGATCTTGCGGAGTTGATTTGAATTATTCTTATCAAGATTGGTTACCGCACAGGCCCAGGGTACACCATAGGTCTTGATCAGATAATTCATCAGGTAATTCGAATATTCCAGCGCATCCGGTTGCTCGGCATCAATCAGGAAAATATAGCCTAGTAATCCTTCTGATAATTTTTTAATAATACCTGTCAATTTCTTATCCAGACCGATGCCGAAAACCTGTAAGTAAAAATCTTTATCCAGTTCGACTTTAGTAAAATCAAGATCCTGGTTGGTACGAACCCCGCTGCGGCTACCCTGATTTAAAAGCCGGATAAAATCTGTTTTACCACAGTTCTTGGTACCCAGAATCAGAAGTTTCCCGCTGAATAACTCCTGCGCATTCAGTTTGGCGCGCAATTCATTCACTTCTTTGGAAGAAAGCAGGCGTTCGGCTAAACCGGTTCCTTCGTATGATTCATCGACATAAAGATCTACTATTTCCCCGGCCATTTCCCGGAATTCCAGATTATTGCTGTTCTTTAACTGGATCAATTGTCCAAGTGTATCGAGCATTTTATAAGGGCTGAAACCGATGATGGCATTAATGCTGCGGAATTCGTTCATTTTATCGATGAAATCCTTAAAGACAGGATCTTTTTCAATCTGATACAGATCCCCCTGATGCACCACCCGAATCTGTTTATTAAGTCCTCCCAATTCCTGCAGCCGGGAGAAAAATACAGTGCGTACCTGTTCGCTGTGCAGCAGCAGACAGATATTGCTTAACTGGATGCGATTCCTGACCGTTTTCACAGGTAAGGAGCGCATACTGAACCACCCTTTATTCCAGGTCAGCATATAGAAGATCGCATCATCCCCCTTGCGATATCCGGATACGGCATGATAGATATGCCCCATATTGAAATATATTTTCCCTGAGCCGAGCGGAGTTTGAATCCGCAAAACGCCGCTGCGTTTTTCTTTACCAAAAATATTGATCAATCCGGCCAGATTAAAATCCTGTAAACTACCGCTGAAACTCGTCCCTTTCAGTTCTTCGTCGGTTTCAACTTCAGCCAGAACATTTCTGCAGAAATGAACAATATCCGCTGATTCATAGAGATCATCCAATACCCGGTAGGCACCCATGCGGTAAAAAGCCAGGCGACGGGTAGCATCAGCAGGGACTTTATACAGAACGAATTTAGTTTTTCGGGCATCCTTGAACAACGAGATTAAAGTAGGGCGATCCGCTTTAAGAATAATATTGTAATTTATTAAGATCAGCGATATAGGAAAAGATGCAATTTTGACAGCAGCATCGGCCAGATTATCAGATACTTTTAGATCAACATCGCCAGTTTTTAACAGGCTGGTTACTTTATCTGTAAAAGTATCCTGGCTGCTAAGAATTAATATTGTTTTTAAAGCCATCGCCCCTTATCAGCGTTTGTGCTTATATTTGATAATTTTAAATTTACCGTTCCACAAAAAATATGTCAAGTTATTTAATTATTACTGTTTATCTCTTAGTTCCTTAGTACCTGAGTACCTGAGTTCCTTAGAAACTTTGTCTCTTTGTCCCTACCTAGCGGTAGGTCTCCGGCCAGGCTTTGCCAGGCCTCCGATCTCTGTCTCTGTCTCGCTATCTTTGTCGGTTCAAATACTGTCCAAGTGCATAATACATTATGATCCCATAAGCCACCGATACATTAAGGGATTGTTTAAGGCCATACATGGGTATTTCGATGGCAGCATCCGCCGTGGCAATCAATTCTTCAGATAATCCATCCACTTCATTTCCCAGCAGCAGACAGAACGGAAAATTAAATTTAAAATCGTAATATATTTTGCTGGAAGAAGTATGTTCCAGAGCTACGACAGCGATTTTTTCTTTCTTCAACTCCGTGATAATCTGTACAGGATTTTTAGCATAAATCCACTCCACGGTATCCGTGGCCCCTAGTGCTGTCTTTTCAATTTCCCTGCGGGGCGGTGATCCAGTGTAACCGGTTAAATATAATTTCCTTAACATCACCGCATCGGAGGTGCGAAAGACACTGCCGACATTGTATAAACTGCGGACATTTTCCAGCAGACAGTACATGGGATTTCTGGGCAGGTCTTCCAGCTGAACCAGAGTAGGCCTGCGGGCAAAAATCTCCTGGTAGGTCAATTTCCGCATTTATCTGCTCACTAATTCAGATACAGTTTCAATATGGAAAGTATGGGGAAACATATCTACCGGCTGAACACGTTTTAACCGGTAGTTTTGAGTCAACTGTTTAATATCCCTGGCCATGGTGGCGGGATTACAGGAAACATAAATGATTTTCTTGGCAGCGCAACCGTTTAAAAAATCACATATCCTGGAATGCATCCCTGAGCGGGGCGGATCGGTTATCACCACCTGCGGCAGTTCTCTGACCTGCTTCAGGCTTGACAGTATATCACCGCTGATAAAACTGGTATTGGTCAGGCCGTTTTGTGCACTGTTATAGATGGCATCCTGAACGGCACTTTGTATCAGTTCAAAACCGATCACCCGCTCCACGTGTCTGGCCAGCAGCGAGGCGATTGTACCGGTACCGGAATAAAGATCCCAGACCAGTCCGCGGTTATCTAAATCAGCAAACTCTATTACTGTATTATATAACGCCCGGGCCTGGTAGGAATTAGTCTGAAAAAAAGAATGAGCCGAGATTTTGAAGATCAGACCGTTGATCTTCTCGACAAGATGATCTTTACCGGCAATGACTATAGTCTCTTCACCGTAAGCGATCTGGGCCGGACGCGTATTAATCGTGTTTACGACTGAAGTTATTTGCGGGATATCAGCCATAAGTTCGCCAGCCAGGGATTTTAATCGTTCCGGCGATCTGGTACTGGTCACCACTACCACCATAATTTCGTTTGTAGATATACTATGCCGGATAACCAAAAAACGCAGATATCCTTCATGGGATTTATCACTATAGGCCGGTAATTTTTCACGGACACAAAAATTATCGACAATTCTTAAAACCTTATTGGCACAGTCATTTTGCAGCAGGCAATGATCCACTTTCAGAATTTTATCATATGTGCCGGTCACATGTAAGCCCAGAACATACTGATCGTCCTTATTCTCCAGGGTCTTTTCTGCAGCGGTAAACCAGCGCCGGTCCGAGAAAGAAAATTCCATTTTATTTCTGTAACCCCAGACCGGTTCTGCCGGTACAGGATCTTTAATTTCATAATCTTCGATTCCGGCCAGTTGTTTCAGACTCTCCCGGACATGTTCTTTCTTAAATTTTAACTGATCAGTATAAGATAAATTCTGCCAGGTGCAACCGCCGCATTCGCCGAAATATGGACAGGGTGCTGCAATACGCAACGGCGAGGATTTTATAATTTCAAGTAATTTAGCCTCTGCGTAATTTGGCCGGCGTTTGACAATCCTTGCTTTAACCCGGTCTCCGGGCAGCGTCCGCCCGACAAAAATCACATATTCATCCAAACGGGTCAAACCCTTGCCACCGAAAGCCAGTTTTTCGATCTCCAGTTCCATTTCCTGATTTTTGGAAACGGGATATTTATTTGTGTTCAATTTAAATCCTTCAATACCTGTTTTAAACTCAAGCCAAAGTCCGAGTCAGCGAAAGGGGCTAAATGCCTGCGGCTGGCATCATTCAATAAATGAGAAAATGACCGTAATTTATTAAACATCTCGTAATCAGCTTCCGAGCGCTGCAGGGGAAAGATGGTTTTATTGGTCAGCAGCGGATCGATATCCTCCGTGATCAAGCCGGCCGAACAGGCCCGTTTAAAATCCAGAGTGTGGGGGATTGGTGAATAAGAAGCCAGTCGCAACCTGATGCCCAGATTATTTACGAAGATCATGCTGGCTAATATTTCCGCCAGTGATTGGCCTGGCAAGCCCATGATCACATAGGCTTCCAGTTCATACCGTTGAAAACCTGCCCTGACCAGATTTTCTACTGCCCGGATCATACCCTGCCTGGAAATCTTATGAAACATATCCTGCTGCCGCTGTTCATTCACCGTCTCAAAACTGAGACATATAGTTTTAAATCCTGAACGGAACATCAATTCAGCTAATTCTGCATCCAGATCGTTGGCGAACAGGCCGTTGGGTGCATGAAAACGCAGAGGCAATCGTCTTTCAATTATTTTTTGCAATATGATCTTGATATGCTTATCCGGTTTAATGAAAAGTGCGTCATCGTAAAAAGCAAAGTCGCGGATATTGAACGTTTTTAAATGATAGGCCAGTTCTTCTACCACCTGTTCCGGCCGGCGCTGGGTAAACGGCATCGCTACTAATTTCTGGGCACAGAAAGAACAGTTGTAGGGACAACCCCGGGCCGTCAGGATGACTAGATAATCAGGATGCGCGATTAAATCAAAAGCCGGATAAGGATAATCATCCAGAGCGGCCGGCAGAACAAATGATTCGAGATCAAGAGAAAATAAATCTGCCAGCAATTTCAGCACAGTGATTTCTCCCGGGCCGGTTAGAACGTAATCAGGTCGTACGACCTGCCGGGCATGATCGGGTAAAAGGGTTGCATATACCCCACCCAGAATGATCGGCACATCGGGATATATGCTGCGCAGAATTTCTACCACCCGCTTGGGTCCCAGGTACCAGTAAGTCATCATCGAGGTGATCAGTATTGCATCCGGTTTCGCACGATCCCTGATTGCTTGCATAAATGCCGCTTCACTTATTCCGTACCGGGCAAAATGCCGGGGAATTTTACTTAATACCGGCGGTTTATCGATTATTTCACGGTGGAAATGACCGCGGCCGAACTTCCTGATCCTGGGCTTTTTTTCCTGCTGATACTTGTCCAGGCAATCGATATAGGAAATTTTGAATCCCTGTTGACGCAGGAAAGCAGCCAGATAAAGCAAACCCAGAGGTTTACTCCACAGGTCATAGGCGGTAAAATCATAAATCCAGGGATTAATCAGCAGCAGGTGTTTATCTGAAGACGACATACTGTTGGCAGAACATTAGCAAGGATTATGGCAGATCAGATTTTTCATCCGGATTTTCAATATTTTCTTCGCTGGTATCGGTTTTTTTCTTGCTCGTTTTCTTCGGTTTTGCCGCTTTACCAATTTTGAGTTCCTGAGCCGTTAACCGCTCCGGATGCAGGACCGGATGGATTATATCAACATGATAACGATTGACGATATCCACCCAGTGGTCTATTTCCTCTTTAACAAAACGAATGGTTCCTTTTTCGGGATCAAAATAGCAGGGGAGTTCCTCATTGAAAGCACGCTTGGTCAGATCGAAGGGGCGGTCGTAACCTAAATACCGCGAAGCAGTAGCGGCATTCCACATTTTTGATTCATCTTCCGCATAGCCGGGTAACTTGTACTCCCAGGTACGTTTTAAATACTCACGCAGCCATTCCTCGTCGGTTTCCCTGATAGTATCCAGAATGGGCAGATACTGTTTACCCTGCAAGTAAGCTATCTGTGCCTGGCCGATCTTTACCAGCAGGTCATTCTCATTCATAGCCTTCATTTTTTGGAAGACGGCGGTCGCTTCGCTGTAGCGATGTAATTTTATGTAGGCATGAGCCAGTTCATTCAGCCCCTGCATCGATTGCTCGGTTTCGGCATAGCGTTCATAATACGGCAGTGCTTCTTCAGCCCGGTGGCTTTTCAGCAGTGCTTCCGCCATATATTTATTGGCCAGCGGATGAGCCGGAGAAAAATTCAGAGCCTGGGTTAAATCATCAATAGCCGCCTGCCATAAATCCCCGTTCATCTTGTTAACACCGCGATTCAGATGTACATAAAATTTGGACTGATCATCCAATGACTCATATTCATAATCGTTGTAATAAAAATCCATACTGCGGCTGCTAATCATGCGCACACGGCCGCGGGAATGTTTATTAGTATTGAATTCCTTTAAAATCTTGTTTAAAAACACATTCAGTTTTCGCTGTACTTCAGCCTCATTGGTTATCCGTACCGCCGGTTCCGATCCGTCTTTTACACCGTTAGTGAAAATTTCCTTGGCTTTATATACAACCTTATTTAAAAAATCATTAACCATGTTTTGCGGTGCATTGATGCGCATGTCAACCATGTGCCGCCCATACCCCCGGTCGGTAAAAAAGGAATAAGAAAGCGTTAAGCGATTTTCCTGATAAGACCACTTTTTTAAATATGTTGACAATAGATGTAAATTACCAGATTCCATGTATACTAATCTCCAATTTCCTGAATTTATTTAACTTAGCACAAAACAAGATGTGTCACTAGTCACAATTGATAATGAGCATTCCATAATTAGACGCTGAATTATACTTAAAAATTCTATCATCGATGAAAAATCAACACATTTTTTACATGAAAAAATTGATTGAATAAAAAATGAAGTCTTTAAACTGATTTTAGACGTTACAATGACCTATCACCGTGAGACATAGGAATATAGCTATTTCAAACTTTTTTGTCAAGGTGATTTATCAAATCTAGATCTTCATCAGCTCCGCTAAGGTATTAAAATATAACGCAGATAAGTCAGCGATTGGGATCGTAAACCAATTATTAAACTGGAATACATTTCCGCCCACCTGACCAACTCGATGCAGCGGGATATTAAGTTCACCAAAATGTTTTTCCAGGGCATTTTTATGTTCAGCAGCCGCAGAAATAATAAAACGCGACTGGCTCTCGCTGAAACATAATACGTCGGGACGCAGCGCTGAAAACATATTCGCGCTTAAGCCAAACATTCGCTCCTGATTACCTATGCAACATTCGGCCAGCGCGATGATTAGACCGCCATCGGCTAGATCATGGGCAGATTTCACCAAACCTTTGCGGATAGCGCTTAATACACTGTCCTGTGTCTGTTTTTCCAGTTGCAGATCAAGATTGGGGGGTAATCCGGCCACTTTTCCATGCACAACTTTTAAATATTCACTGCCTCCGATTTCGGCAAACGTTGTTCCGATTATATACACCAGATCCCCATCCTTCTGGAAATAAGCTGGAGTTATATGTTTAAGGTCATCAATAAGGCCGATCATACCGATCACCGGCGTGGGATAAACCTGGTATATTTCGCTTTCGTTATAAAAACTTACATTTCCGCCGGTTACCGGTGTATCTAAAGCACGGCAGGCCTTCCCCATTCCGGCAATAACCTCGGCAAATTGCCAGTACACCTGAGGCTTATACGGATTGCCGAAGTTCAGACAATTTGTTACAGCTACTGGTTTGGCGCCGCTGCAAATCACATTGCGTGCCGATTCTGCTACAGCGATTGCTGCTCCATCGCGCGGCGCCAGGTAGACAAAGCGGGCATTACAATCGGTCTTCATCGCCAGCGCTTTATTCGTTCCTTTTATCCGCGTGACAGCTGCATCACCGCCAGGTTCAATTACCGTGTTAGTCCGTACCATATAATCATACTGCTCAAACACCCATTTCTTGCTGACAATATTCGGCGAAGTGAAAACTTTACGAAAAGCGACTTCGAGATCAGCGGGCGGGGGTATCTGGTTCAGATCGAATTGCTGTAACTCCCGCAGATAGGACGGAAATTCGGTTTCCCGCTTGTACACAGGTGCGCCGTCGCCCGCCGATAAATAGTAAGATGGGATATCGGCTACCAGCTGGTTATGAAAATAGATTTTTAAATTCTGATGATCAGCTACTCGTCCGATTTTTGAAAAATCAAGATCCCATTTATGACAAATCTGTTCAAATTTATCTTCCATACCAGGCCGACATATCACCAGCATGCGCTCCTGTGATTCGGATAACATTATCTCGTAAGGGATCATGTCTTTTTCGCGTAAATGCAATTGATCCAGCCATATTTCAATTCCCAGTTTGCTGTTTGCACTGATTTCCGAACTGGAACTGGTCAGGCCGGCGGCACCCATATCCTGGATTCCTTCGATAACATTTTCCTTGATCAATTCCAGAGTTACTTCCAGTAATAATTTTTCGGTAAAAGGATCGCCAACCTGTACGGAACTGCGTTTACTTTCCGATTCTTCACTTAATTCCACACTGGCGAATGTCGCACCGTGAATTCCATCCCGCCCCGTTGAAGATCCGATTGCATAGACCGCTGCTCCCGGAGATTTTACCCGGGCCCGGGCAATCTGGTCTTTTTTAACCACCCCGACCGTCATGGCATTGACCAGACAATTATCGGTATAACATTCTTCGAAATATACTTCTCCGGCTACGGTAGGGATACCAAGGCAATTGCCATAATCCCCGATGCCTTTCACAACTCCGTTGAACAGATAGCGATTGTGCTGGTTATTCAAATCACCAAAGCGCAGTGAATCAAGCGCTGCAATGGGACGGGCACCCATAGTAAAAATATCGCGCATTATGCCCCCTACACCGGTGGCAGCACCCTGGTAGGGTTCAACTGCGGAGGGATGGTTATGACTTTCGATTTTAAAAGCAACTGCCAGGCCATCTCCGATATCAATCAAACCGGCATTTTCCTCACCTGCTCCCACGAGCATATTTTTGCCTTCGCGGGGAAGAGTTTTTAATTGCAGCAGAGAATTTTTGTAACTGCAATGTTCACTCCACATGACCGAAAAAATCCCCAATTCGGTGTACGTCGGTACACGTTTCATAATGTCGATGATTTTGTTGTACTCTTCTTCATTCAAACCGTGTTCCCTGGCCAATTTTAAATCTACAATCGGTTCTTTTACCACCTGGTACTCCCTGTTGTTGATTGGCATATAATCGCTAAGAATAACACCTGATCCACAAATTTAAATAAAAACTGGAAAATAACTAAGTAAAAGTCTTGGAAAAATATTTATTTCTGACCCATCCCCCCTGTCCACTATCCCGGGATTGTATTTTTCACTCACTATGATTAATATTGCTCAAAATATGCATGAGCAGTGCTAACGAATTATGACCACAGGATTAATATTTGACATCAAACGCTATACTATACATGATGGACCAGGAATACGTACAACCGTATTCTGTAAGGGCTGTCCATTGCGATGTCTGTGGTGTCATAATCCAGAAGGCCAACCTGCGGATGCTGAAAAATCTGCCTGGGGGTACGGACCGCCGCAGGTCTGTTTACCCCACTCAGCTATGAATCTATCCGGACTGTCAGGCCGGGAGATATCCGTTGAGGAAATAATCAAAGAAATCGAGAAAGACCTTCTTTTTTATGACCAGTCCGGCGGGGGCGTAACTATCTCGGGCGGTGAACCATTGTCTCAGCCAGAATTTGTCGCAGACCTGCTATATCAGTGTAAACAAAAAGGGATCCATACTGCGCTCGACACTTGCGGTTATGCCCCCTGGGAAGACTTTGTCCCGCTTCTGAATCTTGTCGATCTTTTCCTTTACGATCTGAAATTTATTGATGATGCCCTGCATCAAAAATATACCATGGTCAGTAACCGGCTGATCCTGGAAAATTTAATCAAATTATCAAAAACTGGAATTCAAATCTTCATTCGCATTCCGGTTATTCCGGATATTACGGCTACCCCTGAAAATTTAACACAATTAGCCGAATTTATCCTTACCTTGCATACCGTTAAACAGGTCAGTCTTTTAACTTATAATTTTATGGCTGAAGAAAAATACAAAAAACTTGATAAAAGTTATCCATTACAGGGACTTCGTCCCTTGTCAGGACAGCGGATGAACGAGGTCAAAAAGCACTTTGAAAAATACGGACTGGCGGTAAATATTGGGGGTTGAATATGAATGACAGAATCAGCACTTTGCGCGAACAAAGTCTGCAAATTAAACCATCCCTTTCGGTCGAGCGTGCCGTGCTGATCACCGATTTTTACCAAAGCGGTCTGGCCGAACGGGTTTCAGTACCTGTGGCCCGGGCACTTGCTTTACAATATTTGCTAAACCACAAGAAAATCTGCATTCTGGAAGGAGAACTGATCGTAGGCGAACGGGGACCCGCGCCCAAAGCCACCCCCACCTATCCGGAAATATGCGTACATAGTCTGCAAGATCTGGAGATCCTCAATTCCCGCGAGAAGATTTCTTTCACTGTTGATGAAGCATCTCGAAAAATCTACGCCGAAAAAATAATTCCCTTCTGGCAGGGACGTTCTATGCGTGACCGTATTTTTGATCATCTTGATCAATCATGGATCAATGCCTACCAGGCGGGTGTTTTTACGGAATTCATGGAACAACGCGCTCCGGGTCATACCGTACTGGATGATAAAATATACACTAAGGGTATGGAAGACTTTAAGCGGGAGATCGAACTGCAAATCAGGAAACTGGATTATTTCCATGATCCCCACTCCGTTCAGAAAAGCCAGCAGTTAAAAGCCATGACCATCGCGGCTGATACGCTGACCGACTTCGCCCGGCGCTATGCCCGCCAGGCCGAGGAGATGGCCGATCAGCAGAAAAATATAGAACGCCGGCAGGAATTATTGCATATGGCGGAGATCTGTCGATGGGTACCCGCTCAGGCACCACGCACTTTCTGGGAGGCACTGCAATATTACTGGTTTGTGCACCTGGGAGTAATCAGCGAATTAAATACCTGGGATTCTTTTAATCCCGGTCGCCTGGATCAACACTTATATCCCTTTTACAAACATGACCTGGAGACAGGAACATTGACCCGGGAAAAAGCCACTGAATTGTTGCAGGCATTCTGGATTAAATTTAATAACCAACCTGCCCCGCCTAAAGTCGGAGTTACGGCCCTGGAAAGCGGCACCTACACAGATTTTGCCCTGATTAATCTGGGTGGAGTAAAGACCGATGGTTCAGATGCGGTTAATGAACTTACCTACCTGATACTGGATGTGATTGAGGAAATGCGGCTGGTACAACCCAGTTCGATGATACAAGTCAGTAAAAAAAATCCCGACCGCCTATTAAAACGGGCTCTGCAAATCATCAAAACCGGCTTCGGCCAGCCATCGGTCTTTAATACCGAGGCGATCATCCAGGAATTGATCCGTCAGGGCAAAAGCCTGGCCGATGCCCGCAACGGCGGTGCCAGCGGTTGTGTGGAAGCCGGAGCCTTCGGTAAAGAAGCCTATATCCTGACCGGATATTTCAATCTGCCCAAGATTCTGGAAATAACCCTTCATGATGGACTTGATCCGCTCAGCGGAAAAATTATTGGACCGCCTACAGGGAATCCGCAAAAATTGGCAGCGGGTTATGATGAATTATGGTCTGCTTATACCAGACAATTGAATCATTTCCTTGATATAAAAATTAAAGGGAATATGATCATCGAACAACTGTGGGCTCAGTATCTTCCTGCGCCATTTCTGTCTGTTTTAATTGATGATTGTACTACCAAAGGCATGGATTATAATTGCGGCGGCGCCCGCTATAATTCATCCTACATCCAGGGGGTCGGGATAGGAACCATTACCGATTCTTTGACAGCGTTAAAATACCAGGTCTTCGATCAGCGTAAAATTTCCCTGCCTGAATTTGTATCTGCGCTGGACAATAATTTTAAAGGATATGAGTCATTTCAATCGGACCTGCTGCGGGCAACCCCTAAATATGGTAACGATAACGAATATGCTGATGAAATCCTCCGGCAGATATTTGAAGCGTATTTTCAGGCAATTGACGGCCGGCCTACGGCCAGAGGCGGACAATTCCGGATCAATCTGCTCCCTACCACCGTACATATCTATTTTGGCAGTGTACTCGGCGCTACCCCTGACGGCCGCAGGTCCGGCGAACCAGTCTCGGAGGGAATTTCACCCGTGCAGGGAGCCGATACGAATGGTCCCACCGCCGTACTCAAATCGGCTGCCAAAATTGATCACCTGCGTACCGGCGGTACCTTGCTTAACCAGAAATTTTCACCCCAATTACTGGCCAGAGATGCAGATATTGAAAAGTTAGTGCAACTTATTCGTACCTATTTCCGCATGGATGGTCATCATATCCAATTCAATGTAGTCACTGCAGAAACTTTACGGGAAGCGCAAAAGGACCCGTTGCAATATCGCGACCTGATTGTTCGCGTGGCGGGTTATAGTGATTATTTTGTCGATCTGAGTCCTGCTTTGCAGGAAGAAATCATCCGTCGCACCGAGCATAATGATCTTTAGGATCACCGGCCGGTCGATTTATTGCCTGAATTTACCTGAGCCAGTTATAACTTTTAATCTCAGAATATTCAGCTCCGGAAGGTTTTAATTCACTGCGTATCAAGGCGATTTTATCAACTTCAAAAACCTGTTCGCTAAATGGAGTTTTTTCCAGATAACTGAATAGATTCGTAAAATTTTGCAACTTTTTTACCCGTCCCAGGGTCAGATGCGCTGAAAAATCCTGCTCTTCCACACTGAAACCAAGCGGTTTGAGATTATCATCGATCCAGGCATGGATCTCATTCAGGCTATTGCCTGAATCCTGCTCCAACCCCAACCAGAATACCCGTGGTTTGGATTTATTGGGAAAACACCCGCTCCCCTTCACCTTTATGCTGAAGGGTTTATAAAGGTGGGCCAACGGTTCTAAAATTTCCTCAACCTGCCTGACCAGATCGGGTTTAATCTCACCTAAAAATTTTAAGGTTATGTGCATACTATTTGCTTTGACCCAATGTATATCGGGTTCAATTTTTTTAAGAGCCTGAATGTACTGTTCTATCGCAGACAAAACAGTTGCCGGCACTTTTACTGCTACAAAACAACGGATTAATTGTTCAGTCATACTCCTATCCTTAATAGTTAGTTGTATTTCGATTGCTTGTATCAAGAATCATATTAAAAGAGAATTCATTCACTGTAACCAAATTGCCTGAGTTGAACTTTATCGCGCCGCCAGTTTTTGCGTACTTTTACCCGCAATTCCAGATAAATTTCCCTTTGTAGAAACTTCTCAATCTCGCCTCTGGCTTGAAGACCTATTTTGCCCAGCGCACTCCCCTTTTTACCGATCAGAATTGCTTTCTGTGAATCCCGCTCGGTAAAAATAACCGCACGGATATAATCTTTGCGTCCTTCCCGTTCCTTGAATTCTTCAATCACCACCTCGGTACAATAGGGAATCTCGGCTCCGAAGTGTAAAAAAACCTGCTCGCGGATGAGTTCAGCCACAAAAAACTTTTCCGGTTGATCGGTCAGGGTATCGGCATCATAGTAAGGCGGATGCCAGGGCAGCACTGCTAAGAATTCCGTAAGCAGCCGGGTCAGGCCGTCTCCTTTAAGTGCTGAAACGGGGATCAGGGCCTGAAATGGATATAGCCGGTTATAGAGATCCAGCAACGGTAATAAATCTGATTTTTTACCCAGATCAATTTTATTAATGATCAGCAGAACCGGTTTCTTAGCCGGATTCATTTTTTTAATAAGATCCACCTCGGCAGCCACCAACTGTTCCGCAGCAGTGCTGCCGGCCGTCAGGGCTTCAACCATATAAAGCAGGGCGTCAGCATCGGCAATGGCCAGTTGAATCTGTCTTAACATAACCTGCTGGAGTTCATACTTTGATTGCTCCAGAATTCCGGGTGTATCCAAGAACATAATCTGATAGGAAGTGCCGTTCATGATACCCAGCAGACGACGACGGGTAGTCTGCGGCCGCGGTGAGGTAATCGACAATTTATAATCCAGCAGTTTATTCAGCAGCGTGGATTTACCGACGTTGGGCCGGCCGATCAGGGCCAGATATCCGGCTTTGAATTTTGTTTGATCCATCATTCTTTGAGACCACCGATAAGTTTAAATAATCCGTCCAGTTGTTCTTTCAAGAGAGGATGCTTCGTATCCTGAGGCAGATGCTTTGCTTCTTTCTCAAATAGAATTCCCCGCGGACTTATAAAGATAAAACGGAAGGGGTGTAATAATCCGATGCTGCCTGTAAAATTTGATCCGGTTAATTTTGTTTTAATTTTTGAAGAATCAGCCAGGCGAATACCGTAAAGCGGAGGATCGGAACCTGGTAAGGGTCTGTACTCAGCTATGGACTTTTCTGCGATCTCCTGCAACCATGGATAGGCTGAGATCGTGATCGATTCGCTCAGATCAGCAGTTAAACTGATATCAATCAGACTTGACACGCCCTTTTTTAGTTCTTTCACTGCTGAAGTTGATGGTCAGATCCGCATCCCGGTACCGGCCCTGATAAACCGGCCTGGAAAAAAAATCCCGGCGCATTACCTGACCTCCAATATCATCGGCCAGATCCAGCAGGTTTGACTGGATCGTATCCCAGTACCATTTTCGCAATATATTCAATATAATGAATATGCAACAGTACTACAGCAAGCGGGATAAGCAGGAACAATAACCAGGAGTGTGTCATTCTTACCACCACAATTATGATGTATAGATTGGACTGGGTAAAAAGCAGGTGATGAAAATCAGGTAAGAACACCAGGCTAAAACCCTGCGGCCGGGATCAAGCGGAATCTGATCATTCATGGTCGGCGGATGTTTCAGGCGAATAACAAAAAATATTAACAAAATCCACAGATACCAGTTGGGGAAGAAAAACGATAGTACCACCATGGCCAGAAAAGCAAACCAGGCCACATAGTACGCTCTTTTCCCGAATAAGGCATAACTGATATGTCCACCGTCCAGTTGCCCGATCGGGATCAGATTCAGGGCCGTCACCAGCAATCCGATCCAGCCGGCAAAAATGTAGGGGAAATGGTAAACTTCATACATCGGTAAATATTCGACTCCCATCAGATTCCGAAGAAAATCAAACAATAGTGAACTGCCCAAAGTCAGTGCACCGCTGCCATCCCCGGCCCAGGGATGAATCTGCGAGACATATAACTTAACCCCCTCGAGGTCGGGAAGTTGCCAGAATCCGCTAATGATGAAAATTAAACTCATTATAAATCCGGCCAGGGGTCCGGCAATACCCACATCCAGTAATGCCCGTTTATCCGGTATCGGCGATTTTATTTTTATAAAGGCGCCAAAAGTACCAAAACTAAAATAGGGGATGAAAAATGGGAGAAAATAGGGCAAGGTCGCATAAATGCGATGCCGGCGGGCATACCAGTAGTGGCCGAACTCATGAGCGCCAAGAATGATCAGCAGACTGAACGCGTAAGGCATACCCCAGACAAAATTATGGAAATTCGCAAACGGATCCCGGCCGACCAGCATGGCCCCGGTCAGACAGGTGGTTACCAGCGTGGCCAGAAATAGAATAATATTGATGCGAATATTTTCTTTCTTATGCTGTGCATATTCAGCCAGTACCTGCAACACATATTCGCGCGGTGTGACCTGTAACTGTGAATGAAGCCCGTTAGCCAGCAAGGCCTGTTGAATATATTCAATTTCCTGCAGGGAAATTTTATCTTTTTTCTGCCGGTATACAACCGCACCGAATAAACGGCTGGAAAAATCCAGCACCATCCGGTTTGCGATAATCCTTCGGGAATATTCAATAAGTTCATTTACCCGCACAACATTTCGCTTTCATAAATTTGATATTTCTAGCAGACGGGAAACAACACGTCAACCGTTTTTACCCCTTCTGGTGACCTTCCCGGTTGCAGCAGTCTCAGACCCGACAGGTGCTATTAATTTTCGATTTCACCCGTCATCGGTACAAAACGGACTGGCAGCAGGGTTTGTTGCGTAATTCCCAGCGCATTTTTCTGGATCAGCACCAGATCCTGAGAGAAATCACCCAGCGGCAGGATCATTCGACCGCCGATGCGCAGTTGGTCCGCCAGCGGCTGTGGTATCTTGGTAGGTGCAGCAGTGATAATAATTGCGTCGAAAGGTGCATGCTCCGGCCAGCCTTTATATCCGTCGCCGCTTTTAACATAAATGTTTTCATAATCCAGATCTTTTAAGGTTTTTTCGGCACGGCGGGCCAGCACATCGACAATCTCAATTGTAAAAACCGAGTCGGTCAATTCGGCCAGAACTGCGGCCTGGTAACCTGATCCTGTACCTATCTCCAATACCTTGTCTCCGGGTTCTATTTCGAGTTTCTCGGTCATATAGGCCACGATATAGGGCTGGGAAATAGTCTGATCCTCACCAATAGGCAGGGGTTCATCTGCGTAAGCGTATTTTCTTAAATGATCCGGTACAAATTTATGACGCGGTACTTTGCGCATGGCCTGCAAAACCTTCGCATCATGAATACCGCGTCTTTCAATCTGATCCTGGACCATACTGATCCTTAATTTCTCGTACATTTTTTCCGAATTTATATTTTGGGTTTGTTGTTGTCCACAACCTAAAACGAACAGGCTTATCAATATTACTGGTCTCATATAATTCCTCAATTGCCGGCCAGGCAACGAATATGGGTCAGTACGCTCTGCGCCAGCGCCGGCAGGTTATAACCGCCCTCCAGCATGGAAATAATCCTGCCGGCGGCATACTTCTCCGCATATTCCAGTACCAGTTCGGTCATGGCGCGGAATCCGCTCTCAGTCACCAGCATACCGGCCAGCGGATCATCGCGATGAGCATCGAAACCGGCGGAGATCAGAACCAGGTCGGCCTGAAACCGGTCAGCAATCCAGGCCAGATCACGGCCAAAGGACTGCAGATAGTCATGATCTTCGCTTCCGGCCGGCAAAGGCCGGTTTAACGTAAATCCCGCGCCCCGGCCCAGGCCTGTTTCATTTTCACTGCCGCTGCCGGGATAAAACGGATATTGATGTATACTATAATAAAAAACCGTAGGATCATTTTCAAACTGATGCTGTGTGCCATTACCGTGGTGTACATCCCAGTCCACGATCAGGACATTTTCAGCCAGACCAGTTTTTTGAGCAAAGCGTGCGGCCAGCGCGATATTATTAAATATACAAAAACCCATAGCCTTGTTCCTCTCAGCATGATGACCTGGCGGCCGGACCGCACAAAATATTTTTTTCTCCTGTTTTTTTTCGATGACCTTTACCGCACTTACAGCAGCCCCGGCGGCATACTGTGCCGCTGTCAGGGAATCCCGGCTTACCACTGTATCTCCGCCGTCCAACACCCGCACACCCGCATTGATGGCCCGGGTCAGTTTAAAAATGTACTCTGCATCATGGACCATTAAAATATTTTCCTCGTCTGCTTTTTCAGGTTCCGCCTTTTCTATTTTTAACGAGGCGATTTCCGCTTCAAGTACCTCATTAATAGCCTGTAACCGCTGCAGTCTTTCAGGATGGCCTGCACCGGTATCATGCTGTAAATATATGGGATGATAGAGATAAAGCAACCGCGACCTGTTATATTTTTGCAAAATATATTTTAAAAGTCGTACCCGCACCTTTAGTCGATTCCACTTCGATCCTGCCTTTATGCTCGTCGATCACCTTTTTGACGATAGCCAGGCCCAGGCCTGTCCCGCCCTCTTTACCACTGGTTACAAATGATCCGAATAATTTGTCTTTGATTTCATCGGGAATGCCGGCCCCGTTATCCTGCAAACTGAATAATACCTGTCCATCCTGTTCACTGGCATGCAAACTGAAAGTACCGCCGGGTTTCATCAGCTTCCAGCGCATTCTTCATTATATTCATAAAAATACGGTTAATTTTCTCCGGATCCACATAGATCATGCTGGCGGTTTTAACCGACCATTCAAAGTTGTAGCCTTTGCGTTTAATATCATCTTCAAAATACTTGACAAAATCTTTTACCAGTTTATCAACCGGGTATTTGCGGGGCAGGATGGTTGTCTTGCCCTTGGCAAAATCCAGCACATCGGTGGTCATGCTGGTCAGGCCTTTGATCTGCTGGATGACAATCTCGGCATATTCCTGGCGCGTAACCTGCTTTTCCTCCTCCAGCATCAGATCCACAAAACCAAGGATATTACTCATCGGGGTTCGCAAATCATGGACGATGGTACTCATCATATTGCCGATAGTAGCCAGACGATCGGCTTTACTTTTTTGATCACGCAAACGGTAACTATCAATACCACGTGCCGTCTGACTGGCAATAGAATCCATAATACGCTGGTCATTGGCCGAAAAATAATTGTGCTCTCCGGTTTTATTCATAAGAAACATAAAGCCGATGACCTGCTGTTCGCTTAGCAAAGGGGAACAGGCTATATTGCGCACCGGAAGATTAAGATGTTCTGTCATCGCGCGATCCAGGTAGGGATCCTCCTCGATTTTATTGCACAGGTAAGATTGACGGTTACTGAACACATGGCCGATTATGCCTTTATCCATGGTGAAGACGGCCGTTTTAAGTCTTGCCTCTTCGACATTGACTGCATAGCGCTCGCTGATCTCTTTATGTTCCGTATTCGTCAATAAAATCAGGCCGCTGTCAACCTGCAGCGACCCGGTAACCAGCTGCAGTAAATTTTTGAGCATGATATCCAGACGTTCGGCCCGGCTGAGTTCTTTCTCCAGATTGAACAGCAGATTTAACTCATTCAACCGATCTTCCAGATTGCTATATAGCCGGGCATTGACGATGGCAATGGCAATCGGCGAGGCCAGCGAAGAGAGTAAATCCTCATCCTGTTTGGTAAAAACTCCATCGATCTTATTCAGAATCTGGATCACTGCTATAATTTTGCCGACTTGCTGCTCATCTTTGACCGGTTCCCGGATCGGCATGCACAGGATTGAGCGGGTCGTATAACCGGTCCTTTTATCGGTGGAAGGATCAAAACGGCTGTCATTATAGGCATCCTTTATATTAATCAGTTCGCCTGTCTTGGCCACATACCCCGAGATACCCACACCGATCTTCAGGCGTATCTCTTTGATCTCGGCTTTCAAAGCGATTTTCGACCATAACTCCCCTTTATCAATATCGACCAGGTATAAAGTGCCCCGTTCGGCGTGCATCATTTTCGTCACTTCATCCATGATCAGCATCAGCAGCCGTTCCAGATTCAAAACCGAACTCAGCGCCTTGCCGATATACTGCATGGAGCGTATCTCCAATTCCCGCCGTGCCAATCGTGCCAGCAGATTATTGATCTTGGTCAAACTGGCTGCCTGTTTTTTATTTGCAGGGACTGCCTTTTTCTGAACTTGTTTTGCCATTGTTTTACCCGTTAAATTGACTAATTTGATTTACGAATCTGGGATTCCGCATATTCTTTTCGCCAGGCGGTAACTAATTGGTGGGCCTGGCGTAATGGTTCCGGAAGCCTGTACTTACGGCAGCAGGATAAAATCACCTCAACTCCCTGCTGCAGATCCGTGCGGTGGCCGACAGACACAAATACCGGTTTTATTCCTGTCTTGGTACGTACGACTTTACCGATGATTTTCCCCTGGTAGATCAGATCACTTGTCGCCCCGCAGCGCAGTGCCGGGGGATTAAATATCCCCACCAACTTCTTTTTGGCACAACCCAGGCTGGGTTTATCAATCAAAACACCTATATGAGCAGCAAGGCCCAAACCACGCGGATGTGCCAGGCCATGGCCGTCAAAAATAAAGAGGTCGATCTTCTTCCGGTATGTCGAGATCAGATCCAACAAGACCGGTGCTTCACGAAAACTCAGATATCCAGGTACATAGGGAAAAGATATAGAACTGGTTTGTATTCTTGTGTCAATTACTTCCAGGGATGGCAAGTTCATCACTACCATTCCGCCGATCAGCAGGTCCTGAGATTTGAAGTAGGAGACATCAAATCCTGCAATTTTTTTAACCGGTGAAGGGAGTTTACAGATTTTTACGTTTTTTGCCAGTTCTTCCTGGATTATTTTCGCCTGTTTAAAGTCGGCTAGCCAGGAGTGAGATAATCGACCTTTCATGAAAAACCGCTTTTAATCTTCAGTCACTGAAGCAACTGCTTTTTCGACGCTGTCAAAGATCTCGAATATCCGGTTTAATTGGGTAATGACCAGTAAACTCTCTATTTTCCTGGTTACCCTGGCCAATTTCAGTATACCATTACTTTTCTTTAAAGTCGCCAGGCAGGCAATTAATACCCCCAGACCGGCGCTATTCATCCACTTTACACCTTGCAGATCGAGTATAACTTGTACAATATCATCATCGAGCAGACTGCGAATTCTGGCATGCAGTTCATCAGTGTCCGGGCCGCCCATTATATTACCGTCGATTTTTAATATGGCCAGGTGATTTTCAATTTTTTCTTCTATTTTCATTAAAAAATACCCGCTGATTTAAGCCTTTTAAATTATCAAAAAAAGCCGGTTTAAGTCAATATAAATATGGTCCTGAGTAACCCACCCCTTGGTCCCCTCCCTTATATATAAGGGAGGGGATTGCAGGGGAGGGTCAGCGCCCCTACTCATTCAAAATAGAATAAATGAGATAATTCTTCATAACCCGGCGTACATAATTACGGGTTTGCTGAAACTCAATATTTTCGACGAATATATCCATCTCGTCATCATAGTCGATTTTCATCCAGCGGTTAACGCGGTGCGGACCGGCATTATAGGCTGCCAGGGCAAACTCCGTTGTCTCGTCATAGTAATTCAATAATTTGCGCAGATAAAAAGTGCCAAAATTGATATTTAATTCGGCATTATATAAAACTTCCGGTTTGGAAAAACTTACACCCAGGTCCGTTGCTATTTCAGCGGCTGTTTGTGGTATGATCTGCATTAAACCATAAGCGTTGGCATAGGAGCGTACCTGCCGGTCATAAGCACTTTCTTCCCTGATCAGGGCCATGACCAGATTCAGATTTAGTTTGCGTTTACCGCAATAATCAGCCAGCAGTTGATCATAGTATAGCGGATAGAACTCTTTCAGTATATAAGGTTTATCAAGGAACTCCACATTATTAAAATATTTCTGATTAATATAGTCATAGATGCGGAAAGACCGGTTGAAAGCACCAAAACGCTTGTACATTTCCGCCAGGGCTACCCATTCTTTAAGCGTACCGGGTTGATGATAATTCTCTGAAATTTCCTGCAGGGCGAAATCATCGCCCAGTACTTCACGGATGATAAAAACTTTTTCAAAATCCTGCAGCCATAAATTAATGGACTCGCTGTAAGTTTTTAACGGATTGTCGGAAATGGTCAGTTTCTGCGGTAGATTGATTATGGAATCTATATCCTGACGGTACCCATAATAACATTTAACGGCATAATAACTATTGAATAACTCTTTGCCCAGATTTATAAAAAGTGAATCGGCCTGATTCTGCTTGCCCCATTTCTGATAAGTTTTAGCCAGCCAGTATCGTCCGCGATGTTGCTGGAAAGCGGATTCCCGGTTTGCGGCCATATCCTTAAAAGCAGAAATTGCCAGGGCAAATTTGTTATGGCGATAGTGCATTAAACCTATTCTGAATCTGGCCTCCCAGGCATAATCACTTCCGGGCCATTGCCGGGTCAACTCCCCATATAATTTGTGAGCCAGTTCTAATTTGCCTAAATCCTCATAGATCGAGCTGGCTTTCCAGATAGATTCTGCAGCGATTCGCCGGCGCGGGAAAAGTTTGGCATATTCCACATATTTTTCGGCAGCATTCTCCTTTTTCCCCAGGTTCAGGTAGCAGCGGGCTAACATCAGATCCACTTTAGGCTCCAGGGTCTTATTCAATAAACCATCCAGAAAATTTTTATAACCGTATAATGCCGACTGATATTGGCCGCGTTCAAAATATATCTGGATCAGGTAAAAGCGTGCTTTCTCTTTGAGTTGCGGATCGGGAGTTTGCATGATAAACTGTTCTAATTTTTTTGTCAGGGCCGTGTACTGGTGATTATTCAGATATACATCCGCGATGGTAAAAAATAATTTTTCGGACAATTTCTCGGAATTGTCAAAACTTCCAGCGATATCCAGGGCTTCCGGTGAATCGGGGTAAAGTTGCATAATCTGATACATGCGTTCGCGGGCGTCTTCTTCCTCACCTGAATATAACTTTGACTGGGCAATGCGGGTCTGGAAAAACGGCAGGTAAGTCTCATAGACTTTTCTTTTTCAGCAGCATTGAATAATGCTTGACCGCCGGAGTATATTGCCTGTGCCGGAATTCAAAATCAGCCAGATGAAAAAGTATGGAATCGGCCAGGAAATGATTGGCATGACGATCAATAAAATCATTACCGATTTTCGGGACCTGTGCCGCAGATTTTTCCTGTTTTACTGCGATGAGAAATAAAAAATAGTCGACATATTCCGACAACACCCGGTCATTACGCTGCAATTGCCGGAAAATCTGCAGCGCAGAATCCAGTTCATCATTACGCAGGAAACAAACTGCCATTTTAAAATTTAATTCAAAGTTATGTTTCAGGTAATGATCTTTTTCCTGTAATTGTTGATATTGGCGTAATGCTTCGCTATAACGGTGATTACTATAAAGACTGTCAGCCTGATGCAGCACATCGCTGGCCAGCAGTTGCTGGGCAGAACAGGCTAGAAGCCAGAATAACAGGCTAAACCTGTGACTATATTTTAGCAGATGCTTCATATTCATATATTCGGTGTTTTTCGCCGGTACTTGAAACTCAGCGCAGGACGGCAATTTTACCGCTCTGCAGCAGATTGTTGCCGCGGATCACGAATAGATAAACCCCGGCTGCCACAGCCTCGCCCCGTTTATTTTTTAAGTTCCATTGAAAAACGGTTTGCTCAGAATGTTCACCGTGGAATACCATTTTCCCGGAGATAGTATAAATTGATATTTCAGCCTGGGCTGGCAGATTCCTGAATTCAACCCACAGTTGCCCGGCTGCCACATTCACAGGATTAGGTCCAAAATATATTTGATCGGAATGCGCTGAATAGGACCTGACCGAAAAGGTCGTATCCGCAGATTCCGCATTGGTCAGAATCAGCATCAGAGTATCGGCGGCTGCAGCCGCTTCAGTATAAACAGAATTCACCGGATGGAATCCCGAGTTTTGCCGGCCGCGGATAGTCAGAAATCCTGCCTGCGGCAAGCCTCTGGTCTCAATATTGAAGGCTACTTCCCGATTGCTTAATCCATAGAACAGCAGATAACGGTTAGCCAACCCGCTGACCGGCATCGTCTGTGCATAATTCCAGTAATAAAAAGTCTGGTCACCCGTTTTGATGATCACTTCGGGGAAATTTGCTGCTTCAGAAAAATATTGACCGGTCATCGACCTGCTGCCGGTAAAATACAGCCACAACGCATACTGATTGAGTGTGTTCAGCCAGGAAGTATTATAAGGCGCCAGTGTAACCGTACCGGCAATCGCCGCAAGACTGTTCTCCGCTTTGAGGCGTTCCCAGATCAGGGCAACGAGCTGAGCATCAAATTGCTCGGTTAACATTTTTAAGTACAAACAATTGGCATAGGGATAGACGGTATAGGAATTATAATAAGTAAAACTGGTATTGGAGACGGAGCCAAAAAAAGAATCAAGATATTGATAGTAATCGTTGATGTCCGGAAACAGTGCATCTTCCATCCAGGTGGAAGTCATTTCATAAAAGTAAAAATCTTCCGGCCGTACATTATAACCAAACTGGATGGCATGATTGAATTCGTGCGCAGCTGTTACTTTTAAACCTGCCAGGCTATCGGTGGGAAAACCACTAAAATCATTTTCAACTTCAATGTAACTGGTATAATTCTCGCCGGGCAATGCTGCAATATCGATCCCGCTGTAATAAGTCAGACCATAATAGGGCAGATCAGAAAAATATATATGATAGGTCTGGACCGGATTGCCGTCTTCACCGGGAGGTGCCTGGAATCCGAGTGTATCGATCTCAAACTGCCAGACCTGATCAAAGATCACCAGTGCCGAATCGATAAAATCCGGTACTCCGTTTGTGCCGGCATCTTCAGGCGGCACCGCAGCAGGGCCGCTATCATCCCAGTGCAAAGTAAATTTGCCGGAAGGCGAAAGCATTGCTCTTTGGCGTATCGGCTGCAGGCTGGCCCGTCGCAGATAAACCTGCTGTTCTTGTCCGCTCAATTGTGACCAGATCTGGTGAGTCAGCAAAACATAGCGCGTACCGCTTTTTATCTGCTGAGCCGCCAGCCGGGGATCAGCCGGATTGTTCAGAAAGGTTTGAACCACTTGCCGGTTTTCGGCTGCGGTCAGGTTTATAACCAGCAGGGCCGGAAATAATATCGGTATAATAGATTTCATCTTCATTTCTTTTTGAAAATCAACCTGATCGGCACCCCTATAAAACCGAATTTTTCACGCAGTTTATTTTCAATAAATCTCTGATAATGATCGGCGACCAGATCAGGATGATTACAGTGCAAGGCAAACAGCGGCGGTGTCGTTCTCACTTGCGATATATAATTTATCTTGATCTCTTTGCCCTGTGTTGCCGGTGGTGTGGTTTTAGCAATGATAGACAAAAGATACTCATTCAATTCGGCAGTGGGAATCCTTTTTTGTCTTTCCCAGTAAACCTGGGTGAGCAGATCCAGACTTTTATACAGACGTTGTTTTTTTAAAACCGAAATAAAAATAAAAGGTATATAACGCAATTCCCCCATCTTTTCTTTGAGTTCTTTGCTGTAACGGGCGATGGTATGCTGATCTTTCTCCACCAGATCCCACTTATTAAAGGCGCAGACAATTCCTTTTTTTTCCTGTTCGGCCCGTACCAGAACCTGTATATCCTGTTTGGAAAATCCCTCTTCGGCACTGATCATATAAAAGACCACATCACAGCGGTGCATACTCAGATAACTGCGCAGGTTGCTGTAGAAAATGATATTTTCCTTGATTTTCCTGCGCTTCTTCAAGCCGGCGGTATCGATCATCACATATGACTGTTTTTTATAAGTAAATCTGGTATCAATGGAATCACGGGTTGTACCGGGAATTTCGGTGACAATCTGCCGCTGTTGATTCAACAGAGCATTGACCAGCGAAGATTTCCCGACATTCTCCTTGCCGATTACAGCGATGCGAATGGCCTCCCTGTCTTTATCCACGGCTTCAAATACAGAAAATCGGGAAGTCAGCGCATCCAGCATATCACCGGTCTGTATACCGATCATGGCTGAGACCGGCCAGGGTTGCCCCAGGCCCAATTTGTAAAACTGTCCAATCTCAGGCATGTCCCGTTGATCATCAACCTTATTGACCAGCAGCATTACCGGGCGCCGGCTGATATTTAATTTTTCGGCCAGTTCCAGATCGATATCGGTGATGCCGGTGCGGGCATCGACCACGAACAAAATAATATCCGATTCATCGATGGCGATATCTACCTGTTCCCGGACCGCCAGATCAATCTGGCCTTTCGATTTTGGCAAATATCCTCCCGTATCCACCAGGATGAACGGCCTGCCATTCCACTCCGCCACGGCATAATTACGGTCACGGGTTACGCCAGGCTCATCATCGACAATAGCCTGACGCCGTCCCAGCAGGCGGTTGAACAGAGTCGATTTGCCGGTATTCGGCCGGCCGACAATTGATACTACCGGTTCCTTCATTATTTTACGGTTATCCTCTTTAGCACATTGAATAATTCCGACAGCGGCTCCTGAAATACATGACAAGGTTTACCCAGACTATTTTCCAGCTGGCTTACTGTCCAATTATCCAGGAAAAAGCCGTCATGGTTAAGCACCCGGGGTGGCAGTAATACAATATCACCGCCGGACCTGCGGCGGCGGCCGCGGTCCTTTAATTGTTTATATATATCCTGTCCGACCAGGAGTCCCGATACTGATATGGAATTACCATAAAATTCATTCTCAACAGCAACCAGATCAATCTTTAAATGGTCAATCTTGCGCAATTCGTCTATAACATATTTCTCCAGGGTTTCGGCCGCCAGGACGCCCGTAACCCAGGTAATCTGCAAAGGTCCGGGCGTTTGCTTTTTCAGATTTGGATAGATCCCGGCAAAGTTATCAATCATATCGCGAAATTCACCCACTCCGTTTTCAATCTGATAAAATTCATCATAATAATCATGTTCAGGTATTGGCCTGCCGGCTTTGATAAAAAATTCATCGGCCAGGTAAATAAACCAGGTATCCATTTCCTGCCGGAGCGATTTTCTCAGCTGCTCCGTATACTCAATCATAGCTGTCAGTTCCGGCCGGGTATGCAGACGCAGCGGATATAGTTTATTGCGATGCCTGGTCAGGCCCACCGGGACAATTGCTATCGATTTCAATCCTGGGTAGAACTGCCGCAGATCTGCGATAGTCTGGTCGAATATCTTCCCGTCGTTAAGGCCAGGACATAGAACAATCTGAGCATGCAGTTCAATCCCACCCTTGACCAGATATTCAATTTTCTCCATCAGCCGATCATCTTGCCGGCTGCCCAGCAGCAGTTTCCTGGTCTCTTTTTCAGTGGCATGAACCGAAATGTATAAAGGTGAAAGACGCTGGCGAACGATTCTTTCCAATTCATTTTCAGTTACCGTGGTCAGGGTGACATAATGTCCATAAAGAAAAGAGAATCGGTAATCTTCATCCTTGAAATAAACCTCTCTGCGCATGCCTTTGGGATTCTGGTAGACAAAACAGAAAATACAATTATTGCCACAAGCTTTCAGTTTCAGTTCCTGGAGTTCCAGGCCGATATTTTCATCGTATTCTTTTTCAATATCGAAGATAATATTTTCATCCCCTCTTTTGATCAGGATTTCGATGTTTTCCTCGGTACTATAGAAGCGATAATCAATTTTATCGTTAATAGCATGATTATTAATCTTAATGATAATATCACCCGGTTTTATACCAATTTTTTGGGCAATACTGCCCTGATCAATAGACAGGATATCAATCATTTACAAAATCTTCAAATGATATAACTTTTTGAAATTTACGGACTTATGCGGTATTATTCAACGGGGCGGGAAAAATATGACCTATCCCCCTTCCCCTTCCCTTATGTATAAGGGAAGGGGAGTAAGGGGATGGGTTATTTCAGTAATTCATCCCTTTCCTGATTCCAACGAACCCATTCCAGTTTTGCATCATCGGCGAGGTTAAAATCAGATTTTACATATGAGCCGTCCGGGCGGATGATGATCTGTTGCTGAGCCTTCACAATTTCAAACCATTCACTCATGGATACCGGATGAGGACCCTGGACCTGCGTGGGACCCTGAACCTGGACTGGTTTTCCGGGAACCGCACCCAGGCCCGGCGCCAGAGTTGAAAGATTAGGGCTGACAGCAACATTCCCATCGTATACGAGCACCTGACTGGAAGAATCAGCACCGGCATTCATGCGGTAAATTGTTCCGCGCACTGCTACGACCGCCGCGGGTGATTTCAGTTTCCAGCTATCCTTATTGCCGACCACTTTCTTAACATTGGCCCACAATTTACCGATAGATAAATCGGATTCCACATTTCGCTCTTTTTTGGTCATTACCGCTTTTTCTACGGTATAGATGGACTGCTCATCAACGCGCACCACGCTACCATCATTAAAGGTCAGTTCACACCGGGATTGTTTTTTCGTCTCTATCTTATCGCCATTGGTTACGAGCATGTTGAACGAGACCTGCCGCATCTGCTGTTCGCCTTTACTCAGGATCAGAACATTACCGAGTGGAAAACTGACTTTGCCCACCACATCGGCGTCCTTGGGTATAAAAGATGTGATGCACAAAAAAATCAGTAAACTTAAAACAACGCTGGTAATCTTGATCTTAGTCATATAATATTTCCTATTTTATCCTGATTATATCGGCATCCTGGAAACCCATTCCGCTTTTAACAATAGCCTTGGCCGCTTTTCCATCGGCCATATCACCGGTCACCTGGATTTCTCCGATCAATGATTCCTCAGAACCCAGAGATAAGCCGGTATCGGGATCGATCAGTTCTTCTCCGGGATGAAAAACTTTAAAAACCATGCCAGGCTTCACTCCACCTTTTGAGCCCGGTTTCATAACTATACTGCCATCGCCCATAACCTTGACGATTTTTCCGACCCAGGGTACTGATTCCATACCTTCGGTGATATATTTGACGCACTGCTCGATGGCTTCACGGGATGCTTTGCCTAATTGAGTGTTATCCCAGGTATCGGTATTATGAAAATCAATATCATTAATCCCGACATTGTCCAATCCTGTGGAAGCATCTTCTCCTACTGCTGACTTGGCGGCCATAATCTCCCCGGTATTGACATTGACCAACCGGACATCCACGGCCACTCGTGCTTTTTTCTTGGAAACACCTAAGTTTAGACCGCCCAAACGACCTAAACCGCCGCCTACTTTTGATTCCTTTTCGCCAAATTCGGTCACACTGCCTGTTACCAGCATTTCAGCACCGAGCAGCTGCCCTACTTTTGCTGCCGACTGGGGGGTGACCAGACCGGATTGTCCCAGACCCTGTTCATTGAGGACCTGTTCCAACTCCGTCCGTTCGACAACCAGAAATTTTTTACTCTCCACCAGGGCGGTGACCAGCATATCGGCAACACCTTTACCGATATCATAGCCGTAGTGAGCACGGTCTTCAAAATCTACCACCGCCACCCTTTTTTTCAGGGCTGACATGTCCTGAGCTATCAGGGGCAGGGCTACTACCGCCAAAATTAATACGATTACCGGAATACTCCGATTTTTCATTTTATCCTCCTGTCAATTCTTATTCGGTCGGGGCGATGATCTGCGCAGAAACTTTGTTCGCAGTTACTGAGATCACGCGCAGTTTTAATCCCTCAATTTCCTTGCCTTGCAATTCGGAGGCCAGTTGTTCACCGGTCCCTTTGGTATCGATATCGAACAGAGCGGTACCGCCACCATAACTGCGTTGATTGACCGCCTGTACTCCACGGATATAAAATTTCAAACTGTTTTTAAGAATATTCAACTGCTCAAAACTGGTAATATTGCTGACCTGCAATTGAACCTGGCCGCCGCTGTACACGTCTTTCTGCCATTGTGCTATGATTTTATCTTTCAATTGTCCGGCTGCTTTCTTTGCCGCTTTTTGTAAAGCCTGTGTCCCGCCGGTAACTTCGTCGATATGGGCGGCATTATCATAGGCCGAAGCAGTAGCCAGGATGGTGGCATTATCCGCCTGGATCGCGCGTAAATTCAGATTGGCCTGGCATGATTTCATTCCCGAATTACGTAATACTGCGGGCCCGCCCGAGGCTTCTTTAGCCACAGCCGAACCGGTAATAATAACCTCGGCTCCGTAACGCATGGCAATGCTGGCGGCAGCACTGGCATCACCCTGCATGGCGGCTTCAACCACATCGTTGGCGATATTGACTTTGGATTGCTGCGCATCAACAAAGGTAAAACCAAAGACCATCATATCATTCATCAACTCGGTTTCGGTAACGTTCATGTCGGTCAGCAAGACCCCGTAACTATCGCTGATATTCTTCTCGTCCACCAAAACCATTAATCTTGGTTTTCCTTTACGCTGCATAATCACACCGATGGCCTGTAAATCATTGCGCAGATCGGATAACTTGACGGTGGCCCGTACGGTTACTTCAACTGTATTTTCCAGTTGTTTACTTTTGGAAATTATGTCATACTTCTGTACATAGCCGGCGGTCTTGGTATAAATATTATCTTCCACGGTCTGATAATTTTCAACCAGGGTGTTCGATTCGACCATGGTGCCCACTACCTGTTCCACGGCATTGCGCAGGGCGGCAGTCACGGCATCTTCCTGGGCTTTGACCTCATCCCCGGCCAGAATAGCACCGAGGCCCTTGGCCACAACTTCTTTTGCTTCAGGTTGCGGTTGCTGCTGCTGCGCACCGGGCTGGCCAAAAACCAGAGCAAAACTCAACAGTAGTACTAAGATAGTAATTAGTTTTTTCATACTCATATCCTGTCTATTTCTGATAAGTAAAATTGAGAAGATGACTAATTATCATCTTCTCAATTATAGATTAAATGTCCGGCCTGAAGTTATGTATTAAAATTTTGCTTTCAGGTTTCTGATAATATTGAGTGCTTCAGGACCCGATACTGCTTTCAGGATCTGGAAAGTACCGTCTTCCATACCGGGCATAATTCCACGGGATGAAACCGTCATCACAGCATTGAAAACCGGTGCGGTATTAAGCATATCGGCAAAGGGCGATGTACTGCCAAAAAATTTAGTTTCGATAGTCTGATCATCATAGGCTTTGACCAGGAAGTGTTCGATCAACTTGGCAAATTCTCCGCGGTTTACCTTGGCTTCCGGGCGGAACGTTTCATCCGGAAATTTCTCGATAATGCCGGTCGTTAATGCCTGATCGATGAAAGATTTTGCCCAGTGGTTATCGGCCACATCGGCAGCGACAGCCGTGGGTGCAACTTGCTCGGTTTCCTTCTTGCCCATAATCCCGCTGGAGGGTGCCTGGAAGGTCATAGCACTTTGATTTGGAGATTTGCGGAAAATCTTTTCCAGGGGTAATTCAGTCACGAACAGGACCGCCACGTCGGCACGGGTAATTTCCTTCTGTTGAGCGATCTTCTTCAACTCCGGACTCTGTCCGGCGACAGCAGCCTGGTATTCAGCCAGTTCTTTGATGGCAGCACTGGCTTTAACGTTGGTATTGTCTATTTCCAGGATTTTCTGGAAAGTCGTCTGGGCCTCGATATATTTGCCCCAACCTTTGTAGGCATCGCCCATATGATACAGGGCATCCATTTTGACCGCTTTTTTATCAAACTTGGATTTGGAATCAGCCACATCATCAACGGCATCTTCCAATTCATCAACCGCTTTTTCAAACTGCCCCTGGGCCGTAAACCAGCGCCCGCGGGCAACCTGAGCCGGAACCCAATCACCGTCTTCACTCAAGGCTTTTTTAATATTCTTATCGGCTTCGCTGAAATTCTTCTGGGTAATATCAACCAGGGCTAAACCTTCGTAGGCCGGAGCAAAATTCGCTTTCAGACTCTTGGCTTCGTTGAATTCCCGGGTAGCATTGGCCAGATCATCCTTATCCAGAAACTTTTTACCCTGATTATAATGATACTCAGGTGTATCCAGAACCGATTCAGCTTTCCGTTCTTTCGGCCCGCCGCAGGAAATTAAGAATAAGGCATGGCCGCTACGGCAATACTCAAAATAAACAATTTTTTCAACATTGCTCTTCCTCCTAAATTAGAAGAATTCTATTTATCATAACACCATCATTTCTTTAATCTTTAGTCTTTAATCTTATATCTTGCCCTGGTCAGTCCAGAATAATCATCACCCGGCATTGCTCCATAAAATTCTGAGTTTTCGCCGCATTGAGTATCTGCTGAGCCTCATTATTGTTTATGACCACATCACTTTTATTCGTACCACTGGCTTTGATAGCTTTGACCACCACGGGATTATTAGTGACGCGTTCGTTGCTTTTGGCACGGATTGATATCTTTTTCATAACCGACCACGCCCTGCTGCACGGCAAATTCCCTGCTGACATAACCAGTGCCGTATACTTCGTTGCCCTGTTCATCCAGAATTTTGGGCGCCATGGCCGGACGTACACCAATACCGCGGGCATCGATGATCAGACCGGTATAGACCACATTGGCCGGTATCGCCTGATAGCCGGGATAACCCTGACCGGGAGCCATTGGAGTGCCCATAGCCGGCAATAAGGCATCTAACAGAATCCCGCTTAAAGGTATTTCCACATCCACTTCAACCGATCCGTCACTCATATAACGTTGATTTATGACCCTGAAATTACGTACAATACCCTCAACCCTGGTCTGTATTATATCACTCTGCACCATGGCATTTTCCACAGTGGTTTCAGATGTCAGGGACATTCCTTTTACTGTCTGTAATAAATTTCTTAATGCCACAAGTTTAGCCGCTTCCAGGGCACCGGCACGCTGGGCTGCCATGGGCATCTTGGGATTGGGTGCACCGATACCGGTCGCGGTAATCAATTGATCCTGCCAATTCACGGACCCGGCATTGGGTATCTGTTGAAATACCTGAGCATTGAGACTGACTACCATAAGAATTAAAACAACGAATACACTGAGTAATCGCTTCATACTGGCCTCCAATTATTAGATGGATTTAAATGGTTTTTTTCAATTTTACCGGATAATTAAACAACTACCGTTATTATATACTGTGATGATGATCACCTTAATCAATAAATAATAATGACTTAAAATCCGTCAACTGCGAGCGGGAGACGGGACTCGAACCCGCGACGTCCAGCTTGGGAAGCTGGCATTCTACCACTGAATTACTCCCGCAATTTTAACTTGTTTATTATCAATAAGTTATTCCTTGTTAAACTAATTTGTGCAACAAATGTACAACAAATAATCACTTTTTTGAGCATGGGCTACCATTCAAATATAACAATGTAAAATTTAGTTTTATTTAACTACTTTATCAAGAATAACAGTTATTTTTTTCTTTTCTTCAGGCTTGAATCTGCTACAAATTTTGCTGCTTCATCGTCAATTTCCGACCGGGTTCGAACACGAGCAGCGGCAATATATTTCTCCAAATCTGTTCTTCTGAAGGTTAGTTTTTTCCCATTTTGATATGAGGGATTTCTTTCAAGGAAGTCTTCTTATAAAGAGTAGATTCAGAGATATCTAGCATTTTGGCAGCCTCCGCTAAAGCAAGATATTGTTTTTCAATTGCCGGAGCTGGTTCGCTGGATTCTTCTGTAACCCTGGCACGCATGGTTTTTTTGATTATACCCAGCCAGAGCTAAGATTCCTCCCGAGCCATTACACTGCGTTCATCCATTTTTCGATTTTCTTGATTCCAGTCAATAGGATTTCGTTCTCGATTGGAGATTCAGTTCCGACTGTTCAGCCTTTGCTCGATTTTGCCTCCACTGTGTTGGCAATTCGATATATCGCGACATTGACAATGCCATTTCGGTTGTGATTTCTCTTTGATGTCGTGGATGCTGTCTTTCTCATAATTATCTCCATCTGAATATATAAACATCTGGACATGGAAAAATATTGCATTCGAACACATGAATGAGAGTACTATGCGCCTTTTATCGTTTAACACTCATAATTCACATCCTTCATTTCTCAAGTCAACCAATTTCAAATTCACCCTGGTGGCAATATTGAATAAAATCTTCGATTTTTTCTATATAATTGATACCGCTAAAATGTTGCATTGCTTCTCTGTTATCTCCATTTTGCCAGGTTGGAGATAATTTTGAGAATATTTCATTAGTAGATTCTTCGGGTAGATTGGGTATATCTTTTGTGTTATCATCTAAGGTAAATATATTTTTTTTTATAAATTCAATATCGCCCATTTCCCCATATTCATTTAAATCACATTTTGATAGATCAGGTAATAATTTTCCCAAAGCATCGGCTAAATTTGTCGCATCCGCAGCACTTATAATCTGGTAATTGTTCCCTAAATAATACTCTGCTTTATGTTCAGGTTCCCAGCCATATTCATAAGCTAAACCAAGTAAATCCGGCCAATCGTGAATAGTCCATCTAAAACCACCCCCTTGACCATGTAAATCGTAACCCATTTTAAAACCTCATTTCTTCATACCTGGCGGTAGACAGGCAAATTGCTCAGTAAATATCATTTTATTAAATCCTCAATTTTTTACTTCTCGCCAATACCCCGTTAGCGGATATAAAACCAATCCCGCTTAATTTATTTTCTTTCGTTCCTCTATCCGCTCGTCTATACAATTAGTGCAAGCTGTAACGTCCCCATTAGCATTACTGAAAAATGCCATCGCTGGTTTTTTACAAATCGGGCACACTTTACCAGCATAAGTTTCAATGGGTTGAATTTTACCTTTCTTATTTTCGCATTTACGGGTCGGTTCTTGCCCCTGGTATTTTTCCTCTTTACACTTTTCGCAAATCCATTTTTTATCGTATTGATAAGCAGCAAATTCTAAATCCGGGTTTTTGCTTTTAAAATTATTATTACATATTTCGCACTCGGTCGGTATGTTAATAAAATCTGGATTTTCTTCCTCGACCGGTTTTTCTTCCTCAACAGGATCATCTTCCCAAATAAAATCTTCATCTCTCATAACTTCACCTATAAGTATTTATCCACTTCCCTATACATATCCGCACACTTCATAAATGTATTGCGATACTTTAAAATAACAACATCCGGTTCAATCTGATATAACTGGAATCCCTTATGTGGAATCAAGAGAATCAACCAGGATATTCAATTCATAGATATCTTTGCAATCGTCGGATTGGCCGAATAAAAGTTTTTTAGTCATTCCTACTTTTTAAAGCTAATCCTCAACTAATCTTTTAATAGCAAATCCACTGACTTTAAGCACAGGCAAACTAATAGTTTCAACTCCAGTAGAGACTGATTCATATTCAAAATTTATTTTGAAATCACATAGAGCATTGGCACCCATTTCGATTGCCTTTTTATAAGCAAATTCTACGACCTGGGACATCTCGACATAATCATAAAACCAGATTTTATATTCAGTAGAATAGTCTGTGATATAGGGATTATTTTCCTTTGATTTCTTTCCTGAAATCGCTGATTTATATTCAGCACCTGATTTAATAGAAAATATAACTAAACCCACAGGTTCATATTTCCCATTGTACGAATATGGGGTGAAAAGAAATCCTTTTTTAGTATATTCTCGAAAATCTGCACCTGAAATTGATGTCTCTTTTTCAATCCTGGTAATTTTACGTTCACATCCAACAATCATGAATAAAATGACTAACGACCAAAACCACCATTTCATGTTAATTCCTCCTATAAAAAATCTTTAGATATAATACATCGGTTTAGTCTTTGTCAGATAAAATAGCAGTCATCGGATTGACTTTAAAGGAGAATCTTTTTTACGGATGCTTTGTTCCGAAAATCCAAATAGCCATTAGTTTAATTAGTAAATATTATGGGACTCATATTTCTCAATTCTTTTGTGAAATTCTTCAATCTGCTTTTTCTGTTCCACTATTAATTTGCTTTTTTCTTCAATCTCTGTTTTAAGATTATTTATCTCATTTGGAGTGATAACATTTATTATCCCCTTATCTACCAATTCATCAAAGGCTGTTGGTATTTTGTATGTCGCCACCCAAAAACCTAAAGAAAAGGAAATGGAGACTCCAAAAAATAACCTAAAGCACCATGTTAAAAATAAATTCCAATCCCAATACCAATCCATATGAAAAGATTCTGAAAACTCAATTTGTAATTTGGTTGCAATAATAGAAAATATACAGATTAGGAAAAGAGGCAATCCGAATTTATACCAGATATTGCCCATTTTATTATAAAACTCGTCATAGTTCATATTAACCTTTCTTTAAAATCAGTATGCCAGGCGGATCTGTTAAAATCAATAAATTTTAAAGCCACATTTGTGGGCAAACTATAAAATATTTTGAATCTTTATTTTGTAACCACGGATGCCAATGAGTCATGTTACTATTTGCTGTAACTATTATAGCATTATTCCTCTTTTGAATCGTATTTCTTTACGCTCTTAGAAAAGCACTCACTGCATATCTTGATCGGATTCTCACCTGGAATTATAAAATAGATATTTGTTTTTTCGCCACAGACATAACATTTATTGTTCATGTCTCTTAGATCATGCTCGATGTTTTTGATGATGTCTTTGGTGTCCATATTTATTTCTCCGATAATTTACATTTTATTTTTCTCGCCTCGATGATGTTATAGTTTCTCTGTCATGTTTAATAATCAGAGATCCCAGCAAAAAACGACCATCCGTAGGAAATCGGGTTGAACGTGGCCCGCCAGTGAATACGAAGATATAAAGGATAGATTTTATCATTTATAGTACCAAAGAAGGGAATCGAATATATTATACCAATTCTAAATCTGAGATTCTATCAAAATATAAAAGGTATTTAAGGTGACATATCTTAATCCCTTGTTTTATTAATGATTGATGGAGCAACATTATTCCCAATACCTTACTCCAGTCAAAGGCATATGCGCTTATATAAAATAATATTTTGCTTGTGCTGATGAATATTTAATATTAAGATACTTACAAGTTAGGCATTTACCGGACAGCCCCTACATTATATAGTTAAATTTGCCATTCATCGAGAATTTATGTTTATAAGGTGAGACTGTAATGCCATTCCGTCGATTCTTTTTTTGCTGTATAATAATTTCTTCAATACAAGCACAAGATTTTATTGATTGGTCGACCAACTTCAGGATGCCCCCGCGACGTTCTCTTAATTATTCGAGAACTTCCTATTATGAAAATTCTAAAAATTGGCAAGCCATAATCGACAGTACCTGGGGTGAAGGATTACCCATAGCAGAAAAGCTGGCTATATTTGATACCGTTTGGAATACGATCGATGCTAAATTCGCCTGTTTTCAGCATCTCGATATCGATTGGAATGAAATCAAGAATAAATACCGGCCCGAAATCGAGCAAGGAGTGAGCAGAGGAAGATTTGCTGCAATCATGAGTCATATGGCTCTGGCTCTACAAGAATCACATACCTGGTTCGATGATATGGATGTCTCTTCGTTATACTATCCGGAACCGGGCACTCCCTTGCTCTATGCTGGAGGCTGGGGCATGGATTCTCATTTTGGTGCCTGCCTGACTCCGTTACCCGATAGACTCGTTGCTGGTTTATAAAGTGATCCAAAACCATCCGCTGGGTTTGATCCCGGGTGATATCATTTTGGGTTACCAGGGTATTCCCTGGAAACGGTTATACAAAATACTTTTAGCCGAGGAATTACCGATTGGTTCTCAGGGAGTCTGGGGAGCCAATGACGAAGCCTTTACCCATTGCTGGCTGCAGGGAGCGGGAATTAACTGGCATCTTTTTGACACGATAAATGTTGTAAAATATACCAGTGGCGATACCGTGAATCTGGCCACCGCTCCTTTAATCGATCAGGAAATGGAAATATTCGGAACAGAGCAGTTGCCGGTACCCGGTATAGATTATCCTGATTCGATGCAGGGTCAGGATGTTGGCTGGGGAATTATTGATGGTACGAATATTGGATATATTTATGTCTGGAGTTGGTACCGACCGAACCCATCCTTAAAATTTAGAAATGCCATCGATTCACTAATGCATATTTATGATGCAGATGGAATGATTATAGATATGCGGTTTAATGCTGGAGGTTTTGTTGAAAGCAGTTATGGAGGTCTGCGTTTGCTTCATAATGCCGATTTCCCGGATTTAGGTTTAGCCACCAGAGACAATGCCCTTGATCATTATCAAATGAATGTCGCTGTACGATATTTTTTGCATGGTGATACCAATACTTATTTTAATAAACCAATTGCCGTTTTAATTGGACCTGCTGGATTCAGTGCTGTAGATTTTATCGCTCTGTTGTTAAAAGCACATCCTATGGTGAAAATCTTCGGTAAATCTTCCGCCTCCGCTTTTGCCTCACAATCGCGGTTGCCCATTAACGCATCTGACGGATCTGGATGGGATATAAGGTATGCTGCATATAATGGTTTTATTGAAAATGAATCAATGGAATTTCTTACCCGTACCAAGGTCGGGGTTGACGAAGCAGTATGGTTTAAACCAGAAGATGTTTACTATGGTAAAGATTCCATCGTAGAAGCAGACTCTCACTTGGATAAATAATCAAAATTCTGCTGTTGCCGATCAAACATCCATAGTAACAGATCGACTGGTATTACAGCAAAACTATCCAAATCCTTTCAATCCATCTACAAAGATTAAGTTCTATATACCTAAAAGTGGACCGGTTCTTCTTGAAATTTATAATGCCTTGGGTCATCATATAGAAACTCTAATTAATGAACGATTGGCACAAGGATATCATGAAATTGAATTTAGTGCACGTAAACTCTCCAGTGGTGTTTATTTTTACCGTATTAAGTCAGGCATGGCACAGAATGTTAAAAAAATGATTTTAATAAAGTAGGTTTTATAATATTGTATTAAAGTAGAAGTTAAACAGACTTGCGTGAATTGCTAAAATGTGCTGAGTGGCTGGTCGCCGGTTATGCCAAGTCTTTAGACAAAATATTTTAAAAGAGATATAGTATGAAAAAGAAATATGTGTTTTTCTACTCTCTCCTCTTCGCTGCTTGCAACATAACAGGTCCATCATCAAATGTTTCAATTCAACCCGGTATTTACGAAGGTATATTCTCAATCACTTATTTTGCAGGAACCGATAGCTCCTCAAATGTAAAAAGTCAAACAACCTTCACTTTTAATGATACAGGGTGGTATACTTGCAGGGGGAATTTAACATATACACCCCCAGCGGGTGGAGGAGAATATAAATTAGTTAACGGGTTATTACAATTGAAAGATCTTGTTCCTCACACAGCAGAATTTGATTGGTCATTGATATTGGGCGGTTACTTTGATATTACACAGTCGGGGACAACATTGACACTCACCCAAAACGACAAAAAACATGCCCGCTACAGACATATTGTAATTAAACTTGTATCTTCGTGATAATAATACGACGTCTAGCACCAGAATCAACCGGACGCCCAGTTTACTGGCGTGAATTGCTGGTCACGGTTGTGTTTGGTCATTAGGCGACTAATCAGTGAGTATTGAATGGGTACAAGTTACGTTGAATATAGAGACAAGGGATTCTGGTCTTGGGATGGTTACCTGGAGCATCTGCTCGCGCTATTGGCCAATAGCATCCCTGCCAGTGAAACAGACAAGTGGTTGATAGAAGCTCGTGATCACTGGCGAAAGCAGTCATCTGGAGATTTCGGCGGCTGGATACATCCAATGCTTAACGAGTACTGTGCAACTGAACAGCATAGGACTATCATCATGGAAAAGGTCGAGTCGCTACTCGATAGTAAGAGTCTTACAGAAGAGGTCCGGAAAACTGCAGATTTATTATTAGCGTTGCTTAAGGGCGAAATGGGAACGGACGCTACAAGCCCGCTGGATTATATAGTAACAGGATCACACCCATATCAACGGGGCCTGGAGTAGGGCGAGTAAAATCGCAAAAATGTCCGGGTTTCAAGACAGTTAAAACGAGTAATTCATGTCTAACACCGATGAATAGTGGGCGCCAAGCCAACCAGCATGAAATGCTAAAATGTGCTATATGGCTGGTGGCCGGTTATACCTGGTCGTAAAATGCTCATGTGAAATTATTCGTAGAAGGAGGTTTGAAATGAAGTCCTTTATACGCTTTTTCATCATTAGTTCTTGTTTCCTTTCATGTAATATAATTACCGCGCCAGCCGGTTATGATAACTGGCATTTAAAATATGAAAATAGGGATGACCTTACTTATTATGCCATTCATTTTACAGATGAAAATAACGGATGGATAGTCGGATATGCAGGTGCTATAAAAAAGACCTCTACGGGTGGAAGTACCTGGGTAGCTCAGCAAAGTAATGTTACTGCCAATTTATGGGATATAAGTTTCATCGATCATGACATCGGCTGGATTTGTGGAGCTGATAATACTGTTCTGAAAACAATAAATTCAGGTAAAACCTGGAATAAAATATTAATACCGGGTAATTCCGATAAAGTTAATGTAGCGATACAATTCATTAATGAAAATATTGGCTGGTGTAGCACTAATAATGGAGAAATTTTAAAATCTGTGGATGGGGGAATAACCTGGCAAGTCGTCAGGCAAAACAATATCGGTGGAGCCAGACTGGTTGTCTTTGATGAAAATACTACCTATTTTTTGAGTGGTAAATTGTACAGGACATTTGATGGAAGTGTTACTTGGGATTCATCGAGTATCGCTATGCCTACAAAGTATCGTATTTCTAATATGTTTTTTACTGATCCTCTTAATGGTTATTTTGTTACAGAGAATGGAACCGGAGGAACATTAATAAACGAATATCCGGTAATAATGACAAAAAATGGCGGAAGTGATTACTACTCATCAGATTATTTAAATGACGATGGATTTAGATGTTTATATTTTGTTGACCAGAATAATGGCTGGATTGCTGGTAATAATATTTATAAAACTGTAAATGGTGGAAAGAGCTGGCAACTGGATTATTATTTAATTACAGGTACATTGGGTGCAAAAGATTTATCTTTCATAAATAAGAATTGCGGCTGGCTGATCAATTGGGATGGTCAAATTTATAAGTATGAAAGTGATTTCTATTAAACTCATTCTAAACATGTGCTCAAGTAGACCGAAACCCCTGCAGTATGAATTCGTAGATTTCTATAGTTGTTGATAATCTGAGGCAGTCCACTGAGCACTTGCTGTACTGTTCTGTAAAAAGTGGTATGCTTCCTATATGTATGAAGCAAGATTATCATTGAGGGGGGAAATCTTCATGTAATATAGCGTAGCCCCATATTACATAGTCCCTTTGCTCGAGTTATGGTTCTCAAATTCCTGCAAATCATTCATCTCGTTCAAGACGCGCATCTGTTGATCCGGTTTGCCCACAGGTCCCACAGGATCAAGATTGGACTGGTTGAACTCATGAAGAAACTTGTCCCTGATTCTTTTCTTCTTAAATTTTTCCAATATTTTTTTGGCTTTATCTGTCATTATTTAATCTCTATTTAAAAAAAATAAAACATAAAAGATGCGACGGATCCTCGGACTCCCGCGGAGCGAGGAGTATATTTTATTCCCACAGAATCATTTTTCAATTTGACACTATCATTTTTGACAGATATTTGACGTTTTCATGACAAGGAAGGGAAAATACATTTATATATTTACCCTGAACCTCATAGGAGGATGATATGAAACATTTTTCAATTTTATTTTTTCCAATATTCTTCATTTTCCAAGGTTGTTTTGATGTTATGCCGACTGACTCGAATTGGTTGCATGGTAATGGGGACGGTAACACTAAACCTCCTGAATCTTATAATCAATCTTGGATTACTAAATTCCAAGTTAATTATAATGAACAACCATGCTTGAATGCAACTATCACTGTGTATTATAGTGGTGGAGAAATTTATAGAACCTATCATGTTGATGATCAGGGCCAAGTCTGCTGTTGGTATTCGCAAGAAATGATTAAAAATTCTTACGTTCCTCCAAAGATGGATTTGCATTGTTTTATTCTTGCCGATCATGATAATCCTGATTCTAAATCTCGTGATGATACTTTAACATTCATATTAGGTGATTATTGTCCTAACAACGTTGTCACAATTAATCTTGATGAATAAATAATAAAAGTATAATTCGCTTCATCTGTCACCATAGCCACCGATCATCCGAGCCATTCCTGGAAATTTGTTTCATGAATCATATAATCCTGAAATCCGGTCTGTTTAATTATTATAAAAAGTAAAAAAGATGAAAAGCAGACCCCTCTCCAATTGCCCTATTGGCTGCCAGTGGCAGTGATTCTTGTATCTTTTCATTTATGCATCTTATCTTTTACATTTTTATTTTATTTTGTTTTTATAGCAAATAATTACTGCCAAATGGGCCATGATATAGGTATATCCTTGTTTTTACTGATCAGACAGCTGCCAATAACGTTTAAAAATATGGGTAATTGACTGGCAATTATTATTTTTGGGCATTTTTTTGTTACTTGTACCATTCTTTTAGATTATCCGTCATTTCATAGCAGGATTCTCGATCATTTTTGACCATTTTCCGGGCCGGATTGGTTGGTTTTAGCCAATTTTTTTCTTTTAATTTCTTTATAATTCCATTTTTCGTGTATCCACGGCTAATTAAATCACTGCAAATGAACGTTGAGGGGAAAAGCCCTTCTTCAAAGAACTTAACATATTTGTCAACATCAATATCAATCATTCTTTCAAGGAACTTTTCCATAACTTAATATATCTTTCAGCAGCAACATAAACCAATATTCCGGAGAATTTCATTAGTAGATTAATCCTGCTAAAATATGTATATTTAAAGTGAAGCAAATAGTTTCTGATTAATCGCAAAAACCATAAATTTTCCGGAATACTCTGCGCAGCTGCTATGCTTAAACGAGCCTTAAAAATGAAATATTTCCTGAAAGTTCTGATCACAGGTACAACCGTCCTGATCACTACCCTGCTATCCGCCGGGACTGTCGAATTGAAAGGTAAAGTGCGTCATGCCAACACCTACCTGGCGATAGCTAATGTCAGTATATATATCGCCGGGACTAAAACAGGCACCTCTTCAGCTGCTGACGGCACATTCACACTGATCATTCCCGATCCTTTACAATTACGAATGATTGTATTTGAACATGTCGCTTTTGACACCCTGCGTTTATCAGTACAGGATGCCAGTACCCGTTCTAATATTTATCTCAGCCCCAGAATTATAGCCTTACCGGAGATCCTGGTACAGGCACAACGTGAACAACCGGAAATAGCCAGGGATATTCCGCAGCGATTGGCCATAGTCGAAGCCAAGTATTTCGAAATCCAGGGTTATGTGGATGCCGGGGATCTGCTCAATACCCAGCAGAGCATTCAAATTAACGAAGATATCAGCGGAGAAAAAAACATCTCCATTCGGGCCGGAAATCCGGAAGACGTGATCGTTCTGTACAACGGTATTAAACTGAACGACCTCTATGACAATACCTATGATCTGGCACAGATGAATCTGGAGGATATTGGCCAGATCGAAATTATCAAGGGCAGCAATACCGCCCTTTACGGGCCGGAAGCGTTCTCGGGAGTGATCAATTTTATCCCGAAGACTTTCCGTAATTATACCGTCAGGTTTACCCAGCGCTTCGGAACCTATGATGCCGGAGACTGGAATCTGCAACTGAATCGTACATTCGCCAATAGATTAAATTTTTGCTATACGGTCAAGAAGGGGAACCTGCGGCGTAAATACACCGACACTCCGGGCGATAGTGCGTATTTGCAAAACAAGATACTATATCATTCAGCAAATATATCTTATTATTTTTCGGAAAATAAAGATAAAAACCGCTTAAACTCCGGTTATTTTTACTCCAGTTCGTCGTTTGATGATATCCGTTATGACAATAAACTGAACAGATTGAACCAGGTAATTTCTCTGCAGTATGACGGCGATATCGGCTTCATATCGAATTTAAACCTGGCTGGTTCGTATCAGACGTTTGATAAGGATGAAAGATTATCCTCCCGAAACGGAGCATTAAACCGTTCTTTTCAAAACCGTAAAATTGACCTGCACCTGGAAAAGAGACTAAATATACGTACAATAGAAATGCTGTTTGCTTATCAATATGAAAAGACCGAATTAAAATATAAAGAGCTGGCCGATTCAGCTGTAAATCTGGCTGCGGATCTGCGATCGACAAGTTATAATTCAATCAGACAGGGCCTGGTCTCCATAATAAAGATCCACACCCCTACCGGCTCCGATGTTCTGCATACCGCAGATTTTGATCTGAGTTTAAGATATGACCGGGTAAATAACCGGCCTGATGATGACGTCACTTTCATGATCGATGGTAACAGTACAAATCTGGGGGAAACAAAGTGGACTGAACCTACCGTAAAGTTTTCTGCCTTCCTGTCGGGAAATCAACGTTTCTATAAAATCAGCACATTTCTGAATTTTGGCACGAATATTAAATTCCCTACCCTCTTCCAGCAACTGAGCACTCCACGGGTGATCGATCCCGATTTACCCGGTGCCCTGGCTGTTTTAAAACCGGAAAAAAACCGCAGTCTCGAGATAGGATTTGATTTGACCCGGGAATTAGCGGCCACATCCACTCTGGAGGGTTGGCAAATAACGGGCAGTTTCTTTACTAATTATTACGAGAACAAATTCAGGACCTATTATATACCGGGCATCTCCACAGCATTTTTTGACAATGTGTCAAATGCCGATATATCCGGATTTGAAGGGCAGTTGAATACCTTTTTTATCCATAGAAAATTAAAACTGGAACTGGGGGCAAGCAATTATAAGGTTTCAGATAAAACCGCTTTTCCTTTTAAATCCGATACCAAGTTTTTTACAAATATTATGATCGATCACCGCGGTTATTCTCTGCAGTTCTACTGGTTTAATCAGAGCGAGCAAAGCGGCTGGATCAGGGACCGCGATGGTAAATTAAGTGAATTATCACTTCCAGCCGAGCAGAACATAGATATTCACCTTGGAAAAATATTCGAAATCTACAAATTCAAACTTTTTACCAGCCTGTCGATCCGGAACCTGTTGAATGATCCCACACAATTAACAGGTATTGCCATTCGCGACCGGCGGTATTATCTTTCCTTTGGTCTGGAATACTGAAAATCTGAATGTATCAGGATCATATGCAAATTATAAGATCGTACCCGAAGCTGTATACCATTCTGGTTGTAACCGTCACTTTGACACTATTTAATCAGTGTACTGAAAATCCGTTTGACCGGAAAGATAATAGCGATATTCTTGATCACCATGTATTGCAGGGTACTTTATCTTTAAGTGATACGGCAAGTAAAAATGACATTTTCATCTGGCTGGCCGGGGTTGGAATTTCGACATTCAGTGACAGCCATGGTTCATTCCGATTGCAATTGCCCAATACCAGCGAGGTACAGGGTTTGAACGGTCTATTCAGTCTCTATTACTATCTGGGCAATTACGGGATTGAAAGTTCGCAGGTCATGATTCGCGACGGTTTATTTGAATACGGTAAAAACGATATCAATGATCAGGGCAAAATTATTAATGCCCCCGTACTGATAAAACTTCTGGATATCCGCACCTCTGTTTCGCCTGTAGAAATTGCTTTCAATGAATCAATTAAATTAGTCGTTACAGTGGAATTAAAAGCCTTGCTGGAACCCGTTTTAGCGGGTACTCTTAAAGATAGGGAAGGTGATCTAACCAGTATGATTTTTCATTAAAAAAAATGCTGATATACTGGAATCAAAATTGCATGGAGATCCTTATAGTGCAGGAGCGAAAGAAGTCATCAGTGCTGGCCGGGAATTAATCTGGGAGGGTTAATTTTTTATTCCGGCAAATTATTTTGAACCTGGTGAGTACGAGGTAGTACCCTATATTCAGATAATCCAGCAGAATATACCGGAAGAGTTGTTATTGAGTTTTGGGGAGCAGGTGCATGAGTTATCCTACGATTACCTGAAAATACCTTTCAAGCAATCAACCGCTGTTTTACAGGTAAACTCTAATTAAAAAAAAGACCTGCAGTTAAAATAACTGCAGGTCCTTTTTGTTAAGAAATGTGGTTAATTACTAAAATCCAATAGTCAAACTGAAGACGTTATTCGCATCAAAATATTGTTGATTGCGAAAAGCGTAATCCAGGGTCAGATCCAAACCGCCGACATTATAACTAATTCCTGCGCCGAGAGCAAAAGTATTTAATTGATCTTCCGCGTCCACATTTTGGGTATAATTATAACCGCCTCGTACAAATACGAATTCTTTATAATTATACTCCAAGTCCGAATTTCATTATATCATTCTCGAAATTATTGCTCTGGAACACTCCGCTGACAACCAGGTTATTATCTTCGGCGACAGCTGTTTTGTAAGCGGCTCCCAATTCAATGGAAGTTGGCAGTTGGTTAGACGCTGCTGTTCTTCTCAGTACATCGTCACGGCCAATACCGACTTCGTGACAGTCGGTACCAAATGCGGTTCCTTCATATCGCAGATTAGTACCGATATTCTTGATCGCTACGCCAAAGCAAACACCTTCGATACCGCCCAGACGATCATATTGTATAGCCGATATCAAAAGCAAAGGCGGAAGCAGAGGCACGAGGAATACTTTCGTTGATTATTTTTGCCGTCAAGTCCAAGATTCACCGACTCGGTAAGATTCTTGGCATAGGTCAAACCAATCGTTACGAAAGTCGGTGAGAAGGTCCTGCCGGATTCACCATCCATGTCTTCGTTGGTGGTCCAGGGTATATCACCGAAACTGAACGATTTTAAACTGAATCCGAGCGAACCTAACGATTCCGATTTATAAGCAGCAGCCAGATAGTTCACATGAATATCATTAAAAATAGTTATCGTCGAGAATTGTGCAGCCTGCTACATTTTTCATACGCGGTAGACCTGCCGGATTCCAGTAAATCGCATCCAGTCCGGAGGTGAGGGCCAGATTGGCACCAGCCATGGCGATATCTCTTGCCGAAACAGGTACCAGTGTTTGCACACCAGCAGCCTGACCGATTCGGGCCGGATCTCCGCCATAGGTTGGAGTCGCAATAAATCCCACTATCAGAGCGAGCATGACCAGCCCGCCAAATATTTTCTTTACTATCATTCTTGTCTCCCTATTTTTACTTTTATAATTCCCATTGGCTGAAGGTCTAGTAGAACCTTCAGTTGTTCTTGTTGTTGAAGAATCATCACCTTCAATACTTTCTCTTTGCCGAGATCCTTCATTTCAATATAGGCAATGTATATTCCGCTGGCCACGGGAATATCACGCTCATTGCGTAAATTCCATCTCAGAAATTGAGTAGGATCATTCTTCTCCAATTTTCTAACCTGAACTCCGGCCAGATTAAAGATACGGACAGTTGCCTTGGGAGGTAAATGATTGAAAGTAACGAAAGGTGGTAAAGCGGTCTGGTTCCGAAGGATTGTAGGCATAGTACGGATTCGGGAAAACATTGATCTTTGCGACATCGGCAGCAGCCGCGGTTGCACTCTGTGTAACCGCCGGGGCCGTAAAGGAAAATACATCGCTGGCCGAATTTGGTTTGGCGGAGGTTATCCGGAAAACGGTTCCCTGACTCCGGCATAACCGCATCCATATTGGCCGGGAAGTTTGCAGCAGAGACACTACCGCCATTCCAGTTAACCAGCACCATACGACGCAGAACGTCGGTTCCGGCTGTCGTTGGACCTAAATATTCATGACCAGCGGTGTTATTGACCGCATCATCCCTGATCACATTGTAACCGGCCTCACCGGGAGTAATATCGGCGGGCTTGACCCAATAGAACCAGTCGGTTTCCGGATCGTTATCACCGCCGGAAAGCGTATGATCGATTCCAGACAGATCAAATGCAGCATTCACATTGTTGTCGATCAGGTACGGGAATAGACGATAGTCATCACTTGGATCATCCGGTGTAGCAACACCGATGTTCCAGAGTTCAAACGGTACCTGTATCAGCACATTGGCAGCTCCGTTAAAGGCACTTGGCTCCAGACCCCAGTTGTCGGTATCGTCGTTAAAGCGGATCTCAAAGTCATAGGGGCTGATCTCCGACCAGCGGGCGCCACCCTGGGTGGTACGGGTGATAAACCATTCGAAGCTAGCATCACCTGTTTCACCGGTATGGATACCCCAGCCACTTCCGTTGGTTTGTTGCCTGGTTTTGTCAGGACGGTCAGTATCCATCCAGAACGGAAAACCGTTGCTGTTAAATGCAAAGCAACCGATTTCCGGCGGATCAAGAACGCCGGCGGCATTCTGGGTGACCTGGAATGATGTAAAAGTCAGTTCCGGACCGGTCACCTTTACCTGCAGACCGTCAAAGATCGGTTGTGTATCGGTTTCATCCAACGTTGCCACGCTGAATCTGGTTGGCATACTTTTACCACACCGGTTTGCACATCCTTCACATTCCACAATAAATCGCCATAGGTAGCGGAATTAGTATCGGTATCCTCAGTAAAGAAGATCTCATACTCGATGACCGGTAGTAGCAGCCGGATCGATAACCGTGACCAGTACCTGGCCTTCGCCGGCACCGGTGGTGTGCCCGGGCTCGATCTCCTGGCCGGCTTCACCTTCGTACCTTACTCCGGGTACCGTGGTTTGTGGAATCACGGAAATCGCACCCAATCCTGATTCCAGAGTTCTTTCCGGAACATCGGGATCGGGATTGTAATTATATCCTGTAACCGCGAAGTAATAGGTATTTCCGTTAAACAGAGGTTTATCATTGATATAATCTTTTTCCAGATTCAAATATCTCTTGATACCGTTGTCCGTGCCTTTCTGAATCGGGACTTCAACAATATCACCAAAAGTGGCAACAAATTTTTTACCGCGGATGGTACGTACCAGGTTCACGTCATCGAAGGTGGCCACCAGTTTCGCCTGTGATTTGGCGGCTGTTGCCGTCGGCAACTGATAGACATTGTAACCTTCAAAATTGAATCCTAAAATCGGATCCGGAGCTTCGGTCGCAGCGACTGCTGCTGCATCGCTGCCCCAGTCGAGTACAACCATACCATCCAATTCCGTGACTTTTACCCTGGGCGCCTGCGGTGCTTTGGGTAAAGCCTGGAACAGATTATCATAGACGAATTGGGCAAAATCGTCATTTATCTTCATCTGCTCGACGGCGTTTACATTATTACCGCCAAGCTTCAGAAACGATACCGCCGACTACGGCCACTACTACTTCCTGGGTATCACCGTTGGCCATAAAGAACGGACCGGAACAAAGACCGATACGACGGTCACCCGCCTGAAAAGTTCTTCATGGTGGCATCGACATCACCGGTTCCTACTAAACGGATCACCGCTTAAGGGATACTTGGTGCGTATCACCGCCGGCCGATTATTACCAGATTTCCATAACGATAGGGCGTAGGATTACTCAGATCTTGGGTAGGTATATAACCATTGAGCATATTATACCATTGCATAGGTGCCATCGTAATCAGCCAGGGGCGGATCGCTGATTGGACTTCCGGCGGAGAAGTAAAAGAAAGAGGTCATGGGCAGGTTAATTTTACCCGGACCTACCTTCTTTAAATTCCATATACCGTAATCTACAGCATCATCCACACCATTCAGGTTGAGATCCTGTCCGTCAACACCATTAACCAGGGGACCCTGGAAGAAGTCATAACCCATGGCTGCAGGCGGCAAACCAAAATCTGTATAATAATCATCGGTAAGATAGCCGCTGTAGGCGTAACCAAGGCTCCTGTTGATATCGCACCCGGCCAGATCGTCGGTATATATACCGATATCGGGATCCGACCATTGCGAAACGAACATGGAATCGACATCAAAACCTGATTTATTGATCAAAGTATACTTTTTAAAGATCAGCTGGCCCAGTGTAGCGCCAGGTTGATTATAACTCCACATGGTAATCTGTAGTTCCAGACCGATCGGCGTCGAACCATAGAGACCTTCGCAGGCCGCCACATTCAGATCGTTGGTGGCTAGCCAGACCACCTGATCAGCATTGGCAAAACCGGGTGTATCTATTGGAACACCATCCCATATACCATTCCCATTATCATAATATAGGTGCGCCTACATCGCCCGGCCAGTTATTCCAGGCATGTGCATAATCATCGAGTACCGCCTGGGCCATCAGCATCGGTTACTTCATTCATATCGATTTCCAGAAGTTCTGCAGCATCCTGTCTTACCGTGGCATCATCTATAGTCAAGTTTTGCCAATCCTTACGAATCCGGTAGATCATGACTCTGGGATCATCGTTGTCGACAGCAACTGGCGGATTAACACCATCGCCGGGAGTGACGATCCAACCGCCGACAGTTCCGACATTATACGTCACACCGCCGACAGCAGGATTATTGACCCTGCCGTCACTGACATAACCACCCCAGACCAGACCATCGGTAAAAATAGCAGTGGTCGTTCCCCGCGGGTAAAAACCGCCGGAATTGTCACTGGGGGTGTGAGCCGATCTGCCATCCCAATCAACCCAGTAAGCCCAGTTGCAGAGATTGGACAGGGTGCGGAAAATTTTTCCCTGCTCAGGTTTTTGCAAGTCTGTTTGACTTTACTGACCTGACCGGGGTGTTCTTTGGCAAAAACTCCTGCGCTGAAGATCAGCATTAATATCCCGGCCAGAAGTACGACAGGGATTATTTTTAATTTATTTTGCATATCTTCTCCTTAAACTCGTTTGTGATATAATTTCGTACTTACAGCTAGGCTATTAATAATTGAATTTAATACCAAACCAGATCTGTCTCGGCGTACCGTACAATTCATTACCGGTCTGAGCCAGAAAAGCCTGAGCGTTTTCAATATTGACCGCACGGTACATGTCGAGATACTGTTGACCATAGGTCTGTAATTGGTAGCATAGCGTGTCGGATCTGAAATATATCCGTCGTCCGTGGCTGTACCGGTGGTCGGGAATACGTTAATGACATTTTTCGTATTCAACAGATTATTCACCCGGACGTAAACCGTGGCCATCAGTTTATCATAGATATTGAATACTTTTATCCAGACGCAGATCAATATTATAATTCCACGGGGTAGTCGATGCACCCATCGGTTCCACAGCTTCCCGCGAACGGGTATCCTGCATATAATCGGTACCGGCGGTATAAGGATCAGCCTGACCTCCCGGCTGAGCATAAGTATAGGTGAAAGCATGGCCGCTGCTGAAACTGAAGATCAGATTCGCACCAAGATTCTGCAATACCGGGCCGCCATCATTGGCGTCCAAAACGGTAATCGAGCAGAACAGAACCACGGTGAGTCTGGTTAAAATCAAGCGGTGAGGTGATAGTCGGTATCGCGGTACCATTATAGGAAGCACTGTAATAGGCTGTTTCATTGGAACCTGTACCCTCAGCCGAAGAGAGAGTATAATTCAGTTGTGCCTGCAATCTTTCGATTCTGCGTAGGGTCAATCTGATTTCAACACCTTTGGTCGTGGCGAAAGTCACCATTGCCTATGGTCCAGTAAGTCGTACTTTGTGCTCCTGGTTCAGCCTACTACTTTCTGTATCTGGGGCTGACCGATGATATTTTTGTAGAAACCGGAAATATCGATGGCCGCGTTTTCGCCGATTTGCTGCCGGAATCCGATCTCATACTGGGTTGTGCGCATCGGATCGGCATCAAAACCGGTGGAGTTGTATATAATAATAACCACCACGCACCATCTGACGGGCAAACTGGATTGAATTATAGTAGATATCGTTCAACTGGGTCGTCTGGACAAATTTTCCATACTGAGTATAGAAAACGGTCCGGTCGCTGATCGGGAAGGAAATACCCAGTCGAGGGCTGATCTGCATAAAAGGATCCTTCGCTTTCCAATCGAGTCGATCTGGTTTTTCATCGTCGATGGTAAAATTCGCCGGATTTTCCAGTTCATAATCATCACTGTCAAAATAATCCAAACGTAAACCTGCATTGATGATCAGGTCTTTGAACTCCAGTTTATCCTGGACGTAGAGATGCACCGAAAACGGTTTCCGTGGTCCATTAAATCCCTTATCGGTTTTGGCTCCGGTCAGGTCATAACCATAGGTATTCCCTGTCCATTCGGCCATAGTGGCCAGTTCGACTTCAATATCCGACAAAGTATAATAATCACTATTTACATCGTAATCATGGAGCAGACCTAAAATACCCGGTTCGACCGAATACTGGCGTACGGTATATAAGCGCATCTCACCGCCAACTTTAACTTCATTGTATTTATTGAACTGGGTTACTAAATCAATATTACCGCCGATATAGTTTTGTTCAGATTTGACATAATTACCCGGACTCGCACCGTCCCGAGTAAAAGGAAAACCGAGCAGAACATAATTATAGGGTTCGGTATGATGTGCCACTATAGGTTACCTCACCATTGCTGTAATCACTCACGGCGGCACTGTCAGCCCATTTTGTCCAATCGGTACCAAACCAGTTATCCTCGGTCTCGGTGTAGCGGGTATAATAACTCACCTTGACATCATAGAAAGTAGTCGGTGAAATCACGTGGGTAAACTTGGCTGAGAATAAACCCTGCAGGAAATTGGTCCATAACTGCCGTGTGTTCAATATATTCAGCATCGGAGTAGCGCTATTACGCTGTTTGGTATAACTGGCTACGCCGCTCAGACGTAATTGATACGGTTTGAAATCAAACAACAGGGTACTGTTCAGGGCCCAGCGGTTTTGATTATTCCGCGGGGTATAGCCATCGAGATATTTAAGGGTTACTGTGTCCGGGTTTCCATCTGATACATCCGGATTTTGTGGGATTTACATCAACCAGGTTCTCAAAAGTGAATCCTTTGCTGAAACGTTGACTCGCAGTCAGCCCAGTATTCATTTTCGACTGCCGCAAATAAACGGATATTTTTACTTACCACCGGTCCACTGAAAGTTGCACCTATAATACTGTTTCCATAAGAATAGGTATCCAGGAATTTCTCTCCGTTACCCACAAAGTTATCGGTCTGGGCATCAAACGACAAATGCATCGACTCCGCACCGGATTTCAACTCGGTCTTAACGATACCCGAATTGGCCCCGCCGAATTCAGCGGTGTAGCCGCCGGCCAAAACCTGAACTTCTTCTACTGGCGTCCTGGATAATATAAACACCGGCAGTATTATTCAACGGATTCACGATATTGGCTCCGTCTAAATAATAACCGGTTTCTTCCGGACGTCCGCCGCGGATGTGTACATTACCATCCTGTACCACTACACTGGCCTGCAAATCAAGAATTCCATTCATACCACGCACCGGAATGGCCTCGATTGCTTCCGAAGTAACCAGAGAATAACTCTGGGTGACGTTCTTTTCCACCAGCGGCCGTTCAGCTGTAACCACAATTACTTCTCCCAGGTCCACGGTGGTTTCCTTGAGGGTGAAGTTGATTTCGGTGGTGGTATTGGCCGAAACACGAACGTTTTTGGTAACCGTTTCGGTATAACCAACCGTCGAAGCACGTACACTATATGCCCCTACAGGAACATTAAGGATAAAATAATAACCATCAACATCTGTATTCGCACCCATGGTTGTATTTTCAATCACCACATTTACGCCGACCAGAGCCTCATTGGTGGCTTCATCACTGATCTGGCCGGTAATCTTACCGGATGATTGTGCTAATACAGCCAATGGAACGAAACTCACTAATAAAAATATCAGTAAGCGTTTAATAAACATCACATTTCCTCCTACATGTTAGATTTCATAAATGAATAAAAGTTTGGATATAATTACATTAGCAGATACTTTTGGTACATTACCTCTCCTCCCAGTGGTTAAAGGTTTACGGTTTCTAATTATTTGATAAAAATTATTTAAACTTATTTTAATATCCATCAGCTCTACGATTATACTCCGGCCAGGCAATGATTGCCCGCTGCTACAGGTATAGTTTTTCCTTGATGATGTAACTTTTGAGATTGAGAAACGCAAATAAGTTTGACCATTTTCGTCAGCATCCTGCTAAAAACTAAGACTAACTACTATACTTTTACTTTTCAGAAGGTATAGCAGCCGCTGCTCAAATTAGCCTGTACAATAATGTTAAGTGCCTCAAAATTCCCAGCCCCAGTGGATATGATTGGGGATATTCTACGAAAAGCGTGAATCAAATTATAAAATCAAAAAATGTAATGCAACTATTTTTCATAAATTTTCGCTAGCCAAAGCACACCAGACAAAGACTTTAGCGTCATTTATCATGTTTTCAATAATACAGTATTCATCGGGTTGATGCCCCACTTCGTCCATGGTACTCCAGACAGCCACCGGAAATCCCCGGCGCCGTAAAATGGCGGCCACGGTCCCGCCGCCGATTCCCTGCGGCCGGGCTTGCCGTTTGTACACTTTGCTGATGCCCGACTTCAGTAAACCGACTATCGGCGCAGCAACAGATGTTGCCGGTGCGGCCTGTTCGGCCTGCTCGTAACCGATCTCAATCTTTACCCGGAATCTTTTTTCGATCTTGTCGGCAATCTGCCTGATTGCCGCGGAAACATCGTTGATCTGATAGTCGGGCAGCACGCGACAATCCAGGTAAAACACATCTTCACCGGGAATAGTGTTTATATTCGGTACATTGGCTTCTTTTTTAGTCGGCTCGAATGTTGAGCGGGAAGGATTGAAAACTTTATCCCGGCGCGGAAACAATCTGGCCAGACCTTCCAATTGCACCTGCAGGTGACCGGCGGCACGAAACGCATTGATCCCCTGATCAGGCGTGCTGGCATGTACCTGCTTGCCGGTTGTTTTAAATTTAATCCACATAATTGACTTTTCGGCGACTTCAATCAGCCGGCCGTCGGCCTCACCGGCATCCGGTATAATGATCAGATCATCCCGGCGAAAAAGATCCGGATGCTGAGCCAGCAAATGAACCAGGCCGGATTTACTGCCGGTCTCTTCATCAGCAACGAAGATCAGTTTCAGATCAGAATAAGGTTTAATCCCGGTTTGCAAAAAAGCCCGGGCGGCAACTATCGCTGAAACAATGCCCTGGTGATTATCCTCACTGCCCCGGCCGTATATCCTGCCGTCCCTGACCACCGCCTGGTATGGATCACTGTGCCATTTGGTCGGATCGCCCGGAGGGACTATATCGGTATGGGTGATAATCCACAGTGTGCGCTGCCTCGTCCGGCCGGACACCGTTGCGCTGAAATTGGGCCGTAAACCTCCCACTACTGTGTGGTCGGGGGCCGGATAATCTTCAAAATCCGTCAATCCGCACTTGCGCAAATAATCCCTGATAAAATTTGCTTTCTCTGTTTCTCCGGGACCGTTATTCTGTGGTCCCACGGAATTGATCGAGATCAGTTTTTTCATCAATTCGACCGCTTCCGGCCGCAATTGTTCAACTGCACCCTGTAACCTTTTAAACGTACTGACTGACATGCCTCCCTCCGCATTTAATCCTGATATCACCTTCAGGTATTCTGTAACTCGCCCAGTGATATTTCAGGGATGACCAGATTTTGCAGCACCTTGGTGAAATAACGGTCGGTCATGCCGGAAATATAATCACGTACAATCAATGTCGGGATGGTCTGGTCTAAATATTTTTTTGATTTCTTCTTTAAAAAATCTATGTAAACAGAACTGCTGCTATTTTCTTTTTCCAGGTCCTGCAGAAATTGTGCAAACAGAATTTCAAAACCTTTGGCAATCCGCTCATGGTTAATTTTTAGTTTACTACTCTTATAAATATATTCATAATTGAATTGTTTAAGCCGGTACAGCGCTGCGGACACGTTACGGCTGAAAGCGATATAATTCTGTTCATAACTGGTTTCAACCACATCCTGGACCAGGGATTCAATAATGGCGCCGTTATTTTCACCGAGGATTTTGACGCATTCTGCCGGTAAAGCTGTTCGCTTGATCAGACCCAGGCGGATTGCATCCTCGATATCCTGGCCGATGTAGGCTATGGTATCACTGAACCTGACCACGCACCCCTCCAGGGTCATGGGAATAAGCATTGTTTCCCGGCCCCCTTCCCGTGCGCGGATATAATCCTGGATATCTGTTTCAGTGCGTTGCGGTTCAGGTATTAATTTCTGATCGTGCACTTCCCCGTCATGAGAAAGCAGGCCTTCCCTGACCTGAAAGGTCAGGTTCAATCCTTCCCCTTTTTTAGATATGAAGTCCACCACCCGCAGACTCTGAATGTTATGATGAAACTGCCCCAGGCCATATTTTTCGCTTACCTGGCTGAGGTATTTTTCGCCATCGTGACCGAAGGGCGGGTGGCCCAGATCATGCCCCAGCGAGATCGCTTCAATCAGGTCGATGTTCAGTCTCAGTAAACGTCCGATGGTACGGGCAATCTGGGCGACACTCAGAGTATGCAAACTGCGGCTGGAAAGTTGTTCATCCAGCATTGAGGCGAAATAGACCACCTGAGTTTTGCCGGTATAACGCCGGAATGCGCCGCTGTAAATAATGCGGTCGCGGTCCAGCGCAAACGGCGGACGAAAACTCTTCTTTTTTTCGGGGAACAAACGAACGGCCGCGCTATCCCTGGTCGAATAAGGTGAAAGTCGCTGGGCGTCTGTCTGGTCGACTTCTGCGGCGATCGTATAGATATTTTTCATGTCATTCAATTAGGATTTACTGCTTTCCCGCTGCATACCTTCAGCGCCTTTTCAATAATTTTTAAATGCAATTCGGCCGGCATAATATGAGGTTCACCATCGGTATGGATAATACACTGGCCGGAGCTGCAGGTTATTCTGAACTCCTTGCCCCGATAATGCCGATACTCGGTCGCGATATGTATGGTACCACAGAATAAGCGCCGGGTCAGCGCTGCTGCTTTCAGCAAATTAACCTCCGGTAGAATGCAAATATCCAGAATCCCATCACTGGGATCTGCCCCGGGTGCGATTACGGCACCATTACCGTATTGCGGTGTATTGGCAATAGCCACCAGCAACGGTCTGATCTGCAGTTGCTGATCATTCAGGTGCAGGTTAAATTCCTGGGCATGGTAAAGCAGAAACTCTTTAAAACCGATGAAAAAATACGGCAGGGGTCCGCGTATACCAAAATCCTGAAATTTTTTACCTATATTGGCATCAAAACCAATTCCACAGATCCCGACAAAAAAGTGATCGTTAACCTTGCCGATGTCGATGAACAAACGGCCGGGCTGTAACAACTGCTGAATCGCTTTCCTTAGATTTAGCGGTACGCCGAGACTTCTGGCAATCCCATTTCCGGAACCTAGCGGGATGATACCGAGGCAGGTCTGCTGACAACCTACCAGGCTGCTGGCGACTTCATTGATCGTGCCATCACCACCTGCTGCCACGATGATCTGATACCCTTCCTGCACAGCGTTTTCGGAGAGGGCCCGGGCTTCGCCGGCATGGGTAGTACAGGCAAAATCATACTGATGACCGCTGGGTGCCAGCTCAGCTGCGATAAAATCGATGATATCCTCAACCCGGTTTTTTGCACCGGAAATCGGATTGAGAATAAAAAGGTATTTCATACCCGCAAAATCTTTCAGCCCTTATCGACCGATTCGAGCGCAAAAGAGATAGCTCCCAGATAACCGGCTTTATTCCCCAGTTTGGCCCCGACAATCTGCACTCCTTCGCGGGGTTTTTCCATGGCATATTGATAAGCGGTCTCACGGACCTTGCCCAGATATATTTCCCCTGCTTCGGCGACGCCTCCGCCGATAATAAACATACTTGGATTAAAAATGTTGATCAGCGTGGCCAGTCCCCGTCCAAGATAATAACAGGCTGCTTCGATTACCTGCCTGGCTATGGAGTCATTCTGCCGGTAAAGTTTGAAAATATAGCGGACATCCATTTCCTCAGCATTAAATGGAATTTTATTTTTTTCATAATGAGCTTTGAAATTTTTCAACATGGCAGTTGCCGAAGCGTATGCTTCCAGACAGCCCTTGCCCCCGCAATTGCATATTATACCTTCCATATCCAGCGACAGGTGTCCCAGTTCGGCCCCGGCACATTGGAAACCGCGGTACAGGTTATCATCGATAATAATTCCTCCGCCTACACCCGTACCAATGGTCAGGCAGATAACATCATGATGACCTATTCCCGCTCCGAACCTGGTCTCGCCAAGTGCCATCAGGTTGGCATCATTGTCCACAAATACCGGTAATTTAACTGCTTTCTCGAGTTCTTTTTTAATTTCGACATTTCGCCAGTACAGGAAGTTGGGCGTCGAACCCATCAGAAAACCGGTATGGATTTCTACGCTGCCCGGGGTGCCCAGACCTACTGTTACCGGTTTATGTCCATGCTCTTCGGCATATCTTTTCATCTGCAGGATCGCGTCGCCGAGATTGGCCAGAATGGTTTCTTTGGTCGCCTCTGTATTGGTCGGTTTTTTATCCTCTTTAATTATTTTGCCATCTTCTTCCGCCAGGGCAAATTTGATTGCCGTTCCTCCCAGATCCACACCGATAGCGGTTCGCTTACCAGATTTATCCATTAAAATTCCCTCCTGAACGTGGCTACTATCAATTTTTAATAGTTGCTGTACTGAATATTTTTATGTGTAGCCTAAATATATTAAATATTGAAGAATAATTGTAGTCTATGTGTTAAAAAGATTAAATCAGCGGAGCTAACAGGGCAGTTTATAAGATTTCTCATCCGCTCGCTAGACCTGCCGTCAGGCAGGCGGCGGGGAGAGGAATCTTGTTCTATTATGCATTCCGTCATCTAGCCGAATCTGTTGTTGAATCCGACTTTTCCAGTTGGACCAGCAGTTGTTTAGCTTCGGGAAATAATTTCAACGAAGATTGGTATTGATTATCTTCCTCCAGCAAAATCCGGTGATATTTATCATTTCCCCACAGGTTGCGGGCAATTTCAGCCTTCAAAGATACCGCGATATACTGCCGGTGCTGCTTTAATTCTTCTGCCGTAATCAGCAGTCCTTTTTGGGCAGCCAGTGAAATGAACTCATTCAACAAACGGTTATCTACTTCAAATTCGGTCAGGAAGCGATTCAGATTATCCTTCCAGTATGGATGGTTCAGGGTAAAATGGGCAGCTGTTTCAAAAAAAAGATGCTTATCCCTGATCTGCTGGATCAGCATTGGGGAATAAATCTGGTCGACCGGTTCAATAATCACATCGGGACTAATACCTCCCCCTCCGTACACCTTGCGGCCGCTGCTGGTATAATATAACGACCGGTTATATAAAGTATCAGTACTATCGGCACTGGCATATTTTAAACTCAGGCTGTCTGCCGCTCCCTCATAATATTGTTCGACATTTTTACCCTTATAAGGTTTCTGGATCAGGCGCCCGCTGGGTGTATAATATTTGGAGATGGTCAGGCGCAGGCGGGAGTTGTCGCGCAGTGGAAATTCCCGCTGCACCAGTCCTTTGCCAAAACTGGTCGTGCCTACGACTAAAGCACGATCATAATCCTGCAGCGCCCCGGCAACAATCTCTGCTGCTGACGCTGAGGCATAGTTAATTAATACAACCAGGGGATAATCGCGCACCTTGCGGCGTCCGTAAGTATCGGTATAAAATTCCTCATCGAACTCGGGTAAGCGTCCGCGGGTAAATACGACTTTCCGGTGTCCGGGTAAAAATCGCGAGGAAACCTTGACCGCCTGATCCAGCAGCCCGCCGGCATTCCAGCGCAGATCCAGGACCAGCCGCTGCATACCCTGATTTTCCAAAGCGGTAAGCGCCTGATCAAGTTCCTGCTCGGTGGTTTTGGCAAAACGATTAAGATAGATATAACCGATGCTGTCTGCATTCATGAAATAATCGGTAACCGTGTACAACGGTATAGCCCCGCGGATGATCTTAAACTCCAGCGGATCACTGATACCTTCCCGCAAAACTGTAACCTGCACCGGGGTTCCGCTTTTCCCTTTCAGCAGCCGGGGTACCTCGCTCTGATCAATACCTATTGACGACTTGCCATCTATTTTAACAATCCGGTCCCCTGCCAATAATCCGACCTTATCGGCGGGTGAATCGTGCACAGCCGTGATTACGGTGATATAACCATCAATTATGTCAAACTGAATTCCAATACCCTGATACTGGCCCTGAAAATTTTCTTCATTGGTTTCCACTTCCGTAGCTGAAACATAAACGGAATGCGGGTCTAATTTTTCCAGGACCGACCGGGTTGCGCTCTGGTAGGCTTCGTCCCAGTTTACCTCATCCACGTAATACGAGGAAATATAATTTATAATCTCCCTGAATTTAGTTTCATTTTTAGCCCGTTCCTTCTGGCTGCCTGGCGAAAAAAGCATCGAATTTACCTTAATCAGCACAACCACGATGATCAGTACCAGGACAATCAGGCTGATAATGGATATAAGTTTACGCTTCTGGCTGTTCATATTCGTTTGACCGTTTTATTTTTTAATGGTATTCATTTTTAATTTAATTACGATCTGCCATTTGTCCTTAAGCTCTACCCGCCAGTTAGGGCATACCGCTGAACTCTGGTAAACTCTTTCGAATCCGGCTTCTGACTGAGAAATAGTTTCAATCGGAAAACGCCAGATTGTGCTCTTTTCACTCACTTCCAGTTGCAGATCCATTTTACGCCATTCATCGCGCAAGCCGATAAATTGTACATCAGGGAGTTCTGCGCTGCTGTCCAGATAGGCATCTCCGATTTTCCCTGTTTTGAGATAATAGTAACGGTCATCGGCATGGCCGGCCTGCAAAGCAAAATTAAACTCCACTCCAAACCATAACTGCAATGGATTTTTGCCGTTATTGGTTAAAGTATAATACGCAGTAATCGTACCATTGTTGTTAGAAAATTTAATATTCTTATCGATCCGCACCATTTCCTGTTCACCACGGTATCCGACCTTACCAAGGCGGGATAGTTGCACGCTGGCCATGTCCGGGCTGGTTTGCCTGGAGCGGATTTTATACTCCTGGTTAAAAAAATCACCCATTTCCTGATATTGTGCGGAGGCGAAAGATTGCAGGGTGGTATTTTCATTGAAAAAGTGGTCGATAAATGATTTTCGCTCATAAAAATCATAATGCAATTTGGAAAGCAGATTGGGTTCCTTGGCCAATATCAGATCATGGATACTTGCTGTTCTCTGGCTTTCATTGCCAGGTACCACGGCTGCTGCCAGTTTTTTATGATAACCTTCCTTACGCCGGGTCATGGTATCGAGGATATTTTTTGCTACAGGCTTATAATCCAGTTCGTATAGCATTCCACCATGGATTAAACTGAAATAAGCATTATAATTCTTTGTTTCTACGATCAACTCGGCAGATCCGTCAACATTCAGATCGGTTAATTCAATCCTGGGCCTTTTAGCCCGGGTCAGTTTATCAACTATTGTTTCAGCCTGGATCAAATTAGTATAAATAGCATCGCGCAGGTGGCTTAGATAGAGACCGCCGAAGACTCCATGCCAGTAAGGACAGTTGCACTGGCCGGCCCATAGTTTTTTAAAAGCGGGGCGGGCGGCCTTTTGCTGCTGAGCGGCAGATAAACTCCAGAGTTTCTTACTTACCCGCAGCATTTTTTTATGCATATTATTGACCTCGGTGTACTTGGCTAAAAAATTGCGCCAGAATCCACCCCGGACAAAAACATGAAAATCTTCATAGACATTTTTCGATTTCAGGTAATGTTCAAAATCTTCATAGGCCTGGAAGGTGTCCGGAAACAAAGACCAGTGCATCATTTCGGCATAGGAGGCAGTCGGTAAATAAATCTTACCCCGTGGTTTAAAAAGCCGCATGGCGTCACTGAAATGTATCATATTTATCCAGGAACTGTTTTCGGTCAACAAGCGAAAAAATCTTTCTAACCATTTATCATGATATACATGCTGATGAGTATGGGGCCAGACTCCGAATTTTTCACCATCATCGGCAAAGACCATGATATTCTCACCATCCTCGCTGGCCATGGCGGCAAGATGTTCGATTGTCTTTTCCGGATCCTCAAATGGTATGGTATAACGTAAGCGTTTGCTGATGGGGAACAAGACCACAGCATTGCCCAGATCTTCGGTAAGATAATAACCGATTAACTGGTCATCAGTCAACCCGGCATATTTAAAATGTGTATCGTCAATAACCGTGTAACTCACACCCGCTTTAACCAGCGAAGTAGGCATGGTCGGCTCCCAGACCCTCTCGGCCAGCCACATTCCGCGCGGCTCATAATCGAACAGGTCTGCGACGGTCCGGGTCAGCATCTGAATTTGCCCGATGCGGTCCTTTTCCGGAATAATACTGAGAATGGGTTCATAATAACCGCCGGTCATCATTTCAATCTGGCCGCGCTTTACCAGTTTGCTGATCGTGCCGAGCAAGCCCGGCCGGTGCTCTTTCAACCAGTCGATTAATATTCCGGTAAAATGCAGGCCGATTTTTATATTCGGAAAATTTTCCAGCACCTGCAAAAACGGATGGTAGGCCTGGTCATAGGCATCACTGAAGACAAAATCAAAATTGCCGACCGGTTGATGATTGTGAATCCCGAACAAAAAATTAATCTTTTTCATCGCCTGTCTTTCTCCAAAAAGTGAAATCCGATTAATTTCGATATCAACTTTGCTACCATAAAATCAGGGTGCTTTAAAGTTGGTATGGGACTCAGTTCAACCACATCGAATCCCAGCACATTCCGTTGTTGGAAAACCCGTCGCAGAAAATTCAGTGTTTCATACCAGAAGAAACCGCCCGGTTCCGGTGTGCCGGTACTGGGCATGATGGCCGGATCAAAAAAATCAACATCGACAGTCAAATAGATATTCTTGTCCATTTTTTTTATCAGGGTATCGCTGAATCCGTTTTTAATCAACTGATGTGCATAATATATGGAAATTTTGTTTTGTTTAATGAATTCACGCTCTTCGATACACTGGGCCCGTACACCCAGCTGAACTATTTTATGGTTCTGTTCCCAGATCCGCCGCATGGTGGCAGCATGACTATAAAGTGAATTTTCATACTCCATGCGCAGATCAGAATGGGCATCCAGTTGCAAAACCGAAAGATTTCTATAGCGGCTATGATAGGCCCGGTATACTGCGGCGGAAATACTGTGTTCTCCTCCCAGTACCACTACAAATTTATTATTCTGCAATAACGCCTTTACCTGAGCGGTGATGGTATCCATAATCCCGGCCGGATCACCCCGAAATTCCATGGCCGGCAGGGTATGGATTCCTTTTGTGCAAATCTCCAGATCCAATTCTTCATCGTAAAGTTCTACGAATCCCGATGCGGCCAGAATCGCCTGCGGACCGGCGGCTGTACCTTTGCCATAACTGGTGGAAAATTCAACCGGTAGTGGTAAGATGACCACCTGCGCCTGCTCAAAACTGGTATTTATATTATCTTCGCCTAAAAACTGCATCATGGTAATAATACCGCAGCCGCAATTACCGAAGTCCATAATCCGTTTTTATCGCCGATAGCAGTCTGAGTAATGTTGGTAGATTTGACTATCTCTCCGCTGATTTTCCATTGCTGCCGTTTTTCATCCCAGCTGCTATCCATATTGAATTGAACACCCAGAATCGTGGCCAGCATTTCCGCAGCAATATCTTCCGCATAGTCGCCGGCGATATCATTGGTCTGGCCGAAACAATGGTGTTCACTCAGGTAACCGTACATGCTGGGATCCTTCGGGATCGCCAGACCCACCGAAGCACCGATCAGCCGGTTAGGTTCATTGGTCTCATTACGGCTGTAAACGGCATGTAAAATCTGACCGGCCTTGGTCATTTTTAAGCCTTTTTTCAGCGGAATGATCCTGCAGCGCGGAGGGAAAATACTTGATACTCCAACCAGATTAAAAGATGCAATTTTAGCATCACGTAATGCCATTTCAAAACTGGTAAGACGTTCACGATGCTTACCCACACCTTTGGTCAGAAAAATTTTTCTAGGTACATACAATTTTCAATTCCTCCTTATTAGATATCTTCGCTTTTTTCCCACTCTTGCAGAATCCGGCGATTACGAATTTTTATCATTATAAAGCCGCATAAAACTAAAATTACCAGCATTATCCAGAAGAGATTCTTAACCTGCAATAGTAAAGCCCAGCGGTATTGCTGATGGATATATTGCTGCAAATCCCGGTTGAACTGACCGGCAGCAGTTCCGTCGTAGACCTGTTCGAAAACCTGTTCCCAGTTATTGCCTGCGGCCAGCCCGTCAAGTAAATTACCGATCACCTTTTCGCCGGAATTACGGATCAGAAACTGAACCGCCAATAACGATTGCGCGTAGGCCAGTTGGGCTTTGGCCGATCCAAAGACCAGCATCCGGTCCACCTCCTGCAGATCAAGCAGATTTGCGCTGATCACGGCACTGCTGATGACCAGATGATCATTCCAGGAGAAAGTTCTGCCGCTCAGCTGCATGGCCAGTCCTTCATTGAACCACAAAGGCACCCGGCAGGTATCGGCTTTATCCGCCAGGTAGATATGGGCCAACTCATGTAATAACACTTCGCGGTATTCCCGCGGATCAAAAAAGCCTGACGGCGGCGGTCTTAAGATCACCTTACGTTCATCAGGAAAAGCAACTCCACCGCTCCAGTCGGGCAAGGCGGATTCACTCAGTTTAAAATAGTCTTCGTCATTTTGCGGTATATAAATCTGCACATCCCGCCGCAGCTGCCGCGGAGTAAAATGAAATACCTCCTGAAACACAGGTTCATTTTCCATCAAGATCCGGTTGAGGTCTCTGACGATCAACGAATCTGCCGGCGGAGCTAAAAATGAATACCGACCGTACTTTTTCACTGCCAAATTATCTGATTGTACCGCTAATGCAAAAAAAACCAATAAAATAAGTTTCAAATTTAATTTTTTTTAACTGTTTCTACAATACTATTTTTAAAATCATTGTACTTCTTTAGTCCTGTATTTCCGCCTGGGCTGCAGCCCTGATGCCGCTGGCCAGATCCACATCCTTCAGCACAATCATCCCGCTTATAAAAAATATTATTAAGGCCAGTATACTCAGACGGCTGGAACCGGTAAATTGTGCAATCACTCCGAAAATAGCCGGTCCGAGAATACCTGAGAATTTTTCACTGACATCATAAAATCCGAAAAACTCGGCCGAGCGCTCCCTGGGTGTCATCAGACCGAACAGCGAACGGCTCAGTGCCTGCGTGCCGCCCTGGACCATGCTGATCAGAACGGCCAGAATCCAGAAATGAAGGGGTTGCCTCATGAACAGGCCAAGAATGCAGATACCTGTATAAATAACCAATCCTGCATAAATGGCCTTTTTAGCTGATATCTTCTCGGCCAGGCGACCGAATAACAGGGTGAACGGTATACCCAGGAATTGTACCAGCAGTACTGCTCCGAGCAGATCCTTTTCACCAATACCAATCTCCGAACCGAAGATCACGGCCATTACAATAATGGTGCCGATGCCATCGTTGTAAAGCCAGTAGGCAATCAACAAGCGGAAAGCCTGTTTAAACTGCCTGATCCTGCTGAAGGTCAATTTGATCCGTTTAAATCCTGCACGCAGTACATTCATTCTGGCCGGGCGGTCGGCCTTACGGGCCAGTGGTTCTTTTACATTGATCCACAGCGGTAATGAAAATAATCCCCACCACAAAGCCACTGTAATGAAACACCAGCGGGTCGCCAATGAACTATCCGCGATGAAAAAGACCTGTGGCCACAATATCATGGCCATATTTACCGATAAAAGTAAACCGCCGCCCAGATAGCCCAGGGCATAACCCAGCGTGGACACCCGGTCAATATTGCTGCTGTCACTGATATGAGGTAATAAAGAGTCATAAAATACGATGGAACTGGAAAATCCAATACGTCCGACGATATAATAGAAAGAGGCCAGCAACCAGTCCCCCTGTTGTATGGAAAAAAGCATGGCGGTAGCCAGGATGCCCAGTATGGCGAAGGTCGTCAAAAATTTAATCTTGGCCCGCATGTAATCCGCTACTGCACCCAGAATAGGAGATAAAACCGCTACAGTCAGCATGGCTATCGTATTGGTATAACCCCAATAACTGCTGGCTGTGGCTGGTGTCAGATTTGCCGCAGCAACTTTACTATAGTATGCGGGTAGTACCGAAGCCATGATGGTAGCGGCAAATGCCGAATTAGCCCAGTCGTACATAGCCCAACTATATATGTACTTGCGATTGGTGCTATTGGCTTGCATTTCCAGGTCTTAGTGGCTATTTGGTGATAAAAAGTCCGTATTACTCAGACGTTTTGCTGTTAAGGTAAGAGCAGCGGGGGTATGGACAACTCTTTCATCAGGTGCAAAGTTATTAAAAAAAAACCCCCACCCGTACTGTGGAGGTATTGATTATAACTGATTTTGTACGTTTTGTACGACTTTATTGATCACTGACTTCAGTGTGTTGAATACGCCATCACCGCGGACCGCAACCCCTTCAAAATAGGGTACACTGAAGAAGTTCAACTTCTTCTGCAGGGCTTCCATAGATTCCACTCCCGGCAAGTCTCGTTTGTTAAATTGAATAACCCAGGGGAATGCTTCCAGAGAATGTCCATCCTGCTTAAGATTGTTTTCCAGATCCAGCAATGTTTCAATATTGGCTTCCATGCGGTGCGGTTGGGAATCGGCGACGAAGACGATACCGTCAACCCCGTTAAGAATTACTTTTCGGCTGGAAGCATAATATACCTGCCCCGGCACAGTATATAAATTGAATTTTGGTTTTTTCCCCTTGATGCGTCCCACTTCAATTTGCATGAAATCAAAGAATATCGTACGATCTTCTTTCGTTTTCAGAGATACCAGTTCACCCGCAAGCGATGGATCCAGTTTGGAGTGAATATACTCCAGATTGGTGGTTTTACCACTCATGCCCGGTCCATAATAAACGATCTTTAGGTTAATTTCTTGGAGCGCCCAATTGATAAACATTAGTTCCTCTCACAGTTATCAAATTCAGCTAAGATTTTTTTATTTAAAGGTCTCATCCAAAGCATCACCCAACAGCGAACTAAAGTCGGAATCAATCATATCTTTTTCACCTTCAATTTCTTCACTTTCTTCCAGAATTTCCAGCAAACCCTGAATCGCTTTCTTAGTATAAATGCGGATCAGGCCCAGCGTGACATTGACATCAAATACGACCACCAGGAAGAAATAATCACCAACATTGGAAAGATAGACATTCCGTTTCTCCCCTTCATGGAAGAGCAACTTGAATTTTGCTTCTTCCCCGACCAGTTTAGCCATTTCAGCCGTGGCAGCAAAATCGCTGGCCGCCAGAGCCGACAGGACGGTAGTATTCATATTCTCCGTATTCCCGCGCTGACTGATCAGCTGGCCGCTCATATCAGCGAACAAAATTGCTGATGCTTTGGTTTTGCTGGCTAACTCGGAAAGTGTTTTGGTCACGCCCTCATACTGCTTACCGTTAAGAATAATCTGACGGCTGCCGTCTTTCAGTTTTTTTGTACGTACCATATCCTCTATCCCCACATTTATTTAAATGCTCATGGATTTAGTCTTATCTAATCTCGTCAAAGCGATTTTCAGACTTTCCCGTAACCGTTCCACCGATTCAGCCATGTAGTTGATCTCATCATTGGTTTTAATAGTGATCTTTTCGCCCAAATTGCCGCTGCTGATCTCGGTGGCCCGGTCGGCCAGATGGATTATCGGCCGGATAATTCTGTTGGAAATAAAATAAACAATAATAATACCCAGTACCGTAACCAGAATGATACTGATGATGATATAGGTATTGGTTTGTTTGACCCTTTCCGCAATATAACTCTGTTTCATCCCGATGCGAATAAAACCCAGACTCCCTTCGGCAACCCCCACGGCTACATCATAACATTGCACAGCGGCAGATCTCAAATGAATTAACGGCGGATTGCTATTATTTATTTCAGAAGATATCTGGCGGGTGGTCAATTCTGCCGGTACGTCTCCATTAAATGTATCAGCAATAATGCGCCGCTGGCCGTCCTGCACCAGTATATATTCTACACTCTCGTAAGCTAAAGAATTAGCCAGTGTTTGCCGCAAGCCAACCGAATCCTTCTCCATTATCATTTCAGAACTGTAGCGGGCTAAATCAGTAGCGATGGTCTGCCCTCGTTCAATAACTTCTTTCTTTAAACTTGTAGTAACCGTTTTTTGAACAATAAAAATAATGACCAGTCCTAAAAACAGGTTACTTAAAATCAAAATACCGCTTATTTTCCAACGCAGACTTAAAAATTTCATAACTGCTTTATATATTCAAGCATATCCTGCTGAAATTTCAATCGTTTATCTTCATCGGCAATCTGATGGCTGATCGCCTCGGTCAACAGTGCAGCGTTTGCCCCGCTCACCTGGCTGCGCTCGGTATTCAAGTCAGACAAAACATCATCAATAATATAGGAAGCAACTGGACCAATATTTTTCACCAGTACCTCTTCCAGTCGCTTGAAAAAATCCTCCCGGATAAACTTTATGGACTGGTTTGCCACCTGCTGCGAATTTACCAAATTTAATTTTTTTGTCCCCTGGCCAGTTTAACTTTGCCCGGCTGTATTGCTTTCCCGGCCCGATCTGGCAAACTGACTTAGGATATTTTATTTTTTTAATATAATAGTAATTAAAATTTATTGCAATTTAGAAATTAAATTTATTTCCTTGGTCTCCAGTTGTTCCGGGATCAATTTGGGCGGTTTTTCCTCCAGATATTTTTTAATTTGCTTGATAAATTTTTTATCTTCCAGCAGATGAGCCATGACAACATTTAGTGTAATTCGTAACAAAGGCATGATGCGATCCTGGGAACAATAAGTAATCAGGAGCAAGCCATTCTTGATCATGATGATTAAATTATAATCCGCCCACTTAATCTCCACTTCTTTCACCGTGCGGTTGATTTTTTGATGAATCAGCAGAATACGGATTATTTTTTGGGCTATCTTTTCTGAAGTAGCCTGATCAAAATTCAAACCTATTTTACCGATCACATTGCCGGCCTGGCTGGTTAAGAGCACCCCTTCCACACCAGTGATACTCAGTATTTCCTGAAACCACTTATTATCTTCTAACATTGCACCTTTCCAGCAAAGTGATTCGTGTTATCCCAAGCTGCAGCCTGATCACGTGATAATTCAGGCATTCAACACCTCTTCGACCAAAGCTAAAACGGTATCCAGCTGGTACTTGGTCTCGATATCCAGATAAACCAGATTCTGTTTATAAAAAGCCAGTAATATACGGTTCTGGGTGGTATTCAGACTGATGAAGCGGGGATTTTCTCTGCTCATCAGCGTCCCTATCTTTTCAACCTGCAGCAAAGTAAAGGCAGCCAGAACCGATAATCCATTGATGCGGGTGTTACTGGCCAGAATCTCACCATCCTGATTAATAATCGCTGTATTCCTGACCCCTTTGATATTCATTAACATACTCAATAAATGCAAATTCTTGCTTTCAGCGCTGATTTCCAGAGTGTCCAGGTGATGAAGACCCTTGAGCAGTAAACTGTTCCAGGGAATATTGATCGTGATGATCGGTGGACGCACATTATTCTCCACCCTGAATTTACCTTCCTGTAAGGCCAGCATTTTAAACAGCGCATCTTCACCAACGTCAGGATCTAATTCGGCATGAACTACATTACCATCCTGAAAGTACACAAAACCATATTTACCGGCATACTCAATGGTGAGTTTGGAGGTATTCTTCTCCATACAATTCAGCTGGATCAGATTGGGTAATCTGAGATCGCGGAGATTGCCTACTAAAGCCATAATTATTTCAAAATATCCATAACTAGTTGTCTTATTTCTTTCATTTCAAAAGGTTTTTCCAGATAAAATCTGGCACCTTTTCTCATGGCTTCCTCTTTCTTGTCATCGGAACCAAAGGCAGTCATGATAATCACTTCCAGATGCGGATAATGCTTCTTAATCTGTTCCAGCAATTCCAGACCGTCCATGCCCGGCATCCTGATATCGCTTATTACCAGATCGAACTTTTCACGATTTATTTTTTCCCAGGCTTCATCGCCCGAGCCGGCAGTGACAACCTCATAATTCTGTTTAGCCAGAATAAAACATTGATAAAGACTGAAGGTCAGAGTTTCTTCATCATCTACAATCAGCAATTTTTTTGCTTCATCCATAACAGTAATTCCGTTCCTTGCTTAGTACTACTTATTGTTTATTTCGCTTACCTTGTGACCGCCGCAGGTCGAAGATCGACTAGCCCGTGGGCAGCAGGATAGAAAACCGGGTACCGCGGCCAGGTTCGCTCTCAACTTCGATTCTGCCCCCGTTCTCTTCAACCAGTCGCGAGGAAATGGATAAACCTAAACCGACACCGTCGCTCTTGGTGGTAAAAAAGGGATTAAAAATTTTTTTAATGTTCTCTTTTTCAATTCCACAGCCCTGGTCGGCGATTTGAATCGCCACCATCGACTGATCTTCATTAACCGCAGCGGCCGGAGTTGTTACAGTCGAAACGGTTAAAGTGCCCCCCTGCTCCATGGCGTCGATAGCATTCAGAAATAAATTAATCAATACCTGCTCCAGTTGATTCTCATCTACATATACTTTCGGCACATTTTTATCAAAACTGGTGCTATATACGATATTTTTTTTACTCATTTTGGATGAAAGCAGTACCTGGACACCCTTAATTATATTTTCCACTACAACAAAATCCTGCCTGGGTTTACCCGGCTTGGCAAACTTAAAAAATTTCTTCAGCAATTCATTAGAGCGGTCAATTTCTTTGATGATCCGTTTAATCAGTTCCGCTCTGAAATCGCCGGGACTAAAACTATCCTCCAGCACCTGTGCGGACGACTTGATACCCGCCAGCGGATTACGGATCTCGTGAGCAATACCGGCCGAAACTTCACCCAGAGTGGCCAGACGATCGATCCGCTCCAGTCGACTGCGGAAATTATGTATATTGGTCAAATCCCGGAAACTGAATATGACACCGTTATATTTAACATCCTCTATATCCAGCAAGGTCGTAGTAAAACCGATGGGGATGACCTTCTGGTTGCGGGCCAGTAAATTGACCTCCTTGCTTTCAAACATGCTTTTATTTTTAAACAGTACATGAAGAATCTGTTCGCCTTCAGGCTGGTCGGCAAAAAGCGTGCGTATGGATTTACCTACCAGTTCACTATATTCATAATCAATCAGTTTTAATGCTGTAGTATTAATAAACGTGATCAGACCATCAAAATCAATAGTGATGATTCCGCTGGAAATATTCTGTACCACCCCTTTATGAAACTGATAGACCTGCTCCACTTTCCTGCTGCGGGTGATAACTTTCTTATATTTTTCTGCCAGTTGGCGGTATTTGGTTTCCAGTGAGACATACTCGCTGCGTTCGTTATACGATTTATTGATTAGTGAAATGCTTTCTTTCTTGATATCAAATTGTTTACTCATGGTGGTAATACCGTATGTTTAATCAAAATTTACACAAATCCTGCCTGAGCATGCAACCAGTTTATATTTATAACAGTTCCTGAGGATCGACATCCACGATAATTTTCAAATTGGATTCTTTCAAGCGTAAATACGGCAGCATAACCATCTCAATTATTTTTTTGCTACGTGTGCCGCCGGGATCTCTGGCGGGATCGATCTTAAGCAGGGTTTGCCAGCGATACTGCTTATTGATCCTGGCCAGGGGCGATGGTGCCGGACCGGTAATTTCGTAAAGACCCCGCCCGGCTGCGCGCAGTTTTTGTGTTATCTCCCGGGCAAAAGCTATAGTCGTGGATAAATTATCAGCCGAGTACCTGAGGTTGATAATCCTGCGCAAGGGGGGATATCCCATTTCCTGCCGGTATTTCAGCTCCTGCCGGTAAAAACCTTTATAATCATGATTCCTGGCAAACTGAATGGCATAATGATTGATTATGCTGCTCTGAATAACCACTTCACCTTCCAGTTCATCCCGGCCTGCCCTTCCGGCGACCTGAGTTAACAACTGAAATACCCGTTCGGCAGACCGGTAATCCGGCAGACTTAAGCCAATATCAGCAGAGATCACCCCTACCAGCGTCACCCTGCTAAAATCCAGTCCTTTTGAAATCATCTGTGTCCCCAGCAGAATATCGGCTTTACCTTCTTTGAATGATTTCAGAAACAAACCATGTGCCCCCTGGCGGCCGGTAGTATCCTGATCCATGCGAATCAGGCGCGCCTGGGCAAATAATTTCATGATCTCCGCCTGAATCTTTTGTGTACCCGTACCGATGTATTTTATATCGGGACCCTGGCATTTGGGACAATATTCCGGGGCCTGCTTTGAATAGCCACAATAGTGACATAATAAATGCTTATGGTAGGCATGATAAGTCAGGGAAATTTCACAATTGGGACAAAGAAAAATGTAACCGCAATCCAGGCATTGCAAATAGGCTGAATGACCGCGGCGATTCTGCAACAGGATAATCTGCTCCCGCCGTTCCAACCGTTCCCGGATTTTCTGAAGCAGCAGAGGTGTAAATACTCTGGATTCCTTTTTGCCTTTGAACAGGTTTTTACCATCCTCTATATATACTTTCGGCAATTTTACATCTTTAATCCTGCGGGTCAGTTCCAGCAACATATATTTGCGTGTACTGGCATTATAATACGATTCAAGACTGGGGGTTGCTGAACCAAGCACCACCACGGCCTGATTCATCCTGGCCCGGTATATGGCCGCATCCCTGGCATGATAACGCGGTGCAGGATCATTTTGTTTATAGGAACCATCATGTTCTTCATCCACCACGATGATGCCCAGATTCTGAACCGGCATAAACAAGGCTGAACGCGGACCTACTACAATCGATACTTGCCTGCTCGAAGACTTTCATCCAGGTTTCAAAACGGTCATGTACACTCATCTTACTGTGAAATACGGCAACCTGGCCCGGGAAAAAATTATCAAAACGCCTTAAAGTCTGCGGGGTAAGCGATATTTCCGGAATTAAAACGATTGCGGTCAGGCCCTGCTGAATGCAGGATTTAATCGCTTCCAGGTAAACCTGGGTTTTTCCGCTGCCGGTTACTCCATACAACAGAAAAGTCTGGAATTCACGGCGTTGCAGCGATTCGGCTTATGGTCGACAGGGCTTGCTGTTGTTCGGCATTCAGGTTGATCTCCTTTTTTTCTTCCGGATAGGTAGTTTTAGATTCAGCCGGCTGCACTGATTTTTCGATCTGCAGAACTCCCTGCCGGACCAGCCGGTTGATAACAGCAGTTGACAGCCCCAGCCGTTCCTGAAATTCACTATATGGTAATTTCTTTTCTTTTAATTCTTCTAAAATATTATTCAGGCGGGGATTTTTTTTCAGGATCCGGTCAGAATCGGGGATTGTTGCGCCCACGATGACCAGGCGCTGGGTTTTGGGACGCGAAGGTTTTTTAATCCGCTGCTCCAGACTGGATTAAATCCTGTTCCTGCAATTCCTGCAAATAATGATAGAATGATCCGCTGCCAAATTGCCTGCGGTAATAGGTAGTTGTTTTACCGCTATTGCCGGCAATCAGATCGAACAGACTGCTGCTTGCGTCCGGTCAGAATTAAATTTATATCCTCGGGAAAATGTTTTAAGCTGATCACACTTTCGCTCTTCTGTTCCATTCCGCGCGGCAAAGCCAGCTGCACGGTTTGTCCCCAGGAACAAAGATAGTATTCAGCCAGCCAGGCGGTGAATTCCAGTAATTCCGGACGGACGAGCGGAATTGTTTCCAGCACATCCACAATTTCCCTGCAAGCGGAGATTTCGCTGTGTTCGAGGACACGGGTAACGACACCGGTCAGTTCCCTTTTCCCCAGGGGAGCTGAATACACGCTGACCCGGCTGCAGGGAGGCCTGAACATCCTGCGGTACCAGGTAAGTAAAGGTTTTAGGCAGAGCCAGATTGAATATTACATCCACATATGTCATATCTACTGAAAATCTTTAGTTAATAATTTCAGGCTGGATTTCAGGTAAATTTAAATATAATCTGACAAGAAAAAATAAATATATAAGTAAAAAAAAAGGCGGCAAAGCCGCCTTTACAAATCAGTATATAATATTGGTTATTCTTTGACTACCCAGACTTTAACCTTAGCCTCGATATCCGGATGTAACTTGACCGGCACGGAGTAAATACCCAGAGATTTTATAGGTTCATCCAGCATAATTTTGCGTTTATCAATTTCATAACCCTGGGCCAGAAGGGCTTCGGCTATATTCTGCGAAGTTACCGAACCAAATAATTTATCTTCTTCGCCGACCTGTACCGTGATCGTACACGAGACAGTTTCCAGGGTCTTGGCCAACTCTGCTGATTTTCTTTTCTCTTTTTCTTTACCCCAGTTCAATAACTTTTTTTCATTTTCAAGAAATTGAACATTTTTAGGGGTGGCTGCCAGAGCGATTCCTTTAGGGATCAGATAGTTGCGGGCAAAACCGGGTTTGACATTTACAATGGAACCGGCCGTACCGAGTTTTTCATGATCCTGACGTAATAGTATTTTCATAGACACCTGCTTTCCTGTTATCACTATCTGGGAATATCCGCCATATACGGCAGCAAGGCCAGATGACGGGCACGTTTAATGGCCGTGGCCAGTTGCCTTTGACTGCGGGCACAATTTCCAGATGTTCTTCTGGGAATGATCTTACCCTGTTCGGTAAGAAAACGACTTATTTTTTTTGTATCCTTAAAATCAATATACAGATTACGGCAGGTTTCATCATCGGTGCACCAGCGGCAAACCCGCTTTTTCTTGTTTTTAAATCCGCCCAAACCCATACGATGATTGCTGCGGCTGTTAGTTCTGGTAGTTCCGCGTCCGGTTCTACCGCCTCCTCTGCTACTGTACATTTTTCACCTCCCCATCCCTTCTCCCGGAAAATCTGCCGCCTGATCTGCCGCGGCCCGGACCCATAGTCACCAATTCTGCTTCAGGTCTGATCTGGACCGGCTCCTTGCCCTGGGCCCGTAATTCCATCTCTTTGTTGCGGATTTTAAGTTTGTTTTTGGCATAACGGTAGGTCAGGTACCGTAACATTTTGTCGTTATAATTATATTCATTCTGCAAAACCAGGGGAATATTCCCGACACTTTCGAACTCCATGGCTACATAAAATCCATACTGTTTCTTCTGGATTTCGTAAGCCAGCCGGCGTTTACCCCACCGGTCAATCGCGGTTACTTTCCCACCCGGGGTCTCGATAACTTCTTTCACCCGGTTGATATTATTCTCAATTTCTTCGGGTGAAAGGAGACTATCCAAGATGAAAATAGTCTCGTACACTGCCATAAAAGTTTTCTCCTTCGGTCTGACGTTTCCACATGCTGTGCTGTGGAAAAGGATTTATAGTTTATTAGTTAGTTAACTTCTTAAAAACGCTAATCTTACCTTTTTCTTACCTGCTGATCAAAGATCATTTTCTTCCGGGTCGGCCAGAAAAGAACGATTGTATTTGTTCATGGTTTCTTCCATCCCCTGCTCAATCCAGCTGTATACTGCTTCTTTAGCCAGGGGCAATAACAGTTTTATCTCTCGCTTCTCCCGCTGATCAAATTTAGAAAGAACAAAATCTACGGCATCTTCAAATCTATTACCGATACCGAATCTGAAGCGATCAATCACATCAGTTTCGAGTTCATAGATCACGGAGGATAAGCCGTTATGTCCGCCGTCGCTTCCGGCCTGGCGAAACCGGAATGTTCCCCAGGGCAGGTTATAATCATCACAAATAATCAGCACATCTGCAACAGCCAGGGCAAAGTAATTGACAATCTGCCGGACGGCCCGCCCGCTATGATTCATGTAGGTTGTGGGCTTCACCAGCATGATTTTATGCATCCCGATCCTGGTCTCGCTGCAATAGTAATCTCCTTTACCCGCTTTGAAGGGACTCTGTAATTCGCCGGCAATATAGTCTACTACTTCAAAACCAATATTGTGCCGGGTACCTGCGTATTGGTTACCTGGATTACCCAGTCCGATTACGATACGCACAAAAAACCACAACTTACTTTTTGGATTTGTCTTTTTCTTTCTTTTCTGCTTCTTGTTCTTCTTCTTCTGTTTCTTTCTTACGGGCAGTGATTACTTCCGGCTCAGCGGCTTCTTCTTCCACACCTTCCTCAGCAGGTGCCACAACCTCTTCCAGTTTCTTCGGCGCAGCTACCGAGCAAACCGGCGTGATAGCATCTTCATCGATCTTAAGATTGCCAACTTTAAGATCACTGACGTGAATAGCGTCGCCAATCTCCAGGTTGGAAATATCTACTTCGATAAAATCAGGAATATCAGACGGCAGGCAGATGACCTCCAGCTGGGAGCGCAACTCCTGGAAAATACCCCCCACTTTGGCCCCGGGTGCCTGGCCCACAAATTTAACGGGTACAGCTATCCTGATTTCCTGGTCGGCCAGGATCCGTTGAAAATCCAGATGAATAATATCCCCTTTGACCGGGTGATATTGAATCTCTTTTATAATCGATTTTTGTTGCTTACCCTCGTAATTCAAAACAATAATTGAATGACGGATCGATGATAATTTATCCAATTCCCGTTTTTTGACCACCAGTGAAATCGCTTCAGGTTCGACACCATAGACCACGCAGGGTACTTCACCGCCTCTGCGCAACCTGCGGGAATTAACTTTGCCCTCTTCATTTCTTAATCTGGCATTTAATAAAATTTCTTCCATAATATGCTCCTGCAAAATTCTTTCTTTAAATAGCTGGGGCGGGAGGATTTGAACCCCCGAATGCCGGGACCAAAACCCGGTGCCTTACCACTTGGCGACGCCCCAATATTGTCATCGGTCAGTTACAAACCTGTCCGCCGATTCAGGTTACCGGCTCACCGGCCGGGTAATTGTGCAAGAATATCGGGTTTTCAACTCCCGGTAAACCGACTCTGCCTGTGTTGGATCGCGGAATAGACCATAAATTGTAGATCCACTGCCGCTCATACTGGCAAAATCGGCACCCCTAACATATAATAATTCCTTACTTTCTGCCAATTGTGGATACGTGATAAAAACAGATTTTTCGAAATCATTGTAGAATTTACCACGGAATTTATCCACGGTTAAATTTTGAAACTCAAAGCCTATAAATTTAGTTTCTTTACAATCTTTTGTCAAGCCCATTTTTAAGTTTGCATAGGCCCAGCCCGTGTTTATATACAGGTCGGGATGGAGCAGCAAAACGGTGTACGCCGTATCCATTTTAACCGGGGTGACCTTTTCACCGCGACCCTGCAGGCAGGCGCTGCCGCCACTTATGAAAAACGGAATATCGGAACCAATTTTAGCCGCCAGCAGCCGCAGATCGGTATCGCTAACATCCAGATTATATAGGACGTTAATGCCCTTTAAAACCGCCGCTGCATCACTGCTGCCCCCGCCCAGTCCCGCACCGATCGGAATTCTTTTAATTAAACGAATATGCAATCCGGGGATCTGGAAGCGACGGCTCATTAGTGTCGCTGCTTTCAGACAAAGGTTATCCGCTTCTGCCCGTAATTGGGCTGAGTCGGTCTCAAAGTTTAAATCCCTGGCCTGCTCCAGAAACAGGTCATCCCCGAATTCCACTTCCTGAATAATTGATTCAATTTCATGAAATCCATCCGTACGCCGGCCTCTGATCGCCAGGGCCAGATTAATTTTTGCCCGTGCTGTAATTTCAATGTTTTTCATGGTGTTCATAAAATAAGGATAAATTATACAGAAATTCCACTCCCTGCTGATAACTTACAAAAAAAAATATCTTTTAAGCAGTTTTATTTACCATGACCCTGCAGCAAGTGCAAATGAAAATCCTGGTAAAATTATTTTTTCCTGATCTGAAAACCTGGCGGCAGTATCACCGGGGGGGGAAAAAAGCAAATATCCGGGGGTAGAAAAATTTATTCAAAAAACTATAGCGGTACTAGTTTAATTCAATCGATAATTCTAGTTTATCGCCATCCATCCGGTCTATTTGAAAGCCGTTACGTTTCAGGATTTTCAGGCTGGCAATATTAGAACGCAGCACCTGACAATAAACACTCTGGTAAATTCCTCTGACTTTTTGCAGCAATAGATTGATGGCCTTGGTTCCGATACCGTTGTTTCTTTCTCCGACCACCATCAGAATCTGCGCTCTTTTTTTAAAGATATCTTCTTCGCTGGCATAAAATATTTTAATATCCCCTACATGCCGCCCGTCATTATAAATTTCATAATATCTGCGGAAATGAGTCAGGGTTTGTTCATCGTCTTCGGGATCGGCCTGTTCACGGAAAACCAGATAATCCTGTACGACAGGATCGTTGTACCACTGCTTGCGTTCGGGAGTTTGGATGATTTGTTCAGTTTCCTTTAACTCTAGGATCATTTCACTGCTCCTGTGCTTGTGCTGTTGAATATCTCAATCATCATCACCCCTAAAGTAAAATTAGTCTACATTTATAAATGTGATTAAAGTTACAAATATTCCAAAAAATTCGAAAGAGAATTCTCGCCCTGAACTAAAAATAGATCGCAAATGAAAAACGGTGTGACTGGCCCAGATCGTACCTGTACGGCACAAAGGCATAAGCCACATTTATTTTCCGGTAGCAGATACCGAAACCGGCCGTTAAACCATGGCTGTCGGCGCCCAGGCTATATCCGCCGCGCAGGCTAATGTTCTGCACAACGGGCACATCAACACCTAAATTCAACTGCAACCGATTATTGCCGGTATAATATAAATCCGCGGCCGTTAACGGTTTAATCCGTATAATCTTTTCCGGCAAAAAATAACTCACTCCGGTGCGAAGTATCAACGGCAAGGATGAAGCCGTCGAGCGTAATTTATTCATTTTACCCAGGTTCTGGATACTCAAACCCCACTCCAGTTCGGGCAGCACATTTTTTTTGCGTATCCCCAGATCCACAGCAATTCCTTCCGCCCGGGTCAGATAATATTTCTCATACAGATATTTAAGCTGTCCACCCACGCTCCAGTCCCGGCCCAGCGGGGCAGCATAATTCAAACCCAGGTACATATTGGTTGCACTGCTGGTGCCGATAGGATTTTCAGTAGCCCGCTCATCCCGGAGTTGGATACCGTTGATCTGGATCAGGTTCACGGCAAAGGCCAGATTGTGTTTGCCATGAAATAACTGAACGGCCAGAAATTCCTGGTTAATATCCTGCAGCCAGGAATTATGCATAAGTACAATGGAATTGCTGCCGGCCCGGGCCAGTCCCGCCGGATTCCAGTAAGTAGCCGCCGCGTCATTACAAACCGCCGAATATGCTTCACCCATGGCCGCAGCCCGGGCATCGATTCCGATCTTCAGAAACGTTAAACCGCTGCTTTCTGCTGCGGCTGATGCCCCGGCCATTATCAAAAATAATACAAAGAATAAAATCAGTTTATTCATCACTGCCCTCTTGGTCTTCGCCAGATTAAAAAATAATTTGCCATGAAAAATAATGACTGCTGCCCTCATCGATCAGCGAGGGCAGGAAAGCATAATCCAACAACGAATCATACCGTCCGATTTTAAAGTCCAGGCCGGCACCAAATGCAGTCCGGGTGCCGTTCAAACCCAAACGCAGGGCCAGATTTTGTCCCCGCAGCGCCTCGATACCCAGATGATTCCGGATGTCCCCTTTGTCACTCCATTCCAGATCATCGCCGAGGCGCAACCAGGGCCAGGGACTGCGATAATAAATCCCGGCCTTCTGGATCAGAGGAAAACGATCGATGGTCGTGCCGCCCAGTTCAAAAATCTTTTCTGTATTTGCTTTTAATTTCGAACTGATATCGCGGATCTGGTATCCCAGAGTCAAATTGTCATTGATATAATAGTGCCAGCCGAAATCAAAACCCACCCCCCGTGAACTATAGTTAAACTGCTCCGTTCCATCATTAATATCCTCGAACATGATTTTAACGGTCACGCCCAGTGACATCCTGGAAAATATCCTGCGTCCGAAAGAGAACAGAATTGTATTATTGGAATGATTGATAGCACCGGTCTGTTCACCAATGGAATTATAGGATTGAATATTACCGATCCCGCTTTCGATCCAGCCGATCGAAAAACCGGCTGCCGGCGGTACACGCAGGGAAAAACTGACAAAACTCTGATGCCGGTCCAGTGACAGAAATCCATAGGATAAAGCAACCATCCTTTTTGCGCTGTTGCCGAAGGCCGCCGGATTATAATAGGCAGAATATGCATCCAGCGGCGCAGCCACCCCGCTGTTGCCCAGGGCAATAGCACGTGCACCAAGACCCATCCTTAAATTAGCACCGGCATATCCGCCATTATCACTGCCGAAACACTGCTGAACAGCTATTAAAATGATCGTTGTCACCAAACGTAATTTCAAAATCCACCTCAATTGATTAGAACCAGTTTTCCCCAGGTAACTTTACCTTCAATTTTTGCCCGGAAGAAATATACCCCGCTGGCCACTGTTCTGCCGGAATCGCTGCTGCCATTCCACTTGGCACTGCGATCATAGCTGCTGCCGCCAGGATCTGTTTCATACTCACGGATACTGGCAACTTTATCCATCGCAAAATCATATATATCAATCTCTACCTCACCCGCCCGGGTGATATCATACTGAAAACGGACGAAGTCCTGCCGCGATGGTGAAAAGGGACTCGGGTAGGCATACACGTTGGAAACCGCGGGAGCACGGGTTGATTGATAGGAACGGTTGATGTACCAGTGATTACCGTTATCGATGGTCGAAGCCAGACCATCCCCGCTGCCGACCCAGAGCCGGCTGGCGGGGAATTCAGTGCTGACCCCGGCTGAATAGTACTTTTCGGTCAGGATCTCCTCGCCGCTCCGGGAATCAACGATCGGCGGCATAGTGTACCAGTGCATTCCTGCATCTGCCGAGACGAACAAGCCCTTATCGCTGGCCACATAGATAATCGAATCATTGAAAGCAAAATTGTAGGCGAAAACTCCCGGTAGCATCACTTCCCAGGTTTCACCGCCGTTATCGGATTTGCTGACTGCCCGGTATTCAGCAGTGTCCGTTTCGACGGTAGCGGCCCAGATGGTCTGGGTATACGGTTGATAATCGATAGCCACGACAAAGTTCCCCGATATGGGATACCTTTGATTCTGATGGGTAAAACGCTGCCAGGTTTCGCCCCTATCGGCGCTTTTACTGATACCTGCGGCCGTTCCGATCCAGATATTTTCATTTTCGACCAGAACAGAAAAAGCACGATGATTGAGCTGCCGGCTGACATCAAAAGCAAGACCATCCGTAGTCGTGACCTGCCAGGTCCGTCCCATATCCTGCGATTTTCTCAGGCCTCCGCCGAAAGAGGCGATCCAGATTGTCGAATCCAGTACACCGATATCATAAGTCAGATTCTGTACATTGGTGGTGGTCGGTTTATAGGCAGTAATATCCCGCGCATCAACCGGTTGTGAAACATGTGTCCAGGTCTCACCGCCATCACGGGTATAACTTAATCCACCGCCGGCCTCTAATTCACTCCCGTCGCTGACGATCGTATCGAAAGCAGTGGCAATCCATACGGTGGAATCGTCCATATAGGCTAAAGCGGAGACACCCCCTTTGGATTTATAATCATAGGGATTGAAAGTCTGCCAGGAGGCTCCCCCATTGCTGGTCTCATTCAAGCCAAAACCGGTGGCCACCCAAACCAGAGAATCCCTGGTAATAAGATCGACGATGCCATTGCCCAGAATGATACCGGAACCGCCGCTGGCCATGGAATCAAATTTGAAATTACCCGGCCGCAAAACCTGGGCCGCATTATAATTATATAAGATCAATACAAGCGCAACCAGGCCAAATATTTTCTTAGCCTGAATTTTTCATATTTCTCTGCTAATTTTATCAATTATATTATAGTTCCATGATCAGGATCTCAATTACTATTATCTACTATCTCGATTGTCCTGATCTGCGCGGCGCTGAAATTCCCGGCTTTATCCCGGGCATAAAAAGTGAAGGTGTAGGTACCCAGCTCCGCACGTATTATAAACCAGCAGGGAGTATGAATAAATTCCATCGCCGGCCTGCAGATCCCCTTGTTCAAGCAGTTGGTTTAGAACAAACGGTTTTCCATTATCAACCAGTACAAAATATTTACCCTCGTTGGCCATGGTAGAATCCGGTTTGCGCGAATAAAAATAGACGGAGTCAATATCGGCCAAACCCTGATCGTCACTTACCTGCGCCGTGAGAAATCCCAGTTTATATGCACCGCTAACCGCTGGTCGCTCTATAACCTCGGGCAGAATAATATCAACAATTCGTGGAGGGGTGTTAGCCACAAACAATTCATGCGCAGGCACAATTTCGTTTTTCTCCAGAAAACTATCCAGCACATGGAACCATAATAAATATGAACCCTTTTTATCGACCATAAACGAAGAATCCAGTCTGACCGAAAAAACCGAGTCGCCGGCAAGGTCATCCCCATGTAATTCATAATTTCCGTCATTGAATAGATTAGATTCAAAAATCCGTGCCTGGCCCTGTACCGATTGACTCTCGAAATAAGCCTGGCTGATGTCGGAGATGCCGTCGTTATCAGATACGATCATCTGGATAACCGGCCTGAGCCGCGGCACAGCGAAAGTATCGGGAGCAGTAATGGTACTGATGACCGGAGGATAATTGGGGCTGAACCAGACGGGATAATCTTTAACGACACTATGATTACCCTGCTTATCGATAGCGCTAAACTGAATGGTGTATTCGGCAGTCGCTTGCGCCGGAACAATTTGCGCAGCAATAAACTTGTTGCTGTATACGCCATCTCCAGCCAGCACATCTCCATCCAGGGGAAAATAGAAGGCGCCATCATCATGGAGATAATCTGTATAAATCAGAGTTGAACTATTAGGATTAATGACCTCCAGGCGCACCGTATCGATATTGGCAAAGCCCTGGGCATCAAGTACCTTTACCTCAACTTTATATGACAGTTCCACACGGGTGTTCCACTTCTCCGGAAGTACAATTGTATCTATGACCGGGTTCGGAGAAAGAGTGAGAATATTTTTGTCCTGCTTGCAGGAAAACAAAATATACATCAATCCCGCCAAAAATATAATATTGATCATGTTTAATTTCATTAACGGTCCCCGAGTAATAATTTTATTTCGTTTTGGTCAAAGTACCTTAGTCCCTGAGTCCCTTAGTACCTGAGTGTTTTTCTTTGTCTCTTTGTGCCCTTGTGCCTCTGTGTCTTCTATATATTTATAATATCCAAACCGCAAGCCGCGGTCACTGGCCACCATACTTTCCAAACCGGCAAAATCCAATGTTTCCAGATAGATTAAGGTGCCATAGAGTATTACATCTTCACGCCCCTGGCTTATTCCCGGTTGCTGACGCCGCTGTACCGAGGTTAGGCGATTTAATGATTGAAACAATTCCCTTAATTCATTTTTATGGAGCACATAGCCATTAATCCGCCCGGGATCATACACCTCCAGATGTTCCTTGAAAGCTACCAGCGTGGTGATTGTTCCCCCAACCCCGATCAGGACGTGCCCGGTTTTGATCTTAGGCAAAAAGGAAACCGGTTCTAAACGGTTCCGTATTATTTTTCGTAAATTGGCCTGATCAACTTCATCAAGTTGATCTTTCATTTGAAACTGCTCAGCAAGTTCCACTACTCCAAGTGCCAGGCTCACAGATTCCAGGCGGGCCGGATCCTGGCCATAAATAATTTCTGTGCTGCCGCCGCCGACATCCATGACTACGGGAATTTTATCCCGCTCCTTTACGGTCTCCCCTGCTCCTAAAAAACTGAACCGGGCTTCCTGCTCGGCACTGATGACCTGCAGTTCCCAGCCCAACTGTTTCCGGATTAAATCTCTGAATTGTTCAGCATTGCCGGCGCGGCGCAGGGCCGCTGTGCCCAGCAGATGTACGTCATCCACTCCCAGAGTTTTAATCTCCCGGGCATACAGATTCAACACAGCCATGGTTCTTTCTATCGCTGCGGTACCAAGTTGACCAGAATCAAATACACCTTCTCCCAAACGGCTGACTTTATACTGCTGCTGCAGTACATCGATTGTTCCCGGTTCAGGCGATTGTCCGATTAATAGCAGTACCGAGTTTGTGCCCAGATCGATGACAGACTCGTTTCATTATTTACTTTTAACCTTAAGTTCAAAAATTATAGCCAGCCATTCCTTTCTTATCTGCTTAGATACAAGGCTGAAACCATGTTTGCCAAACTGTTCTACTACGAGCAGCTCATCTGCAGCCAGGAATCCGGAAAGTATTAATTTCCCTCCCCTGTTAAGATAGTCAGGAAAACGGGAGGCATAGTTCAGCAGAACATTTCTATTAATATTGGCCAGGACTAAATCAAATTCCTGCGGGATCAACTGTTCCAGGGAAGCCAGTCCCAGGTGTACTCCCGGAGAAACTTTATTCAAAGCGGTATTTTCCATGGCATTTTTAAGTGCGGCAATATCATTGTCTATGGCCGTAACCGATGCGGCGCCAAGTTTATCGGCAATAATGGCCAGGATTCCACTGCCGGTACCCACATCCAGCACCCGCATACCCGGTTTAAGTTTTTTGACTAAAGCCAGGATCAGCAGTTGTGTACTTTCGTGCTGACCGGTGCCAAAAGCCATTTGCGGATTAATTACGATTTTCAGATCTGCTTCCCGCGCCGGATATTTTTCCCAGGGCGGCAGAACAACAATTGTATCACCGATACGTAATGGCTTAAAATACTGCTTCCAGCTGTTGGCCCAATCCAGGTCAGAGACAGATTTGATCTGCATATAGCGCCGGTCAAAGCCGGGGATGATCTGGCTGATGAAATCAATTAAACCTTTCTGGATTTCCTCCGACCAGTTATTTTTACTGAAATAAACAATAACAGCCTGCTCGTTCAGCTGAACGCCTTCACAGCCCATGGCGAACAAATAAGCAGAGATATCCTCCAGTTTTTGCTGTGGAATACTTAATTGAATTTCAATCCAACTCATCATCGTTCATTATAGATTACGTGCAGGAGTACGGTTCCTACCGCCTGTAAACTTTCGCTGCTGCATTTATCGGGAGTATCAGCGAGGGTATGCCAGAAGCGTTGTGAAGCATCCGGATAGTTAAAATCGATAATATCGATGCAGGGGATCCCCTGGTCGATCAGCATACGGTGGTCGTCATTGACATAATCACCCACTTTATTTTCAAATTGATAAATCCCTAAACTGGCTGCTGTGCTCCAGATTTTTTGAACTATATGGGGCAGGTATTCCTGTGAAAATCCCTCGATGGGAATAGCCAGCTGGGCGTCGCCGATCATATCCAGCAGGATGCCGTAGCGCGGCCGGTAATTGCGCATGACACCGGCAAAATAACGGGATCCCAGGAAATATTCCTCCAGGTAGCCTTCCCGGCCGTAATCCTCGCCGTCGAACAGAATGATATCCACGCCAATCTCCGGACTGGCGTCCTGAAAACATTTAGCCAGCTCCAGTAATACCGCCACACCCGAGGCGCCGTCATTGGCCCCCGGAATCGGTTTGTCCCGGTTTTCCGCTGCTGGATCCCGGTCGGCAACGGGACGGGAATCCCAGTGTGCTGCCAGAAAAATACGCTGACTGCTCTTGACATTAAAAGCAGCCAGTAAATTGGTCATCATGATGTATTTGTTTCTAACCTGATCATGGTATTGAAAGGATTGGCGGACAACTTTGTCAGCAGATTGCTGTAATTCTTTTTCCAGGAAAAGCAGGCATTTTTTTGAAGCCTCACTGCCGGGCACCCGCGGACCAAAATCACATTGTGCCTGCAGATAGATCATGGCCTGCTGACCGTCAAAATCAGGAATGTTTTTACCGCAAAATCCGAAATTTGAACCTAGTATAAATAGTAACAGGACTATACCCAGACCAGGTGTACCTATTTTTTTCATCTGTGTCACAACCTCGAGCTATTCCCGAATTATTGTAAAATTGATAAACATATAGTACTAATCACGTATCGCAATATTTACCGATATTCCAAATTCATTCCAACTATATTTACCGCTTATTTTATTCTCGGTGATCCCGGTTTCATAGAACATGCTGCCTGATACGCGGGTATTGAAGCGATAGGTCGCCGAAGGCCGCAGTTTCCAACTGCTGTTATTCTGGGTTTCCTGAAAATTTCCCTGGTTGATCTGCTTTTGAAAAGTCTTATTGGATGACTTATCGAAAGCCAGGGTGAAGTTGATCTCGTTCTTAAAAGATTTACCTTTAAAAGGCCAGATTGGAATTGGAATTTTAAAGCCCCCCTTGGTGGCGTAAGAAGTCTGAGATGGTAAACGAACCGGTTTCCGTTCGTGAAGAACCACCGGCCGCCTGAAAACTATAACTGGTGCTGTTATTAAGACGGACAGATGAGGTCAAACCAATTTTCCAGCCGATTTGTAAACCCACAAATGGTTGATAATTATGAGTGAAGGTTTCAGTGGCCGGCACCAGTTCGTTGTTGGCGAATCTCTTTGTTGTGGCATATTTCCCGCTGCGGGCATGTTCCAGAGATACGGTTTTGGCAAAAGCCGGAAAGAATAAAAATTTTTCCAGACCTCCGATTTTGACATTCCAATCCGGAACAAAACTGAGCATATCCTTCAATACCCCTTTGAACTCTTTGCTGGGATCCTTGCCCCAGGCCAGGTAGGTGACCGATTCATTACCGGAACGGGTGGTATTATTTCTGGAAGTGGACTTGGCCCAGTCATGACTGAAAGTCGTAGTCACATTCTTGGCTATATTGAAGGATACCGATGAATGTAATGCTTTATTATCCGTTACATTGGGTCCGATAAAAACCCCTTTGTTTAAAGATGTATCCTGGGCTACTCCCGGATTCCTGGTCAGACCGAACTGATAGTCCCAGGCAGGCATGTCCATAATAAAAAAATTTGTCGTGTTTTCATCCCAGCTGTAACTGGTTTGTACTTTTTCCCAGGCATTAAAAATGGTATAAAGCCAGCGCAGCGGATTAAGCACCTGGGGATCAAGTTTTGGTTTTTTGCTCTTCTCTTCAGTTTTTGTTTCCGCAGCCTCTTTCTCTTTTTCCTTTTCCTTGGTTTCCTCTTCTGTAGCCGGTTTAGCCTTATCCTTTGCGGAAGCAGGCCGGCGGGGGCGCGACGTACCTTCCTCTGTTTTCTTTTTGGGTGTATAAATAAGATTGGTGACCTTGCTGGGATTAAATGAAAAATCCATCCGGCGCGAGATACGGTTGCTGCTTTGTTTCTGGTTTGTAGTCAGATTGGTTATATAATACTGAAAATTAGTCCCGTAGGAAACTCCTACATCCAGCCAGTTGACCAGCGTCGGTTTATAATCCGCTTTGAATCCCTGGGCAACATCGGTATCCTTGCCAAAATCTAATTTAGTAAGAATCGATTCTATTAACCTTGCACCGGTTAAACCAACGTAATCGCCATTGGCCTTATAATTACGATTATAACCCAGATTGATACTGGGCAGTAAACGGTAACTCAAAGTGACGCCACGGGTCGATATAGTACTGGTTCTATAGGTAATCTTCGACTCGCTGCGCAGTTTATCTTTTTGCTTGCTATCCGAGATATTCAGGTTCATACTCATTGACGCAGGAGTGTAATAGATTTTCTGATCAGCCAGATATTTCAGCACCGGCAGGGTTGACAACGATTTGAACGGAGCGACAAAATTGTTCTTGCCGAAAGGCACATTATAGGAAAGCGACTGGTGCCATTGCTTTGATTCACTGATCTCGGTCTGATAATTCCGGCTGTTTTTATAGGAATAATCCACATCAATGGCCAGCTGGTCGACCGTATAACGCAGCATCCAGAATCCCGAAGGTGCTCTTTTTTTGATTGTTGTACCGATGCCATAAACTTCAGAATAGGAGATCTGACTATCCAGATCGGGATCCAGTTTTCTGAGCCCGAACAATGACATCAGTTTTTTATCGATACTATTATTATTATACCTGGTCAGCACGTCTGTCTGCGGAAAATACTTGGGGATATTCCGGCTGAAGGCAGCCCGGGCATCAATCGGTATTGAAAAATTCCAACTGTCCGGCAGCAGACGGTCAAAATTAAAAACTCCGGAATAATTCTGAGATTCAATTGTATTGCCCGCTCCGAATTGTGTTTTGATATCATGGAAATCTGCATCCACACTTTCCCAGTTGCCGTTGAAACTGAACAAGTCGGCTACCTTCAGACTGGCACTCAGCCGCATAGCAGTCCCTGACTCCTGCCGCACATCGGTCACCCGCATTTCATCAAACCATATTTCACCATTGTAGGATCGGATCTGATCACGGTTTTTGACACCGATCCGGAAATAACGAATAGTAGTGAGTTTTGGATTCCCCATTACTTTATAATAACCGGCCGGCTTATCGGCCAGATATTGTATCCAGATATTTTTGGCTACCGGATCCAGGAATTTGGTTTTTGACAGTTGATCCAGATCGATATCAAAATTATTTAAACTCGTCCAGCCGGCATAGATATCCTGGCCATATTCATAATAATTATTTGCATCCGCGCCAAAACGGATGAAGACACGAATCCGGCTGCTGTCCTGAATTGGATTAGACGGCAAATTCTGATCACCATGAACGAACATCCGTATCCGGCGGTAGTTGACCAGGGACATAATATCGCCATACAAAGTTTTATAGGCTATTGCCGATTCCCCCGGTTTCAGGTCGCTGATGCGCAGAACCATCGATTGCTCTTTGGACATGGCTTTGGTGATACGATCCCGTACACCGCTTACTCCCGGCGGCGAGGTATAAGGTTCCGGTCCGCCCGGTATAAAAGTTGCATTTTCTTCGCTATTATAAACGGTAATCGAAAATAATGAATCGTTTATAACGTACTTGGCAGTATCCTGGACCGCAATTCCTTCTTCTTCCCACTCATTGCCGATAAAATCAAAGGTGGCAATTTTAAGTTTTTTTCTTTCTGTAGTGAGATTACTGAACCATACCCGGACATAATAAATAGATTGAAATGTTGTATCTGGTTCACCGACTTTACTCATATATTCTTTTAAAGGGATGCGGTATTGCCGCCAGCCTGCTGCCGTTGATCCGGTCAGCCATTTTTTGGAAATTTCATCCCGGGGATCGAGAGTAAAACTGTATTCGAAATATTCGTTGATTAAATCGACTTTACCGTTCCCATCCAGGTCCTCGGTATCCGGATAATTGGACTGCTGGACCTCCGAATTGCCTTCGGTGCCATTGATGCCGTCATAGTTGGCAGTTTCCCGATCGATATTGAACCAGTTATCCAGAGGATCATCGCCAATTTGCCCCGAAGGTATTCCATCAACACCGGTATCTTCGCCTTCATCCAGCACTCCGTTGATGTTTACATCTTCAGAATTCAAGCCACGCCAGCCTGGGGTAACCGTAAACCACCTGGTCATTATTTACGGTTTTCATCCACCAGTCTTCGGAAATTTGTCCGATGTCGATATTAATGCGCACATACTCCGGATCAGTTGCGGTGGTATCTTCTTTTATCCACATCTCGATGAATTTGGTACGCTGCTGGTTGGCAAAACTGGCCGTGGAACGCATGATTCCGTCCCAACTGCCGTCCGCATCCTGCTCGGCATTGCGCCAGACCTCCAGGCCCAGCACATCGGTATACTGGCCGGTTTCGGCATTCACATCCCGGTTTGGCCAGATATCTTTAATCCTGACCTGGCTGAACGGATTGAACCAGATCAGCCGGCCGCGCTGCTGGTCAGCTACGGTATCCAGTATTTCGGCTTCATTAATAACCTTGGGCGGACTGGCCCGGGTCCAGTTCATAAAACGGATACCCAGAGTGGTACTGCGTTTGGTACCTTCAAAATCATCCAGATAAGCCACCCCGTTATTATCGCCGGTCGAAGAATTATTCAAGGTATTCGGATCGGGCAGGATCTGGGCAAATTCTGCTTCCAGGTCAAGGGTCGAGGGATCGGTGGTTTCGATCAGGGGCAAAGCATCGACCATCTTGGTAAGAAATTTAGGTTTAAATTTAAGGGCGGTATTTATATCCCAGACAAAATTGCTGAATGGTTCCTGCCCTATTCTGACCCGCTGCTCCAGTGTCGACCGGTTCATGTATAAAGCTGTGAGTGCAATAAAAGAATCGTCCAGAAAACGAAACTCTCCCCGTCCGCCAAAGATGGTTTTTTTATCCAGCTGAAAGATAGTCGCTTTTTCATACTTGATCTCCAGATTTGAACTGGAGCGTTTAGCCCGGGCGGAGACCAGGGTCAGTTGCCCGGTAAAATAGTCAATCAGATAGTCTTCATTCCGGTTTAACTTGGCACCATTGAGCAGAACCTCTTCACTCCCCTCCAGAACGTTGAATCCCAACTCAAAAACCGATTTTATACTTTTTGAACTTACCACTATTTCAAATTTGGTCAGATTCACCCGGTCATTCTGATTATTGGTGTCATAAATCCGAACCCGGTTGGTATCGGCCAGACCTTCTTGTCCCGGCTTGCTGGGATCGTTGGCAAACCGGCTACCCGGCAGCGGATTGAAAGGCTGGATGCAGGGAAAGATCAGAACACCCAGATCAAGATCAATCAGAAATGGATTATTATCTACTTTTTTATCCCCCCCTTCGACGATACTTTTGTTTTCATCCACGCGGTCCAGCCCCATCAGATTAAGAAAAGTTTTACTCGGTTCAACCAGCTGCCTCGTTTCATGTTCACCACCCAGATTATACTCGATGCTGAGATCAAAACCCTGTTCTTCGATGCTTGAACCACCCAGAGAATAGACATTACGCATCATCAGCGGCCATACTTCGGTATAAGTCGGTTGTAATGTCTGGGGTTTAATCATACGCATGATAAGACGGACGGGTAGTATCGGCATAACATCGAAAATAAAGTTCCGACATGATCGTATCAGTTCTTATAAGCCACGGCCAGAATTTCCTTGTCCTGTACCGCCTGGGTCAACCAGAAAAAACCACGGGCATTATCATAATCATAGTCCTTGCCACGTTCCAGACAGTATGAATTTCCCGCTTTCCACCTTTCCGGCAATTGTCTTCTACCGTATCAGTATTTATTATCTGTGCATATCTGGGATTATTAGGATCGATCACCGCCAGTCCCTGTCGGGCATTGGTATTGGAGTAGGCAATCGATTTGTATACATCAAATTCCCTGATTAATTTTGAGTCGAGATAAAACCATTGCTGCAGATCATCCGAAAAACCTTCTTCAAAATAATCTTTATAGTACGTATCGATGAAAAAATAGCGGTCGCGTACAAAATCATAGTCATGCACGGTGACTTTGTTTTCACTGCTGCTGCCGGAAATGGATAATTTCTGCTGTTCCCCTTTCTCCAGTGAGGCGATACTGGTCAGATAAAAATTACCCAACTGCATTTCCGATTTAATACCAAACAATCCTTTATTGGAACCGCCGAAAATAACGTACTTCGTGGATGGCAGGGATAAACCTATATTACCGGCTTCGATGCTGCGGATGATCTCATCTTCGTCGCCGTCATAGCGCAGTTTGAGGGTATTCTCGAAATCGAAAGTAGCCTCGCTGTTCTGTTCAACAGAAACCGTTACTTTTTCACCTATTTTTCCCTCGATGGTGAACTGCTGGGTTTGATTAAAGCGCGGGCTGAAACTCCCCGTCTGCTGCAAGCGGCTGATGGCCACACCCGATCTTTTCTCCGACCGGCCGGATAAATCGAAAGAAATATTACCGGTCACCCGCAAGCGCACCCGGTCGCTGCCGAAAATACGGGTAAAGGTGGCATTTTTAATCCGCACCGGGATCTCCAGTTCCAGGGCGCCCCCCTCTGTTTCTTCCGCTTCCACAACTTTTTTTATCGCCGCCTGTTTCCATAATTCCCGCTGATCAAACTTCAGACGCATATTGATATAGGTTTCCAAATCCACCACCAGTGGTAAATTCAGTTCAGTTTTATCGACAGACTCGGTGATGCTGATAAAGGCACCGCTTGAATCCATTACGGCAATACGCTTAAAATAGGGGGGTTTGGCTTTGAACAGGGTTGAATCTAATCCGTAACCGCTGAGTCCTAAATACTCAGGGGTAAACAGTTGTACGATTCTCCCGGGCGGATTTAATTGCAGACCGATTTCTGCAGTCAGAATTGCCGGGCAGCAGAGTACAATCAATATACCAATACGGGAGAGTCGGAGGAGCCTAGTCTCCCACCAGTTAAATCTGCTCACAGAACTATGCTAATTATCCACTTTATAAATGACTCCGTAGCAAGTTCTCGTTAGGCAATCCTCCAATTAAAGGTTGGAAATATAATTTACGAATATACTTAACCGCTATTATTAATTCAAGCCATTTATAGTCCTGAATGACCTGGTAATGATTATCCCGGCCGGTTAATTTATTATCGTCTGTTTATTAATCTGGTAAACCGCTGATCACGAAAAAAGTTCTGGCACTATTAATAATTTTTTATCAGTAAAAAATGTCCGGCTGTCATTTCGACCGAAGGGAGAAATCTGGTCACTTGAAAAACAAAGATTCTTCCTTAATCAGGTAAACCGGATTTCGTCAGAATGACAGTACCGGGAATGATTAAAGTCTGTCGATGCCGCCCCCCGAGTTATGATTAGAACTTCATTTGATTTTTATGTATATTGAATACATTAAGTTAGTGCATGCTTATGAAAATTTTGACCCGTTATATTATCCGCGAACATATTCCGCCGTTCATTTTTTCCATGGCCATTATAATGTTCCTTTTTCTGATGCAATTCATGCTGAAATATATCACTAAAATTTTCGGTAAAGGGCTCTCGTATTTCACGATTATTGAACTGGTTTTTTACAACCTGGCCTGGATGTTTGCTCTGGCTGTACCGATGGCCGTGCTCATAGCCGCGTTGATGTCGTTCGGGCGGTTTTCCGCTGACAATGAGATCACCATCTTAAAATCATGCGGTATCAGCGTCTATCGCATCATCAACCCGGCCCTGTTTTTTGCCGGATTTATCACTATTGCCATGATACTGTTTAACGATAAGGTATTGCCAGACTTTAATCATCGTGCCCGGGTTATGTTTTCTAATATCGGCCAAAAAAAGGCAACGCTGAAATTGGAACCGGGCATATTCTTTTCATTGGACCGCTATTCATTTTATGTTGACAAAATGGATAAAACTCTCGGTGAAGAACTCGATGATCGCACCAATCTTCTGGGCCCCGAATATGATGTGGAAACCAGACCCGATAAATTGTTGAATATCTCGATCTTCGATCATAGCAACAATACCAAAACAGTCACGATTACCGCGGCCGAGGGGTACATGGTATATTCCCAAATCCGCAAAAGTCTGATCTTTACCCTGTTCGAAGGTGAATATCATGAATTGAATAACCTGAATCCCGAGGAATACCGTTTTTCTCATTTCTCCCGGAATATCTTTTATATCCCCGCTCCGGAGTTTGCCTTCGAGAATAAAGAAGATAGTTATCGCGGAGATCGCGAGATGAACATAGACATGATGAGTGCGAGAGTCGACACCAGTTATAAGAAGATGCGCCAGGAACAGCAGCAAATCGTACAGACTTTCAAGAAATACTGGCAGCCGATTGCCGTGAATATGAATGCCGTCAGCATCCGCAGTTCTGCGACCATCTGCTGAAAATGAGGTAAAGAATCAGTCGCTGCTGGAGCAGGTGAATAATGCTATTTTCACCCGCGGTGCTGAACGGGCGCATCGCAAAATCAACCGGCTCTATCAGAGTTTACGTTCGTCCCAGAGCAAAATTGAGAGTAATCGCGAAATAATTAACCGGTACATGGTCGAAATCCATAAAAAATTTTCTATTCCCTTTGCCAGTATTGTTTTTATTTTAATAGGCGCTCCGCTGGGTATCGCAGCCCGCCGCGGCAGTTTAGGTATGGGAGCAACATTGAGTATTATTTTCTTCCTGATCTACTGGTCCTTTTTAATACTGGGAGAAGACCTGGCTGACCGGGAGTTGCTTACCCCTTTATTGGCCATGTGGTTTCCGAATATACTGATCGGTACAGCGGGCACTGTATATGACCTGGCGAACCATAAAGGGAACCACCATCATCCAGTGGGAAAATTTAGGTTTAAAATTGAAAGCATGGCTAAAGGAACGAAGATTTTTCAAAAAATCATAACAGATAAAATTCATTCAAATCGATTATAGCTCATGACCATTCTTGACAGATATTTAGTAAAAAAATTTATTTTTAATCTACTCTTCGGTATTTTTGCCTTTGTGATCGTTTTCCTGGTGATCGATTTAGTTGAAAATATCGATAAATTCCTCGACCTCAAGGTTAAATTTGTCACAATTCTCATCTATTATCTTTACTATATCCCCTATATTGTCAGCCTTACTCTACCGATGTCCATGTTGTTGGCCTGCCTGTTTGCTTTGGGCAGTATGTCCCAGCACAATGAAATTATTGCCCAGAAAAGTGCGGGTATCAGTTTGTACCGTATTACCCTGCCTTTACTTGTACTGGCCCTGCTAATCAGCGTGCTATCCGGATTTTTCAACGAAATGGTAGTCCCGGTCACGAACCAGGCTCGCCTCGATATCTACCGTTATGATATAAAAAATAATCCCCGCAGCATCGGTACAAAGCGTAACAATATTTATATCCAGGACCTCAAAAACCGCAAGGTTTCCATTGCCTATTTCAACGGAAACACCAAAGAAGCCCTGACGGTCAGTATACAGTACTTTAACGGTCCGTTGCTGGTGCGGCGTCTTGATGCAAAAAAAATGCACTGGCAGGATTCCACCTGGGTACTGCAGGATATCGTCGAGCGTACGATCACGGACACCGTCGAGAACCTGAGTTCTTATCCGCAACTGATAATGAATGATCTGAATTTTAAACCGGAAAGTCTGCTGGAAGTCCAGAAGAATCCGGAAGAGATGAGTTACAGCGAATTGAAAATTTTCATTGCCGAAATGGATCGGATCGGGGCAGAAATCAGAAAATGGGTGGTCGAACTTTATTTGAAGATATCTTACCCCTTCTCCAATTTTATTATAATCCTGTTTGGTGCACCTATTGCTGCCCAGAAAAGAAGAAGCGGTACAGCGGTCGGTATAGGGATAAGTCTGATGGTATGCTTTATTTATTTCATGATCATGCGCACCGGCCAGGTGTTGGGACATCAGGGAACCATCGTACCCTGGCTGGCAGCCTGGATCGGTAATATTATTTTTGGCCTGGCGGGTATTTTTATCATGATTAAAGTACGTAAATAATAAGGGACAGAGAGACAAAGAGACAAAGGGACAATGTAGGCACTTAAATATGCGCCCTTATCGAAATACGACAAAAGCGAATTAAATAACCCACCCCCTGCCCCTCCCTGTCAGCCAATAGGCTGACAGGGAGGGGCCAGGGATCATACATGAAAAAAAAGGCCTGTCCGGCGAATGCCGGACAGGCCTTTTTCTTTACTTAAAACTATGATTACTTCACCAGCATGGTCTTGATAACCTTGTTAAATTGCTTGCCGCTGGGAATACCCCTGGCGTTGAAGCGGAAGATATACATACCACTGGCTACATTCGAGCCGGTATTATTTCTGCCGTTCCACTGCAGTTTGTAATAACCGGCCGGTTGTTTTACAGAACCAAAGGAAAATACTTCCTGGCCCAGGATATTATAGACAACCAGACCGATATCAGCTGCTTCAGGCAATTCATATTGGACCGTAGTCGAGATATTAAAAGGATTCGGATAATTCTGGCTTAAACTGTATTTGGCTGGCGCCAGAACTTCCACTGTCTACCTTATCGGCGAAATGAACTCCACCGGTATAATCCACGCTGAGCAACCGGTAATAATACTTAATACCGACCTGTACACCTTCATCAATGAAAGAGTATGCGGTCTCTACGGAACTGTTGCCCTGGCCATCCAGCCTGCCGATTTCAGTGTAGTCCACTTCTGCTGTCTCGGCACGTTCAATCATGAAATACAAATTACCAAGTTCACTGGCGGTGGTCCAGTGCAGCTCGACCTTACCGCGGTTTGTTTCGGCGCTGAAGGCTATTAATTGTACAGGCAGACTTTGATCATCTTCAGCATCACTGAGTAACAGTGTATCGACTACTCCGCGGCTGAAAGTTAAACCACTGACCACGAATTCATTGCTGGTAGTATTGTGCGAAGTGGGATCAATCGGACCCACCCAGCTGGTTCCGCTGCGGCGCCATAAGTTAAGATTTGCTTCGGTCATGACACCTAATTCCTGATCGGTATAATAAATAGTAAGATCGGTAGTAGCCGTTCCGTTACCCGCCGGAAATACTATATAATGGCGGGCCGATGAACGCGAGGCTGATGGAATGACCACGTCACGCAATTCTACGGTAACCTGACCGAATTGTCCGGCTGCCGATGGATCCAGGATCAAGTCATTGCCAAAAGTCACTGCGCCGCTGCCCGATACATCCGATACCTGAATGAAAGTCCAGCGCAAATGGTTGCCGGGATCATTTTCGAAGCGGGCACTGGATAAACCACCCAGGTAGTCGGTAAACATCAGACTACCACTGCCCGAGTAATCGACATTATAAGTCGGTCCGCTGTAAAATTGCGTACCATCGATAGTCAGAGCCTGAGTATTTGCTATTTGCAGGTAAGCTGTTCCGATACCATTCTGGAAAATAGTGTTGGCAAAATTATCCGTGGCATTGATGGTCGCACCGTCAGGAATAATGATACCTGCAGCACCAGTGGCACCTAAATAATTAAAGCGGGCATAGTTTGCTGCAATTGTACCTCCGCTTTGCAATATTAGCTGATAATTGCCGCTGGTCAGTCTGGTAATTTCAGCCAGGCTTGAGGCACCGCTGCCGATGACCGCCAGTGTTCCACCGGAGGAAACCGTAATATCGGTTCCGTCATACATCTGCACCACACCGCCGGCATCCACTTCCATGCGTCCACTGACCTGCACGGCATCGCTACCGGCATCACCAAATGTTAATGTACGGTTAGCCACATCGAACGTACCTGCCGTAACAGTCAGGTTCCCATTAATATCCAGGTTGGCAGCCAGAGCATAACTCACACCACTGGCGGCATTGATCGTAACACTATTAAAACTCGAAACATTGTTATTGATAGTATAGGTTCCTGCTGAGCCGTCAAAGGTGACCAGAGCTGCACCGGCAGTAAAGGTACCGCTGTTAGCCCAGTTGCCGCCCACTGTTATATTCTGACCGTTGGCATTAAGCGTGGCATTCACATTGATGGTAAGATTATTATTGACATCCATGCTGGTGGTGCTCAAACTTACCGTGTTAGTTGTCGCTATCACCAGATTATAGAAAGCATTGGCAGCACCGGCATTCACACTCTGTGCTGCGATGCCATCTAACGTAGTGGTACCATTGCGGGCATTGAAAGTCCCCAGGTTGACCCAGTTGCCAGCGACATTCATACTATAGTTGCTGGCACCAACATCGAATGTCCCGCTGGAATCAATGAAACTACCATTGATATCGATATTGCCAACCAGGATTGCCGAGCCTGCAGATTTATTCAGCAGCAGGTTATAGAATCGTTTACCGACCACTGTACCGCCGGTGGTAATTGTCTGGCTACCGCTTCCGCTAAATGCAACAGTTGAACTATTGGCATTGAATACCCCGTTGGTATTGGTAAAGTTAACGCCGACCCGCAGCATGCCCGCATTGGTAATGGTCAGAGTTCCGGAATTGGTTATCGATCCGCCCAAACTGAGGGTATCCCCATCCGAGATGGTTAAAAAGCCATTGGTGTTGATGGTCACATTTCTGGCCACCTGTCGGTTGCGAACCACCGGATCCCGCGAAACATCGGGAATAATAGCATCGTCGCTGGCCGTTGGCACACCCAGGGTCCAGTTTCCTGCCGTGGCCCAGTTATCGCTGACTGCACCGGTCCACCTGCTGACAATAACCAGGTTGGTCCAATTAACTATATTACCCGGATCGTATTCATACAATAGGTCCGGCAAATTCTCCATAAGCCTGATCGAAGGTAAAACCGTCATCCGTATTGGTCTTATAAACATTGTATGGAGTGGTACCACCAGGATTGGTCAGGAAACCTGTGTTGGTAACTGTAAATGTATTAGTACCAGCCAGATCCGCCATCTGCAGTAAAATGCCGCTGGCAGTTCCATTATCAAAGGTAGTGTTACTGAAGTTATCAGTCGCATCCAGAGTTGCACCTGATTGCAGATTGATACCCGCGCTATTCATATATTCAAATGCAGCGTAATTAGCATGAATCGTAGCACCTGAACTGACCGTGAATCCATAGCGATCGCTGGCACCTGTACCGCTGAAGCGGGTTACGGTGGCCAGGCTGCCTGATGTACCGACAATCATTATCGTTCCACCGCTATTTACGGTTAATGCGGAGCCGGAGTTACTGCCGCTGAACATCCTTAAATTGGCATTATCATCGACGTTCAAAGTTCCGCTTACTGAGATCGCATCGGTTACCGCATCGCCAAATTGCAGCGCATTACCATTCAGATCCAGTATACCGGCAGTGACGGTCAGGTTACCATTGACTACATTGGTACCACCTGCCAACTGATAGGTAACTCCCGCTGCATTAATTGTCACCAGACCCAGACTGGAGTTTCCATCATTGATCGTATAGGTACCGCTGGAACCGTCAAAGGTCAAAGTACCGGTACTGGGAGTAAAAGTACCGCTGTTGATAAAACTGCCCGCCACATTGATATTGTTGGTATTGGCATTAACTGTTCCGCTGCTGATAGTCAGATTTCCGTTTACTTCCAGAGCGTTGCCTGCAGTCATTAGCAGGGTACCTGCTGTTTTATTAACCGTAAAATTATTGAACGCCTTATTGACACCGGTGCCGCCCGATACCAAAACTTGAGTACCAGTACCGTCAAAGGATATGGTACTGCTACCGGCAGTCAGAATACCAGCAGAGTTAGTCCAATTACCGGCGAAGGTATGAGTATAACTGCCGGCGCTGAATGTCACACCACTGTTAATTGTGAAGTTATTGTTCACATCGATAGCAGCAGTGGCAGTCTTGGTTCCGCTACCGGCCAGAACCAGAGCGTAGAAACCACCGCTTAATGATTGAGCAGCGCCATCCAGTGTGACCGTACTGGAACCGGAGAAAGTGCCGCTGTTAATCCAATTACCGGCTGCTGTGATAGTGCTGGCACCTGTAGACCAGGTACCGGCAATAGTGACATCTCCTTCAACATTAACGCGTGAAAGTTCCGGTACTCAGCGTTCCGGCAGTGATTGTTAAAGCACCGCCGATATTGGGATTGCCGGCAGTGACAGTTGCTATTCCTGCGGATTTATTGATAGTTAAATTATAGAATGATCCGGCCAGCGCATCAACATCCAGGTTCTGGGCTGCAGCTCCATCAATGGTCACCGTACCATTGCGGGCTGTAAACGAACCATCGTTATCCCAATCGCCGCCCACATTTACCGTATAGTTAGAAGCAGTCACATCAAGGGCTGCACCATTTTGTATGACCAGAGTATTGTTGACATCCAGGTTACCGGCCAGGATTGTTGCTGCCTGTACCGTTAAATTATAGAATCCTTTGCCCGTCCCGGCACCGCCCGTGGTCAGAGTTCCATTGCCACTCAACTGTACTGTACCGTTCCGGGGAGTAAGAGTGCCATTATTAGTCCAATTACGTGCTAAAATAATCGTGAAGTTGGAGGTACCTATATCCAGTGTACCACTCTGGATGGTCAGATCATGGTTTACACTCAGGGCAGAGGATAAAATAGCCGACCCGGTGGATTTATTGATCACCAGATCATAAAGAGGTTTACCCGAAGCCGAACCACCCGCACTCACACTCTGATCAATGGTTCCGTCCAGGATAACTGTTGAAGTATTAGGTGTCAGCAGACCGGCATTGATATAATCTCCACCGACACGCAATACCGACGTGGCACCCATGACCATATAACCGCTGTTATTGACACTTCTGCGCATACGCAGAGTATCAGTGGCACTGACAGTCAAAGTAACCCCGCTTTCAATGGTAACGCCGCGGGCCAAACGGGTGTTTGTAACAACAGGATACGGTGTGCTGCCATTGGGGATATAAGATTCCTGGGTTGAATCGGGAGCAACACCACCGACCCAGTTGCTGCCGGTTCCCCAGTTAGTCGTTCCGCCACCGGCCCAGACAATTGTCACGATTATATTCGTCCAGGTAATGGTATTTTCCACTCCGGGTTCATTATCATAGGTTTCACCGGCAAACGGTCCAAAAGCTTCATCAAAATTCAGAATTTCAGTCGCTCCGGCTGTGGTACGATCAACATTATATGGAGTGGTTCCTCCCGGATTGCGTAAAAATCCGGTGGTACTTATTGTATAGGTCGCACTGCCGCTTAAATCTCCAACGGCAATATATCGGCCGCTGGCAGCACCATTGTCAAAATTTGTATTGTTGAAATTATAAGTCGCATCTAAGATCGCACCATCATTTAAGACGATGCCGCTCGTGTTCATATATTCGAACAGGGCATAACTGGAAGCCATGGTACCGCCGGAAAACACCCTGAATCCGTAGCGATCACTGGCACCGGTTCCGTTATAGCGGGTAACCGTGCCGCGGCTTCCGGCCGATCCTACTATCCGGGCAGTTCCACCGCTGGTGACTGATACCCGTGAACCCGAGCCTGAACTGGTGAATAAGCGCAAATAAGCACCGGCATCCACTTCCAGGGTACCGGCTACTCCGATCGTATCGGTATTACTGTCACCAAAATTCAAAGTACGGCTGTTCAAGTCCAGCGTTCCGGAAGTGATCATTAAATTTGCATTAATGGTGAGATTGTTTGTCAACTGATATATTCTTCCCGGCGCATTCACCGTGACCAGACCGAATGCCGAAGACCCGGCATCAATATTAAAGGGGCCGACGGTGCTGGCATCAAAAGTAAGTGTACCGGAACTGGCCTGGAAAGAACCCGCATTGCTGAAATTACCGGCTACATACATATCATTTGTATTTGCATTCAGAGTACCGCTGCTGATGGTCAGGTTTCCGTTGAGTTCCAGAGCATTACCGGCGGCCAGGATGACCATCCCGGAAGATTTGCTGATCGTTACATTATTAAATTGCCGCGTCGATCCGATTCCGCCCGAAGTTACAGTCTGTGTCGTGCCGCTGCCGTCGAAAGTGAAAGTACTGCTGCTGGCATTCAACGATCCGCTGTTCGTAAAATTACCGGCCAGTGTATGGGTAAAACTTTGTAAATTATAAGTCACACCGCCGTTGACGGTCAGGTAGCCGTTGACATCGACAACGCCACTCGCTGTTTTGGATCCGCTGCCAGCCAGAGTCAGGTTATTAAAACTGCCGGCCAGAGATTGGGTGGTACCATCCAAAGTCACTATACCGGAACTGGTAAATGTTCCGCTCGATGACCAGTCACCGGCAACTGTGATGGTATTCCCGCCAGTGGTTAATGTACCCGTGTTGGTTACACTGCCATTGATGTCAGCATTCTGGTTTTGCAGGCTGAATGTACCGGACTGTACATTTAAATTATTACCGACGGTGAGCGGACCTTCACTTAAAGTCAGAGTTCCGGCGGATTTATTAACTGTGAGATTATAAAAGGCCGCTACACCGGAAACAGCATCCATGGTTTGCGCACCGCTACCATCAAATATAACCGTTCCATTACGGGAATAAAAGGTCCCGTCATTATCCCAGAGACCCCCCAGGTAGATTGAATAATTGCTGGTACTGACATCGAACAGGGTACCGGTTTCAATGGTCAGATTATTATTTATATCAATGTCTCCGGCCAGGATGACATTTGCTGCCGGTGTACCGTACATCCGGATATTATAGAAACCTTTGCCGTATCCTGTTCCACCGGAGGTCATTACCGTGTAGTTTTCAAACAGGATAGTCCCCTGTCGCGCGATGAATGTTCCGGCATTATTCCAGTTTCCACCGATACTCAGTTGATAATTATTTACTGTAACATCCAGCGTACCCTGGGTCAGATCAAAATTATTGGTTATTTTAACTGCCCCGCTTAAAAATACGGTTCCGTTAGTTTTATTAATCTGAACATTGTAAAAAGATTTGGATGGTGCCGTGCCGCCGCTGGTAATGGTCTGATCTTCCGCGCCATTAAATACAAAGGTCGATGCATTCGTAGTCAGCGATCCTGTATTTTCATAATTTCCGGCTACCATCATAAATGAATTATTCTGCAATAACAAGATACCGGCGCTGGACAGACTGCCGGTCAGCACCAGGGTATCCGCAGATGAAATGGTAACAAATCCTCCGGTGGCGATGGTCATGGTTTTGGCATATTGCGTATTACTGACTATAGGATCGTTGGTTACATTGGGAATATATACATCGTCATCGGAGGTAGGCAGAACACTTCCCTGCCAGTTACCGGCATTGGACCACACACTGTTCACGGCGCCGGTCCAGGCGATCGCCACAGTTGTATTAGTCCAGGAAATTAAATTACTACCCGGTTCGGCCGGATCCAGATCGTAACTTTCCCCGGCAAATACACCATAGGCAGCATCAAATTAGAGCGTATCAGAGGAATTGCTTTTTTCGACATTATAACTGGCTCCAGCGGGAGCACTTATAAATCCGACATTGTTTATATTGAAAAATTGATTAGTACCGTGAAATATCACCAATGTACAGATAGCGCCCATCGGTACGGCCGTTATCGAACTGGGTATCACTGAAATTATTGGTTGTATTCAGGACAGCACCATCATTCAAATGAATACCTGCCCCGTTCATATATTCAAATTTGGCATAGCGTGCTTCGATGGTAGCGCCGGAATTTACAGTAAAGGTATAGCGATCGTTACTCTGCGTCCCATTGAAGCGGGTTACATTGGCCAGATTTCCGGAAATACCCACAACCCGTATTGAACCGCCGCTGTTCACCGAAACGACCGACCCGGTATCCGTAGTGGTAAATATCCGCAGCACTGCTCCTTCATCCACATCCATCGTTCCGGACACTTTTATCGAGTCGTTGCTGTTGTCACCAAATTCCAGGATCTGTCCGCTCAAATCGAATGTACCGGCCTGAATGGTCAGATCGCCATTGATATCAGTCTGTTCCGTTAATTGATAAATCACCATGGGTGCATTTATCTTGACCAGGGCAAAACCTGAACTACCATCGGCGATGGTCGGAGTGCCTGATACAGCATCGAAAATAACTTCGCCGATTCCGGCGGTCCAGGTAATAGTACCGTTGTTACTCCAGTTTCCACCGACATAAATCTGGTTACCGTCAAAGGTCATGGTTCCTGCTTGCAGGGTAAAATTACCGTTTATCTCTATATTATTAGTGACCGGTAATGAGACAGTACCGGCTGTTTTGTTAATACTGAAATTATTAAAAGTCTTTATTACTACCGATGCCGCCGGTGGTAACGGTCTGGGTAGAGGCGCTGCCGTCAAATACTATAGTACCGGTACCCGCATCGAATATTCCGTTGGTGTTATCCCAGTTGCCACCCAGGGTATGAGAATAACTGGCAGCATCAAAGGTGACGCTGCTATTGATGGTGATATTACCGTTAATATCCAGAATCCCGCCTGCCGTCTTGGTGCCGCTGCCGCCCATGATCACATTGTTGAACATGCCGCTAAGCGTTTGATCAGCACCATCAAAGGTCAAAGTGTTGGTACCGGTAAGTTGGCCCCCTGCACCAATCCAATCTCCGGCGGCGGCAATCGTACCGCTACCCGTCAGCGTACCCCCGGAAAGGGTGGTCGTTCCATCTATATTGACAGCATTGGCGGCAAAATCCAGAGTTCCTGCCGTCATGGTAAAAGCTCCGCTGATTTCCAGCGGCGAATTGGTCAAAGTTGCCGTACCGGCCGATTTATTGACTGTAAAATTATAGAACAAGCCATTGGTCGCCACGACATCCAGACTCTGACTCGCGCTGCCGTCAAGAGTAACCGTTCCATTTCTGGCAGTAAATGTACCATCATTATCCCAGGCTCCGCCTACCAGTACGCCGTAATTGGAAGTACTGACATCCAGAGTTGTCCCGCTTGAGATCACCAGATCATTTTGTACCCCCAGATCGGCAGCAAGTGTTTTAGAAGCTGAGTTTGCCAGAGTCAGATTATAGAACCGCCGGCCCGATCCGCTGCCGTCCGTGGACAAAGTACCGCCGGCAGATTCCAGGGTAACTGTGCCCTGTCGCGGTGTAAAATTACCCGTATTGGTCCAGTTTCCATCCAGACTGATGGCAAAGTTGCTTGCTGAAGCATCAAAATCACCGGCGCTGATAGTCAGGTTCCCGTTCACCGCAATACTGGAAGCCAGAGTAGCCGTGCCGCCACTGGTTTTATTTATTGTTAAATGATAGAAATCTTTTGTTGCCCCCTGTCCATAAGCGTTTATACCCTGGTCCCCGCTGCCGTCGAAAATAATTTCAGATGTATTTTCATTAAGCGTTCCGGCATTGATATAATCTCCGGCTAAATTCAGGACAGCCGTACCGGTCAAAGTTAACGTTGCCCCGCTGCTCACCAGCATTGTTCCGCCCAGATCAAGAGTATCGGCCGTACTGATGGTTAAAGTTGCACCACTGGCGATGGTTACACTATGCGCTACCTGGGTATTGTAAACCGTTGGCATGTTGGGTGCCGTACCCGGTATATTCACATCTTCATTGGCCGTGGGAACCTGGTTACCCTGCCAGTTGCCGGGGGTAATCCAGTTAATACCGGTAAGACCGGTCCAGCTTCTTACTACAAAAGCGTTGGTCCAACTAACAACATTACCCGGATCGCTTTCATATGCTGCCCCGGCAAACACACCGGTGGCCTGATCAAAAATCAGTGAGTCACTGGTGGCAGTTTTATCTACGTTATAAGCACCACTGCCGGGATCGCTAAGGAAAGCAGCAGCGACAATTGTTATATTTTGATTGCTGCCGGAAATATCATCTATGTTCAGATATCTTCCACTTGCCGGACCGTTATCAAAGTTGACATTACTGAAATTATCTATGGGGTGCAGAATTGCGCCATCGGCCAATTGAATACCATTCGTATCCATATATTCAAAAAGAGCATACTGGGCCTGAATGGTACCGCCGCTCTGAACCATGAACGAATAGCGGTCCGTAGTACCGGTTCCATTGAAGCGGGTTATAGTGGCGTTACTGCCTGTAGCGCCGACCACAGCCAGTGTACCGCCCGAGAGTACAACTACATCCGCACCTGCAGGCTGAAGCGTTGGCGGTATACATCTGCACAGTGGCATTCTCATCAATTTCAAAGGTACCGCCGCTGATCTTGATTGAATCCGTATTGGCGTCTCCGAAGGTCAGGATATGGCTGTTCAAATTGAGGATACCGCTGATCACATTTAAGTCGTCGTTCACACCCAGATCGCTGGCAAACTGATAAGTCACGCCGCTGCCGGCATTAATGGTCAGGAAATTAAAGACATTGGTACCTGCACCTGGCGTATTATTATTGATATTGTAAGGTCCACCGGAAGTCCCGTCAAAAGTAACCGCGGCACTGGCGCCGGGATAAAATCTGGCTGGTGAAGAGATAGTCCAGTTACCGGCAACATTAATTGCAATATTACTCAGATCATTGCGCAGATCACCGTTAAGCAGGGTGAAATCATTGGTTACTTTCAAAGCTCCGGTAAAGGTTATATTATTTGTGGCATCGACGCCGGTATTATTCATCACAAAATTTTCAAAAGGTTTACCTGTTCCTGTTCCACCGGTGGTGATATTCTGATCCACAGTTCCATCAAAAGTAATGCTCCCTCCGCTGCCCGCAGCATAACTGCCATTATTAATCCAGTTATGTCCGATGGTATGATTGTAACCATCACCGTCAAAAGTAACTCCTGTATTAATAGTTATGTCGTTGTTTATATCCAGGGAGCCACTGGCTGTTTTTGTTCCGGTACCGGCACAGGTGATATCATAAAAACCACCGGTAAGAGTCTGGTTTACACCGTCAAAAGTAACACCACCGGTAGTGGTGGTAAACGTACCGCTGTTTAACCAATCCCCGCCGACCGTCATGGTCGTGGTACTTAAACGACTTAAAGTACCATTAGGGCTGATCACCACATTACCGGCGGCATCCAGCACATCGGTATCACCAAAATTGAATATACCGCTGGTTACGTTAAAATTCCCATTGACCGCCACCGTACCGGCACCTTCGACACCTATTTGTCCGTTATTTAATTTATTGATAGTTAAATTGTAGAAAGCATTAATGCCCCCTTCGCCGGTTACATCCAGGTCGATACTTTCTGTTCCATTGAGTTCCACAGTACCAGTACCCGCAGTAAATGTACCATCATTATTTAAGTATCTGGCCAGATAGCTAGTATAAGAACTGGCATTCAGTGTGGCTCCGGCATTGAGCCGCAAGGCAAAGTTTACATCTATATCACCGGTCAGGGTATAAGTACCGGATTGGATCCAAAGCCGCCAGAATTCTCGTCCCGAACCGCTGCTGCCGTTTATATTGCCGGATGTTCCGACAAAATATACTGTTTGTTCGCCAGGTATTAATGTACCGCCGGTATTGCTGTAACTGCCGTCAATATACATGTCATAACCAAGACTGGCCGATTGATCGAATCCTCCGGAGATTAGACTAAAATTCCCATGAATATCCATATTAGCCAGCAGGCGCACCATGGCACTCGGTTTATTAATTGTCAGGTTTTGCAGGTCTTTAAACGTGAGAGTCCGCGTCCCGGGATGAAATTGCTGATCTTCGCTGCCATTTAAAGTTATAGTGGATCCTGCAACAGCATCAAGCTCACCGTACTGATTATCATAATCACCACTCACGTACAGGTTTGAACCCGCAGCCATGGTAATGCGTCCTGCTGAACCACTGGCGCCGAATCTCAAATCACCGGTAACATAAAGAGTTCCAGTGGCACTAATCGTTAAATTGGCACCTAAACCAAGTGTCAGATCAGCGCAGGTATCGGTAAGACTCACCACGGGATCATTGGCCACGTTGGGGATGTAAACATTTTCTGTAGCGGCTGGTACCTGGTCTCCCTGCCAGTTGGTGGGTGTATTCCAGGCAGTGCTGGTGACTCCGGTCCATGTTCTGAAAGGCATGGTATTCCGCCATACCACCATACCGCTGTCCAGCGGTAATGCTTCCGCCGGATCAAGATCATAACCTTCCCCGGCCCAGACACCGTAGGCGCCGTCGAAGAATAACGTATCGCTGCCTGCATTGGTTTTATCGACATTATAAGGATTTGTTGCCCTGGGACGGTTCAGAAAACCGATATTGGAAATCGTATAATTCTGATTACCGCTTAAATCACCAAAGCGCAGATAACGGGCGCTGCCGGCCGCCAGTCCGCTGGCCAGATCAAACTGGCAATTAGTAAAATTATTAACCGGATCCAGAATAGCACCTGTCTCCAGGTAAATACCATCGGTACCATCCATGTGCCTGAAGATAGCATCCCGGGCCTGCATCGTACCGCCCGATTTGACATACATGCGCCATTTGCGTACGGCACTCTCCCCTTCCCCGATCCTGGTGACGAGCGCTTCATTCCCGTCCGAACCGACTACCTGCAGATGTACCGCCGTTGCGCACCACGACCAGGTCACCCTGGCTCAAGGCCTGCGGCCCGTCTATTTTTAAAATGGAATTAGGTCCGACAATAAAGGTTCCATCCACGACCAGTGAATCAAAATCGACAGTTTCGGGTGTACCATAGTTTAAAGTCTGTGAATTCAGGTCAAGGGTACCGGACAATAAATAAATATCGCCGTCAATATTTGTTTCGGTATCGCTGTTATTTTCGATATTATAAACTACACTCGAACCGGCATTGATGGTCATGTCCACAAATTGATTGGCCTGGTTTCCATCATCGATTACGTAGGGTCCGCCGGTCTGAGCGTCAAAGGTAACCATTCCGGTTCCCGGCGTCATCGATCCGTTGGCGGCAATGATCATGCTGCCGCCGACATTAAGGTTCCGGTTATTCAGATTAAATGCACCCTGGGTGATATAGAAATGGTGATTGATATCCAGATTAACCCCGGCAGCAACCGTAACGGTATTCGCTGCGGCCCCCTTATTCAGGGTGACATTATAAAATGAACTGCTGCCATTGTTGATGGTAGCCGCAGTGGTACCATCAAAGGTAACTGTACCACCGGTACCCGGATTGAAAGTACCGGAGTTAGTCCAACTGACTGCAACATTGATATCCTGTTCATTGGCTACCAGGGTTGCACCTGCACCAATGGTAAGAGTCTGATTTACATCAAGAGAAGTAATCAAAGTATATGTGGCTCCGCCGGTAAAAGAAACAGTTTCCAATACATTAGTTGTAGGTTCGGAAACACTGTATGAACCGGAGGCAGCATCGAAAATAAGTTGCGAACCGGTAGTGGCCGATAATACGCCGGAATTAGTCCAGCCGCCGGCGATATTTACTGTATTGCCGGCAATATTAAGCGTACCGGCACTGCCGATAGTGACACCGCCGCCACCAACATCGAGATTTTCACCGCTCAGTACAAAACCACCGCTGTTGACATTTATACTATTGGTAACATTGATTAAACTGGCGGTAGCATTAATTACATTGCCGCTGGCTTTGTTCACGGCCAGGTTATAGAAATTATTCGGTGTGAAATCGACGGTCTGGTCGGTGGTTCCGTTAAATGTAACCGTACCCTGCTGTGGTGTGAAGGTTCCATCATTTGTCCAGTTACCGGCAACCTGAATATTATAATTACTCGTACTGGCATCCAGCGTGGTTCCCGCATTTTGTATGGTCAGTGCATTATCAACTTTCAGATCACTGCCCAGAGTATGTGTTGTCCCGGCAAAAACGACATCGTAAAACGACCGCCCTGCAGCGGTACCACCGCCCGTAATCGTACCGGTACCGTCGAAAGTGACCGTGTTACCCTGTGGGGTATACGTTCCTGAATTGGACCAGTTATTGGCTACCGTGATGGCATTGGTACTGGCACCGGCATTTAAAGTACCCGCAGTGATGGTCAATGTATTATTGACATCCAGATTGCCGGAGAGAGTTGCTGTTCCACTTGGTTTATTAACTGTGAAATTATAGAACTGTTTCCCGGCAGCGGTACCACCTGTAGTAATGGTCTGCGTCAAGGTACTGTCAAAAGTTATGGTCGAGGAATTAACGGTCAGAGTACCGTTGGTATTATTAAAATTCCCACCCACCTGCAGATTACTGGTACCGCTCAGAATAAGAGTACCGTCATTTGTAAAATTTTCTTTGATATCAAGAGTCAGACCGGTATTGATGAGTAACTGATGCACCGCTTTCAATGGTGACATCCCGTACAGCAACACTATTGCTTATTACCGGTAAGTTGCTTACTGCCGGAATAACGGTTAGATAGGTTTCATTCGGGACAGTACAGCGGATTCCAGTTGTCTGCCAGTCTCCCAGTCAGTATCCACAGTTCCGGTCCAGGTGAGGGTGGCCCTGGTACCTACCCATTCAACCAAGATTATCACCGGTACCGCCGTCAAAATCTTCACCGGCAAATGAACCGTCGGCTCCGATAAATCGAAGGTATCATTGGTTGCCGCCTATTTTAAATACATTGGAACCAGCCTAATCCTCCTGATACCAACACATCGGCAAAGGTTACCGAATCGATTTGAAAGGCCTGCGGACCACCGCTTATATTCGCTACGGTAATATATCGCCTGCCGGAAAAGTACCGTTACTAAAACCGGGAGAAATCGAAATTATCGGTGGCATGCAGGGTCGCTCCGGCTATCAGATTAACACCGGCGGTATTACCATAACTGAAATCACCGTATTTAGCCCGTATAGTACCGGCCACATTAAATACATATGTTCCTGAACCTCCCTGTCTGGTAATGGCAGCCCGGTTGGTACGGCTGCTGCCCAGAATTTCGATAGTGCCTCCCGATAAGACATCGATGATACCCCCCGTAGCGGCAGCATACATATTCAGGGTCGCTCCGGCGTTGATCCGGAAAGTCCCACCCGATCTGACGGTCAGCGAATCGGTGGCTGCATCACCAAGGGTCAGGGTTGCCGGACTGCTGAATTCGGCCGTTCCATTCTGAACAACAAAATCTTCGGTCAGCACGACCGGCCGTTCGAAGGTTACTGTTCCCGAACTTTTATTGACAACAATATCGACCACCGTTTCACCGGTTGTGTTCGAGCCGCCCCAGGTTTGTGACCCGCTGCCGTTAAGGAATATTTTAGAACTGGTGCCCGGCGTAATGGCATGAGTATCGGTATCGTTTATATTGACCTGCCCGTCAAATTCAACTTCGACATTGGCCGCACTTATATTCAATCCCTCTCCAGCCTGGGCCAGCGTAAGATCACCGGTTACCCGTAAATCCGCACCCGTCCCCGCGGTGACTTCATTGACTACGAATTCACCGTCATTGATGGCCAGGTTACCGCTGATCAGGATATGCGTACCACCGGCGCCGGCAGTATTGGAAAGGGCATTATCGGTCGATGTTTTATTTAAAGAGACATTATAGAATGTGTCCGCTTGTGCTGTGGTATTATTATCAATAGTGGCATCGGTCGCACCGCTGAAAACCACAGTCGAAGAATTCTCCACAAAGGTACCGCTGTTGCTCCAGTTGCCCTGGATATAGAGCATGGCTGTTCCGGCCAGTTCAAACCGGTCAGCCGAATTAATCGTGACTGCACCGTTAACATTAAGTGTATTACCGCTCTGCACGATTAAAGTATCGGCATTCCCGCCGCCCCCCAGAATAAGGCTGGCGCAATTACCAGTGTTGTTCAGCACTACCCGCGCTCCGGTATTGATAGTTACATCATTGCTGGTGGTGGGTTCGGCATCGCCACTCCAGTTCGTCGGCGTGGTCCACAAATTATCACCCGCCGCCGCCATCCCAGCTAATCGCCTGGGCGAAACTATTACTGAATCCTAGCAATGAAAAAACAAGTATTAGGAACAGTAAATGCACGGATTTTTTTCTAAATGAAGTAACTGTATTCATGGAGTTTACTCCTCTATAATTTTCAAATTGAAAATCTTTTAATTTTATTGATTTATTTTAAAAAGATATACCTCTGCCTTTCAATTTTGATACAATCAAAAATTGATCATAACATCATACCTGTGACAGAAATACAAAAAATAACAGAATTAATCCATTGATTACAATAAACTTAATAATCATTTGATAGTTTTGCAAACATTCTTTTCTATGTGTGAGATATTTACAAAAGAAACAAATCTGACTTCTAAAAATAAAAAAGTCAGGTTTTACCCTGACTTTAAAATAAAAACATTATCGGCTGGTCGCGGTGATATTTGTCAAATTAGCATATATTTAATGATAATTTCCAGATCCTATCCAGGTTACCTGACTAAAACCATCTTCTGAGTTTTAGTAAATGTCTGTTTTCCATCACTGGATTTCATACTGATATTGTAAAAATAAAGTCCGCTGCTCACCGGCAGGCCGTTTCTATTCTGGCCGTTCCATTCAATGGCATAGTTGCCTGATTTCTGAGTTGCATTTACCAGCGTAAGTATTTCCTGCCCCAGGATGTTAAAAATTTTCAATTGCACGGTGGAATTAACCGGCAGAGTGTAACGTATCGTGGTGGCGGGATTGAAAGGATTGGGATAATTCTGCGCCAGATCATAATGAAGGGTCGTGGTCACTTCCACCAGAACAACCTGGTGATATGTTGTCAATCCGTTGTATGACACATCAGCCAGACGGTAGGCGTATATTTGCCCGCTCTGTACCAGCGAATCAACCAGCATATAATCGGTCCGCTGCGAAGTGCTGCCCTGGCCGTTCAGTTGATTTAAACTGCTGAAAGCCATACTGGTATTGGTAACTTTCAGTGTGCCCTTGTTTATCTGTTCAAACTCGTCTCTGGTTATTTCTTTTCTTTCAATAATCCAATAGGCATTTTCAATTTCACTCTGGGTAGTCCATTTTAACACCACCCGCCCGTTATTATTTTCCGCGGTGAATGCGGTCAAACGCACTGGTAGTGATAAATCATAACCGACCACTCCGGTTTCAACGCTGGTGTAAGCAGCATAGGTAAGAGGTGTGATGTATGAAGCATTTCGTAAACCGGCTGTTTCATCGATCACTACTGTTACATTGGTATTATTACCGATGGTAACACTGGTCGGTACGGTAATGATCAGGGTATCCGGATTGGTCAGCGTACCTGTTCTTAAGACCAGGGCATTGGCAGCCGTGGAATTGACGGTAACTTTCGAAGTAGTCGGAACTCCCTGGGTAAAAGTGGCATTATCCGGAATTAACAGGGTGATGGTGCTGACACCGGAAACCAGGCGTCCGCGTGATCCGGTGGTGAAAGTCCATTGATACAAGACCAATAGAATTTGCAGTCAGTGGTGCGATTGTTACAGTAAGATTGGATATTACCGTTGTGGTCGGTTGCAAAGTATAAACAGCCGATGTTCCATCCAGAGGCTGGCTGCTGGTGCGTACATCCAGAGTATAACTGCCATAGATAGATGGATTCTCGATACCGGCCCCGATCAGGAAACGAACCCGCACATAATCATTTATAGCGATTGCGTTGGGAACGGTTATTCTTACTGCCCGGGTCGAAGAATTAGGCAATACCGCAGTGCCATTGGTCCAGTTCGTCGGATTTGCTGTTGCACCGTTGGCTACCTGTACATTACTTACCGCCATTGTTGGAGGAATATACGTATTGAATGGGAAAGTGATAGTAATCGTTCCCGTGGCTGCAACCAGAGCAACCTGTACCCGAAAATTAACAGTATCGGCCGAGACAGCATTGACGATATTAGGTGACAAGTTTACAGTAATATTGGTCACCGCCGCAACATTGGTAATTACATAGGTGTTGGATGTGATATTAGTTGTCTCAACACTGGTCCTGACCTGTAGTGTGTAATTTCCATTGCTGGCCGGATTGGTAATCGGTTTGGGAGTACCGCTGCGGTTTAAAATGACCGATACATTATCATTATTATCAACGGATACCGCGGCCGGAACGGTGAAGGTCAGGGCCTGGCCGCTGATGGAAATATTTGCTGTCGGTATTAATGTAGATACACCATCGACCACAATATAAGAACTGTCATAGTTTGCCGCCGTGGCACTTATCGTGGTGCTGCTGTTAAAAGTAATGGTGATAGTACTGATACCGGCACGCAGGCGTCCGTTGGTTCCGGCATTGAAATTGATCGTATACCCTGATGTAACCGCAGGATTGGGATTAGCCGGTGTTACATCCGCAGCCGAAACGGTACTGGTGGTTTGAACAATATAATAATCAGGTGAAGTAAATGGACCCGCTTCACTTTGGGTATATAATTGAAGAGTATATGCCTGCACGGCAGTAGGATTCAAAATACCGGCAGTCTGATTGATAAGAATGGTTACATTAGCCAGATTATTAATTGCCACCGGTGTGTTTATAGTCAGTGTGTTTCCTGCTACAGTCGGACTGGTGGTCGGATTGGTTCCATTCACCGTTAGATCGGTGCGGCTAAAGGTTGCAGGGAATAAACGTATTTATCGGAAAAATAATAGAGATTGAATGTCCGATTGATAACGCACCCGCTGATCCGGTTAGAAATCTGATCGAATAACTGGCGCTGGCATTCTGGGTTGCAGGTGTCGGAGTAACAGAAGTAATTGATAAATTCTGTGCTGCAGTCAGAGTATAATTACCGGTGACATTGGCGGTATCCGAAGACGTCTTTACTCCGATAGTATAAGTTTGAGCAGTGGCTCCGTTATTAAGATGGGCACTGGTATCAAACGCCACGCTGACAGCAGTGCTATTACCAACAGTAAGTCCGTTTGGCATCGAAATCCTTACTACCCCCCCAGACCCGCTGGTCAGTACATTAACGGTACCACTGACAATGGAATTTACTTTCACCGCACCTGCAGTGATAGATGCCGGAATTGTAGTTCCTGTATCAAAATCAAGAGTAATGGTACTGGAACCGGCCGGCGTACCCCCGCTGATTTTACCGGTGGCAGAAGTAGTGAAATTAACCGTATATGCCGCGTGCTGATAATTGATCACTGCCGGGTTTGCTGTCGCCGAGACACCGGAGGCCTGTGTGTTGGCTCCGGTAATTGAATAGGCACTGGATGTCACCAGGGCAATATCCTGGCTGGTATTCATGATTACTTTATAATAAGTAGTACTGGGCACCGGCGGATTGACGACATTGGCCGTACTGGCTATAATCATACTGAAAGTACCGGCATTGATATTACCGGTTACTACCGCGGTCACCATCCGCGATTCCTGATTAACCGTCACCGAGTAAGCAACCGAACCGGCGATTACCACATCAGCTGTGGAAATGGTGGCCGGCAGTACTGTACCAATCGGGAAGGTCACACGAATATTATCACTGCGATTGTTGCGCAGCTGGTTCTGCGTGGTAATATTGAAAGTATATTGTGCAGCTGTATTTACATTAGAAGTGGAGAGCGTGACTGAATTGATAACAATGGCTGCTCCACCGATTGAGTATGTTTCCGAATTAACTTTGGTGGCTTCGACGCTGGTCTGTACACCAAGTACATAATTTCCGGATGAATTGGGATTGGTGATAGGATCGGTAGTCGTGCCGGCCAGAATTACACTTATGGCATTACCATTACTTGTTATCACGGAAGATGGAACAGTTATTACCACCGTTTTAGTTGTATTATTAGGAGAAATATTTGCTGTAGGAATACTTACGTAACTCCCGCTACCCACTGCAATTTGCGAATTATTATAATTACTCATGGTGGTACTGATCGTATAAGCATTATCAAAGGTGAAGGTAATCGTACTTTCACCGCCGAGTAATCTACCCAACCGGCCCAAATTAAAATTAACGGTATAGTTGGTAACTATTGCCGGATTACGATTAGCCATGTTCACTATAGCTTTTGATACTGTAGAAGTTGTATTGAACACGGAGAATGGATTCGATTCCACCGCAGATGTATCCTGTGATGTTTTTAACCGTATTTTATAATTACCGGCAATGGATGGATTCTGGTAACCCGCTGACGTTCCGAAAGACAGCGTAACATTCGCGGAATTACTGATATTGATAGGTGTAATGATCATTACCGTATCTTCATCAGCCGTGCTGGTTTTAAACACCTGCACCGATGAGGCATTATCACTATACCCCCCGCTGGTTACCGATACGGCCGAGGCGGACATATTAGCCGGTAAATAAGTATTCTGGGAAAACATTACAAACAATGTGTCACTGTTGGCGGTTAGCGCACCAGTGGAACTGGTCCTGAAATCAAATTTAAATTCCCCGCTCTGGTTAACTGTATCCGGACGGGTGGTGATAGCTGAGATGGATAATTGTCCGGCCGGGGAGATATTATAGGCATCGGAGGTAACCCAGGTAATTTCAGAACTGGTTCGTATGCTAAGTGTATAACTTCCGGCGGTGCCCGGATTCTGTATTCCGGATCCTAAGGCAAAGGTCACCTGCACAGATCCGTTATTATCTATGTTGACGGGCGTAGTGACAGTAATTGTATCCTGGTTAGCTGAAGCGGTTGCCGAAGTACCATTGACCTGAACTCCGGATAATGCGCCGGTCGGAATAGTTGTTGCCGTTGGAAATGCAATGACAATGGTACCTTCGTTAGCTGTTAATGATCCGCTCGATCCCACATAAAAACCGAGAGTATAAGATGCAGCTTCTGTCGCCAGCGAAGGATTGGGTGTCACGGCAGCCGGTGTTACGGTTGAAGTGGCAGTTGTAATGAGATAAGTCGCCGAGGTAACCAGAGGAATGTCCTGATTCTTGCTGGTTGCCATCTGCAGGGTATAGTTGCCGGCCGTAGGCTGGATTTTTAATCTTGGCCGCAGCATCAATCACTACCGTAAAGGGACCGCCATTCTTGGCGATATTAACCGGAGTCAGAATAGCCACACGCTGGCCGGAAATACTCACCACGCTCACAGTTGTGTTATTGACCGTTACCAATGACGCTGCAAAATTATTGGGTACGGTTGTACTGGCATTAAAAACAACGATAATACTATCCACGTTGGCATCCAGATTGGTATCGCCATTACCGGTTGAGGAGGAAATAGTATATTTTGCCCAGGTGTTGGTCTGGTTCGGCGTTACCGTCACCGTCGGTTGACTGATATTAGCCAGTACCGGAGTACCTGTTGCTATGAGCAGAACTATTAAACAAAATCTGATCATAATGGTATCAATAAATTTCAAAATATAATTTCCCCCATATTTTATTTCTAACTTCCAGATCCATAAATCTTTAAGTCCATTTAATATTAACTATTTAAGTATCGTATGTAAATTCTTTAATATAAGTATATTTTATAACTCCGGTCAATTTCTTTTTAATCCTTTTTCTATAAATAAAGTATATAATTTTACTCAAGTTAACAAAATATTAAGTTGCCTATACATTTGATTGACCTGCTTTACGCTTATATAGACTTAAAGCAAGTTAATAATAATATTTACTTGAAATTGTGATCCCGGTCAAAATCAGGGTAAAACTATACATTATGTAAATCTAAATGTTTGGCTAAATCTGTTAAACTTCCTGTATAATCCACTTCTGCACAATGGATATTCTGCGTCTGATCGGACAGGTAAAAAGATTTAATCCCGGCCTGTTTAGAGGCCATATCAGTATGCAACTCATTTCCAACCATCAGGCATTGTTCCGGTTGTATATGCAGTATTTTCAGTATCTCTTCAAAATATGACCGGGAAGGTTTACAGGCATGCATGTTTTCAATGTGCGTAATTAACTCAAAGGGGAGGTCGTTCAGATCAGCCCATTGCAGTCGCTGCCGGATTGCCACCAGTGGAAATACCGGTTGGGTGGCCAGTACCAATTTATATTTTTTGGCCACTGCTGCCTCAAGTACTGCCCGGGCAGCCGTTACAGATTTGGTCAAACCAATTAATGTTCCAAAGTCGGTCTGATAAAAATTCAGAAAACGCTGCCATACCAGGGCTTCAGGCAATCCTGACCGGGCCGAAAAAAATTCCAGAAAAATTTCTGAGTTGAGACGTTCACCATTATTTCGCAGCATTAAATCGGTTCCCTGCAAAATCCAGGCAGGGATATGCTGTGGTTCGCGCACATCGGCAAAATGATTTTTGATCATACTTAAATACTGATCGATAAATTCATTCATATTAAAATGAAGCAGAGTCCCATCCAGGTCAAAGAGTAAATAGTTGATTTCAGTCATAGTTTTATTTAAAATTTAAATAGATTCCTCGCCCTGATCCGGCAACTGCCGGACAGGACTCGAAATGACATGATTTGAATTTTAACAAGACTTTATTCATTATCTTCTCGCTTGGTATTCGCCAAGTTTCTGTTGTAAGAACCGCTCGAGTTGTTCCGCCTGGTTACGGCGATCATACTGCTCAATATTATTAAAAGTGAACTTGTTCTGCCGGTTATAAATTTCCAGCAAGGCCCGGGTAACTGTCTCAACCCGCCTGCCGGAACAGATAACGCCGCTTCCGGTTTCCCTGATGATGCGCGCTGCTTCACCCCCGGCCGGGACAATGGCCAGGATCGGTTTTCTCAAACGTAAATATTCATATAATTTTCCGCCTGCCGTCTTATCGGCATTTTTCTTCCGTTCATCCAGAATCAAGACAAAGGCATTCATGGCCTGCAGTATCTTTAAACATTCCCGGTGGTCCTGATAGCCCCAACTATGAAACTGATCCTGCAGGTTGTAACTCCGGGCCAGTTTGGCGACATCGTACACGCTGCTGCCCAGATGGTGAAAATGTATCCTGATTCCCTGCTCTTTTAGACGGCTCAGAGCTGCGAACAGGATAGCAGGGTTATTTAAATGCGAATAGAACGACCCGGAAAAAGCGATATGGCAATCACCGGGAAAGGGCAAGGTACATTCAGGCAAATTGGTAAAATCTTCTTCATCATAACCATTGGGTAACAATAAGACATTGTCCGGATTGAATTGCGGTATATTTTTTTTAAAATGATCGATGGTGGACTGGTAGGCCGAGATAAAAAGATGCAGAGCGGATATCGCCTGCCGTTCTCTTCTTTTATCCAGCAGTGCATGAAGCGGAGTCGGATAAATTTTATAGGGATTGATCGTCCACGGATCACGCAGGTCCAGGCAGACCGGGACATTTTGAGTGGTTGAGCAGGCAGCCGCTAACAGGGCCAGTGAATAAGGGGGCAGGCTGAAAATCAGCAAATCATATTTCGCCTGCTGCAATTGTTCCCGGATACTCGCGCTGGCCGCTTTATTCCAGCCGATCCGGCTATCGGTGACATAATAACAGGCACTCAGCCAGCGCATGGCATATGACTGGGTCAAGCGCGAGCGCCAGCGGTTTTTCCAATCCAGGTGTTTTTCAGACAATCCGGTATGTATGATTTTTGTTTCAGCCGGCAGTTCGGTTAAAAATGAAGGATCCTGCGGATTGGTTTTTTCAACCGGGGCAGCAATAACGGTAAAACTCCAGTTTAATTGTCGCAGATATTTTATTAGTTTTACCCAGCGCTGTACGCCACCCCCGCCGGCCGGGGGAAAATAATATGTTACAATTAATCCATGCCTAGCCAAGATTGCTTTTCCATTTCCCTGATGTAAGTCACCAGCATCGCCACATCTTCCTCATTCTCCTCAAAATTCTTATTACGGGTATCAACGGTCAGCAAGCGTAATCCCGTCTCCCCTGCCTTGGCGGCCCATTCATCATAGGATTTGTTTAAATGTTCCAGGTAGGCAGGATCGATAGTCAGTTCAAAATCGCGGCCTCGCTTCAGAATGCTTGCCACCAGTTTTTCAACCGGAGCCTGCAGGTAAATAATCAGGTCCGGTTTACGCAGGTATGCGCTCATGGTAGTGAAAAGCAGCCGGTAATTTTCATAATCCCGTTCGCCCAGACAGACTGCGTTCATACAAAGTCCTGGCAAATACCTCCACATCTTCGTAAATGGACCGGTCCTGCAGGCAGGAATCCGGCCATTCGGCAATTTCCTGCTGTGCTTTGAAACGGTGAGCCAGAAAATAAATCTGCAGGTGAAAACTCCAGCGCGGCATATCATCATAAAACGAGGCCAGGTATGGATTATCGATCACCTTTTCGTAATAGGCGCGCCAGCCCAGGGTCTGACTCAGCAAGCGGGTTAACGTGGTTTTCCCGCAGCCGATATTTCCGGCTATGGCGATATGTAATTTGCGCTGATCACTCAAAAGGGCCGCCTCCCTGTTAATATGCTCCTTTGCGTTACTGAAGTATACTGCCAGATCAAAGTCCATTCAACAATTTTTCTGAATTTAGCGGTACAAAAAACGATTATCAACTGAGTTTCTGACCGTACCTCAATCAGGTCAAAGCCATGATCATTCCGGGATCGCTATTTAACAAGTTGTCTGATAATAAACGGAGCAATATCCAGCAGGGTCCGGAAAGACCCGGATATTTTTTTGGCCCAGATTCCCATAAATGCCGGATTACCGGTATGGGATTTAGTTCGCAGATCTTCGAGATTACCGTGATCACTCACTACAATTAAAAAGGTACGGTCGAAGTCCAGGTGCAGAACCACTTCACTGAGCAGGGTTTCCACCTTTTGCATCTCCTCGACGGCCTGAGTCATATTCTGTGCATGACCGGCGATATCGGTCAGGAAATATTCATACAGCAGCAGATCATACTGTCTGCTTTGCCCGCAAAGAATCTGTGCGGCCTGTTGAGCAGAAAAAAGCGGCAGATCGAATCCTGATTTGATTAAACTCGCATTGGTAAAATCATGATAAATCGCCTCCCCTTTTCTGATTTGATCAAGAGTGGAAAACGGTAGGCAGGCGGCACGATTCATTTCTGTGGTGACTGACATAGACATATGTGTGAAAAGTTGCGGGGTGGTAAAAAAAATAGGACGAAAGGCGTTAATAAAACGACAACTCAAACCTGCAGATTTCAGTTTAATGAACAGGGAATCTGTGGTTAACAGGTGTCGCAGTACCTGGTTTGGAAAACCGAACAGATGCTTCCCGATTAATTGAGCGGCGTTTACTCCGGTATAAATTGCTGTCTGACCCGTCGCACTCTGCGGTAAACCTTTGGTAGCCAGCGCGGCGTCTAATAAAAATCTGCGGCCGCCGGCGAGCAGCCGGTCAGCGGTAGAATTAAAGATCCCGCTCCGAGCAAAGGAAAAAGGATTGAAGGCCGGATCAAGCGGACCAACCCCCACACCGTCCAGAAAAATCAGCAGGCAATGCAATCTATTCAAAACGGAAGAGTTCGGTGGTGGAGAAACGGACCGGTTGCCCGTTTATCCTTCCCGGTTTGTATTTATATTGTTGGACAGTTTCCAAAACTGCTTTATCCAGGATCTCGTTGAGGCCTTTCAGAATAGATGCCGATTCAATATCGCCACTGGGCGAGATATTGACTTTTACCCGAACTTCCCCTTTACTGACAAAATTGCGTAGAATGTTAGTGATTTCCAGTTTGGGACGTTTGGTATACTCTTTTTTACCACCATCGATGAACACTTCTAAAAATACCTGGTTATAGTCAATGACCGACGCCGGAGCTTCGGGTTCAGTCGTACCTTTACTGGTATTTAATGGTTTTACTTCAGCGGCTGATGCCAGCATAATACTTTCCGCCGCCGGAGCTGCCGGAGTGGTAGAAGTAACATTAGCGTCGGTAGTAGTTTGCGCGGTTTCAGTTTGAGGCTGGCCGGAGGATTGTTGGGGCACTGTTGTTCCGCTGCCAGGTGGAAGCGCGGTCCCCGCGGTTCCCGCGGCTATGTTGGTTCTGGTTGTTTCAGCAGGTTTGGGTCTGGCCGGCGGCGGAGCCTGTACCGTTGATTGAGCCGGACTCTGGGCAGTTATGGTTGTTTGGCTGACTGCAACATACTGTTCGACATTCGGGCGGGAAGTGCGTTCACGATACACCGGTTCATACTCGATCTTGCCATATTTACCGTTATCATTAAAATCATAAAGGATTTTATCGATCTGGGCATTGTTAACTTTGCCCCAGATATTATTTTGCGCCAGAATAGCCTGATTGGAATGGTTATATATTTCATATTGCTCATTATTTGTTATCCGGTTTTCGCCCTGGTTATAATTAGCATCGTTGTTTAACGATCCCAGATTCGGCCTGGACGTACTGAACAGGATAACGCCGATTGGATTCTGGGTGATCAGGTTCCTGCTCAGGACCGGTGTAGAACCCAGATTACATACAATTCCGGCATAGCCGTTTTCGGTAATAATACATCCCCGGATGGTCGGATTCGACTTTATTTCTGTGACAATTCCGGCATTAAAATTATAGCGGAATTCCGAATTTGCAATCAGACCCTGGCTGTTTTTTACGGTTACACCTGTATTGGCATATTCGATCTGGCAATATTCCAGTATATTATTCGCTTCACTGTATAGTAACTGAATACCGTACCAATCGCCCATACGCGGGGATTCAGCTGCTGAACTAAAAACTATTTTCTTCGAACTCTGTCCGCGCGCTACCAGAATCCCGCGGATATTCAATTCACAACGGGTTTTATCATCACCTTCTTTAAGTTGATCGCTATTGGCCGAAAATAAAACACGGGTACCAGCCGCAATATTTAACTGGCTGTTCTTGGCTACTGTCACATCCCCTTTGACCAGGACTGTACCACTCCAGTTAATAATGCCACGCAATTCACCACTAACCGTGGTCGCGACCTGCGCTCCGATGTGGCTGGCACATAAGAGGATCAGAACAAAAAGAATGTAATTTTTCATAGTTATTGCACTTATTTTAATTCTATTGTTCAATTGTCCTTCTTTACTAAACCAGCTGATATTCTTTTCCTGCCTTTAATCGCTCTTAATCCTGATTTTCGGCAGATTTAATCAAGGCTTTACTATCTCTTAGCGGATTGTACACAAATACTACACCTTACGCGGCGGAGGCGCAACAGTAGGCTCTGCTGGAATTTTTTCTAATATTCAGGAAAACAGATTATATTTCGATAAATTTTTCTAAAGATTTAAGCAGGTCGACCTCCTTAAAAGGTTTCATTATATACTCATTAGCCCCCAGCCTTTTGCCCATTTCCCTGCTTTCTTCACCTGCGCGTCCGGTCAGGATTACGATAGGTAATTGTTTATATTTTTCGTTTTTACGTATTTTTTCAATAAGTTCAAATCCGTGCATTTCAGGCATTTCCAGATCGGTAATTACTATATCAAAGTCTGATTTTTTCAGGGCGGTAATGGCTTCCGGTCCACTGCTGGCTAATACTGTCACATAATTATATCGTTCCAGGACAGCTGATACAAATTTACGGACACTGATTGAATCATCAACAATCAGCGCTACTGCTTTACGGCCTGTTATTTTTTTCCTGGAAATCGGCAAAAAAGCAAATTCACTTTCCGGAGTTTCGATCCATGCCGGTTTTACCGGTTCGGCCACCTTTTGCCTTTGTTGAATCTTTTTTCTGGCCAGGTCCATTGCTGAAAAATCTTGTTGTCCACCGTAATATTCAGCCTGTATTTTTTTGGTAATAGCCGGAATATCGAGTACCAGTCCCACTGAACCATCGCCAAGGATTGTGCCGCCTGCTACAAAATTAAGCCGGCTCAATGGTTCGCCCAGTGATTTGACCACGATATCTTCGCGACGCAATACCTTGTCCACTACCAGCGCATATTTAATACCTGCTTCGCGGATAACCAGACATATATTTCGGTCAGTTTTTTTCGCCGGTGCTTGCCCATAATTCAAAAAATTATGCAGCATAACCATGGGAATAGATTCCTGGCGTATAGTAAGATGAGTTTTACCGGTCTGTTGTTTAACCTGGTCCATATTAAACTGAACAGTCTCTTCTACCGTGGTCAGAGGTATGGCCAGTACATTCTGGTTCTGTTCTACCAGCACCGCAGGGGTAATTGCCATAGTCAGAGGCACCCGGATGCTGAACAATGTTCCCTTATCCGTTTTAGAACTGATCCGGATATCCCCTTTGACTTTACGTAATTGCGCGGCAACCACGTCTAATCCCACACCGCGTCCGGAAATATCGGTAGCAGTCTCCCTGGTGGAAAATCCTGGATAAAACACGAAAAACAGCAGATCAGTTTCCGACATTTTAGTGATTTCCTGATCCGTGGCCAGATTTTTTTTCTTGATCATGGCTTTTATTTTTACCAGATCCATACCCCGGCCGTCATCCTGGACTTCGATGATCACCTGATTTTTCTCACGAAAAGCTTTCAGGAGAATTATGCCGTCTTCACTCTTACCTTTCTCAATCCTTGCCGCCGGTAATTCAATACCATGGTCAATGGCATTTCTGATCAGGTGCATGAGTGGATCGGTCAGGGATTCCACCATGGCCCGGTCCATCTCCGTATCAGAACCTTCGATCACCAGGTTTACTTTCTTGGACTGTTTCCTGGCCAGATCACGTACCGCCCGTGGAAAACGGTTGAATAGCACTTCCGTTGGCACCATGCGCACCTGCAGAATATCATCATGCAACAACTTGGTCAGCGAGGAAATTTGACTGATATTTTGTTCTACATAACGAGTCAGCAGGTTGAAATCCGAAGAAGCACTTTCTAACTGATCCAGTATTTCCTTGAACTCTTTATAGGTTTTGGTTAACTCGGCAAACTGTTTGGTTTTCTTTCCTGTATGTTCTGTGCCCGCCGCAGGGGTACTTTCCGGTTTTTCCAGTATATTTTCCAGTGAACCGCTGGTCGATTTTAATTTTAATTTTCCCTGCTCCAGAATATTGCCGATTTTACGCAAGGAGTCCAGATAATTTAAAAATTGCGCCTTATTCACAACCAGCTCGGCCGCCATATTCACCAGCTTATCCAGGCGCTCCGTAGTGATTTTAATAACCTGTTCCTGTTCTCCCGCGGCGAATGGAATCAATTTTGCGTCAATAAACCGTGATTTAATATCCTGCCCTGTGGGTGCGGGTGCAACCGGAACCGTAGCGGGGAGACCAAGCATCAAATTCAGATCGGCCAGGGTCGATTCATAACTGGCGCTATAATCTCCCTGACCGGCCTTCACCGCTGCAACCATGGCCTGGATTTCATCAACCCCTTTAAAAATCACATCCAGCGATTCTCCCAACTCCTTGGGATTGGAGGTTTTATTTTTTTCAAAAAAATCTTCCATCCGGTGAGCTGAATCTGCCGATATTCTCATACTGCATGATTTGAGCACTGCCTTTGAGGGTGTGCATATGGCGGCACAAATCATTGATCAGAGCCTGGTCATCGGGCTTCTTTTCCAGTTTTACTAAATCCTGATTCATCTTTTCGATTAATTCCCAGGCTTCTTTCAGAAACAACTCGGTTTCATTGCTCAGCACAAATCGTTCGGATTTTGGCTGCTGTGAAACTTTTGCCTGAGGTTTGCCCGCTTGCCTGGCCTTCAGGTTCTGCATTTCCAGATTATACAAAACTTCACTGATCACATCCGGATCGTATTTTTCACCCGCCGTCAAATTTCTGATGACTTTTAAAGCCGCAGCGATACTTTCTATTACTGCCGGTTCATTGGTTATTTCACCGTTCTGAACCGACTCAGCAACCTGCTCCAGGCCGTCACCAATCTGGCCGATTTCCCTGAAACCCAGCATTTTGGCGGCGCTTTTCAATGAGTGACTGGCGTGTTCCAGTTGACCCAATGCTTCGGGATTATTCGGTTCTTTCCTGAGCGTGGCTACGGCACTTTCTATGATTCTGAGATATTCCGCGGATTCTTCTTTAAAAATCTGCAGTAAATCTTCATCTTCTGTTCCGGCCGCCGCAAATAATGGTTTTTCTTCTGTTTTAATTTTTTTATCGGCCGTTGATACAGTTGTTTCTTTGACCGCTGGCGGTACAGGCTTTTCTACCAGATTAATCGTTTTCAATTTCATCTTGAGCATGGGAAAATCGGCATCCTGCTTATCGATGATCCGCCGCAGCCCGGCAAAAACTTCTCTGAAAACCGGTATAAGATTCTCATCCGGGATTATAGCCGGTGCCTGCAGCTTCTCGCATATTTCTTCAATGGGGGCAGCCAGATTAGCGACATCATCATAACCCATCAAACGTGCCGATGATTTGATAGAATGCAAGCACTTTTCAATCGTACCTGCTTTTTCCCGGTTAAATCCACCACTCTCCAGCGAGTTCAGTGCCTCTTCGGCCTTGCTCAAATCCTTGCTAGCTTCCTGTTTGAAAATTTCTTCCAGATCTTCTTCAAATTCTTCGTCCCCGGCTTTCAGCTCTTCCGGCTGGGGAGTCAGGGGTCTGGCGGTGACTGGTTCGGCCTCAATCTTTGCTGCGGGCTGTACCGGAACTTCCGGTTCTGTCTCAGCTTTCTCCGGGTGAATAATTTCTTTTAATACACTGATCAGTTCTGCAGCGTCCGTTTGCTGCAAACCCTTGCTCTCCAGAGATTGAGTAAAGAGTTTATAGACCTGGCGGATTTCATCAAAGATGATTGGATCGGGATTAAATTGTTTTTCCTGTTTAAATAAACTTATATAATAATCGGCGAAGACCAGGGCTTTAGGAGCTTGCAACATTTTCAGGTTGTTGGCCAGACGCACGAAATGTTCAACCTGCTTATTTCTTTCCGACTCATTTTTTTCAATAAACACCTTCGATAAACAATCGGCAAACTTGGCTAAGTGCGTTTTTTCAAAATCCACCAGGATCTTATTTAAAGCGCTGTGGTCACTGGAAGCAATTGCCTCTGCAGTCATCGCCTGTGCCCGGGAAGAAGTCTCCGCGGCGGCTTGCTTTAATTGTTTGTTGAGCGAGGCCCAGTTGACCTTGACCGGTAAATTTTGAGCAACCTGATCGTAGATTTCCAATAATTCAAGAACGGTTGCTTGGTAATGTGGATCGGCAACCGGCAGACGGACCAGTGCGTTTTTATACTCATGTAAAAATTGTGCCGCCTCTTTTTCCCGGATTAATTGTGCAGCCGAGATTAACTTGTTCAGCAACGGTTCTGTGCCGGGAGGATTTGCCTGTACTGTTAACAGATCCTGAAGATTTGACCGTACAGTCTGTAATACATCACTGAACAACGAGATCATCCCGGAGCGGTTGCTGAATGGTATTTCTTCCCGGTTGATTTCAGCCGCACCCGGCGCGGGTTCGGAAGCAATTTCTGGCTCAGCTGCTGCCTTTTCGCCCCGTCTCTTTTTGACAAATAAAGAGTCCCGGAACAGTTCCGGTAATTGCTGCAACTGTTCAAGTTGCGGACTTTTCTGGCGCACATCCTTTAATTTGTCGGTATTTTTCAATAATCCAAAAAAGGTCGAGAAAATCTGGAATGATTCCGGATTGAGAACTTTCTTCTTGCGCATCCCGTCATTCAGGATAGCAATTATTTCCGTGCAGAAATCTTCAATAACCGTATAACCGTGGATCATGTTGATTTCTTTAAAGGACTGTAACTGCGCAGCCAGAACATGCAAATTTTTCGGCTCGGTTGGACTGGCAATAATATCAGCTATAATTTTTGTGAACTGCTGAATATGCTCATCGACTTCCGACTGGAAGTATTCTGAAAGCAGGGTATCAATAGTGGTAGGCTGTTCAGACACTTCTTCCTTTTCGAACTTCGTCTTTTTCTTAATTTCCGCGATCATTATCTTACCGCCGTTAACCGAATCACGGATCATCGGTCCATGCTGGGTATTCAGCACTTCCAGAGTTTTAATTATTTTTCCGGTCAGAGATGGCAGGTTTTGATAATACCTGGTGACCTGGTATTTTTGTTCTTTTATCCAGGGACAAGCGGAACCGAGACTGTGAAAAAATATCAGTCAGGGCAGCTGGACTATCCTTAGGAAGTGGTTGCTTAAGATTCCGGATTACTATTTCAACGAATTTATTCAATTGAGCGGCCTGATCGGTATTAAAGCGGTCGATCAGTTTTTCACGCAGTTGAGTACTGAACTCGATTTCCAGGAATTTTTCCACATTTATCTCATCACGAACCATTTCCGGTTTTTGCGGTGTAAGTGCAGCTGCCGCCGAGGGTTGCTTTTCGGCCTTTACTTTTTTAGCCGCCGCAGGCTTCTTTATTCTGGTGACTTCTTTTTTCGATTCGGCTGCGAATTTACCGTTTACATTCTTAATCGCCGTACTCAGGCTTTCTTCTTCTACCATCAGAGCCAGACCGGTCACAAAATCATTCACCGTCTCCTGCAGTCCCTGGTAAGCTGCACTCGGTGAATAATCTTCAATGCGGTCGATGATATCAAAAAGAAAGATTGAAAGTTCCCCCGATCCCTGTTCCTCAGCTATCCTGGCGATTGCATTCGTCAGCTGCTCCTGTTGACCCAGATGCTGGATTAATTCTCGTACTAATTTTGTTTCTTCAGTCGCAAGTTTTTGCGGCAGTGAGGAATGTACGCGGTTAAAGAATTCTCGAATATAAAATTGGCTGAAATTTATTAATTTGCTTTCGATCATTCTGTTCCTCAATGATTAGGACGATAATTTAAATTTGCTCACGGTACCATTCAGTGATTTTGAAAGAGATTCCAAATGTATTACTTCATGTTCGGTTTTTTTGGCGCCCTCAGCAGTCTCCCGGGATATCTTCAGAATTTTATCCATGATGGCTACAATATCCTGAGTGGATTGCAACTGGTTTTTGGTAGCCCGGGATATCTCTCCGGCTGAAGTGGTCGAAATATTAACTGCATTTAAAATTTCCTTTAAAGCCGATCCGGCGGCATCAACCATCTTCGTACCTTCCGCAACTTCCCGGTCACCGATCTCCATGGCCATAACAGCCTCGGCTGTGCCATTCTGGATATCATCGATTAACTGGGTTATTTCGCCGGCAGCACGACTCGAACGTTCAGCCAGATCACGGATCTCATCGGCAACGATTGAAAAACCTTTGCCGGCAGCACCGGCCCGGGTAGCTTCAATCGTGGCATTAAGGGCCAGTAGATTGGTACGATTGGCTATCTCACGGATAAAACCGGTAATTTCTCCGATCCGTTCAGAACTATCACCAAGTGATTTTACCCGTTTGGAAGTTTCCAGCACTGTATCTTTGATACGTTCCATACCCTCAAGTGATTGTTTCATGATCTGCCCGCTTCGTTCGGCCACTTCCCGGGTTATCCGTGCTGAATCTGCCGCCCGCAGGGCACTGTTGTCGGTATTACCGGATATAACCGCTACATCATGGGTGACATTGCGCAACTGTTCAATCTCATGCGCCTGGTTTTCAGCCCCCGTAGCCATATTTTTACTGGTATTCAAAACATTGCTGGTAAAGGTAGTCACCTGATCCGCCGCTTTTTTGACATCTTTTACCAGGCCGCTCAGATCAGAGACCATCAGGTTAAATGAATCGGCCAGAGCGCCCAGTACATCAGCTGTTACCCTGGCATTAACCGTAAAATCCCCTTCCGCGGCAGCACTGACAATCCTCAATAATTCTTTAGTCTGTTTCTGTAATTTTTCCTTATTCCCTTCCGCCTCAACTTGTTTGTGCAAACTCTTTTCTAACTGCTCTGTCGTTCGGCCAATCTCAGCCAGATAATTTTTTGCCAGGGGCAGTCTTCTGCTGGTGAAGACGCCGGACCCCAATTGGGTAAATTGCTCAGCGAGGATGTCGATATTTTGTTGTAATGGTTTGACGGCAAGCCATAACAACACAATACCGCCTACAAGGAAAATTAAACTGGTTATGATGGCCGGGATCAAATATGCCTTAATAGCGGGCAGTTTATCACCGACCGGGACATCGATCTGCAGTAAGGCAGCCACAAGATGTTCGCGATTACGCAGGGGAGCGAAGACACTCATGCAGGTCCGGCCGCGCAGTGCATAAGGAGATTTAATTTCGACTGTACCCCTGTAAAAAGTTGATCCCATTTCGGACAAAAGATTATTATCCTGATCGATTACATTCTTATTTTCAGAACTGGCGATATAGGCAGTGAAATTACCCTTGCGGCGCAGGATTTTAACTCCGGCCGGTTCCAGATTATTGGCCAGCTGGATCGATTCCAATGCTTTATATATTTTTTTATACGCTTCGGTACTATAATCGCCGGGTTTGAGAATCTGCTGTAACAGGGTCCCGTCAATTTGCCCTGCCGCTGTAACCGCCATGGTCCTCAACTGTGCGGCGATTGCCGCCGTAACCGCTTTTTGCGATAGCAAATATAGCCAGATACTGACAGCAAAAATCAAAACCAAAACCAGAGGAAACAGGCCAAGCATTGCTTTCTTTACTATTTGAGTACTGGTTTTAGACATGGTTGAATCCTGGATTATTACCGGTTTATTTTTTCCATCAAAGTAAACATCTTGTTTACGTCGATCAGATATACCTGCTCGAGTTCATCATAATTGTATGCACCGCGGAGTAAGGGCGTCAACTGTTCCGGTACCGGACCGGCTGAGGTTTTGATCTTTGCTTCTTCGACAGTGATAAAATCCAATACTTTTTCTACCGCCAAACCTAACAGGTTTTTCTGATATTCAACGATAATAGCCGTACCCATGGAAAAACGGCTATTATGTTCAACTCCCCACAATGAACGAAAGTCAATCAACGGAACTATAATTCCACGCAGGTTAAAAACCCCGGCGAATGGTTGCTCCACATTCGGCACCGCTGTGATTTTAGGCAGATTAACCACTTCCTTCACCACATCGATATCGATGGCGAACAATTTGTTGGCGATTTTAAAGAGTGAGTAACGCATCATAAGAATTCTTTTTTAGTTCAATCTGACAACGAATTAACTTAACAAATGTCTTACTTTATCTACCAATTCCTCATCCCGGAAGGGTTTAGGTAAAAAATCATCTACACCGACTTCCTTGGCACTTTCCACAAGTTGCGGGGCATCTTTACCCGACAACATGATCACCGGGGTTTTTCGGGAAGATTTTATCTTTTTCAGCACTTCGATTCCATTCATATCCGGCAACATCATATCCAAAATAATCAAATTGGGATTGATTTTATCGATTCCCTCCATCCCGTCCTTGGCGTTGGTAGCCGTATGGATCAGGTAATCCTCTCCTTCCAGAGCGATCTCCACCATTTTGCGGATGACAATACTATCATCGATGACCATGATCTTTTTCTTAGCAACATCGCTGACCGCTTTTGCCGGTGGCACAACTTTCTCAGGTACAACTTTCTTTATCTCCGGCTTGGTAATTTTTTCCGCCGGCCCTTTAACCGCTGTTAGCGGTGCCTCCGGGGCCTCACTGATCTCTGCCAGTAAATCTTCAATGCCGGCTTTTTCTTCAACCTCTTCCGCTTCTGCTGCAGGTGTTTCAAACTCATGTTCCAGATTTATTTCCGGTGCTAAATCCGGTTCGACCGGCGTCAGCGCAGCTGCCGTTTTCTTTTCTTCCGCTGTAAAACTCTCATGAGCCTCGGGCTGTTCCTGCAGGGCTTGCTCAATTTCAGTCAACTCGGCACTTACCAGTTCCTCTTCCACCGGGGCTGGCAACACCTTCTCTTTTACAGCCGCAGGTTTACGCTCAACTTCTTCGACTGCTTTTTCTGCATCCTGGCCGCTGATCAGGTTTTTGGTTTTCAGGGTCCCCAGTGCTAAATTGAGCACCTCTTCCTCTTCTTTGAGCAGATCTTTCAGTTCCTTCACCGAGGTATTTTCGGTTACCATGAAAAGCACTTTCCATTCTGTATAGGTCAAAGTGAGGTTTTTAATCTTCTCATCTAAATTTTTTACCCTACTATAAATTTGTTCCACAGTAGTTCCTTTCTTTTTATGAAGGATTTGAATTTTGCATTATAATTTCTTCCGCCAACTGTAAATAACCCACTGCCCCGGGTGAGGTGATGTCAAATAAAGCCACCGGTTTACCACGGCTTGGCGCTTCAGCTAATTTAGAATTTCTCGGTATTGTGGTTTCAAGTACTGATTTCTTTAAACTATATCGGATTTTTTGCAGAATCTCCTGATTCTTTTTTATCCTTTTATCATACATTGTAACGAGAAATCCCTTGAAATACAAGCTGGGATTGTGTTTTCTGCTGATCTCCTTGATGGTACGTATAAATTTCCCCAGCGCTTTCAGCGAATAATATTCACACTGCACCGGCACCAGTAAGGAATTGGCCGCCGTCAACGCGTTGAGAGTGATACTGCCCAGACTGGGCGGACAATCCAGAACGATATATTCATATATTGTTTTATAAGGTGCCAGCACCTGTTTTAGTAAACTAAAATTCATAGCATAGCGGAAAAAATCGATCTCCTCTTCTTCTGTATAGACATTGGAGGGAACGATAAAAAGATCCCCCAGTCCAACGTCGATGAAGGTATCAGCCAGTGGAATGTTTTCAGAAAAAACCTGCAACATACCCTTTTTGATCTTGGTTTCATTCAATTGAAAACTGGCGGCCACGCTACCCTGCGGATCCATATCGATCAACAAGGTTTTACGGTTTAGAATAGCCAGACTCGCACTTAAATTTACAGCGGTCGTCGTTTTTCCCACTCCACCTTTTTGACTGGCTACAGCAATAATCTCACCCATGCAAATTCCGTTGTTTACCTTTCCAGCATTGGTATTTTAACTTTATGCTCAGCAGCACAATTTTGTGCTTCGTCATAACCTGCATCCACATGGCGGAATATTCCCATCAACGGATCATTGTATAAAACCCGATCCAGGCGTTGATCCATCTCCGGCGAACCATCGGCGACAATAACCTGCCCGGCATGCTGCGAATAACCGATCCCCACTCCACCTCCATGATGAAACGACACCCAGGACGCACCCGAGGCCACATTCAACAGGCCATTCAATACCGGCCAGTCACTGATCGCATCGCTGCCGTCCTTCATCCCTTCCGTCTCCCGGTTGGGAGAGGCTACGCTGCCGGTATCCAGATGATCACGGCCTATGACCACCGGGGCTTTAAGTTCTCCGTTGCGCACCAGTTCATTCAATGCTTTGCCGAACTTGTTGCGTTCACCAAGGCCCAGCCAGCAGATCCGCGCCGGCAATCCCTGGAAAGCCACCTTTTCCCGGGCCAGGGTAATCCAGCGCCGCAGCGCCCGGTTATCCGGGAAAAGTTCCAGTACCAGTTCATCACTGCGATAAATATCCTCCGGCAATCCGGAAAGGGCTACCCAGCGAAAGGGACCTTTACCTTCACAAAATAAGGGCCGTATATAAGCCTGGTACAAAACCAGGATAAGTAAAAGCATCTTTTACTCCGGCCTTCATAGCCTGAGCCCTGAGATTATTTCCATAATCAAAAGCGATCGCTCCCCGTTTTTTCATATCCAGAATAGCCTGGCAGTGCCGGGCCATCGATTGATAAGACAACTTTATATATTTTTGCGGATTGGACTTGCGTAAATCCAGGGCCTCCCGGTAAGGAAGATCATGCGGGATATAGCCGCTTAATTCGTCATGCGCGGAGGTCTGGTCGGTAATGATATCAGGAATGATGCCGCGTTTGACCATTTCGGGAAGCACCTGTGCCGCATTGCCCAGTAATCCGACCGAAAGCGGTTTTTTATCGGTAATCGCTTTCTGACAGGTCTTGATAGCAAAATCAAGATTATCAACCCACTGATCAAGATATTTTGTCTGTAACCGGCGCATGATGCGTTGCTGGTCCACTTCCACAATCAGGGCTACTCCACCGTTCATGGTAACAGCTAAAGGCTGAGCTCCGCCCATTCCACCTAAGCCGGCCGATACAACCAATTTTCCGGATAAATCATGAGCGGGATATTGCCGGGCAATTGCGGCAAAAGTTTCATAGGTGCCCTGCAATATGCCCTGTGAACCTATATAGATCCAACTGCCCGCGGTCATCTGACCGTACATGATCAGACCTTTCTGATCGAGTTCTCTGAATTTTTCCCAGGTGGCCCAGGCCGGCACCAGATTGGAATTGGCGATCAGGACACGGGGAGCATGGGTATAAGTACGGGCAACCCCCACGGGTTTTCCGGACTGCACCAGCAGGGTTTCATCATTTTCCAGATTCTTCAAAGCTTTCACGATAGCATGGTAACATTCCCAGTTGCGGGCGGCTTTGCCCAGCCCGCCATAGACTATCAGCTCAGCAGGTTTTTCCGCCACCTCCGGATCCAGATTATTCATCAGCATGCGCAGAGCCGCTTCCTGCTGCCAGCCTTTGCAGCTGATCCTGCTGCCCCGCGCTGCCCGCACTTCAGTTACCATTTTTATCTCCACGGTAATCGAGCAACTGCAGATTATAAAAATAATTTTTATTGCCGGCTAAATAATTATAGGAGAACAGCGCAAATCCGCCAAAACCCGCCTGCCGTACCGCTTTCAATCTTTTCTGTACAGCGTCTTCATTCTGGTTATAAGTAGAAATACCCATAATAATTTTTTCCCGTTCGGGCGTATCCTGCAATTGATTCAGCACCTTTACAAAATCTTTCCACTCGGTGCGATAGTTCATCAGGACAACGTTATCGCAATACTGGTTGCGAATCCAGTTTTGCCAGTCCTGGAAATAGCGGAACTTTGCTTCCACCGGATCCGGTTTGACGGCAACCGATAACTCCAGATTGTTTTTCTTTTCTTTCACAGTTCTATAAATCTCGCTTAAATAGTTGCTGAGTGACTGTTGTAAAAACCGGCGATACTCTTTGTCTGCATGCTGAAAAACTCCATAACCATAATAGTTGACAAACTTTTCAGGATCGCTGTACAATTTCTGCGGATCAAGAAAATGATCCAGACGGAAATTTGTGCGGCTATCTGCCGTAAATGAATATTCTACATCGGGATAACGAAAATAATCCAGATGGATACCATTTATTAGATATTTATCGGCAACTTCCATCAAAACATTTAACAAATACTTATTAATATCAATACTTTGCGGATCGAGAAAGTACCCCTCAATCCCTGCCTTCTTCAGATCGGCATACTCGGGCAGCTGCTCTTTGGCTAAAATATACCGGGGAAAACGATTGAATGAATGATTCTTTTCCGGGGGCGGTTGGGCTCCGGACCAGATATAAAACATGTTGATCCAGGCATGTACACGGATATTATAATTTTCACACATTTTGATGAGCAAATTGAGCGGATCGTAATCATTCGAGATGAAAGACGCCCGCGGTTCGATATCACTCAGATAATAACAGCGTCCCAGCGCCCGCACCTGGACATAGATATCGCTGATGTCCGCAGATGCAGCAGTGTTAACAATTTTTTGCAATTCGGCAGGACTACCCAAAGCATCCCGGACAACCCAGATCGCCCGTTTTTCAGGTCTGGCCTCCTGGGCGAGAGCAAAAACAGATGTCAAAAAAAATAACAAAAGTTTAAATGGGTGCATGCTGGTTATTTATTTAAAAAAATCTATAAAATTTATAAAAGTGTGACAAGATTTGCAAGGTTAAGATTTTTATAAGCTTAAGGAGGATATTTTTGAGAGATGTCTGGTGGAAAAAGGAAAAAGGGTAAAGGGAAAAGGAAAAAGAGGTGAAGAGGTTAAAGGGTAAAAAGGAATACAGAAAAAGACAATGAGGCACTGAGTAAGAGACAAAGAGACAGAGAGACATAGGGACAAAGTAAAAAGATACTGGAGACCAGAGAAATAAATTACCAACTGTCATCCCGGGCATGTCGAAGACCTGGCGCAAACAGGACCCAGGATCTGAATCATCTTCCACATTTCTGATACTTTAAAGGATGCTAATAGCCTATCTGGATAGTTTCTACTAGTAGCCGCGATCTTCAGATCGCGTTGATCAAGTAGTGATCATCCTGTTTTCGTGATCATGTACTGGTAGCCGCAACTCTTGAGTTGCGGTGTTGATGCCTTTGGCATCAACAGATCATAGAAAACGACTTGCACTAAGTAATTTTATCTTCCGTGACCGACTTTTAATATTTTGCAGTCACTCTTTTGAATTTCAATATATGCTACTCCGCCTCTGTAATCAGATTTATATTCAGACGTCCCTTGCACTATCCAGATCTGACCATCTCTCAGCTCCGCTTTAAAAGGTTTTTCATCATTTACATTAATCATAGTTCCATAGAGTGGCTGCCAAATAGCTTCAGCTATTTTGATTGCAGTAATTTCATCGGGGACAAATCCATTAGGCGGAATGGATGTATATTCTTCCGCTTTATTTTTTCCAAAAAATTGATAGCTGGCAAAAGTTAATATTATTAAGAGTATAATTAGTGTCAAGGACCAAACATTTTTAACTCTCATAGGTTATCCTCTGGTTAATGATCATTCTATATATATTCTGCTTTGGGATAAAAAGTGAATACAATTGAACAATTGCGGCTTTGGTGATAATATAGCGCCGATAAAAGAAAGAGAAAAATAGTATTTATATTATTGTATCAATTTATAAACAATTCCTCTGATGCCTTTTAACAAGAGGTCATCGATGGTACCCTGAATATCCTCAGTGGGCATAGATTTTATATTCCCGGTTTCTACATCAATCATTTTAAGCGATACTGAATAGTACTGGCCAATTTTACTTACATTCCCTCCGACAATGTATTTGACATTTAATAATTTACCCATCTGGGCCAGATTTTCGTCGGAAGTAACTCCTGTTTGCTGCAGACTTTGTTCGTTCAGCAGCAGGCCCATTTCTTCACGCTCCAGGACATTGAATTTATAAGTGTTGAATAATTCCGACCGGACCCGGGTTGTTAAGGCCAGGGATTCTTCCCTGGATAAACCCTGTGTGTTTAAATCGATCACGGCGATATTTAATCGGGATCCGCTTCCGCTATCCTTAACCTGCTCTCTTTGCCTGATTAAATCCGGGTCATTCAGGCTCAGATTATGAATTTGCGGGCTTAGTCCCGGATAGAGAAACTTGTCATCAGTATAACCATCACGAAATACTTTAAATTTTAATTTTGAACCGAAACTGAATTGTGGAAGTATAGCAGAAACAAATTCCGCGACCGTTTTACCGCGCAGGGCAATTCCGCCGAATTCCAGTAATATATCGCCTCTCTTTAATCCGGCCAGCTCGGCAGGTCCATTTTTCAGGATGCCAATGACTTTCAATCCGTCGGTCACATTTTTCAATTCAATGCCCAGGGTATTCTTTTTTCCGAAGACTTTGAACGCCTCTTCATATCTGCCCTGCGCCACATGGTTAAATCCTAAATAGAATGTTACATCTTTCTTTTCCGCATCAGTTTCTAAGCGGTTTTGTATTGTGGTTAAGAGATCCATAGCTTTATCATATTCACCCATGGCCTGATAAACCTTGCATAAAGCGATATAACTGTAATTGACCGGTTTTATTTTGATGGACTCCTTAAACTGTTCAATGGCGTCATAGTACATTTGTAAATAGTAATAATTCCAGCCCAGTCTATTATGCGGCAACCATGAAGCTGCATTTTGAGGATGTAATTCGGCAAATTTTAAATAATATTTAAGCGAGGTTTCGTAATCCTCCAGCGCGTTATAACACAGGCCCAGCCAGTTATAATTATCGTAGGATTCTTTTATTGTATTGGCTTTTATAAGATTTTCGATGGCCTCATTATATTTATGCAGGTTATAATATGAGTAACCCAGCCATTGATAGCAAGAGGCTTCCTGCGGTTTAAATTTTCTGGATAGGGAGAAATTCAGCAGGGCTTTTTCATAATCTTGCAGCGCATAATAGCATTCCCCCAGGCCTAAATAGTTATCCCAGACCTCGTTTATAGTATTTGCCTTATTAAGATTTTCAATTGCCAGATCGTATTTAGCCAGCCGGTAATAAGTCCAGCCTAGCCAGTGGTAGGGCGGCATCTCTTTTGGTTTTGATTCCACCCATTTTAAGAAATTGGGCAGAGCCTCTTCATATCTGCCTGCCTTATATAAAGTCTGACCCTGGTTCATAGAAGATTCAGCATCTTGAGAAAAACTAGTGAAAGGTACGCTGACCATTAGTAAAGAAATGACCATCCATAAGCGTGACATTTGAATTCCTTCTTTAAATATTTATTAAGCATTAATAATGAGATTCATGTTATCAATTATCGTACATATAGAGAATTATCTGAGCAGGAAAGTTATATAATAAAAGGCACTAAGGCAGATAGTAGGGATGCCCGGTCATCAATCACCTCCGAAGTTATCAGAACCCCGGAGGTGGTAAAAAAAAAGGCGGTTTATTTACCGCCTTTTTCCTTTTTATCTTTTTTGTCCTTTTTAACTTTTTTCTTTTCCGGTGGGATTTCTTCTTTAGCCTTGGTTTCTTTGGATTCTTTGGCTTTGCCTTTCTTATCCTTCTTCGGTTTCGCTTCCTCCGCTCCCGGTTCTACCAGTGATCCTGTTTCACCTCTTGTTTCCAATACCTTGGCTTTATCTTCCGCTGCTTTTTTCTTAGCCTTTTTCTTTTCATCTTTGGCCGCTTTGGCTGCTTCCACTGTTTTTTCAAAACCGACCAGCTGCAGCAGGGCTATCGAAGCTCCGTCACCCTGCCGGCGGCCAAGTTTCAATATCCTGGTATAACCGCCCTGGCGATCGGTATAAACCGGGGCAATTTCATCAAACAATATTTTAATCGATGCTTTTTGCCGCAGAAAATTAAAAGCCAGGCGCCGATGGTGTAATCCCCCTCTTTTAGCATAGGTAATCAATCGCTCCACCAGCGGCCGCGCCGTCTTGGCTTTGATCGTAGTGGTCTTAATCTCTTTATGTTCAAATAACTGATTAGCCAGATTTCTTAACAACGCTTTGCGATGGCTGGCTGTACGGGTTAGTTGCTTACCCTTTTTTCGATGTCGCATGATAACCTCTTATCCATTCAAGCCAATTTATTTTTCATCACCTTTCAGATACTGATCCACATTCATTCCGAAATGCAGACCCCGTTCTTCCAGAATTTTATTTAATTCGGTCAAGGACTTGCGTCCGAAGTTTCTGAATTTGAGCATCTCCTGCTCATCGCGGCGGACCAGGTCGCCGATGGTTTTGATATTCGCCGCCTTCAGACAGTTATGGGAACGAACCGACAATTCCAGTTCGTCAACACTCATCTTCAGCAGTTTTTTAATGCGCAGCACTTCTTCATCCACTTCGGTGGTTTCTTCTTCTTCCGGTTCAATATCAAAATTGATAAATAATTGAATATGATCGCGCAGAATTTTGCCGCTGAAGGTCAGGGCATCATCCGGTGTGATACTGCCATCGGTATGGATTTCCAGGATCAGTTTCTCAAAATCTGTGCGCTGACCCACCCGCGTATTTTCAATATAGTATTTGACGTTCATAATCGGCGAGAAGATAGCATCCATGGGTACCACGCCTATCGGCTGATCGATCATTTTATTCTCTTCAGCCGTGACATAACCGCGTCCTTTGCCGATGCGCAATTCCATCTCGAAATCCGCTTCTTCATTAAGCGAAGCCAGGTGCAGATCCGGATTGAGTACTTCGACTTCGGCGCTTTGCTTCTGGATATCCGCTGCTTTCAATTCAGCCGGGCCTTTAATCTGCAGTACGATTTTCTCCAGGCGTTTGTTCAGCAATTTCAGACGTACCTGTTTCAGGTTTAAGACCAGTTCGGTTACATCTTCATACACACCGGGGATGGTAGTAAATTCATGCTGTATGCCTTCGACCCGGATAGCCGTAATAGCCGCACCCTGTAATGAGGAAAGTAAAACCCGGCGAAACATGTTTCCAATGGTAACAGCGAAACCTTTTTCCAGCGGTTGCACCACAAACCGACCGAAAGTGTTACTATAACTCTGCTCATCTCAGCTCGATGCGCTCAGGCATCTGAAAATTTGTCCAGCTCATTCACGTACCTTTTTATTTAGATTATGTTTTATTATTTGGAATAAAATTCAACAATTAAATTTTCCTGAACCTGGCTTGGAATATCGCTGCGTTTGGGCCAATCCAGGAAAGTACCTTCCAGCTTGGCTTTCTCCAATTTTAGCCAGGGATACATATCTTCATCATGTATTTTGCGCATAGATTCATGTATCACCGAGAGTTTTTTACTTTTTTCCTTAACCGAGACCATATCCCCCGGCCGCAGTTGGTAAGTCGGGATATTTACCGGTTTATTGTTGACCATAAAATGGCCGTGCTTGACCAGTTGCCGGGCCTGCTCACGCGACTGGGCAAAGCCGAGACGATAAACCGTATTATCCAGCCGGCTTTCCAGCAAGCGCAACAGATTTTCACCGGTAATGCCCTTCATTCTTTCGGCTTTCAGGAAGGTGTTCTGGAACTGCCGTTCCAAAGACCCGTACATGCGGCGAACCTTCTGTTTTTCACGCAACTGTACGCCATATTCCGAAAGTTTAGCCCGCTGAGATACACCATGCTGTCCGGGAGGATAACTCTTTTTCTCAAAGGCACACTTTACCGTCAGACATCGGCTGCCTTTCAGAAACAATTTTTCTCCTTCCCTTCTGCACAACTTACAAACTGCACCTGTATATCTTGCCATTCCGTTTACCTCATTCTCTTTGGTCTATTAAACTCGTCTTTTCTTCGGCGCACGACATCCATTATGGGGAATGGGTGTAATGTCCTTGATCGATACAACTTCCAGGCCGGCAGCCTGCAGTGACCGGATCGCAGCCTCGCGGCCTGAACCAGGTCCTTTCACCTCGACATCTACGCGGCGTAGACCGAGTTCAAAGGCTTCCTTGGCAGCATTTTCCGCAGCATTCTGTGCCGCGAAAGGAGTATTTTTCCGCGAACCTTTAAAACCGGCCCGGCCAGCGGTAGCCCAGGCTACAACATTTCCGTAGGCATCAGTCAGGGAAATAATCGTATTATTAAAACTGGCTTTTATATGAGCCTTACCATGAGCATCAACCCGCTCTCTTTTTTTTGTTTTCTTTTTACCTTTTGGTGCTACCAATTTATTTCTCCTGTTTTATTCTTGCTTACTTTTTAGCTCCGAGAGCACGCCGGCGGCCTTTGCGTGTACGGGCATTGGTTTTAGTCCGCTGACCATGTACCGGTAATCCCCGGCGGTGACGCGTACCACGGTAGCAGTTAATATCCATCAGGCGCTTGATGTTCATACTGGTTTCTGACTTAAGCGAACCTTCCACTTTGTAATTGGTCTGGATGATATTACGGATAGCTTTTACCTGTTCATCATTCAACTCGCTCACCCGCGTATCCTCATTCACATTGGCTTCCGAACAAATCCGGCGCGCGCTGCTTTTACCGATTCCATAAATATATGTTAAACCGATTACGACGCGCTTATTCTTCGGTAAATCAATTCCAGAAATACGTGCCAAAACTGCCTCCTCGAATCGGGTTTCTAACCCTGTCTTTGTTTATGTTTGGGATTCTTTTTACAGATCACCCGGACTACTCCCTTGCGCCGGACAATCTTGCAACCATCACATATCTTTTTAACCGATGCTCGTACTTTCATGTCTTAATCCTTTAGTGTACATTCCTGTAGGGTACTTCCTGCTATTTATACCGATAGATGATCCGGCCCCGGGTCAAATCGTACGGCGAAAGTTCCAGACTGACCTTATCGCCCGGCAGAATCTTAATGAAATGCATCCGCATCTTACCCGAAACATGAGCCAGTACTTCGTGACCATTATCCAGTTTTACAATAAAAGTGGCATTGGGCAATGTTTCCTTGATGATGCCATCAATCTTGATCGCTTCTTCTTTCGCCATGGTGCCTCTAATCTAATTTGGATAAAATATCCGGATCATTTTCCGTGATCGCCACCGAATGTTCAAAATGGGCTGACGGTAATCCATCTACTGTTTTAACCGTCCATTTGTCGTCCGCGAAATAAACCTCATATCCACCCATATTAACCATGGGTTCAATTGCGAGCACCATTCCTTTTCTCAGTTTAGGCCCGCTATGAGCAGCACCGAAATTCGGGATTTGCGGATCTTCATGGGGCTGCAAACCGACCCCGTGTCCGACCAGATCGCGAACAACGCTGAAACGATGATTCTCCACATGCTGCTGGATTGCACTGCTTATATCTCCCACCCGGTTTGAATCCAGTGACCGGGCAATCCCGATATATAAACTCTCTTCGGTAACTTTCAGTAATTCGGCCACCTGTGGTTTAACTGTCTCCACTGCATAAGTATAGGCCGCATCACCATAATAACCGTTTAATTCCACTCCCACATCTATCCCGACAATCTCACCGCTATGTAGTATCCGCTGGTCCGAAGGGATACCGTGTACTACTTCATCCTGAATCGAAATACAGGAACTGGCCGGAAAACCGTATAATCCTTTGAAAGCCGGCCGGGCTTTTTTACCAATTATGAAATTTTCAATCTCTCTGTTTAATTCTCCGGTACTGATTCCCGGGCGGATGAAATCTTTGATATATCTTAAGGTCTCCGCAACAATCCGATTACTTTCCCTGATCCTTTCAATTTCATCCTTGCTCTTTATGAAAATCATAAAACGCTGTCAACCCCGTCTACCCCTGATCCGGCCCGACTTCATGAAACCGTCATAATGCCGCATGAATAAATGCGATTCCACCTGCTGCAAAAAGTCCAGGGCTACTCCGACAATAATCAGTAATCCGGTACCGCCGAAGAATGAGGCCAGGTTGTAAGGTACTTTCAAATATTTTGCCAGCAGGGCCGGGATGATCGCCACAAAGGCCAGAAAGAACGAACTGGGTAAGGTAATACGGGTCAGAATATTATCCAGAAACTCGGAAGTTTTTTTGCCCGGACGAACGCCCGGAATAAATCCGCCCTGTTTCTTCAGGTTATCAGCCACGTCGACCGGATTCAGCGCAATCGCGGTATAAAAATAAGTAAAGAAAACGACCATGATAAAGTACAGGATCCAGTAAAACCAGGAATCATACGAGAACAGCCGCTGGACACTGTCCATGAAATCACTTTCCGGGAAGAAGGTGATCATGGTACTGGGAACAAACATGATGGCCTGGGCAAAGATGATCGGCATCACTCCGGCCGTATTAACCCGCATGGGAAAATGGGTATTGACACCGCCATATACTTTCCGGCCGATTACCCGTTTGGCGTATTGAATCGGAATACGGCGGGTACCCTGGGTTATCAGCACAACCACTAAAATGATGCTAAAAGCCAGAGCCAGCAGGAAAATTTCCCACAGCAAACCGCGTTGTCCGCTTTGTATTTCCTGAAATACCGCATTGGGAAAACGGGCCACAATGCCGATAAAAATGATCATGGAAATACCATTACCGATGCCGCGGTGATCGATCTGCTCGCCAAGCCACATGATCAGCATAGTCCCCGTGGACATCGAAATCATGGTAAGCAGGATAAAAGATAATCCCGGATCGGGTACTGCCCGCATACCGTTGGACAGTTGAATGTTCTGCAGAAAAATAGCCACTCCATACCCCTGCATGGCTGAAATCAACAGCGTGCCGTACCGGGTATACTGGGTAATTTTTTTCCGCCCTTCTTCGCCCTCGCGCTGCAGTTTCTGGAAGAAGGGGAAAACCGATCCCAGTAATTGAATAATAATCGATGCACTGATATAGGGCATAATCCCCAGACCGAAAATAGCAGCCCGGCTGAAGGCTCCTCCGGCGAATAGATCGTAGAGTCCGAATAACGTTCCCTGTAACTGTTTAAATCCTTCCTCCAGCACGGCCGTATCAATTCCGGGGGTAATCACCAGTGTGCCGATCCGTTCAATCGACAGGATCATCAGTGTAAACAGGATACGCTGGCGCAGTTCGGCAATTTTGAAAATATTTCGAAAGGTATTGAATATCATGACAGCGTTATCGTGCCTCCCAGTTTTTCAATCTTTTCGCGTGCAGATTTACTGATCGCATCCACTTTAATGTTGATCTTGGATTTCAAATCTCCATTGCCTAGAATTTTTACCGGTATATCCATTTTGCGGATCAGGCCCTTTTCTTTCAGCAGTTCACGGTCAATTTCTTTTGGACCGGCCAGTTTCTCCAGGTCTGCTACATTCACCACCTGAAATGCCTTTTTATGGATATTAACAAAACCAAATTTGGGCAATCGTCTTTGCAGTGGCATCTGTCCGCCCTCAAACCAGGCGCGTTTTCCGGAACCGCCCCGGGATAGTTCTCCCTTATTGCCGCGTCCGGCTGTTACTCCGCGACCCGATCCTTCACCACGGCCAACACGTTTCTTTTTATGGCGGGCGCCATCCCTGTATTTTAAACTTCCTAAATCCATCACATTTCCTTTACTTTACATCCTCGACCCGAACCAGATCTTTTACTTTTTTCACCATCCCTACTATCTGGGGAGTGGCCGGATGAGTGACACTATGATTCAGTTTATGAATGCCGAGAGCACGAATAGTCCGTTTCTGTTTTTCTATACACCCGATCGTACTGCGAATCTGGGTGATCTTAATTTTCTTGTTGTCCTTGCTTGTCATGGTTATATCCCAGTTGTTATCTGCTAGCCGTTAAAAATTTCCAGAATTTTCAGACCCCGTTTCTTCGAGAGGGATGAAGCATCCATCAAAGACCGCAAGGCGTTAAACGTCGCCTTGGTAACATTATGGGGATTGGACGATCCGAGGGATTTGGTCAGGATATCCTGGATCCCTACTGCTTCACACAGCGCTCTTACCGGGCCGCCGGCAATCAAACCGGTACCGGCCGAGGCAGGTTTTAAAATCACCTTGCCTGCGCCGTATTTCATCACGATCGGATGAGGGATAGTCCCTTTTATAATCGGAACACGGATGATATTTTTTTTGGCCTTTTCAGTGGCTTTGGCGATGGCCCCGGTTACCTCACGTGCTTTGCCATGTCCGATACCGACATGCCCGTTCCCGTCACCAACCACAATGATCGCATTAAATGAAAATCTACGCCCACCTTTGATCACCTTGGCCACGCGATTTATATGAACGACTTTTTCCTTCAGATCCAGTTCTGCGGAATTAATCCTCTCGATCAAACTATGTCCTCCTTATGGTTTTAAAATTTCAATCCGCCTTCACGGGCTCCTTCAGCGAAAGCTTTAATCCGCCCATGATAGAGATAACCATTGCGATCAAAGACTACCTGTTCAATCTTTTGTTTAACGGCCCGTTCAGCCAGAATTTTACCGATCTCTTTACTGGCTTTTGTTTTGTTTCCTGCTTTTTTCAGACTCTGGCCCAGATCTTTACTTATATTGGAAACCGAGAGCAAAGTCTTGTGATTGATATCGTCGACCAGTTGCCCGTATACATATTTTAAACTGCGATAGACAACCAGGCGCGGTTTTTGCGGTGTTCCAATTATTTTTTTCTTTTTGTTGCTACTGTTAGGCATTTTAAACCTCAACCCTTATTATGCTGCTTTATGCACCCGTCTTGCCGGCTTTTTTGCGCACATACTCTCCGGCATACCGAATACCTTTACCTTTATATGGTTCCGGGCTGCGGAAACCGCGGATTTTTGCCGCTATCAAACCGACTAATTCTTTATCCGCTCCCTCAATCACAATTTCGGTGGCTACGGGACAGGAAGCGGTAATTGTTTCCGGCATGGCTAATAGAATAGGATGGGAATATCCCAGATTTAACAATAGATGTTTCCCTCTCAGTTCCGCTTTATATCCCACTCCGATAATTTCCAGTTTGCGCTGGTAACCTTTGGAAACCCCGGCAACCATATTGGCAATCAGCGAACGGGTCAGCCCGTGCAAGGATTTATGCTTCTTACTATCCCCGGGCCGGCTGACTTTAATTTCATTTTGTTCGATCTTGACATCCATGTCGGCATGTATTTTCATGGTCAACTGTCCTCTGGGACCTTTGCAGGACAATACATGATTTTCAAGATTCACATCCACTTTTTCAGGAATCTTTATCGGTAATCTTCCAATCCGTGACAAGGTCGCTTCTCCTTTAACTAACAATTAGTACACATAACAAAGAACTTCGCCGCCCACATGATTTCGCTGTGCTTCATGAGCGGTCATTATACCCTTAGGTGTAGTCATGATGGCCACCCCCAGATTATTTAAAACTCTAGGTAAACCATTGACACCCACGTAATGGCGGCGTCCGGGTTTACTGATACGGCGTATTAAATTGATCAGGGGTTTTCCGCCTTCATCATATTTAAGCCAGATCCGCAGTATACCTTTGTTGCCTTCGGTATCTATAATTATGTATCGTTTCAGGTACCCCTGCGCGTATAATATTTTGGTGATCTGTAGTTTCATTTTCGATGCGGGGATATCGACATGTTTGAATCCCGCTCTTCCTCCATTACGGATGATCGTCAAATAATCTGCAATCGGATCGGTTACAGCCATGTTCTTTCAACTCCTATTCACTATTTACCAACTTGCTTTGGTCACACCGGGGATTTCCCCCATCAGTGCTAATTCCCGGAAACAAATACGGCATAATCCATATTTGCGGATATAGGCTCTGGGCCTGCCGCAGCGTTTGCAGCGATGATAATTTCTGGTGCTGAACTTTTGTTTTCGATTCGCCTTAACTATCATGCAACGTTTTGCCAACTTGCACCTCACTCCTTAATTATGCTTGTTTTCTGAACGGCATGCCAAAAGCCTTCAACAATTCAAATGCTTCTTCATCACTCCTGGCATTAGTGACGAACGTAATATCCAACCCGCGAATACGGTCTATTTTATCTACATTGATCTCCGGAAAAATAATCTGTTCTTTTATCCCGATACTATAACCGCCGCGTCCGTCCAGCGAGGTATCAGAGAGTCCCCTGAAATCACGGATTCTGGGAATAGTGATGGTGATGAAGCGATCCAGAAACTCGAATAACCGTTTACGGCGCAAGGTTACCCGGCAACCGATGGTCATGCCGGCCCGCAATTTAAAATTTGACACGGATTTTTTGGCCTTGGTAACCGCCGGTTTCTGACCGCTGATCAGGGTCAGTTCACTTATGGCATGTTCGAGCAGTTTAGGATCCTGCTTGGCATCACCCACACCCATATTCAAACAAATCTTCTCTATCCGCGGTACCTGATGAACATTGGTGTAACCAAAACGTTTCATCATATAGGGAATGATCTCTTTTTTATATTTTTCTAATGCTCGCGGAATATATTCAGCCATTTTTCTTCATCCTATCTATATCAGGTTGATAATATTTCACCACAATCGGCATTCTTACAGATACGTACCTTGGTGCCGTCATCAAGATATTTATGACCCACGCGGGTGGGCTGGTTACATTTTTTACAGATTACCATCAAATTCGAAACATGAATCGGCGCTTCCTTTTCGACAATGCCACCCTGCGGATGTTTACGGGAAGGCTTGGTATGACGTTTGATCATGCCTACCCCTTCAATAATGACCCGATTCTTATCAGGATAAACTTTCAGTACCTTACCTGTTTTGGTTTTATACTTTCCGGATATTACTTTTACCAGATCATTTTTTACCAGGTTCATTGTTCAAATCCTATCTATTTATAGTACTTCAGGAGCTAACGATACAATTTTCATAAATTCTTTTTCACGCAATTCCCGCGCTACCGGACCAAAGATACGGGTACCGCGAGGTTCGTTTTGATTATCCAGTAACACCGCAGCATTATCTTCGAAACGGATATAGGAGCCATCATCCCGCCGGATTTCCTTGCTGGTGCGTACGATTACCGCCCGGGAAACTTCTCCTTTTTTTACCGCACCACCCGGGATAGCGGTTTTAATCGACACCACAATGATATCCCCCACTGTAGCATATTTCCTTTTTGATCCACCCAGTAAGCGGATACACATGACGCTCTTGGCACCTGAATTATCGGCTACACTCAGCCTGGTATATTCCTGAATCATGTGTGAATCCTTTCTGCTTGCAACCTACTTTTTACGTTCAACAATCTCCACTAGGCGCCATCTTTTATTTCTGCTCAAAGGCCTGGTTTCCATGATTCTGACCAGATCCCCTTCCTGGCATTCATTCTTTCTCGTCATGAGCCATAAGTTTAGTGGTACGATTGATATATTTTTTATAGACCGGATGTTTGATACGGCGCTCCACCGAGACCGAAATCGTCTTATCCATTTTATTACTCGTGACCAATCCGATTCTGTTCTTTGCGTATGGTCCGATCTTGTATCCATATTTCACCTGTTCCTTTTATTTACCCTTGAGGCCTTGCGTATTTCGTTTTTATATTCTGCCAACAAGGTTTTCACCCTGGCAATGTCTCTGCGTACCGTGCGAATCCGCAGGGGATTTGTAATCTGATGCGTGGATTTCTGCAATTGTAGATTATTCAGTTCTTCCTGCAGTATACCCAATTTATTTTGCAACTGGTCCGGCGCCATACTCATAATTTCATCTTTGCTTTTCATAGCCATTACCTTTCCCGTGCCACAAATTTTGTTTTAATCGGTAATTTAAAGGAAGCCAGGCGCATCGCTTCTTTGGCCAGATCTTCGGTTACCCCTTCAATTTCAAACATAACACGTCCTGCTTTTAACGACAGCCACCCAGAATTCAGGTGCACCTTTTCCTTTACCCATGCGGGTTTCGGCGGGTTTTTTAGTTACCGGTTTATCCGGAAAGATGCGGATCCATACTTTGCCGCCTCTTTTTATATGACGGGTCATGGCAATACGCGACGCTTCTATCTGCCGGCTGGTTATCCAGGCGGATTCCATGGCTTTTAAGCCATAGTGTCCGAAGGCAACGATAATTACCTTTCTGTGCATACCCTTTCATATGCCCGCGTTGCTGCTTACGGTACTTGATTCTTTTTGGCATTAACATATCGGTTTACTCCACTCTTTACATTTTGCCGATCACTTCACCATTACAAATCCATACCTTTACACCGATGCAACCATAGGTGGTATGAGCGGTATAGCGGGCAAAATCTATATCTGCACGCAGGGTATGCAGTGGAATCCGTCCCTGTTTATATTCTTCTCTACGGGCCATTTCAGCGCCACCCAGTCGGCCGGAACATACAATTTTGATTCCTTCTGCACCCAGACGCATCGTTGAGGTTATCGCTTTCTTCATCGCCCGGCGGAAACTGATTTTTCCTTCCAACTGCTTGGCAATATTCTCAGCAACCAGATAGGCATCTAATTCCGGCCGTTTAATTTCGGAAATATTGATCTGTACATCTTTGCCGGAGATAGTCTTGAGTTCTTCACGCAGTTTGTCCACCTCGGAACCGCGTTTTCCGATAACCAGACCGGGCCGGGCCGTAAAGATGGTCAGAATAATTTTCTTGGCCGTCCGCTCGATGGCTATCTTCGATACCGCTGCACTTTCCAGACGACTGCGAACGTATTTACGTATGCGCAGATCTTCCTGCAGTTTATTGGCAAAATCTTTTTCATCAAACCAATTGCTGTTCCACGTTTTGATGATGCCCAGCCGTAAACCGATTGGATGCGTTTTTTGTCCCAAAGTCTTGATCTCCTATTTACTATCTTCCAAGATAATAGTTATGTGTGATGTTCGTTTTCTGATCCGGCCGGCCCGGCCCATCGACATCGGTCTGAATCGTTTCAATGTCGGACCGGCATTGACATAGGCCTGGGTGACATAAATTTCATCCAGATTCAACTTTTTACCCTCTTCCAGATTTCCCAGATTCGCTACGGCGGAGCGGATTGCTTTTTCGATCGGCATTTTAGCGCTTTTAATGGTGAAGTGTAAAATATCCAGGGCCTGATCCACTCGCTGACCTCTGATCAAATCCAAAACGCGGTTAATTTTTTGCGAAGATACTCTGATATATTTTGATCTGGCTCTAGCCTGCATAATCGCTCTCCGTTTCCTTACTTTACCTGAGTCACTTTTTCTGCCAATCTACCGCTATGTCCGCGAAAAGTGCGCGTAGCGGCAAATTCACCCAGTTTGTGTCCTACCATATTTTCACTGATGTAGATAGGGATAAATTTTATACCATTATGTACAGCAACCGTATGTCCGACGAAATCAGGCGGTATGGTAGAACGTCGTGCCCAGGACTTTACCACCACTCTCTTGTTTTCTCTGTTTAATTTCTCGATTTTCTTGGCCAGATGCTCATCGACAAACGGACCTTTTTTAATTGACCTTGCCATTTTTTCTCCTATTTCCGTCTTTTCACAATAAGTGCACTAGATAACTTTCTCCTGTTGCGGGTTTTCAAACCTTTTGATTTCTGTCCCCAGGGAGAACAAGGATGCCTGCCACCGGATGATTTTCCTTCACCGCCGCCCATGGGATGATCGATCGGATTCATGGCCACACCGCGTACATTAGGTTTGCGGCCCAGCCAGCGGGATCTGCCGGCCTTGCCGATAAAAATATTAAAATGATCTTGATTGGAAACCTGTCCAACCGTGGCATAACAATTCAGAGGAACTTTGCGTACTTCGCCTGAAGGCAATTTCAACAGCGCATATTTTCCTTCCTTGGCCAGCAACTGCACGGCCGATCCGGCACTGCGCGCCAGTTGACCGCCTTTATTTTCACGCATTTCGACATTGTGCACCGATACGCCGATAGGGATCTTGTTCAGCGGCATGGCGTTGCCAACTTTCATTTCTGCTTTTTCGCCGGCAATCAGCGTGTCCCCGACCTTCAGTCCGTCAGGTGCCAGGATGTAACATTTTTCTCCGTCGCTGTAATGAAGCAGGGCAATGCGGGCAGTGCGGTTGGGATCATATTCAATCGAGGCAACTTTTGCCGGAATCTCGCGTTTGTTCCGTTTAAAATCGATCAGACGGTATTTGCGTTTATGTCCGCCGCCACGATGCCAGGAAGTAACCCGGCCTAGATTATTGCGTCCACCCGAACGCTTTTTTCCCTTCACCAGCGATTTTTCAGGAGTGGTCGTGGTGATTTCGTCGAAAGTGCTGACCATCTTGAAACGTTGACCGGGTGTGGTTGGTTTAAATGTCTTGATACCCATATAATCCTCGAATAACTCTCTTATGCGTTTTCAAATAATTCCAGTTTTTGGCCTGCAGCCAGAGTGACAATCGCTTTCTTCCAATCCGGCCGTTGTCCAAAAAAGCGGCCTGATTTTGTCAATTGCTGGCGAACTTTACCGATAACATTCACAGTTTGAATACCGGTGACTTTCACATTGAATTTCCTCTCAATTTCCCGGCGGATTTCAATTTTATTGGCATCCCGGGCCACGGCAAAGGCATATTTGTTTTCACTCTCCTGCAACCGGGCAATTTTTTCCGTATATAACGGTTTAATCAGTATAAGTCGCTTGCTCATTTTCCCAGTACCTCATTTATTTTCTGCAAGGCGCTCTCCTGCACTATCAGTTTTTCAGCGTATAAGACATCATAGGTCGAAAAAGTGATTGAATCGCGAATAGCCACCTTGGGAATATTACTGGCCGATAAATTGATATTTTTTTCATTTTTTGCTGTCAGCAGCAGAACCTTTTTATCGCTTAATTCAAGATTGCTCAGAAATTTCGTAAACGTGCTGGTTTTGGGTTTGCTGTAGGAAAAATCTTCCACCACCAGAATTCCATTTTCTTTGGCTTTATAACTTAAAGCTGATTTACGGGCTAACACTTTTACTTTTTTATTGATCTCTACATGATAGGTATGTGGATGAGGACCGAAGATACGCCCGCCGCCGACATGATGCGGAGCACGGATACTACCCTGCCTGGCCCGTCCTGTACCTTTCTGCCGGAAAGGCTTTCTTCCACCGCCGGAGACATAGGAACGTCCTTTAGTAGAATGAGTCCCCTGGCGCTGATTAGCCCGGATGGATCTTATATCCAGCCAGATAGCATGATCATGCGGTTCAATGGCAAATACCTTTTCGTCCAGTTCAATTTTCTTGCCGGTTTTTTTCCCGGCTTCGTTCAAAATATCAACTTTCATAACTTAACCTTTATGCTCTGCTTAAACCTTTATAATCTCCAGGATCGAATTAGGAGCTCCTGGTACGGGTCCTTTGACAAAAATTAAATTTTTCTCGGTGTCAATTTTCAATACCGAGGTCGTGGGAACCGTTACCTGGTCATTACCCATTCTGCCGGCCATTTTTAATCCTTTATATACACGGGATGGCCAGGAACTCTGTCCCAGGGAACCCGGTGCCCGTTGCCGGTCAGACTGACCGTGGGTGATGCTGCCGCCGCCGAAATGATGGCGCTTAACCACCCCTTGAAATCCTTTGCCTTTCGAACGGCCGGTTATTACAATTTTATCTCCCACGGCGAAAATATCCACCTTCAATTCGTCGCCGACTTTCACTTCGCGGTCAGCGGATTTTTCGAACTCCCGCAAAAAGCGCAGCGTTTTGACCCTGGCTTTCTTACAATGACCCTGCCGCGGTTTGGTGCTGTGTTTTTCGGATACTTCCGCAAAACCAAGTTGAACAGCCTCATAACCATCATCCGCTTTGGTTTTTATCTGCGTGACATAGCAAGGACCTGCCGCGATGACAGTGACCGGAATAACTTTGCCGCTGTCATCAAATAATTGGGTCATTCCTACTTTTTTACCTATCAATCCACTCATCTCTGGACTCCACCTCTATCAGGTCTTGATCTCAATATCGACACCCGACGGAAGTTCCAATTTCATCAAGGCATCAATAGTTTTATTGGTTGCATTTAAGATATCGATCAGTCGCTTATGGATACGGGTTTCAAACTGCTCCCGCGATTTTTTATCCACATGCGGCGAACGCAGTACGGTATAAACCGAATGCTTGGTCGGTATGGGAACCGGACCCGAGATAACCGCACCCGTCGCCCGTGCTGTCCGGATGATCTTATCCGTCGATTTGTCAATCAGATTATGATCGTAGGCTTTCAAACGAATTCTGATATTTTGTCCTGCCACCTGTTCACTCCATCCTATTTACAAAATATTGAACATGCATATAAACCATGTACTTATTTAACTATTTCCGTTACCACACCGGCACCAACCGTACGGCCGCCTTCACGAATTGCAAAGCGCAATTCCTTCTCCATGGCTATCTCTTTCTGCAATTCCACATCTACGGTTATGTTATCGCCCGGCATCACCATCTCCACTCCGGCAGGCAACGTCACCGAACCCGTCACATCCGTCGTCCGAAAATAAAACTGCGGACGATAACCGTTGAAAAACGGCGTATGACGCCCTCCTTCTTCCTTCGACAATACGTAGACCTCGCCCTTGAACTTCGTGTGCGGCGTGATACTGCCCGTCTTGGCACAGACCATCCCGCGCTCCAACTCCGTCTTCTCCACCCCGCGCAATAACAAACCAACATTATCACCGGCCTGACCATCATCCAGCAACTTCCGGAACATCTCCACTCCCGTCACCACCGTCTTGCGATGTATGCCCAGTCCGATTACTTCAATCTCATCCCCAACCTTCACCTGTCCACGCTCGATACGGCCTGTTCCTACTGTCCCGCGGCCGGTTATACTGAATACATCTTCTACCGGCATCAAAAACGGCTTTTCGGTCGCCCGTACCGGCGTCGGTATGTACTCATCCACCGCCTTCATCAACTCATATATACATTTATTCGCTACCGCATCTTCCGGATTGTTCAAAGCATTCAAGGCACTGCCGCGGATGATCGGCAGCACATCCCCAGGAAACTCATATGAAGTCAATAACTCGCGCAATTCCAATTCCACCAACTCTATCAACTCCGGATCATCCACCTGATCCACCTTGTTCAAAAATACCACGATGTACGGCACGTTCACCTGACGGGCCAACAGGATATGCTCACGTGTCTGAGGCATCGGACCATCCGCCGCGCTCACCACCAAAATCGCCCCGTCCATCTGCGCCGCTCCCGTGATCATGTTCTTTATATAATCAGCATGACCAGGACAGTCCACATGCGCATAATGACGCTTGTCCGTCTCATACTCCACATGGGCCGTCGCTATCGTGATCCCGCGCTCACGTTCCTCCGGTGCATTATCAATACTGTCAAAACTCCGAAAATTCGCCAAACCCTTCTTGCTCAATACCAATGTGATTGCCGACGTCAATGTCGTCTTACCATGATCCACATGCCCTATCGTTCCTACATTTACGTGCGGCTTCTTCCGCTCATATTTTGACTTTGACATGAGTACTCCTCCAGATCTTTGGAAAAGAAATTTTAACCTTTCATTTTTTCAACAACTTCACTCACCAGATTCTCTGGTAATGCTTCATAATGTGAAAATTGCATAGTGTAAATAGCTCGACCCTGGCTGGTGGAACGTAACTGGGTAGCATACCCGAACATTTCCGCCAGAGGTACCAGTGCACTGATGACCTGGGCATCCTTGCGGGGAATTATCCCCGAAATTTTCCCACGCCGGGAATTCAAATTCCCGATAATATCACCGAGATACTCTTCCGGTGTTACAACTTCAACACTCATCATCGGTTCCAGCAGGATTGGATTGGCCCGTTTACAGGCATCCTGCAAGGCTATCGACCCGGCAATTTTAAAGGCCAGATCGCTGGAATCGACATCGTGGTACGATCCATCTATCAATTTTACCTTGATATCACGCATTGGATATCCGGCACGAACTCCGCTGTTCATCGCCCCTTCGATTCCGTTCCGAACGGCCGGAATAAATTCACGGGGGATGGTACCACCAACGATACCATTTTCAAATTCAAAGCCCTTGCCGGTCTCATTTGGTCCTGCAATAATTTTAACATGACCGTACTGACCGCGTCCTCCGGATTGGCGAATAAACTTGCCTTCTGCTTCCACTGTTTTAGTGATGGTCTCTTTGTAAGCCACCTGGGGACGGCCGACATTAGCTCCCACTTTGAACTCGCGCATCATGCGGTCGACGATGATATCCAGATGCAACTCGCCCATACCCCGGATGATGGTCTGGCCTGTTTCTTCATCGGTGCGTACCTGAAAAGTGGGATCTTCATCACTTAATTTAGCCAGGGCATCGGAGAGTTTATCCTGATCGGCTTTAGTTTTCGGCTCAATCGCCACCGAGATCACCGGTTCGGGAAAATGCATGGATTCCAGTACAATGTGTTTATTCTCATCACACAGCGTATCACCGGTTTTGGTATGTTTCAGTCCAACCGCGGCCACGATATCGCCGGAACGAATCATCTCGATATCCAGGCGGCTGTTGGCGTGCATCTGCAGAATGCGTCCCAGCCTTTCTTTCTTTTCCGAATTCGGATTATAAACATATGATCCGGCTTTTACCGTACCCGAATACACCCTGAAGAATGTAAGTTTTCCTACATAGGGATCAGTCATGATTTTGAAGGCCAAGGCCGAAAATGGTTCTGATTCCAAATGATTGCGGTAAATGATTTCACCACTGCGGGGATGATGTCCTTCGATCGGCTTCAAATCCTTCGGTGCCGGAAGATAGTCAATCACACTATCCAGTAAGGGTTGGATCCCTTTATTTTTAAAAGCCGAACCGCACAGAACGGGAGTAATCTTCACGTCCAGGGTGGCTTTTCTGATGGCATTGAGCAGATCGGTCTCACCTATCTCTTTGCCGTCCAGATATTTTTCCATCAAATGGTCGTCATACTCGCTGACCGATTCGAATATTTCATTGCGATATTTTTGCGCTTTTTCACGAAGGCCCTTGGGAATCTCACCTTCCTCGAACAGCGAGCCTAAAGAACTTTCATTATAAACTATCGTTTTCATTTTAATCAGATCGATGATGCCGGTAAACAGATCTCCCTCACCCATGGGTATCTGCAGCGGCACCGGATGGGCACCAAGTCGTTTGCGGATCATGCTGATGACATTATAGAAATCGGCACCGATACGATCCATTTTATTCACGAATGCAATGCGGGGGATATGGTACTTATCCGCCTGACGCCAGACTGTCTCCGATTGAGGCTCCACGCCGCCTACTGCACAGAATAACGCGATAGCACCGTCCAGCACCCGTAAGGATCTTTCCACTTCCACCGTAAAATCAACATGTCCGGGCGTATCGATTATATTGATCGAATGATCTTTCCACTGAATCGTGGTAGCAGCACTGGTGATGGTGATGCCACGTTCCTTTTCCTGTTCCATCCAGTCCATAGTGGCAGCGCCGTCATGTACCTCACCCATCCGGTGCAGCCTTCCGCTATAATAGAGAATGCGCTCCGTGGTAGTGGTTTTTCCGGCATCAATATGAGCCATGATACCGATATTCCTGATTCGCTCCAGTGGAAATTTGTCTGCCATAACTAATTTATTACCATCTGAAATGAGCAAAGGCTTTGTTAGCCTCAGCCATTTTATGTGTATCTTCCTTCTTTTTTATGGTCGAGCCATCATTGCTGGCTGCAGCCATGATTTCACCGGCCAGTTTTTCGGCCATGGTTTTTTCCCCTCGATCGTGGGCATAACTGACCAGCCAGCGTGTGGCTAAAGCACGACGGCGTTTATCCCGCACTTCAACCGGTACCTGGTAGGTGGCACCGCCCACCCGGCGGGATTTTACCTCCACGATCGGAGCGGCATTCTCCATGGCCTTGTAAAAAACATCCAGCGGACTCTTTTTGATTTTCGCTTCAATGATATCCATCGCTTTGTAAAAAATATGTTCAGCCGTACTGCGCTTTCCGCGTCCCATCATACCGTTGATAAATTTAGCTACCAATTCACTTTTATATTTCGGATCAGCTAATATTCTTCGTTCCTGTGCTCTTCTTCTTCTAGGCATACTTTCTCCAACCCTTCACTAAGAGTTTCAAATTTATTTCGGCCTTTTAGTACCGTACTTCGACCGGCCTTGTTTGCGATCACCGACACCACTGGTATCCAGGGTTCCACGAATGATATGGTAGCGTACTCCGGGGAGATCCTTGACCCTGCCGCCGCGGATTAAAACGATGGAATGTTCCTGCAGATTGTGCCCCTCCCCGGGAATATAGGCTGTAACTTCCACACCGTGGGTCAAACGGACACGGGCAACTTTACGCAAGGCTGAATTAGGTTTCTTGGGAGTCGTGGTATATACACGAGTACATACTCCGCGCTTTTGCGGGCATGAAGCCAGAGCCGGAGCCTTGGTCTTTTTCAGTAAATTTTTTCTTCCGTGTCTGATTAACTGATTGATTGTCGGCACATTTTCCTCCAAAAAAATAAAAGCCTCGTAATTTAATAATCGGTAATTATCATATCAAGAAGTTTCTTCCAACTTTCCCACAGCTGCCGGTACCAGATTACCTTCTTTCTCCCCTGCGACCGGTGTATCGACAACCAGGTTGGCATAACGGGCTAAACCTGTACCAGCCGGAATCAGATGACCCATAATCACGTTCTCTTTCAGACCGATCAGACTATCTTCCTTCCCGGCTACTGCCGCATCGGTCAGCACCTTGGTGGTTTCCTGGAAAGAGGCCGCCGAAATAAAACTATCCGTATTCAAGGCTGCCTGCGTAATACCCAGTAACACCGGTGTAAAGGAAGCGGGTTTGGCTTTTCTGAACTTGATCGGTTTTTTCTTATCATTCTTCAGATCACGATTGATCAACTCGATGGTCTTCTTATCGGTTAAATCACTTTCACGGAACAAAGAATCGCCGGGATCGGTAACCACGACTTTCTCCACAATCTTTTGATTTTCTTCGAAGAAATTGACTTTGTCGACCTGATCACCTTCCAGAAACATGCTGTCGCCGCCATCAATAATCTGCACTTTTTGCAGCATCTGCCGGACGATAATCCCGATATGTTTATCATTAATCTTTACACCCTGCAGCCGGTATATTTCCTGGATTTCATTCACCAGATATTCCTGAACCTTACCGGGACCTTTAATGGTCAGAATGTCCTGCGGAGTTATTGATCCGTCGGTTAGGCGGTCGCCGGCGGCCACAAAATCATTTTCATGAACCAGGATATGCTTACCATAAGGAATGGAGTAGTTTTTACTTTCCGAATCGCCCTGCACCATTATTTCACGCACCCCGCGTTTAATCGGACCGAATTTCACCACACCATCTATCTCTGTTACCACAGCCATTTCCTTCGGCCGGCGTGCTTCGAATAATTCAGCCACCCGCGGTAAACCGCCCGTAATATCCCTGGTCTTGCTGATTTCACGCGGTATCTTTACCAGGGTCTCACCGGCATGAACCTTCTGGCGGTTGGAAACCAGCAGGAATGCTTTGACCGGGATGATGAATTTGCTCTTGTCGCCTGTTTCCCGGTTGGTGACATGGATATGCGGATTCAGATTCTTATTTTTTGATTCGACAACCACTCGTTGACGCAATCCGGTCTGTTCGTCCAGCTCCTCACGATAGGTCTGATTTTCTATAATATCTTCAAATTCGACCACACCATGACGATCGGCCAGGATCACTGAACTGTAAGGATCCCAATCGAACAAGGTTTGACCTTTTTTCACATTTTCTTTTTCACCAACCCGCATAATCGCACCGTAAGGCACATTATAGGTGGCAATCACGCGGTTATTGTCGTCCAGAATTTCGATTTTCCCGCTGCGTCCGATGACCACATCGTTCTCATCCTTGTTGACGACAGTTTTTACGTTGAGATATTTTGCCTTGCCGTCATATTTGGTAGCGATATGTGACTCAGCGGCGATACGGGCTGCCGTACCACCAATATGGAATGTCCGTAAAGTCAACTGGGTTCCGGGTTCACCAATGCTCTGGGCCGCCATGACCCCCACGGCTTCGCCAATTTCGACATATTTCCCCGTAGCCAGATTTCTGCCGTAGCAGGAAGAACAGACACCGCGTTTAGACTCGCAGGTCAGTTCGGTCCGTACCAGAACCGATTCAATAGCTGCAGAAGCCAGTTTAGGTGTAAGATCTTCCGTAATCAATTGACCGCGCTTGATAATCACTTCACCTGAATATGGATTGACCACATCTTCAGCGGCCACACGACCGACAATACGGTCTTCCAGCGGTTCGATAATCTCTTCGCCTTCTTTCAAGTCACTCATCTCAATACCGAGAATCGTTCCGCAATCGAATTCAGAGATAATCACATCCTGGGCCACATCCACCAGGCGGCGGGTCAGATATCCGGCATCGGCTGTTTTTAAGGCTGTATCCGCCAGACCTTTTCTCGCTCCGTGGGTGGAAATAAAGTACTCAATCACCGAAAGACCTTCTAAAAAGTTAGCCGTAATCGGGTTTTCGATGATTTCACCGGTCTGACCGGACAGGGTCTTTTGCGGCTTAGCCATTAAACCGCGCATTCCGGCCAACTGCCTGATCTGTTCCTTGCTGCCGCGTGCACCCGAATCCGACATCATGAACAGAGGATTAAAACCATAATTATGCTTGCTCAGCCGGCTGAACATGATTTCGGCAACTTCTCCCGTGACATGGGTCCAGATATCGATAATTTTATTATAGCGTTCACCGTCGGTGATGATACCGCGCAGGAACTGCCTGTGGATATTATCCACTTCGGATTGAGCCCGGTTGATCAGCACTTCTTTTTCGGGCGGAGATATAACATCGGCGAGACTGATCGATACACCCGAACGCATGGCATAATAGAAACCCAAATCTTTCAGGTCATCCAGAAATTTTGCGGTAACCTTATTGCCATTACGCCGGTAACATTCAGCAATAATTTCGGTTAAACTTTTTTTCGACAACAATTCATTTATAAAGCCCAGGTTAGCGGGCACAGACTGATTAAACAGGATCCGTCCGGAAGTGGTGTCCAGCATCTCGCCATCCACCCGTACCCTGATCCGGGCATGCAAACCCAGTTTATTATTATTATAAGCGACCATTACCTCGTCACGTGAGGCAAAGAGCATATTCTCTCCCAGATCGCCAGGTTTGACTTTGGTCAGATAATAACAGCCCAACACGATATCCTGACTCGGCACCACAATCGGTTTACCGTTGGCTGGTGACAGGATATTATGGCTGGAGAGCATCAGGATTTTGGTTTCGACCTGCGCTTCGTAGGAAAGCGGGATATGGACCGCCATCTGGTCACCATCGAAGTCAGCATTGAAAGCAGTACAGACCAGCGGATGAATACGAATGGCTTTACCTTCGATCAACACCGGTTGAAAGGCCTGTATCCCGAGCCGGTGCAGCGTAGGAGCACGGTTTAACAGCACCGGATGGTCTTCGATAATCTCCTCCAGAATATCCCACACTTCGGCACCCCGTTTTTCGACCAGTTTCTTGGCGCTCTTCACGGTCTTGACATAATGCCTTTCAACCAGTTTCCGGATGATAAACGGTTTGAACAATTCGATAGCCATATCCTTGGGTATACCGCATTCATGCAATTTCAATTCCGGGCCGACCACAATTACGGACCTGCCGGAATAATCGACGCGTTTACCCAGCAGGTTCTGGCGGAAACGACCCTGCTTGCCTTTCAACATATCGGAAAGCGATTTTAAAGGCCGATTTCCATCGGAGCGCATGGCCGTGGTGCGCTTAGAATTATCAAACAGCGAATCTACCGCTTCCTGTAACATGCGTTTTTCATTTCGTAAAATCACTTCGGGGGCACGGATTTCCAGAAGTTTTTTCAGGCGATTATTACGGATGATCACGCGGCGATACAGATCATTCAAATCACTGGTGGCGAAACGCCCACCTTCCAGCGGAACCAGCGGACGCAATTCGGGGGGAATCACCGGTATCACATCCAGCACCATCCATTCCGGTTTATTACGGTATTCGGTATTGGCATCGCGTACACGGAAAGCTTCGACAACTTTCAGCCGCTTTAACGCTTCGGTCTTCTTCTGAACCGAGGTTTCATTCCTCACCACGTTACGCAGTTCCAGGGAAAGTTCAATAATATTAATATAACTCAGCAGGGTGTGGATGGCTTCCCCTCCTATTTGAGCGATGAATTTATTCGTATCATCATCAGGAAGATCTTCATTCCCGTCGCCATGCTCATCCAGTTGCTTAAAATACTCTTCTTCGGTGATCAGTTCTTTTTCTTTCAATCCGCTCTTGCCCGGGTTGATCACGACATATTGTTCGTAATAAATAATCTTTTCCAGGTCTTTGGGCGACATATCCAGCAGATAACCTATTTTTGTAGGCAGAGAACGGAAAAACCATATATGCACCACCGGTACAGCCAGACTGATATGCCCCATCCGCTCGCGGCGAACTGATTTCTGGGTTACTTCGACTCCGCACCGATCGCAGATGATACCTTTATAACGGATGCGTTTATATTTTCCACAATGGCATTCCCAGTCTTTGACCGGTCCAAATATTTTTTCACAGAACAATCCATCTTTTTCAGGTTTGAAGGAACGATAGTTGATGGTCTCCGGTTTGGTTACCTCACCATGTGACTGCTCCAGGATATCATTAGGGGAAGCCAAACTTATGGTGATTTTACTGAAACGGTTTGGACCTTTTTTATAGTACAAAGCTATCTTCTCCTGTGAATTAAATTGTTTATTGATTTACTCTAATTTTACTTTTAAACCCAGGCCCTGCAATTCTCTGACCAGAACATTGAAGGATTCGGGAGTTCCGGCATCGGGTAAATTCTCACCTTTAACGATGGATTCGTACACTTTGGAGCGTCCGATCACATCATCACTTTTTACAGTCAGAATTTCCTGCAGGGTATGTGCCGCACCATAGGCTTCCAGAGCCCAGACTTCCATCTCTCCAAACCGCTGTCCGCCGAATTGCGCCTTACCACCTAATGGTTGCTGGGTAATAAGTGAATAGGGTCCGATAGAACGGGCATGAATTTTATCGTCAACCAGGTGTGAAAGTTTCATCATATAAATCATCCCCACCATCACTTCCTGGTCAAAGGCTTCTCCGGTACGGCCATCGCATAATTGGGCTTTGCCGCTGAGCGGCAATTTAGCATTGGTTAATTCCTGGTAAATATCCTCGATCGTGGCACCGTCAAATACCGGACTGGCATAACGCTTATCCAGGCGATATCCGGCCATGCCCAGCGTGGTCTCGAAAATCTGACCGAGATTCATCCGTGAGGGTACCCCCAGCGGATTCAGGATAATATCAATCGGCGTACCGTCGTCCATGAAGGGCATATCTTCCATGGGCACCACCTTCGCCACTACCCCTTTATTACCGTGGCGTCCGGCCATTTTATCGCCGACCGACAATTTGCGCTTCTCGGAAATATAGACCTTGGCCAGTTGTACAATTCCCGGAGGGAGTTCATCACCCACCAGTATTTTGTGCTTTTCGCGTTTCAGATCATTCTCAATTTCATTCATCTTGCGCCGGTATTCCGAGTACAGGTTACGTACAAAATTGTTTTTGGCATCCGACTCGAACCAGGTCGAATTAATATCCAGGTTTTTAACATCGATTTTGTCAAACGACCCGGATCCGATTTTAGTATTAGCCTTCATGGCCATTTTACCATCCATATAGCGAATGCTGCTCGATTTGTGACCGTCGAAATGCTCGGCCAGCACCATTTGCATTTGCTTGATCAGTTTATGTTTTTTCTGTTCAGCCTGTTTTTCGAAGGACTCGGCGTGTTCCTTATCTTTTTTCTTCGACTTGTTGTCCTTATGTTTCCTGGAGAACAGTTTGGTGTTAACCACGATACCTTCCATTCCGGGCGGAGCTTTCAACGAGGCATCTTTCACATCCCCTGCTTTACTGCCAAAGATCGCTTTCAGCAGTTTTTCTTCCGGAGTCGGATCGGTTTCGCCTTTTGGCGTCACTTTACCGACGATAATATCTCCGGCGATTACCTCAGCCCCCACCCGGATGATCCCGTTTTCATCCAGATTCTTGGTCGCTTCTTCACTGACATTAGGTATTTCACGGGTCAATTCTTCTTCCCCGCGTTTGGTATCTCTGACCTGCAGTTCAAACTCCTGAATATGAACCGAGGTGAATAAATCTTCGCGGACGATCCTCTCGGAGACGATAATAGCATCTTCAAAGTTATAGCCTAACCAGGGCATAAATGCAACCAGAATATTACGACCCAGGGCCAGTTCCCCGTTATCGGTTCCACCTCCGTCTGCGATCACCTGACCTTTGGACACCCGCTCACCGATGTTGACTAGAGGCCGCTGGTTAATACAGGTATCCTGATTGGTGCGCTGAAACTTTATTAATTCATAAGTGATAAATTGTTGCTTGTCGGCCAGTAGTCCTTTTTCAATTTGTACCTGCTCATCGGCATCAAAGGCTATGACAATTTTCTCGGCATCGACAAATTGCACAACGCCGTCGGTCTCCGAAATCACCATGGCCCCGGAATCGCGGGCCACTTTTTCTTCTATTCCCGTACCGACAATCGGTGTCTCCGGTTTCAGCAGCGGAACAGCCTGTCGTTGCATGTTGGATCCCATCAGGGCCCGGTTGGCATCGTCATGTTCCAGGAAGGGAATCAGGGAAGCGGCAGGTGAAACGATTTGATTGGTAGCCACATCCATGAAATCCACCTTGGCTGGTTCCACAACTGGAAAATCACCTTTGAAGCGGGCTTTGACCTTTTCTTCCTTCATGCGATTCTTTTCGTCCAGAGTTATATTAACCTGGGCAATGGTATAACTGTCCTCTTCCGTGGCCGTCAGAAATTCCACTTCATGGGAAACCACACCATTTTTTACGCGACGATACGGTGTTTCAATAAATCCAAAGTCATTAATGCGGGCCAGCACACATAATGAAGAAATCAGACCGATATTGGGTCCTTCAGGTGTTTCAACCGGACACAATCTGCCATAATGAGTATAGTGCACATCGCGTACTTCGAATCCGGCGCGTTCACGGGTCAATCCTCCCGGTCCCAGAGCACTAAGACGCCGCTTGTGGGTCAATTCTGCCAGGGGGTTGGTCTGATCCATAAATTGCGATAACTGCGAAGTGCCAAAAAATGTATTGATGACCGAGGAGATGGTCCGGGCATTCACCAGATCCTGCGGGGTCAGTTTTTCAGAGTCTCCCAGATTCAGACGCTCTTTAATCGTCCGGGCCATGCGGGATAGACCTACGCTGAATTGAGCAGAAAGTTGTTCGCTGACTGTCCGGATACGGCGATTGCCCAGATGGTCGATGTCATCGGTTACCTGCCGTCCGTCTTTCAAATCCAGCAGATAGCGTATGATCGCGATGATGTCTTCTTTACTAAGTACTGTAACATCATATGAAACCGCCACATTCAATTTTTTATTCATCCGGTAGCGGCCAACCGCGCCCATATCATAGCGTTTATTATTAAAGAACATGCGTTCGATCAAACCGCGGGCCGTATCCAGATCCGGAGGTTCGCCGGAACGGAGTTGGCGGTAGATTGAATCGATGGCTTCTTCTTCATTGCGGGTATTATCCCGTTTCAGGGTATTCAGAATTACGTTCGGCGCACTGGGATCAAATATCTTCACCACTTCCAGTTCATGAATTTTCATTTTCTTGCACTGGGTAAGCAAAGACTTCGCTAATCTCGCTGCCCTGTTCGGCAACCACTTCACCGGTGCCTGTGTCTACCAGGTCCTTGGCCAGCACACGACCAAGATTCTGCTTGGGATCATGTTTCAGATCGATCGTTTCAGCCAGATTAAACAGATTGATGATTTCCTCGTTAGCCGAAAAACCGATGGCCCGTAGCAACATGGTCACCGGAAATTTTTTCTTACGATCGATATATACGAACATCATGTCATTCACATCGGTAGTGAATTCAACCCAGGATCCGCGAAAAGGAATGATACGTGCTGAAAAAATCGGCGTGCCGTTTGGATGTTCGGTTTGGGAGAAGAAAACACCGGGAGAGCGGTGCAACTGGCTGACCACTACCCGTTCCGCCCCGTTGATAATAAATGTTCCGCGCTGGGTCATGTACGGCATATTACCCAGATATACATCCTGTTCGATAAACTCGGTAAAGTTCTCGGTCTCGCCGGTGACATCGCGGATAGCCAGCCGCATTTTAGCCTTGAGTGGAACGGCATAGGTTACGCCGCGTTCCTGGCATTCCCGCACAGAATATTTAGGTTTATCCAGATAATATTCAACGAATTGCAATTCATAATTACCGCGGCTATCGGTAATCGGAAAAACACTTTCAAAAACGGATTGCAGTCCTTTGCCGGGTCTTTCAGCAGGTGATACATCCTCCATCAGAAATTCCTTAAAGAATTTCACCTGAATATCCATCAGATTAGGATATTCAATGATAGTAGGAATACGGCTAAAGGTTACTCTTTGATTGTGCTTGGTATTCTCCAAGGTTAATCACCTCAATTAGTTAAAGATTAAGATAAATTATTTTATTTCTACCGTTCCACCGGATTCTTCGATCTGTTTTTTAATATCTTCTGCTTCCGCTTTCGAAATTCCATCTTTAATTGTATTGGGTGCATTGTCAACCAGATCTTTAGCTTCTTTCAGACCCAGATTGGTCAGTGCGCGTACGACTTTAATCACCTGGATTTTCTTCTCGCCTGCTGATTTCAGTACAACGGCAAATTCAGTTTTTTCTTCAACTGCCTCAGCCGGGGCGGCACCGCCGGCCTGCGGGGCTGCTGCCATTGCAACCGGTGCTGCTGCGGTCACTCCGAACTTGCTTTCGATATCCTTGATCAGATCCGAGATTTCCAGCATCGTCGCTTTTTCAAGGTAACTAAGTACATCTTCTCTGCTAACTTGAGCCATTTTATCCTCCACATTAAATAGAATCTAACAATTTGCTTTATTATTTAAATTATGATTTAACGTTTTTAACACTGACCAGAGTACCCACCAGTTTCTGACCGCTGGCCTGCAGAACCGCGAGCAACCTGCTCAGCGGGGACTGCAGCATGCCCATTAACTGGGCCAGCAACACTTCACGCGACGGCAGATTGGCCAGGACCTCGATTTTATCAGCACCAAAGAGTCTTCCTTCAAAGATGCAACCCTTGATGACCAGGGATTTATTTTCTTTAGTCAGCGTCTTATTAAAATCTTTAATCACCCTGATCGGGGCAGCCGCGTCATGTTCACTGAAGGCAAAGGAAGTCATTCCTTTTAATATCTGATCCAATCCTTCGATACCGGCATTTTTTAAGGAACGCCTGGCCAGAGTATTTTTCAGTACACAGTAATCCACCTTGGCCTTGCGAAACTGACGGCGCAGTTCCGTGGTCTGCGCAACATTCATACCGGTAAAATCGGCCAGAAAAATGCTTTTGGACTTTTTAAATTTTATTGCGTATTGGTCAACCTGTTCAATTTTCTTTTGCGTCGGCATAGTCCATTCCTTAAATAAAATTTTAACTTGTATAAGTGTTCATATTTTTATCTAAGAAGATTCCGGGTCCCATGGTACTGGAGATGGCGATACTTTTGAGATAGATCCCTTTGGCTGAGGTCGGCTTCAGGCGGATTACCATCATGATAAAGGTGCGAATATTCTCGATCAGTTTATTTTCTTCGAAGGAGATCTTGCCCACACCGGAGTGAATGATACCTGCCTTGTCGACGCGGAAATCAATTTTTCCTGCTTTGATTTCCTTCACTGCCGTGGCCACATTTGCTGAAACCGTACCACTTTTAGGATTTGGCATCAAGCCCCGCGTACCCAGAATTTTCCCTAATTTTCCGACCTGGGCCATCACATCGGGCGAGGCGACGACCACGTCGAATTCCAGCCAGCCGCCCTGTATTTTTTCAATATACTCTTCCAGGCCTACATAATCTGCGCCGGCTGTTTTCGCTTTTTCCGTATTGTCGCCTTTGGTCAGGGCCAGCACACGGATCTTTTTACCGGTACCATTGGGCAGAGCTACCGTACCGCGTACCATCTGATCGGCATGACGAGGATCAACACCCAGACGCATGGCAATTTCCACGGTTTCATCGAACTTGGCGCTGGCGGTTTGTTTGAGTAATTTTACCCCTTCTTCCAGCGAATATTCTTTCTGCCGGTCAATCTTCTCAAAAATCCTAGTAAAACGCTTGCTTCGTCTCATTGCATTCAACCCCTTTAATATTAACCTTCAACCACGATGCCCATACTGCGAGCAGTACCCTCGACCATCCTCATCGCACCCTCAATATCTGCGGCATTCAGATCCTGCATTTTCATTGCGGCAATTTCACGAACCTGTTCTCTGGTCACGGTACCGACCTTGGTGGTATTCGGGATGCCTGATCCTTTTTCAATTTTAGCCGCCTTTATTAACAGTACCGAAGCGGGAGGAGTCTTGGTGACAAAGGAAAAAGAGTGATCAGCATAAACAGTTATTTCCACCGGAATGATTAGTCCTGCTTTATCCTGCGTTTTGGCGTTATAAGCTTTGCAGAATTCCATGATGTTCACACCATGTTGTCCCAAAGCCGGTCCCACAGGCGGTGACGGATTGGCCTGCCCTGCCGGTAATTGCAGTTTGATTTTAGCGATTTCTTTCTTTGCCATTATTGCTCTGACCTCTCGTTCTTAATCCCAGATCTTTTGTTATTTTTCCAATTCGACTTGCAGAAAATCCAATTCCACGGGAGTTGGTCTGCCAAAAATGCTGATATTTACTTTTACTTTATTCTTTTCATCATTTATTTCTTCCACAAAACCGGTAAAATCGTTGAACGGACCATCGGTCACCCGGATCGGATCACCAATTTTAAACGGCGCTTTGAGTTTTCCCTTGACTTCGGTTTCGCGCCCGCTTTCAATTTTGCCGAGAATACGATCAACCTCCACATCGCGTAACGGGGTCGGTTCGTTTTTGGGTCCGACAAAACTGATCACCCCCGGCGCATTAGAGACCACATGATGGGTCTGATTATCCAGCACCATTTCGATCAGAATATAACCCGGGAAGAAAACACGGTTTTTGACGCGTTTTTTACCATCCCGCATTTCGATCACATTTTCGGAAGGAATAATAATCCGGCCGATTTTATCTTCGATTCCCTTGAGTTTAATCTCAGACTTCTATGTGCGCCTTAACTCTGGCTTCCTGACCGGAATAAATCCGCAGTGTATACCATTTTTTTACCAATCTGATTTTCCTCTCAATGGTTAACTAAAACAGATTCATTAAAAAGCGCATCGTCCACGCTAAAATATATTCAACTCCAAAAATATAAATGGTGAACATGAGACTAACGACAGCGACAATCAGTGATGAATTTATCAGTTCTTCCCGTGTCGGCCAGGAAACTTTAAGCATCTCGGCTTTGACATCAGCATAAAAGGTGACGATTTTCTTGAACATGATCTTTTCCCTATCGATAGTATCTGGCAGGCCTGGAGGGACTTGAACCCCCAACCCCCGGTTTTGGAGACCGGTGCTCTAGCCAATTGAGCTACAGGCCTAACGGCAGAATAATTTTATTTAACTATTTCCGTTACCACACCGGCACCAACCGTACGGCCGCCTTCGCGAATTGCAAAGCGCAATTCCTTCTCCATGGCTATCTCTTTCTGCAATTCCACGTCTACGGTTATGTTATCGCCCGGCATCACCATCTCCACTCCGGCAGGCAACGTCACCGAACCCGTCACATCCGTCGTCCGAAAATAAAACTGCGGACGATAACCGTTGAAAAACGGCGTATGACGCCCTCCTTCTTCCTTCGACAATACGTAGACCTCGCCCTTGAACTTCGTGTGCGGCGTGATACTGCCCGTCTTGGCACAGACCATCCCGCGCTCCAACTCCGTCTTCTCCACCCCGCGCAATAACAACCCAACATTATCACCGGCCTGACCATCATCCAGCAACTTCCGGAACATCTCCACTCCCGTCACCACCGTCTTGCGATGTATTCCCAGTCCGATTACTTCAATCTCATCCCCAACCTTCACCTGTCCACGCTCGATACGGCCTGTTCCTACTGTCCCGCGGCCGGTTATACTGAATACATCTTCTACCGGCATCAAAAACGGCTTTTCGGTCGCCCGTACCGGCGTCGGTATGTACTCATCCACCGCCTTCATCAACTCATATATACATTTATTCGCTACCGCATCTTCCGGATTGTTCAAAGCATTCAAGGCACTGCCGCGGATGATCGGCAGCACATCCCCAGGAAACTCATATGAAGTCAATAACTCGCGCAATTCCAATTCCACCAACTCTATCAACTCCGGATCATCCACCTGATCCACCTTGTTCAAAAATACCACGATGTACGGCACGTTCACCTGACGGGCCAACAGGATATGCTCACGTGTCTGAGGCATCGGACCATCCGCCGCGCTCACCACCAGAATCGCCCCGTCCATCTGCGCCGCTCCCGTGATCATGTTCTTTATATAATCCGCATGACCCGGACAGTCCACATGCGCATAATGACGCTTGTCCGTCTCATACTCCACATGGGCCGTCGCGATCGTGATCCCGCGCTCACGTTCCTCCGGTGCATTATCAATACTGTCAAAACTCCGAAAATTCGCCAAACCCTTCTTGCTCAATACCAATGTGATCGCCGACGTCAATGTCGTCTTACCATGATCCACATGCCCTATCGTTCCTACATTTACGTGCGGCTTCTTCCGCTCATATTTTGCCTTTGCCATGAGTACTCCTCCAAAGTTGTTACGAATTCCGAACAAATTTACTGAGCCCACGATCAGGATCGAACTGATGACCTCATCCTTACCAAGGATGTGCTCTACCAACTGAGCTACGTGGGCTTTAATGCAAAAAGACCATCTCCTCCGGTAAAAAAGGATGATTTCAGAAGATTGTATAAGAGCGGGAGACGGGATTCGAACCCGCGACCAACAGCTTGGAAGGCTGTGACTCTAGCCAACTGAGTTACTCCCGCATTTACTTATCACAATCTGCACGCGGTGCAAGTGTAACCGAACCAATCCGACTAAGTCATTTGAGTCGATTCGAGCTGGCGAGAGGACTTGAACCCCCAACCAGCTGATTACAAATCAGCTGCTCTACCTGTTGAGCTACGCCAGCAGTTAATCTGGCTCACCGATACCCAAATGCCGCGTAAATCACCAATGAAATAATCAGAGCCAAGTAATTTAAATAATTTTATTTATATGTCAATAATTATTTTTGTTTTTTAACATAAAATTAGTACCCCTGGCTTGAGTCTAAGTTTATTATGACTGTTCCGATCAGGCCTGGAAATTAATTAATTTTCCTGAAAATAAGAATTAAATTGACATCCACGGGGTTAATCTTTAAATTTTGCAACTTATAATGATTATTATAAATTAAAAAGGTTAAAAGGCAAACATTATGGCACAGCATAAGTCAGCAGTGAAAAGAATCCGCTCTTCATCAACCAGACGATTACGCAACCGGCAGTACCGTAAAAAATTCAGTACCATCGTAAAATCCATTCGTGAGGCCAATACGAAGGCGGAGGGCGAAAAATTGCTAAGTGCAGCTACTCCCTATATCGATCAGGCTGCCAGCAAAAAGATCATTCACCGCAATAAAGCCAGCCGTGAAAAATCCAGACTGACAAAATTCGTCAGCAAATTAGCATAATTCTTATTCAGGCGTTTCGAAATAAAAAAAGGCTGCCGGCACTTTATACCGGCAGCCTTTTTATTTATAACTTAATATGTCTAGGCAGTTTTCTTGGATTTCTTGAAGGTCAAAACCGGATCTGCTTTCCCGCTGACCATTTCTTTGGTGATCGTACAGCTTTCTACATTAGGTACCAGGGGCAACTTGTACATAATATCCAGCATCGTATTTTCCATGATCGCCCGCAGCGCCCGGGCACCTGTATTACGTTTCCTGGCAATATTAACGATCTCGTTTAATGCTTCCTCAGCGAAACGTAATTGAATATTATCCAGACTTAACAACTTTTCATACTGGCGGACCAGGGCATTTTTTGGTTCGGTCAGGATCGAACGCAAAGCCTGTTCATCCAGATCATGCAGGGGGGCTACAACCGGCAACCGTCCGATCATTTCCGGGATCAATCCATATTCCAGCAGGTCTTCCGGCTCGGTCATGGCGTACAATTCGCCTTTGGATAGTTTGTTCATGTTTCTGCCGGCAGATTTAAATCCAATTTCTTTCTTGCCGGTTCTGCGGGCAATAATGTCGGCCAGACCTTCAAAAGCTCCGCCGCAGATGAATAATATATTTTTAGTATTGATATTAACCAGACGCTGTTCGGGGTGCTTGCGGCCTCCCTGCGGCGGAATACCGGAAATCGTTCCTTCCAGAATTTTTAACAATGCCTGCTGCACTCCTTCTCCCGAGACATCACGGGTTATAGACGGGCTGCCATCTTTACGGGCGATTTTATCAATCTCATCCAGGTAAATGATGCCCCGTTCCGTCGGCTCAACCTGATAATCCGCCGCCTGGTAGAGTCGGACCAGCACATTTTCCACGTCTTCACCCACATACCCTGCTTCGGTCAATACCGTGGCATCGGCAATGGCAAACGGTACTTTCAGAAAACGGGCCAGCGTCTGGGCCAGCAGGGTTTTACCTGTACCGGTCGGTCCGATCAGCAGAATATTACTCTTCTCAATTTCAATACCTTCATATTCATGGGGATGATTAACTCTTTTATAATGATTGTACACTGCCACCGACAGAATTTTTTTAGCCCGCTCCTGTCCGATCACATATTTGTCCAGCTCGCCCTTTATTTCCGAAGGAATGGGCAATGGACCACTGGTGAACATTTTCCTTTGCCGGCTGTGACTCTGGACGATATCCGCGGCTGTCTGGATGCACTCATTACAGATGTGCACACCGGGACCGGAGATCATACTCTCCACTTGTGTGGCGGTCTTACCGCAAAACGAACAAAAGGTTTTATTGATATTGTTTTTGTCTTTGGACATTAACGTTTTTCCTTTGCCGGTGAAACCGGACTTTTGGTGATTACTTCATCGATGATGCCGTAATTTTTTGCTTCTTCCGCAGACATAAAATAGTTCCGGTCAGAATCCGCAGCGATCTTATCGACCGGTTGACCGGTACAATTGGCCAGAACCTGATTGAGCTCTTCTCTCAACCGCAATATTTCTTTGGTATGGATTTCGATATCGGTAGCCTGTCCTTCCACTCCGCCCATGGGTTGATGAATCATGATCCGCGAGTGCGGCAGGGCAAATCTTTTACCCTTACTCCCGGCAGCCAGTAATATCGCAGCCATACTGGCTGCCTGGCCCACACAATTGGTGACCACATCCGGGCGGATATAATTCATGGTATCCAGGATGGCCATTCCGGAGGAAACGAGCCCGCCGGGACTGTTGATATACAGATTGATATCCTTATCCGGATCTTCAGCGGCTAAAAATAATAATTGGGCAATGACCAGATTCGCTATCATATCATCTATGGGCGTTCCCAGAAATATAATCCGCTCTTTCAGTAGCCGTGAATAAATGTCATAAGCGCGTTCACCGCGCCCGGTCTGCTCTATTACCATCGGCACCAGGGTCATACGATTTCCAGATCCTTTCTGCTCTTTACCGATTTCTCGGTCACTGTTATTTTTGAATTCGTCATAATATAGTCAAAAACTTTCTTCTCGAATAAATCGTTTAAAACCCTCTTTTTAATTTCTTTATTCTGACGGTAAAAATTCTTCAATTTCTCTTCTTCTATTTTATTCAAAAATTCATCATAATCCTGTTCCCCGATCTGAATTTGTTCAGCGCGGGCTATAGCCTCCTGCAGGTAGAACCACTTGATATTGAACAGGGCGTCGGTACGGTAATTTTTCCGGGCTTCCTCGGTATCGATCTTATCATCCTTTCTGGCAATTTCGGCGACAATCTTATCCAGGTATTCCGTGACCATTGCTTCCGGAATGTCGAAAGGATTTTGCTGTAACAATTCGTGCACCACCTGGTTATAAAAATGCTGCTCCGATTCCTGTCCCCAGTGGCGGGCTAACTGTTCCCTGACCATTTCCCGCAACCTGTCCACGTTATCCACTCCGAGATTTAGTTCCTTGACAAAATCATCGTTCAATTCCGGCAACTCGACACTTTCTATTTTTTTAATGCTGACCTGAAAACGTTCCTTCTTACCCGGTATCAATTTTTTGATCCCGCGTTCAGTATAACGTTTCTCAATAAATTTTTCTTCACCTGCGGCCAGTCCGACCATTTGTTCTTCCAGTTGCGGATCAAACTTCCCTGAACCCAACTGCACCTGGATATCGCTGTATTTTTTGCCCACCAGCGGCATGCCGGATTCATCCAGTTCCTGCATATCGATCAGCAGATGGTGTCCCGGTTGAGCTTTACCCTCGACCGGAGCGACAACCGCTTTCTGCTGCCGCAAGATCAGCAACTGATCCTCTACATCCTCGTCGCTGAGCCGGTAGACCTCTTTCTCCATTTGCAGATCTTTATATTTTTTTAATTCAATTTCCGGATAGGTTTCCACTTCTGCTTCCAGCAGCAGATTCTTTTCATCATCATACTTAAAACTTTTAATCAGCGGCGGATTGAAAGGCAGTATATTATTTTCTTTGGCACTTTTTTCAAAACCGTGTTGCAGGGCTTCATCCAGAGTATACTTTTCAATGGCATCGGCAAAACGGCTAAGAACGATGTGTTGCGGAACACGTCCTTTCCTGAATCCTTTAATTGCGGCCTCTTTCTGGACCACCTTTATCTGGTGTTCACGGATCGCCTGCACTTCATCCGCAGATATCTTTATCTTCAACTGCTTGCGGCAGGCACCGCTACTGGTAATCTCAGCTGTGACCATTCTGTTCCTTTCTGCTGGATCAACTAAATATTAAACAGAAATGAAATTTACCTCTTCCATATTCTAAATGCAAGATGTTAATCGGGCCGCTTTTGACTTCAACGGGTCTGGCACACCCGTCTATAACATTATGATATATCCGCAATTAATGAAAGATTAACCGCTATGATACGGTTCAAAACGCTCTTTGATTTCCCGGATAATCTGTACAAAATCCTGTTCGATCTGCGGGAGATCTTCCCGGGTAAACGTGATCGGGCAATGCTGATCCAGGTGAGTAAAATAAAAATTTACCGTGTATTGCTGCTGCTGTGGATATAAATGGGCCAGTAATAAAGCATAGGTTTGTATCTGGATATTATAACGCTCCAGCACTTCCTGCACCTGCGTCCGCTCAATCCGGTTGGTTTTATAATCCAGAATCTCCCATTGTCCGGCTTCATTTTGAAATATTTTATCCAGGGTACCGGTGATAAAATCACCGTCCAGCTGCATGAGCACTGCTACTTCATTTTGCGCTGTCCGGGCTGTCAGCACCTGCTGCATAAAAGGTGAATTCCGGATTTTAGGCACCAGTCCCTGTACATCCTGCCGCAGTTCCTGAATAAGATTCGGTTCACTGATATCAAATTCAAACAACCAGCGTTCAATGTCCTGCTGCGGATAAAATTGCAGGTAGCGATGCAGCAATTTCCCCTTCAGCAGGGCTTTTTCTTCTATAGATGTTGCCAGACGAAAACTTTTATAATCCCCCTCAAAATAACCCAGATGATAACGGCGGTAATATTCTTCCCTGTTCTCCCGGAAAGCCATTAATTGCGTGGCAGAAAAAATCTCACCCTGCGGATGGTCAGGGATACTTTTCAGGAACAAGGGTAATTCGCGAGAGGCAGGTTTTTGCTTCAATATGTCTTTCAACTGCTGTAAAGAACCAAAAACTTTGCTGAAAGTTGAATCCTCACTGACCGCAGAAGTCAAGGCCGTCCGCCTGACCCGTATAGTGCTGTTCTCCCAGTCGAATATCTCCCCCTCCCGGAGATCCTGCGGCTGGCGTCGCCAGGCCTGCAGCAACCAGTACAATGGCGTTTGAACCGGCACTTTTTGTTCGTCACAACAGGCACTGAGTACCAGCTGATCCTGGGCCCGGGTGCAACCGACATAGAACAGGCGTTTTAATTCGGCCAGTTCTTTCTGCCGCTGTTCCTGCCGGACCAGGTTAAGCAGGCAGTACGAATCAGATTCCGGATAGTCCGGCGGCAATCCCATTTTACGGATGTGGGAGACCAGGCCAAGTTTTTCGTCAAAATAGGCTTCATCGGCACGGGGCACCCGGATTTTTTGCTCCAGATAAGGAAGAAATACCACCGGAAATTCGAGACCTTTGGCCTGATGAATAGTCATTACTTTTACGGTAAAGCGGTCCTCCAGTGCCAGAGGCGCTTCCCCCTCCTTGACCTGGGTATTGATCAGGTTTTGCAAATAACCGGTAAATTCACTGATCGTGGTAAAACCGGTCCGTTCAAATTCGGCGGCCAGAGCCAGAATTTTATCCAGATTAGCCGCCAACTGTTCACCCGGCAACTGGGCGCACATGACCGCGCGATACCCGCTTTGCTGGAATATTTCCCGCAGCAACTCCGAAAAATAAATGCCATCCCGCCGGTTCAGCCAGCCGCAGGCCTGCTGCCGGAAATATACCAGTTTATCCTGCTCGGCAGCAACTAAACCAGGGATTGCCGGCAGCTGCTCCAGTTTAGCCCAGTAACTGCCCGTATTTTTCGCCAGGGCCAGAAAAAGCAGAGTATCATCTGAAATGCCGGCAAAGGGCGAACGCAACAGGCCGATCAACGCCGGATCATCATGGGGATTCAACAGGAAACGCAGCAGATGATACACATCATAAATCTCCTGGCGCTGATAGAAACCAATGCCACCGATGGTTTTAAAAGGAATCTCCTGCCGGCGCAATTGTTCTTCGACAGCGCTCAAATGATTACGGGTGCGCAGCAGAACTGCGACCTGGCCCGGTTGAATACCGGAATCGTTCAGATATCTGTTTTATTCGTACAGCAATGAATTCTGCCTGAAGGTCAGAATCAGACTTTTCCTCCAGCAGGGCAAATTCGATCTGTCCTCCGGCTGCATCCCCGCGCTGGCTCGCTAACCGGGAATATTCCACCTCCCACTGATTCAGCTCCGAGTGTTGCATAATCCGGCTGAAACAGGCATTAATAAAAGAAGCCAGGTTTTCCTTAAAACGAAAACTCTCCTGGAAAACTACATTGCCCGGATACTGTTCTGCCGCAGTTGTACCGGCGAATTCCCGGCGGACGCGGTTAAAAACGCGGACATCGGCATTACGAAAACCATATATTGACTGCTTGGGATCGCCGACAATGAAAAATTTATTTTGCTGCATCTCGCCCAGTTGCGCAATGATTTCCCATTGCAGCAGATTGGTATCCTGGAATTCATCCACCAGGATGAACTTGAATTGAGCGGCAATACGCTGGCATAAATCTGCATTATTCAGTAATAAATTCCTGACCCGTATCAGCATATCCTCAAAGTCAATCCAACCCTGTTCATCTTTCTGGTCTGTATAACTTTTTTCTACCTTGGCATACAATTGATATAATTTTTGCAACTGCTGCAAAACCCGGCGGTCGACCAGACCGGGCGGAAGCATGGAAGTTTCCTTTAACCAGCGGGCGATGGGTGCAAGTAATCCGGAAAGTTGTTTTAAATGTTCCGCCGATCCATTTTTCCAGGATTTATCTCCGCCCAGCGGAGTAAGCACTTTATAGGCTGTGGCCTGCCCGGTCGTACAAGTCCGGGCCAGTTCAAAAAGACTGGTCCAATATTCAAGGTCCGCTCGATCGGGCAGAGCGGAAAATTTTTCAATGATTCCACGAACTTTGCGGGCTTGTTCATGTTCCTGTGTTGTGCCGGAAATTTCATGCAGGATAGTTGTGCCAAGCGCCCGGACTTCTGCGAACGGATAATCCCGGAATGCAGCTTGTACACTGTTCAGGAAAAGATTGGATAATTCCTGGTACAGCATGTCTGCAGAACTGTTCTGATATTTCTGCACTAACGGTTGCATCTCGAAGCGGTGTTGCAGGCCGCTGCGTAATAATTCCTGAACCTGCCGGGTGCCAAATAATCTGAACAGATCCAGCCATTGCTGTTCATCAGCACTGATTTTTTCAAGTTCACTGCTGATGGTTTGTTCAATCAACAGTTCATTCTGCATTTCATTCAGTTGGCTGAAGTCCGGATCCAGTCCTGCTTCAACCGGATATTCCCGCAGAATCCTCAGGCAAAAGGCATGGATAGTTGAAATATAGGCAGAACTCAGGCGGTCACGCAGATCCAGCAATTCCTGGCGTCGGGGCAGGGTTGCTGTCTGATTCAGCAATTCATCCAGGCGTCCGGCTACCCGGTTGATCATCTCAGCTGCCGCTTTGTTGGTAAAAGTAATCGCTAAAATTTCCCGGATATTAACCCCTGCGGTTAGCAGCAGATCCAGATAACGCTCTACCAGCACCCTGGTCTTTCCGGTACCTGCTCCGGCAGTTACAGCCAGATTGAGATTGCGCTGCAGCGCCCGGCGCTGTGTCGGCGTCAATTTTTCCGTAGATTGCTTAGCGATTACTGGCATGCGGTTAATTTAAGCGGTACAGCGCAGCGATGCATTAATATTTATACTGGAGATTTAATGAGCCTGCATTGTATTGATGTTGAAACCCGGTAGATAGCGAGTAAATTATAAGGCTAACGAGTAAGAATCTTCGATTTCAAATGTTATAAAGATTTCTCACCCCGATTTATCGGGGTGAGAAATGATAAATTGATACTTTTGAATCTTCCAGAAAGCACAGACTAAAATTTATTCCTGGCTGATCTTAAGCCTGAGCGGTTTTATTTTCTTAGTTTCGCCTAAGGTTTTTTTAAGATCAGCCGGTGTGGACTTGGATTTAATGTTTTTCTTTTCCAGTTCAAGTCTTGGCCCGGAATCAACAGCCGAACCAAATTTTACCCGCACTTTTTTATCACCGCTGCGCGTATTGGTCACGATCCTCACCGCTACCTTCTGCGTTGATTTTCCTTCCTGCCGATAAGTGCTGACATTCTCCTGATTATTGTTCTCCGCTGCAGATTTATTTTGCTGTACACTTGATTGTGATGTGGTTTGCGCACCCGGTTGGAGTTGCTCCGGATTTTGCGGCTGCAGCTTAGCCGCTTTACTCGTTTCCTGCGCCCAACCGCTCAGGGCAAAGAACAGGATCAAACTGACGATTGCTATTTTTTTCATATATTCCTCATTCTATTTCTCGATACAATTTTTATACTTTTCGCTTAGTTTTTAACTGATACGTCGATCCACTCGCCATGGGTGACCAGGGAGTTTTTGTTTTTCCCGGTTGTATATTCGACGTAAGACTCGTATGCAGAAATCATCAACTATGTTCATATCGCCAGTTGATTGTACTCGAATTGCGGAATATAACTGCGGCATAATCGGGGAAGATGAATCTGCGCCCAGGTAAAATCCGAACCCATAAGTCATGTAATAACCCGACATAGAATACATCATTGGCCGAGATATCCACATCCAGCCGGGGATAATAGTTATTGCCATCATAGGCGATGTAGACATTGGTAGTCCCGTCGTACAGATAGGTACTCGGCATATTATTAATAGTAGAACTCCATATTTTAAAATTAGCATAAGAAGCAGTAGTATCGCGGGAAGTTACGTACAGATAAATTTCCCTGACCGAACAGGTAACTGTGCCGGACGGTTTGTCAAAGCGGACGGCAAAATAGGATGGCAGATCGGAAGAAAGCGCATCTTCCAGATAACTGTCATCGTAGTACAGCCAGGTACCCAGGGGCGCCTCATCTTCCCCGCTGAGTTCAAGTTGAACATCATTCAGATCTGAATTCGTGGCTGCATCATCCGTATCTTCAATATAAGATCCCACATCATAATACGCATCGATCTTGAAATCGTACAGCCCGTGAGGAAAGTTATCGATGAATACAGCGACGGCATCAGCCGGATTGGCCCCGGTAATAGTAAAGGTTTCGGTTACGGCCAGCAGACTGTAGGTGCCGCTGCTGTAACTTTTCTGATATATGACCAGATATACATATGTGGTTACACCCAGATTTACATCAACATCAACGACCAGATCAGCCTGCGAAGCATAGCCGTCTTCGTCATTATCGACCACATTGTCCCAATAGGCATCATAAATGGTTAAAGCCGCATCGGTGATGGATTCTTCGATCAGTATATCTAGTAAGGGCATCACCAAAATTATCATCATTGTAACTGGCCATTTCCAGAATGGGATTCTCGGGATCAGACTCTTCGAATACCTGAATCAGGAAATCATAACTGCCTTCCGGTAATTCATCATTCGGCGAACCAACTGAAATAAAGACCGCATCTTCCCTGGTCGAACCGTCAATCGTAAAAACTGTACTTTCCATATAGCCATAATAACCCGCCGTGTCCAGCGGATCGGTAAAACGAACACCGATCCACACGAACAAATTCGCACTACCACTGCTGACATCCAGGTCAAAATTCAGACGCAGATAGGAAAAGTAATCATCACTGTCGTTATCAACACCATTCGAAAACCAGACATCATAAAAGGAGACTACCTGCTTTTTCGGTTTTGATTCGCTGCTGGAACTGCAATTATTAAAATAAACTGATAAAAGTAAAATAAGAGCAACGCAGCAGAGTCGCTTGAAAATCTTCATAAAAGACTCCTCACTTTAATTTTAAAATAATAATGATTTTATCACCATTCAGAGCAAATTGGATTCAGAGTTATATCTGACTATTAATATTAATCATACAATAGCTAAAATCAATATTTATTTTCGGCCGGTAATTAAAAGAAATGAGATTTAATTTTCTGCGGTGGCAGCCAGTGCTTTCAGTTTGGCTACATCTTTACGGCAAATCTTATTATACGGACAATAACTCTGGCAGCGCTCATCTTGCGGCTGAGTGGTATGATAAAATTTTCCCCGGCTGATATTTTCCGTGTACTCAATAACAAAATCCAGGGAGCGCCCGATCAAATCCTGCAGGGTTATTTCCTCCCCATCTATTTTAACCGGCAGAAGTGTCTTGACTTTTTTCTTATCAAACCGTTCCGGTTGAGCGCCGCTATCGGCAAATACAGTATAGCGTTGACAATGATCGGCATCGCGTACCTGATAATATCCGGCCGCCACGGGTGCAACTTTGGGCAGTAGCCGGCCGATCACATGTAAATATACCGGCAACTGCAGACTTCTGCCCTGGTAGAGATCTTCGACCTTGACGTTATCCACCCTGCTGCTGATTTTATAATCAAAGACCAGTAATTGCTGCTGTTGATTTATATCCACCCGGTCGATCTTGCCCACCAACCTGACCTTTTTATCCCGTTGCTGAATTGTAACAGGCCGCGGGCTGGAAAGCGGATCCTGGTAGCGGCCGCTTCCCGCACGTCCGAAAGCAACCTCAAAGTGGGCCGGCTGAAATCCGGTGAGCTGTTATTTCCGCAGTTTCCAGATCGATAAACTTTTCCCATAGTCCGGGAACACCTTCACGGCCAAAATATATTTCTTTTTCCAGGGTCCATAACAATCCGGAATACGGCAATTTATCAAATTCCTCTGCAGCAATCTTTACCAGCAGACCGAGCTGATCACCGGGATTCAGGCTGCTCTTTTTGTCCGCCAATTCCGCATAAAAGCGGAACAGGATCCGGTGCACCAGCGATCCCTTCTCCAGTGCGGTAATCTCAGCTTCTACTTCCTCTTCCTCTGCCAACTTCATTATCCGGTTCAGGAAGTATTGCATGGGACAGAAAGCATAACTTTCCAGTGCGGTGATAGAGAAAGGTTTTGACGCGAAAGTCTGCTGAAGAAGTTCTACCGCTACAGAATTTTCCTGGAGATTGCCTTCAAAACGATTCCGGCTGAAGCGGTTTAATTTTCTATAAGCGTTCTCCACTCCTGTCAACCAGTGTGTTGCGGCAGACAGGTTATTCAACGTCAACCAGTCTTTAAACCATTCCAGTTGCTGAGCAGTGAGAGCGGATTTGAAATTAGCACTCAGGTATTCTGAAAAAGTGTTGTTGGTTTGTGGCAGGGCTTCCGGGAGTGTATCATTTTCGATTTTTAGATGCAGATGCAGAGCAGAGCATCTGCATCTGCACCGGCACCTGCATCCTTTAAACTGGCCAGAAATGTTGAAGGTAACAATTCAATGTCGTTGCTGAATTTCGGGCAGGTTAGATAAACCTGTTCAGCGCTGGATGCCAGCAATTGATAAAACAGGAAGCGGTCCTGGGCCAGTATATCTTCAGAAGCAGTCAAGCCCATTTGCTGGCGTTCCTGGTCATTAAAAAAAATGTCACGGCGGAAATGGCGGGGGAAATTTCCCTCCAGTAATCCGCCGATAAACAAATAATTACATTCCAGGGCCTGTATTTCCAGACGTGGCATGATCTGCACACCGTAATTTGACCACTCGCGCAGATTAAAAGTTTCCTGTTGGATCAGCAACTTCAAATTACGGTAATAGTCGGACAGTGTTATGGCATTATCCTGCCACTGGAATTGCAGGATCCAGGTTAACTGTTCCAATAGTTTGATAAAACGGTTAAAGGCTCGGTAGATCCGTTCCTGTTCCTGGCGATTTAAATAATTTTGTTCATGTTCCAGCCAGTTCAACATTCCCAATTCAGACAGAACCCTGATAAAATGTTCCTTGAGCAGCACTGCCGGTGCGCTGGCGGGCAGGGATTGCAGGGAATGGATCAGGGGCGGCAGGCCGGACATCATTTTTTCAAGGGCCAGGAGATACTCAACATCGGTCTCTTCCTCGTCTGCTGCTTGCTGATCTTTTTTATGTTTGATAAAGGCCTGCACCTGTTGCTGCCAATCCCTGCTCAGGTGTTTCATTCTCATTTGCCGGATTAATCGTTTCCAGGTCGCAGCCATATTTTCATGGCTATTAATAAGCGGTGATAATAGCAAGGCGTAGACCTGCTCACAGTCAAAGCCCTGTGTTACTACTTTAAGCACCTGCAGATAGGACTGGATCAGCGAAGACTGGGCTAATGAAAAACCGGTGGAAAGATTATAAGCGATTCCGGCATCTTTAAAAGCATTCCTGATCAGCGGGGCATAATTTTCCAGGTCGGGGAAGGTAATACCGAACTGGTGCAGGGGCAGACCGGTTTGCTGATGGAGTTTTTTAACAGTGGCAGCGATAAAGGCTACTTCCTGTTCTTTATTTTTCAGGATCCGGGCTGATATATCTTCGACTCTCGCTGGCCGGTTCGACAGCGTAAGAGGTTTTAAAAAAATTCTGGTAAAGTGTATCCTGTCCGGACTCTTCTTTGATTTCTGCAGAGGAAAATTTCTGGAGTGTTTCGAAAGCCGGGCGGGTATGGGCAAATAATTCCTGATTTTGTTCATTGTATTCCAGTTTAATTTCCACCTGGCACCAGTCTTTGACCTTGTTAATAAAATCAATCATCGGGGGTGTATAGATTCCATAGCCGCTGACGTAAATATATTGAACGGCGGGGAAAATCTGCCGGAACAGATTTTGATCCAGGCCCTGCACAGACTCTGACGATCACCCCCCGCTCGTCCAGTAATTGATCATTATATTTATTATGGAGGGAAGATAGAATCCTGCCAAAGTCTTTATATTTTTCCCGGCAGGTTGAAGGCGGTTGGGCAAAGTCTTTGGGCTGATAACCGAATTCACAGAACTCATCGAGCATCTGGTCAATATGGTTAATTAATCCCGAATTTGTCGGAAATTGATTCTTAAAATAAGTAAGGTCCAGCCCCTGTTCCCGGAGGATCTGGTTTATCAGAATTAACCGCATCGTTCGCGGAATAATTTTTCTGGGCCTGGATACAAATTGATAAATATAGCGGGTCAAGGAATTGAAGGTGAACAGGTGCGGATCAATCAGAATATGATCAGTAGTTTTTGTGACTAATTTTTTTGTTAAATAACGTACCGCCCGGTTGACGGGCAGCAGATAGATAAATGAATCCGCTCGCTGCTGGAGAAGTTCGATAATTTTATCAAGGAAATAATAATATTTCCCCTGAGGACCGGTATGTAGAGTCAATCCTGGCATAATATCTAAGTTTAGTACCTGAGTTCCTTAGTCCCTAAGTCCCTTTCGCCTGGTACCCTCTTTGTCCTCTGAATCTCCTCCCTACATATAAGGGAGGCTGGACATAGGAGCTCGGGTTATCTGTGCCTTTATATCACTTCCCTCTTCTCCACGAACTTGAATCCTGCTTTTTTCAATTCCGGTAAAACCCGGGTATAGATCGCCGGGTGCGTGGGAATGTGACATCCGCTCAGGGGTAGTTGGCCGGTGAGCAACAACCTGGCCGCTATGGCGGCAGGCAGGCCCACGGCTTTAGCCATCGCAGTAAAGCCACCCGGTTCACCATACTCAATAAATGTGGAAGTAATCTTTTCTTTGCTTTTTTTCTCGACGGGATACTCAACTTCAAACTCATGCAGGATCAAAACCATATCGCGATCCTTATCCGCCAATTTCAGTTTCTTTTTCAGCAACTCGATCATGACCGCCGAGGGAGTATCGCCATTACAGTTAACAATGTCATCGGAAAATAATCCCAACCAGGTCAGGTTATCCATGATCTTACCGGTAGGATGAATATTCAGGAAATTAGCCACGCGATGTTCCAGGTCAGCACCCGTGGAGTGTTGCGGCAGGAACATTTCCACCAGATCGCGATAGGTATATTTGTTCAGATCAGGTATATGCATTTCCTCATTGGGCAGGCCCAGGCGCACTACCTGCAGCCAGGTCTCGCTCCAACCCGGATAACGCAGGGTGCCGCGGATCATGGTGTGTGTTTCTTCCAGGCCCAGCAATGCCCGGTATTTCAATGAATCGCGGTTGGGATATGCTTCCAGTTTCCCGATCCCCTCCAGTTGAACCGTCCAGGTGCGATGAAAAACTTCATGCGGCGGCAATATTTTAACTTTATTTTTTGACATATACTGGGCACCCGCTTCTCCTGCCATCACTACGTTGCGGGGATTCCAGGTGATGACATAACGCAGGGGATTGGTGGAAGAATCCGGTGCCGGCAGTCCGCTGCCGTAAGATTTGAAACTGGCGATCTTCCCCCCTTTGTCCCGTACTTCCTGAATTACTTTCATGGCCGACATGTGATCAATGCCAGGATCAAGACCCATTTCATTGAGTATTAAAACTCCTTTACGCTGAGCATCAATATTTATTTCATTCATCCGGTCATCCTGGTAAGAGGCCGTGATCAGATGTTTTCCTTTGGCAATACAAAGTAAGGCCAGAACATATTGATAAAAAGGGGGCAGAAAACTGATTACGACATCGGATTTCTCGATCTGGCTCTGGCGGGCTTCGGTATCATTTATATCAAAAGACAGACTGTTACCGCGGGGATGATTTTTGATTACTCTTTTAGCTACATCGGGTTCCTTATCGCCAACAGTTATGAACCAGTCGTTTTGAACAGCCTGTTTCAGTAAATAGTCAATCATGTATGGGGTGCTCAATCCGGCACCTAAAACCAAAACATTTTTCATGTTTATTGTCCCTTTTTTATTCCGGCAAATAATCCAGATTCGCTCCCAACCACTTTTCAGCAGTATGGATATCAATCCCTTTACGCCGGGCATAATCGAGTACCTGATCACGCGATATTTTGCCTACGCCAAAATAGGATGCCTGGGGATGTGCAAAATAATAACCGCACACCGAAGCTGCCGGCAGCATGGCCTGGCTTTCTGTTAAACTGATGCCGGTATGTTCAGTTACCTTCAAAACTCCGAACAGGGTCTCTTTTTCACTATGATCGGGACAGGCGGGATAACCCGGAGCAGGTCGAATTCCACGATATTTTTCCTGAATCAGGTTCTCGTTATTTAATTCCTCCCCCTGGCATAGCCCCAGTAATCCCTGCGCACCTGTTGATGCATTAATTCAGCGCATGCTTCAGCCAGACGGTCCGCCAGGGCCTTCAGTAAAATAGCCTGGTAATCATCATGTTGACTTTCGAACTGTTGAACTTTTTCCGCGCTGCCGATTCCGGCAGTAACCGCGAACAAGCCTAGATAATCCGGTTTTCCAGAGGATTGCGGAGCGATAAAATCGGCCAGGGCCAGGTTGGTGCGATTCTGGCCTTTCTCCCCCTGTTGTCGCAGAGTATGAAAAATCGCCAGGATTTGTTTCCTGTTCCGCTCAGTGAAAATTGTGATGTCATCCCCTGAACTGCTGGCAGGATAGATGCCGATTACTGCTCTGGCTTGCAACCACTGTTCCTTAATGATTTTATCCAGCATATTCTGTGCGTCAGAGTATAGTTTGGCAGCCTCGATTCCTGATTCCTTGTCTTCCAGGATCTGTGGAAATTTCCCTTTTAATTCCCAGACCTGGAAGAAGGGTGTCCAATCGATCCGTTGACTGATTTCCGCCAGAGATAAATTCCGAAACACCTTCGCGCCCAGAAGATTCGGTTCCGGCGATTCGAACAATTCCCAGTTAATGACCAGTTTCCTCCGGCGGGCTTCACTCAACGGTAATAATTGCTGGTCCTGATGTTTTTTACTATGCGCATCCCGTACTTTAACATATTCATTGGCTACTGCATTGAGATAGTCCGGTTTGAGTTCCGCATTAAGCAAATTATTGACCACGCCTACTGCCCGCGAGGCATCAAGTACATGAATGACTGCACCTTGATAGAGCGGGGCGATTTTAACTGCAGTATGAACCCTGGAAGTAGTAGCACCGCCGATCAATATCGGCAGATTAATATTTTGCCGCTGAAATTCCCTGGCCACATGCACCATTTCATCCAGGGAAGGGGTGATCAGACCGCTTAAGCCGATAATGTCGGCCTGGTACTTTTGAACACTTTCTAATATTTTTTCGGCCGGAGTCATCACGCCCAGATCGATCACTTCATAATTATTACAACCCAGCACCACGCCGACAATATTTTTACCTATATCATGTACATCACCTTTAACCGTGGCCAGAACAATGGTACCAGCCTTACGATGGGCCATTGCCGCAGACTGCTGTTCCAGGTAGGGGGTCAGGTAGGCCACAGCTTTTTTCATCACCCGGGCACTTTTTACCACCTGAGGCAGAAACATTTTTCCTGCGCCGAACAGATCACCGACAACATTCATACCTTCCATCAGGGGTCCTTCGATGACCTTTAACGATTCTCCTAATGCCTGTCTGGCTTCAGCCGTGTCCTGCTCTATATATTCAACGATACCCTTGATCAACGCATGTTTGAGCCGTTCGGCCACCGGAAGTTGGCGCCAGGCCGGATCTTCAGTTTTGCTCTCCTGCTTATGCAGATCTTTACCAATTTGCAGTAATTGTTCGGTGGCCTCTGCGGTCCGGTTCAGCAATAAATTCTCGGCCCGTTGCCTGAGTTCCGCCGGAATTTCTTCATAAACCGGCAATTGACCGGCATTTACAATGCCCATATCCAGGCCCGCCTGGATCGCGTGATAGAGAAAAACAGAATGCATGGCTTCGCGGATGACATTGTTGCCCCGGAAGGCAAAAGAGACATTACTGATCCCGCCGCTGATCAGTGAATCGGGGAACAGTGATTTTAACTCCCGGGTGGCTGCAAAAAAATTGAGGGCATAGTTATTGTGTTCTTCCATACCCGTACCAACCGCAAATATATTGGGATCAAAAATAATGTCCTGCGCTGAAAAATTCAGTTTTTCAGTGAGTAAACGATAGGCCCGGCTGAGGATGGCGACTTTACGTTCCATGGTTTCGGCCTGGCCCTGTTCATCAAAGGCCATAACGATGACAGCGGCGCCATACTGCCGGGCCCGGGCCGCATGCTGTAAAAAGATCTCTTCCCCTTCTTTCAGGCTGATCGAGTTGACAATACCTTTGCCCTGCAGACATTTAAGACCCGCTTCGATTACCGACCACCTGGATGAATCGAGCATAACCGGCAGACGGGCAATTTCAGGCTCCGCGGCGATCAGGTTGAGAAAATGGACCATTACTTTTTCCGAATCCAGCAATCCTTCATCCATATTGATGTCAAGAATCTGCGCACCGTTATCCACCTGTTCCCGGGCCACCTGTACGGCTTCTTCAAAATTTTCTTCAATAATTAGTTTTTTAAATCTGGATGAACCGGTAACATTACATCTCTCACCAACATTAATGAAATTTGAATCAGGCCTGACCAGCAGTGGTTCCAGTCCGCTGAAGCAGGAAACTATTTTCGGTTGTGATATACGACGCGGAATTTTATCGGAAACGATGGCTGCAATTTTCTGAATATGTTCAGGGGTGGTACCGCAGCAACCGCCAACAATATTGATAAAACCGCTTCCGGCATATTCACCCAGAATAGCAGCTGTAAATTCCGGTAATTCATCGTAGCCGCCGAAGGCATTAGGCAGGCCGGCATTGGGATGAATACTGACATAACAGTGTGACAAGCGGGACAGTTCTTCGATGAAGGGCCGCATCTGCCCGGCCCCCAGCGAGCAGTTAATACCGGTCGAGAAAAAATCAAAATGTGAAACCGATATTAAAAAAGCTTCCAGGGTTTGACCGGAAAGTGTCCTGCCGCTGGCGTCAATCATCGAGACCGAAATCATTACCGGTATTTTTTTACCTGTTTTTTGAAATTGCTCGTCTATAACGTATAGAATAGCTTTGCAGTTTAGTGTATCAAAGACCGTTTCCACCAGCAGCAGGTCGACCTCCCCGTCGAGCAGACCGCGGACCTGATCACGATAACCGGCTGCAACATCATCAAAGTTAACTCTACGATAGGCGGGCCGGTTAATGTCGGGTGATAATGAGGCGGTCTGATTTGATGGTCCGATAGAGCCGGCTACAAAACGCGGTTTAGCGGGTTGCAATTGAGTGAAATCATCGGCCACCTGGCGGGCCAGTTGCGCAGACCTGAAATTCATTTCATAGACTGTGTCGCTTAATTGATAATCCTTCTGGGATAGACTGTTGGCATTGAAAGTATTCGTCTCAATAATGTCGGCACCGGCATGAAAATACTGACGATGAATGGTGGCGATCTCCTCCGCCTGGGTAAGTGATAAAAGATCCGTATTGCCCTTCAGATCGACGGGATGATCTTTAAACCGTTCACCGCGGTAATCTGTTTCCTGCAGTCCCAACCGCTGGGTCATGGTACCCATCGCGCCATCAAGTACCATGATGCGTTGATTCAATATTTCCTGCAAAATCCGTGTTTTATTCATGCGGTTAAGTTCTTTATTTTCGATTAATTAACTATTAGTTTTATCAATTTAATCTAAAATACTATGATTTTTAGTAAAAGTGGAAACAATTCAGTATATTTTTTCGCTTTAATTAATATGCGTCTGATCAATCGTTATATAATAGGAATTCTTGCTGATGAGTGAAACCGTTAATTTATCCATGGTCGAAATCGTGTCAAGATTGCATAAGATTGATCTGCCCGCAATCGATTTAATCGTAGGTATTGCCTCGGGAGGAATTGTTCCGGCCAGTTTACTGGCCTATAAACTTCAGAAACCGCTGCAACTTATCCACATCAACTACCGGGACGTTCACAATAAGCCTAAATTCGGGCAACCGCAGTTACTGGAAAATTTCCAGATCGAACAGATGAACCAGAGAATTTTAATAGTAGATGATGTCAGTGTAACAGGCAGCACACTGAATTTTGTAAAAGAATTACTAAAAAATCAGCAGGTCTGGACCTTCACCATGAAAGGTAAAGCCGATTTTGTATTATTTCCCGAAATATCTTCATGCGTGACCTGGCCGTGGAAAGCTAAACTATAATGATTTACCCTTTATAAACATAATTATGATTATGACAGGCTGTTCAGGTCTTAATCGGTTGAAGCCTTATCCAGATTTTTGTTCCACAGATATCCCCGCGTTTCAGTAACAATCACTGCCTGCAGGACCAACAACGAAACAAGATTGGGAATGGCCATTAATCCGTTGGTTATATCGGCCAGCGACCAGACCAGCGGCAGTGATAACACCGATCCGATCATTACCACTACCACCCACAACCAGCGGTAGGGCTGAATAGCTTTACGACCCCAGATGTATTCGGCTGCTTTTTCACCGTAGTAGGACCAGCCCAGGATTGTGGAAAAAACAAAGGTTAACAAACCCACGGTTAGCACCAGCGGACCCACCAGCGGGATATCACTGAACGCAGCTTTGGTCAGAGCCGCTCCTTTGACACCCGTCATCCATTCACCGGAATTGACGATAACCAGTCCGGTCATGGCACACACTATCACAGTGTCCCAGAAAGTACCCGTTGATGAAACCAGTGCCTGCCGTACCGGGTTTTTGGTCTGAGCGGCAGCGGCCACAATGGGGGCGCTGCCTAATCCCGATTCATTGGAAAAGAGGCCGCGGGCTACACCGTAGCGAATTGCTTCCTTCATGCCGGCACCAAGAAAACCACCGATCATCGCCTGTCCGCTGAAGGCCGAGTTAATGATCAGCATAAAAGTGCCGGGAATCTTCTGCCAGTCAAGCCAGAGCAGTATCAGGCAACCGAGCACATAAAATATGGCCATAAAGGGAACCAGTTTTTCACAGACCTTGGCAATTGATTTAATACCACCCAGGATTACAATGGCGGTCAGCACGGTAAGTACGATACCTGTGATCCAGGTTTCTATTCCAAAGGTTTCCTGCACAAGCGAAGAGATGGAATTGGCCTGAACCATATTGCCGATTCCGAAAGCAGAAACCGCAGTCAGGGCGGCGAAGATGATACCCAGCCATTTTTTATTCATACCCCGTTCCAGGACATACATGGGTCCGCCGGCCATCAGGCCATCCGCGGTTTTGATGCGGTATTTCACTGCCAGCAGAGCTTCTGAATATTTTGTAGCTATTCCGAAAACGCCCGTCAGCCACATCCATAATACCGCCCCGGGACCACCGGAGGCGACAGCGGTTGCCACACCCACAATATTACCGGTACCAATGGTCGCTGCCAGGGCAGTAGTCAACGCCCCAAACTGGCTGACATCTCCGCTGCCTTCGGTCGATCGTTTCAATGATAACTTTATGGCCGTACCCAGATAGCGTTGTATAAAACGCAACCGGAAAGTAAGGAAAACATGTGTACCCAATAAAAGTATAAGCAGAGGTGGACCCCAAACCAGGTTACTGATATCGGAAATAATCTGTTCTAGTTGTGACCATGCTAAACCTCTTCTATTTGACCCTCCCCTTTTCTCCTCCCTGTATACATAAGGGAGGGGGTGAAAGGGGTGGGTTTTGCAATTTTCTACAGACATTTGATGCCTGCGGCATCATTACTCCATATCTTCTTGATTCTAAAATCTTTCATCTTTAATCTTTATTTTTGTGCCTCAGTGCCTCATTGTTTGCCTTATTTTTTACCCTTTACCCTTTACCCTTTGCCCTTTGCCCTTTATCCTTTTTATCTCATCCCTGATCATGGCTGCCCGTTCAAATTCCAGGTTAGCGGCCTTGGCTTTCATTTCTATTTCCAGGCGTTCCAGCAGTTCTTCCCGGTCTAAGATACCATATTCCATTTGCGGTTCTGCTACTTTGGGCAATTTATGCCGGACTTCGGCGATGCTGGTGGCAGCCAGAATTTCTTCGGTCGTCTTATATATCGTAGTTGCGGTAATACCATGATCCTGATTGTACTGCAACTGCTTCTCCCGGCGACGATTGGTTTCATCAATTGTTTTACGCATGGATTCGGTCATTTTATCCGCATAAAAAATGACACGACCTCCGATATTGCGGGCTGCCCGGCCGGAAGTTTGCATTAATGATACATACGAGCGCAGGAATCCTTCTTTGTCCGCATCCAGCACTGCTACCAGTGAAACCTCCGGCAGATCCAGACCTTCACGTAACAAATTAATTCCCACCAGCACATCAAACTCGGCCAGGCGCAAATCGCGCAGGATATCTACCCGTTCCAGGGCATTGATCTCCGAATGCAAATACCGCACATTTATATTCATGCCCCGCAAATAGTCGGTCAGATCCTCGGACATGCGCTTGGTCAGCGTTGTAACCAGGGTACGTTCTTTCTTTTTCACCTGTGTTCTGATTTCAGCAATCAAATCATCAATCTGGGTGGCGACGGGACGGACTTCGATCTGCGGATCGACCAGACCGGTGGGACGTATTACCTGCTCAACTATTACTCCTTTACTCCGGGTTAGTTCGTATTCCGCTGGTGTAGCCGATACATAGATCACCTGCGGCATGTGTTCCTCAAATTCCTGAAATTTTAACGGACGATTGTCCAGGGCACTGGGCAGGCGAAATCCATATTCCACCAGCGTTTCCTTGCGGGAGCGGTCGCCGTTATACATTGCTTTTACCTGTGGTATGGACTGATGACTTTCATCGATAAATATCAGGAAATCTTTGGGGAAAAAATCTATCAGCGTATAGGGCGGTTCGCCTGGTGCCCGGCCGGTAAGATGCCTGGAATAATTCTCAATTCCCGAGCAATAACCGATTTCCTGCATCATTTCCAGATCGAAATTCGTCCGCATCTCCAGCCGCTGCGCCTCTAAAAGTTTATTGTGCTGGCGCAGAAATTCCAATTGTAGCTGTAATTCTTCCCGTATTGTCTGAATAGCCTGCTGCAGTTTATCGCTGGTGGTTACAAAATGCCGTGCCGGATAAATGACAGCCAGCGGCACTTTTTGCATCACCGTACCGCTGACAACATCAATCCAGCAAAGATTTTCTATTTCATTGCCGAAATATTCAACCCGCAGCGCTTCTTCGCCGTAGGCCGGGAAAATATCGACTGTATCACCGCGCACCCTGAAGGTTCCGCGCTGAAAATCAAAATCATTACGGTTATACTGGATATCAACCAGTTTCAACAACAGATCATTCCGTTCGAACTTGTCACCCTGACGAATCATAACCATTAATTTTTGGTAATCCTGCGGCGAACCCAATCCATAAATACAGGATACACTGGCCACGATGATTACATCACGCCTGGCCATCAGCGAGGAAGTAGCTTTTAAACGCAAACGATCGATCTCATCGTTGATGGAGGAATCTTTTTCAATATATGTATCGGTTTGCGGTACATAGGCTTCCGGCTGGTAATAATCATAATAAGAGATAAAAAATTCTACGGCATTCTGTGGAAAGAAACCTTTAAATTCTCCGTACAATTGCGCCGCCAGGGTTTTGTTATGAGAAATAACCAGAGTTGGCAGATTGACTCCGGCAATTACGTTAGCCATGGTAAATGTTTTACCGCTGCCGGTAACCCCCAACAAAGTCTGATGCTTGACATTACTGCGGATCCCGTCGCACAGTTCTTTAATGGCCTGAGGTTGATCCCCCTGCGGCTGATACTTTGACTGTAGTTGAAATTGGTTCATGACTCATCCACTAGCAGGCACTGAGGCACTCAGGCACAATATTTTTTATCGTATTTATCTACTGCTGTGCCGGAGGGGATATAACAGAATCTTTCCTCATAGCAGCCAGGTAATTTTTCTGGCAATGCTCACTGCAGAAATAAAGAGTTTGCTCATCCTGGGTATACTTAATCATTTCACTCTTCGACATTACCATTCCGCAACCCGGGCAGGTTGCCTGGCTGGTATCCGCGACCGTGGATTCGGTTTGTGATTTTCCCTTAGTTTCCATCTCCTGTTTTTTTTCAGCGGAACAGGCCAGTAAAAGCATTAAGGGTATGATCAGTATATACATCAGCATGCTGTGATTCATATTATTGCTCTCCCTGCAAAATGAAATTTAATTTACTCCGCTGCTGCTATGTAGTCAATTGCTTTATCGGCATTACTGCTTTTTGAATTTGAATTTTAACAATCTGCTGACTAGATTTAAAAAGTACTTGCAATTATAGCACAACAATATGCTGCCGATAAAATACCTGATCTTCGATGCCGACGACACTTTATGGGCCAATAACGTTTTTTATGAACGGGCCACCTATCATTTTTTCCAGTTGGCCGGGAAAGCCGGTGTAAGCCTGGATAAAGTTGAGCAGGATTTTCAGTCGCTTGAACTGCAAACGGTGCAGGAACACGGCTACGGCAGTGATAGTTTTCTGCTGATCATGGAGCGCATATACAAAAAATATGCAGACATTCTGACCACTGCCCGGCAGCAGAAAGAATACCTGTCCATCATTGCCGATTTTAAACAGCGGGCCTGGCGGCGGCCAGCCATTTTCCCCGGGGTTCTTCCGGTACTGAAACAATTGCGCAAAAGGTTTGAATTGTATATCCTGACCAAAGGTAATATTGAGGAACAGAATCGCAAGTTGCAGAACTCACGTTTGCTGCCTCTGTTCTGCGGCGCCTTTGTCGAATTAGAAAAGAATCAACATACTTATGAACGAATTTTGCAGCAAAAAGGCTGGCTGGCAGCTGAGGTTTGCATGATCGGCAACAGTCCGAAATCCGATATCAATCCTGCCCTAAAATGCGGTATGCAGGCGATCTTTATCCCGTACTCTTATACCTGGAAATTCGATACAGAACCATTACTGGCAGGACATCCGAAACTGGTGACCGTTAAAAGTTTTGCTGATCTGCAGCAAATTCTTAATCAGAGTGATACCCCGTCTGCAGTATCATGACCTCTGGAATACAACCTGATGCTGCCGTTCGTGGTATGGCAATACAGGCTTCCGGCACCGTCGCCGATTATTCCCGACACATGTTGTCTGGACCAGTCTCGTTGTTCGCTATAAGAAAAATCGCTGTCGATATGACCATTAGTGGTTTTCAGATTTACTTCCGCACCATAATTCTCCGGCAAACGCAGGGTGATTGAACCGTTGGTAGTCGAGAAATTGATTTCTTCATCGGGCGGTACGGATAACAATTCAATATCAAGCGAGCCATTTGTCGTTTTTGAGCGGACCAGACCTTCAATTTCCCTGGCAGTAATTTTGCCGTTAGTGGAGTTCAGGCGCAGGCGTCCCTTGATCTGCTGACAATAAATTTTTCCATTGGTTGTTTTAATGTTCAGATCTATCGATTTAGGAACTTTCAATTCATACTCTACCGAAAAAGAATTATTATCCCCGTTAAACAACCAATTAAAAAATCCACCGTCCTTTTTCATAGTCTGTGGAGTAATCGTCTCAATTTTGATCTCCGTTGCCGTTTGAACCACCTCGATTTTCAATTCCTGCATCAATTCTTCAGCTTGTCCGCTGCTTCCGGCCCGTACCTTTTTGTATGCTTTGATCTCAACTTCATTTTTATCCCAGGATTGTACCTCCACACCGCCGTTTGAATTATCCAGTTCCAGATAGCCGCCCTGCTGGAATGAAATCTGTTTGGTAAAAACTTCTTCTACGGTAGCCGCATTCGACCATGTAGCAGGTAAAAGCAAAAGAGATACAAAGATGGTCAGCGGCAACCACCGCCAGCGAAGGTCTTTACCGGTATTATTACGCAGCATGTAACCTCCTGAAAATAAACATTAAGGTTCTGAAAAAGTATAAATAGTCATCCCCCAGCTGGTTTTATCACGTGGCGGATCAGAATTCCAATCTCCGTAGGCATGGCTATCATCGGTGCGATAGTGAGCAACATACGTACCGGCATCCAGCAAAATCGTTCCATCAAACAGGCGGTTCTTCTCTGCACCACCGGCCCGGCGGGTGTCTTTAAATTTCATTTCCCAGATCGTATCACCGCTTTTAAAATCCTCGATCCAGCCATAATCGTACATTTCATCCCAGTCCCCTTCTCCCAAAGCATAGATCCGGACATGGGTGGATTTCTTCAGGGTAAATTGTTTCTTGACATTTTCCGAGTCGCCGATGCGCACCATCTGTACTATAATATTCCGGTCTGCCTCGGGATTATATTTTTGAATAAAATTTTCATCGTCTGTTTTTCCGACAGTATATATTTTTATTCCCCAGTCTTCCGGATTACGCGGGCTGTCGCTGTTCCAATCACGATAGGAATGGGAGTCATCGGTTTGAAAACAGACTTCATAAGATCCGGCATCAAAAGGAATGACCCGGTCATACAATCTGTTCTTTTCGGCTCCACCTGCTTTTTCGGTATCATTATAATCCATAATCCAGACATTACGGCCGGTTTTGACATTTTCAATCCAGCCGTAGTCGGACATCTTTCTCGAACTTCCTTCACCGACAGCATAAATGCGCAGTTTCATCGGCCGCAGCAGGGTAAATCCTTCATTCACCTCTTCATAGTCTCCCAACCGATCTAATTTTACTACCAGGACTCCTTCTTTCCGCTCATAATTGGCAATGGCATTTTTATCGAAATCCTCATTACTGCCTGAGATGGTAATTCCCCAGAAATTGGGATCATAAGGAGGATTGGAATTCCAGTCCTCATAACTATGATTGTCATCGCTTATAAAATGAACCATATAATCGCCGGCGTCAAGTTGTATCTCTTGTCTGCTTACCCTGTTTTTAATCGCACCTCCGGCATGTTCGGTCTCAGATTCCTCCATCTCCCAAATTTTATTATTCTTATTTTCATCCTGAATGTAGGCATAATCGTACATCTGACCCTTATAACCCTCGCCAATCGCATATATTTTCAAACGAACCGGACGCAAAACAGAAAAACCCGCCTTTACATCTTCAGCATTGCCGACCCTGGTCAGACTCAGGATGGCAGAATTTTTAACCGCATTCTGATATTTCAGCACCGCTGATTCTTCAAATATATCATCAACCCCTTCAACCTGCACCTTCCATTTATCCATCAGGTCATCCCACCAGGAATCACCATGGAAAATTTTATGCTTAATTTTATCCCAGCCGAGCAGTCCGCCTTCGTATGAATAATAGGAAGGTTTAATACTGGCGAAGTAAAGTTCATATTCACCCTTGTCCAGTGGAACCTCTCCGTTGAACTTACGGATATATTTATCCCACCAGTCGCTCCTGGTATTTTCGATGGTCATGCGCCAGGCTAATTCACGGGTGCGGGCATTGATGATCCAGGCATAGGCGAACATATTCTGGGGATCTACCTGAAAATTAGGTGTGCGCTTGATTTCCTTGTCTCCGCCTGCCCCAACTGCTGCAATTTTAACAGTTCTGGCCGTGTTCAGGGTAAATCCGTACATTTTGATACCCTGTTCGCGGATATCGGAAATAGTAATCGTGTTATCCTGTCCATACATAATAGCAGGCAAGACTAACAGACAATTACATAAGACTATAATACCCGTGGTTATTTGCTTTTTCATAATCCCCCTTCGTCGACCCTGCACGGTTTTACTGCACGCATGAAAAGATCCTCATTTTTCAGGTTATTATTCATTGGCCGGAAGCTCCATATTTCCATGCATATTTCGCCTTTATTAAATACGATGCTGTATTAAAAATGTTACAAAATTTTCAGAAATTTTCAGCAGGATAATGCCGGATCAGCAAGAATAGTTTTATTTTAACTACGTGTTTATATTTATTTCGTTTCATTTTTACTCAATTTATAATATCATAGCAAGAGTATTTTATTTACATTTATTCTTTATAGCACCTAAAACATTTTTTCAGCAAATATTAAGTTTTGCTGTAATTACCATTTCCCGGGAGAATAAAAATGTCAGGTCAAATACGCTTTGACAACACGGATAAAGATTTTATTAACTGGCTGGGTACTGTTTCAGCCTTCGCTGAATTAGATAAAAAGGAATTAGCGGCGGTAAGCCGGATCCTGAAAAAATATGAATATGAACCGAACGAAATCGTCATCAGGGAAGGTGAAACCGGATCATCCGCCTTTATCGTAGCCGCAGGCCATTTCAGTCTGGAGATCAGGGAACGGGTGATCAAGACATTCTCAGCGGGTGATTTTTTTGGAGAAATTGCCCTGATCGATGCGCGCCCCAGGATGGGTACCGTGCGGGCACTGACAGCGGGCAGTATCCTGGTTATGGACAAGAAGGATCTGGAAAATGAAGAACTGCTGGCGGCCAGGATATCTCTGAAACTATACCAGGCCTTTGCCCGGATGGTGACTTCTTATATGCGCGAAAGCAGCGACCTGTACAATGAAATGGATGTATTGCTTATCCAGGATGGCGGTTGTGCACCCGGTTATAATCCAATTACCGCTTTTCTTACCGAGCACCTGGAAAAAGCAGGACGCAAGATCTATATTTCCGCCGAAGGTTTTAAATCTATCGTATCCAACCGCACTCAGGACTATCGCCGCCTGATCCACAATCCGGATCTGTACCGCGAGCTGGAGCAGATTCCGGGGGTGATCTTTGCCCCGCCTCTGCGTGAAGCCCGCGGAGCTGATTTCCGGACAGAAAGGTATCCCGAATTCAAGGAAGAACAAAACCAGCAAATCGCAGCCAGGAATATTATCGCCCGCCATATAAAAGTCGTTGTCGGAATCGGGGGTAATGGCACTTTTGCCGGGATCAGGGCCCTGAGTAAAATCCTTCCTGATTCGGTTCAAGTTTTCTTTATCCCGGTTACCATCGACAGCGATATTTTTGGTACGGATTGCATCGGCGAATATACCGGCGTGGAAGTCGGAGCCGAAAAGATCCGCAGTTACATGGCCGATGCCCGGACCCATAAACGTTATTATTTTATCGAAATGATGGGCGCACGCGGTGGTTATCATGCCCTGCATTCCTGCCTGGGTGCCGGGGCACACCTGGCCGTACTCCCCTCTTCCCATCATGATCCGGCAAAAATAATACCCGCCTTGTTGCGGCGTGATTCAGTGGTGATCGTAATCGCTGAGGGATACAAGCAAAAAGAACGACAGTCTCAGAACTATACAGGTAATGCCGCAGAATTCTTCCGGGATGAACTGCTGGCGGCTGGTTTTAAACCTTTACGTCGTATTGTATGTGAAGGATATTCCCGTGATATTCGCGGTGCGGCGCCTAACAATCTGGATATCATGCTGGCCCAGCGCATGGCGCGCAAATTAACATCGATGGTGCAAACCGGTCAAAGTAAAAAAATGCCGGCTGTTTTATCCGGGCATGAATCGAGTATCGATTTTGATGATATCCGCACCGATAATTCGGTGGAATCGGGACTGGCCTCGCTGGCCAACCGGTTAACACCTGATTTATAAATATTCTACTCTCATTCCGTCAGTCTACATTAATGATATAAGCCTTACCGCCAACAGCTTCGATGGCTGCTGCTGCTTTTTGCGGATTTTCCGGTGCATAGGCAAACATACAGCCCCCTCCACCCGAACCGTTGATCTTGCCACCCAGTGCACCGGCCCGATTTGCTGCGACTAACATGCTTTCAATTTTTGGGGTACTGATTTTTAGATGTTTGTTTAAGATTTCCTGATGGTATTTAAGCAGCCGGCCGAATTCAGAATGATCAAACTCCCGGGCTTGAAAACATTTCTTTGCTTCCCTGGTAAGATCACGATTTGCAAAGGCTCCATACAAAACTTCTTTTTGGACCGCAGTTATCAGATTACCGAATCGTTCTACATCCGCAGACGTACAATCAAATAAATTGAAGGTAGATTCGACCTGCTTTATTTTCTGCACTGCTTCCGACACACCGAATTTAACCCGGGCCAGGATTTCCTTTGTGTCTTTAGGCTCCAGGGAATCCCCCAGGACAAAACTACCCAAGCGGTTCTCCAGCATTTCATAACGAACTTCATCCTTAAAATCAATGTACAAGACACCCCCAATGGCCGTGGCATAATGATCCATCATTCCACCCGGTTCAGCAAATTCCACTACTTCACCCAGATGACCGAGACGCGCCACGTCGGCCGGGTCTGAAAATTTTATCTTTAATTCCGGAGAATGTTCGATCAGGAACCTGGCCCAGGCTATGATCAGTGCTGAAGATGAAGATGTGCCGGAATTGATCGGTATATGCCCCTGTACTTTACAATGATACCCATTGTCCAGTCGCAGGCCATGGCGCAGAAGAACGTTGATCATACTGCGGAAATAATCCCTTTCCTGCCCATAGGAAATTTCCTGTCCGATTGGCGGCAAAGGAATTATTTCACGGGAATTAATGTCCGGCAGATCAATGCGTATTCGACGTTCCTTATGCGGCTTTCCGCTGATCGCCAGCCGCAGATTTATAGCTGCCGTGATCACCGGCAATTTCAAGTAGTCCTGATGCTCCCCGAACAGGCAGATCCGTCCGGGAACAGAAACGCGAACGCCTTTCATTTTCTGTTTTAACCTGGGTGAAAGTTTGCAGGGGATCCAGGAGGATCTCCCGGTTGTTCAGCATTTCTTTTTATCCTCTGCTGCAATTCACGGGTACCTGCAATCAAATCTTCTCTGGTATTGATACCAAAAGTCAGAAATGGATCATCTACCGGAATTGCTTCCACTCTTTCACCACTACCGGCAAGAATACCGATCACATCGGGTAAATAATATTCATTTTGAGCATTTTTATTATTTACCCTGGCCAGCGCGGGAAATAATTTTTTTATATCAAAACAATAATGCGAGGAACTCACCTCTTTTATTCTTCTTTCATCTGCAGTCGCATCTTTCTCCTCCACGATCCGCAGCACCCGACCGCGGGCATCCCGCACCACTCGGCCATAAGGCGGGGGCGAGTCATAAATGCTGGAAAGAAATACTGCTGCCAGATCTGACTGCTGCTGGTGCTGGATCAAAGATTGCATGATGCTGCTGGTGATAAACGGACCATCTCCAACCACTACTACCAGACTTCCGGAAAAACCTTTTAACCATTGTTCGGCAACCATAACGGCATGGGCACTTCCTGACTGCTCCTGCTGTAAAATGTAATCCACCCGTTTACCAAAAATCTTTTCCACCTCCTCATGAATATGATTACCGACAACCAAACCGATCCGTTCGATCCACTCGAATTCCAGTGCTGCAACCACATATTCTATCAAGGTTCTGCCCAGAATCTGCAGCAGAACTTTGCTTTTCTCCGATTTCATCCGTTTACTTTTTCCGGCGGCCAGCACCAGAGCCCGCACTGGTTTAACCATGCCTATAATCCATCAATTGCTATTTACTCTCAGATACCCACCTGCAAAATATACGATCATGCCGGTGACTGCTATTAAAGAAGCATAGGGCCACCCACCGCTTGCGGATATCACCCCTCCGATAAAAAGAATCACCCCGCTCAGATAAATCAACAGACTTAATTTACCAACCCTGCTTTGAGGCACAATATTATAAATATCCCCGCTGTCTATTTCTTCCTGACTGCTATGCTTGGCCTGCCAGACATTTTTTATCTTATCCGCTGCTTCAGGTCTGGTCAACAAACTCACCAGTGGAGTGACTACCAGTGCTGCTCCGGCACTGATAAAGGTAGTAATATTGAAATCATAATTCAGAACGAATTGCCCGATAATTCCGGCTACTGCTCCAGCCAGGTAGCCGATAATAGCACCGCTTGCCGTACTGCGCTTCCAGAGTAATCCATAGAAAATACCGACAATGAATAATGGCATATCCATTATACCAATAATCGTCAGGTAGGCTTCCACAGCCCCTTTTTGCGGTACCCATAAAGCGAATATAATCATTAATATACCGATGATCAGGGTCATAAACCGGGCAATGAACAATATTTCCTTCTTACTTGCTTTACGCTTGATCAGACTTTCGTAAATATCATTTGTAAACAAAGTTGCTACACCGTTCAGATTTCCGGAGATGGTAGAAAGTTGGGACGAGATCAAGCCACACAAAACCAGCCCCAAAACAACCGGCGGCAATAATCTCGATAACAGCAGCGGAATCGCCTGATCGGCATTCTGCAACCCAGGATACAATACCGCAGCAGCCAATCCAGGTAAATTCCATAGCAGGGCGAACGGAGTAGTGATAATGCCGGCCAGAACCAATCCCTTGGCCACGGTACGGGTATTTTCGGCAGCAAAGGCGCGTTGCAGCAAACCCTGATCGACACTGGCCCATTCAATGCCTAATAAAAAGATCGCCAGTATAAATTTCCAGTTATAGGTCCCCGTCTCACGTACCAGAGTAAAACTCATCGCCGGAAGTTTCTCGATTAATCCCGGCATCCAGCCGACAGCTGACATGGCCAGCGGCAGCACAATCAGGGCACCACCTAACATAAATATAAATTGCATTACATCGGTAAACGCTACCGACCACATTCCGCCTAACATGGTATATATGACGGCTACAAAAGCAAATACAACCAGCCAGAGGGTATAGGAGGAGATACCGGTGATGGCCTGGGCGGCAATGACGGCTGTATAGAGAACCACCCCCAGCCAGAAAGACAACCGGAACACCCACAGTATGCCCACCAGGGTCCGTACTGCTTTATTATAGCGCAATTCTAAAAATTCCGGAATAGTTCGGACGCGTAACCGCCGCATGATCGGAATGATAAATAATCCGGAAAATACCAGTGCCATATTGCCGGTCCAGGTTTGCCATAAAATGGAAATGCCATGCTTATAGGCAATTCCGGCCTGGCCGACGAAACTGTAAAGATTGACATTCGTTGCCGTGATTACGGCAGCCAGTATAAATGGGGTCAGTTTCCTGCCGGCTACATAAAAGTCATCCGGATCACCCACCCATTTATAAAAAAAGGATCCGACCATGAAAGTCAGGATCATAAAAATTACCACGATAATGATATCAACTAGTGCCACGATGAGTGCCCTCTGCTCAATGGGATTTTTTTCTGTCTGCCAGTAACCGGCGAAATTCTTTCACCGGCACAATGATCCATATAATTAAGATGATAAATCCTAATAGCCAGATACTCCAGGTGATCCAGTCGAAATACATAAGTTCCCTCTATATTATATACGTATGGACCGATTTTCTTTAAGATTGATAAATAATATATAAATTACTGAATTTTAAAATCCCAATGAAGATCTAATATTTTATTTCAGTAGGGATTGCCGGTAGTCCCGATTATTTTCCAGATCAGGGGATTTCTCAACCGTTTGCTCCAATATTCCAGATCTTTAAAAGGATCCCCCCGGTCACATAAAAATACAATATAGGCATTCTCTTCAGTATAGCGGCTGCCGGCCGGGATAAAAGTGGGATAATCATGGATCAAACGCCGGTTCCAGTATTTACCCCCTGCTGCCCCATCACTGATTTTTGTGTGCGGCATGAACAGAGGTGACGGGTCTCCCCGGTAATTCTCATTTTCATATTTCAAACGAATACTGCCGAATCCAAATTGCTTGACCCGGTTATAAAAACAGATCCAGGGCGCTTCATTCTCTACAGGATTGGTGGTAAGGTACTTAGCCCGGTCGGCAAAGGTCATGTTTTCAATCCGGCCATCCGAACGTTTAAAAGCTACGTGGGTGAACATACTGTCCATGGTCATCTCGTCGTTTCTGAGTAATATCAGTGTGATATCCTGCATGATCTCCATGGTTGAGTAAAAAATAAAATAGGGTTTCCCAGCATAAAATTTATAAACAGCCGTGAGCATGATTTCGGCATGGTCCGCTGCCGGGGCCTGGCGGGTGGTTTTAATTAAATACGGTCCCTGGTCGATGCGATTATAGGCGGGATTATCCCATTGTGCTATGGTTTTATATTCTGCTGCACCCTGCTTCTGGAAATTTGGGGCCCAGTGGATCCGGTTTTCGTCGCGGGATAACAATTGGTTCTTATTCATCTTGATCAATAATTCCCGCAACTGTCCGGATAAATGATCTTTTCCTTCAGACTGAGAACTTCTGGTCAGATCAGCACGGTAAAAACTATTATCGATGATTAATTCGGTGGCTGCCCCGTCCAGGTGCAGGTCTGACGACGACTGCATTGATTGGTTTTTCTCTGCAGCTCAATTTCTTCAATAGCATAAGTTTACTCGAATTCGCAGTTAAAGATACCGGGAAGATTAAACTCAATTGCATCGATTTATTTTCCGGTGCAGCAGTATATACGATGGCCTGGCAGAAAATACGCTTACCTTGTTCATCTATTGCCTCATAATGATCTGTTTCGGCAGGCAAATAATTCAGTTGCAGAGGGATTTCAACATATTCGTTCTCACGATTTAAGCCAGTCGTTTCCTGAATTCTGATAGTTGCTAAAGTGGAATCGGTCGGCGCTGCTTGCAGTGCTAGAATTAAAATATATAAAAGTACAACAACTTTTATCATAAAAGCAGGGCTAAATAAATAAATGGTTTTATTGATTGGTCGATTGACCGGTCGCTGTCTCAAACCAGACCACCGCTCCTTTATGTATTTCTGGAATTATATAAACCTGCCCGTTGCCGCTGCTGCTTGATGTTATCTCCTGTACTTCACCCAGGTAAGGCAAGAGATAACAATTCCGCTGGATATTATCTTTTAGCGTGATGCGGATATTTTTTTGTGCCGTTTGGCTGGCATTTACTCCGCCCTGTAAACCTGCAAAATTGGCCAAAAAGATATGAATTCTGTTATCGACCATTGCGACCTGGGTCGCAATGAACGGGCTGGCAGTGATTTCCAGCGCTGAACTGTAAACGAGTTTTTGTTGCCGCAGGTCTGCGACAAAATCCCCGAGTAATTTTATGAAAACTGCGTTGGCAGTAGTATCGCCACGGGCATAACGGTTATAATTGTTCTTAATCTCATCATAATAGATGCGGGCAGGACAGTCAGGATAATAAATAAAGTCCTTTCCGGTTTGAATTTTTTTATCCTGGGAAGTCACACCAAACAAACGATGCAACGGATTATCTGTATATTTTTTCCGGGCATGATCATACTCTCCACTCTGCCCGGTAAAAATAATTTTGCCGCCTGAATGAACCAGTTTTTCAAACAGTTCTACCTCCGGCAGATTGAGACATCTTGCATCCGGTATAAGCAATATTTTTCCTTTAAAAAAACGCAGGGTCTGGGGCAGCACAATTTGAAATTCCTGGTGTGCCTGTAGCATCATGCTCAGGGCACCCATATAGGACTTATAAAAATCATCGGCAAAAATATTTCGTGTCCTGGGGGAGAAATAGACACCGATGGGATCAATCGGCAGCCGCGGCTTATACCAATGGTCTTCATGGGCAGCGATCCATTTATATACTTCAGACCTTACTTTGTAATCATTGGATCCGGACATTACATGCCCCCGGGCATCCCAGGGATTAGTACCGGCCATGATCTGCGACAGAAACAGGTTGCGCATGGCTTCGCCGGGATCGATTTTTTTTTCGCCATCCCAGGAATAACTGAGCATCCAGGAGGGTTTTCCCCGTGCGAAGGCACGAAACGTATACATACCGGCCATATAAGTAAACCAGTCCACTGGTTCACGGGCAGCTGCCATATAAGCACCTTCACTGTATTCATGGGCAATGGCATCCACCACTTCATACATTTGTTGAACATCGGCCCCGACGCGAACAGCCGATTCATCAATTCCCGGATATATTTCCGCAATGGTTTTACATTCCGGATTAACTGCCTTGACAGTCCGGTTTATTTCAGCCATGAAGGCAGTAAGAGTTTCCATCCGGAAATTCACCCAGCGCAGGAATCCGGGATCGGTAAAATCACCCAACTTTAAGTCCTTTTTTGCATCCAGCCCGGTTTTTTTCCTGAAAGCACGGACGGTATAATCATCGAAACTGGCCCAGGTGTTTTCCCAACCTTCAAAGTGGGTCATCCAGTACGGAATATCCACATATATTCCGTCGATCCCGGTAGCCGCAATCTCTTTCACACGCTGCATATACATCTTGCGCCATTCAACCGCATACGGACTTATCCAGACATCTTCATCCCCCTGCCTGATCCAGAAGGCAGCGTCACCGCCAAACACAGCCGGACGGCCGGTGATATCCCGTTGCACCCAGTCGGGATGATCTTTAAACAAGGTATGCCGTGCGGCAGTATCTGCAGCCGCAGTGATACATTCCAGCCCGGCTATATAAACAAAAGCCCGGTTATTATTTTCGTGGGCTTTACGGGCCAGCAGACCTATGGCTGCCAGTTTTTCCGCCGGGTCTAAAAAACTTTCATACCGGCCGGTAATATCATTATCCACTTCGATACCAAACACATACGTGGATCTTGACCGGCTGATTATAGAATCAATGCGGCTGGCATTCAAGCCATGACCGGCAATGCGTACAACATGGGACCAGTCCTGCTGAATTTCCTGCTCTGTACTGCAACTGCACAGGCAGCCGGACAGAATCAGTACCGGAACAACGATACGGATTTTATTCAAATATTTTTTCATTTTTAACCTGTAAATTTATTCTGAGTAGTTAAAATGCTTTTTAGCCAGATTCATTACAGATTTGTAATCGGTGAAGGCAGTGGTGCCTCCGGCCGCAGTGGTATTGACAGCACCCATCAGACTGCCAAAGACAAGGCACTCGTTTACCGGACATTTCTTGATAAATTTAAATATAAAACCTGCATTAAAACTGTCACCGGCGCCTATGGCATCCACCACCCGCGGATTTAAAAAAGCCGCCTGTTCGGTCTGCTGACCCTTGCTCAGGGCCACCGAACCTTTACTACCCATTTTTACTATGACCAGATTTGGAGCAGATTTTACCGCTTCAAGTGCCGAAGCCAGATCATGTTTTCCGGTCAGGTGTATCAATTCCTGTTCATTGGGAAGCAGAATATCCACGACCGGCAGTACTTGTTTCAGGTCCAGATCCCATTTTTCATGCGGATCCCATTGCGGATCAAAGGAGGTAGTCAACCCTAAAGATTTGGCACGTTTGAAAATGGTAACAATGTCCCCCTTCAGACCGGGCTGTAAAAAATAGGACGAGACATGCAGATGTCCCGCCTGCTGCAAACTTTGATCGCTAATATCCTGCATGGTCAGATGTTCCATGGCTCCGGGATGGGTGACCATGGCCCGGTCTTCTGAAAAATTAAGCACAATCGTAGCGCCGGTTTTAACGGCTGAATTACGGACAATAAAACCGGTTTCGACCTTTTTGGACTTCAAACTCCTGATGACCAGGTCACCAAAAACATCATCGCCCAGTTTGCCCAGGAAGGCGACTTTTGTGCCCATGCTGCTCAGATTACTGGCAAAGATCGCCGAAGAACTTCCCAGGGTCAGATCCATCTGTCCGGCCAGTTTTTCTTTACCCATTTCGGGAAAGGACTCGATACGGTTGAGTATCAAATCCACATTTAATTCACCGATTACCAGGACATCAAATTTCTTCATGATTAATTTATACTCCCTGACAAAATATTTTATTTAGTCCGCAATAATTTATTCCCTGAGCTGCAATAAATTTTTCAGCCCGGGTCAGAGATCATAACAATAAACTTAATTTATTTCTTGCTGGTTAGTGCCGAGACGATTTCCATGATCGAATCAACGATCCAGTCGGCCTGTGCTTCAAGCAGTTGATCCTTATTCCAGTACCTGTTTCTTAAAGCGATGCAATAGACTCCGGCCATTTTAGCACTCTTTACTCCGGCTGGTGAATCTTCAACCGCTGCACACTGTTCCGGTCTCAATTTTAATTTATGTACCGCCTGCAGATAAATATCAGCTGCCGGTTTTTTATGTTTTACCTGGTCGCCGCTGACAATCACTTTGAAATCTTCTTTCAAATTCATGAGATTACCGTCAGAATCCCCGGAGAGTTTTTCCAGAATTGTATCTACCTGCTCCCGGATTGAAGAGGTGGCCAAAGCCAGTTCCAGTTTATTTTTTTTACAGATATCGAGCAGGGCGGAAATTCCGGGCAGAGGATGCAAATCGCTTGTTTGCAGCAGATCCAGGTAGATTGATTCCCTCCTGGTCAATTCGGCATTGATTATCTCGGGTACAGCCTTGCCGATCTTCTGGAAGATCATGGTCATATTGCTTTCCACCGAGTGTCCGACCAATGAATTTAGAAAGGAATCATCATAATTAAGTTGCAGATCCTTGAGCAGGATTTTAAAAGATTCAAGATGGACCGGCTCGGTGTCCACCAGTACACCGTCCATATCCAGTATGACTGCTTTTATTTTATCAAATGAAATTTTATCAGAGAGTTCTTTCTCCATATTAAGAGGCTGGTTCTCCTTCATCTTCGATGGCCAGTAAGAATATTGAGATCAGGGCCACTGCCATGCCTGCCAACGTGATTACCCGCGGAAAGACACCATAAATCGACAGAGATATAATGATCGTGATCACCGGAGCCACGGCGTTAGTCAGTGGACTCACGATCAAGGCTTTACCATAACGAAAGGCATAAACAATGGTCAGCGCACCGATGGCATTGAGTATTTGTATCATAGCCGCCAGGTAGGGACCTTTGAAACCCCAGTTAACCGGTTGATTAAAATCGGTCATCAACAGGGCGATGGGGACCAGGATCAGGCCGGTCAGCATCATATAAAAGAAAATGCTTTCGGCTTTCATGGTCCGGTTGGCGAATTTCATAATGTAGGCCTGTATACCCCAGGCCAGAAACACCAGCAGGGCCAGGATCACCCATATAAAACCCTGACCGACCGTACTCTGCGGGGGCTGATAGGATAGCAGAGGCATGGCGATCATGGCCAGCACAATACCGATCCAGCCTCGGGAACTGGCCCGCTCCTTTAAAAAAATGACTGATAAAAGTATGGTCACCACCGGCGAGAGGGAAATAAATGGAAAAACCAGATAGGCCGGACCTGTCCGCAGGGCCTGAAACAGGATTAATTGTCCACCGGCACCGGTAAACCCGATCAGGCAACCTAATATAACCGACCGGCGATCAAATTCCAATTTCCATTTAATTAGCCACAGCGCGACGACGGCAGGAATGATCATAGTCAAGGCCCAGACTGTATAACCAAGAGTAGCCGGGAAACCGGCTTTTTCCGGCAGCTCAATCAGTGCACCCCAGACACCCCAGAATGTGGTTGTGATGATCGCATAGATTAACCAGGATCGGATTTTCACGTAACCTCCTCGAATTATTTCTCTGACATTCCCGCGGCCCGGGAATAATATTTAAGCACCTGCTGAATACAATCATAAATTAATTGTAGCGGATCGTTTTCCAACACCTGCTCCCTGATTTTCCAATATTGATCCGGAAAATATTGTGACACTAAATTTAAGGGCGGGGGATCTTTTTTCAAATTATTGATCAGCCGCCGCAAGGATTCCTGAACCGGCTGTTCCGGCCAATAATAACGTACCCGGTCACTGTAACTGTAGGCGCGGGCCAGAGCCTGTTTATTCTTGTCACCGGAGTAATGTTTTTGCCAGTATTTTGGTTTGTTCAGCATGGTTTCATCTAAAATACCTTTTATACACGAAAGAGTGGCAGTTTTTTTATTCCGTAAATATTCATCCTCCAGCTGCGCTAAACCGAAAACAGCTTCGCGAAAGGCAAACGTTAACCAGGGTCCCACTTTCAAAATAGCAAAATGGTCGCTGACCATTTCAATCAATGCCGAGGGGAGTTGAAAATCGGTAGAATGGGCTTCGTATAGAAATGACTCCGTCGTTGAAATAAACTTTGACAATTTAACCGCCGCCTGGTGATCATAATCTTGAACTGTAGTATCAGAAAATTCAACTCCCGGTTGAACAACCACCGCTACTACTCTGTTCCAGGCCTGCGGCAGTCCGTGATCGAAAAATGCTGAACGCGTCAATTCAATTGTTTGCCTGACCCGTTTGACACTGGTGATTTCAATACGGGCTATATTATGCTGAGCGCCACCCGGTACGGGCACATCGGTTCCGATCACATATATCGGTGCCGCTGAAAGTTTTGTTCCTGCGCTAAAAGTTTTTTCTGCCACCACACATAAATCTGCTGCCCGTTCTGCCGCCAGTTCCGCTGCGATATCGCCGGAAGGTGTGACCGGATCATGCCGCAGGCGCATACTGGTATCCAGATGAATTTTCGAATACCCGGCTGCAACATAAGCACGAATTTGTCCGGCTGCTTTTTGCATGGCTGGTTCGGCGGCCTCATCCTGCCAGACATTGGGACCTAAATGGTCACCCCCTAATAGAATACGAGACCAGGGCATTTGCATTCGCTCGGCAATGTTCCTGACGAATAATACAAAATCCGCAGGGGTCATACCTGAATAACCTCCAAACTGATCAACCTGATTGGAAGTGGATTCTATCAGCAGTATACTATTGTCCTGCCGGGCCTGCAGCATGGCAGCCTCCAGAACATAGCGGTTTGCCGAGCAAACTGAATAGATACCTATACGGGGATCGCTGTAATGGCGTTTCAACCTGTGTTGTAATGGATTTTTCATAGTGTTAAATACTTAAAATAATAAAACCCGTCATGATTAGTTAATTTCGATTAATCCACCCAGCTCCAGCTCATGATATCGCGATCGGAGATCTTTGCTTAACAGCATTTTTACTTCATAAGCATAATTTGTCGTCCAGAACCGATTATCAGGCGTGACCCGAAAGGTGCCACCATGCTGGGGCAGAATATAATCTGGTTCCAGTTCATTAATCAATATTACCGACGGTTGAATATGCATATTATGTTCTGTGGGCGAAAAAAACAGTACGTCCACATGTTTCAGAAAAAGATGATCCTCCAGTAACACAGTATCTCCCGGCTGCAGGATATCTTTTCCACCAATACTGATCAGATACCCGCAATCTTCCAGATTGGCTTCTTCAAAAATGGCATAACGTGGATTACCATGAATGGCGCGCAAGGGTCTTACTTTAATTGCTCCAATCCCGAATGGCTGTTTGGGAACCGCAACAATAATACGTTCGCGCGGAATTCCCAGATCGAGGGCAACCTGCAGGCAATTCCCTGGCATGACGAAAAGACATTTCGATTTCCCGGCCAGTATTTTACATGTTTCCCGTTCGAAATGGTCATCATGTTCATGAGTGATAAAGAGAACATCAAGTTCAGCTGCTAATTGGTCTGCCGAGACCGGCGCTGCATAAAAACGCTCCGCGGACTCAAGGCATAGATCTGTGCCGATTAAAATGGTATCGTTTTCAATCAACCAGCCATTCTGACCGGTCCACCATATACGCATAACCGCCGAGGGAGTACGCAGTTCGTTTATAATTTGTCGTACCGGTTGTTGCTCCTGTCTGCCGGTTTGAGACCATCCGATCGAGATCCAAACCGGGATGAATAAAATTACTAATGACAATTTTTTAAAATTCATGTCAAAACCTTAATCTATAATCTTATTCTATTTTCAAACGGCTGACCAGATACCTTCCCTGCTCGTCCCGGCCGGTATTGGCAAATCGTATTCCCGCTTCTTCAGTTAACGGATCAATTATAGCAAGCTTAATATTGTAAGTAAGAGCAGGCAATTGGGAGGGTAATTGCAGCGTGGCTTCAGACTGGGTAGTACCGGGTAGCCAATCCCGGATATCCACAGCCAGTTCCTGCTCAAAAACCACACTATCACCTTCAGTGACAAGATATCCCACCAGCGGCCATGGAAAATAGAACGGCGCGACACCTTTATTCTCCACTGTTATTGCCAGCGTTAATGATGAACCGGCACTCGCTGCCGCAGCATGTTCAACCTTTCTGAGCACAAACCGATAACCAAGTTTTTTATAGAGTTTATCCAGATTCTTCTTATGCTCTGCGCTCTGAGGTGTAATCTCTCCCCCCGCAGGACCAATAAACGACCAATGGGTCTGTTGAATGAAAGAATAATTAAGGTTAAAGCGGTCTGTCGTACCCTGAATTGCTCCCCAATCCCCTCCACAAAATTCACCGGTAATGATCGCCGATTTCCAGACCCGCTCATTCAATAATGGATCAATACTATTAAGGCTCTCCAGATACCAGATATTGGAATCCTCTTCGCCCAGGCAATCGTTGCGGATACCGCCATTATGATCCGTTACATAGGCAGTGGCCAAATCATCATCGAAAGCAATCACCTTAGGTTTAGTGGGGAATGCTGAAAAATAATCTTCCAGAATAGCCTGTTTGCTGGCTGGCGTGGCCGCCAGCGAATCATTCAGATAGACATGCCACTCACCCCAGAAGCCATAAGAACCGATATCGATCCAGCCAACGCGCGGATCACTATCATAGCGAGCTCCGAGCGCTGTAATAAAATCGTGGTGCGCCTGCAGGAAACCGGGGTCATCCCAATCAGGCGCCAGACCATGCTGATTGTCAATTTCATAGGCACGCATCCGGACGCCCTGATTCACTAACCATTCCGGAATATCATAATGGCCGACCGTTCCAGGAGTCGCGGCTGAAATACGGAACCCTACCCGGCGGCCAGTTACAACAACATTCCCCCAATTCTTTTCCAGATTATTCCAGTTATATACACCCGAAGATGGCTCCAGGTCTTTCCATTCGCAATTTACATATTGTAAGGTAGTCTGATAAACGGGATTTTGCTCACCAACCCAGGGCGCAAAACCTTTGAAGGGATTAGGCAGAACATCATCAATCTCATTTAAAACAACCAGGGTATCATCCACAGGTTCGACACTTTTTTTTGAGCAATAAAAGGCATTGCCAAATCCTATAGTCCCCAGCAGAATAATGATCAATGCCGGTTTAGAAAATGAATTTTTTAAGATATCGTATATTTTATTTAACATAAGGTTTTCATTGATAATTGGTCCTTTTCGTCACTATTGCAATTCCACAATTGCCAGTCCATAGAGTTCCACCTTCGGAATGTGCAGCATAATAACCCCTGCACCTGTTTTAAAAGGGATCTCCTGTACAGGTGAAAGGTTTCCACTAAACTGTACTTTTTTGACCTGTGCCCCGGCAGGTATCTTGACCTGCACCGCTAAATTTTCCACAGGGGTAATGGTACCATCGAGAGTCACGTCATAATTTACCAGCTGCACCAGTAAATGATTCTTTTGGGTCTGATGCATGGATGTGATCTCCACATATGGTGCCGGATTCATCAACCGGGTAATCTTAATATCGGGAGATTCTAATATCTTATAAACAATCCTGTCCAGAATCCTGCGCAGCTGGAAATCGATCTTGCCCCTGGTGTATCCTTCCGGGATATCAGGAAATACATCCGCCATCGCCGGGCCAAAAGTTGTGGCAGCGGATTTTGATTGCATTTGGACCAGGAACTTGTTTTCCGGCATGGTTACCGGCAAAAAAACCAATTTCCCTTTACCCACGTTGTATCTATTTTCACTATCCGGAAATTCTTTCAGTTTCATCATCTGCAGAAATACATTCTGCTGGTTTGGCAGATTGAATTCATTTTTTATTCCACTTGTTCCCAGCACTATAAGAGTACCACCACTCTCAACAAATTTCTTCAACACTTCCTGCTTTTGCAATGAAAGCAAGGGTAGATAAGGAATGATAATCAGGTCACAGCCTGCCAGACGATTATTCACCAGATCATCCTCCACAACAAATACGTGGCTGATGCCCCGGTCTGCCAGAACGCGTGAGGTACTGAAGGCAAAACTTATTTCATCGGCCAGGTACTGCTGCAGTGAGGCCAGGATGGCCACATTGCTGTTCAGTTGCGCCCCGAGCAGATAAGATTCATTGGCCGCAAGAAAGTTATACATGGCAGTGGCACCGGGAGGTGTTTCCCTTTTTTCACGGAAGATGGTATGATTCGCCACAGCCTCGGCAATATTGATCTGAGCCATGGCACTAAGGCACTTCTCGGTCGGATTGGGGAAGATCGGCGCTGTAATCTCGGTAGCATAAATAATCACCGGCTTTCCGTGTGCTGCCGCCGATAAAAATTTCAATGCCGGGCTGTTGGTAATTTTCATGCCCTGTTCATTCTTCCGCGGCGCGCTATCCAGATATTCCTGCATTTCGGAGTAGATAAAATCGTCATAGCCATCACTCCCGAGCATCTCCATATTTCCGGCAGCGTCATAAGCGATCGGTCCATAGCCGAATCCCCCAAAGACATTACCGGCAATCATGAAATAAGGATTGATCTCGCGGGCCGCCTGGCGCAGTTTTTTGTGGAACTCAGCAACAACATGACAGCGAAATGTAATCCACTCCATCCAGAATTTATCACCCCGCTTCTCAGGAAGTTTAATCTGTTCGTATGCGGCTGTACCGTACTTGGCCAGGGCCACCTCGCTTGGCAGGTTCTCCTTTAGATAAGCAATAAAATTTTTATGGGTATAGGGACAGTAGCAGGTTCCGCCGGCAATATGGGTCCAGTCAACATAGGACCCGTCAATTCCGGTAGCAGCCTGCTGGCGGATTTTACCCTCCATCAGGCGAACATAGTACGGATTATCCGGACAGCCCCAGGCTTCAAAACCACCGCCGGTTTCCCTGCCATATGGTGCGTAACGATAATGAGGAAATGAACCATCCGGGTGCACCATCATCCAGGTTGTCGGATCTGCTTCAGGTTTAGGTCCGATGATGTCCTTAAAATTATCCCACGCTTCATTATAAAATTTTAACATATCGATCTGCTCTTTGCGCGGCTCATCTTTATTGGTTGCAGTTTCACCGTTCAAGGAAGTGGACAGATACCGTAATACGATGTATCCTTTATCGTGATAGTTTTGATTGAATACTTTGGCCTCGCTTATTTTTTTCTCGAATTCTTCACGAGGCATAGATTCAAAATTAGGCGCACCGCTGCCAAAAGTGATAGTCATATGATTTCTGGCTAAAAATTCCAGATCGGCTTTTTGTCCCAGCCGCCAGTGTCCCCAGTCAGCCAGCGGCTGCCAGTTATTTTTTTCCTGTCCATTCGAAATGCAGGTCAGTAAAAATATCAGACCAAGGCAAAGAAAATTCTTCATACCACTCCCCCCTTAATAGGTAATGATCAATTCAGCCTGATCTTTAAATTCAGGCAGGTTAACCATATATTTGTTCTCGTTATTTATAATTTCCACATTTTTTGAATTAAAGATTACAGTTTTTGGAATTTTTTCAGAGTGAAAAAGGATGGTCCGTTCTGTCGTATCACCGGGTTTCAATACCAGGGTAAGGGCAGAACTTTTTTCCCGGCAGTCGATCAACGGCATGGAACAGCGGATTAAATTAAATCCCTTGGTATTTAATTTTCTTAATATCACTTTTCGATCTGAGTTAACAGCTCCCCGGATCAGGTGATCACCTTCACGATTGTTTTCCTGTTCATCGGCATTCAGCAGAACGTATCCACCCTCACCATAAAAATGCAGGCGTGCTTTACTGCGGGTTATCACCGACACGATCAGATCATCCCCGGACTTCTCGATGGCCGGCATATGCTTGGAAATATAGGCCAGGTGCGGCTGACGGTAATGTTCAACGCCCAACTGTACCTCGATGGTATTTTTACCTTTCTTTAGATCCGGCAGGATGATCAGTTGATCGGCAAAAGCGAAATGTTCTTTATTGTTGATGGTTACCTTCTGAATATACTGGTCGGTGTTGTCCAGTTTTAAACCCATACCGCCGATGAAATAAGGAATAGTATCCACCCGCACAGGTGAAAGATCCAGGGTTATCCGTAGTTTGTTAGCGGAAGATTCCCAACTATAATCCCACTGGGCCATGGCCCGCAGTTTGTTGGTCAATTCCAACGGCGTCGGACAATAGATATCACGGGTGGCAAATTTTGTTTTAATGGCATCATACATAGCCAGGTTATTTTTATTCATGATGCGGGATTTGCCGTATTGCGGCTGGGAGGTGATTGAATAATCATGCCACATCTGATTATAGATGATCCCGCGCCCGATATTATCGAACATATGATCAAATATCGCTTCCTGATAGGCCGTGATTTGAGCCGTGGTATAACTCCAGGTCGGGTCATAAAACCACTGGTAATCAGGGGCCGGGGTATCTTCAAGAATGACCAGATTTTTGTAGGATCCGGTGAACCAGGTCATATTGCCAAAGCCGACAGGCATATCCTGTTCGAAGCCATGCGTCATATAGAAGATAAACCGGCGGGCGATCTGCTCGTAGTTTTCCATGTAAATGGTATTTCCCGGATTTATGAAAAATTCCACCTTACCCACCGGAAAATCGTAATCCGCGGTATTGAATTCAATTTCCTGGATGGCATCATCCAGTTCTTCTTTCCAGCGTTGTTCATTCATCTCTTTGTTTATATGATGAAATTTGCTGTGGGTACCGATTTCACCGCCGGTATTCTCTATTTTTTCCCCCAATGGCGCCAGATCCTGCCAGCCGGCTTTTGTGGCCGAACTTGATACCCAGGCATAAACCGGGACCACTCCGCTTTCCCTGGCAATCCGCTCCAGGTAACTGATTGTCTGAATCTGGGCATCCAGGTTGCCGCTGGCATCGGCATCCAGGCGGATGATGGCGGTCAAATTGGCGTTGGATACCTGGGGGACCGGTATCGGTAAAGTGACATCTCCATATACAATCCACTGCAAGGCCCTGATCAGGACATTAATTAATTGATTAGCGTAAAAAACCTGCGGCTGATTGTTACGGAAAAACGAAGCTGCACCGGCCCAGGTAGCAAAATCACTGATTAAAAGTACCCGGCTGTTTTTTATATTCCCTACGGATAAAAATGGATTGCTCTTCTTTTCATCAGTGGCAATCAATAAAGCTCCCTGGCCGGTTTTGAAACTAAAGATATTCAGACCATTGACCAGGTGCTGGGTAATAAACTGGTTCGGTTCATAGCAGCGGGTAATATAATGATCGATACTATTGATCTTTATGCGATAAGTCGAATCCCCTTTAAATCCGGTGTACTCGATTCCCAGCAGACTATCCAGATCATCATGCTTCCGTGATTGCGCCGACTCATCATATATCGCCAGAGGTCCATCAATAATCAAATGTCCGCCGGTGCTCAGATATTTTTTCAGAGAACTTACCATTTGTGGATATAATTTTTCTTCAACGTAGGAACATTGGGCCAGGACCAGGGCGGTATAGCGTGAAAGTTGCTGGTTTTTTGGCAGGTCATTAAGAAAAAGGCAATCATAGGGAATTCCTGCCAGGTTGGCAATTCCTGCCCAGCCATGAGCGGTCATCTGAGTAATACCCCAGCGCTGCTTATAACTCGTTTCGTCGATCACGATTCCGATGCGGGGGGAATCGTACTTGACCTGAGCATAAACCATGCTCTCTAAGATTAAAGATGAAAGAAATAAGATTAAGACAAGATAGAATTTTCTGCTCATATGAGGATCACCTGTTAATTAAATTATTTTTTAGCACTGCCGGCTGCGGAGCCACAGGCTTCATAGATACCCGTGACAGGATCGGCCAGCAGCATAACTGCTCCGCCGATTCCACCCCGGCTTACCCTAATTTTATGACCACGCCTTTCCAGATCTTTAATTATTTCCGCCGATATATCTTTATTTACCATTAAACTTGCCAGATCCGGAGGATCCTGTCCGAAGGATCCGATATGATGACGGGTGGCAAATCGCGGTGCTGCTATTGCCTCATCGGGATGCAATCCAAACTCGATATAATCCAGAAGGAGTTGCAAAGCAGCCTGATCCTGCAGATCACCGCCGGCTACGCTGATCGCCAGAATTGGTTTATTGTCCTTTAACACCAATGTCGGCGTCAAAGTAATGCGGGGACGTTTACCAGGAGCGATACAATCGGGATGGCCGGGCCAGGTATTAAGACTGACCAGCCGGGTTCCATGAATAATACCTGTTTCACCGGCACAACCGGCAGTGGAGCCCAGTCCACTCGGAGTGGCGGCAATTACATTTCCCCAACGATCGGCGACGCAAAGGGTGGTGGTGCCCCCCTGCACCGGCACATACCTGTTTTTACCTTTTATCGCTTCCATTTTTATCGGATCACCCGGAGCAATTTCTTGTGAGGCTATTTTCATATTTATCAGGGAACGCCGGAGCAACGTGTACTTTTCAGACAGTAATTCCCTCATGGGAACTTTTACGAACTCAGGATCACCATAGTATTCATCGCGATCGGCAAAAGCCAGTTTCATGGCCTCGGTAACCAAATGGATATAGTCGGCACTTGCCCGGCCCGGACCTTTCAGATCAAATCCTTCCAGCAGGCGCAACGATTGTAACAGAAACGGACCCTGCGTCCAGGGACCGCATTTGTAGACATTATAGCCTCTGTATTCAACCATTACCGGTTCTTCGATCCGGGTATGGTGGGCAGCCAGATCCTTTTTCCGTAAAAATCCGCCCTGTTCACGGTACCAGGCATCAAGTTGATCGGCAATTTCTCCCCGGTAAAAACAATCCGCGACCGCTTTCAGTTTATCATTTCTGCTACCGGAGGCTGCCTGTTCTGCTGCGCATAATTTCCGCAGCGTATGCGCCAGTTCGGCATACCAGTTACGCCCGGTTTCGATCGTATCACCATTGGATGTATCTCTATACCAGGACGGCCCTCCGGCATCGAGCAGAGCGAGAGTAGGAGTTACCGCCTGCTGAAAAGTAATAGTACCGAATTGCTGCAGAAGCACCACGATCAGGTCCACAACCGCGGGTACGGCAGCCAGACGAACACTGTTCCCCGTAATTCCGTTTTTCATGTACCAGTTGATCGCAGCTGTATCCAGCGGCGCGCCCCCCTGTCCCGCTAATACCATCACATTTTGCCGGGCCGCATCGTATACCAGAACCGGCACTTCACCGCCTATACAGAATGCCCCCACCTGAACCACACTTAAGGTCAATAAGGAAGCAGCTGCTGCGTCGGCAGCATTACCGCCGTTTTCCAGGATACTGAGTCCGGACTCGACCGCCGCCGGTTTTCCGGCTACCACGATACCCAATTTGCCGGAGGCAGAATGATCAGCACCGGCAGAATAAAGCGACTGAGACGTTAGCATAATTATTACCAATAGAACAACAGGATAAAAATTAAGTTTAGGTCTATTCATTTAAATCCTCTGCTGCATAATATAATTTTTAACTGAAGAAAACCGGCTTCCTCCTGCTCCCGGCAGCACTCTGACTTGTGCAGAATAAGTTTTCAGACAGAATATTCCGGTTTCCAGATTTCTATGCTGCCGCTGCGCATGGCACGATTAGCCATATGTACAGATACTGTTGCCTGGCGTCCACTTTCGGCATTGGAAACAGGAATTTTATTATTCTGTATGCAGTCGGCAAAGTGAAGCATGGCCAAGGCACTCGTCTGCTCGTCCCCTTCCGGCTGATTATCAACTTTGATATCCACCGGTTTTCCTTCTTTCCAGGTCTGGAATGTCGCGCCGGTCACTGCTTCATACGATCCGGTTTTGGTTTTTGTCTCTTCCTCTTTGGCCACGAGCCTGGGTTCGGCAAAAAAGACCGACTTTTGTCCTTCCTCGTTCCGGATCTCGATCGTTCCCAGGGTGCCCATGTACTGCAGGGTAACGCCATAATGTGCATTGGTGGTGATAGAAGTGAAAATAGCCTTGACGCCTCCGGGATATTCGAAAATCGTATTCACATTATCAAATGTTTCCCGGCCGTCTTTCCAGTAATCAATGCCACCGAAACCGGTTACTTTGAGAGGGTGACTGTCCAGCATCCAGTTGGCCACATCGATATGATGAGAACATAGTTCGGCCATCAGTCCACCGGAATATTCCCAGTACATCCGCCAGTTAATCAATCGTTCCAGATCGGGCTGCGGTACCGGCCGCCGCCAGTCACCGTTGCGATGATAATTACAGCGGATATGAGTGATCTGGCCGCAGTACCCGCCTTGAATCATTTCACGGATTTCCTGAATTAAAGGATTATTGCGCGTCTGATATCCTACCTGGAACACTTTGCCGGATTGTTTAACCTGTTTAACCAGATCCAGCGCCTGCTCTATGGAATGAGTCATGGTCTTCTCGCAAAAGACATGCTTGCCCGCGGCCAGCGCGTCAAGCGCCATCTGATAATGCAGATATAAAGGAGAGGCGATCACGATGGCGTCCAGATTTTTATCCTCCAGCATCAGACGATAATCGCTGTAACCTCTTGCTCCCGGTGCGGCTTCCTTCAGACCATCCTGCAGATGTGCCGGTAAAATATCGCAACAGGCAGTGACGCGGAGTGATGGAATATTTTTAATTATATAGACCAGCCATGCTCCACGATCTCCGGTACCGATTACGCCTGTATTGATAATTCTGTTGGCCGGGACCAGCTGGTTTTTTCCGGGTAATTTCAGCATTCCCAGTCCCACTGCAGCAGAGGTCATGACACTGCTGGCCAGAAATTTACGCCGACTTATTTTGGGTGACATTTCCAATACCCCTTACATTATATTAAGTATTCGAATCAGATTCACTCAATCCACAAGATGGCTCCCTTATCGATGTCCGGCAGTTTGACGGTTAACACACCATCCGCGAACGTTCCGTCGATTTCCTGCTTGCTGCCCAGGTAGGGTAAGAAATAAATTTTATGATCTGCAGGTGCATTTGCATTTATTTTAATCTCCACGCCGCTCTCAGCTATTTGCCTGACAACTTCACGCCCTTTAAGTCCTTTATAGTTTGCCATAAAAACATGTATCCTGCCTTCGACTAACGCCGGCTGTGCTATCATATATGCGGAAGCGGTTACCTGGATTGCCGGTTCAAATTTCAAATCGTTCGTCAGGCTGGTCAGAAAATCGCCCCGCATCTTCGCCAGTTGCTCATTAGCGGCGCCCGTCCAGGCAGTCGAATCAAACCCCTGCCGGACCGCCGCCAGGTAAGCGGTAGTCTGGCAGCGCCGGATCGTAGATATACTCACCGGTCTTGATGTTTCGTGTTGCAGCATCCGGCACACCCAGCAGGGCAAGCAAAGGATTGTCCGGACGATTTTTTCCCGTTTCATCATATGTCCCGCCGCCAGGCCCGCTGACGAAAAATTTTCCCCCTTTTTGTTTATACTGCTGCAATCCGGATATTTCCCCTGCCGAGAGGCATTTCACATCCGGCAGGATCAAAATTTCTCCGCCAAAGCCGGAGAGTGTCCGCGGCGTGACAATCTGAAATTCCTGATGACCCTGCAGTAACAGATGCATGATTCCGGTATATTCCTTGTTAAATTCATCAGCAAAATAATCGCGGGTTTTATTTGAAAAATAGACACCGATGGGCTTAACTGCCTGACGCGGCAGGTAAAGAGTTTTCTCATTGGCAGCGATCCAATCCATAATCACCTTGCGGGTGGGATAATCGTTGGAACCGGACATGACATGCCCCTCAGCGTCCCAGAAATTGGTGCCGGCCATAACCTGAGCCAGGGCTAGATTTTTCATCGCTTCTTTGGGATCGACTTTGATATTCCTGCTCTTATCCCAGGAATAACTCAGCATCCAGGAGGCCTTGCCTTCGGCAAAAGCACGGAAGGAATACATTCCGGTCATATAAGTGAACCAGCTTGACGGATTGCGGGTGGATGAAGATCCGCCGGCGCTGTATTCATGAGCGATCACATCCACATCCGGATACATATCATAGACATCGGCGCCGACCCGTACCGCTTCTTCCCCATAACCAGGATAAATCTCGGGGATGGTCATACATTTGGGATTAGTTGCTTTTACATTGTCATCGATCTCTTTCATAAAAGCGGTCAATGTTTTGATCCGGAAATCTATCCATTTGCGGAAATTGGGATCGTTGAAATCGCCCAATTTCAAATCCTTTTTCGCATCCAGACCGGTTTCTTTTTTAAAGGCCGCCACGGTATAATCGTCAAAACTGGCCCAACTGTCTTCCCAACCGTCAAAATGGGTCATCCAGTAGGGGATATCCACATACACACCATCGATCCCGGTGGCAGCAATCTGTCTGACCCGCTCCATGTAGATTTTTCGCCATTCCAGGGCATAGGGACTGATCCAGACATCCTCATCCCCTTCATCGATCCAGAATGCCGTGCCGCCGCCAAAGATCGCCGGTTCACCGTTGATCTTCCGCTGCACCCAATCGGGATGATCCTTGAAAAAAGAATGTTCTGTTTTATTGGCATTTGCGGTGATACATTCCAGACCGGCAATATATACGTAGGCATAATTGCCGATGGCATGAGCGGCATCAGCAATCGCTTTTATGGCTTCGAGTTTTTCAGCCGGATCCAAAAAACTCTCATAACGACCCGGAATATCATTGTCAGTTTCAATACCAAAAAGATTGGTTTCCTGCGCATCTTTAATTATTTCAGGCACAATAGCCACGCTGAGGCCATGCCCGGCCGTACGGACAAAATGAGTCCAGTTCTGCGCGGGTGCGGCTGCGATATTGGTCTTACTTTCCCTGCTGGTGCAACCCGACAATAACAATACAAATATCAGCAGCAGTAATATCCCATAATAAAATTTATTTATTTTCATAGTCAACCACTCCTTTGACGACAGAGACTATTTGTCCCCTTAGGTAAATTTCTTTTCCTAGTTAATGGTAATTACATCATATACATCGAGATCCGGTATCGTAAAGATCACCCGGTTGTCTTTGACCGATAAATTTTTCACCGTAGGGCTAACCTGGTCCGCTGAGAAAATCTGCACAGCAGGTGCACTCAGGGCAGGAACAATCCCGTCAAGATTGATCATGACCTGAACATTATGCAGCGGTTTATCATAATTGACCAGATGTAGAATTATACGATCGGTATCAACTTTTCTGACCGTATTGGTTGCCACATATCGAACTCCGGGAAGAGATATGATCGGATCTCCTTCCACTTTATTAATATTATCCAGAAATTCCTTTTTACCCTGTCCTTGTTCCAGGGCCAAAAATATAGAGGGGGGTGATACAATATCCGCCAGATCCTGCAACGGTTTCTCACTGCCGATTGTATATATTTTTCCCCCTTTCTCCTTGAATGAGTTCAGGATTTCAATTTGTTCATCCTCGATCCAGGGGATATTGGGTATCAGCAGTGCCCGATATTGGGAAAGATGTTCCAGACTAAGGCGTGGTAATAAGACCACTTCAAACATAATGTTGTTTTCAGCCAGAGTATTATAAAGGATGTCCCGCTTCAGGGTAACTTCAAAACTGGGAATCTGGGGAGGAGATAATACACCAAGTTTACTGACAGTTCGTACATCCGTATACAAATCCTGGTGATCAGCCAGAAAATTAAAATAGCGGCAAATATCACCCCAAATCTGCATGGCCAGCGGATTATCTTTCATAATCCAGCCCTGCCGCATTTTATCGCCGGATTCCGCAATGGCAAAATGGGATTGAAAGGCTGAGGCTTCGGCGATTGGTTTTCTCCACCCGCATTTCATGCCCTCCCGGACATCCATTGCACCAGGATTGGCTACTCCCGGGTCAGCCCCTTCATATTTGCTTTCATATGGTTTCGCCCCGTCTCCGGAAGCATAATAGAAGCGGGCCTGGGCAATATTGTGAATCCATTTACCATTCCAGACTCCCGCCTCCGTCGTTCCTTCGCTCTTGGTCAGATCACACGCTTCATCGGCCAGGATATTTCCTTTACAGTTACCAAAGATAGCCACGTTTTTACCCTTGCTTTTGGCCAGGTCCCGCACTTCACCAAAGAAATCGAGGATATCACCCGTGCCACCAATGGCCCAATCAAAATATAATTCGTCCACCCCGATGTCCATCTGATTTCCCGCCTGAACCAGCAGGTCGTTCTGGCGATAGTCCAGATTCTTCAGATCAGCCGCGTAATTCCCGCCGGCTTCACCACGCCAGCGTAAGGCGCCATATTCATCACGGGCGATCCATTTTTCCAGTTCCGGATTCATTAACTTCTCCCGCAGGCTGATATTCCCCAACGAGTTGAACGCAGTAACCTGAATCCCATTTTCATGGCAGCGCTCGATAAATGCTTTCGTGCGCTGGAACTCCGGACTGTTTTTGTCCCTGGGGACGTTAACAGCCACGACATTAATCCGCGCTTCTTTAAATAATTCAAACATCCGATCCAAATGATCCCAGTCGATCCCGGTGCGGTAGAAGAATCTTTTTCCGCGACGGCTCCAGTCCGGAATATCTTTCTCCGACCGTTTTTTTTCTCCTTTGTACTTATATACATAATCAAAATCTTTAATCGAGGCTGATTTACCCCGACCGAGTAGATGGTAGGTCTGACCTATCAGTTGCGCCACGGTCGTATTTACATTTTCAATCCGGGTGTCAATGATCTCAAAACCATCATAATCAGGATTACGGAAATAAGTAACTTCATTAAGTCCTTGCTTTAGCAGTTCCAGTGGCAGGGGCACAATCATCTTTCCGACAATATCATCGCCGCTGCTGAAAGAGTACCAACCTTCTTTTCCCGGCACATTTTTTTCATCCTTTTCTGAAGGGGCACTCAATTCACCCAGTATGGATGGCAAATCGAATCGTTCACCATTAACCTCTACATATCCTTCACCTTTGGCCAGCCCGCTGGCTAAAAATACCAGTCCGGGAGCAGCTGAATTGCCTGGTATCATCTATCTTGACCACAAAACCTTTGATGCGATCTGTCCGGCCGGATAAATGATAACTGTATGGTGCTGCCACCGTAAGCCCCTGATAATACGGTTGACTGATCGAAGATTTTGTGCAGGCAAATGAAATGATACCAATTGACCACAGAAATAAAATGCCCGCAAAAAATAGTTTCCACTTTTTTCCCATGATTATTCCTCGCCTAATAATTTGTAATGTATTGATCATTTTCGTTAACTCTGCCTCAGGTTAGGTCGTAAAGTTAAAGATCCATCTTCATTGAGTTGCTGGTGGCAAGCCCAGCGCACCGGGTATTTCATTCCTTTTACTTCCAATTCTGCTTTGACTTTCAGACCTTTCCAATCCAGCCCCTTCGGCAGGACAAGTTGGGCCTGGCGAATTTTTCCCGGAAGCGGGTACCCGGCATCCAGACAACCGCTGCTGATGATCGTACCGTCCTCCCGGCACACATTTAGCCGCAGAATACCAGGAACGGCAGCAATTCCATCGTTAGCCAGACCCAGCACCAGACCGGGCTGGTTTTCTTTTTCATAGGCCCAGATAAATGACGGACGGACGCGGTATCCGATCCGTCTGGCAATATGATCAATAGGCTGGGGATACTTATCATAGTAACCCAGAATATTTTTGACCGATATATTATGCCAGTGCCACACCGACCAGTAATTGGCTCCCACATCGATGACGTGGGAAATGATATTTTCATTACGGGTAATCCCATCTACGATACCAAGCGCCTGAGGTTCGCCTGTAGTTATACCCACCTCACAAATGGCAGCTGTCCACTGCGGCCGGTTACTTAACGCTTCGATCTGCTCATTTTCGATGAAGATCGTATCGGTGCGAATCCAATTGTGCGAGCGAATGGTACGGTCCAGTAACTCGGCATTACCCACCCGGCTGAAATCCGGTTGAGTATTGGTTACCAGAGGTGTTTTAGTCCAAATCTCCTGTTGTGCCTGGAACATTTTTACAAAAGTGCTCTCGGCGGTGTAATCATCCGCAAAAACATGTCCTTCAAACGGCCAGGTGTGGCCTTCGCCCCAGAACCCGTACATCATGGTATCCATGTATTCTACCAGTGGATTACCATTTAATTCCGCGGCCAGAAGTTCATTCATTTCCCGGAAAGCGGCCTGATAAGCGGGATGGTCGTATTGCGGCATTTTGTGTTCTTTTTTATAGCGTGTATCTGCAGAATTTCTTTTCCACTCCCCTTTTAATTTGATATAAGGTACTTTCTCCATCAGGAATTCCGGCATACCGGGATATTCAAAATCCGGGTTTTCGAGCATGATGCGAAAGCCGACCCGTTTACCATACCGTTTGGCCAGATCAAAGGTGATTTTCCAACCCTCGGGGAAATCCAGTTTTCCTGGTTGCTTTTGAATATCCCGCCAGTTCAGCCGGATATAGATTTTTTGCACAAACGGCAGACTGATCAGATCTTCACAATATTTTTCCAGGGTATCCCCCTGGGTGCGCGGTGGCCAGTAATCTCCGGAAATGTAAACGGTAAGGCCCATGCCATAGTTCGGCACGATATCTTTGGAAGGTGTGGTGGCCATGACCACATCGCTGCCCGGAACAATTTCTTCCGGTGCATACTGTGGAAATGGACCCTGGTACAAACGGTCCCGTACCTGGGGGCCGGGCCCAAAATCATATTTATCCCAGTTATGAGCAGGTACATAGGCCTGAGCAGTTTTCAAACCGGCTCCGGCCAGCGCAAGCACTGCGCCACCTGTTTTCATAAATGAACGTCGGTCCATAATCTAACCTCTCACTTTGTATGATCACATAATTTTTCTCGAACATCCCTGTTCTTTACAAACCACAGTACAGATCATGAGATTATTCCGGTGTCGCCATCAACAGCAAATGGTTCCTGAATTGAACCGGTAATTTGGCAACTGGTCCACTGACATTTCCAAAGTCTTTTTGATTCTCATAGTCCAGTACTTTATAACTACGGTTCTCTAAGCCGCGTAATTCGATTGTACTATTGCACGAATCGGCATAGAAGGCATAGTACATTTTATCCCCCTTGCTGATCGCATGCGCTTCCGGCCGGTCAAAGCCCAGGTCGTATAATTCACCCTGGTACTCTGCTTCCGGCAACATATGTTCCAGATAAATATCCACCCATTTTTTCCAGATTTTTTCTTTTTCAGGGGTGAGATCGACACCGCCTTTTTTCATGGCACCGACCGGCCAGGTGAATTTGGTACCGACAATTGCGCCAATGCCCTGTACTGAAGCAAAATCATCACGGCCATCACTCAATTCAATATGATCGCCAAAATAAGCCGCATTCCTGCCCATCAGGGCTTTAAGGGTTTTTCCTTTCAGGCGGATCTGCCATGAACTTTCCGGATCGGAGGCTACCGATTGCGTCATGAAGGGCATAGTATGGAAGGCATACGCGGTACCACAGGGACAGATTTCAATAACCGCATCCGGCTTGATGCTGCGGGCAGTTTCATATATTCCTTTAAAAAATTCGGGTACTTTTTCAAATGCTTCCTCGGGTCTGATATGTTTATGCAGCGGATTATAACAAGGTGGTGCGGCATTCAAGTGCTGGCCATCTATCTTTAAACCGTCATAACCCCACTCACGAATAAATTTCTCCACTAATTTCCTGGTATATTCCTGGACCGGTGGATAGGCGGGACATAAATAATATGAATCCCACCAGACTGATGTCCTGGTATTTTCCTTCCTTATTGATCAGCAGATAATCCGGATGTTCTTTGAGCAGAACGGTACCGGAATCAACCGCCAGAGGGGCCCACCACAATCCCGCTTTTATTCCCTCGGCATGAATTTTGTCTACCAGTTTTTTCATATCCGCATCCCCCCTGGGAAATTTATCCTTTAGCAGGAACCAATCCCCTTCCGAGGTTTGCCAACCATCATCCAGCACCGCCCACTTATAGCCCAATTGTTTAACCATGGGCAGCGTACCATAGATCTGGGGCATGGTAAAATTACGTCGGTAACCCCAGGCACACCAGATTGGCTCGTAACTGGCGGCAGCTAAAGGATCAAAGCGGATACCCAGCTTACCCATCATATTATGATAGGTGACCAGAGATGTGAAATAGTCCCGATTATGTACCATTACGAAAGTTTTAAAAGTACCGGTGCTGCTTTCCCCCGGTTTAAGCACCTGTTTTCCCTGATACATAACAGCCAGATCCGCATGTAGCGAATCAGGCATACTGACGGGTAATGATACCAGTTTAGGTACCAGTTCCAGGTGACCGACGCCAAGACCCACATCGCGGCGCCAGATATCCACTACCGGTGTACCGCCGCCATAATCACTGGCGTTCATACCCATGTAATTTTCTTTTTTAAAACCTTTTTTTAAGGGCAGAACCCAGTCGGCCCGGTCTTCATACGAACCGCTGTTGAAGGACCAGAAAGCCGGTTCTGGCGCTGAGCCGGGCTGTACTTCTATCTGATAATGGTTATTAGTCCAGCCTTCGATTTCAAGATCTTTGTCACCGTTATTGGTATATTTTACCTTAAAAACCGCCACACCGGGAAAATCTTCATACACACCAATCAAGACTTCTTTACTCAGTCCGGCAGTCTCGCCAGTCAGGATATACTCAGTTCCGGATCCCAACTCATCATCATCCGGAATTGGTTTTTCCTCTTTTTTAGTAAAACGGAAATCGGTTACATTTTTGCCATTAACTGTGATATACTCGCTTGGCTGAAAATCTCCCAGCGGAATTTCCTGACCATTGACAACAGCAATTACACGGCTGTACATCTGGCCGTCAAAAACAATGGAGATTTTTTTGCCTTTGACCTGAACCTGATCCGTCTGACAGGCGATCAGTGCCAGAGCTGAAAGTAATAAAATGACTAACCGGAACATCATAGACCTCCTGCTTTTATTGAATAATTTTCTATTTCATAAGGATCTTTAAAGCATTTCCACGGTACAGTTTTTTCAGTATTTTATTATCCAGTCCGAAACCGTTCAGCGCCCAATGATAGCCGAACTGTCCGGTCGCATAAAAATGTTCGTCTGTACTCTCCAGGATACGGAAGGTGATGCGGTACATTTCCGGATCGAGTCCCATATCGGTACCATATAACAGGCGATTCTGATAACGTTCATAGAATTTTTTTACAAACCTGGGAATCGGGGCAGTTTCCGCATAACGGGCGGAAATATCGGCATATAAATTGGAGTATTTATCCAGCAGAGTGCCTAATTTATTCAAATCATACTCACAATTGGCAAAATGACAGGCAATAAAAGTGGTGCGCGGATGACGTCTGACCGCGTTTTCCAGAATCTTGATCATTCCGGCATGATCCACGATCCCGGGTTGATTATCCAGGCGCCATTCATAGGCATTCATCAGCCCGTCATTGGTAGAATCCATCGGCTGGTACATCCAGATCGGGTCAGCTACATGAATATTGACCGGCATTTTCAGGTCGGCACATTTCTCCAGCAGTGGATCCATCCGCGGATCATCCAGGTGCATGCCCCAGGCCTTTGGCTGGCCATATACTAAACCCTTCCCTTTATCACCGAGTTCACCGACGCCCCGGGCACCCATTTTATAACAGCGCTCCAGTTCAGCTACGGCAGCAGGACCAAAACCGGGTTGGTCATAACCGGTTAAATCAAAGCCGCACCAGATTTCAAAACGGCCAGAATATTTGGCATAGACAGCGTACAGGGAATCAAATTTCGCTCCGGTCTCATGGCTCAGGATAAGCGTTCTTTCAATACCGCAGGCATCCATCGTCTTGACCCATTGACTGACCTGGTCCAAACTTTCAGCATAGGGATGGGAATGAACGTCAATTACCGGGAATTGTGCTTTGGCTATCTGCGTAACCGGAACTTTATAAATTGACACCGGATGATAATTTTTTAATAATAAATTGTCCGGCGTGCTTTGTGCCATTAACCGGGTTGCCAAAAAATAGAATATCAGTAAAGCGGTGATGTATTTGCGCATGATTTTTCTCTCCTTGAAGTTTTATTTTTATCCGTGTATATCCTTTTTAAATAATATCACTGATTTGCCGTGCCTCATTTTACTTCCTGAAACCAGTTTGAAGCCGGATATTGTACCTTAAAGTAATCCAGCGGATTAGGCATTGTATGCCGGATTTGCGGTAAACTGACCGAAGCAGAATCAATCCTTTTGAATGTGTCATAAGCGATCCGTTTGGCGGCATCAATCTTGAAATAGCGGATATTCAGGTTGATGATGCGCTCGTTCGATACAGCTGGCCATACCGGAACCGTGTAATCGATCATCAATTGTTCAGGACGATAGATCTGAAGATTACTATCCCAATAGGAACCGATCAGCATGTGGGTTTCATACCCCAGATCCAGTTCGATTCCTTTAATTACGTACGATCCCGGGGGAACATTGGGAAGCACATAATAACCATCCGGATTGGTTTTTACCCGGTAACCTTGCGCAGATTCCTTTCCGGCCTCAATCGATTTACCCACGATAATCACTGCAATGTTCGCCTTTTTTGCTTCATAAACGTCTTCCAGTCCGACGTTCTCCACCACAACAGCCCCCACTACCAATGATTTATCCGCCTGTGGTTCTGCCAGGACAAATTTTTGTGTTGATGTGCACTGGCTGTTAAAACATATGAAAATTAAAATAGTTAAGGTCAGTAATACGCGATTCATATAGCACCATAGTTAAATGTTTTTATTTATTCTCAGGTGCGGGCAATGCTGCCCGGTTATTTTTTAAAAGATCTGAGTCAGGATGAATTTTCAATCCGGTATTAAATGTCCGCAGCGCCTGTGCTTGCTGACCAAGATGGTTATAACACATGGCTAAATTATTAAAATAGTCCGCCTGGGCATTATTCAGTTGTATCGCTTTTTGAAAATATGTAATAGCCCGGGGAAGGTTATTTTGCCCGACCAGAGTGTTACCCAGGTTATAATAGGATTCGGAATCCAGGGAATCCATTTCAATTGAGCGAAGATAAAAGTGGGCAGCTTGCCGAAGATTTTTCAGCATATAACTGGCATCACCTGTTTTTTTAAAGAGTCTGGCCGTGGGCTCCCCAAATTGCTGTGCTTCTAAATAGCAGGTCTCAGCCTGTTTATAATCAGCTGCATTAAAAAAACAATCACCCAGGTTGGCTACGACCGTCGGTTGAAATTCCAGCAGGGCCAGTGACTGCTGGTATAGATCGATGGCCTGTTGATGATTTCCCCGTAGCTGATAGATCAGACCAATCCCATTCAGTGCTTCATACATGCGCCCATCCAGATCCAGCGCCCGCTGATAAGAGACCAGGGCCTGATCCTGGTTATCCTGCTGCCGTTGAATTTCGCCCAAAAAATACCAGGCGGCAGATAACTTCGGACTAAGGTCAAGAGAGTGCTGAAAATACATGCGGGCTGAATCAAGTTGTCCCCCGGCCAGATAACAACGTGCCGTTTCATATAATGGTAAGGCATTCTGCGGATATAAATGCAGCAAAGGTTGTAAATGGGATAAAGCCCGGTCATATTCTTCCAGGGCGATAAGCTGACGGATCAGTTTCAGTTTAGATTCCAGATTTCCGGGTTGATTTTGTGATTCAAAGACCAGTTGAGTGGTAATCATATCCATATCCCGGAAAAATTGGGCGGCCAGTTGACTTTCCGGTATTAACCGCGAAGCATTGATAACGGTTTGCAATGCGCCCTTCAGCCGGCCTTGATAAAACTGCAGCATTCCTTTCAGTAACAGGCCTGCCGCAAGTTGATTTTGTTGCAGAATCTCATTCAGCTGCCCGCGCGGCACAGAATCGTCGGATATATTAACCAGCAGATTGTTCCACTGCGGCGGATGCTTTATAATGCGGGCCAGATTCTGATAAGCACATAGATCCCGCGCCCGGATATCCTGCCGTGAAAACTCCAGAATTGGATATTCATCGGTATTAATGCTGGCCTGCCCTGCCACAGCGGCTATACCGGCAGAATCCAGCAGCAGGCAGTTAAGTAAATCACAAGTCGAGTTGATATTGATTGCCGCCAGGTTTTTACGAATAGCCGGTTGTTGAATTATTTTCTGAATCACGGCATAATCCAGGCGGATGGCTTGAGCCGAGCCCATCAACACGACCTGTTTATTAATGCAATTAGGAGCCATCCAGAGCAGGCAATTGGGAAAAACAGATTGAAATGTTCGCAGGACGATAGCAAAGTCCCGGGGATCCAGATCGGTAGTCATCCAGGTCGAAAAAACGCCTCCGGGATTCAGTTTATGCAAAGCGGACAAAAAATGATCCTGTGTAAACAGACTGGCGCTGGCCGTGGCTACTGCATAATTGGCATCATTCATAATGATATCATAACGATCCGCTGTGTACTTGATAAAATTTTTACCATCCATTATGATGGGATTAAAACGTGGATTTTGCCAGACACCCTGATTAATATCCGTAAAGTATTGTGCCGCCAGGTCTAAAACGTCTGCAGAAATTTCTACCACCTTTAATTCATTAATTTCATGCAGCAGAGCCGAGCAGGAAGTTTGTCCGGTTCCGAATCCGATTTGCACGACTTTTTCAGCCCGGGGATTAACAATCAGCGGCAAATGACCCTGCAGTGTCTGCAGGGTGCGCAGCATAAAACTGGTGCCGGCTACATTAAGTCCATCAACATCTATTCGTAAATTGGCCTGGCCGGGCAAATTGGAGCGATGCACCGTAATTGTGCCTTCCAGCCCTTCCCGGAAATCGATCAGGGGATAATTTTTCTCGGTGGTCGAGTAGGTTTCGCTAAAGAGGGTACGGGGTATCGTAAAAAATATCACGCCCAGAGTTAACAACAGCAGGCCGGCCAAGGAGAATTTTAGCATCTTGCGCGTCGACCATCGCGGCCAGATTAACCATAAACCCAGCAACAGATTGATAGCGGCCATACCGGCCATGGTCAGCGAGGAACCAAAATAAGTGATGAAAAGGAAACCGGTCAAAAATGATCCGGCTACGCCACCCAGTGTATTGAAAAAATATAATTTACCAAGTGCCATACCTACTTTGTTTACATCAGCGGCAAGCAGTTTTGCTGCCAGCGGAAAGGCAATGCCCATCAACAGAGTCGGCAGGATCATCACCAGCACAGCTACAAGAAAACGCATACCGTTTAGGTACCACCAGGATGTTGAAAATTCCACTACCATTATCTTATTTGACAAGTAAGTAATATTAATGAGTACCAGAGCGGTTATAACGGCCAGCACGGCAATGCCGATTTCAAGCCAACCCAACATCCGGCGCAAATCATGCAATCGATCCGCCAACCATCCACCTATCCAGGAACCGCAGGCAATACCCAGCAGAAAAGCTGTCAGCATCAGTGCAAAAGCATAAACCGAGTTTGACAATACAAAAACCAGGATCCGCGACCAGAGTATTTCATAGGCCAGGGCACAAAAACCGGACAGGCCCATTACCCAGAGAATTATCCGGGTATCACTTCTGTCCTGCTCTGGTTTTTTAATAACTGCCGGTAATGCCAGACTTTCTTGATTTAACCGGGATATGATGAGGGCGGCAGCGGCAATAAGTATATTGAGCATGACTGCCAGGCGGATTGATCCATTAACACCCAGAGTACTGATCAGCATAAAGGCCGTTAAAAAAACTCCAAGTACCGCACCGAAGGTATTTATACCGTAAAGCGTACCAACTCCGCTCCCCAACCGCTCATCTGAACGGATAAAAGCACGGCTTAAAACCGGTAAGGTTCCGCCCATTAAAAAAGTTGCCGGCAGCATGAGCAGAAAGGAAGTCAAAAACTTGATCAGAATAAAAACGAATGGTAAGTGATTCAGCAGCGGGTAAATCGAAATGAATAATTGTTCGACAGGATTTCGTAATAGGATAATTAATAAGGCGAAACCGCCTATACCCAGCTCCAGCAGGGCATAAATTTTGAGTGGTGATTTAAGACTATCGGCCAGCCGTCCCAGTATCAGGGCACCCAGAGACAGGCCCAGCATAAAAGCTGCCAGCACGGTGCTGATGGCCAGCGTGGTATTGCCAAAGATTAATCCAAAAATGCGGGTCCAGACAATTTCATAGACAAGTCCACAAAAACCGGATATCAGAAACAGACCGGTTATAACTACTTTACGCACTTATTTCCACTATTTGATAATTAATAATTTTTTAATTTGCCGGAGATCCTTTCCATTCAGCTGGATAAAGTAAAATCCAGTACTATAGTGATCCCCCAGTATCTCCGGCAAATTCAGAACAAATTCATAATTTTTATGGTAAGGAAAAATTCGCGATGTATATAACTTTTGTCCCAGGATATTGAACACGGCTAGCGTGATCAGCTGTGGTTCAGGAATGGTCAGATTGACCTTAAGTTGATTGTTTCCTCTAGCCAGGTAAACCGGATTAGGAGAAAAGTCAAACCGGTTATCAGATATGTCATTTACCGGTGTATTACTCCTGATTACGGTCATTCCGGGCAAAATATCTTCCAGCCGCCCGCTGATGCGGACGTCATCAATTCGGCCTTTAAATGGCTTGGACAACGCAGTACCGGCACTATACCAGCCACCGATAGCCAGGGGGTGATTATTAGTTATTAAATTGTGATTAAAGATCAGCGAATCGGCAGTGCAGCGGTAGCTGCAGCTGTCGGCACATTCCAAAAATACACTTTACCGGCTGTATAATTATAATAAGCAGCGACAAACGTCCATTGATTCGTTGGAATGGTAAATGAAGAGGCGGCGGTCTGTGCCTGGTTATTAGCATCACGGATCAGAAATTCCAGATGCTGGCTGTTGGAAATGCGCAGGGCATAATTGGTGGTTTTGGGATTGGCATCCTGCTGCCCTTTATTAATTAAAAAATAAACATCATTTTCAAGAGTATCAGGATAAATCCAGGCGGAGATCCCGACATTTTCATTGTTGAAATCAAGATCAGCGCCTGGGTCAACTTTAAAATAATCACCGGGCTGGGTATTGTCCAACTGCAAATAATACACTCCCTGCTGCAATGGCAGTGAGTCACTATAATTCGCACTGTTCATCAATGAGCCGATATTATCCGCCGTATCCCAGCTGGCCGTATCATTCCCGTTGTTTTCAAATTCCCAATGGCCACCTTTACTTTGCCCAAAACATATTTGCGAAAGGCAAAAGATTATAATGATCAGACTATATCGCATCTGATTCTCTTTCCTGATACAGACTTGTATTACTAATTACTAATTACCAATTATAACTCTAACACTTCATTGCCGGCCGTAATTGGGCGCCTGTTCGACACCAATATAGGTTTTTAACACCACACCCACATCCCCCCAACCGGGATAGACAACATATATGGCTTTGTCGAAGAAAGTCAGATAGTGCATTGGTGTTTCCAATTGTTCTTCGAACATTACCCCTTCGTCACCTTCCGCACTCACCGTAAACAGGCTGGTTTCCCAGGCTTCAGGTATAGTACATGGTACCATCAGCATCGAATTCAATTCCAAGCGGAGAATCCCCTTCCAGGAAAACTTCTTCATTCTCCAGACCAGTGGCCGTTATCTCATATTTCAGAATAGTACCATTCCAGATATCGGAAACATATAAATAATTCCCAAAAACACGCACGCATTTAGGACTGCCGATCGAATCGACATCCATTTGTGTCCCGGCCGGATTAAATGTCACGACCGCCCCGCCATTACTGACTACGTACATATTCTTATTCGCATCCCAGTCAAAATCGACCGGCGATTCCACCTCGACTACATCTTCAACAGTTCCACCATCAGGCGACACCCGTACAATCTTGCCTTCACCCTGCAGGCAAACATAAAGATAACCATCCGGACCAAATTCCATGGCCCCACTGATGGCCACCGAGGCGAACTCGGTTTTTTCAAGATCCGGTGTAATCTTATATATCACACCATCATTAGCAGATCCTACATATACATTTCCGTCGTCATCAACTGCTACTCCGTTAGGCCACGATATTTCTTCATCAATTCTTTCCACGGCCGGTTTGAAGGTGAATTCTAATTCGTTACTCCAGGACTCAGAACCCTTAACACCTACCTTTATATTTACCGTTTCATCGGAAACATTCGGAGCCTGAACTTTTAACATAGTGGATGTTGCTTCCAGTACCGACCCTACATTGGCACCAAAAGCAACAATGTTGAATTCCGGCGTGGTATTAAAGCCCTGTCCGTTTATTGTTACGACATCCTTCAGATACCCCTCAATTGGGACTGAGTGAATCTATGACGGCGGCAAGCTACCCCACTCGGGATTGGGATCGGGATTACCGCTATCATAAACAGGTTGATCCGGTCCTTCACAGGCCACCAACAACCAGCCAAGGAAAAGGGTACATGCAATTAAAGTCCATTGAGTTTTATGTTTCATTCTTTTATTCCTCCAGCTTACTCTTTGCTGCTTATTAGACTATGCCTTGGGTTAAATGAAATTAAAATTTTAAAGTGATCCCAAACATCTGTACAGCATCGAAATGTTTAAATTGAATATACCCATAATCGATGCCCAGGCCTAAATTATCGATCATATACTGTAAACCTGCACCCAGGGTCAGATCCTGTTCATCATAATTGGCCTTATACCCGCCACGCAGAAAGATCATATTTTTAAAACCGTATTCCAGGCCAAAACACAGACGTTCGGAGTAGTCACGGGGATGAATGGCATCGACAGCTAAAGTCACTTTATGTTCAGATTGTTGCATCCACAAGGAGGCCAGATCCATGGCCAGACCGAATTTAAAAGTAAGGGGTAGTGGATATTTTTCCTCGCGGTACTGCCGCTCCTGAGAGAAATTTTGCAGGGACATGGCCAGCCGCAGATCTTTAAATCCGGTATTATAGATAGTACCGATATCCAGGGTCAGCAAGTTCATCCTGGCTGTGTACATCTTACCCTCACCCATCGTACCAATTAAACCTGATCCCAGATTTTCATACAAATATTTCAGATTTCCGCCGATAGCAAAGCGATCGGATATCTTACGGGCATAGCCCAGACCTACTCCCCAGTTAGTCGGGGAGAAATCACCGGTCTCGACAAATCCGGAACTTGCCGCATCATCACGCCGTGTGCCATGAATTGTACCCCAGTCTACACTGGAAAAATTCACGCTGAAAATCCCGATATTGCCGGCCTCATAGGAGGCAGCCGCAGCATTTACATTAATATCGGCAATCCAATTAGTCTGAGACAAAAATACATTGCCACCCGTGGTATAAGCTATTCCGGCGGGATTCCAGAAAACCGAACTGGCATCATTAGCAATGGCGGTGAATGCCCCGCCCAGGGCACTGGCTCGCGGACCAACCGGAATGGATAACCATTGCATTTGCGACTGGGCAATCTTTTTCATGTCACCGGCCTGGATTGCTAAAGAGAAGATCAATATCAAAATTACACTTAACAGAATATATTTTTTTATGTCCATCATATTTCCTCCTGACAGAATCAAAGATTAAATTGATCAAATAACATATTTTGCATTCTAACGGATAACGACAAATTTTTCTATACTGCCAGGAATCGGTTTCTTGTCAATATCTTTGGCATTATCGACCTGCAGAATATAAATCCCGCTGGCTATCTGTTGATTATAGGCGGTAATCTGATCCCAGCTTTCATCCGCACTGCCGGTTACATGATCAATTGTTTTTATTAAATCACCAGCTGCTGTAAATATTCGTAAAGTACAATAGGGTGGTAAATTGGCAAAAAGTAAACGGTTTGACTCATCACCGCCAAAATTGTAGTCTTCTGCTTTCAAAATAAAAGGATTAGGTATAATCCGTGACCTGTTCAGCATTAGGACGGCCTGGTTCAAAAGCATAAGCAGCAACTTCAGAACGATTGGCATAGATTGAACTTTCCAGACCGCTCCCGTCTACAGCCGTGACCCCATAATGATAGGGCTGACCGCGTACTACGTTCGTATCGGTATATGTGGTCTGGTCATTGGGGATATTATCAGCGATTTTTTCCCAGACCAGATGGACACCATCTTCATTCAGTTCATTATAGGTATCGCACAGAAAACTTCCCAATTTACGATAGACAATATAATGATCCAGGTCTGGTGTACCGGTATCAAAATCAGGTACCTGTGACAGGTCCTGCCATTCCAGATAAATTTCCAGCGGACCCGAGGTCACGGTCAAATTCGGCGCCGGTAATGGATCCGGGATATCCAGACCATTATTCCAGGCCAGATTGGCCCGATCCAGGGAAGTGAACAGGGAGTCTTTACCGGAAGCCAGTAGAGCATTTTTAGCATCATTATCAAAAGTGGCCCCGGCAACACCACGGTACCAGTCACGCCATTCCAATCCTTTGTCTACCGCTACCTGCCTGGAAATTCCGTTGACCCCAACCGCATAAACTATTACCACTGAATCACCAAGATTAAAATTGTATGGACCAAAGGCCTGGAAAGGAAATTCATCCTCCTGTGCCGAGGCATCATCCGGCCAGCCGCTCTGATCTTCAACTGTCTGTTTCTCTCCGGAGGCTGCCCAATCCCAGACAGTAGCATAACCAAAATCTGAATCCCATACATTATAGATACTTATATTGGCAATAATCGATACGGGTTGATTAACATCATCACTATGATCAGCCGGAGAGGTATCGACATGTAATGCGGCGAATCCGGCATAGGAGGAGGATACAAATTCAGCCGAAGGCATGAGGTGTCGATCCACCCTCGCCGGTCGCCCAGCGCGGATCACCGGTATCATCAAATTCCTGGCCACCCGCTTCAAACTCAGTCAGATCGGGATAATCTCCATCCCAACCGTACGAAATCTGAAGTTGCCTGCCACTGGGTACCAACTGGTGAATTAAAAGTTTCATAGGTGGCCCAGTCATCCTTGGCTTCTTCATACCAGCGTGAATAGGTAAGGTAGGTTCCTTCTGCCGTCTGGAAACTGTAACCGATCAGGAAATATACATCTTCCAGGGTCTGACTCACATCCGTATCCGGTCCCGGATCCTCATCCCAATCAAAGGTACACAGATACCGGTAATAATGAAGCACATAATCATTATGCTGCGGATTACTGTAAGAATAAGACCGTTTGATCACATCAAATCCTGGTTGTGCTTTATAGCGCACTTCAATCATCTCATCTGCCGGCAGAGCAGGATCAATTGTACCTGTAAAACGTCTGGACGAGACGCTGCAATTTGACCTTCGGTGAAAACCCATACTTCCGGTGGTTCAGAACGCCGGAATTCTTTTATACCGTATGGTTCGGTTTGATTATAACTTACCGGCCAAAATTGATCCTGCTTGAAATGTTCGGTACCGGTGGTATCAATCCATTTACCGACTACTATAGCACTATTATAGAACACTATATTGGCATAGCGGAAATAATCCTGAGGCCATTCTCCGGTTGGATCCACATCATTAGTATTAATGGTTTCATTAGCCTCAATACGAAGTTTAAAATCTCCCAGGTTATGGGTACGGGTTTGAGCATAGAGCGGCCCATCCAGCAATACCGCCGCAACGAAAATGGATAGACCGGTCAAAATTAATTTTCTTTTATATCTGCTCATACGTTTTATGCTCCTTTCATTATCTATCCGTATTGAATTGGTTATAATTGAATCTTGAGACCAAAAAAGATATCGCGGGGATTGACAAACTGTGACCAGTTATTCCAGCCTAAATCGATGTAATCCTGTTTGTAATCACCTAACTTGTCGTTCCCCTTTTGGGCACCCGTTTCCCACGGAAAATGGAGGGAGTCCACATATTTGTTCCAGAACATGGGATTGGGAAATCCTTTAAAATTAAACAGGTTCTTGACCTGCATATAGAAACTAAAGCGCCTGCTACTGATCATAAACCGTTTTTCCAGCAGAATATCGGTATTCCACCAGTCAATATTATCTGCCCAGTGGCTGTTCAGCCAGCGGAGCATCCTGATTCATCAGTGTTTTCCCGCCCGCGGACCAGTCTTGCAGAATATTCAGGTACCAGTTACCCAGCAATTTCTGTCCTAACAGTTCCGGACCAAATTCTGCCGGTGTACGAAAAGTAAGATTGGCAATCAGCGAAGGAACGGGGTATTCATAATTCTGGGTAGTGTTCTCACGTTCCTCGGTCAGCTCAGTTGCCGGTCTTCATAAATATTGAGCCAATCCGGTATAGCCGGTGCTTTTTACCAGATATTCCATGGAAACATATCCATACCACCAGCGGCCGACCCGCTTTTCCAGTTTAAGTTCCAGTCCCCTGATGTCGGCATAACTATTGTTGGCATAGGTGTTAATTACATAATTATCAAAAGATACGATTTCCTGACTGCTGAGCTGGTTGGACACGTCCTTATAATATCCCATAAAACGAATCAGATAATCGTTGGCCACACTCTGCTCAATACCGAGTTCGTACAGATATCGTCCGCGGCCATTCTGCCCGGATATTGGGAATATCGGCTGTAGTCTGGCCGGTTGGCCGTACCAGATACAACTGGTCATTGACCGGAGGCTGATAAAAATGGCCGTAATTAAAGAAGATTTTACTGGTATTGGTGACCGGATGGGCAATACCCAAACGCGGACTTACGTACAGTTTATATGCCGGATCAGAAGTTTGTTCATTGGAGAAATTATATCCGGATGCCACAAAATTCAGACGAGTATACGGTAATTGGCTGAAAATATAATTAGGATCAAGATTAAACGGGGAAACACCCGGTTGCAGATAATCCAGGCGAACACCAAAATTAGCAATCATACCTTCATATTCAAGTTTATCCTGTAGATAAGCATTCATTTTTACCGGGGAAGTATCATAGTGCCACCATACATCCGGATTCTCCTGATAGGGTTGGGTCGTATAGCCATGATTGATCTCTCTACGCTCTTTGAATTCGGTGTATTCAATACCAAAACCGGCCTGGAACTGGTTATGCCGGTCAATCTGTGAAACCAGATTAGCACCCAGTTTAACACCCCAGTACCATGAATGATCCTGACCGCGACCTCCACCGGACATCAGGAAATCATTTATGATTATCGTACTTCTCAGTAATCCCCTGACCCAACTGGCTGCCGACGTAACCCCATGGTGCTTCATCAAACAACTGTCCGCCAATTTCTTTTATCTTGGTAGTATCACGCAGCCCGATTGGTTCCTGTTTATTCCGGTAATTGGTGTATTCAAGACTCACATCATAAAAAGTTTTGGTACTCAGAACATGATTCAGTGTTATGCCGCCATTATACATGACCGTTTGAATCGGATTAAAATTGGCATTACACCACATGTAGCGAATGGACTGGATATCGGTTACCACCCCCTGGGCATATTCCACCCCTTGGCGGTTCCCGGTGATAAGGCCGTTGGTATCATTATAGATCGAGCCACCCACCCCATTGACCACCATCAGGTTATTATTAAATGATATTTTCATTTGCGGGCTCAAGTGGGTAGTTAATTTTAAAAGTGTGGTGCTGGCAATGGAATTATTGCGGCTGAACGGATAAGCTAATTGCAGATTTTCATAACGCTGGGACAACATGAAAGTCACCGGCGTATGCGGTATGGGACCGCTGAAAGCCGCGTCCAGAATATAATCAGGCTTGTCTGAATATTTGCGGATGCGGTGTTGCCATTTCCAGACATCCAGCAGTGCCTGGGGAGTCATATCATTGGCCGGATCCGGATCTGATAGAAACTGGCGGGCTACTTCATTCCAGCCGATAAATGTAAACGGATATTGCCCAGCATCGACCATCTCCTGGGTTATACCGGTATAAGCATCCTTACCGGAATAGACCTGCCAGAAGGGCCCATCAGTGCTGTAGGGACTGGGACCAAAATGCTTGCGCGCCGCGGGACTGATCCTGGCATCGATATTGACCGAATAGCGGTCGGGACTTCCTTCTTTGGTAACGATATTTACCATACCTGAGCGGATATCACCATATTCAGCATTGAATCCACCGGTCAGAATTTCGATTTCCTCAATAGCCGAAAGATTAAGGTTGGTCATCGGTTGTTGATTGCGCTCATTCCTGGTGGAAAGCCCATCCACGACAATATCGGTTTCATTTAAATCACCGCCACGTACCAGAATACCGGAACCATTCTGACTGGCGGTCAGAATAATTCCTGCTTCTGCCGAAAGCACCTCTTCAAAATTATCAACCGGACGGCTTTCAATATTTTGCACCGATATCACCGTCTGGCTCGATGAGACATCCATCTGGATGGGCGGTCGCTGTGCTTGAATGGTAATAGTTTCGCCCTGGATGGTCTCCGCTCTCATACCGAAATTCAGGGTTGTAGTCTGGTTTATATTAACGTCGACTTTTTCCTGAATAACTGTCGCATAACCGACCATCTGAGCCTTGACCGTGTATACTCCCGGACGCAGGTTGATAATATAATAATAGCCATCCAGGTCAGTTGCGGCACCCAGGGTGGTGCCTTCAATAATGATATTAACTCCGGTCAACGGTTCTTTGGTAGCAGTATCGACAATCCTGCCGGAAATTTTTCCCACTGGTGCCGACCAGAGACAGGCTGGCAAAACCAGCATGATCAGCAGAACAGTGATAACAAAAAAATGGTCGTTAAAATGTTTTTGCATAGGAGTACCTCCATTTATTCATTAATCCTGTTAAATCAAATTTATGTCGCTGGATGCACCATGCTTATTCAGGCGATCCATAATCCTTATTTTTATTGATTCGATATATTCAGATCATTCTGCCAATTTCCATTCTGATACTCATTGGGATGGGTGGAATGAGCGAGTACGTAATTTCCATACCCGGATCGGTCAACGAATATAAACTCGGTCTGCCCGTTGATGGTATAAATCCAGGTTTCAACAGCCTGAATTGTATTGGAAAATGAAGGCTCGCGCTTGACCTCCAGCGGTGCACCATAGGTGAGGTAGATGCGGGCCATGTCGGAATTCAAACCGCCATTAAAAGATTTTTCACAAAAGGTAATACGCCTGAAGTATTCTTCCATAAATTCATTCTGTGCAGTAGCCGGATCAGGATCCCTGGACTTCCAGAATGATATTAAAAATTGCTGTTTGCCAAAGGCATCCAGTTGCCGGAAAATTTTCTTTTCCTGGTCGGTGGTGATAAATCGTAGCTGGTCGGTATAACGCTGGATGTCAGCGTTACTCATCGGCAGCACCAGGCGTGATTCACTCTCATCACTGTAAACCGAAAAATAGGCCGAGGACATGCAATTCTGCTCTGTGGCCGAATCGACCACCCTCAGGTTCAGTTTAAACAAACCGGTATTAAAACCGGTTAGAGGAATTTTCTCTACCCGGGCTATACTGGCCGATTTTTTGACCAGTCCCTCCCGGAGCTGGCTCCAGATTTCCTTGCCGGACAAATCGGTGACGGTATAATGAACATCATAGTAGGAGGGTTTTTCCGCAGTATAAGAGAAATGATTGATTTCATAGTAGATATAGATATTGGTCTCCGCTGCATTATTGCCATAAGCACGGGCCGGATTAGGAATCATCTCCCAACCGTTTTTTTCAAATGTACTCTGCCGGGAAGATTTCTGCAATTGATGAATAAAAGAAATATCGCTTAAGGAATAAGATTGCGGGAACGAACGAATCTCCATTTTCTGTGCAATCCGGCCCGATCTGCCGGTCGCCGAGTCTGAAATATCCAGGGTAAAGTCGATCATTCCCGGTTTCAATTGCTCTCGTTTCAGATCGATGTAAATATTGGTATGCTGATCAGATATCAATGGTACGGTTTTAATCTCTGAATTGCGAATAACTGAATCAGGCGGTTGAGGTACAATCGAAAGTTGAATTTGCAGGGTAGCCGTTTTATTATCTGCATCCGCTGCTGACCATAATTGCTTTAAATCTACAGCATAGGAAATTTCTACAAGTGTTTTATTATCCTTATCTTCAAACTGGCAGATATCGGAGTAGAAGTTAAGTGAACCCGTACTGGGCAGGGAAGTGTTCCAGCTCGGAATGGCCAGGTCGTCAGCCCGCAGCTGATAACAGAGGATAAAGCCGGAAAAGCAGAGTAGCCAAAAACTTCTCAAAATTGAACTCCGATAAGTTGGAAACGCATTTTAAAATTTCTAATAAGATTATTCAAGTGCCTTTGACCTGTCTTATATCCGTACAAATTTCAGCAGAATCAGTTAGACTGGGCTGCAATTGGATCTTTTGATAAGGATATATCTGAACCCCCTGGACCACACGGGTAATTGCGCCGCTGGCCGAAGGATTATCAGGTTTTAAACCATATAATAAGGATTTAAAAAAACCGAGTATCTGCGCCGGCAAAACACTGCAAATAGCCAGGACTTCTTCATCCAGCCGTGAACTATTTCCGGAGAGTACAATTTTCAGATCCAGCTTTATTTTTTCAATATTCTTTTCCATGATGCCGATGCGATATATGCCCTTTTCACCATTATCGATGGCACTGACCAGGTCTAACTCATATTTTCTGACGTAGGGATCATTAGAAAACAAAAATACCAGCAACGTCTCCTGATCAACCACCGCCCGCGGCCCATGCCGGAAACCCAGATAGGAATCGTGCTTACATATAACTTTCCCGTCGGTCAATTCCTGTAATTTCAGGTGCGATTCCCGGGCCACTCCCTGCAATGGTCCCGAACCCAGGAAGACTGCCCGTTTAAAATTTATCGCAGCAGCTTGCCTTAGCTGAACCAGGTGATCAGATAAGATTATACGTCCATACTTCGCCAGATCTTCAACCTGCGTTTTAAGGGCAGCCAGACAATGCATTCGTGAGATCAATAAGCCAGCCAGGAACATGGCAGAAAAACTACCGGTCATGGCCAGACTCTGGTCATCTGCTTCAGGCGGCAGAACAAAGATAAAACTGTTCTTGCGCCGGGTATCCCTGGCCAGGATTCCTTCCGCATTGCAGGTGATAACCAGGTGATATACGTCGGTGCTCAGTAAATCTGCCCATTTCACTGCAGCAATGCTTTCAGGACTGTTGCCGGAGCGTGCAAAAGAGATCATTAAAACAGGAGTGTTCCCGGGAATGTACAATTCAGGGTGAGAAACCAGATCAGTAGTCGGTACCGCCTTGGTGCACCGGCCGGTATTTTTATGGATCGGCCCTTGTAAGGCTTCACCGATAAAAGCCGATGATCCCGCCCCGACCAGGATAATTTCGAGATTGGTCTTGGCCAGCACAGGATCCAGGAATTCATTCAAGGATTTTGCCTGTTTGTCAACGACCTCCCAGGTCTTCAGCCACAATTCGGGTTGGCCCTGAATTTCCCTGGCAGTATGAATTGCCCCCATACTAATTAATCGATCTTCAGGTAGATTCAGGTAGGAAGGATTCATAGATAGCCTGTTGCTTAGATACTTATAAAATCTTTCGCGCAAATTATAATTCATTATTTATTAAATGTCAACACCTTTTTTTTCCTATTTATTGGATATTTTCAGATTTTATAACCAATCTTAAAAAAGAATAAATAGGATTAACTTATGCTAAGGCCGTACTCATATACGGATGAGAATGAACACCTGCCAGCAGAGATGACTATTACTAATTATTTAGACATTAATTAACAAGGAGTTACGACCAGGAATCAGTAAACCACGATTCTTTGGTTCACAGCTCTAATGAAAATAATTCTTGTAAATATTAATACTTATAATTTATATTTGTAATGTTTTGAAAGATAGACTCAATATTCCCGAAAGTATTCGTAAGATAATTCAATGGGTGAAATGATGATAGAAAAAGCCTCAACTTTGGAACGCCGGGCCCGGATTCTGGAACAAGTTGATACCGCCGGGCAGGTTGAAGTACAAAACCTGAGTGGAATTTTTGGAGTCAGTGAAGTTACGATTCGTAATGATCTGGCTCATCTCGAACAAAAAAACCTGTTATTACGCACCCGTGGTGGTGCTATCAAACAACGGCGCGTGGGATTTGACTTTGCTCTGGCAGAAAAACAGAAACAGCACCTGGCCGAGAAACAGCGTATAGGTCGCACCGCGGTAGATCTGATAAAAGAATATGATACCATAATTCTGGACTCCGGATCAACCACCATGGAAATCGCTAAAAATTTAGCCCGCCTTAATCATGTCACAGTGATAACTGACGCCTTGAACATAGCCAGTATACTCGCTGAAAATAAGAATGTGAAAGTCATCATTCCGGGCGGGTCTTTACGGGAGAATTCGTATTCTCTGGTCGGGTCGCTGGCCGAACAGAATTTCCGCAATTATTACTGTGACAAGTTATTCCTGGGTGTTGATGGATTTGATTCGCGATATGGAATATCCACACCCAATGTTGAAGAAGCTCAGTTGAACCGGGTAATGGTGGAAATTTCGCGGGAGATTTTTGTAGTAACTGACTCCAGCAAATTCTTACGCCGGAGTTTCGCCTTCATAACGCCTGTCACCGAAATTGATGCGGTGATTACGGATAAAGGGATACCTCCGGAAGAACACAATATATTAAAAAATATGGGAGTGAAGGTAATAATCGCCTGATCATTTCACAAACTTAACCGGTCAATGGTGTTGCTATTTGCAGCAGTTCCTTTTCTACTCTATGCCGGATCATGGCGTATTCCAGACTGTTCAATTCATTTAAGGTCAGGATCTGTTTATAATATTTTTGAGCCTCCGGCAGATCCCCTTTACCACGGTAAGCCTTGGCCAACAGATATAATATAGAAGAATCATCCCTGGGAGCCTGCGCAAGTCCTGAGATGACCTGATCATATTTCTTCTCGGCCAGGTCTATCATGGCCTTGACTTCGGTAACTGCCAGCATCAGCAGCGGATTTTCATGTTTGACTATTTCCTGCTCATATAAATTCGCATAATTCCGCGCTTCGCTGCAATTGTTTTCCGTAACCGCAATTATAGCCCGGTCAAGGAATATCCGTTCCGCCGACCATTGTTTTACTTCCGGCGGCAGATTGACTTCCTGGAAAAATTTATAGACTGCCTCGGTCTTGGCCCTGGCTTCGACCATCCTGCCCTGATCCAGCAGTACCTGCACAATAGTGTGCATAGCTCCGTTCATAGCCAGGGTATCGCGACTGGCTGCGGCTAAATCATATCTCTGCTCCAGTTCCGCTCTGGCCAGATCCAGATTCCCTTCTTCGGCATACGAGACAGCCACGGCATAATAATACATCGATATTTCGGCATCACCGCGGACGATTCGGTACATGGCTTTAAGTTGCCGGCGGGCCTCTTCATACTCCTTTTTAAAATTTAAATTTGTCGCGATACCGATATAGGAATAGATAAAGTTAGGATCGAGTTGCAGTGCTTTTTCATAATTCTCGATCGATACTTCGTATTCTCCCATGCGCAGCAGGAGTTCGGCATAGGAATCATAGGGATTAGCGTTATCGGGTATCAGTTTAATGTATTTTTTTAAAGCCTTCTCGGCCTCGGCGTAATCACCGAGAAAGCGATAACAATATCCGATCTGATTATAAGGGGTGGAAAACTCAGGATTAATTTCCAGGGCTCGATTATAAGTCGCAATCGCCCGCAGCCATTGCCGTTGACCAAAATAGAAGTTACCCAGAGTTAAATAGAGTTGTTCATCCTTGGGGTACATCTGTACCAATTTTTCCAGCAGTTCCTGTTGTTTCCTGGTATTCCCCAGCATCGCTTCATGCGTAGACTCGACCAGTAATCTCTCCCCCTGCGATACTTTATCGAGATGTTTATAGCCCTTATTATAGTATTCTAACCGTTGCTTGGCCGGCAAATAACTGTCAACCATATAGTAATAAGCCAGTACGAAATTGGAATCCAGTTCGATTGCTTTCTGAAAGTAATCGACTGCGTCATGCCGGCGCCATTTTTCGGTCAGATCCCGTGCCTGCAAAAAATACTGTAAAGCCCGGGGCGAAGAGGTCGTGATCGGCATTTTATCCTTTTGACCACATGCCATTAAGCAGAAAGCAACCGGAATGATAATCGTAGTTTTAATAATCTGCTTCATGTATAACCTCATTAATAATGATCCGCAAAACTCTGCACGGCAGCATTGACCGTATCATACACGGGCAATATTCCATCCAGTCTGGTGATGGCAAAGATACTGCGCACCTTGCCGGATAAACCCGCAAATTTTAATTCACCCCCGGCTTTGCGCACAGTGGTCACACAACGCATTAATGCACCGATGCCGGCACTGGCTAAAAAATTAACGTGCTTTAAATCGATCACGATTTTTTTAATCTGACGCTTTAAGAATGATTCAACCCGCGTATGCAATTCGTCGGTTTCCGGAGAATCCGTTAATTTACCTTTAATTGCCAGTACGTAAATATCGTCAAATTGTTGCTCCACAAAATGCATTTTTTATACCTCATTAAATATTAATATTATTTCCGCCTTATTCGGAGATATCTGACTGATTATCAAGAGCAGGGTCAGACTAAACCGCGAATTAAGATGATTGCACCGGAAAGTCCCGCCAAGCCGAGAATAATCAGGCGAATATACCCCCTGTCCAGTATTTTAGCCGTTCTGTTTGAAATAAAATACCCGATCAATATTCCCGGTATTAATTCCAGCGAAAGAATTACCTGTCGTCCAGCGAACCTTCCTATTATAATTAAAGAAATTATCGAAATTAAAGTTCCCGCCACAAAAATGGCAGACAGGGTACCGCGTAGTTTGGGTCCCTGTAAATCCTGGTAAATCAAAGCCATCGGTACTCCGCCAATTGCCGAGGTCGTACCCATGAATCCGGATAGAATTCCGGTCAGAACTAAATTACGCGGTGAAACTTTTAACCTGAAGCCCAGTAAACTCAGGGCTACTGCACTCAAAACCATAATACCGAAAAGAACTGCTAATTTGTTTTCAGGGATCATCGTCAGTATAGCTGCACCCACAGCCGTACCCAAAATCCGTCCTACTATTGCCCAATTGATTTCTTTGAAAACAATAGAATCGTATTCACGATAGGAAACCAGCACAGTCAACAACAAAGCGGCCAGCAATAATGGACCGGGAATGAAATCCTGATCGAGTAAGGCCAGCAACGGCACAGCGATGAAACCCAGACCGATACCCAGCGAGCCCTGGACGATTGAACCGATTATTACGATTACCACTGCCCCGAGCGTTACTAACATTATCTCCCCGGTAAAAAGCCATTCCATAATTCATTAATCCTCGAAAGCGCAGAAAGGGCCAGGGCATGTTTGATTTGACCTGATTTAATCGCGCTACGTATTTCATCAAAATCAAGGGTTTCAACCGTGATATCCTCCCCTTCATCCAGCATGGGGGTATGTGTCTTCCGGACACGATCGGCCAACCAGTGATGACAAAGATTGGTATGAAAAGCAGGATTGGGTTCCACGGCACCCAGATAAAACCAGGATGATGAAGTATAACCGGTTTCTTCCTGCAACTCGCGCATTGCCGCCTGCTGAGGTGATTCCTGTACCTCCAGAACTCCACCCGGAATTTCAGTCGAAATTTTTCCGGTGCCGAAACGGTACTGGTGGACGACTACAATTCTTTTCTCGGCAGTGATCGCAACAATGTTTACCCAATCTACTGTTTCCAGCACCAGGCGTTTTAATTCTTTATTATTTCTTGGATTTTTGTACCAATCATAGCGGACCTGAAAAAGCCGAAGGTCCGCGCCCTGTTCCGATCGCGAAACAGTCCAGGGCGGCGGATATTTTTCTTCATTCAGTTTTTTCACAGCAGTACTATTTCTTTTCTCTCGTTTTGATCAGACGATTCATCACTTTAACTACTACAAAGACACTCAGCGCCACGATTAAAAATTCAATAACCGTGTTTACAAACTGGCCATAACCTATAGCCACGGCCGGTACTTCACCGACAGCAGCTTTCAATACAACTTGCAGATTTTTAAAGTCGACACCGCCAATCAGAATTCCCAACGGCGGCATCAGGATATCCATGACCAGTGAATTTACGATCTTGTTGAAAGCGGAACCAAGAATGATACCGATGGCCATATCCAGAGCATTTCCTTTCACAGCGAATTCCTTAAACTCCTGCCAGAAACCCATACATACCTCCTTTAAAGATTAAATTTGAACCAGTCTATTAATTAACAGGGTACTTTCCGATCACAGCTCTACCATAATTCCGGTACCGATAAATATCTTTCCCCCGTATCATAGCAAAAGGTCAGGATTTTTTTCTCCGGCGAGGTTTCCCTGATTTTTTTCGCAACTGCCGCCAGGGCTGCACCGGTCGAGATCCCGACCAGGATTCCTTCTTCCCTGGCACAGCGTCTGGTATACTCAAAGGCTTCTGCCTTACTGATCTGAATTACACCATCGAGAATCCCGGTGTGTAAATTTTTAGGTATGAATCCGGCACCAATTCCCTGGATGGGGTGGGGTCCGGGTTGGCCGCCGCTGATAACCGGCGATAATTCCGGTTCCACCGCAAAAACCTTCAATCCCGGCATCTTCGGTTTAAGAACCTCCCCGCAGGCGGTGATATGTCCGCCGGTACCGACTCCGGTGATCAAAAAATCCAGCCCGGGCGGCGGAAAATCATGCAGTATCTCCTGGGCGGTAAAGCGTCGATGGGCTTCGATATTAGATTCATTTTCAAACTGCATCGGCATCCAGGAATGGGGTATTTCAGTCAACATCTGGCCAGCCCGTTCAATTGCTCCTTTCATGCCCAGTTCACGCGGCGTCAATTCAAAACGGGCACCGTAAGCCGACATAAGTTGACGCCGTTCTACTGACATGGATTCCGGCATGACCAGAATCAATTTGTATTTCTTTACTGCGGCCACCATGGCCAGTCCGATACCGGTATTGCCCGAGGTCGGTTCAATGATCGTGCTCTCTTTATTCAGCAGACCTTCCTTCTCGGCATCTTCGATCATCGACAGGGCAATGCGATCCTTGATACTGCCGCCCGGATTGCTGCGTTCCAGTTTCATCCAGACCCGGGCAGACGGGCCATATAAATTATTTATTCTGACCTGGGGAGTATTTCCAATACTCTCCAATATATTAGCTGTAAGCATTTTTTCCCCCTTTTTTTGATGTTGATTTCGATCTGTCTTCAATGCCGGACTTGCGGCGGACTTTAATTTCACTGGTGTGATAAACAATGGAATAAGGAGCAACGCTCTTGGTCAACCAGACGTTCCCACCGATAATACTATCATGCCCTACCACCGTATCTCCCCCCAGAATCGTGGCATTCGAATAAATGATGGCATTGTCTTCAATAGTGGGGTGACGTTTTAATTTGGACATGTTTTTTTGCACACTTAATGCACCCAGTGAAACACCCTGGTAGATCTTGACATTTTTTCCTATAATCGTCGTTTCGCCGATGACCACACCGGTACCATGATCGATAAAGAACGATTCACCGATAGCTGCACCGGGATGAATATCGATGCCCGTCTGAATATGGGCAAATTCAGTCAGCATGCGCGGAAAAACCGGGATATCATTCAGATAAAACTCATGAGCAATCCGGTAAGTATAAATCGCAAAAAATCCCGGATAGGCCGAGATCACTTCGTCCACGCTTTCGGCGGCGGGATCTCCTTCATAGATGGCCTGTGCATCCAGGCATAACAAGCGGTAAATTTCCGGCATTTTTTTAAAAAAGCGGCTGGTTATTTTATCAATCCGTTTGGCCTGACTGGGTTGTTGCAATTTCAGGATTTTGCTCAGATCGTTTTCCAGCAGGGCAAATTTTCCGGTCATTGCTTCTTGTGTAAGCAGATTGCGTTCACTATCAAAATGAGGAAATAACAGTTCCAGCAGATCGGTTAAAAATTGTCCGACTTTATGCTTGGGCGGGAATACCGCCTGATACTTACTTCTCGTTTTCAACAGGTTCGAAATAAAAGTACGGTCCATTGTAAAACCTCGTTTCAATTTCAGCAGATGAATCGTTTCTGCTGCTTTACTCAGAGTACGGTACGAATATCCCTGTAAAAATTTCTTATCGCAAATCCAGCCGCGACAGCCCGGACCGACTAATTTTATCGCATTTGAAATAAAAAGAAAAGAAAAATAAAGACCCGAACAGGGTTTTTCTTATGTAACTAATTGCGCTTATTGCTCATTCCTGGTGATAGTAGACAGACCAGCCCAGATATTTTTCGAAGGCCTCGGCAATTGCTGCAGCTGTCTGAGACAGATTAATGGCCACGTGATGTTCAAAACCCTGTGCACAGAGCTGGGCCAGTAATTTCTGTAAATTGGGAATATGCGCCACACCATAACCGCCAAAGGTTTGCAACGGATCGTCGGTCAGTTGTCCCTGACCGACATAGGCGGCAATTTTTCCTGAAAAATCATCCGTGGAAACGCGGCAAAATGTAAACGGATCCGGACGAATCCTGCCGACTATGGTGCCATATGTATTTTCCTTGCCCACTGTACCTGCCACGATCTCCTGATAATCCATGCGGGGCAGATCCGCAGCCGAACAATTACGGCAAGCACCGACAACTTTATTATCGACAAATACCCCCAGCGGCAGGTTGGAGCAATGAAACATTATGCATTTATCCGGATCATCGCCATAATTATTATTCCAATCAAGAATTGCGCTGGGTTTGCCCGAAGCCTGGACCATGGTATACATCCCGATCACTCCGCCGATATCGGTTTCACAGGCACTGGGCATCAATCTATTACTCATCATACTCATCATGGTGCAGGGCACCACGCCATAAAATTCTTCCATGGCAGTCCAGCATTGTACGGCGCTGGCGACCAGATTATTATCCTTCATCCATCTTTCGATCACCACACCTAGCCTGGCCATTTTTTCCAGAGCAGTTTTCGGGATACCTTTGACCGGAACATAATTATTAATTTCCTCGATCTTGCTCTTAAAATCCTGGTCCGAATCTTTCACTTTAGCGGTCAGACCAAATACCTCGGACAAATCGATTGTTTCGATACTGATACCATGCCGCTCATAAATTTTTTCACTGAAACGAACTGTATTAAAGGCCGCAGGCCGGGCACCAATCATCCCAATACTGATATTTTTGAGCCCCTTGACCACCAGGCATATCTGAACAAATTTTTCCAGATCACTCTTAAAAGCGGCGCTTTCCGGATCTACAGTATGCTGGCCGGTCAGAGAAAACTTGAGGCCGTACTGGACCAGATTGTTGCAGGCTGATAATTTTCCACAAAAAGAATCGCGCCGGTCCGCAATGGTCATCTTACGAGGGTCGTCCGGGAAAGCGTGGATTAACACCGGCACATTCAATTCCGACCAGCGCAGTGTATTGGCTACACCCCGCTCATCGCCAAAATTGGGCAGGGTCACCAGTATTCCGTCTATTTCCCGCCTGTGTTTTTTAAATAATTCGGTACATGTGACTGCATCCTGTAAGGATTCCACGCTGCCATACTTGGTATCTTCCGGAGTGAGGGTTACAACCTTTATCCCGGCTGATTTCAATACTTTCAGTATGGTATCTCTGCCGGTTTTACACAAATAATCCGGGAAAAAACCCCTGTTACTGACAATGAGTCCCAGAGTGACTTGTTTTTGCATTCTAAACCTCGTGTTTTATCAAAAGGATTACCAGGAATCCTGGTTACTGTCCTGCTTTTTTTACTTTATCCATAATCTGGGGAATAGCCTCGGTCATCATCTCCTGCACCATTTCATAAGGGATGGTCCTCTGGGCGAATGTCCGGGTCTGCAGGGCTTGCATGAACCGCTCTTTGAATTCCCTCAGATAGGATCCATAGATATGGTAACTGTCGGCCTGATGCACATAACGGCCTAACTTTACATTCTTACCGGAAAGAACGGCAATACTTGCGGCGATATGTTGCTGCAATTGGATAAATGCAAACATATTCATAAAGGCAGCTTTATATGCATCGTTGGAACGGAAACGGATATTGGTATTTAAATACCAGTCGCCCCGCTCATCCTGCAGCATCCGGCACCAGATACTTTGCAGACAAGCCGGATCATAACAGAAATTATCTTCCCAGACCTTCCAGGTTATAGCCTGAGCGCGCCGGGTATAGGGAGTCCTGGCCAGTTTTTCGACCATAAGTTTGATCTGATCATAAATAGTATCCAGGCCGGGCACGGTATATCCGAACAATCTTTGATGATACGTATATTCCCAGCGGGTATCAGCGGCATTAGTCTGCCGACTGGCGAATCCAATGATCTTTTATCCCCTGGATAACCTCCAGTACGTACTCCTGCAGATCTTCCAGTCCGCCCGGAAAATCTTTATGGATCATCGGCTCGGCCAGGGGTTTATGCACAACTATGGTCATGGAACTGTCTTTACTGGGCGGATCATCGGCTTTATCATATTCAGTTTTTACATCGCAGCCCTGTTCATAAACGGCAACCAGGGACTTTTCCCAGGCCTCGGCCAGGCTATCCCCTTCGACCATTAATACAGGGATATTTCCGTTCATGATATCTTTCCTTCCACTCTCCGCCAACACAGTCCGCTGTGCCTGTTAAATTGATCGCGTATATTTTTAACGAGTGAGAAACTTATAGACCGATTTCTGGGAATATTTTTCACCCGGTTTAAGATCCACAGGAGGAAAATTGGATTTATTGGGAGCATCGGGATAATGCTGCGGTTCCAGACAGAAGGCAAAACGATGCTGATATACCTTCTCCTGTTTACCGGTTATTGTTCCGTCCAGAAAATTGCCGGAGTAAAATTGTATTCCGGGCTCGGTAGTATATATTTCCAGCATCCGGCCGGACTTGGGATCATAGGCAGTAGCGGCCAGGGTGAGTGGATTTTCACTTCTATTCAGTACCCAGTTGTGGTCATAACCGCCGGCAAAAGTTAATTGTTCATCAGCGTCATTGATTCTGGCGCCGATAGTCGCAGATTTACGGAAATCCATAGGCGTGCCGGCCACGTCTTTTAATTCACCCGTGGGGATCAGATTTTTATCAACCGGAGTGAATTGATCGGCATTGATCATCACTTCCTGGGCCAGGATATCCCCTGCACCTGCGCCGGCAAGATTAAAATAGGAATGATGAGTCATATTTATAATCGTTGCTTTATCAGTTGTAGCACTGTACTCAATCTGCAGTTCATTATGGTTATTCAGCATATATGTTACGACTACATCCACATTTCCGGGATAACCTTCTTCACCTGCAGGGCTGGCGTACTTTAATTTCAAACCGATGCTCGTGTCGCTTTCCAACTCCTCTGCCTCCCAGACGACTTTATCAAATCCCTTGAAACCACCATGCAGATGATTCTCACCGCTGTTGACCGTTAGTTGATAGGGTGTGCCATTCAGGGTGAATTTGCCCTTGGCAATCCTGTTGCCGAATCTGCCGATCAAACCGCCAAAATAGGGATTGTTCTTTAGATAGCCATCCAGATTGTCATAGCCCAGCACCACATCCGCAAATTTTCCCAGACGGTCAGCAACCCGCAATGAAACTACACTTCCCCCGTAGGTCATGATCTGTACTTCCATACCATTTTTATTCTGTAATGAGAACAGCAGCACTTCTTTACCCTCGGCGGTTTTTCCGAATGGCTTTTTCCCCAGTTTCATATACACCTTATCCTCCTTCAGGCAACTTAAAAACGACATGCTCATCAGCATGATCAGTACCATGGTTGATATCCTGCTTATCGTTTTCATCGGTGACTCCTTCCAGATGTTTTCAGTTCAATTTATAAAAAGTATTTGAATTATTTGGTGTGCGCCGTCGCCAGCAGTGCATCTTCGACTTCCTGGACCAGTTCGCCGAAACGCTTGCTGCGCTTTGTCTGCCGATCCCGGTGAAACGGCAGATCGATGGCAATGTGTCTGACGATACTGGCCGGATTAACGCTCAGCACATAAATATCGTCGCCCAGGAATACCGCTTCCTGTATATCATGGGTCACAAAAATAATCGTACATTTCAGGTTATCCCATAATTCGGCCAGCATCAATTGCATTTTAAAGCGGGTGTTGGTGTCCAGAGCGCCGAATGGTTCATCCATCAGGATAATTTCCGGATTACTGATCAGTGAACGGGCAATAGCCACACGCTGAAGTTGTCCCCCGGACAAGATAGGATACTGGGCATATTTCTTCTCATGCCCTGCTAACCCGACAGTCTTAACCATCTCCATCGCTTTTCCGGCAGATTCCCTGCGGTCCACCCCTTTAATTTCCAGCGGCAGCATAATATTCTGCAGCACCGTCCGCCAGGGCAGCGATGAATACTGCTGGAAAACCATACTGATCGCTTCATTCGTACGGATCCGTTCATTTACAAAGACTTCGCCGCTGCTCGGTTCCTGCAGCCCGGCGATATAACGCAGCAGGGTGGATTTGCCGCAACCGCTCTCGCCAAGGATCACCACAAATTGACCCTGCTCAGGTTTATCCTCGATCAGTAAATTCAGATCCCTGATTATATATGTTTTGCCCTGGTCATAGGTCTGGCTTATATTGCGCAGTTCAATTATATCTTTTAACTCGGTATTTACAAACTCAACCTTATTCATTCCTGCCCCCTTTCGTGGCATACTTATGGGGGAAAAAGATTCGATCCAGCCCGGTAAAAATTTTATCCAGTACAATACCTATAACGATGATGATCAGCAGGATTGCGAAGGCCTTGTCAGCCCGGCTTTGCCGGCCAAACAGATAAGCCATCGCGCCAAGACCGCCGGTCTTGTTGATCATCTCGGCGATAATGATATAAGTCCAGCTGATCGGAGCCAGGACCTTGATATCGTCAAAAGCCCGCGATAATACATCGGGGATGAATACTGTTTTGATGGTCTGCCATTTGGTGGCGCCGAGAGTCTTGACTGTCTGTACATATACTTCGTTGACTTCATCCACCCTGACGATTACAGTTGGCAGAAGATATACGAATATACCTACAGCCAGGAAAGTTATTTTCATCAGATCTTCCAGTCCGAACCAGCGGATAAATACACCGATCAGCAGAGTCAGGGGTAGATAGCGGAACACGGCGATCTGCCGTTCGGTCAATCCGCGGAATAGCGGAAACAAGCCGATGATGAAACCCAGCGGCAGTGAAATAAAAACTGCCAGGTATAGTCCGGCCTGATTTAAATAAAGCGAATAGACGGCATTGCGCACCACCGCGTCCTGAAAATGAAGTTCCGGTAAACATTTCAGTACCTTCCAGGGGGAAGGGAAAATACCCGGCGGTACTTTGGTGAAGGTAACTATAGCCTGCCAGATCAGCAGGAACAGAATGACGCCGGCTATGAGCAGAATATTAAATTTCCGTTTATTCAAACTACCGCGTAATTCAAATAACCCGGACAAATAATTTTTCATACATTTATCCTTAGATAACCAAATTTCCTGATATATACTCTGCGACCTTTGTGCTTCCTTTGCGCGCGAAGCGTTTGCGTTTAAGTTTTTAAACGCAGTGGTCGCTAAGGAAAACGCAAAGGTCGCAGAGAATAAACAAAATAACAAATATGCTTATTGTAAAATTTCAAAATCAACCCTGCGGTTTTTGGCCCGGCCGTCATCGGTATCATTGGTGGCTACCGGTACCGTTGAACCCTTGCCCTGAGTGATAAAACGGTTTGGATCAAATCCGTATTTCTGTACCAGGTAACTTTTAACCGCATCTGCCCGGCGCCGGGATAAAGCCAGGTTCCCCTGATCACTCCCTACATTATCGGTATGCCCCACCAGGCGCACTCTGCTGCCGGCAAATTGACGGGCCACATCGGCAAAACCGATCTCAATGATCGTCTTGCCGTTCTGATCCAATTCCGAGCTGCCAAAGTTGAAAGTGACCGAGAGGGTTTTCCTGGCAAAAGCATCGGCTTTGGTTTCAGTGGCGGAGGGGGTACTGAAAGCGATGCCCCCTTCGGCAGCATTCATTGCTCCGCTTAACCTCGAATTCTGCACGAATGTACTGTTGGCTACCGAGCGCCAGGCCGGTACATTTTCCGGGGCCAGGTTGATGGCCAGGTACAGACGGGTCATCTTACTGTAAATCTCCTGCCCGGTCATTCCGCTGTAACCCGAATTCAGATTAAAGTAATTTGCATTATCGCCATTAGTGCAAAAACGTACTTTGCTCATCATGAACAAAGCATCATCTTTACTCATCTGCATGCCGGCGGCCAGAATTCCCGCGGCTTTATCACGGAAAGCCTGATTGGTGTTGGCTTCGGCATTGGCGGTCATCCAGCCATCATATAATTTCTGCATGGCCTCGCGGTTTTTTTCAATAAAAGATTCCTTGGCGAAGAACATATCTACAATCGCCTCGGTTACCTGCTCGGTGCTTTTTAAAATATGCGAGCCTTTTACCGACTTCAGACAATTAAGGTCATCAGGACTCCACACCACCGCAGCATCAACCTGTCCATTCATGAAATATTTAGCTGCTTCAATCGTGCTGCTGACTTTAACCACCTGGATCTGATTGTACTCCACCTGGTCAGCCTGCAGCATGATCATATAAAAAGAGTGGGAGGGCGAGCCTTCGCACAGGGCTACTTTCTTTCCGACCAGGTCACGGATGGAGCGAATTTCGTTAGCGGCAACGAATACATCGGCGCCGCGGCTCTTACTGGAAGCCCAGACCGCCCGCGGTTGATCATCCAGCAATCCACTGGCATCCAGCGGGTACATATCCTGGGTAGAAGCCAGGACATCCACTTTGTCATTCTGCCAGGCTACCCGCGCTGCCGGTACATCGTTGATTACCGTGAATTTTACCAGTATGCCATATTGCGTATAAAAACGGCTCTCTTTATTCGCTTCATACCCGTTATTGAAACCAATCGCCGGGGCATAGCCGGGATAATCGACAATACATACGTTGATCATCGGCAGACCGCCGCTCTTCACATCTTTCTGCAAATCTTCCGATAAAATACTCTTGGTTTCCCGTCCCTTGGGGATTAGTACGTCCTTGTACTTCATGAACAACCAGACAGCCAGGGCCATTATGCCGAAAATTAAGATAAATTTTACAGCCGGATTCAAACCCGTTCTTCTTTCCATGACCATAACTCACACTCCTTCTTTTAAAACTTAAAAAATATATAGTATAATTTATATATTTCTGCATCCACTCTTAAGCGAATTCCAGGCAACGCTCATTTGCTGTACTTTATACCCATGGCTTACTTTATTCGATAAAGCGGCTATATTTATTCTCCGACTGTTGTTCCTTTTTTTTCGCCATAACTTCTTCTTTGGTTACCTGGTGCAATGGTGCATCCAGATCCAGTTTATCCGCTTCATCGGCTGACTTTAACAGCAACACTTCCTTTTGATCGCCCAGAACCAGCGAATCTGTTTTCTGCTCCCAGTTTTCCAGTTCCTTGAGAGCATCTTCTTCATAGATCCCATTCTGCAAATCCACTGATTCAATGAAGCCCTGGGAAATATCCATGAAATGTTCGATCTCGCCAAGTTTCTGGCCATAGTCTTCGGCCATATATTCCAGGGTCTGGTCGAACAGTTCCTTGGCATCAGGATCACCCTGGATAACTTTTTGTGCTTTTTTAAACACCGAGTAGCCCTGCAGTATCATTTTCCGTTCACGGATCTTTACTTCCACTTCATCCGACAGATCTTCGTACCAGAATTGTGCCGCCTCCAGCATCTTGCTTAAAACCCGGTACAGTGTTTCCATCTTTACATACAGATTTTTATAAGTAAGATTGGATTCCTGCAGACGTCCGGCTCTGCGGGCTTTGAGCACAAAGGCTGATTTCTTCCCTCGCTCCTGGGCAATTTTAGCCGCTTTCAGGGATTCCTCGCGCACCTGGTCGTTCTTTCTCATCTCCTCCTGCAGCGTGCGCATCTGTCCCCGCAGTGCCCCCAGTTGCTCCGTCATGTCACGAATATTGCGCTCCAGATCGGACACATAATTTCTCAGGATGCCGATCGGATCGATGGTTATGAAGACACTGGTGATTGCCCTCATGACACTTTTAAACATATACTTGACCAGATTGCGAACCCGTCTATCCGTGACGAGGAAAATGATCAGGCCCAGAGCACCGGCCAGGAAAATGGTGTGCAGGGTATTCTGCAGCAGCGTGATCACCCAGGGCAGAATGGCGCTGAATCCGTACACGCCTGCTCCGATTAGCAGGGCCAGAATGATCATGCCCGTCGTGCCCTCTTTTTTACTCCAGAAACTTTTCAATTGTACATTTTGACTGGGATCCATGGAAACACCTCCTGGTATAAAATAATTCTATATTGTTTGAATTTAGCCTTACATGTTTTTAAGATATGTCAGCAGTTTATTTTTCTTGGCGATCAGAATTTCCTGAACGGCCGTCATGGCCAGATCAAATTTCTCACTGCCCCGTTTAATATTCTCCGCAAGTTTTTTACTAAGATCAGTCTTGGTTTGTTTACTGTTTTCCAGTTCCTGTATCTCTCTTTTTAAATCGACAATTTTTTCATCGATATGGGCCATGTCTATTTTAAGTTGTTCGACTTCTTCGTTTTTAGTTTTGATACTTTCTAAAAAATCCGCCTTTTCAATTTTCAGGGCTCCGATCTGTTCATCAGCAGCAGCCAGCAGTTCTTTTACCGTCAGCGGGGCTGATTTCTTGGCAGCAGCAAAAGCTGCTTTGAAACGGCTTGCTTCATCCGGAATAATGCCATCGAAAGTCTTGACAAAACTTTCAAAATTGGTCAGGGCGGTCCCCAGTTCTGTGGCAGCTTGTAAAATCGCATTTACCAGATTTTCATCTGCTTTCACGGTTGAAGCCGTTCTGGGTAAAGGTTTTTGAATTACTGTCTGTGTTACCTGCGGGGTAGAGATCTGCGACTTTTGCGGAGTATCCGGCGCTGTGGCCTCAGGAGTCTGCTCTGCGGGCACTTCTTCATGGGTAAAGAGCATATTCTCCACTGCATTGCCCAGGCGGCGGAAGACACTACCCTTTGAATCATTTTGATCAGCCATCGTTGAACCCTCCCCAAGAAGTTCAATTACATAAATTTAGAACAAAAAATCAATTCTGCAAAGCAGAAGTTTACAATGTAAGGAATTTACGTAATTGTCGGGTCAACGTTGCATAAAATATGCGACCACCTCCGAGGTTCCGATAACCTCGGAGGTGGTTAACTCTAAGGCAAGGCCAGCAGCGTATTCTTGAATTCCTTGACCAGGATACGTAATTGTTCCTGGCTTTTAAATGAATTATAGCGTTCAATGGTACTGAAGGGCAGAAATTGTACAGCGGCAAAGGTCAGATTACTGCTTTCCTGCGCCGTTATCCGGACACAGGTTGCTTTAACTGTAATTCTTTCTTTGGATGGGATCAATATTTCCAGTTCGATAATATCACCCGGTTTGATGTCATGATTAACCTGAAAACTGGCACTGTTCTGAGCCATATCCTTCATGGGCGTAATATCGCCGGTCCCGGAAGACAACCGGTACTTGATCTTCGCATTCGGCACCTTATATCGATCGGCATGTCGCCGATCCAGATCATATAAATACATACCTCTTTCCTAAGTCTTGTCCGGAGACCCTGACAGATACTTTACCCTATCTACCTTGCATAATAATACACCCCTATGCAGAAATAGTGATGCAGGTCACTTCTATTCATTTTTTTAAGTCTAGTCCCTTGTTTTGCTACAGCAGTTGAAAAAATAATATGTATTTTTTTTATGCAGATATAATTGATTTATGTATATTGTTAAATATCATTTGATAATTCTTAATAACATAATAGATAGATTAAACCAGGAGGTGCAATGAAAATCATCATTTTTTCGCTTATCTTTTTAATCCTTGCCGGGTGCTCAAGCAGGCTTGTTACCTTTGAGCAATATTCGGTAGCCATGAATCTGAAAGTCGAAGCCGACAGTTCGGTCTATATCGGTAGTGACGAGATATTCAGCGGTGTATTATGGCTAAATCCAATCCTGCTGCAGGAAAGAAGTACAGTTAACGAGGTGAAACTGATCCAGAATTTCGGCAAATATTATGTCTGCGCCGATAATTTCAAGAATGTCTGGCTGATCGAACCAAAAAGCGATGGGCTGTCGGCCAATTATAAAGCCTTGGATGTCACTCCCAAAGATACCAGCGATGTCTATAATGATGTGGGATTCTCACGCTACGGATCGAAAGATAAAACCTGCGTTAAATTCAGATATAACAAACAGGAAATTTTTATAGACAGGAAGGGCAAAATCAATGAAGAATGTAAATAAAATAGCGATAGTTTTATTGATCTTATTCCTGGGATCTACCCTGTTAGCCCAGGATATTGAACAACTGTATGAACAGGCCAGGTCAAGCTTGCTGGCCGGTGATTATCAAAAGGCCGCGGCACTGGTAGCCGATGCCCAGCAAAGGATCCAACTCGATCCCAACCTGGATCCTAACGGGGCTTATACTAAGAAACTCCTGCCCAGGCTGGAACAGGCGGCCGATAATATGTCCGAAATTGCCAAAGCCCTGGATACTCTTTATCAAACCACCCAGACCGGCATGGTTCTTCCGGACTTGCCCCCTTCTACTGAAGCCGTCAACCAATATACCACCCTGGTGAAAGACAAGAGCCGGCAACTCCTGGCCAAACGTGATTCTATTCTGGCCAGTCATGAACTTGATCCCGAATTCCGCGAGGCCATCCGTAAAGTCCAGAATTATACCCAGGTCGAACAATATGCTACCAGCGGAATCATTCAGCAACTGTCGGATAAATTTACCGTTATTGCCGTGGTGCTTACCGATTCCCTGAAATCCCTTGACTTGCGCTACCAGGAACTCACCGCTCAACTTGAAAAAATGAAAAAATCCGCCACAGCCAGCCGGGCTGACCGGGATAAGTTGCAGGCACAATTAACTCAGTTATCCCAGGAACGTCTGAATTACATGAATACCATATCAGAAATGCTGATCGGTGAACCGACTCCGGAAAATGAACAGATGCGCACGGCCCTGATTAATAACAATCTGGAAAATGTATTCAGCAGTGTGATTCAAAATGAAACCAGCCGCGTGCAGACACTTGAACAGGTTGACTCAACCGGTTATAAAGAACTGGTCAAACAATTTGACCGCCTCAAGAACTATAACCAGATTTTCGTTAAAAACAATATAGCGCAGGACCAGGCAGGATTATTAATCCAATATGAAGCAGCCATCAAGAATGTAAAGGTTCTGACTCCGACTAAATTTAATTTCTGGTTATGGATAATATTGCCGCTGGCGATTATCATGCTGGTAATCATCATTTATCGCATCCTCAAAATCGTACCAAAGGGATCGGAGCCCCCTCCGCCCCCCGCTGCTAAACCGCAGCCATAATTACCTGAACTGAATATCAAGCAGGCCTTACAATATCTGGAATTTTGTAAGGCCTTTTTTATTGTCGATTTGTACTAAACTGTAAGCCCTAGTACGACGATAATTGCATATAGACTTCAAACTTAACTTTATATGATTACGACTGAGCACAACCTGACTTGAGAATTGACAATATCCATATGTTTAATGCATTTTAGCAGATAGTGCAGTCCGAAAGGACAGCGGAGGTTTTATGACTGAAGTGAAGAAGACACTAAAAACTTCAATTAAAAAAGCAAAACCTGCCAAACCCGCAGCGAAAGTCAGCAAAGATCAGCCCGGGAATGTACAACAGCTGATCGAGAAACTTGAGGCAGAAAAAATCATGTTTCGTGGTTTGCTCGACACCATTCCCGATGTTATTTATTTTAAAGACCGCCAGAGCAGATTCCTGATGGTCAGCAAGGCCGGCATAGCCAAGTTCGGTGTTAAAGATATGGATTTCCTGTACGGAAAAACCGATTTTGATATTTTTACTTCCGAACATGCGCAGGACGCCTATAATGACGAACAAAATATTATTGTAACCGGTACGCCGATTATTAACAAAGAAGAAAAAGAAACCTGGGAGGATGGCAAAATAACCTGGTGTTCATCATCCAAGGTTCCTTTACGGGACACCCGTAATAATATTAGCGGTATCGTCGGCATATCGCGTGACATTACCGAGAAAAAAGAGACCGAGGCAAAACTTAACCGCTATCGCGAAAATCTGGAACTGGCCAAACGCGAGACGGATATGATCCTGGCTAATCTGGAGGGAGGATTATTTCTGCTGGATCGCGACCTGACCATCGGTTCACAACATTCCGCAGAATTGAATTCCATCTTTGAAGAAACGGATCTGGCCAACAACAACTTCCTGGTCATACTGCAGAACAAGGTCAACGATCCGACTCTGGAAGCAACACGCTCGTATCTGGAACTGCTGCTGGAAGATGAAAAGGATGAGGAATTGTTCAAGGACCTGAATCCCCTGGTTGAAATATCGACTGCTATTAACCAGAAAACTAAATTCTTAACTTATAAGTTTCGGCGGATTAAAAATAAAGAGAATAAGACGACCGGCCTGATCGCCACGGTTAATGATGTCACCAAGGAAGTCATGCTGCTGCGCTCCCTGGAGGAAGAAAAAGCCCAGAGCAAAAAGAAGATGGATTGGATGCTGTGCATCCTGAATATCGATCCCTCGCTGCTGAAAGATTTTGTCGTCAGCGTTGAAGAGGAAATGAGCCACGTCGATGGCGCCCTGCAAACCTTGATTCAAAACCAGAAACAGGATGATGTCCTGGATGGTATTTACAGATCCATTCATACCATCAAAGGTAATGCCAGTCTGCTGGAGTTGAATTTTCTGGCTGACCAGGCCCATCTGGCCGAGGAGACGGTTAATATCCTCAGAAAAAAAATACAGATCATGCGCGAAGATAAGAAGAAACTTTCCAACGAAGTCCAGGGTATCCATAAAACATATGAAGAGTTAAAAGGTTTGATTGATCAAATCAGTAAAATACATGATCAATTCCGGCCCAAGCGCAGTTATGAACATCAGCGCCTGATCGATTCCTTAAATAGATTGATCGAAACCCTGGCCAAACAATACAAGAAAAGTGCTACTCTCGATCATGATAAATTGGTCGGGGATACGATTCCTTATCAATACCGGCTGGTAATTCGCGACATTCTGGTCCAATTTGTACGTAATTCCATGTATCACGGCATTGAAACCATCGCCGACCGGAAAAAATCTGGCAAAACGGAGAATGGGAAAATAGTTGTTTCGGGTAAATTAACCGACAGCAGTTTTGTACTGTGTTTTGAAGATGACGGGCATGGATTGGATCTGAACAAGTTAAAAAAGAAAATCCTTGATTCCGGCAGGCGGACAGCAGCGGAAATCGATAAACTGAGCACAATGGAATTGACCCAGGGAATATTCATGCCAGGCGTATCGACAGCGGACAGTGCCGACCTGACTGCGGGTCGCGGATATGGTTTGGACATTGTAAAACAGAAAATCGAAAAAATCGGTGGTACGGTTAAAGTCGAATCAAAACAAAATGAATTTACCCGGTTTATAGTCACTTTTCCCCTGGCCGCGGCAAATAAAACTGTGACTGCCTCAGTGTAAATACTATTTTGAAAGCGGGTAATACACCCACGCCATAAATATATTTTACTTTACTGTTTTTTCCTGGCCTGTTCAAGTTTCTCCAGATTTTCCAGATATCCTTTTTGTTGCGGCGCCAGTTCGACAGCCTTTTTCATGTGTTCAACAGCCTGATCGATCTGACCGTTTTCAAATTCCAGCCAGGCCAGGGTATCCCAGATATGCGCCGCCTGCGGTTCGAGTTGTACCGCCTTTCGCGCCAATTCTATCCCCTGTTCATAGCGGTCTTTAATTTTCTGCATGTAAATGTACCAGGCACAGTCATTCATAAAATCTGTATTTTCCGGCAACCGTTTGACAACTTGTTCATAGGCAGCGAATAATTTATCCTGCATCTCTTTCTGCCGGTAAAACCTGATCAGGGAGTTATAACCCCGTTCAATATTTGCCTTAGCAGTAGACTGTTTAAGCCAGTCGATCAAGGGTTGATCGTCATCCAGGGTATTCAAAGTATTAATCGCCATATAACCGCGGCATTCTTCGTTATACCCGTGCAGATCCTGCGGATCCAATTCTATAATTCTGCTGAAATAGGGCTGCGCTTCGGCCAACTCCCACCGGCTGGTATACTTTTTAGCCAGACGATAATTGGCTTCCACATCATCCGGAGATTGCTGCTAATACTACCTGCATGGCACCGAGCGTGTTCTTGCCGTTTACATAGTCCAGTACGGTCTGATAATAGGAAACCTTATCCCCATCATAACCGCAAATGCGGTCGATTTCCATTCCGCTATTCTGAAAAAATAAAACAGTGGGATACCCCTGGACATTGAATTTATTCCGGTATTCTTTGCCCACATCTTGCTGACCATTGATTTTGATACTTATGAACTGAGAATTGAAATAGGCACTATAAATAGAATCCTGATAGACTTCACGGTCTAACTTTACGCAACCGCCTCAGCCAGCCGACCAGAAGTCGACCATGAGCAGTTTGTTCCTCTGCTGAGCCAGCAGCAAAGCCTCTTCATACTTTTTCTGTTCAAACTTAACCAGAGTGGAAAGTTGATCTTCAGATTTTTGCCGGCAGGAATAAGAACCGATTATAACCAGAATTAGGACCAGAGTTAATAATCTCATAGATGCTCCCTGAAAGATGATTTAATCCGCGGTTTGATCTGTAATACGCAATATTGTATATCAGGTTACAAATATAAACAAAATATATGGATGTCGCTGCAGATTATTTTTCCCCCCGCGAATAAATCTGATTTAACTCTTGTTCTATAACATTGGCTTTATATAATAATATTATTATATTTGAACTTTATATTTTTCCTGGGGAAAGACAGAAATAATCATAAATCAATTAATGAGCGAGGGGATGCGCTATGTCAATTAAGAAATCGTTAGTTCTGCTATTGCTGTTCTATTTCGGCTGTGCCGCTTTTAAACAACTGCAGCCCGATCCGGAAATCTCATTTCTGGAAAACGGTTATATCAAAATCAGCGACGATGAAGATAAATTCGAATTGGCCCAGGGGAAAAAATATTATATGGAATTTCCCCAGCCGCAATATGAAAACACCTATCTGGTATTGACTGTGGACAAGAAGCCGCTGATACATTCCTACCTGACGAAGTCCTTCGATGACGGCAAAGGTACGATCATCAGAATGGCAGATGAAACTCCCCAGCCCTTGACGATGAGTGTGTATCAGGTCGATAAAACAATTCCGCTGTATTACTGGGTCATCGATACGGTACGTCTGGATCTGGCCCTGGATATGCAGTACCGCTATGTCGCCATCTGGCGTTTTAAGTTCGAGCAGAAAAAAGAAGAATATGAGTCTGTTTTAAAACAAAACACACACGGCCGCAATGTCTACAATTCCATCGGAGTGAGTCTGGCGGCCAAAGATATCAGTTACTCGGGTGAACAATTAGCCCTGCAACAACAGGTGCAGAAATTGACGGACCTGCATTCCCGCCTGGAAGAGATAGAGAAAATATTTCCCGGCCATATTTTAAACAGCACTGACGAATCGTACCTGGCTTATATTTCTCTGCAGAAAAATCTGGAAAGTGAGATCCTGTTCCAAAAAAAATACCAACTGGCCTTAACGGCACTGTCTGCACTTAGTGATCCCGGGCAGAGCCTGTCCTCCTTTCTCGAAAAAACACCGGACTACAATTTGTTATTGAGCGACAGCAGTTTCTATCAGCCAAATCTCATCAAGGAATGCCGGAGGTTAATTCAGCCGCGCCTGCAGGACCTGCCGGGATATCTGCAGACCGAATTTCGGCAAAAGCAAAACAGCGATCCGATCCCGCTGGATATGAACAGTGTTCAAAAACTCTATGTGCAGAGCGGACAAGCCATACCTGAAACAATTGTTCAAGCAGACAAGTTTGTTTCGGCCTTCAACAAGCGCAGCCAGGCATTGCTTAATTCCAAAACGGAATTAAGTACGCTGCATACTGCGGTACAAAACTCCGCCGGCTGGCCGGGTGATGCTTATTACCTTGACCGCCGCTCCGAATTGTCAGCCATGCGTTCAAAGATTCCCCCGACCGATCTTGAACCTTTCGGTGAGTATCAATCATTGAATTGTGTAAGCCTGCTGCATAAAGATGTGAATAATTTCCGCAGCAGCCTGGCTGAAACAGAAGTAAAATATCAGCGTGCCGGAGGATTGGTGTCGGAAATCAACCAGTACAGGGTTCAGGGATCCTACCGTGAAATTATCCGCTTGCTGCGCACTAACAGCGATCTGACTTTCCTGGTCGCCCAGTACCCGGACATCGATGATCTTTCCGTGGCCCAGCAGAAGTCTTTGATCGAGGAATCGCTGAGCCAGCAGATGTGGCAGAATGCCGAGACCAGCCTGGAAGCCCTGTATCGGGATGATCTTTTTATCAACCCGGCCAGAACGATACCTCTAAAAAACCAGATGGTCGGCGAATACGAAAACCGTCTGCGCGAAACAGTAGAAACAGTTTCCGCGAATAATGCCAATGCCCTGCTGGAACAAAATTTGTCAACCTTTATTGGAGTAGATTCTTTGTATACTAATCCGGCTTTCTTCCCGGTTCATAAACTGACTTTCAGCAGCGAAAGTTATGAGGAACTGGATAGAAAAAACCGCGAGATCGCAGCAAAGATGACTTATATCAGAAACGAAAAATTCCCCGAATCAGCCATCCAGGTCCTCTACCGCGAATTCTCCCAGAATCCCCAGGATAACGGGGTGGGCAAAGCTCGCGCTGTTGTCATCCATGGAAAAAACTATCAGGGGCAGGATCAGAAGATTAAAAATCTGGTAGCCGAATGTGATCCGGCCGCAGCCAAGTGGATCACCAAGCCGACTTCCTATCGTAAAATATATACACTGCCCGTCAGCAATAATCGTTCCGGCAACAATGAATACATGATACGCATCAATCTGCAGATCCCCTCCGAAGCTCAGTTCCCTGTTTTTGATGTGAACGTCAAACTGCCGGAAGAGATCGCCCGCAAAGCGGGTAGTGCCCAATGGTACAATGAGGTAACATTCAACAAGAAGGTCCTGAAAAACGAAGGCCGTTTCAGTATCACCGCTCCGAGTGCAGCGAACGGTTATGAAGTTCAGATCACCCCCTTGCAGGTGAATAAAACCGGCAATAACATCCTGGAAATCCGTTTTAATTTTGCCGCTTTCAAAGTATTCGAAGTCAGTATTATGGCCCAGAAACCGATCATCAAGAAAAATTAAGCAAAACGAAAGGACGCAAAATGAAAAAATATATCATCATCGGTAGCCTGGTCGTCGTTGCCGCTGCTATAGTGGTTTTCCTGTTGTGGAAACGGGATCAATCCGGAAAAATAGTTATTCCCTATATCGCCCATCAAAAACCTTATATCGATCCTCATTTGCCCGATTATAATTCCCTCTCCGATAAACTGGACGAAGTACTTTTTGACGGTCTGTTCAATATTTCGGCCAATCCCAGCGGTATTACTTACGAGGACGGGCTGGGTGAATTAATCGGCATCGATAACAACAACCTGGTCACGGTGCGCTTAAAAGTCAATCAAAAGTGGCACAGCAGTTATAGCGTACGCCAGGATGATGATAAAATCCTGATCCAGGAAAGCACACCGAACTATTTTACAGCCGAAGATCTCCGCTTTACCATGAACAGGATTCAAACGACTGGGTAGTTTATCTCCGGATTATATATTGGTCTCGCAGGCACTGCCGGATTTTAATTTTACTGATCCAGATCAGAATAATGATATCCAGTTTCAATTCAAAAGTGACCGCATCTGGGTTGATGCTGATATTAAAGAGGTATTATCGTTTAAAATATTACCTAAAAATTCAGGCCTGAACTCCCGCAACTACCTGGAGGGCAGCGGTCCTTATCTGGCCATTAACAGAAATGCCGAGGTTACCAATTTCCTCAAGAATCCCTCCGGCCAGGCTAACATTCAAAATCTCATTCTGGAACCCTTTATCGACAACAGTACTTATACCACTGAATTCAAGAACAATAAAATTAATGTGCTGCTTAATACCCCTTTCGGAAGTTTATCACCGATTCTGGCCAAACCGGAAAAATACTTTACCAAATCCAATATCAGTACTTCATTTGTTTCAATTTTTTTCAATACCATGCGGCTTGACCGAAACCAGCGCCAGGCTGTGCGTAATCTGATAGACCGCCAGCGGATACTTAACCGTTTCTTTAAGATCGGCACTGAACAGCAGCGCCATATCGTCGATTACAAGGGCAACTCGGACAATTATCAGGACTATCCGAACTACAGTATTTTCCCATCCAGCTCATATTATATAGAAGAAGAAATCGTGACCCCTGACCGCCAGCAAATGATTCCCGATCAGGGCAGTTTACCCGATACGGTGCATATTGCCGCCTGCATGAACTATGGCTTTCGCGAGGAATACCGCGATCTGATCGAGATCCTGAACGATCCAACCCTCTTCGCCGGAAAACTGAAAGTGACCGCCGTCCAGAATGAGGATCTGCGGCGCGGTAATTACGATGCCGTGCTATTGATCATGACCGGTTACCGCAGTACGTTCCTGTTCGATCTCTATGATATTTTCCTGCGTGAACCGGATCTGGCCACATATAACATTAATCTGCAGACCGCCCTGGATGCCAGTGGTCAGAAAACCATTCTGCCCGCTTCGCTGCAGGCTGACAAAAACTTTTTCCGTCTGGATGCCGCTGCTGCAGCCTGAACAACAGGATATCCTCACCCTGCTGAACTATATTTACGGATTCATGTCGACCCGGGAAATCGGCGATAAGCAGGAATATGCCCGGCGTATCGATGAACTGGAACACGAGCTGGCCCTGGGATCCTGGCTGTTCTCTCTGCCTTCACTGGCTTACTTCAGTACACAATTTGATGCACAAAGCATAGACTTATACGGTGTGGCTTCCCAGTTATCCACCATTGAAAAATGGCAGGAAAGGAAAGAAAAATAACTTTTATAAATCCACTTGAGAGTATAAGGTATAGGGCCTCGGGTATAATGGTATCCAGGTCAGTTTCAATATTTTTCCTGCTGCTGATCCTGAGCCTATGGTTTGTCCGTCCGGTAGTTGCCGGTCCTGACCGCCAGCTGACGGGCGATTATCTCATAATCGAAGAACCTGCTGCCCTGAAGATTTACAATAAATACGAACAAAAAATCAATTCCGACGATGCGGAATTGTTCAAACCCTTCTGCGCTTTGCGTCTGACCGATAGCAATATAACCTTAAGCGATAATTTTACGCTGGCCGACCGCATAGAAATAGAGGGGATGTACTTTTATCTGTTGAAAACCAACCGGCAGACACTTGATGTTTCCCAATCGGCAGGATATCTGAAAGAACTCCGCGGGGTACGGGTTATCGAAGATACCGTGGTAATCAGCCGGGAGAATATGTTCTATTTACAAACACCCGGATCATCAGCAAAGACCGTGCTACCGGCAGGCACCCTGCTTCCAGCAGGGTGTATATTGCGACGAATATTTTTTAGCGGCAACATGACTTACATACAGATTCTTGATGAAACCCGGCAATACGGTTGGTGCAATTTATCGGCTAAATCCGGCTGGCACAAACTACTCCGGCCGGTAGCCGAAACGGATCTGAGCGTTATCCTGAAGAGGATTCAACCGGTTTTCGACCGCTATAATTCGCTTTACCGCAATTCCTTCCAATATTTTAATGCTCAGACCGGCGAGCAGCGGGCAATTCCATACTGGCAGGTGGAAATGAAAAATAAACGGATTACCGGCAAACTTCTGAATATTTCCAGTGCTGTTTCTCTGCAAAACAGTCTGCCCTATCTGATCAATGAAGTACAGCAGCATCTGCGCAATACACACTTACAGATCACTCAAATGACTGCCGGGATCGAAATCAAATAGACAGAATATGATCAGAAAAAAAATTATCGAGCACGGCATTGCCCTGGTCCTGGTAGGAATTGTTTTTGTGTTAATCTCCTTACTGCTGATCCGGGACAGCGCAGGGCCGTTGAGCGATAACGAGAAATTGGTCCAGCAATATGCCGCTGCGGGCTTTATTGACTGGAACGATCCTGCCCAGAGAGCCGTTTTTAAAGATGTCTGGAATATCTATCATCCCGCTCAATCCTTAAAAGTCGATTCTTTGTCAGCTGCGATAACCAGTGCTTATAATTCCAAGGCAGGACTGGCTGCCCGGAGACCTGGCGGCAAAACCGAACTGTCTTTTCCGGAAAATATACTGAGACTGGCACCGCTGTATTTAAATTTTATCTTCGTCTATGTTATTGTCCTGATTTTCAGTTATTATGCGGCGCAGACCTGCGGCATATGGCGTTTTGTGCAGATGAAGCGGGGACGGTCTTCTTATCTGCAATTACTGTATGTTGAAATTCAGCATAGACCGGCAAGGTCGCATTTTAAAGAAATCTGTATCTGGGTGGTTCGCTGCGGCAGATTGCTTGGGTTCGCGTTGCTAAAGGGAATTATTTATTTGACTCTTTTTGCCCCGGCTTATGTTGTGGCCTATGCTTTTAAAACCAGTTTTGATACTGATTCCATTTTGTTCATGATAGTACTGGGCGCATTTTCAAATGGCCTGTTGATCACTTACACTCAGAAATTTTTTGCCTATTTGATCAGCGAAAGCCACAAAGGCTATCTGCAAACTGCGCTGGTGAAAAATTTAAAACGCTCCTACCAGTACAATTCTGCCGACGGCATTCCGCTCAGCAGCATGCTGCGTTTTAAAAAAGTTTTTCCCGGACATGTGTTCGGACATATTTACAGCAATGCCCGCTATCAATATCTGCCCGCCTTAAAAGAGCAGGCCTCTTTTTTAATTACCGGATTGATTATTATCGAAATGGCCCTGAATATCCAGAATCATTTATGCTATGACTTATTACAGAATTTATTATACCAGGATTACACATCCGTACTGATCGCTGTCTTCGGAATTTTCCTGATTATTAAAAGCACCGAAATCGTAACCGATGTCCTGTATCTCAGGGAAACACAAAGATATGAAAACCGTTAAGGTCGAAAAGACCACGAGGAAAGATATTATCTGGCTGGTGTGCTGGCTCGCCGTTATGGGATTGCTGTGGATCTGGGATTTATATTTCCTGAATGCCCCGGCACTGCACCAGGTACAGAACGGTTTTCTGAATACTTTCGTGATCTCCTGCCTGGTGATCATTTTTTCCAGCAGCGTAGCCTGGTTAACAGTAAATAGTATACATTATCTTAAAACTCTGCGTTTTAAATTTATTTTTCACACAGTTAATTTTATACTCAATTTGCTCCGCTCGGTACCACAGATCATCGGCATTCTTTTCGGGTATGTGCTGCTGACCGTGCTGATACAGCGTGAAATTATTAACGGGACATTTATGCAGCTGTGCGCCATGGCCGCTGTGATAAGTATGTTTACCTTTCTGGAATTGCATGATATGCTGCTGGAGAGAATTGATCACTTTCAGAAACTGGATTTTTGTAATGCCATGCGGGTTTGCGGGATCAGTGAATTTCGAATCATTAACCATGAAATCCTGTTCAGCAACAGCCGCGCTCACATCTTATACAAACTTATAGCAATTTTCGGCATGGCCGTTTTCCTGCAATGCAGCATTGATTTTATTGTTTCGGTTGGACTTTCGCTGCAGTTGAGCCCGGTTAATTTTCCCCTGACCCTGGGTAGTTTGTTGGCCAAGATTGACAGCAAACAGGACATTCTGGCTATCGGTTATAGTCTGACCAACTGGGATTATATCGGCAACTTATTTACCCGGCATCTGCAGGGAATTTCGGTAGCATTCATAATTGTCTACACCCTGCTCTGTATTCATAAAATTTCTAATGCCTATTCCCGGCGGCGACAAATATGATATATAATATTGAAATTAAAAAGTCCGGACGTACACTGGTTAGGATCGAAAATTTACGGATTCAGGACCGGGCAGTTAATTTCTTATTCGGCGAATCTGGCATCGGTAAGACCATGATCGCCCGGGCCATTTATGGTTTACTGGACGGCGAAGAATTCGATATTTCAATTAATGGTCAGCCATACTCTGTTTATTTACAGAGTGCGGAATTTCAGAATATTCCGCTGCACGGATTTTTTGTTTTCCAGGAACCTTCCTCTCATTTGAATCCACTGCTCAGAATCCGGCAACAGCTACGGGAAGGGAGTTTAATTCAGTCCGATCAGGAGCCGGAAATCCTGGGCAATTTATGGCCGGAAAAAAGCAATGAAGAACTGGAGCATATTCTGGATATTTATCCCCGTCCTTACCGGCCCAGCGGCGGCGAAAAGCAACGCATCCTGATGACCATGGCCTTCAAGAAAATCGATTTGTATTTACAGCAAAACAATGCACCAGCAACCTTGTTTATATTTGACGAGCCGACCGGGAATCTGGATAATATTCATCGTAATCAGTTTTTGCACTTTTTAATGAAAAAATACCTTCGGCGACAAGGTAATTTTACGATCCTGTTCATCACTCACGATTATTCAATTATAGGCGAAATGGTGCAAAAATATCCGGAACTGCAGCAGCAATTTTCCTTCACCGATCTGCAACTCACTCCTCAGGGTTTAGAACAACAGGATTTCTCAGCACAGCAATATCTGGATTGGCACAGCGGGATCAAATTTCTTGCGGTACCCCCCGAACGGGTAGCACCTCTGGCGTCGATATTAAGATTGGAAAGCCGGGTTACATTTTTTAACCGCAATCTGATCATTAGCAGGGATGTCCAGGGTAAGCTGGAGAGCGCCCTGGAAATTTATCCCGGTGAGATGATTTATCTGAAAGCCGGCAGCGGGGTCGGAAAAACATCTTTGGTTAAAGGCATGCTGGGATTAATGCCGGTCGACCGCATGCAACTTCGCCTGGCCGGATTAATTTTTAATGAAAAGACCGCCGGGCGGAACTGGCGGCGCAGGATCTGGGGTAAAAAAGCGGCTATGGTCTTCCAGCATGCCGATGAAGCGCTCAATCTGAACGCCCGGGTGAGAGATGTATTTAAAGGTTTGCCGCTTCCCGGCAAAATGAATTCGCAGAGACTGATTCAACAATTGCAGTGGATTTTTAATATGCCCATTGATGCCGGATTCCTGAAGCGGAAAATTTCCAGTTTAAGCGGCGGGCAAAAGCAGCGGCTGAACCTGCTACGGTCGCTGGTCCTGGATACCGACCTGCTCATACTTGATGAGCCTTTGAACGGACTCGGTTTTGAGAGCATACAAAAAGTCCTGGATCTGTTGCGGGAGAAACAGTCAGCCGGAAAAGGGATACTGTTGATTTCGCATAATGAAGATATCTTCGATAAACTGATTCCGCCAGAACATGTTTATTATCTGAATATCAGTTCGTGAACGGGACAGCCCATCAAATTTATCTGGTGATTTAAAATATAATCCTTATTCCTACTCCTCCTGGATACACGGCAATAGACCAGCTCGTTTCAGAATTACGCCAGTTCAACTGCTCTGCGGATTTATACTTTTTAATATAGACGTCATAATCCTTTATCGCTCTCGTTGGCTGCGTCCATATTTGAGCCTCGGTAATTACTGTATTCAGGGCAAAGTTACCGACCCCTTCCCAGATATTTCTTTTAAAGCCAAGCCAAACGATGAGTCCGCTGCTGAGATTGGCGAGGCCGGTAATGGCATGGGTTTTCCATGATCTTCCCTCTTTTTCCCGTAAGGCGCTTTCCTGCAGTAATTTTTCTCCTGCCAGTAATTTATTCGTTCTTTCTTGCGGAGTACTTTCAGCAATACTGGCAAACCGATCCGCTGCGGTGCCGGGACTCATAGGTGCAATAATCTGCCCCATTGCACCAAGGAAGGTCGTTGCCGCTCCCAAAGCCATATCCTGTCTGGTTTCTTTATCCGTACTGGTCATATATACAGCTCCCTGCCCTATGGTTGCCGCGCTGTAGCCAATCAACCAGCCATACCACCATACATTGGCATTTGATTGCCCCTGCTCCAGCATTTGGTTAATGACCTGCAATCTCTCTTGAATCTGCGCATCAGAGAATTCAGGCTGAGCCAAAGCAATACGGAATGGAAAGAAGAAAAACGACAGTAAAATAATTGTTTCTGCAGTATTTCTGAAAAATAGTTTTTTCAATGGACATTCTCCTGTTCAGTCATTAACACTGATTCCTTAAGTCTGGTGCTGAGTAGCAGACTTAGACTCATAAGCACAATTAACACAACTAACGCCGGCGTCATTGAACCTGTCAGTTCAGACTTGAAACTGTCCATTCCAAAAATGAAAATGATCCCCGAGATCTGTCCCATCAGCAAAAGCAGTCCGTTGGAGGTACCTTCCGGTGCCGGATAGGCAATTTCGGCACCATACTGGAATCCAATTGGACCTGCACTTAATAAGAAGAGTCCCATTATAAAGGCTGATACCAGAAGAAGCCAGTAACTGGTGGCATAGGTGATACCGACCAGACCCAGAATTGCACCGGCCAAGTGCCAGGAAGATAAAAGGGGTTCTCTTGCGATAACGGTCAGAGAGTGGTGGGAAGACCACGGCGCCGACAATACCACCCACGATCATCAATCCCCCGGTGATACCGGCCTGGATTATCGAAAATCCTCTGGGCCTGACGATGTCTTCGATCCATGTCGTCACGCCGTTGAATATCCCCAGGCCCACGAAGAAGATAAGCATCAGGAAAATATAGTCTCGCTTGTGCAGCATTTGTTTGAAACCGTCAAGAACCAGGGAACGCTCTTCCTGATCCGGGCGGCAGGGAGGTGTGGGCGGGCGTTCCTTGGCGAAACTGAAAAAGAGAATTGCGGCAAGTACCGACACAATCCCGTAAATGAAAAGCATACCTGCGATGCCGGATTGAATCGTAAGGTAAGGTGTCACCACCAGACCTAATAAAATACCCAGGTACATGGCCAGCGTCCCAAGACCAGACGCCGTTGCCCTCTCCCGAATTGGAAACCAGCGCGCGGCTAAATTGGTAATGGCGTTGAGAATAAACGGCTGTCCGATGGCAATTCCTATTTGAGAAATCAGCACCCAGGTGTAGTCCGTGGCGAACAGTCCACGTAGCAGGCCAAAGATGCCGGTCAATACGGCACCTGTGCCCACAGCGAAACGGATTCCATAGGTATCAATAATCCAGGATGCGGGGATGGAAATGACGACGTAAACGATCATAAAGATCATAGACAGCAGACCGATACTGAGATCCGAGACCCCATAAAACCTGCCGGCGCTGCCGGTGATCGGGGCAAACGTTATCCATAGCAACTGGTTGATGGTAACGACAAACATAAACGCAAACAGCATTATCCAGCGATAACCATAGACTTTGAAGCCAGTTTGTTCCATCTGCTCAATTCTCCTAATTTACCTATTTCTTATTTATATCTAATGTTCCTTAGCAGTACAACGTTAGATCACGTTCAGGAAAACGCATCGGATAGATATGAAGATGAGAGCCACCGGTCAGAGTCGGACTGACGACCTACTGATTACGAATCAGTTGCTCTACCAACTGAGCTACGGTGGCTTGTTCTGATCGGCATGAAAATTACTGAATTTTACAACATCAGTGCAACTTTAAATATCTATTTGATTTAAAAATAACCCGAATCTTGAATTTTTTAATAAATATAACAACCATTTTACTTTCTTTACTTTTTAAATTAAATTTATAATGATAATTATGATTCAGCAATTTTGTAAGGGGCTTACTAATTACAATTACTAATTACTAATTATTTATTATTACCAGAACTATTGTTTTTGTTAATTCACTTCAACCTTTAACCAAATCAGGGAGGTAGTATTATGTTGAAAAGCAAACTGACCATCGGAGTTTTCCTGCTGCTGCTTTTGCTGGGTACGGGTTTCGCACAGTCATCGGGTAAGATGGGGATCGGTGTGGCTATCATTGACTTTGAGACACTTTTTCAGATGGCCTTGTCCGAGGGCGCTGGCGGAACTGCAACCATCACCATTCCCTACATAATGTCACCCACTTTCAGACTCGAGCCCGAGTTTGGATATACCAGCGGAACTCAGAAATTGGATGGTATAGAGGGATATAACTGGGAAGCAACGACCAGCACCATGAATATTGGTATAGGTATCTTCCCGCAAAAAGTTTATGATACATTTACTCTCTATTATGGAGCCCGGGTCGGTTATCTGACTCAAAAACAAACCGAGGAAGAAACAGATACCGACGACTATGAAGTCACATCATCCGGTTTTTATATCGCTCCGGCGATCGGCGGAGAACACAATTTTACCGAACACTTCAGTATCGGTGCCGAAGCCCAATTCGTCTATGCCTCCATGACCAGTGAAGAGAAAGGTGCGGATTACGAGATAAATTTGACTCTGCTTAACACCCGGGCACTGGTATTTTTCAGATTCTATTTTTAATATTAGCTTGATTTAGTTTTCCAGAAGAATAACTGGATTATAAAAATAAGGATCTATGTTCAAAACGTAGATCCTTATTTTTTTTGCGTACTATGTTGTGATTAATTTTAGTTCAGTTCGCCGGTTAAATAATGATTTAATTCCCGCGTAACAAATTTTCAAGGACCCAGATAAATCTCATCGGCCTGGGGATCGATCTTGAATTTTCGCTGCTTTAACTCTTCGGCATCCAGAGCAAACAACGGCGAAATCTCAATATTCTTTGTCTCTTTGTCTCTTTGTATCTTATAGCCCGCTTGTTCTAACCAATTGGCATACAACCCGACCAGACTCTGCCGGATTGTAACCGGTGACTCTTCACCTTTTTCATTTTTTAAGGGACTGAATTCCTGCTGCCGCTGCACTTCCAGCGAAACAACTTTATTCAGCATCCAGCAGGGCATCAAAGATAAAGGTCTCAAATTTAACACCATTCTTTTCCCGGGGTTCAATTAACACCCCCTGTTCATCCAGATAGGGAATACTTTTCAAGGCAATATGATACGGTAATTTAAAACCACCTTTGTTCTCCCGTTCTACGAAATCGACACTGAGCATATGAATACCAATACTGCCGGCCCAGTATTTGAGACTGCCATCGGGTTCAAGAGCATACATGTCTTCCTGATTCAAATCACTGTACTCCACCACACCTAAGCGGCCATCTATATAGCATACAACGCCGACCCTTTCTTCCGGACTGGATTTCCGCACCACCTTGCAGGACATATCAGCCCGCTGCTGAACATGATAGCCGATGTAAACCGGATCGCAGATCTGCAGCAGGACATTATCAACCTGAAAATAGAAAATATGCTGAATCCCCCTTTTCCTCATATCGGCCAGGGCTCCACTCTGCCAGACTGCTTTTAACGATCCGCCATGGCCATTGGGATTCATAAAAATGTGATCCGGGGCATCCAGGATAAGTTTACCCTGACGATCAATAGCCGGAATCATATCCTGACTGAAAAAACAGATATCTTCAGAGCGGTAACCGAGGAACTCATTATCCTGAAAATATTTTACAGTCTGATCATGATTGGTCTGGCTGGTCATAATATACCAGGGGATATTAACCTTATATTTTCTGTTCAGAGCCAGCAGTTTTTCGGCATGCAACTGGAACAGGCTTTTTTTCTTAACCGGCGTTACTGGAAATGTACCTTTGGGCTGGGCAAAACCCAGACGCGTACCCTGTCCGCCGGCTACCACCAGGGCTGCTACCTTGCCCTGGCGCAGGATTGTTTCACCCAGACGACGAGCTGCTGCATCCCCTTTGTTCCGGTCGGCCAGAGTAATCACTGCAGCCGGTGTCAGGTTTTGTTTACCATGGGTATATTTTTCTGAATTTTGTCCGATTTCAATAAATTGCTCCAGTAAACCAGGATCAACCTCGCTTAGCTGTTTCAGCAAATTTTGCCGTCGGGTTTCATCCAGTTTTTCCCAGAATCTGAAAATGTGTCCCTGGCCGCTGGTAACAAGCCGGTCTATTTTAATCTGCAGAAGTTCATCGTCGATCTTAATCATGATGAGTAATGATTCCTGTAAATAAGGCCAAAGGTTAAAGGAAAAAGGGAAAAGGAAATCCTTTCACCATTAGCCTTTATCCTTTGACCTTTTCCCATATCCCTTGTTTTCTCAGTGCCTCAGTGCCTCAGTGCCTTAGTGCCTTATTTCGTTCTCATCGTAAACACCCCATCCCAATCAGATATCGGCGGTTCAGCCGCATAAGCTTCACATCTTCTGATGTATTGTTTGGCCGGGCCATCCAGCGGTTCCAGACGTAAGACATCACGGAAATATTTAATGGCCATTTCCCAATTTTGGGACAGGTAATTCTCGAAGCCCAATTTAAACAAGCCGATCACCTGTTTGGTTTTATCAGAGATCCCTTTTTCGACTAAGCCCATCAGTTCATAAACCCGCACCGGTTCAGTTTTGCCGATTACTCTGATCAAATCCAGTTCGCGGGCGACAATCAGATCCTTGGCCAGCAGATAAGTGTTTTCTCCGATCATGATCTTGGTGCCATACTGTTTATTGGCCGGCTCCAGCCGCGCGCCCAGATTCACCGAGTCCCCCATTACGGTATAATCAAAACGGACCTCTGCACCCATGTTACCGACCACCATGGGACCACTGTTGATTCCGCAGCGGGCGTGTAACTGCGGCCGCCCCTGTTTAGCCCATAATTCCCGCAATTTAAACAACTGCTCCTGCATCTCCAGTGCCGTGGCACAGGCATTGAAGGCATGATTACCATGCGGCAGAGGTGCTCCAAATACAGCCATGATGGCATCACCCTCATATTTATCCAGCATGCCGTTATATTTAAAGACGATATTGGTCATTTCGGTCAGGTATTCATTAAGCAGGCGCACCAGAGCTTCCGGCGTGAGTTGTTCCGCAATCGTAGTGAATCCGACCACATCGCTGAAAAACACGGTGCATTCTTTTCGCTCACCACCCAACTTGATTTTTTCCGGATTAGCCAGTAATTCGTCTACCACAGATTTGGTGACAAAGTGGGAGAATGTTTCCTTTATGAATTTCTTACCCCGTTCTTCAGTGATATAACGATAGATATAAACAGCACTGAAAGTTAATAACAGGGTCAGGATGGGATTTACAACAGGCAGCCAGGTCAGGTTTTCATTAAATATATAATAAGCGAAAAACGTGTAGATCACACCCAGGGCAACGATAAGTGCAATACTCCATAACGGCGACAGGAAGACAGCGATGATGCCGATCAGCATACCTATCCCGGCGATTAGTATAAACGATTCCAGTGCGGAGAGCTGGCTGACGAATTTTCCGGTCAAAAGGGTATTCAGAATATTAGCATTGACCTCCACTCCCGGAAAGGCGGGATTAAACGGTGCATTGCGCAAATCGAACAAACCCGGCAGAGAAGTTCCGATTAAAACGATCCTGTTCTGAAAATATTCTTTGGGCAGCCGGTGTTCCAGAACATCATAGAAAGGAATGTAACGGAATGTTTTAAACTGGCCGGAATAGGTGATCAGCATATTGCCCTGCTGATCGATAGGAACTTTTTTCAGTAAAGATCCGCCTGAATATAATCTCATCCACTTGCCCAATTCCATTTTAATTGAGTCAATTCCCATAATATCCAGGTATATTTTAAAAGGCAGGGCAGGATAAGAATGGTAGTTAAAATTACGGAACAGATTAATTTTGCGAACCACCCCGTCAACATCCCCCTGGATGTTGACATGACCCACCGCATGGCTGGCATTCAGCAGCTCGACAAATTCATTACCGATGCGGGCTTCCTGGCGGAATGCTTCGCTGATTGCTTCCGGAAAAATGTATGAAAATCTGGACCATTCGAAACCAGGCGGTTCCAGGGCCATACGGTAGCGCCAGCTGAGCGAGTCTTCATCTTCAAAATAGATCGAATTAAAAACATTCCCGGCCCTGCGTACAGCATCAACAAATTGCTGATTGGACTCAGGTTCACGAATGTCCTTATCGAAAATAATATCCAGGCCTATGGCTGCCGTTCCGCCGGAATCCAAAAAATTAATAACCCGGGGATAATAGGATAGAGGCCATTGCTGGAATTTGCCAAGTTCAGAGATACTGCGGCCATCAATATCGATGATGACAATATCTTCGATACTCTGAGATCGTACATCGGAAATACTCGAGGTAACCCGGCTATCATATGTTCTGGCTTCGAAAGAATAAAATAATCCCGGAAAAATGATATTGGCCAGCAGCCAGACCAATACAGCTGCGCTGAAACCCAGGACAGCTCCAGCTCCGATTTTACTCAATAATTTACCTTTCATATATCCTCCCAGTATAGATTATTTTCTGATATATTTTTGGCAGAGGTTCACAATATGTTCCATTTCATTTTCAGTATTGTAAAAATGGGGCGAAAAGCGCAAGGCTTGATTGCGCAACGACAGATGAACTTGCTGGCTGGTCAGAAATTTAAACAATCCTTCAGTATTTACGGCTCCCGCGCTTCTGAACGAATAGATCCCGGACCTTTCTGCAGGTATACTACTGCCAATATAAATCAAACCCAATTCGTTTAGCGATCCGATCAATTTATCTCCCAGCCGTAACAGGTGACTCTGGATTCTATGAGGATCAGTCTCGACCAGAATCCCGGTGGCGATGACGGCACCGACAATCCCTATAAAGTTAGGGGTGCCAATTTCATAACGCTGCGCATCATCCAGGAAATCCAGTTTGTAATTTAAAAAGTCCCAACTGTTTTTTACACTCAACCAGCCGGCAAATACGGGCTGTAAACGGGCATGAAGTGCAGGAGCGATATACATAAATCCGCAACCCTGCGGGGACATCAACCACTTATGTCCCCCGGCACATACGAAATCTATCCGGGCTTGCTGTACATCCAGAGGAACGGCGCCGATGCCCTGAATACCGTCCACGGAAAAAACCAGGTTATGTTTTTTGCAGATATTACCGATCGTATACAGATCGTTGCGAAAACCTGTTAAGAATTCGACAAAACTGATTGAAAGCAATTTCGTCCTGGGCGTAATTAATCGTTCTATGTCCGCAGGGTAGATCTTACCATCACGAACCGGGACAAAATCCAATACTACTCCCAACCGTTGCAGGTTCATGAATGGATAAATATTGGCCGGGAATTCATCCTGTACCAGCAGGACGTGATCCCCTTTTTGCCATTTTAAACTGCCCGCCAGCCAGTTAAGACCTTCAGAGGTATTGGTAATAACGGCGATATAATCAGGATCGGCATGAATAAGTTCAGCCAGATTACTTTTTAATTTTGCCCGCTGTTCCAGAAATAATGAGAACAGGTCTATTTTCCCGATACTTAAATGCTGCAGCAGATCGGTGATGGCAGCGATCACGCTGGTCGATAGTGGCGATACGGCTGCATGGTTGACATATACGCTGTCCTGCGTGATAGGAAAGATCTTTCTGTACTTTTCGAACATATCAGTTTGCATTATGTGCAGTCGTAAATACCATTTCCAGTATGATCTAGAAACTATTTTTTATAAATAATAAATGTGAGTCAACCTGAACCATAGTATAGTAAAGAAGGTAGCAAATATTTTCATAAAATACAATCAACTCTGCTGCCAGAACGCTCCCTGGTAGTGTCTGATACCTGCCGGAAAACAGGTGAAGTCGATTACCATAACATCAAAACGGAGATTTTTCCCGCTCATTGCCGGAAAATAATCTAAAAATCTGTACGCAGCTCTGATCAGCATTATTTTTTTTCTGCCGGTAATGTGCTCTTCCCCCTGCCCAAAACGGTTCGTCCGGATACTTTTCACCTCAATTAAAATGAGCTCATCATGATCCATAGCAATGATATCGATCTCGGCTCTGCCAAGTCTGTAATTCCGTTTTAAGATCTTATACCCTTTTTGCCGCAGGTATTGCACCGCCAGATCTTCTCCGCTTTGTCCAAGACTCTGTCGATAAGTTTTCATGACGATAAAATGATTAATAATTTATATGCTCAGGCACCAAATCGAATGTGCAAATCGTATACCAATAAAGCCACCCTTAAGGTGCAAAGCACCTTAAGGGTGGTTCTTGAGCATCCGCACACATTTGTGCGAATCTTTTATAGTATGAACAATGCAGAATTAGCTGCACATTAAAAATAATACCGGGTTCGGATTTCACCTGAGTATGTAGCGCAACCCCGGAAAATTTTCCTAATTAATTGGAAAACCTGTAAATACATTAAATCTGATTCCATAAACTCTGACCGTTTTCTCCTCCTCATTTTTTCTGGCATGAAAATAGTATGATGAAGAAAAAAATACAGGAGGTAGTATGAAAAATCTATTGTTATTACTTGTCGTGGTTTTGTTGGTCGTAGAGGTTCAGGGACAAAATGTTTTTATTAATGAAATTCAAAGTAATGATGAGGGTACTGATGACGCGGAGTTTATTGAACTGATCGGGCCAAGCGGAACTGATCTTTCAGGCTGGGCTGTAACTCATTTCAACGGCAGCGGTGCTACACCGGTATTTACATTTACTTTTCCTGATTGCACTAAAATTCCTGATGACGGCGTGAGGGATAAGAGCGGACAGCTGATCGGATTTATGGTTGTAAAACATAACGGGCATCTGGTTGCTAACGCTGATTTTGAATGGGGCACCCAGACTTTGCAGAATGGTCCGGATGGTCTGGAATTGCTGGACAGTGAGGGTATACGACGCCAGGCCCTGTCCTGGAATGGTCTGGGTGACCTGACCGGTGGTGGAACACCTGCCTGGAGAAATATCGGAACAGATAATAATGATGATCTCAGTTTATGCGCACCGGATGAGGTCGGGGAATCATTCCAGAGTAGTTGGACCAACGTGGATGCCACACCGGGTATGATCAATGGCAATCAGTTAGCGGGGGATATCAGTTTACCGGTTCTGCTTCTGTACTTCATCGCCAGGGGCGGGGATACCAGTGTTCATTTGCGCTGGGCTACCGGCGCTGAATTAAATAACCTTGGCTTCATCATTGATCGGGCCCTGGAAAAAGATGGACCATACACGCAACTGGCCAGTTATGAGACTGCCTCCGAATTAAAGGGTGCCGGTAATTCATCATCACCCAGAAATTACAATTATTATGATTTGACTGTTTTCAACGGAGTGACTTATTACTACAAATTAAGTGATGTGGATATTAACGGAGTCCGGCATGAACATGGCCCGGTTGAGGCCACGCCGGCGGCTGCAGTGACCGGACCGGAGATTGAAAAACCCGGCCCGCAAGAACCTGTATATTTCTTAAGACAGAATTATCCCAATCCATTTAATCCACATACCTGTATTGAACTGGAACTTTCAAACAGCAGCGAGGACCCTGTCAATCTGACTGTCTATAATCTGGCCGGGCAAAAAGTCGCAGCTTTATATCAGGGCAAACTAGCCGGTACCTGTTTGCGGGTTGAATGGGATGGACAAAATGATTATGGCCAGCCGGTAGCCGGCGGAGTGTATTTTTACGTTCTGAGAGCTCCCACATTTTATGCGGTGAATAAAATGATACTGCTGCGTTAGTCTTAGCTGCAGGTTATCTGAGCAATACCATTTTCCTGGTTTGATCATGATCTTCGGCCAGCAACCTGTAAAAATAAACACCGCTGGGCAGGGAGCCTGCATTCCAGTTCTTAGTATGATTACCAGGCTCGAGCCGGTTTGATAACAATGTGGCAATCTCTTCGCCGGAAATATTATATATTTTAAGCGAAACAAGACTGGTTTTTTTAACTGAAAACATAATCGTGGTAGTAGGATTGAACGGATTCGGATAGTTTTGTTCCAGAACCGCCGTGGCAGGAATAAATCGTCCGGGTTGCTCGGTGAGCCCTGTTTGAGCGGAAATGGAAATCCTTAATCTACCCAGAATATCGGTCCCATCATTAGCAGTAGCCTGGGCATAAACAGTACCGCTTTTCTTGGCTGACAGTGCGCCTGAGGTGTTGATCAAGGCCCGTGCCGTATCCGAAACACTCCAGGTTACCGTTTGAATGGCAGCATTGGCCGGTGTTATCGTGACCAGCAGTTGTAAAGTATCACCGATCGCCACGGCAGTTGATCCGCTGCTGCTGCTTACCGTTATGCCGGTCACCTTTATATATTCGCTAGAAGCGGAAGGAACACCGGATACATCAATAACAACAGGCGAATTAATTAAATCCGGAGCAGTGTCCGGCACGGATATGGTGATGCACCCATTACTATCGGCATAACCTAATGTTGTTGTCGTATCATTCAGCAAATATATTTTGTCGATTGTATTGGTCAGTGACGGTAGCAGCAACCGACCATTTGCCGGCCAGGTAAAAACATGAGCATAGAGTTTGCCTGCTTTTTTGGTATAAACACCCCAGCGGGGTTCGGTCGGGTAAGGACTCCGCGTTGTCCCATAAATACTTTCATTATAGATATTCATCCAGTTGCCAAAACTATTCAGGATGTCAACTGATTGGTTTGGTACAGTTCCATCTCCTTTAGGGCCGATGTTCAGCAGGTAATTCCCATCGCGCGAGACAACCGTTACCAGTTGTTGAATCAAGGTTTTAGGTGTCTTGTAACCCAGATCCGAGGAATTGTAACCCCAGGAATTGTTCATGGTCTGGCAGGTTTCCCATTGCCTGGCCACTGGTGCGGCGGGTACCTGCTGCTCAGGGCACTCAAAATCTCCTAATCCAAAACTTCTGCAAACCCGCTCATTAATAATCAGCTCCGGGTCCAGGTCCACAAGATAATTATATAAATCAATTCCATCCGCCCTGGTCCACCAGGAAGAAAGTGTCGGTGATCCCGAATTGTAAGTCCAGTCTCCGTCAAACCACAACACAGCCGGGTGATATTTTGTAATCAACTCGCTCAATTGAGCTTTCATATCATCAATGTAACTTGTCCTGGCGGAGTCAGAGATCATATTTGAATAATACGTGGTGCGATTAATTTCCTGAGATGAATGATTCCAATCCAGGATAGAATAATACAGACAGAATTTAATACCGCGGACCTCGCAGGAATCCTTCAATTCCTGCAGAATGTCCCTGGTCTTAAAAGCTGTAAAATCGGGCAAATCGTACAACGTCGTTCCGCTGACATCCCTGAAACTCTGCACAGCGGTCGGCCACATGCAGAAACCTTCATGATGCTTGGCGGTAATGACCAGATATTTCATCCCGGCATTTTGCGCCAGCCCGGCTATAGTTCCGGCGTTAAAGCTTGTTGGGTTAAAATTCGCCGAAACCTGCGTCTGATAATTGGTTTTCGTCCAGCCTTCGACACTAAAAGCCCATTCGCCGTGTCCTAAATATGAATATGAGCCAAAATGAATAAACATCCCGAAACGGGCTTCATACCACCACTCCAGTTTAGGAGTGATATTATATTGGGCCATAGTTAGTGCGGCTGATATGAACAGGTAAATCAGAAGAACTATTGAAATAACCGTTCTATTTTTTTTCATAAGGGTACCTTGCTTCCACATATAATGGCAATAATCCGGAGAATAATTCAAACGGGACTTTTATAATATAAGTTAATATAAAATGAGATGTTTGAAAATGGAAATATCTCGGATTTCCAAAAGCAGAATTAATCAGGATTTTTCATAATAACAAAGGAGACCTGCTTCAATCACCGCGTATGGTGATCGCAGCTCAGCAGGTCTCCATTTGTACTCCCTTAATCGTTGCTTAGCCGGGATCGATCATTTATATCAAATGATCCGGAAATCAGCAGTCATAGTAGAGATGGAATTCATGCGGATGAGGCCGCAAAGCCATTTCATTCAATTCCTTCTCCCGTTTCCAGTTTATCCAGGTGTCGATCACATCTTCGGTGAAAACATCGCCGGTCAGCAGAAATTTGTGATCCTTTTCAAGCGCATTAATCGCTTCCTCCAATGAACCGGGCGTCTTTGGATATCTGGCTAATTCTTCCGCAGTCATTTCATAAATATCGCGGTCCAGCGGTTCACCCGGATCGATTTTATTTTTAATACCGTCAATAGCCGCCATCAGAATTGCCGTCCAGGCTATATATCCATTGGCGGTCGGATCAGGACAACGAAACTCCAGACGCTTGGCTTTCGGATTTGACGAGTACATGGGAATGCGTACCCCGGCCGAGCGGTTACGGGCGCTCATTACCAGATTTACCGGAGCCTCAAAACCAGGCACCAGCCGGCGATAGGAATTCGTGGTCGGTGCGGCAAAGGCCAGGATTGCCGGAGCATGTTTCAGAATACCGCCACAGGCAAACAATCCCATTTCACTCAATCCGGCATAACCTTTACCGGCAAACAATGGTTTTCCGCCTTTCCACAGGGAGAAATGAGTATGCATACCGCTGCCGTTATCCTGGAAAACCGGTTTGGGCATAAAAGTAACAGTTTTATTGTACCTCCTGGCTACATTCTTGATGATATATTTATACCACATATATTGATCACCCATCAGTACAAGTTCCTTAAATCTCATATCAATTTCTGATTGCCCGGCCGTGGCTACTTCATGGTGGTGTGCTTCCACCACAATGCCGACCTTCTGCATTTCCAGAGCCATTTCACCCCGTAAATCCTGATAGGTGTCGGTAGGGCTTACCGGAAAATAGCCCCCTTTGAAACTCGGTTTGTAACCGAGATTGGGTTCCTCAAAACGGGCTGTATTCCAGGCGCCCTCCACTGAATCTATTTTATACATCCCGGTGTGCTGATTTTGTTCATAACGCACCTCATCGAAAATGAAAAATTCCGGTTCGGGACCGATAAAACAGACATCAGCCAATCCTGTTTTCTTCAGATATTCGGATCCTTTTTTGGCGATATGCCGGGGATCCCTGGTATATTCCTTCCTGGAAACCGGATCGACAATATCAGCTATTACACTGACTGTTGATTCCTTGAAAAATGGATCCATCACGGCACTATCCGGATCGGGTATGGCCAGCATATCCGACACATGAATACCCTGCCAGCCGCGGATCGAAGAACCGTCAAAACCGACACCATCGACGAAGGTTCCCGCATCCCAGGTATCTACGGGAAACGTACAATGCTGCCAGGTGCCCAGCAGATCGGTAAATTTCAAATCTACCATCTTGGCCTTATTTTTTCTGGCAAATTCAAAAAATTCTTTGGGAGTCATTTTTTCACCTCATTTAATTTTAGTTGTTGATCTATTAATTAGCCGATGGCTGCGCTGCCCAGTTCAGCGGTACGAATTCGTACACATTGATCAAGAGGCATTACAAAAATTTTACCATCGCCTGTTTTTCCTGTCTGAGCGCCTTTGATTAAGGCCTTGATAGTTGGTTCGACAAAATTATCATTCACCGCAATCTCCAGACGTACCTTGCGCAGTAAATTGCCCGTCTCTTTATAGCCCCGGTACACTTCGTCAATACCTTTCTGCCGGCCATGTCCCAGTACTTCATTGACTGTAATTAAATTGACCTCCGCTTTGTATAACTCTTCCTTCACCTGTTCTAAGCGGTGCGGTTGAATAATGGCAATGATCAGTTTCATGTTCGGTTTCCTTTCAGCAATTATTCCAACATGGTATAAGCCCGTTCATTATGCTGGGTCAGATCCAGACCAATGGCTTCCTCTTCATCGGCAATTCTCACTCCGATCAGCAGGTCGACCAGTTTATAGATAATGAACGTGCCGATTAATGTATAAGCGATTGTGACCAGTACCGCCAGTGCCTGGATCGCAAATAATTTTGAATTACCATACCACAGGCCATCGCCCGCAGCCGGATTGATCATGCGGGTGGCAAAAATCCCGGTGGCCAGGGCACCCCAGATTCCCCCGATTCCGTGAATACCGAAAGCATCCAGCGAATCATCATATCCAAACCGATGTTTTAAAAATCCCACACTGAGAAAACAGAAAACACTGACCAATAAGCCGATAACGATCGCTCCGCCAATTCCCACATACCCCGCGGCCGGTGTGATGGCGACCAGTCCGGCCACCGCACCGCTGATTGTACCCAGCATTGTCGGATTGCCATTAAACTTCCAATCCAGCACTGCCCAGGAAAGAGCAGCAGCTGCAGCGGCCGTATTGGTGACCACGAAGGCATTCGCGGCTAAGCCGTTAGCACCCAGTGCGCTGCCGGCATTGAATCCGAACCAGCCAAACCAGAGCAGGCCCGCTCCTAAAACGCTGAAGGGCAGATTATGCGGAGGCGTGGGATGTTTATCATAATTTCTTCGCTTGCCAATTATAACTGCCGTGACCAGGGCAGCCATACCGGCATTTATATGAACTACCGTTCCTCCGGCGAAATCCAGTGCACCAAGATTCCTCAACCAGCCCCCCACTCCCCAGACCATGTGTGCCAGCGGATCATATACCAGCGTGGCCCACAGCAGCGTGAACAACAGGAATGCTGAAAATTTCATCCGCTCGGCGAAGGAGCCGATGATCAATGCCGGGGTGATAATGGCAAACATGGCCTGAAAAATCATAAAAACCTGATGGGGAATCGTCGCCGCATAATCGGGATTGGGCTGCAGTCCAACCCCTTTCAGAGCAAACCATTCCAGCGATCCGATGAAACCATTACCCGGGGCGAAAGACTAAACTGTACCCGATCAGCACCCATTGCAAACTCAGTACCGCTAAGACGATAAAGCATTGCATCAGGATGCTCAGCATATTTTTGCGTCTGACCAATCCCCCGTAAAAGAAAGCCAGGCCCGGAGTCATTAACATTACCAGCGCAGCTGACATCAACAGCCAGGCCGTATCTCCGCTATCGATCGTGGATACATTCGCAGAAACGACCGGGGTTTCCAGTGCTGTTGTCTCCGTTTGGGCCAACGCTGTAGCCAGACCCGTACACAAGATCAACAACAATACCATGCTTACCGTTTTCATAATCAGATTCTCCTTTCGCTGCATAATTCTTCCGAAACTCTTCAACCGCTAGTATCTCTGCTCTATACAACCGGCGTGCCAGATTTATACTGAACCCAAATCAATACAGTCTAACTCATTATAATACTGATTGTTACACATCCGGATCAGGCTGGCCACCGGATCAGTATTGTCTACATTATTGTAATATTAATAAAATTAATATACATTTTTGTTGTTTCCCATCATCAAGCTAGTAGCCAGTGGTCAGACCGATACCCAGCCAGGTATTATCCTTCCGATAGACCGCCGCAGCGATAGCATTATTGAGTATCGTCGAATGATTAATGCTTAATTCAACTGTCAAATCCCCGATGCAAAAGGGCAGGCTGACCGATACAGTAAAATCATTGAAATTGTCCTTAGCCAGACCAAAGTAACCTCGATTATAACCTGCGCTGCCCCAGCCTATACTGGCCCCGGCCGCAAGACCACCATAACAGCGTTCGTTTAGAACGACAATTTTCTCGATGGTGTGTCCCAGTCCCGCCTGCACATAACTGCCCTCAACTTCATCAAGATCATAGTACCAGGTAATCGATGGTGTTGCCGCCACGTCGATCTCCACAGTCCCATATGCTTCCACGGTCGGATTGTACGGAGTATGAGGAAACCGGTAATAGATAATACCCAGCGAGTAGGCTGCTTTGTCGGATCCACAGATTGTGTTACTGTAGTCCAGCGTAAAATCAAACTCGCTGAAATTACCTGAATTGCCCGGAGCTGTTTGAGACTTGTCGGTCAGATCAAGATTGCCCCAGACCGAGGCAGTAAAACCATGTGTCCAAACAGAAAATGCCGGCTGTAACACTGCGGAGTTGTTAATATTCTGTCCCCGCCAGACATATTTACTGTAGTAATCCAGACTTAAATTAGAAACAACTGCCGGTTCATCCGCTGCGGCTATCCGTCAGCTGCAGATGCACAGCAAACAACAGCACCAGCAGCGCCAGATTGTTACAACTATATTTTAGCAGATTCATTTTCCCTCCCTGAATTAGAATCTATAATCCGCCGATGGAATTCAACCACCAGGATACTGGTTCTTCAATTAGTAGTATTGGCAGACAAAGATCATGCCAGCTGTTGCCAGGCTGATTGAACAAGCCGCAACTTATTATTTTTATAAGAATTAGCGCTGAGAAATGATTTTTCTGATATTCAGCAGGACTAACAAAAAAGTATAGAAATATAAGATAATCTACAATAATGTAGATCGAGACCGATCAGGAGAGCAGTTTAGGGTGGATAGCATATTTTTTTATTTTGTAGCCGAGAATCCGCTCGGTTATACCGAGTTCTTTGGCGGTCAGGCGTTGTTGTCCGCCCGATTTTTTCAGAGCATCGATGATCAGTTCCCGCTCTTTATTGGCGATGATCTCGGACAGTGATTGCCCGGCCACCTGTTCTGTTTTTCTGATCATCTGCAGCGAGGGGGGCAGATGCTCGGAGCGGATGACGTCCCGGTCGCACAGTAATACCGCCCGTTCAATACAATTTTCCAGCTCGCGGATATTTCCCGGCCAGTGATAACTGGTCAGCATTTCGATAGCCGGTGTGGAGATGCGGGTAATCTGTTTATAATTTTCGGTGGCATATTTCTCCAGAAAGTGGTCAGCCAGCTGCATGATATCATCCTTGCGCTCGCGCAGCGGCGGCAGATAAATCGGGAAGACATTAATCCGGTAAAACAAATCTTCGCGGAAAATCCCGGCTTCCATCTGTTGTTCCAGATGTTTGTTGGTGGCCACGATGATGCGCACATTTGTTTTGATGGTCTCGCTCCCGCCCAACCGTTCGAATTCTTTGAACTGGATGACCCGCAGCAGTTTGACCTGCAGGTTGACCGGAAAATCACCGATCTCGTCCAGAAAAATACTCCCGCCATGGGCTCTTTCGAACCTGCCGGTTTTTCTTTCCGTGGCACCGGTAAAAGCACCGCGGTCATGGCCGAATAATTCACTTTCCAGCAATGTTTCCGGCAAAGCCGTACAGTTCACTTTTATAAAGGCCTTATCGGCCCGCAGACTGTTATAATGGATGGCGTGGGCGACCAGGTCTTTGCCTGTCCCGCTTTCCCCGCGCAGCAGTACCGTGGCATTACTGTCGGCAACCTGCTCGATCAGCCGGTAAACCTGCTGCATGGCATTGCTGCTGCCGACCATGTTGTGGATGTTGAATCGCGTCTTTAATTCCTGGCGCAGGCGGATATTCTCATCCCGTAACTGGCGTTGCTCCGATTCTACCAGTTTGTTCAATTTCACCGCCTGGGCGATCATGGTCGAAATAATGTTCAGTAAACGAATGTGCCCTTCGAAATCGGTATTCTTCTCGGCCGGCCGGTCGACACTAAGGGTTCCGATCGTCTTACCTTCCAACTTGATCGGCACACAAAAAAAAGCGATGGCCTTGCCCAGTTCGGATTTCCGTGCTCCGGTCTTGTGGACAAAGCGCTTGTCCCTGGATATATCCGGCACTACAATGGCTTTGCCGGTCTGGACTACTGTGCCGGTAATACCCTCCCCGATCTTATATGTTCCCAGTTTTAGCGACTTCTCGCTCAGACCATGAGCAATCTCGATGTTGATAGTCTCGGTGTCCGGATTCAACAGGGTAATTGTGCCGCGCTGCAATTTTAAATGCGTATCCAGTGATTTCAGAATAGCCCGCAGGGTCTGCTGCAGATCCAGTGATTCAGCCAGCCCTTTGGCGATATCGTTCAAAAGATGTACATCATTTAACGGTTTCGCGGTCATTTTCTACCCCCTGTCCGGTTTCATAAAAATAACAAAATTGTAGAAAAATATCAACAACATACAATTTCGTATTAAATAATGATGTAAAATAAAAACCGCAGAGCCGGAACATTGTCCAGCTATGCGGTTTTGATACGGGCCATAAAATAAGGAGAATGATGTGATTTAGCGGATCAAAATCATCTTGCGCGCCAGATTCTGACTGGAATTTTTTAAGGTATAAAAATAGATACCGCTGGCCACCTGTTTATGCGCGGCATCCCGGCCGTTCCAGACCTGTTCATAATAACCGGGTTCCAGTACGGCATCTAATAAAGTCAGTACTTCCTGTCCCAGAATATCGAAGATCTTTAAAACTGTTCTGCCGGCACCTTTTTCAGGGATACCAAAACGGATAGTGGTTTGCGGATTAAAAGGATTGGGATAATTCTGAGCCAGCATGAATTCATACGGAATTAATTTGGGACGGAATTGTGCATCCCTGGTCGCATATAGGGTCAAACCGGCCAGTTTTGTTCCGGGTATACACTCATAGATCTGCTGCGTACTCATATCAATAACCACGGCACTTTTCTGATCGACCAGATAAAAATACAGACCATTGGCCTCCGGCAGATTCCAGCGCAAATGATGTTTCTGCTCAGGCACAGTCGATTCGATCATAACCTGCCATTTTTTAACTTCCGTCGAATTGGAAAATGGCGGTTGGTACTCCCCGGTCAGTTTTTGCTGTGACGATTGAAAATAAAGTACCGCATAATCGCCAATCGGCGGAGGCTCAAATAACTGAACTGCCGGATCAGCAACACCAAAGATATTCTTACTGTCAATGTAGTTTTCAGTACTGAGTGACAGGCTTCCTTCCCATACAAAGTTATTACTCCCGGAGAGCTGTGCCGGTGGTTTGTCAATGACGTTAGCGACTTCCCTGAAGGCCGGCTGCCTGGGATATACAAGTGTACCTGCGACATTGGAATACAACCAGTAACCGCGCCAGGGCAGACCCAGCGAAGTGTCGACCAGGCCCCACTCATAACCCTGCTGGAGATTCCAGCTGTTATACCAGTAAATAGCGGGACTGATCCATCCTCCCGGTTTGGCCGCTTCCGCCAGACTTTTCCCGGTCTCAATGCTGTTTTCAACCACGACCATCTTTGCTTCCCACCAGCCGATTTGAAAGATCACAGGAATGCCGATCTGATTCCAGCCGGGCAGCAGCGGTATCGATATCGTCTCGTCCGTGTCACTGACGGCAATATTTCTCAGGTCAACCTCGGTGAGCAATTTTGAAATCATCCAGTATCCGAAGCCGGCCTGCAGATTCGAATTATTGACCGAAAGATATTTTTCTTTGAGCGGATCCCAACGCAGAATACCTCCAATGGAATCCGATCCGGCCCAATAGATAGTTGTATCCCTGGGAAAACTGAGCAAAAACCAGTGCTGACTGGGAAACTTATTGCGGGATACATCTACTACAAACTCCTGTGAATAAACGGGCAGGATTTTTCCATTATCATTATTATCGTATACCCATAACTTGAATTCATACCAGCTGTCCTTTAACGGATATAATACTATCGAGCTGGTATGCAGACTGTCCCGGGCGGAAAATATCTGACCGGAATTCAGATCGGTACAGACATAACGGCTCCATAACTGATCACCCGGATCACCTATGGGTGCACTGGCCGTATCATTCGCCTCATACGAAAAAAGTACTGCTCCCTGCCGGGTGATTGCATTGGCCCTTGTTTTTATCTGCACCTGCGGTGCAAAGTGGTCGAAGACAGGATTAAGGACACAGTTCAGGGTAAGAGGCAGCCAACCCGGTTGATTGGTTTCCAGTGTGACCTGGATATTATGTAATCGGTCTGGTATGGCCATGGTCGGATGCAGGATTACCGCTACACTTACAGAATCACCAGGTAAAACTTTTTGTTGTGTGGTGTCCAGCTCAAACCAGATCGATTGAATCAGGTCGGGCTGATAATGAAATTGAGCCAGCAGGGTTCCGCCGCCGTTATTCCTGACTACAATAGCCGTGTCCAACCTGGTATTCACCACCACGGTATAGGTGCGGGCAGCGGCATCAAGCGCCACCAGCGGTGCCAATGTCTCAGCCGAACCCATCCTGGGCGGGGAAAAGATCAAAACCGTATCTTCGGTAAAATAATTGAGGACTGCGACATAATATCCTTTGGCGATCTCCAGATTACTGATCCGATACGTGTTGGCCGCGAACAGGTTGACTACCGTGTCCAGGACAACCGTACCTGGATTTACCGCCGTTATCGGCGCATCACTTATACGTATTTCAGTCCCTTTGTAATATATATCTGCAGGATTAAACCAGCGCAGATCCAGGGCCTGGTCCCGCGGAATAATTGTCAGGCTTTCAGCCAGGGCTACCGGATTACGAACGATGTTCAGCAAAAATGAATCGTTGCTTGCCGAAATAAAATCGCCCGCCGAGACCTGGATCATATGTTTCCCGGTATCGGCCAGCACCGGCCGGAATTGAATGACTCCGCTCAATGAATCGATATCAAACAGCGGGGTATTGTCTTTGAACTTGACCGCATCCCCTTCCAGATCAGAAGTCTGCAGTTGATACGTAAAATTTGTATATGTAAAAATCGTGCTATCCCTGAGATTGGTAAATACCGGCGCTGCATTAGGTCTGGCTGTAACGGTGGTCGAATGATAACTCTCAAAGCCAAGACTATCAATTGCAGTTACAAAATAGTAGTAGAGTGTGCCATTAATTAATCCTGTATGATGAAAAACCGTATCGGAACGGCTGATCGCAGGAACCTGGCCAATAGCCAATGGTGTTGTTCCGGTAGTGTCGCCGTAAATACGGTAATAGGCAATGTTCGATTCCTTGTTTGGATTCCAGCGCAACTCCACCCGGGCATTACCGGTAATGCTGTATAGTCCCGCAGGTTCATACGGTGGTTTTGCTTCATAAGCACCGATATCGATGATATCGAGATTATCACCGTTCCCATCGACCTGCCGTGGTTCACCGCGCTGATCGGCTGGCGGATCTGCGCTGTTCAGACCATTGTCCACCGCCGGACTGCCCCGGTACAAAGCATGAGTCAGGGTAGGCCCGCCAAATTTACCCAATGGCGCTATAAGCGGATTTAAAGGTGACCCTGTCGATCCGATATTATCATTAGTAGCAGTACCGAATCCCGTACCACTTGTGGTAATAATACCTACCAGATTATAACCGAGGCTGGCAAAGTCACCGTAGATATCAACGTCCAGGCTTCCGATGTTGCGGGCAATAATTGAATTCTGTACATCAATGATACCGGAAATTTTATAAATACCTCCACTGATTCCACTTCCAGAGATGCCGGTACCAGTACCAATTTCACTGAGCCCACCTTCTCCGCCCAGGGCCTGGTTGTTGGCGATGGTGGAATTTCTGATCAGCACAGCTCCCCCATTATTGAAGATAGCTCCACCGATACCGGATCCGCCGCCGCCACCAGCCGCACCAAGATTAGTTGCATCACCACCGGCACCGCCACCGCCGGAGCCACCGGAACCTCCAACACCGGCTGGCATTCCGGCTCCACCGCCGCCGCCACCGCCGCCAAATCCGCCTGTACCTCCGGACCCGGCCACACCGCTGCTGTCGCCGCCTCCGCCACCGCCGCCGCCGCCGAAAGATCCGAAATTCCCGTTAACGTTGGAAGTCATTGATCCACCAATCCCGCCGGATCCCCCGCCGTTGGCCCCATCGCCGCCAATGTTGCCCGAAACCAGAAAACTCTGGCCGCCATTTCCACCCTGCGCTATATTTCCCGAAATTGTACTACTGAAAATGTTAATTGTCCCGGTACCCTGATTAAAAATCGCCCCGCCAAAACCTCCGCCGCCACCGCCGCCGCCGCCGGCAGATCCGCCAAATCCATTAGTGTCCGGTGCTGCACCATCCCCGCCTCTGGCTACATTATTAATCACGGAACAACTATTCAGTGTCAATTGACCACTATTATAGATAGCTCCTCCCAAACCGCCTCCGGCCAGATTGCCATTGCCCCCGAAGGCCTTATTATTGCTGATGGTGCATTTTATCAAAATCAGGTTTCCGGCATTATTAATTGCACCGCCATTAGAATTTTTTACGCTGCCATTATTTAAACTCAGACCTGATATTTCAACCGGTCCGATACCTTCCATAATATCAAAAATACCGCTGCGATTTTCTCCGCTTATACTCAGAGAATCTGCTCCGCGTCCCTTGATAACAATAGGTTTATCGATGAATAACGGGCCGCCGGTTAAACGGATTGTATCATTCGTGAAACTGAAATCAATGATATCTCCTGAGTCCAGCTCTGGATAAAACCTCGCGCAGGGATCCGAGAATGGTATCCAACGGCGTTGTTACCAGGTGGTTGTTTGAGCTTGTGATTTTCCGAAGTTTGCGAGAATCAGCAGAGCTGTGCAGAGTATTGCGAAAAATGTATTCAGATGAGATTTAATTACCGGTCTGAGTTCCATAGATAAATCTCCTCATCCAACTTATGGTAAAATACAGCGGTTCTTATAAAAAATACAGGACTGCCGTCACAATGAATTTAGAAATAATCCCGATAATTTCATATTTTTCTTATATATATAATCGGGTAGATGCTGAAAAATGATTACTCAGATTTTAAACAAACGAGTCAGGTTGAATCCTATATGCCAGTGTTTACTGTTAAACGAATCGGGAGCACCGGCCAGGTATTGCGAATAATTCAAGCGGGTATTGGTGCCGACTAAAACTCTGAAAAAGTGTCCTCCCGTCTCCACTTCGATGCCGCAGGCAAATGAATTGTGGCGGTTACGCCAGCCGGTAACGGTCGAATTTACTTCCAGCAGTAAACTCCAGGATGGTGAAACATAATATTGAGCATACTCGCCCATGGTGAAAGAGTATTGTATATCATTACAATAGATATAACTGTTGTACAGATAACTGGGTACCAAACCGATTGCTATTTTTTTATGATACATGGTATTGAAAATAGCTGAGGCAAAATATTGAAATTTATCGCCGGTATTTTCAACGATCCCCACCGGTTTACCATTATAAGCCAGGCCGGCCTGGACGGCGATCACCGTTGGCAATAATGTACTATTCATCTCCAGAATTTTATACTTGGATCGTAGCTCAACATTGCCCTCCAGATTACTGCGGGTCAGAGCCAGCATCATTCTATCGCTGAGAGCATAATCCAGGCCGATATTCATGATCACACTCCCATCCAGACCGTAAGCCCCGCTCCAGCCCGAAGAGACCGGCATGGTAAAACGATGGGCCAGCTCAAACTGCATCTCCCCTTTCCGTAATGTTTCTGCCGTCGGCAGATTAAAAGCCGCGGTAGAATGAAATAATTGTAAATATTGTTCGGTTCCGGTCGTACGTTGCCATTTTACTTCTTTCTCCTGAGCGGGTAATCCCTGGCAATAAACCAGTAGTAACAGCACTGCTGCCGCTACTTGCTGGAACAGTTTTCCGGTATTAATCTTGTTTTTTAACATATCCTTCCCCTGCTTCATATATTTGAATACACGATTAATTATTTAGTGCCCCGGCATCGATCCAGGCTGCAATGGTATCGATCGTGGCCTGGGATAATTGCCCTGCCGGCGGCATCTGTGAAGTTCCGTCTCCATTCAATTTTTTCATCAGCCAACTCTGTGCGCTGTTACCGGGGGCAACCCGTTTCATTACTCCATCTTCGTGACTGGTAACATCGACCAGGTTAGAATATGAACTGCCACTGCTGAGATTCAAATCCTGTTGCGGTGACGTTGCACTATGGCACCCCGCGGTCGCACAGGAAGGGGTGAAAACATATTGCTGGATGGAACTGAGTTTTGATTGTAATCCAGCTGCTGTTGTATCTTCGCATTCCGATACAATCTGATCAGCACAGGAACACAGAATAAAGGCACAAATAATACCCGCCATTCGGTTGATAACTTTATTCATGGCAGCCCTTTCAATTAATAATTTTTAAAAAGAAGAATAAGTTCGATTTAATCCCTGCATAACCCTGCAGAATAAGTACAAACACCCTGACCCGCTTATAATATCTATCCGTAATTTAAGATTTATGATTCAGTAGAACTGGATTTATTTTTTTTAATTATAGACCTGAATAACTCCGGTAAAAAAAAGAAACGTCTTTTTATTACTCCTAATTCCCGGAGATAGTAATTCAAGTCGGGAATTTCCGCCTGAGGCTGGCGCAATATTCCCGCTGCTGACCTGAAAGTCTGCCTGGGAAATTTTTTCTGCAACAGCAAATAATTTTTATCCAGATCATTCCCCGGTAAAGCACGTCCGGCCAGCCAGCCCAGGGTATCCAGGATTTCGTGCAGTACACTCCCCTCCCGGAAAGAGATGACCGGAATGGGATAATCACTGCCAAACAGGAACCGCTCCGGCTTTTCTGAAACCAGCGGTAATATTTTCAGGATATATTTCATCCGTCCCGGCAGACATAAAGCCGAGATGTCGGCATACAAATTCCCGGTCAGCTAGCGGCGGTGCTCAGACGCTGTAAGAATGTATCAAATACTTTTTCCCAATATGCATTGTGTTTATCCAGTAATGCACCCAGCGGAGCAGCGCAGTGGGCCACGATAACTTTTGCACCTGCCTGTAAAGCCATCGACCAGGCGTCGCCGGCAGTGAGGCCAAACTTGCCGGCTGCTGCATTGAATAAATTGATCTGCGGTTCGGGCAAGGATGTTGGTATGGCTTCTTCCGGTCCCACATGCAACAGTAACGGCAGATTTAATAATGCCAGAGCCCGGTAGAAACTCTGCGACAGCGGATGCGTCGGGTCAATTCCCTGGGAAGAGGGAATCCATTTGCACAGTACCGCCCCATGTTTAGCGCACAGCCATAATCGTTCCAGGGCATCCGCAGCATAGGGATGCACCGAACAGCCGAAAAGAAATGGCCGGTACATGGTCGAGATACCGGCAATAAAATCATTGGCGACAAACAGGTGGGTGCTCTCCCGGTCTCCACTGCCATCCTCGCGGTAGACCTGATCCAGGGCCAATAAAACAATCTTATTGACATTACGTGCCTGTTGAACCTGATTGAGCAGTATATGCAGATAGCGCAGCGCGGAGAGATCTGTATCACCTAAACGGGTGACCAGTCTGATACTACGGAAGGCCAGGGAGTGAACAAAGGCAGGGGACCAGAAATACATCTCCTCACTCTCAGCAGGAGGTCCACCCATATGAACATGGATATCGATGACATCATCCGGTTTAAGTACAGTCTGGAGTTTGTTATACTTTACTGGCATTAATATTGCATAGTTTTAAGTTATGCTTTTACACTTTTTCGATGGATACGGTACGCGCCCTGATTTCTGAACATCATTGTGCCGGAGGGCACCGGGATTAAATTTAACATAAACAATAAGAGCTTGCTTTAATTTTCTTTTTAGTGCTTAGAATGATAGAATATTTCATCTTGTAAACTATCGACTTTTATGTATATTTGTGATAAATTAAAAGATTAGAATTGCACAGACAGACCTGCAGGGCCGGTCGGAATACTATTTCTTAAGCTAAGATTTACAGGAGATTTCATGGATGTAAACATCGAAAAAGGCAAAGCCGTTGATGTGGCACTGACCCAGATCGAACGCCAGTTTGGTAAAGGAGCGATTATGCGCCTGGGTGACCGTACCAAGGTAACGGTCGACATCATACCTACCGGTTCGGTTTCACTGGATGCAGCTCTGGGGATCGGGGGTATACCGCGGGGGCGGATAACCGAAGTTTTTGGTCCGGAGGCCTCCGGTAAAACTACTCTGGCTTTACACATCATTGCCGAATCACAAAAGATTGGCGGCCTGGCGGCATTCATCGATGCCGAACATGCCCTGGATCCGACCTATGCCAAGAAACTCGGGGTCGATACAGTCAATCTGCTGGTATCGCAACCGGATTCCGGCGAACAGGCTCTGGAAATCGTTGAAACACTGGTACGCAGCGGTGCCGTGGATGTAATCGTTATCGATTCAGTCGCCGCCCTGGTGCCCCGTGCCGAGATTGAAGGGGAAATGGGGGATGCTCACATGGGTTTGCAGGCCCGCCTGATGTCCCAGGCCTTACGCAAACTCACAGCTACTGTCAGTAAATCGAACACCTGTGTTATTTTTATCAATCAGATTCGTGATAAAATAGGGGTGATGTTCGGTAACCCGGAGACCACTACCGGCGGCCGGGCACTTAAATTTTACACTTCGGTACGGCTTGATATCCGGCGCATTGCGACCATCAAGGAAGGACAGGATATTGTCGGTAACCGCACCAAAGTCAAAGTAGTTAAGAATAAACTGGCTCCGCCCTTCCGCGAAGCCGAATTCGACATCATGTATTCCGAAGGAATTTCCCGGATCGGCGACGTCCTGGACCTGGCTGTTAATCATAATATTCTCCAAAAAAGCGGTACCTGGTTTTCCTATAATGATCTGCGTCTGGGTCAGGGCCGCGAAAATACCAAACGCTATCTGAATGAAAACAATAAACTGCTGAATGAACTGGAGATTAAAGTAAGGGAAAAAATAGGTTTGTCTCCACAAGCGTCCAAAACGGAACCGGAAGCGGATAAAGAAAAAAATAAAGAAAAAGAAAAGGAGAAAAAACCAGGCGCAGCTAAATCCTGATGCAGATTTATCAATCCTGAGCAAGATTACATCCTGAACTTACCACAGGCTGGAACCATATCTGTTAAAATCATCATTTATAACCATTATTATACATGACCATCACCATTACCCGTATTGAGCCGCAGAAAAAGAATAAAAATCGTTTCTCCCTTTTTTCAGATGATACATTTTTAACCGGAATTTCCGGCGAGACCATGCTGCAATACAATCTGCATAGCGGAGATACTATTTCGGCCGAGATCCTGGCGGAAATAAAAAATGCCGAAACGGACGTAGTCCTGCGCGAGCAAGCCTATAGATTTCTGGCCCGCCGTGCTCATAGTGTGCAGGAACTCCGTGAAAAATTACTGAAAAAAGGGTATGATCTTAAGGCGATTGCCGGCATTGTGGAAGAATTGAAACATAAAAATTATCTGAACGATCAGGATTTTGCCCGCATTCTGATCAAAGATGAAATCCAGCTGCACAGAAGCGGACCTTTGCTTTTAAAACAGAAATTGCTCAGTAAAGGCATCGCGACAAGCTACATCGACGAATTGCTGAAAAATTTCTATCCTGATGAAAAACAAATCCGGAATTGCAGTTATCTTGCCCGGAAGAAATTAAAAACTCTGTCGAAGAAAACACCGCTCAAGCAGAAACAACAACTGGCCGCTTACCTGAAAACCAAAGGATATTTATGGGCGACTATTCAACCCATAATCAATCAATTATTACAGGAGAATAATGATGAGCTCGAATAAATGGCATACCCTGACTAAAATTATAAAAGCCGGGGAAGGCAAAGATTTCAGTGATGTCCGCATACCGGGCATTCCTATTTACCAGACCACCAATTTTCTGTATCCCGATGTTGAGCTGGGTACCGAGATCCTGCTGGGCCAGAAACCCGGTCATATCTACAGCCGTTATACCAATCCCACGGTCGATACACTCAACGAGATCATGGCTGTGCTGGAGAATGCGGAATCAGCACTGTCCTTCGCCTCCGGAATGGCGGCCATCTCAAGTGCTGTACTGGCTTATTGTAAACCCGGAGATCATATCGTATCCTCATCGATAATCTACGGCGGTACTTTTACTTTTTTCCAGAAACAGTTATCGCGACTTAACATAGAGGTCACTTTCGTCGATCCACGCGATCATGCCCGGCTGGCAGCGGCTGTTAAGCCGAATACAAAAATTCTTTATACCGAACCACTGGCCAATCCCACTCTGATCGCCTCCGACCTGAAATTCTGGAGCAACCTGGCCCGGCAGCACAACTGCAAACTATTTGTCGATAATACTTTTACACCACCACCGATCATTCAACCATTGGACTGGGGAGTCGATCTCTCGATTCATTCTGCTACCAAATATCTGGGCGGGCATTCCGATTTAATGGGTGGTATTATCTGCGGCGCACAGCGGGAAATAGAGATACTCAAACCGGTGGTCAAATACTATGGAGCCGTTATGGCGCCGCTGATCGCCTGGTTGTTGATCCGCGGTATCCGTACCCTGGGAGTGCGTATCGAACGGCAATGTGAAAATGCCATGCACTTAGCCGGATATCTGGGCAGCCATCCCAAAATCAGCAGGGTTTTCTATGCCGGCCTGGAAAATAATCCCCAGTTTGCCCTCAATAAAAATCAATTTAACGGATTCAGTGGTATGTTAGCCTTTGAGGTTAAAGGCGGTTGGCCGGCAGCTAAAAAAGTAATGGAACACCTGCAAGCGATTCTGTTCACGGTCAGCCTGGGGGACATTTCCAGTTTAATCTGCCACCCGGCCTCCACCTCCCATGTATATCTGTCGGCACAGGAACGGGAGAAGATCGGCATCGGTGATGGATTATTACGCTTATCGGTTGGAATTGAACATGTTGCAGATCTTCGACAAGATCTGGAACAGGCTCTGGCCCGGATATAAAAATTTGAAATTCAATATCAGGGGCTTTAATTTATCAAGTTGAATATCAAGGATGGTTATGACCTCAAAAGAAATTCGCAGTTCATTCATTGATTTTTTCAGGCAGAAAGGGCATACCGTTGTACCCAGTTCTCCGGTAATCCCGGCGGATGATCCAACCCTTTTGTTTACCAATGCCGGCATGGTTCAGTTTAAGGATATTCTGCTGGGTAAAGGCAGCCGTCCTTATACCCGCGCGGTCGATTCGCAAAAATGTATCCGGGTGAGCGGTAAACATAACGACCTGGAAGTAGTCGGACATGATACCTACCACCACACTTTTTTTGAGATGCTGGGCAACTGGTCCTTCGGGGATTATTATAAGAAAGAAGCGATTGCCTGGGCCTGGGAATTGCTGACCGGAGTCTGGAAACTGCCCAGGGAAAAGTTATACGCAACTGTTTTCCTTGATGACTCCGAAGCTGCCGGGTTCTGGAAAAAGGAAACCGATATCGATCCCAAACACATTCTGCGTTTTGATGAAAAAAATTTCTGGGAGATGGGTGATACCGGGCCCTGCGGTCCCTGCTCGGAAATCCATATTGATCTCGGTGCCGAACATTGTGATAAAACCGGAACCAAACATATCTGTCAGGTAAATGGCGAGTGTGGCCGCTTTATTGAATTGTGGAATCTGGTTTTCATCCAGTTCTACCGTGATGAATCCGGAAAATTGAATCCGCTGCCGGCTAAACATGTGGATACCGGAGCAGGGTTCGAGCGCCTGGTTGCCGTGCTGCAGCAAAAAAAATCCAATTATGATACCGATCTTTTTCAACCTATCATACAGGCAACCGCCAGACTGGTCGGTCAGTCCTATGCTGAATCAACCGAGCAGGCCGCCTTCCATGTCCTGGCCGATCATATCCGTATGCTGGTATTCTCCATTGCCGACGGTGGTTTCCCTTCCAATGACAGCCGCGGATACGTAATCCGCCGGATTTTACGCCGGGCTGCTCGTTATGGCCGTAAATTAAAAATGCATGAACCGTTTATTTATAAATTGGTCGATACCGTTGGTGATGTTTTAGGACATGTCTTTCCGGAGATCCGCGAGCGTTCTCAACATATTCAAACGGTTATCCATGCGGAAGAAGAGCATTTCAACCGGACTCTGGACCGTGGTCTGGAAATTTTCGAGAGAATAAAAACAGATCTGCAAAAATCTAAAAAAACCCTGATCCCCGGCAGCGAGGTATTCAAACTGTATGATACCTACGGTTTCCCGATGGATCTGACCTCTATCCTGGCCGGCGAAGCAGGATTGAAACTCGATACCTCGGGTTTTGAACAGGAAATGAGACAGCAGCAGGAACGTGCCCGCAAAGCGGCCAGGTTCAAGCCCGGTGATATTCCCGCCGACGCCTGGATAATTGTTAACGACGGGGGCAGCACTAATTTTGTCGGTTACAGCGATGATGCCATTGAAACTCATGTGGTCAAGTATTCGCTGCACGAGAATAAACTGAACCTGGTGCTGAAAGATACTCCCTTCTATGCTGAGTCCGGAGGGCAGATTGGCGATCAGGGGAAAATAATTATCGAAGGATCCGAACTGCAGGTCATTGATACCTACAAGGATGGCGATGAGATAATTCATGTTTGTGAACTTCCCCCGGATTTTGAATTTCGTTCCGACCGGGTGCTGGCGGAAATTTACAGCGATAGTCGCCGGCAGACCGAAAAAAATCACACGGCTACCCACCTGCTGCATGCCGCTTTACGCAGAGTACTGGGAAATCATGTACAACAGGCCGGATCATTAGTTGACCCTGAGCGCCTGCGATTCGATTTTACCCATCACTCCAGGTTGTCTGCTGATGAGATTGCCCGGATTGAACGCCTGGTTAATGAACGAATTCAGGAGGATATCCCGCTGGAAATCGCCCAGGAGACTTTCGCCCAGGCCAGGCAGCAGGGTGCCATGGCCCTGTTCGGTGAAAAATACGGTGAGATAGTACGCACCATTCGCATAGACTGACTTCAGCCTGGAGTTATGCGGCGGGACCCATGTCAGGCAGACCGGGCAGATCGGACTCTTTGTAATCGTAAACGAGAGCAGTATTTCCGCCGGGGTCCGCCGTATTGAAGCCCTGACCGGAAAAGCAGTTGTGATTTATCTGCAACAACTGCGCAGCCGGTTTCAGGATCTTTGTGAATTGCTGAATTCCAGAGAAGAAGAACTTGTGGAAAAAACGCGGGAACTGGCTAATAACAAGCGTAAACTCGAGAAAGATCTGGAAAGATTGAACTCGCAAGTGCTCAGATCAAACCTGGCTGATATTATATCCAGGGCAGAAGATATAAAAGGAATTAAAGTGATCAGCCTGGAGATTCCCGGGACCGCCATTGATCAATTGAAAGAGATAGGCGATCAGATCCGCGAGCAATCCACCCAGACCGTGGCTTTACTGGGCAGCAAAACCGAAGGCAAGATAAATTTCGTTTGCGTGGTTACCGACGATCTGATTAAAAATAAAAAACTGCATGCCGGAGATCTGGTCCGGCAGGTGGCTCAGGTTGCCGGTGGCAGCGGCGGGGGTAAACCACACATGGCTACAGCCGGCGCCAGGGATGAAACAAAATTCGCTTTGGCCATGCAAAAAATTAAAGAAATAGTATAATTTCGCGCTGAGAATAAAATCGAGGAGGCAGTATGCCGGTTAAAATAAGTTCTGCAGCACTGCAAAAATGGGCAGATTACATATTAAATTATTCGCTGGGTGGTATTGCTGCAGAAGATATCGTCATGATTAAAGGCGAACATATCTGCTGGCCGCTGATGTCGGTATTGCAGGACAATATTATTTCTGCCGGTGCTATACCTGATATAAATCTGGTCGCCCCTGATAACGACCGTGGCAGGGTTTTCAGTGCAGCCATGGCCCGCCGGGGCACTCTGGCACAAATCCGGCGCATACCGGCCTGGCAGCAGGCGCGCTATGAACATATGACTAAATACATTGAAATCCTGGGTGCGGAGAATCCCAATCTCTATGCCAATACACCGGCCGAAACTTCCCAGGCCATCATGCGGGCCAATGAAACAATGGTCAGCATACGCCTGGCCAAACCCTGGGTTCTGACTCTGTTCCCTACAGCGGGTATGGCTGCCCTGGAAAAAATGAGTTTACCCGCATACAGCGGGATTATCATGAAGGCCAGCACCACCGATCCCCGTTACCTGGAAAAAACCCAGCAACCTTTACAGGAATTGATGCAGCGTTCCAGTATTGTCCGTATCCTGACCAGGCATCCGCAAGGGAGAATATTGGAACTGCAGATGAATATCGCCGGTAGAATCGTGCACAAATGCACCGGGAAAAATAATTTCCCCGATGGCGAAGTATTTACCAGTCCCGCTGCCTCCAGTGTGCAGGGTGAAATTTTTGTCGACCTGCCGGTTTTAGACGAAGGGGTTGATTTACAGGGAATCTACCTGCGTATTGATTCGGGAATTATTCGTGAATACACGGCAAAACGCGGCGCTAAAATGCTACGAAAAATAATTGAAACCGATGACGGATCACACCGGCTGGGCGAGGTAGCCCTGGGCATGAATGACGGCATTAAGAAAGCTCTGCGACATCCGCTGTTTTTGGAAAAAATCGGCGGTACTTTACACATCGCGATTGGCGCCAGTTATAACGATTGTTACGTTTCAGATCCGCATAGCGAGGCAGGAAAAAAACAACTCGAGGAATATTTTAAACAGGGGATTCTGAACCGCTCGGCCCAGCATGTGGATATTGTCACCGATTTCCGTAAAGGCGGCTGCGGTCAGGCCGTGTACCTGGATCAAACCAGACTGGCGGTTAAAAACAACCTGTGGATTATACCCTGATCACTCCTGGCATCAATAAGAAGTACACCAGTCTGACACCGTCAGCATATCGTCAGAAGATGATTCATTTATAGCGAAAGTACCTTTCTCCGCAGTTCTATTAATCTCCAATATTCCTTTTTCATTTTGTCAGATAAAAAACTTATGCTGATTAAATTCTGCCACTTTTCAAAACTCTGTTTAAAATCGCTGCTAATTCGGTGCAATATCCGTGATGAAATTGAAAGCCGCTCCAACGCATAGTACTCGAAAAAATCAGCAGCAGAAAAATTACTTTTTTTCCCATTTAAAGGCAGAGCTAATTCTTCTTTCGGATTTTTTAAAGCGATGGTAGTATTGATTAAATCATACGCCGGGCTCAGGGAAGTCACTGAACTTTTTGAAATTAATGAAAAATTTTTTAAATGCATATCTTCATTACCAATCAGGTAATTGAAAAGCGTTAGTCTGAATAATTTTGTCTTTTCAATCGCGGGAAATGTACAAAATTCTTCAATGATTGTGATCACTTTCTCCATGGATGAATTATATTTAGTCTCTCGACTCTCTCCAGATAACTGCGCAAAATCTTCCACGGGCAGTTTTTTATTCTTACTATACCGGTCAAACCGTTTAATGAAATAAGTCAAAGTACCGTCTCTGGCAAAGATTAATCCATGCAACGGTACGTCGATTCCGGCAATTCTGGCTAGGCGCAAGGTCAGATCTTCATTTTCAGGAATTTCCGGATATAACAAACTAGGAGGTTTTAAGATATACAGTCCATGCTGATTTACAATATTAAAATAACCTCTGCTAACTGATAATCTGGCGCTCAGCTTGGGCTGGACACCCTGTATAGACATTTTATCTGAACGTGCGGCTGCTTCATAGCGCTGTTCTTCGGCACTGTACGGTAAATCCTGAAGAACACGCAAAGCCGGGGAGAGCTTCTTCAAACCGTTGCTCGAATATTTCTGCTCCCCGCACAATTCATAACTTATCGGACATCGATTCATGTTGTTGGCTCCGTTTCGATTACTGTTACCGCTCCGACCAGATCACTACCAACAGCAACGAGTTGACTAAACAGATCGGAATGATCAATTTTTAAATTCCGCAATAATGCTTCTAATTGAAAGCCCTCCGGTAATAATCCATCAAAGAAAGTAGGAAATTCACCATAGTTATATTCTCTTTTCTCCACTGGCATTGTTAGAGAAACAGGGGGACCTTGGTAATGATCCAGATAAATAAATTTATATCGATACTTCTTTTCCAGTTCAATTAATAAACCGGCTTCGATACCTTGTACAAATACTTTAGCTTTTCTCATAATTAGTTTCCCTGAAGATATTCATCAACGGACTTTCAAATTTTATGTTAATATTTAATGCCTGGAATATCTTCAATAAAGTAGTATAACGGATCGTCATTTTACCTTTCTCGATATCATAAATTACCGTCTTACCTATTCCGGCCAGTTCAGCTAGTTCAGATTGACTTAAACCACTGCGCTTACGATGAAATCGAATCAATCTGGAAATAATTTGCATGTCATCCATTTTTATCTCCATCTTATTACCGCCATGGCAGTAATATATACTATATTATAGTTTTTTTCAACTACTTAATATATATCAATTATAATTTTTACTGTCATAGCAGTAATAAATTAAGATTATTCCATAAAACTCACTGAAAACATTAATATTACCTAAAAAATATCGCTATAACGGTAATGTATTATCCCATAGGATTGAACTGCTATTTAATCAAAGCCAGATTCAAGCCAATGGGATCGTGCGCTCAACTTCCGGAAGAGTTATGGATGCTGAAAACAGTCAGCAGCGGTTTGTTAATGACGGAAAAGCCTATTCCCGTGGTATCGAGTGCATCGTGCAGAAAAAATTAACCCGGCAGCATCCAAATAAAATATTTAACTTTTAATAAATATTATGCTATCTTTTTCGATCTTCCGATGTCCATTCAACTAAGGAGAGGAAAGTGCAAAAAGATGACAGCGTACTGGTCAAAGAAGTTCGTAATGGTTCACCTGGATCGTATGAGCAACTTATGGAGCGTTATCAAAATCAGGTTTATCGCATTGCCTACAGTTACACCCGGAATAAAGAACAATCTCTGGATATTACTCAAAATGTATTCATCAAGGTCTATGAGAACCTGCATAAATTCAGGGGGGACAGTCAATTTAAAACCTGGCTGCTGCGTATTACCTGTAATGAGAGCCAGAATTGGATCAAAAAAAATCTCCGATATCAGAGGGAGGAAGACTTGGAACCTTTATTGAGCCGGGACCAGACCAGGTTGAACCAGGAAGACGAACTGCTGGCCCGGGAAAACCGCACCTTGCTGCTGCACAGTTTATATGAATTGAACACCCGCCACCGCCTGGCTGTGATATTGCGCTATTTCGAGAATTACTCCATCAAAGAAATAGCCGATGTGCTGCATTGCAGTGACGGCATGGTAAAAAATATTCTGTTCCGCAGTTTACAAAAAATGAAAAATAATCTGCAACATACATTTGCCGGAGAGTATCAATGAAAGAAACACGTGAATTAGAGAGTTTGATCGTCAAACTGCAGGCCGGTGAAATTACACCTGCAGAAGAACAGCGCTTACAGCAACTGGCCCGGATCTACCCTGCTTATCAAAACCTGATCCGCACCCACCACTTGCTGACCCGGGCTTCACATTTAGTCGTTGAACCGGATGCCGCTGAATTCAAGCAGTCTGCGGGAAGCAGTACTGCAGAAGGTCAGGAACCGGCGACTGCGATCAAGAAAATTTACCGACTGGATCGAAACCATCCGTTTTTATTTACAACGGCCGGAGATTGCCGTGGCGGCACTGACTTTGCTGATCGGATTTTTCCTGGGCCGCATATTACCAGCGGAAAGCCAGGGTACCCGGAGTTTTTTGAAACAAATCAATCTGATTGCCAGCGAGAATAAACAATTAGCCGACGTCCAGAATTCACCCTATCGTTACTCCAATGTTTCTTTTGATGAAATCGACGCCCGGAATATCGCGCTGAGTTTTGACGTCAGCACCCACATGGAACTGGTGCGGCCTAAAAGCGATCCTTTAGTACGGGAAGTTATCAGTCAGGCTCTGATAAATCCGGCGCAAAGCGGCTCAGAATTAAAAGTAATCTCTGTATCGGAAAATATGCTGGACAGAAAGATCAAAGAGGCTTTGATTTTTTCATTACATAATGCACCCATGCTGGCAGTGCGTATGAAGTCTTTGAATTCACTGTTAAAATACAGGGACGATGCCGAAGTTGAAGAAGCCTGTTTAAAAGTACTTCGTCAGGAAGAATCGGTACAGATGCGCCTGCTGGTGCTCGATTATCTGGAGGAAATCAAATTCGACCGTAAAACCCTGAAAGCGGCGCTGGCCGGAGTGGATATGCGTAACAGCCCGGCCGTCCTGCTGAAGACCAATAAATATATCGATCAACAAGCAGAAATCAATAAATAGGAAAGGAAAAAAATGAAAAAGTTAACAGGCCTGCTGGCCGTATTAATCACACTTCTGTTCTGCAATTATTTGGCAGCCGGACAGGATTTGAAACGCGAGTTTAAATTGGAATATGGTAAGAAAGTTGAGGTTGATCTTAATACCGGCGGATCCATCGAAATCAGGGGCTGGAATAAAGAACTGGTATCACTGACCGCCCGCAGTCATGATGCAGATATCGAGGAATTTAAATTCGAATTTGATGAGAGTTCCTCGGGGGTGCATATTCACGTTTCTAATTTTGATCATGATGGCGGTAGTGATATCGACCTGAAGTTATTCGTTCCTGAAAAATGTGATCTGGAACTGGAAACGATGGGCGGAGACATAACGGCTGATAATGTAGCAGGTATAATAGAAGGTAAAACCATGGGTGGTGATCTCGATCTAGCCAATCTGAAAGGAGAGGTGGATTTGACTACGATGGGTGGTGATATCCATGTTGAGAACTCGGAACTGGATGGCGAGGTAAAGACCATGGGCGGGGAAGTGACTTTTCAGGATGTCGGTGGAAACGTCAAGGGTTCAACTATGGGCGGTGATGTTGAAATCCGCGGTACCAAAAATATTGTAAAAAAAGAAGTGAAAATCTCTACCATGGGCGGCGATATTAATATTGATTCAGCACCTGGTGGCGCGGATGTGCACACCATGGGGGGTGATATTACTGTGCGTTCTGCCGGAACCTTTGTCAAAGCTAAAACTATGGGGGGTGATATCGTTATCGATCAGGTTGATGGCGGTGCAAAGGTGTCCACCATGGGCGGTGATATTGTTGTTACCATGGTTGGCGACGTGAAACAGGGTGATCGCGATATCGATCTTTCTTCAATGGGGGGTGATATCACCCTGACCCTGCCGCAGGGTCTGTCCATCGATTTCAATATTAAACTGACCTATACCAAACGTTCCGCAGGGGAATACGAGATACGCTGCGATTTTCCTATTAAAATTGAAGAAAGTAAAGATTGGGATTATTCGAGAGGTTCAGCGCGAAAAGACATCACCGGCACCGGCAAGGTCGGCGATGGTAAATACCGGGTACGCCTGGAAACAACAAATGGTAATATTACGGTCAAAAAAGGATAACAACAGATTAGCGAATTGGCCTCCGCAGGCACATCCCTGGGATGTGCCTGCGGAGGTTTTTTATACCCGCTTGATGACCATAATGGTCAAATCATCATTACGGGTATCACCGTCCAGGAAGGAAGCTAAATCTTCCAGTATAATCCCCACTAACTGCGACGCCGACAAATTCTGGAACTGGTTCAGTACATCTCCGATCCGGTCTATGCTATACTCATCCCCATTCTTATGCGCTTCGGAAAGCCCATCACTGTAAAGGAAGATACTTTCTCCCGGCTGTAATCTGAAATTCCTGACGGTATACTGGCTCTCGCATAATAAACCGATGGGCAGACCTGTCGCCTCGATTTTCTGCACCTGTCCATTCTGCAACAGGAACGGAGGGCAGTGACCGGCATTGCACAGTTCAATGCTGCCCTCCGGGGATAAACGACTGCAAATTAATGTACTGTAATGACTGCTGAGGGTACTTTCACACAGGAGATGGTTGGCCCGTTCTACCAGTTTGCTGACCGGTAAATTGAATTCGATCATGCTGTGGAACATGGCATGCAGGTGCATCATTAACATTGAAGCCGCAATTCCTTTTCCGGAGACATCCCCCACGATCGCCAGCATATTTTTCTGCTCGTCTTTTAATTCCACCACATCACAATAATCCCCGCTCACCGGTCCGGCCGCCTGATAATGATAATAGATCTGCCAGTTATTCAATAGAAAATTATTTTTTGGCAATAAAAATTGCTGCATGCGTCCAGCCAGATCAATATCCTGCTCCAGGGCACGTTGTTCGTTAGCATTCAGATGATCCAGGCAAACCCGCACCAGCGGATTTGATACCAGCCGGTCATGTTCGATAGGATCATGACATACTTCACATAAGCCATAGGTATTATGATCAATCCTCTCCAGGGCCAGATCGATTTCACGAAACAATTGTACCAACTGGGTATCTTTGCTATGGGTGAGTACGGACTTAAGACGATTTCGCCTGGCGATCAATTCGTCTTTGATCAGGGTATCGCGATTTACAGCCATACTGCTTTCCTTCAATAAATAATCGATAGTGATGGTAGAAACTTGCTTAACTAATTCTTAATTATGATCCGTTGTTGCGAACGGGTGGTAATATATTCCAACTTTTGCCAGAGGTCAAAGAATAAATTAACTTTAAATTTTTTTACCGGTCGCAGACCTGCGGCGGCCGTATCGGCAAATAATATCCTGTCATCGATTAAACTTTGCAGTAATTTTAGTGCCCCCGTGGTTCTGCTAACCTCAGTTTTGTATTGGTTGAATATTGAATTTAAACCGACTTCGGCATCAGCAAGTTCCAATCCCTTTAGAAAATTAATGATCCGGCCGGTGATCATCAAGGTGAAAATCTCATCCCGGTCAGACCCGGCTCGGTCATACCCAAGGGCGCTGGAACGGCTGCAGATCATTTCGTTTGGGCTGAGCGGTGGAAAATCAGCAGCCGCAGGTGTTCCCGGTGTCAGATAGAAGGGGGATAATCCCAGTAGCACCGGCAGACGGCTGGTCAGTATTATTGTTTGGAGCATGCTGTGTAGTGATTCATTCGGTAAACCAAGGATTTGATATGAAACAATCCGAAAACCCAGATCACGTGCTGTTTGCACAACTTCCATATATTTATTCAGATCAGCTGTCCGGCGGTTTTCGCTTAAAACACCGGCATCCGAACTGACCAGGCTTACATTCAGATCCTGAAAACCGGCCTGGCGCATCAGTGGCAGTAACTCCCGGTCCAGGTTGAAATACGATATTCCATTCATGGCGGTACAGGTAATAGTACCGGCAGGAAAACTTTTGATCAGTTCCCGGCAGAGCGTTTTCATTTCGGGCAGATCAAAGGTCAGGTTATCGTCTTCAAAGTCAAATACGCGGTACCCCTGTTGATAACGCTGCTCTATTTCCGCCATAATATTTTTAACACTACGCCGGCGGTAGTGCGGACCAAAGGTCTGCTGAACCGAGCAAAAAGAACAATGGTAGGGACAACCGCGTGAAGTGATGATGAAGGTCAATGGCATGTTTTTATACCTGTACTGCTGTGGATCGAGATCCGCCAGATCGGGTATGGGCAAATCGTCCGTTGTGAAATTTTCTGCTCTTTGATTTAAAATTAATTGACTGCCTGCTTTATAACCCAGATTCGGGACACCGGCAAAATCTTTATTACCCAGCCAGCTTTTCAAAAATTCCACCAGTGGTCTCTCTCCTTCTCCACGTATGACATAATCTATTTCGGCATGTTGCAGCATTTGCTGCGGATCAGCCGAAACATGAGCGCCACCGACCAGCAGGGGCGCATTCCATTTGCTCCTGATTGCCGTAACTGTATCTAGTACCTGCTGATAATAAGGGGTGAACAGAGCAGAGATACCGACCAGATCGGGTTTTAGTTGAGATACTTCAGCGGCGATGGTCGCATAACTTGCACCGAAGTGATAGAAATGATAGAAAGTGGAAAAGGGACTGTGATCAGGATATGCATAATATTCCTTTAAAAAATCCAATTCCGGCGGAGGGGTAACCGTATGTTTGCCCCAACCATGGTGGTAGTCTTTTATGATTACTTCAATCTGCGGAAGATATTTTTTTACCGTGGCTTTTAAGTAAGCCAGCCCGATCGGCTGCAGGCGGATAGCGGTATCATAAAAATCCTGAGTGGGCGGTTGCAGCAATAACAGTTTCATATCAGCGGTTCATTGGCATATTAGTCAACCGGATCATTGCCGAAGTTGTTCAATTAATCTGTTCTTAATCGTCCTTTATGATTGGCCAGTTTCAAGGCCAGTTGACAGGTTAATTCCGAGATGCGTGCGATTTTTTTTATATTCAATTTATCCAGATCATCAGCGGGAGTATGATAATCTTTCATATAATAATCAAAGAAAAATATAGCCGGAATTCCCTGCAGTCCATAATTAAAATGATCACTGCGATAATAAGCCCGTTCCGGGTGATCTGGATTGTTTAAATCGTAATTAAATTTGAATCTGACCGTAGCGGCATTCACGGTTTCTGTTATTTCCTGTAATTCCGGACTGATATGATCAGCACCCACGCTGTAAATGCTGTCCGCAGATCCCCCGCCGACCATATCCAGATTAATATATGCGATCATGCTCTGTGCGATATCCGCCTGTTGAGACAGATATTTCGAACCAAGCAGGCCTTTTTCTTCGGCAGTATGGAATATAACCAGCACAGAGCGTTTATTACGATGCTCCCTGGCCAGGGCTCCGGCCGCTTCCAGAATCAGCTGACTGTCCCGGAAGCATTATCATCGGCCCCATTATAGACCGTATCACCGGCCATACCTACGTGGTCATAATGGGCTCCGATACCCACATATTCATGGCGTAATTCTGCATCGGTACCCGGGATCATTCCGACAACATTATAAGCCTGCCTGATACTATCCGTATTAAACTCCCAGGTCAGTCGTACCCGTTTTTTGAGTATAAATACCGGTAAGGTCTGGCGATTTGCCAGCAGGACCAGTAACGAATCAGCTGAATATTTTTCCGAGGCAAATAAGGGCCCCAGAGATCTTTCTCTGATTGAAATGGAAGGTATTGTAGGAAATTCAGATCGTTGACCTGTTGCTAATCCATCATCTTTTAATTGCAGATTACCTTTTTGAACATATGCCTGCATTTTACTCCAGCCATAGGTTTTTTCGAATTGTGACAGAAGAATGATACCAATAGCGCCATGTGCGCCGGCATTAATAATTTTATGTCCAAAAAAAGCATAGCGTGACTCTTTAATGCCATTGAAATATGCACTGTCTGTACTACCCGGCTCACCGTAAAGTACAACAACCACTTTTCCTTCGACCCCGATTCTGGCATAATCATCATAATTGAACTCCGCTGCGGTAATACCATATCCCGCAAAAACGATGCCGGCGGTGGTATCCAATTTCGGATAATAGTGGCTCGCCCCGATAAAATCTTCGCCATACTGATAAGAATGGATCACATTACCCTGCTGGTCTTCCAGCTGTAATTGCGATTTTTCCGAGAAGCGAATTAACCTTAAATCGATGGTTTGCAGATATCCCGGGGCACCAGGCCAGGGAGAGACACCATATTTTTGCAACTCCGAACTTAGAAATAATGCCGCCAGTTTTTCTCCCCGCTTCGTCGCTTCGCGGCCTTCCAGATCATCAGCGGTCAGAAATTCAAGATTGGCCAGAATATTATGCGCAGAAATATTCGACCTTCCATTTTTATCTTGCCCAACCTCATTGGCATTGGGATTACATCCCAGCATTATTCCGGTAATCATCAGCAATATGGCTGTATTTCTATTCACAATCCACCTCCACTACCTGCCGGTTTATTAATTCATCCGCCTACCATAGAGCTATCAGATATTCGGTAACAAGATACCTGCAGTCCGCCGCTCCTGGTAAAATTAGGTTTTCATTATTACTTAACAAAATGTTTTTTATTTTTTTTAAGTAGATAAACCGGAGATGAATAAAACGATTAAGTAGTTAGTTATACCGTGATGAATAGATTATCGGTTTGAAATGAACAAAACGCCCAAAGTAAAATATACCAATGCACTTATCCGGGAGAGCAGTCCTTACCTCCTGCAGCACGCCCATAACCCGGTTAACTGGTATCCCTGGAATGAGCAGGCTTTGACCCTGGCCCGGACAGCAGATAAGCCAATCTTGCTCAGTATCGGTTATGCCGCCTGTCACTGGTGTCATGTGATGGCCCATGAATCCTTCGAGGATGAGGAAACGGCAGCCTTGATGAACGAACATTTTATCTGTATCAAAGTTGACCGTGAGGAGCGGCCGGACATCGATCAGGTTTATATGACTTTTGTACAAATGAGCAGCGGAGGAGGAGGATGGCCTCTGAATGTTTTTCTGACTCCCGATCAGCAGCCTTTCTTTGGCGGTACCTATTTCCCGCCCACGGATCGTTTTAATTTGCCTTCCTGGCGCAAAGTTCTGGTTGAAGTAAGTCGTTTCTACCGGCAGGATAAAGCCCAGCTGCAGCAAAGTATCGGTCTGCTTGAACAGGTCTTTGGCCGCAACGCTGCTCCAGGCACCCTGATCCGGGAATTTGATTCTTCTATATTCAGGCAGGCCGTAGAAAAAATATCAATATTATATGATCCGCAATTTGGCGGTTTTGGTTCGGCTCCTAAATTTCCAGCAGTTCAGGTTATGGACTTTTTATTGCGGCACTATCATCGCAGCGGGGATACCCGGCAACTGAACATGGTGACGCACTCGCTGCGGCAAATGGCCTCTGGCGGCATTTACGATCACCTGGGGGGTGGATTTGCCCGTTACTCCGTTGACTCCAGGTGGTTGATTCCCCATTTTGAAAAAATGCTTTACGATAATGCCCAGCTGGCCGGTTTATATCTGGAAACCTTCCTGGTAACTTCTGATCCCTTTTTCCTGAAAATTACCCGCGAAACACTGGATTTCGTAGCCAAGGAACTTCGGTCCAAAGACGGCAGTTTTTATTCCAGTCTTGATGCGGATAGTGAAGGAATCGAAGGAAAATATTACTTATGGGATCATGTTGAAGTAGAATCACTCCTGGCTGAAAAATATCCGGTCTTTGCGGATTATTACGATATATCTTACAGGGGTAATCATGAAGGTAAAAATATTCTGCATATTCAATCTGATCTGGCCGGCACAGCAACCCGTTTCAATATAGCGGAAACCCGGGCCGCCCAGATTTTAAATGACTGCCGGGTAAAATTATTTCAGGCCCGCAGTCGAAGAATTTCTCCAGCACTGGATTATAAAATTATTACTTCCTGGAATGCCCTGATGCTTTCGGCCTATGCCAAAGCATATCAGGTTTTACAGGATGAAAAGTACAGGCAGATCATTATTGATAATATTAATTTTCTGCATACCCGGCTGTTCAAAAACAGGCAACTGCTGCACACCTATAGTAAAGGACTGGCAAAACACCCCGGATTTCTGGACGATTATGCCTTGCTGATTAATGCTCTGTGGGATGCTTATGAAGCACTATTCGATATGAACTATCTTGAGTGGGCTAAAGAACTTTTGGATTATGTCAATGAGCACTTCTGGGATGAACATGCCGCCGGTTACTTTTATACCTCCGATGTGCATTCCGCTCTTATTCAGCGTATGAAAGACGAGCATGACCAGTCCCTGCCATCCGCTACTGCCATTATGCTGCTTAACAACCTGCGCTTTCACACACTCAGCGGCCAGACACATTTATGGCAGCGCAGCGAACGGGTCTTGCGGGCTTGTGCTCATGATATGGCTATAAATCCTTACGCTTATGGCAGCTATTTAATCGCACTGGATTTTTTTCTGCACAAACCGGAAGAAATCATCATGGCCTTGCCCGATCGGGCATCCGCGCAACCATTTAACCGGATCATCTTCAATTTCTTTCAACCCGGCAAGGTTGTATTTCAATTGACACCTGGTCAGCATTCCCCGCTTTTTAGTTCCGATCTATTTAAAAATAAAATTCCCCTGGATGGAAAACCAACCGTCTATATCTGCCACAATAATACCTGTAGCAGTCCGGTTTGCACGGCGGAAGAATTAAAACAATTATTACTCAGCGGCCGTGAGGTCTTTTTAAAGCAGTAGCCGTAATCTGATTGAATCCCAGTTTTGAGGCGATTATTTTGTCCAGAATCTTAGCGGGTATTACATGGGCCATGAGCCAATCCCTTAAGCGGGCGCGGGTTACTACATACTGGTTTTTAGGATTTTTACCGGTCAAAGCCTGTACAATAACGCGGCTCACCTGCGCTACAGGCATCATATCTTCCCGCGACCCGTTTACCATATAGTCACGCATGCGTTTCAGCGCCGGATAATAATCATTATGCTGATAATCCGTCAGTTCCGGCACTTTTTGCCAGATGGGGGTCCAGGTACTGGCCGGGCGAATGATAATCACTTTAATTCCGTAGAGCAGCATTTCCCTGCGCAGGGCTGTCGATAATGCTTCCAGGGCATGCTTGGAAGCGCTGTATGGCCCCATGAACGGATAGGTTCTTCCCCCGCTGGTAGAACTGATATTAATTATCCGGCCCGGCGGGTAAGGTGAATTTTTTTCTGCGCCCAGTAAGGGCAAAAATGCCTGTATGACCGCCAGTTGCCCGTACAGATTTACCTCAAATTGCCAGCGCAACTGTTCCAGGGTGATGGCATTCAACGGTCCGGCCACGGCAATCCCGGCATTATTGATCAAAGCATATAAACCGCTCTGACCGATGTTAGCTTTGACCACCGGCACGGCTGCCATGATCTGCTGACCTTGGGTTACATCAAATAACAAAGGTGTGCAGGTGTCACCACCAAAATCATTCCTTAATTTTTCGGCATCTTCCTGGCGGCGCACGCTGCCGAATACATGGTAGCCAAGATTAACCAGATCTTTAACGCACTCGTAACCTATACCGCTGGATGCACCAGTAATCAGAACATGTTTCATTTCCGAACACTACACCTATTTACCTTTTATCCTTGAACAGTGTATTCAGGATAATACTAACCAGGCTGATTATAATCGCCCCGCCCAGGGCCGGCCAGAATCCATAAATAATAAATCCGGGCAACAGCCTTGCGGTCAAGCCCAGGATAGCTGCATTAATAATAAACGTAAAAAGCCCCAGGGTCAGAATATTAATCGGCAGGGTCAGAATAATTAAAACAGGTTTGATCGAGATATTTAGTATTCCAAACAGGGCGGAGGCAATTAACAGATCACTGAAGCGGTTAAATATTATTCCGGGTATTATCAAACAGGTTACAGCCATGGCCACCGCATTGATGAACCAGCGCAGCAGAGCGGATTGCAGCATATCTCTTCTCCGGTAGGTTTCAGTTTTTTACTTCGCCACTGTCATTTTCTTCAATCTTCTTCAAATTGGCCTCTAAATATTTGGCCAGGTCGGCAGTTTTACTGAACTGTCGATAATTGCGGGTGAGATGTTCGAGGACGCGATCCGGGGTTTTAACGATTATATTCTTAATACGCGGCAAGGCGACCGGATGCATGCTTAAATTACGCAAACCCAGCGCCAGTAAAAGCGGCACATAAAGCGGTTCGCTGGCCATTTCTCCGCAAATAGAAACTTCCTTACCCAATTTTTCACCGGCCTTGGCCACCTGTTCGATCAGATAGAGTATGGCGCTATTAAGGGGTTGATAATACGGAGCAACTCTATCATTAGCCCTGTCCACTGCCAGGGTGTACTGGATCAGATCATTGGTGCCCACACTGGCAAAATCCACTTCCTTCAGCAGTTTTTCAATTTCAATTGCCGCAGAGGGAACTTCGACCATGATTCCCAGCGGGATTTTTTTATCGGTCATTTTCAATTCCTGCTGCACCTGGGTAATAGCATCCTTGACCGCCAGAATCTCTTCCAGGCTGGAAATCATCGGAATCATGATCTTTAACTTGCCCGATTCAGCACTCCGGTATAAAGCCCGCAATTGAGTCAACAGCACTTCTTTCTCCTGCAGGAGAATACGGATAGAACGCCAGCCCAGGAATGGATTGGCTTCATGATATTTATCGGCGAAGGGTAAAAATTTATCTCCACCCATATCCAGCAAGCGGATGATAACCGGTTTTTTAGGGAACGCGGTTAATATTTTGTTATATAAATCGACCTGTTCTTCTTCGGTTAAAAATCGCTGCTTGGCAATGAATGGCAGTTCGGTGCGAAACAAGCCCACTCCATCAGCCTGATATTTTTGGGCCAGGTCTAATTCATGGTCATCATTAATATTGGCCATTAATTTTACTTTTTCCCCGGAAAAAACATAGGCCGGGACATTAATCAAACTTTCCAATCGTTTTTTACGTTTCTCCCAGATAATTATCTGGTCTTTAAAATATTTTTCAGTATCCTTTCCCGGATTGAGAATGATCTTTCCTTCATAGCCGTCAATAGCCGCCTTTTCAACTCCCTGCAGACTTTTCATCAGGTCGGTTACCCCCACTACCGCTGCGATTTCCAGCGAGTGAGCCAGGATAGCGGCATGACTCGTCTTGCCTCCGTATTCCGTGGCAATGCCTTTCAGCGATTTGTGTAAAAAGTATATCGAATCGACCGGTGTCAATTCACGGGCCATCAGGATGTTTTCAGTATAACTATCAAAATCACAATGGCTATCGGCTTGCATCAGGAAATAAATTAAGCGGCGGGAAACGCCGCGGATATCGTAAATCCGTTCGCGCAGGTATTCATCCTGAATATTGCTGAACTTTTTTTCCAGAGAATTCAACTTTCTGCGGATTATCCCCTCGGCATTCTGATGTGTTTGTTGAATTGCCTCGGGAATTTCCGCCTGGAAAATCGGATCTTCCAGGATTAACCGATAGGCTTCATATATTTCGGCATGTTTTGGACCTACACTGCGGGCGATCCGCTCCTGTTTTTCAATAAACTGCGAACCAACTTCATTCAACGCAGTTGCATAACGGTCGAGTTCTGCGGCAATCTGTTCCGGCTCCAGAACGATATCCTGAACATCATCCAGTTCGGTACGATACAGGCAAATGCTGCCCAGCGCCAGTCCTTCAGAGACCGAAATACCTTTTAAAACAATTTCCGCCGTATGTTTACTCATTTTCCTGATTTAAGCCCTGTAACATTTCAGGCAATATATTGCCGGTGAGGATTGAAATGCAAGAATTTTCTCAGCAATTACCTGAATCGCTTTCAGTCTATAACAATCAAAACAAAGCCTGCGGATTTACAGCGGGCCGGAAATCAGATACTCTTAAACTCACTGAACACACCGGTAATAAATTCAAGATCAGCGGATTGAAAAGGTTTAGCCATGGTCGCGGTATTCATTTCAACCTGACCTGCATTCTTAAATCCCGGGATCACCACTGCCTGACGGGATTTACTGAGAGCATACTGGTTGCAAACCAGAGCCAGAGTTTGCGGATCTGCTCCGAAGCGTTTTTTTATTTTCAATAAAGCCGGTTTCAGGCGTTTAATAAATTCAGTTTTAAAGTCTTCATAATTATTACGGATATCCCCCCGCTCGAATTGCGGTGGATTCTGCGGATCATACTTGTCCAGCAACAAACCCTTGGCATAGGTTCCAAACAACACCAGCCCAAGATCGTGACTATCCGCCCACTTAAAAATGTTCTTTTCCGGACTATCAAAGGGACTTTTGAGGGCATTGTAGGGTAATTGCAGCACCTCGGCCCTGGTAATGGGCAGCAGTTGGACAAACTTGTCAAAATCATAGGCTGATTGTCCGATCACCCTTATTTTTCCTTCTTGTTTTAAGCGATGCATTTCGGCTACTGCCTGTTCAAGAAAAATATTATTGTCCCCGAAAAAAGGATTATGAAAATAATAGATATCCACATAATCGGTCTGTAAATTTTTCAGACTCTGTTCCAGTTGATGACGGATATGTAAAGGATCGAACGCCTGAGCAGCCGTTCCTTTAAACCACCCGACTTTTGTGGCCAGTACGATCTGATCGCGTTTAACCCCTTCCTGAAATACCTGACCGATTAACCGTTCCGAATGACCCCGTCCGTATACATCGGCTGTATCCCAGTGGTTTACACCCAACTCATAAGCGCGATGTAAGGCCACTAATGATTCCCCATCATTATTCCCTGTCCAGCCATTGGGAAAACCATCATCGCTGAAAGAGGGTCCACCGATAGCCCAGCAACCCAGGCCAATTTCCGAAACTTTTAATCCACTTTTACCAAGGGTACGATAGGCAACCATGCTGATCTCCCGCCTTGTTGTTGTCCCGGTGAATTTACCTGTAAAAAAAATCATAAAAAAGTTAAGACCTGATTTATTTTCTGATTTCACCGTTTAACAATTGTATCCGGTATCAGTATTTGATATATTTTTATATCTAAGAATATAACACGGTTCGCAGGATAATGGTAAAACTGCATGATCAGGGAGGATAATGAAAGTAAATAAAAAACTTATTTCCAGGATTAAGCACATTGCACTGATTGCCCATGATAACCGTAAAAATGATTTACTGGAATGGGCCCGTTTTAACCGTGAATTACTGGCCAAGCACCAACTATATGCCACCGGTACCACCGGCGGACTGCTGGAACGGGAACTGGATCTTAATGTACACCGCTTCAAAAGCGGGCCGCTGGGAGGAGATCAGCAGATCGGTGCCAAGATCACTGAAGATGAAATCGACTTTGTCATTTTCTTCTGGGATCCCCTGCAACCTCATCCTCACGATGTCGATGTCAAAGCCTTACTGCGTATTGCGGTGGTATATAACATTCCTATCGCCTGCAACCGGGCCAGCGCGGACTTCATGATTTCCTCACCATTGATGGACGAGAAATACGAGAAAATCCTGATAGACTATGAAGAACGTATGGCTGCTGAACAGGACTGATTAAACTGAACCTGAACACCTTTATCCCAACGGGATTATATATAATAGCCCGGGAATAAATTTACCTCTTTTTTTCTTTGAATTACTAAAGATACATCCGTAAGGAGTATGGCTATGATTATAAATTATAAATCTATCAGCAGGATGATCTCCAGAATCCAGATACTTATCCTGTTTGCATTTTCGCTACTATCTGCAGCTGAATACCAGGTAGATAAAAACAAAAAATCACAGGTCAAATTCATCTCTGATGCCCCTATCGAAGATATAGAAGGTGTTACCCATAAAATTGATGGTTACCTGGCCTGGGAAAATGAGAACCTTACCGAGCAGAGCGAGATGTATTTCGAGGTGGATTTAAACAGCATCGATACAGGAATCGGTTTGCGCAACCGGCACATGCGTGAAAATTACCTGCATACCGATAAATATCCTTACACTTATTATAAAGGAAAGATCACCTCCAGTCAGAAACTGGATGATTCCACCTTTGCCGTAGTCGCCGCAGGTGCAATTTTTATTCACGGTGTTGAAAAACCACTAGCGGTGCAGGGCACGGTCAAGCGGACAGGAGAAAATATTTACCGGATAAATACAAATTTCCAGGTAAAATTATCCGATTTTAATATTGAAATTCCGTCGATTATGTTTTATAAAATCAACGAAACAATGGAATTGAAATTGGATTTTTGGGTGCGGAAAACGTAATAATATTATAAAATGATGTCATAGGTTTGTTATCGATGCGGCGCCCACCGGCGTAAAAATTCCATGATTTTATCCCGGTCATGATGATCCCCGGATTCCAACGGGCCGGTATCCTGTGAATGCAACAAATTACCCTTGGTATCCAGAACGAATAAATGCGGATAGCCGGGAATTTTAGGATAGCTGGCTAATACCGCTTCATTTTTATTCTCTTCACTCCAGTTGACTTTTACCACGATATAATTAGCATGCATATATTCGTTGACATCAATATTCTGTTCAAAAAACTGATCCAGGCGTCTGCACCAGATGCACCAGTCTCCGCCCACATCCAGGATCACTCTCTTGCCGCTGCGCCCGGCTTCATTCACGGCGGCGGCAATATCCCGGGCAGCATCACGGGTCGGATCGAATTTGGTCACCGGTTGATAGGAACTGTCGGGCTTACAGCTGCAGAAACAGGTTAATACTACCAGTATCCCCATTTTGATTATTATTCCATTCATATTATCCCTCTATCAAATTAACAATCTGATATCATTTGCCTAATATATCAAGTCCCTGGAATAAATAAAATAATAGATTTGGGGATATTTATATAAGGCACAAAGAACAAAAGGTCCATGAAAAAAATCGGCGCTTCAGTGGATCACCTTCGAGGTTCTGGAAACCTCGAAGGTGGCTAGAGTCGTACAACCTGATTATCATAGTAATTACTTCCTGGTAGATTGCAACAATAATAGCGAGGGAAAGCCAGCCGAGTCTGACTTTTTTATTTGACCTCGATCAATCTTTGATTATATTATTCAGTTAGTATTTTCCGCTCGATACCAAAGGTGACCTAGTAAAATTTTTTCATGGGTGTTACAAAATCGGCACTCGGTGTTCAGGTCTAATGATCTTGAAGGCAGGTAGGCAGAATGATAAAGCCGTATCAATAATAAAGATAAATTTTGTTCTATTCTGTTTATTCTGTATTTTCTTTTGCAGCAATTCTGCACAATCTCAAGTCATTCAGGATTCCTCCTATTTCCCGCTGGCTATCGGAAATCAATGGATTTACATGACCACCGACAGTGTCTATACCGATACCACGACAGTTGTTGATACACAGCGCGTGCAGGATAATCTATATTATGGCCTTTCATTTTTTTCTGGATACTCCCTGTACATCTGGTTCAGGAATAGCAGGTGATAAGGTATATATAGTTGATACCCTGGCAGACCGGCTGGATCCGGTGAATATTGAAGAATATCTACTGTATGATTTTGGGGCCGATACGATGCAATCCTGGGTGGTCCCTCTTTCGGGCGATCTTGGCTGTGATTACGGGGGAACAATCTCACTGGCTACAAAGAGTGCGGTGGTCCTTACCCCGGCCGGAACTTTTTTGAATTGTTATTACCTCGACCGTCCTTATACTCAGTGTATGGATGCCGGTATCTGGGGAGAGTGGTTTGCCGCTGGAGTGGGAAGAGTTTCGTATATAGAGGATAACTATGCCGGGGCGCGCAACTTTGTTTTAAAAAATTCAATTATCATGACCTCCGCACCCGCTGCCAATAATTTTCCTGTTATTCAGTCATATCAACTGGAACAGAATTATCCGAATCCGTTCAATCCCATAACCACCATTGTTTTTCAAATACCGCGAAGAAGTCAGGTCTTGCTGGAAATTTATAATATACTGGGACAAAAGATTGAAACTCTGATCGACTCTGAACTAAATGCTGCACAGTATTCCGTCTTGTGGAACGCCTATGACAAACCGAGTGGTATCTATTTTTGTAAAATACGTGCCAACAATTTTTCAAAATCTATCAAACTAATGCTGATCAGGTAAGTAATTTTTAAAGATATTTTATTGTTTTCAGATTGAATTTATATTATCATTATAAGACATTATTATATTTTCTTCAACAACCCAGGCTGAATTTATATATGCATGACAATTTAAAAACTGTAAAAATATTATTTATTCTGATTATCTTAAGCGGAAGCATGCAAGCTCAGAATATTGACTTAGATTACGCTTCTGATAAAGAAAAACTTTTCTTTGAAAAAAATAGACATAGTCTGTGATTCCACCCATGAGGATATGGACTTATGGTTAATGGCAGAAGGGATTGATAATCCGGCTGAAATTCAGAGAATCCGGGAAGTCATAGCTACAATCACTGATGAAATAAAGAATAAAATCAATCTTAAAGATGATTTCGAAGATCAGGCTGAAGATATTTTCAAATGGTTCCATAAATATTTATTAAAAAGATATGATGAAAAAACGGTGATTGAAAATCTGCATAATGGCGGTGAATATAATTATATAACCGCCAATGCCGTTTTTTACCATATCTGTAAACAATTAAATCTGCCTGTTATATTAATCTCGAACTTCTATTACATAGAAAACAGACTACAACTGAGCAATAAGTCAATTGATATAGATATCCTGGATAAGCAAAATGGGTTTGACAGTAAATTTGATAAAAATGAATTTTTACAATTGCTGATCAATCTCAAAATCATGGGTGCAAAGGATATTACTTCACAGTCGGGCGGTGAATCAATTACGGATTTTAAATTTATTGATCCCTGCCAGCTGATGGGATTTATCTATCATCAAAAAGCCGAAGAACTATTTAGCTTAGCTGATTATGAAAATGCTCTGAATAATATTGAAAAAGCGTTAATCTTGATGCCGGCAAATGAGTTTTTGCAGTATAATTACAAGACAGTTCTGCTAAAATATGTTGAAATGACTACCGGAGATGAGATCCTGATACCTCATTATCTAAATTCGCTCTTCTTTCTTGCTGATGATAAAACTTATGCCATGCCTGCCACACAAATTGCAGCGCAAATTATTTTTAATATCGCCGAAACAAAAACAAATTATTCAAAAGCCCTTAAACTGATATTTGACTGCAAAACAATATTTCTGCAGCCGGAATTCATTAAAAAAATGACCGAGTTTGAAACTGAACTTGAACATAACTGGATCAGTTATTACATGCGCAGAGGTTATTATGATTCCGCTTATGTGAAAATAAAGAATTTATATTTTCTCAATAATAATGATCCCAGAAATAAAGATGCATATATATCCATTACACTTTTTTATTGCAAATCTCTGATCGAAAGAGAAAAAAATTTTACCAGGGCCGCCAGTCTTATGGATTCACTGATAGCCGAATCTTCCGACTACCCCAGCGTTAAGGATGCCTATGTGGAAATAATTCTAGCTCCTCTCATTATAGATCGTGACTTTATTAAAATAAATTTGAACAAGGCGATTGAGCTGGCCCGCAAAGTTTTTAAATATAATCCTGAACATTCCAAATCCAGATGGGCTGTATCCGTTGTTTATCACGAACAGGCAATGTCAGCATTAAGAAAAAATAACCTGAAAGAAGCCAAGCGAATCCTGGCAGAGGGTTTAACTTTCGATTTCAGACGATAAACAGTTGAACGAAGATTTATCGCAAATACCGGATTGATCATAATTCTTATTACAGAAATATATTTTTTTATCACGCTGAATATATATAGTTGATCGGGTTATGATTAATTTATTTCAATGACCATTTCGCAGATTTAAAACTAAGATATCATGAGCAAAGATAACTTTAGAGTCTACTGCTTATCTCAATTTTGTTGAGGAAAAAGGAATCGGCCCTGCTGTCCAGAGCGGACTTTTAGCTGCTGAAGCCATCATTAATGGTAAACAACTTGTTTTTAAGACTATAAAAAATACAGTTTTTACCATTGGAATACAGCTGCTAAATTATTATTTAGGCATTAAGGCAAAATGCTACAAAAGAATGAATAGGTGATCTACCTTAATATTTAATGTCTTTAGTAGTAAAAGATTTAATACTTCACTTTTGAAAAATAGTATAATACTTAAGCTGATGAGGATTCTTTAAAAAATTATTATAATTTGTTAACCAATTTCAGGAAATTAATATATTGAACATTATATAATCACTTGTCTTTTTTTTTACAAAGAGCATTGAATGGAAATATAAAAAAGAATGGAGACTGCTAAATATTTTAAAGAACCATAACTTAAAAGTTATGAATCAAAATGAAGAAATTTTCCTTTTTGAATTACCTGTTAAATCAATTACCTCTGTGATACTTGGATGTCGATCAGATAATCATTTATTAGAATATTTCAATAGAATAAAAAATACGATTGATTTTTTCCATTTAAGAATATTAAAAGCCCACCTAGATGAAAAGGAATATAAAATAAGGATCGAAGATATAAACACCTAACTAATCTTAAATAATTTTATATTATTCTTAACAAAATATATAGACACGAGAATAGTTTGATTATTATTATACTCAATTAAGGAATCCCATATCCAAAAAGGTTTGACATTTTATTTATAGGGCGAATTTATGTTTGAGTCCGCCGGTAGGCGGACGAGTTTAAATTCGCCTTGATTTTTTGCCTACTTTTTTATCAAGAAAAAAGTAGGCCGCCGGAGGCATTTATTCCCCCTGTACTTGCACATGCAACTGCCGCTGCCGGGGATGATTATCGAAATCGATCAGTACCACCTGCTGCCAGGTTCCCAACTGCAGTTGGCTTTGCTCAAAAGGAATGGTTAACGAGGGACCGATCAGGGCCGCACGCAGATGTGCATAACCGTTGCCATCATGCCAGGTCTGGTCATGATGGTAACGTGCCTGCATCGGGGCAATTTTTTCCAGCATCTCCGGGATATCTTCGATCAGGCCCGGTTCATACTCAATGGTGGTCAACCCGGCGGTGGAGCCCGGTACGAATACGGCCAGCAATCCGTTTTTAATCCGTGATTCCTGAATAACTGATCGCAGGGAGGGGGTAATATCGATGATATCATTGAAACCGCGGGTGGCCAGAGAAATTTTTTTCTGGAAAATCATTGCACTGATTTCAATCCTTCAGCAAGGTGGCAATAATAATGCCCAGGATCAGCCAGAGCGGGATAGAAATAAGTAAAGCCCAGATCATACCGTTGGCCCAGCGTAAACTGTGGGCTAAACCCTGTTTCTCCAGGGCCCGGCTCAGTTTGATCCGTACTTCATCGATATGGAAGGGCTTGGTGAGATAATCGTAAGCCCCTTTTTTGATGGCATCCACTGCCGTCTCGATGGTCGGATGCGCCGTGATCATCAGGAAGATAATACTCTGCTTTTCGGTCTTGACCCGTTTTAATAACTCGATCCCGTTCATCACCGGCATATATAAATCGGACAGCACAATATCCACCTGCTGATTCCTGATAATATCCAGAGCTTCTTCACCATTGGCTGCGGTCAGGGCATGATAATCGATTTTCTGTAAAACACTTTCCAGGGTTTCACGGACATCCTGCTCATCATCCACAACTAAAACTCTTTTCTTCTCCATTGGCTGCTCCTTGTAATACTTTTAAATATAATTATATTTAATCGACATTTCTTTCCGATTTTTGATATCAAATTATAAAAATAAATATATATACACAATTTTTTCCCGGTGTGCGTTAATATAAGCATGAATTAACTACTGTAAATATAGGTATTTGGATTATTTTAAAGCAGCAAGTAGTGTAGATCAGTGTGGATTATATATCTGCAATTATATGATCAGGACTATGTTGCCTGACTTTTTGCTGGGAAGGGGGATATCCTTTTCGTTTTTTGAATGAACGACTGAAACTGGATAGTTCGCTATAACCCAGCAATTGCGCGGCTGCCTTTGCCGATAATTTTAACTGGCTGAAGATGATCCGTTCATAATGATCCAGAAGTTTTTGCATGAATTCCCGGAAAGACAGGCCGGTTTCGCGCTTAAATTCCTGGCTTAAATAGCCCTGACTGATCTCGAGTTGCCGGGCAATCTTGGCCGTGACACAATTCTTTAATTCATGAGCCTCGACGTAATTCATTACCTTTTTGATCCGGACTGACAGGTGATCATAAGCAAATCCCAGTTTCTCGTATGGAATTTTTTTCCAAAAATTCCTGACCAGATCAAGCAGGATGGTCTGCAGATGCAATTCCCTTTTCTCACCGACAATGATATGGCTGAAATTTCCTAACTCGCCAAATTTTAAAGCATTGGATTGCAGAAAGGGATAGTAATAAACAAAATATGTCTGCGGAAAATTTGTATAGAGCTTACGTATATTTCCGGCCGCAGCGCTAAAATTATCCGCCACTATGATCAGGAACGGTACAGAACCGGGCAGCGATTTATCCAATTCATCGTATGCCGAAAAATATTCGACCTGAATAGCCGGCATCCCCTCAAATACCCGCACAATCTCGCTCTTCAAATTCTTATCGGTGCAATAGATCAGACTTCTAAACATATCTTGTTCATTATTAATTTTAGTTAAACATAGAATTTATTTAAATTTAGATTGTGCCTGAAGTCACAGCCGGGTAATTAAAAATAAAGTTGGTTTTTTAACCAAAAAGGACCATCAAATGCAATTGGCAACATTATGTTACCTTCAGTGTAACGCCAAAACACTGATGCTGTATCGCAACAAAAAAAAGAATGATATTCATGCCGGAAAATGGAACGGTCTGGGCGGAAAATTCATTGCCGGCGAGACTCCTGAAGAATGCGTAATCAGAGAGGTAACTGAGGAAAGCGGTTTATCGATAAAAAATCCTCGCTTACGTGGTATCATGACTTTCCCCAATTTTAGCTGCGGAGAAGACTGGTATGTTTTCATTTTTACCGCAAGTGAATTTGATGGTCAAATGTCTGATTCCAGTGAAGGACAACTGGAATGGATCGATGACGACAGGCTATTATCGCTGGATCTATGGGAGGGTGATAAAATATTTTTAAAGTGGTTGCAGCAGGATCGATTCTTCTCGGCCAAATTCATCTATAAAAACAAAAGTCTGATCGAACACCGGGTAATTTTTTATGATTCCGTCAGAAATTAGATTTTGGCCGGCGAGCGCCGAAGATTACTTCGCAGGGTGAATTTTTGGTCACTAATTTCTGCAACTGCTTGCACCACAAGGCAATGAAGGTCCGGCACGATCCGGATCCGTCCGCCGCTGTCCCTATGTTACTTTGTGCCTCTGCCCTTTGTGCCTTATTTATTTCGCTATATCTGAAACAATCCACCAGGTGATCGTTCACCATCCCAACGGCCTGCATGAAAGCATAACAGATAGTCGAACCCACAAATGTAAAATCCCGTTTTCGAAGATCTTTACTCATGGCATCAGACTCGCCGGTATGGGCCGGTAGTTCTTTCAGGCTGTGCCAGGCATTGATGATAGGTTTCCCCCCGCTGAACTTCCAGATATATTGATCAAAACTGCCAAACTCCTGCTGGACTTTCAGATAAGCCCGGGCGTTTTTCACAGCGCTTTCAATCTTCAGGCGGTTGCGGACGATACCGGGATTGGTGATAAGTTTTTCTATCTGGCGCTGGTTGAATCCGGCTACTTTTTGCGGATCAAATTGCGCGAAAGCCATGCGATAATTTTCCCGTTTTTTCAGTATTGTCGACCAACTCAATCCCGCCTGTGCTCCTTCCAGGATTAACATTTCAAACAGCCTGCGCTCATCGTGCAGCGGCAGCCCCCATTCCCGGTCATGATAATTTAAATAAAGTTCGTCTGTTCCTGCCCAGTTACAGCGTTTAAGCATGAGCTTTACTCCTGTTAACCGGCCTAATTTACGATATTTCAATGAACGGCAGTATCTAATTTGTTAGTCAGCAATCCGGCATTTTCTGCTTTTTTTAAATATATAATTTCGAAATCGTGCCGATAGTAATAATGAATAATGATTTATCTGAATCAGCAGTTATTAATGACGATAGTTTTGATCATTTTTGATGGTATACGCCAGGAATAAAGGTCGCTAATGCAGATTGAACCTAAACAAATATTAGTTCAGTTTGAAGGTATAACCAAGACTGCGCTGCAAACCACTTTTGTCAGCTGGTACCAGTACCATCAGGAAAAAATAAGTGAACTACAGGCCATATTGGATCCTCTAAAAATACATCTGGTGCAACCGGAAGAGTGGACTCACACTCCGGAAGAATTGTGGCACGAGGTTGAGGAAATCAACCGGCGGGTAATCAAGTGGACCACGTCCCTGCATTATCTTTCTTCCGATCTTGAACTGGAACAATTGAGCAAAACCTGGTCTGATCAATTCGATTTAATCGAAAAAAATCTGCCCGATGAAATCCGCATCCTGATCGGTAATACCTTCTGGCAGGGACAACCGGATGATTCCTTTTCCACGCGCCTGCGCAAACGCTATTACAAATCGAAGCGCTGGTTGCATCTTAAATTCCTGACCCTGCATAATCTGGGACGGCGTGTGGCCCGAAAAGCACCGTTAAAATCCGAAGACCTGAGCCATCACATTCCACTGCATAATTTTTTGTATTACTATCTCGGCCTTCCTTTTAAACAATTTATACTGGCCGAATGGCAACGTTTCTTACAGGCTGTTTCAGGGCAATATTTTGTGCTGCAGATGAAAAGTGCCGAATTAAACAATAAGATCCTGTTAGTGGACCGTTTCCCGGTAATTTATAAGCTGGTCGAAAATATCAATATTTTTGATGAATTATATGAGCTGGCAGAAATCCTGAAAAGCGTTGACGAAACTTTGCAGGTTCTGATCGGCTATGACAAGCAATTCCGTGTACGGCTGGAGAAAATACTGGTCGAGGTTTCCTCCCGCTTCCAATCTGCCTGGAACGATGCCAGGACTTTCCAGATAAATGATAAAAAATATGCAGACAAAAAAATCAAAAGAATAAATCAGCAGTTAAAAATTCAGTTCCAGAAATCTGTCTTAAACTGGTATAACCATTTCCGCGGCCTGCGTCAGGATTGGCAAAAAAGCCTGCAACTGGCTTTATTGCAGTTTCAGGCTGCTCATACCTTAAGAAAAATCGCCCGGACCACTGAAGATAAGATCAGAAATATTGTCGATCCCCTGTTCAGTGAAATTACCACACTGATACATAACGCTGAGGCCAGATTCACCCCGATTGCTTCATCCAGAGATCTGGAAAAACAAATTAAAACCGAGACCGAACTCACCTTAAAGACCGGGATCCAGCCTAAACTGGCCGGATTGATCGATACAATCCATCACGTACAACTGATTGCCGATCTGCAATCATTTTCCAGTCAAATCTCAACAGACCTGGAGGCCCTGGGAACCAATTATAGCATTTTCCTCAGACGCGATACTGAGAATTCCCCGCCCCATTCCCGCTTAGTTGAAATACCGCTGAAAGAAATTATCCATAAATATATTTTAAGTGAGTTGGTAGCCGCCAATCAACCGACTATTTCCCAGACCAGCGACCGGTTGGAGAAGACCATCCGTTCGATATCCGAAATTGACCAGATACTTGACCATGCCTTCGATACCGCTTCGAATCTGATTTATCAACATGGATCTGAACTTGAAATCCAGGAGCCGCAATCGATCATCCAGGATGCTTTTCAGCGGATCAAGAAAATATTAACCATGCTGAACCAGGAGATCAATGCTATGCCCCAGCAGGCGACCATGGCCATGGTCAATGATCTGCTGAAATTCGAGAATCAGTTGCAGGACCTGTCTGAAATCAAAAGAGTCATGGATTTAAAGAAACGGTTAATCCGTGAACAAAAACCATCCTGGTTGAAACGGCCGGTTACTGTCGTACAACCCGCTGCCTGGCACAGTAAAAAGGAAGTTCCGGCTGTGACGCAAACCAGACCGGGTAAAGAATCCGAAATGCTTAAACAACCGACTCCACTGCCCATCGCTGCCATTGGTTCCTTCATAAAACAAATCCATTTGCAGATTGCGCGTTTACCTTTTGTATATCAGCGTTTATTCCTGTTGGAACCGTTGACCAACCTGCGCTTTTTTAATGGGCGGGAGCAGGAAATCGCCGCTATCCGCCAGGATTATATTGACTGGAAAAACGGCAGTCCTACCTGCCTGGTCATCGTCGGTGAAACCGGCAGTGGGAAAACATCCCTGCTAAATCAGCTCGAAAACAAGTTATTCGACTCGCCTTCCCTGATTAAACTGGAACTGCAGGAGAAATTATACAGTGAATCCAAATTAACCGATTTCTTAAAAATTAAATTAGGTTATCCCGCTGCCTCTTCGCTGACCGAGATCGAGATCCGGATCAGGCATGAAAGAGAAAACCGGATCTGCATCCTGGAAAATTTACATCACTCCTTCCTGCGTATTGTCAACGGGCTTGATGCCCTGGAGAAATTATTACTGCTGATCACCAGAACCCAGCAAAAAATATTCTGGATCGTGACCTGCGATCAGCAGGCCTGGCATTATCTCGATAAAGTGATGAACATCTCCAGGAACTTCTGTAAAGTTTTGACCCTGGGCAGTATCTCCGCAGAAGAAATGAAATCTATCCTGCTTAAACGTCATCAGGTCAGCGGTTATGAGCTTGACTTTGAAATTCCAAAATCCTGGCCGCAGAATGGAAAACTGAACAAATATTTCAATGGCCGGCCCGGTACGCAAAGATTATTGCAGGAATTTTTCTTCACGGAACTCAACGAATTGTCAGCCGGTAATATTACCATCGCTATCCTGCACTGGCTGCGGGCTATCGACAAATTCGCCGCAGATAAATTAATTCTGACTCCATATGTTGGTTTCGATTATTCCTGCCTGACCGAATTACAGGAAGAAGATTTATTCACCCTGGCTTCTATATTGAATCATGAAATACTCAACGCCGGCGATCATGCTTTGATCTTCAGGCAAATTCCCGAAAACAGTATGATGCAAATGGTCCGGTTACAGAATTATGGATTACTCCTGTCAGCCCAGTCAGGATTCCAGGTTAATCCCCTGCTTTACCGCCCTGTGATAAAACTGTTGTCCGCAAGAAATGTATTGTGATAGGAGCTAAAATGTCCCGTCGAACTATCTTTGGTCTGATCCCGGTATTTCTTTCGGTTCTGTTGATTTGCAGTAATAACCTGTCTGCCCAGACTTCTTCAAAAAAACCGCTGAAAGCCCAACCGGTAAAAACTGCTCAGGCACCGGCAAAAACCGCTCAGGCGCCGGCAGCTATCCCGGCCACGGAACCAATAACGGTAACAAAACCGGTCGATACGGGTTCAAGCCCGCTGCCGTGGCTGGAGTATTTGCAAAAGATCGGTCTGGCTCTGGCCACACTTATCCTGGCCTTTCTCTTAATAAAATACATCAGCCGTGTGGTGATCCTGATTTCAGAAAAAACACATATTTTAAAAATTACCACAAAGCGGCTGGTACTGATTGCCAATATTATATGGTGGACCGTGGTTTTCTACCTGATCATTGAATTGATACTGTCCCCGCCCATTCAAACCAGCATTATCATACTGGCATCGATGGGACTTGCTATCAGTTTAGCCCTGCAGGATATTCTGAAAAATGTATTCAACGGAATGTCGATCCTGCTCGACCGTTCTTTCCAGGTAGGCGATAAAATACGTGTCGGAAAAGATTATGGCCAGGTCTACAGCATCAGTTTACGCCGGATTCAGTTACTGACTCCCGAGGAAACAATTATTACTATTCCCAGCAGCGAGGTTGTCCGTCAAACTGTGGTCCATTTCAATGCCGATGCTTCCCATTCGGTTGTCGATATGGAAATATTTTTGCCGCCGGATATAGATATGGTGGAAGTCAAGAAAGTCGCCCTGCGGGCGGCTGAGGTTTCCCGTTACATCTATCTGCCCAAACCGCTGCAGATCTATTTCAGCAATACAATACAGCAGGGTCAACTGATACTTAAACTGCACATACACGCCTTTGTTCTGGATATCGGTTCTGAGCGGCTGTTCAGCAGTGAAGTTACTGAAGTAGTCATCCAGGAATTAATAAACCGCAAGTTATTAAAAGTGTAACCGCCGGAGTGTCCCCATGCCGAAAAAACAAATACCCGCACAGAAATCACTTACAGGCAAACAGGTTTTTCTGCGAAAGCCAGCTCCAATTACCAACCATTTTCAGGGCACCGATACCGATACACTGGCCAGATCGTTCATCAATCACCTGGAATTTACCCTGGCCAAAGATGAATATTCTGCTACACAGCGTGATTTATTTAAGAGCCTGGCCCTGACTATCAAAGATCGCCTGGTGGAGCGTTGGATTGAAACCCAGCAATCTTATTATCGTCATGATGCCAAGCGTATTTATTATCTGTCCATGGAATTCCTGATCGGCCGGCTGCTGGGAGATAATCTGATCAATCTTGGCCTGTACGAAAATGCACATAATGCTTTAAAAGCCCTGGGCCTGGACTTGCAGAAATTACGGGATCTGGAAGAGGATGCAGGTTTAGGTAATGGCGGGCTGGGTCGCCTGGCCGCTTGCTTTCTGGATTCCATGGCTACCCTGGAACTGCCGGCTTATGGTTATGGTATTCGCTATGAATACGGCATATTTTCACAGCGGATTAGAAACGGTTTTCAACTCGAAACTCCCGACAGCTGGTTGCGCTACGGCAATCCCTGGGAAATTGAGCGCCCGGAATATATCTATGTAATCAAATTCTATGGTAAAGTTAATCAGACCAGGGATGAGCAGGGCCAGCCATGCAGCGAATGGGTCGAAAGTGAAGATATTATCGCCATGGCTTATGATACCCCTATCCCCGGTTATCAGAATAATACCGTCAATAATCTGCGTTTGTGGGCAGCTAAATCGACCCGTGAATTCAACCTGGAATATTTTAATCATGGAAATTATGAACAGGCCGTAAGTGATAAAATCGAATCGGAAACCATTTCCAAAGTGCTGTATCCCCGGGATGATTTTATTGAAGGACGCGAACTCCGCCTGAAGCAGGAATATTTCCTGGTTTCCGCCACTCTGCAGGATATTGTCCGCCGCTACAAAAAAGCACATAATGATCAATTTAAAAGTTTTGCCGACAAGGTGGCCATCCAGTTAAATGATACACATCCGGTGCTGGCCATCCCGGAACTTATGCGCATCCTGGTCGACCTGGAAAAAATACCCTGGGACAAAGCCTGGGATATAACGGTGAGGACTTTTGGTTATACCAATCATACCGTCCTGCCGGAAGCCCTGGAGGTATGGCGGGTTAAATTATTGGAACAGGTTCTGCCCCGGCATCTGCAAATAATATATGAAATCAATCTGCGTTTTCTGGAAAGTGTCAACAAGTTGTTTCCCAACGAAAACGAGCGGATGCGTCACATGTCCCTGATCGAAGAAGGCATGGATCGCAAGGTTCGCATGGCCAATTTGGGCATAGTCGGCAGCCATTCGGTGAACGGTGTGGCCGCACTGCATACCGAAATTCTGAAAAAACGGGTATTCAAGGATTTTTATGATCTGTGGCCCGAAAAGTTCAATAATAAAACCAACGGCATATCCCAGCGCACCTGGCTGCGCTTATGCAATCCACAACTGTCCCGTTTAATTTCGGACTCCATCGGTGAAGAATGGGTTACGAATTTAGCCGAACTGACCAGGATCAGCTCGTTAAGTGAAAATATGGAATTTCAGCAGAAATGGACCGAGATCAAACACCATAACAAAATCCAGCTGGCAAATTATGTCAGGGATAAACTATGTATCGAAGTGAATCCGAATTCCATTTTTGACTGCCAGATCAAACGCTTCCATGAATATAAACGCCAGTTACTCAATTTACTGCACGTGATTACCCTGTACCAGCGTCTTAAAAATTCAAAAAAGACGTCACAGTTGCCACGTACGGTTTTCTTTTCCGGAAAAGCAGCGCCGGGGTACGACATGGCCAAACTAATCATTAAACTGATCAATTCGGTAGCTGAGAAAGTAAACATGGATCCCGAAATAAATAAGCGCTTAAAAGTTATTTTCTTACCCAACTATTCGGTATCCCTGGCTCAGATCATCATTCCTGCCGCAGAACTTTCCGAACAGATTTCCACGGCAGGGATGGAAGCCTCCGGCACGGGTAATATGAAATTTTCTCTGAATGGCGCGTTGACGATCGGTACTCTTGATGGGGCCAACATTGAGATTCAGGAAGAAGTGGGCAAGGAAAATATTTTCATTTTCGGCCTTACAGCCGAAGAGGTAACCCATTTACGGCAAGGCGGATACAATCCCTGGAACTTCTATAATTCCGATCCGGAATTAAAACAGGTTTTAGATATGATCAGCGAAGGTTATTTCTCCAAAGATGAACCGCAACTGTTCCGGCCGATCGTAGAAGCATTACTGCACAAGGGAGATTACTTTATGCTGCTGGCCGATTACCGTGCCTATCTCGATTGCCAGTCCCGGGTGGAAGAAACCTATCGCAACCGGCAGATCTGGAACAAAATGTCCATACTCAATGTGGCCAATATGGGTAAATTTTCAAGTGACCGTACCATTGCTGAGTATGCCGGAGAAATTTGGAAGGTAAAACCGGTAAAAATACAGTTAGGTACGAAACAATAGAATATCAACTGAAATCCGTTTTACTCACCCTTGCTCTCTGATCGGCCATTTTACAGGTAATGCAAATCCGGGTTGTGGGTACCGCTTCCAGCCGGGCCTGGTCGATGGATTTTCCGCAAACGCGACAGGTACCGTATTCACCGGATTCAATCGCTTCCAGCGAGCGCTCTATTTCCAGCAGGTATTTTTCTTCACGTGAGATAAAAAGGAAATATTGTTCGCGATCCATAGTATCGGTGCCATATTCGGCAGGATGGTCATAGTACTTGGAGATGTTCTCTGATTCTGTCCCCTTGGCACTTTCCCGCAGTTTTTCTATCCCTTCCATCACCTGGCGGCGTTTTTCAATCAGAATTTTCTTATACCGCTGCAGCATTTTTTGTTTGGCCAGACTTAGATGCGGTTTAAGAGGTAATTTTTTTTCAATTTTAAGCAGTACTTTTTTAGCGGCTTTTATAACTTTTCTTTTTATTATCTTGCCCTTCGATTTTTTCACCGATTTATGTACAGCTTTTTTCGCCGGTTTCCTGATGAGTTTCATTGGCATTTTACCCGGACGTCTTTGACCTGTTTTCCGCACTGCTTTATGAACAACTTTCTTCTTCGCTGTACCGGTTTTTTTAACTGCCCTGGGAGCGATTTTCTTTTTCGCTGAGCTGGTCTTAATTTTCTTTTTAGCCATAGTACTTACCATAAACCCTTAATTAATTTCATGTTTTGTGCCTATAGTCGGACAATTTTAGCGCTAAATTTACTATATATTTTTAAAAAAAGTAGTATATAATGTTACTCATCTATTAATTTTTTTATCATTTTTTATTCTGCTGACTTCATAATTTAATTATTTTCAATGAGTTATATTGAATCTTTGAATCGTTATTAAATTAGGAGTATTAATTCCGAATGGGATTAAAATCAAAGTTTAAAGGCAGTACTTCTATATATTCAGCAACTGATGACTTTTCCCTAACATATTTTTGTACAGGGAAATATATTCGGCAGAAGAATTCTTCCAGTCAAATCTTTGCTGCATGGCTTGTTCTTGCATGATCTGCCATCTCTTGCGATGATGAGCATAATATATGAGAGCCAGATCCAGAGTTTTAAGCAAATTTGTTCTGGCGTCTTTACGATCCCTGCCCCGGTATTTAAAACCGGTCTGCAGGTGCTTAACCGTATCATGCAAACCACCTATATCATGTACCAGGGGTAAACATCCATAGCGCATCGCAATCATTTGGCTTATACCACATGGTTCAAAATCTGAAGGCATTAGGAAAATATCCCCGCTGATATACAACAGATTAGCAAATCCGGGATCAAAGGCGGATATGAAATAAGCGTTCGGTTCCAGATTAATGTCATCCAGGTCTTCGTCAAGAACTCCATTACCGATTATAATCAGATTGATATCGCGTTTTAAAACACTTTGTACCAGTTTTTCCTTGCGGCTCTGCTTTTCCAGCAGGATGCCGATTTTCTGTTCTACCGCCCGGGTCACTGCCACCACCAGCGGACGATCGATCCAATCCTGAGGATTAAAATAATCCAATTTTGACAATACCAGCGGACTGTTACTGAATTTACGTTTTAAACGTTTTTCCAGGTCCTGAATATGTTTCTTAAAATTTTTCAGCAAAGCTTCTTTATGTCTTTGGCGTGCCTGAGGCCAGTTTTTTAAATGTACATCGAAGGGCGGATCTAACTTTGCCGGGTCAAAGTGCTCATAAAATAAACCGTTCAGAATTCCACTCAATTCCTTTTTGCGGCTGCGTATGCGCAGATCGGATTCCAGCCCGCGGCCGCCGATAAAATTTCTGGACAGGTCGTCAGGCCGGGTGATCTCCCGGGCATAAGTTGGACTGACGGTGTTCACCCGGTCGGCCAGATTAATTCCGCTGCGGATGGGATTGTATAAAAAGTTTTCGTCGCCGGGTTGAAGTATCTTCCTGATCACCGCATTTTTAAGCAGATCGCCGTAAAGACCAGGAAACCAGTCGCGGAATGACAGGTGTATATTATTCTTGAATATCTCAAAAGGACGGATGCCCTGGTAATCCAGGTTATGAATGGTGAATAATGTTTTCAATTTCCGGCGTAATTTCCGGAATTGCTGATCGTAATTCAGCAGCAGTAACAGGGTGCCGGTATGCCAGTCATGACAGTGAATTACATCGATTGGTTGTTCAGCAGATTCCTGCTCAATTAATTTCAGGGCGGCCATGGAGAAAAAGGCAAAACGCTTGGCATCGTCTTCAAAAGGACCACGGCCCCGTTTATTACTGTCAATGTAAACTTTGCCATATTCACCGTCAAAAAAGAAAGCATTATGGATCAGATACACGGGTACTGTATCCAACTGATGAAAATACACCTGCACGGGCCATTCTTTAGCACCAAATTCTATTTTTAAATCCGACATGAAGTAGGCCGGTTTATCGATGATCTCATAATAGGGTAAGATGATCCTCACCTTGACACCCAGAGTAATCAGCGCCTGCGCCAGATCACGCACCACATCAGCCAGACCTCCGATTTTAATCAGATCCCGGCATTCAGTTGCTACCATGAATACAGTCAGCGACCTGCGGGTATTAAATGAAGATGTTTTTTCTTTTTTCATCAATGACGGAAATTCTGTAAATATTTCAATAAATATAGCGTTTAAAAGAGTTAGTTAAAATTAAATTTAACCACCTCCGAGGTTCAAAGAACCTCGGAGGTGGTAGAGGCATTATGATATAATCGTGGTCAACAGAGATTCCTTCTTCAATATCTTGCGGAACTCTGCCAGATCGACAGGTTTACTGAATAAAAAGCCCTGATATTTAAAACATTTATGAGTATCCAATAAATACAAATCCTCCACCCGTTCCACCCCTTCAGCCACGACATCCTTATGCATATTCTTGCCCAGCATAATAATTGTTTTGACCAGTTCTTTATGACGGGGACTGGTACTCAGGTAGCGGATGAAAGAACGATCAATCTTTATCGTTGAGGCCGGGACTTTATGTAAATAAGAAAGCGATGCAAATCCGACACCGAAGTCATCCAGGGCAATGCGGATTCCCATATCCCCGATGGCCTGAATATTGGCCACCAGTTCAGGATGTTCATCCAGATAACTGGTTTCGGTTAATTCTAATTGTAACTGGTCCGGGTCAAAATTGGTGGATTTTAAAATTTCCTCTATCCTTTTAATAACCTTGGGCGATCTTAACTGTTTGGCAGAAAAATTAATCGAAAGAATTAAAGGCGGTTCAGAGGCATGATTTAAATCCTTATATTCGGTACAAGTTTTATGAAAGATCCATTCGCCAATCTTCGAGATTAAATCGGCCTCTTCGGCAATGGGTATGAAAGAATCGGGCATAACCTGCCCCAGCTCATGATTCTGCCAGCGCAACAGGGCTTCGGCGCCGATAACTTTATATTCACCATGGTTTTTCTTTTCAACAATAGGCTGATACAAAATCTGAAATTGTTTTTCATAGTCACTCTTATTGACCAGTTCGATCAAATGTTTCTCTATCTTTAAGCGTTTGACTGAATACTCTGTCAATGCTTTTGAAAAATATTGAAAATTATTTTTCCCATTTTTTTTGGCCGAATACATAGCCGTATCGGCATTTTTCAGCAGTATTTCTATATTTTTGCCATCTTTGGGAAACATGGCAATACCGATACTGCTGCTAAGCGCAGTGATCCGCTGATTCCTGATCAGATAAGGTTTGGAGAGATACTTGGTGATCCTTTCCGCCGTCCGGCCGGCATCATAATCCTGATTGATATTCCGCAGGACAATGATGAATTCATCGCTGCCGTAACGGTAAATATGATCCGATTTTTCCACGCATATGTTCAGGCGCGAAGCCACTTCCTGTAATAACAGATCCGCTATAGTGTGTCCCAGGGATTCGTTAAGAAACTTAAAATTATCCAGATCAATGTAAAGCAGGGCCTGCAGCTGGGGATGAGGATTCTTCTCTGTTTCCATCTCCATCTGTTTCATAAACTCATTTAAAGCTTCCCGGTTTTTTAATCCGGTGAGTTTATCATGATAAGCCAGATAACGCAATTCTTTTTGCCCCAGTACCGTGGCACTGAGATTACTGCCGAACAAAAAAATATGGGACACGTCCTTTGAGCCATCTTTGAAAAATACCGGGCGGTAGTACCGTTTATAGTATAAGGTTTTATCTTCGTTTTCGAAATGAAGTTTCTCGGTGAATTTGATCAGCCGTTTTTCTTTAATGGCCCGTTGGAAAAATACCCGGCGGATTAAAATCGCCTCGCGGCGGATCCCTTTCAATCTAAAATAGTAATCATCATCCCGCCCGATCATGTCCTTGCGGATATCTTCGTCGCTCTCAAACCAGCGATTGACAAACCGGATCCGCCCCTGTAAATCATACATGATAACTTCCAGCGGGAGATCATGAAACAGTTCGCTGATCTCGGTAAAGTTCAGTTGCAGCTGCGCAGCATCGTTATTCTCGTCACCGATCCGGGCATAATCCAGAATGTCGGTCTGAAATACTTTTAAACTCAATTCGTGGTCTACTCCAAATATTTACCTAACTATCAGCAATTCCAGGTATTTAGTCAACTATCTGGTATAATCGACACAGCCGCAGGTATGTTTAAAAGAACAGAATCAGGTGGTCAATTTATTCCTATAATAATTTCACTATTCTTGCAGTTCAATTTGTGACAAACCTCACTTTTTTTTATTTTAATCTCTAAATCTTATTTCCTTTGATCTGACCGTTTAATATCAGGTAGATGTATGGAAAACAGACCCCGCATAGATTTTTTAAGTAAAAAATTAATTGAACAAATCATTGAACAGGCCCGTGATGTTTTATGTTCCCTGGGCGTACAGATTTTCAACCCGGATTTAGTTTCCCTGCTGGCCGATCATGGTGCCAGGATACTTAAAGAAGACACACGGGTATATTTCAGCCAGCAGATGATTGACCTGGCGTTGTCCCGGGCTCCCCGCTCATTTCAATTATTCAATGTACAGGGTATTCAGACCCATGATTTCCGCGGGGATCAGGTATATTTCACTCCGGGTTCTTCAGCTCTGGAAATCCTGGATATAAATTCAAAAAAATCCAGAAGGGCCGGTACTGTCGATTATATACGCTATGCAAAGATTGTTCAGCAATTATCCCTGATCCATTCACAAAGTACCGCGTTCGTCCCGGCAGATGTGCCTGAAAGAATATCCGACAGTTACCGGCTGTTTTTAAGTTTATTATTCTGCGAAAAACCGGTTGTGACCGGTACTTTTTCCGTCGATTCTTTTGAGGTAATGAAAAATTTTCAGGTTGCCGTCCGCGGCGATGAAGCTGCCTTGCGTCAGAAACCACTGACAATATTTTCCTGCTGTCCGACTTCACCTCTGAAATGGAGCCATACTACTTCGGAAAATATCAGGCAATGCGGTCAATTCGGCATACCTGTTGAATTTATCGCTATGCCGCTGGCAGGATTTGTTGCTCCGGTTACTCTGGTCGGTACCCTGATTCAGCACACTGCTGAAACATTAAGCGGCATCATTATCAGTCAGATGTGTTCCCCCGGAACTCCGTTTCTCTACGGCGGCTCTCCGGCAATTTTCGATTTTCGTCATGAGACAGCACCTATGGGTGCCATAGAAACCATGATGATGGATTGTGCTTATAGTGAAATCGGCAAATATCTGGGATTCCCTACTCAGGCTTACATCGGCCTGAGTGATGCTAAATTGGTCGACAGCCAGGCCGGATTAGAAAGCGGTATCGGGGCGACCCTGGCAGCATTGGCCGGTATCAATAATATCTGCGGACCAGGTATGATGGATTTCGAAAACTGTTTCAGCCTGGAAAAGTTGATCATCGATCATGAAATATGCCGGATGATCTATCGTCTGCTGGAGGGGATTCAACCCCGGGACGATTTTCCTGCTCTGCCCCGTTTCCAGGAATTAATCGCCGAGAAAACGCTGCTGCTCTCGGAACATACGGTATTACATCTGCGGACTGAACACAGCATACCCGGCGCAGTGATCAACCGCCAGAAGCGTTCCCGCTGGGAATCGGAAGGATCGCGATCGCCGGAGCAGGAAGCACACCAGCAGGTTTATAAATTACTGGCTGACTACCAACCGTCCCGGCTGCCCGCAGAAATTAAACAGAGTTTACTGACTTTAATGAAAAATGAGGCAAAAAAATATGGTCAGGATACATTGCCGGAAGAAAAATATCTGCGATCCCAGATATGATGAATAACCGTGACCGGTTCAGGAAGACTCTGTTGTATGGAATTCCTGACCGGATCCTATATTTCGAAAATGAAATTCACCGGAACGTGATAGCACGCTGGCGTCAGCAGGGGCTTGCCTCAACCAGGCAACTCCGGGAGACATTCCCGGTCGATGTCTATGAAGAAATCGAACCACAGCTGAATCCTTTACCCCCTATTTATCCCTGGTCCGCTGAGCAATCCATTTTAAGCAAACTGCAGAAGAGCTTAAATATAAACAACCCGCTGCATTTACCGGCAAACTGGTTTAAGTTGAAAAAATTGGGAGCACAGTTGCAGCAGGTTCTGATCCTGGTCGTACATCAGGGATTTTTTCTTTCCCTTGGTGTGGGTGATTGGCAAAGTTTTGATCTGTTGATCGGGCAGTTGCGTGAGAACAGGCCATTGATACGGCGCTGGATGGAAATCTACGGAGAATTTGCTGCGCAGCTGGCTGACAAAATTTTAAACAGAGTAAAAGTCGATGCCGCCTTATTCAATGAACCAATCGGGGGATTAACTGGTTCGTTGATTTCACCCGCCATGTATCGTGAATTGGTATTGCCGGGTTATCAACCCATTTTGGATGTTCTGGCCAGATACCGCATACCGTTAATAATTTTCAGAACCTATGCCAATGCCCGTTTACTGCTGCCGGAGGTGCTCAAAGCAGGTATGAATTGTCTGTGGGCCTATGAGTGTAATGATCAGCAAATGAATTATGTGGAACTGCGCCGGGAATTTGGGCGCGATCTAAGCCTGATCGGCGGGATCGATCTGGATGCGCTGCGCCGGAACAAGACGGCTATTTACAACGAAATTGAAGAAAAAGTCCCGGCATTACTCGCGGCCGAGGGGTATCTTCCGGCCGCAGACGGCCGGATCCGTGAGGATGTATCATTTGAAAATTATGTTTTTTACCGGGAATTGCTGAAGAAATATATTAAGATTTGAAAAGAGGTGAATATGGAAGCGTATGAAGCTATCATGACCAGAAGGAGTATACGCAAGTACACCAATCAACAGGTCAACGATGAATTAATTCATAAAATTTTACTGGCTGGTATGCTGGCGCCATCAGCCCACGACCACCGTCCCTGGCAATTCATTGTTATTACCGCCAGAGAAAAATTACTGGCCATCCCGCGTTTTCATCCTTACGCCGAAATGCTGAAACAGGCGCCCCTGGCTATTGTGATCTGTGGTGATAAAAAATTTGAGAAAAGTCTGGACTATATCCTGCTGGACTGTGCGGCTGCGACCGAGAATATGCTGGTAGCAGCTCATGCCCTTGGACTGGGGTCAGTGTGGTTGGCTGTATATCCACGCCGGGAACGGATCAGGGGGATTACCGACCTTTTACAATTACCCGATTCGATCGTACCGGTCGCCATGATCGCACTGGGCTATCCTGCCGAACAAAAGACTAGGTCTGATCGCTTCGATCCTGAGCGCCTTCATTTCAACCAATGGTGATTATGAATAAAAAAAAATATAAATAAATAACAATAAATATTGCGAATTTGTCAATGAATGATTACTTTCTTACACTTATTTCTATCTTGTTTTCTCAATTTCAGAATATACTGCAAGGTTTTTAAGATGTACATATTTTGATCTATTTCACGTATTTAACCCAAAACAAGGAGAATCAAACATGAGGAATTTCCTAATCTTAAGTTTTACTATTATTCTGGCTGTGTTGTTGGTCGGTTGCGCCAAATACCCGCAAGAAGCGATCGACGCTGCCCAGGCTGCTCTGAATGCCGCCAAGCAAGCTGAAGCAGATCGCTATGTGCCGGATTTATTCAATGCGGCGCAAAAAACATTGAATGATGCTTTAGCCTTAGCTGATAAGGAAAAAGAAGCAACGTTCAGCAATTACGATGAAGCCCTGAAACTGGTGGCTTCGGCGACTGAAGCAGCAAACAATGCAGCGAATGCAGTAGCCGCTAAGAAAGAAGAAGTAAAGGCAGCAGCCGAAGCTTTACTGGCTCAAATCCCCGACGCAGTGAAGAATGCCAAAAAAGCATGGACGAAGGCTCCCCGCGGCAAGGGTACCCGTGAAGCATTGGCAGCGATAAAGGCAGATATCGAAGGACAGGAAAAAGCGGTCGAAGAAGTTAATGCCGCTCTGACCAGTGGAGACGTTCTTACCGCCCAGCAAAAAGCTCAGGCGATCCTCGATAAATTAGCATCATTAGTGGCAGAATTACAACCTAAGAAATAAAAGTCGTAGACTTACCTTTCCGGTGATCAGTATAGCTGATCACCGGAAAGATTTTTTATCCTGCTGGAATTATGTTAATCTTACGGTGAATTCATACATTCATATTATTAATGCGCCCGTTTAACCGCTTCATACAATTCATATTGCTGCTTTCAATAACCGGTTTTAGCCCATATTCTTCCGAAATTAAATCCGACCATGCTGCCGGAGCGATTTCTGATACTGTCGGGCAGAAAAGAGCTGATCTGCTTGGCTCACAAATTGAGCAATTACGGGCACGAATCGGTCAACTCAAACAGGAATATGAAAAATTTCTGCCTAAAAAAGCATATTTGATTATCAGTACATCGGATAATCAGGTTGTAATAATGGACAAAGATGAAGTATTGCGCCGCGGACGATGTTCTACAGGCAGTTATGTCCTGCTCAAAGCACCGGAATCTGACGGCCGGCAATGGTTTTTCAGAACTCCGCGTGGCCAGTTTCAAATTCACATGAAATTGAAAGATCCGTATTGGTACAAACCTGACTGGGCCTATATAGAAGAAGGCGTTCCCATTCCATCTATCTATTCCCGGGCGCGCTGGCAAGAGGGAGTCTTGGGAAAATATGCACTCAGTTTTGGCCCTGCCTTTATGATTCATGGAACAATCTACAAACGCTTTCTGGGATTACCGGCCACACACGGTTGCGTACGTTTAGATGACGATGATATCCAATTTGTTTTTAAAAAACTTACCCATGGTTCTAAAGTTTATATATACTAGGCAGGCGTTCTTGTTTACAGAACCCCGGTGTGCTGAAAGATCCGTATCTTCCCGATTATTTGACATCGTTAGAAAAAAAATAAGCTCTGGTCGAAAACTCCCGCCTGTTTTTTTATTACTTATATTTTTTCTAAGTTTTTGTCAATCGGAACGGCAGGACCGAAATTCAAATGATACGAGTTTACCGGTAATTGCTGTATCCCAGGTTCCTGAACACATCGATTCGTTGCAGCAGACCTGTATCGAGCTGGAAATTGAAGAATTATTCTGGCGAAACCGCGTGAGCATGTCCCGCGATCCTTCTATTGATCTCGCTATTGATTTAATAGACAGTACCGTTTGTCTGGATATCAAAGGAGTTACACTGCGCAAGACCAGGATAAGTAAATATCAGATCAGTCGTTCAATGGGATACCTGAAATGGTATTTGGCTTACAAGAGCTGGTTAGCCGGACCTTTCAATTTAAAACAGGATTCTGTATCCTCCATACCCAAAGAACCCGTTTTCATCAAGGATCTGGCCACATATCCACTGGAATATTTTGATGATTGGACCTATTTCACCCGCCTGGAGAAGGAAGGCCCGGTGCATTATTTACTGGAATATGACCGCGGCTTGCTGGTTCAGGTTGACCAGGACAGCGACACCGTTCAGGTCAATGATCTGCCGGAACATTGGTGCAGAATATCGATTCCCGCAACTGATGCCAAAGCCATTTACCGTGCTCTGGCTTTACCTTCGGAAATGACTGGTATTGAAGCAACTAACCACCTCCGAGGTTAGCCAGAACCTCGGAGGTGGTAAGACAATCAATGATAAATCTCGTACATGGGCAATAAATCTGCTACACCCTGTGTAGCCCAGCGACCATAGACTTCCACAGCATTTCTATCCCTGGGATAGCCAGAAGAATCCAGGATTACCATTGAATAGTTTAATCTCAACCATGAAACCCTGCCATGCAGATCCTTGATGTATAAATATTTATCGAAACTCAAACGCCATTCAGCGGCCGATTCTCCCTGAGTGAGCACATGATAGCAGTCGTCGCTGATAAATTTAAAAGATTCATCCGTGAACGTCTTCCCTAGATCATCTACAAAATGAACCATATACCCTTCTTCATATAATTTTTGCTGAATTAACGCCTTTAAAAAATGAAAAAGGGAGCCCTGGTTTGCACTCCTGCGGTTTTGTTTCCATCGGTTGGCCTCGGCTGAATCGGCCGGCAATAAATGGGAAAATTTTGGTTTTATCGACCAGCTCCATTTCCCATAGTTTTTGTCCCATGAAAAATTGACCAGGATACAATCAATTTTAAGACCAAGAGCCCGGTTGGTTATGCGTAACGGTTCTGCTGCTTTGGCCGCGAAATAACGTGACGAAGTCCAGGCGAAATCGAGCACTTCCGGATTTTCAATATCACATTGATCGGCGAAATCCGATTGACCTAAAAAATAGTATTTGAACTTTTTCAGATTGTCCAGCCATTCCCTGGGGATTTCTCCCATGACCACGGTTGGAGTTGTTTCGTAGGCCAGGGGAATCAGACGAAAGTTTTCCTGCAGATGAGAATCATTCTTTATTAAAACCGATTTACTGATATATTGATAACCGGCCATTGACACCACTAACTCATGTATACCGGCCGGCAGATTACTGATTATATAATATCCATCCCGGCTGGTGGATATTCCCCAGGTAGTATTGGCAATATATACATTTACGTTTTCTACCGGTTTACCGGTGGCCTGGTCATAGACATGCCCGGAAATATCATTGCCGGGATTCTGAGCAATCAGCAGATTAGCGGGATTGCTGCAGCAGATAAAAAAAATAAGAAGCCACTTTTTCATCACTTTATCCATATTCCATTATACGAGTGAAAATATACAATGGTTACTTTCAAAATCCGAGTTAAATATGACTTTGCCAACAGGAACAAGTCCCCCAGGCCGAGCGTATATTTCTGTTTGAAGAGTACGGGAGTGTGCGGCATTTTTAGTATTCTTTTAGTTGCCCTTTATTGCGAATCATATTATAATTGTTTTCGGCTAAGTAAAAAAAGTAAGGACTGTTCAGATCTTTTTGCACGATCATAGAAATTCAGGAGATCATCATGATAAATCGTCGTGAATTCATTAAACGGAGTAGTAAAGCCGCACTGGCCCTGTCCGCCTTATCTGCGTCAAAAGCAGTTTCTGTATTCGCGCAGCAAACTGTTCCCGCAGCTGTGTGGGTAGAAAATGGCGAACCGGCAGATTTGTTAAAAGCAGCTTTAAAGGAATACGGCGGAATGAACCATTTCATATCACGGGTGACATTGTTGTGGTCAAACCGAATATTGGCTGGGACCGTGCTCCGCAGTACGCTGCTAATTCGAATCCCGATCTGGTGGCTGAGATTATCAAAGCCTGTTATTCGGCCGGCGCCAAAACAGTAAAAGTATTCGACAATACCTGTAACAATCCGCGGCGTTGTTATAAAAATTCGCAGATAGAAGAAAAGGCCACGGCAGCGGATGCAGAAGTATCCCAGATCCGGAATGAAAAATTTGTTAATACGACTATTAAAAACGGTAAAATACTCAAAGAATGGTCTTTATATAAGGACTATCTGGAAGCGGATAAAGTTATTAATGTCCCCATTGCCAAACATCATTCCATGAGCAGGGTAACTCTGGGTTTGAAGAACCTGATGGGGGTAATGGGCGATAACCGCGGTTCACTGCATTCAGACTTTGACATTAAATTAAATGATATCGATAGCAATATTCTGCCCACCCTGACTATTATGGATGCCTATCGTATCTTAACGGCCAATGGCCCGGTGGGGGGCAACCTGGCTCATGTAAAATTAACCAAAACTCTGATCATGAGCCCCTGTGTGGTGACCGCCGATTATCTGGCACTTGATCTTTTTGGTCTCACTTTAACAGAAGTAGGCCACGTTAAAGAAGCAGTCAATCGCGGAATGAATAAATACGATCTGAAAAAATTGAATGTGAAGAAGATTTCATTAGCCTGAGTGGAAATCCTGATAGGAAGGGACAAAGGGACAAAGATAAAAAATACCGACCCACCCCTCTTTCCCCTCGCCTATCAGATCCGACAGCACTGCCGGACTAGATAGGGAGGGGATGACAAGGGGTGGGTTAGGATAAGCCCGGCACCGATGATATTTATAAATACTAATTTTATTTAACTCAATGTCAAAAACCAGAAAAATATTTCAAATCCTCTTCCTGCTCTTTTTCATTTTCTTATTCATGAAAGCACGGTATCCTTACAACGACGCACTTACCTCGGATATTTTTCTGCGTTTCAGTCCGCTGATACCGTTATTTGATTTTATTCAGCATTTCAGGATATCCTGGCTATTCTGGCCGGCGTTGATCATCCTGCTGGCCACACCATTTTTGGGCCGATTCTTTTGCGGCTGGATCTGTCCGTTGGGTACAGCCATCGATGTCTCCAGTAAAATTGTAAAATCCCCTTCCAATAAAATCTCCGCCAAATTCGAAAACTGGCGCTATGTGAAATTTGCGCTCCTGGTGGGCTTGATTATCCTGGCAATTTTTTCGGTCAATCTGTGGGGTTATCTTGATCCGCTTTCAATCTTTAACCGGGCTTTGACCGCCATTCTTTATCCACTTTCGACCCTGTTCGTTGAGAAATCTTTACTGGCGTTAGCCAGTATATCATTTTTAGCTGATCCTGTTTATTACATATATGATCATTTTAAAAATTTGATTATGCCCGAAGATCAGATTTTCCTGCAACAGTTATTCTGGATATCCATCTTTTTTATTATCATTCTTGGTCTGGAAAAATTATCGCGGCGATTCTGGTGCCGCAATTTATGTCCCGCCGGTGCCTGGCTGGGATTCCTGTCCCAGTTCCGTCTTTACGAACGCATTGTCGGAGATCAGTGCCCGGTATGCAACAAGTGCCAGGTTGAATGTAAGATGAATGCCATACCGGCCGGGAATGTTAAACTGACTAATAAAGTAGAATGTATAGAGTGCTTCAACTGCGGAGCCGTCTGTCCGCCCAAAGCCAAATCGATCACTTACCGCTGGCGCTGGAAACCGTATCATTCAGAGGTTGATTATAACCGCCGCCAGTTTATCACCACCTCTGCTACCAGTGTGGCAGTGCTCGGTTTATTATCTCTCGGTTTTAAAAATCGCCAGGAGCGCAAAGGGATTATACGTCCACCTGGTTCATTACCTGAAGATGAATTCCTGGATCGCTGTATCCGCTGTCTGGAATGTGTGCGTATCTGTTCGACCAACGGCCGCTGTCTGCAGCCGGATCATATTCATAATACGGTTCTGGAACTGTGGGCTCCCACAGCCATCATGCGCGAGGGGTATTGCGAGTATAACTGCAATTTGTGCGGACTGGTATGTCCTACTGAAGCCATACTCCCGCTCGGGCTGGAACAGAAAAAAGTTACCCCCATGGGTCTGGCCTATTTTGATAAAAATCTTTGTATCCCTTTTGCCCAGAATAAAGATTGTATTGTCTGTGAAGAACATTGTCCCACGCCGGAAAAAGCCATCAAGTTTGAAATTAAGGACGCGATCTTACCCGATGGTACCTCACGAAAGGTTAAGTATCCATATGTAGTGCGGGAGTTATGCATCGGCTGCGGGATATGTGAAACCAAGTGTCCTTTGCCCACTGCATCTGCTATAATTGTTACCAATGAGAATGAAAAACGGCTGACGAAGGCGAATGCAGCTGTTTCAAGAACATATAAATTAGTGAAAAATGTTTTTTATTTTAATCCTTACGAATTTTAATTATATTTTAGATGAATTATCAGTTTAGAGTCTATCAAAAATATCTATTTTAGATAAATAATTTATTCATCATTTGTTTCTGAATTTATTTCAAAATAGACTATTTTTACTTTATTGTTTTAGATGAACCTCCTTTGCTAAACCAATTGTAAATAACATATTTATCACGCTGATGGGAAAATTTGAATGAACTAGGTAATTTTGTTTATGGTGAGATTTAATTCCTGGCAGGATTGGAGTTATGATTAAAGTTGATCAATTTGCAATTGTAAGTGGCTGTTTATTAGTAGCCACATCTTCATCGCAGGCCCAGGAAAGTATTACGAGCAGCAACTTAGAAGGTTGGGTCATAGACTCGACTGGAATATCAATAGCTGCAGCAAACGTAGTCGTCAATTCATCCAGTTTACAAGGAACTCGTGGCACCACCAGCGACAATAACGGTTTATTTCGTATACTATATTTACCCCCCGGTGATTACACAATCAGAATTTCTCATGTATCTTTCAGACCTCAGGTATTTGTAAATGTTCGAATTCTATTGGGGAGAACGACCGGACTTGGTGACATCCGATTGACAGAGATGACTTATGATATGAAAGAAATTGTTATTCAGGCTGAGCAGCCGTTTATTGATTCAACATCTGTAACAACCGGCGCTAATCTTTTACGCAGAGATTTTGAACTACTACCTATAGAACGTAATTATCTAAGTGCAGTTTCCATTCTGCCGCATACTAACCAGAGTTATTTCGGCGACGAGGTCAATACGGGAGGCGCTTCAGGGGCTGAAAACAGATACTTTCTTGATGGTAATGACGTTACCGATCCCTTCCGTGGGATCGCGGTACCAACTTACCCTACAATTTTGTCCAGGAAATCCAGGTAAAAAGTTTTGGCTATGAACCCGAGTACCGGAGCGCACTTGGAGGCATTATAAATGCCATCACCTACTCGGGGAGCAATAAGTTTTCTGGCCAGATCTTTGGATTCTTTACTAATAATAATTTCTCTTCGGAACCACGTTTAGCCGAAACAGAACCTCCAAAAGGTTCCTATTCTCAATATGATTTTGGGCTTTTATTGGGGGGACCTATTATCAGGGACAGACTCTGGTTCTCTGCTGCCTATAGCCCCTTTTTCCGCAATGAAGATATAAAACTACCTGGACTTGGGATACTATCCGGACAACATTGTTGCACACCCTTTGTGCAGGAAAACTCAATTGGAAAGCCTCGGAGTCTGTAAGACTTAAGACTAACTGTACTTGGAGATCCAACCCGTGATAATGCAGTAGGGAAGAAGTTTTGGTACCACCCAACTATTCTAAATTCAGAAAACCCCGACTTTTTTTCTATCAAAAAATATTTCAGGCGGATATGGATCAATTATCGATGGGCAGTACTTTCTATCAACGTAAAACGCATTTTCAGGGCACCGTTTCATGGAAAACTTTTGATCACAAATATTTACCGCGTACTGAAAAAGGTGCTAAAGACCCGACTTTCTTGGATACCGAAACTGCTACAGTATCAGGTGGGACTGGAGAAAGGGTGGATATTCGTAGTACAGTAATTGCCGTTTCCATGTCTTTATCACTGAACCTAAATCAACAGCTGTTAAAAGCAGGTATAGAGTATAAGGATATAGGACTGGAAAGTAATAATATCTTGGAACAACTTTGGCGATATAACGACTCTAGTTTGACAATCTATCAAGGTAATCCGAGTGGAACCATTCGAAACCGTATTCCGTCTTTATATGTGCAGGATAGTTGGTCTTCAAGAATCGGATTACGATAACAGGTGGTATGCGATGGGACGGACTCTTTGTAATCGGGGGGGATGGAAAAGTAGCTCAACGAATTTTCAAACAATTCCAGCCACGGTTAGGTGGATCATTCTTGTTTAACAGGAAAAAGACTATGAAGATCTATGTAACTGTTGGACGGTATGCTGAAGATTTGTTAACATTCGGCTCGACATATTATCATATTTGTGGAACACAAATTATCAAATATTATGATCATGACCCACGTATAGACCCGACAATTAATAATATGTTTTTACTCGGCGGTAAAATTGCGCCTGAAGTGAAAGGTCTACGAGGACAATACTATGATGAACTCGTTATCGGATATGAACAACTGATAATCTCATCGTTGAAACTCACAGTTCGAGGTATATACCGAAGACTAAAAGAGATATTAGAGGACGGGGAAGGGATCGCAGGTTCTGGTATATTCTATTTTGGCAATCCGGGGCACTATCCATTAGATGAATTCCCAAAACCTGAACGTGTTTATACTGCACTTGATTTAACTATCGAGAGATCTTTCGATAGGTCATCGAAAATATTTATTTCATACATATTATCCCGCAACTATGGAAATTATGCAGGTATGTACTGGCAGGACCATGGTGTGGCCATGCCATCCGTATCTGGGCAATTCGACTATCTGGACATTATGAAAAATTCATCAGGATTGCTACCCAATGATCGGACACACGTACTGAAATTCAACGGGTCATTTAATTTAACTTTAAGACTCTCCTGCGGAGTATTATTTATCTGGCAATCAGGCACGCCCCTTAGTGAAATCGGTGGATCCGCCCACGGGCAGGATTGGCCAATTTTTCTTAAACCGCGTGGTTCTACTGGCAGGCTTCCATCAATATGGGATTTGAATCTACGTTTTGCATACGATATAACATTTTTGTCAGATTGGAGAGCAAGACCGCGATTGATTCTGGATGTTTTCCATGTAGGTAGTCAATTGACGGTGGTCCAGCAGGATCAACGACATTACTTTAATCAAGATGATCAGGGTGATCAGATCAATCCCAATCCCGCTTATGGTTTACCTCAAAAATTTCAACCACCAATGTCCGTAAGATTAGGGATGGAAGTGAATTTCTGATTACGATTAATTGTAAATTTCCAAATTCTTTTCAGATTAAATTTTTTAATAAAATTCTTTTCTATCTGTATTTATTTTTATAATTTTTTATGTTTTCTCCCATCTGGCATTTAGTGATAACATATTAGATTTATTGTACCGGTTTCTTTATAAAACAAGAAAAGACAATCTATGAAACGTAATCTGGCGTGTTGGTTTCTTTTATTCAATTGTCAGATTTTGATTCCACAAATTCTTAGCGCACAGGAGGATCAAAACCGTTTTGAACGTATTTCCATCCAGGAAGGCTTGGCCCAGTCAACTGTCAATTGTATTTTAATGGATCGGCAAGGATTTATGTGGTTTGGTACTGCCAATGGATTGAATAGGTATGATGGATATTCTATAAAAAGATATCAAACAAGCCTTGATGATGTAAATAGTCTTTCTCATTTTTATGTGCAGGATTTATATGAAGTTCCTTCCGATTCCGTCCATTTAATGTGGGTCGCTACTTCCGGGGGTGGACTTAATCTATTTAATATGGAAACAGAGAAATTCAAACGCTATCAGCATAAACCAGATAATCTTAATGGTTTATCTCATGATCTATTACATTCGATCTGCCCTGGTGATAGTGGTTATTTATGGATTGGAACCTGGGGTGGTGGAATTGATATTTTAAATCCCAAAAATGATACTTTCAGCCATCTTCGCCACACAGTCAGAAGATACGAATTCTTTATCAAGCAATTATGTCATGGTAATAATTCGTGATCGCTGGGGCTTATTCTGGATTGGAACGGAAGGGGGCGGACTTGATTGTTATGACAATGAAAAAAAGATATTTTTACATATCAAGAATAATCCCGCTGATTTAAATAGCCTGAGTAACAATTTTGTCTGGTCGCTGAAACAGGATTCGAGGGGAAATTTATGGATCGGTACCAAAGAGGGATTGAATCTGCTTACGTTGTCCAATTTCTCTGATAAAGAAGAGTTGTTTTCTGCCCAAAAATTAAGATTTGAGCGGTTTAATAGATATGCATCTGATACTATCCATATCAACGCAGCTTGGATTGTCGGAATAAGTGAGGATAGCAATGGCAACATGTGGATCGGCACCTATGGAAATGGTTTACATAAGTTTGACATTCTATCAGGCAAATTTTATAACTATAAAAATGATCCTTTCGATAAGAATAGTATCGGTATCAATGATATAAAACCGGTTTACTGTGATCCACGCGGGCAAGCCTTATGGGTTGGAACGGATGGTGCAGGTGTCTTTAAACATGCCAGGAATCAAAAACCGTTTAATTGGATAGGCAATAAGCCGGGTGACATTAACAGTTTGGCTGCCAATACGGTTTACGGCATGACGGAAGATTCCCGGGGTAATATATGGATAGGTACTCAGACCAGGGGCGTGGAAAAATATGATCCTGTTCAAAAAAAATTCATGCATTTCCCCTTTGATCCTCAAAATCAGTATAGCCCGCCCAGTAAAAAGGTTAATGTGATCTATGAAGATTTTTTAAATAAGATTTGGATTGGAACTGCACATGGCTTGGCCAGATTTGATTATACGACAAATAGATTTATCAGATATAATTCTTCATATAATCGTGAAGTTTCTCGATTGCCTGAATGGGTTTATGGAATATTCGTGGATTCATTGCATAATCCACCCATTATGTGGTTGGGAGGATATGACGGATTATATAAGATTGACCCTAGGGAGGATACGAGTACCCACTTTAAACATAATGCACTTGATTCTAACAGTCTGATAAATGACAATATTACGCTCATATACGGTGAGTATTTAAATAACAATTTGTATTTATGGATCGGTACTGAGAACGGACTTGATAAATTTGACGTTTACCAGAATAAGTTTCATCATTTCCTTCATGATCCGGGTAATCCTGAAAGTATCAGTAATAATTCTATATATTGCATTTATCGTGACACCTCGGGTAAACTGTGGATCGGTACATATGGTGGAGGATTGAATCTACTAAATGAGGAAAATAATACATTCACATACTTTACTGAAAAGAATGGTTTGAGTAATAATATAGTCATCGGGATACTTGAGGATGATACCGGTAATCTATGGTTAAGTACGTTATCTGGATTGTCTAAATTTAATCCAGATTCTAAGCAATTCACTAACTATAATGAAGAAGACGGTATGAATTGCTCTGAATTCTGGATTGGATCATTTTTTAAAAGCCACACGGGTGCATTGTATTTCGGCGGTAATAACGGTATTGTTTATTTTAATCCCGACAGTATAAAAGAGAACACGGCTGTCCCACCTGTCGTTTTGACCGATTTTCAAGTTTTCAATAAATCGGTCCTGCCAGGAGAAAAATCTCCCTTGCGCAAGCCTGTATCTGAAGCAAATGAAATTATCCTGCTCTATGATCAGGATATCTTCACAATCGAATTTTCAGCTCTGGACTATACCGCCCCGATGAAAAATCAGTACGCCTATAAATTGAGCGACGTTAATGCAGATTGGGTCTATACCGATGCCAAACGACGTTTTGCCACCTATACCAAACTGAATCCGGGAGAATTTATCTTCCGGGTTAAAGGTTCCAATAACGACGGAGTTTGGAACGAAACAGGAACATCAATTAAGATTATCATCCTGCCCCCCTGGTACAGCAGTAAAATTGCTTATGCTTTATATCTTCTGGCCCTGATTAGTCTGGTGGTGGGTACCTGGAAATTGCAGGTGAATCGTCTGCACCAGAAACACCAGCGTGAACTGGAACATCTGGAAGCGGAAAAGTTGAAGGAAGTGGATCAGGCTCAAATCCCGATTTCTTTGCCAATATTTCCCATGAATTCCGTACCCCTTTAACCCTGATTGAAGGACCAGTCAAACAGGTGCTCAGACGGTGAATTCACTGGAGATATCAAAGAGCACTGCCAGATGATTCTTCGCAATACGAAACGATTATTAGATCTGGTCAATCAACTGTTGGATCTGTCTAAACTGGAATCGGGCAGGATGAAATTAAAGGTGAAGCAACAGGACATTATAACCTTAATCCGGGGATTGGCACAATCCTTTGAATCGCTGGCAAAAAGAAAAAATATTGAATTTATATTTAAATCTCCAATCGACGCAGGGGCAATTCATGAATTGCCCCTACTGAGGCATATATCGACGAGGAAAAATTGGAACGGATCATCAACAATTTATTATCAAATGCCTTCAAATTTACGCCCGATGGCGGCCACGTGGGGGTGGTGGTGACGTGATAATGGGAATGCGGATATCGGTAGAGACGCGATATATCGCGTCTCTACAAGGCCGGATGCACCCCCATCGGTCATTATCACCATCACCAACACCGGTCCCGGTATACCTCGCCGACAAAATCGATCACATTTTCGACCGGTTTTACCAGGTGGATGATTCCCAGACCCGGCATCATGAAGGTACCGGCATAGGTCTGGCCCTGGTGCAGGAACTGGTGGAATTACACCATGGCCAGATCACGGTCACCAGCGAACCGGGTAAGATGACCACCTTCACCGTAATGATTCCGGTTGATCAGGAATCATATGATGAATCGGAAATATGCCGGGATGAAACGTTGGAACCGATGGTGGTTTATGCGAATGGTGGTTCGGTAATTGAAACCCCGGTAATATACACGAATGATGTCGCCCCCATCGAAAAACCACCGGTAGATTATGAAACCGTAGAGACGCGATATATCGCGTCTCTACGAAAACCGGATTCCCATCCCCCCAAACGCCCCGCCAAAACCGCACCGGTTATTTTAATCGTCGATGACAATGCCGATGTGCGGCAATATATCGGCGGTTTATTGAACCCGGATTGTCGTATTCTGGAAGCGGAAAATGGCGAACAGGGAATCTCGGTAGCAAAACAGAGTACGCCTGATCTGGTCATCAGCGATGTGATGATGCCGGGGATGGACGGATATGAACTGTGCCGAAAGATTAAAACCGATCTGGAGATCAGTCACATTCCGGTCATATTATTAACCGCCCGGGCGGAGGAAAGCGATAAACTCGAGGGTTTGGAAACTGGTGCTGATGATTATCTTACTAAACCGTTTGAAGCCCGTGAATTACAGTTACGGGTAAAAAATATTATCCACTATCGTAAGCAATTGCAGGAAAAATTCAATCAAGATCTTTATATCAAACCCAAAGATATCACCGTAACCTCGCTTGATGAAAAATTCCTGGAAAAAATAATACAGATGATTAATGAGCAAATATCAGATTCCGATTTGAATGTTGAAAAATTATCTAACGTCTTGAATATGAGCAGAATCCAATTATGGCGTAAAGTAAAGGCCTTGTTAGGATTGACTCCTGTTGCTTTGGTAAGAAGAATGCGCGTACAAAGGGCAAAAGAACTGCTGGAACACCATTTCGGGAATGTCTCACAGGTCGCCTATGAAGCAGGTTTTAACAATATATCATATTTTTCCAGGTGTTTTCAGAAACAATTCGGAATTCATCCCTCAATGTTTATACTTAAATAAATTCAATTATTTTCTTTCTTAATTTCTATCTTGGAGCTCACTTTACTAAAAAATGTAACATTTGTGCTAAGTAATGTTACATATCTGTTAGACATTTTAACCCCTTTTTCGCTATAGTTAGAACGGTATATAGGTCAGACAGTTAAAGAGCATTTTAAATCTATATGACATATTTTCTATCAAAAATCTAATCCCAGGAGGTCTTTATGTTAAGTTCAAAAAATTTAATTTTTATTACCGCCCTTGTTTTCATCGGGATCAGTGGATGTCAGGATGGTAGTAATCCCATTGAAAATCTTACTTTCACAACCACTGCACCCGCAGAAAATCCCATCAATGGATTAGCAAAAGCAACCACGGTTATGACCAAAGACACGATTAATGAATACTGGCAGTTGTCAGGTGAGTGTTTGAATGAATTACTCGATATCTATTACAGTGATGAACTCATTTTGCATACAACGATCGATAATCAAGGTGGATTTCATACGGTTATGCATTGGCGTCCGATTAACACGATCGCTTATGGGGTAGAATCCGGTAACATCTGGATCCCGGTAGGGGCCGTACCCATTATTGAACATTCTGGCAAAGTCGGGGAGATTTTTACAGAGGCGGGTTGTTATAACTGGAAGGCGCAGCAGGAAGGACCCAGTCTGACCGAACCCTGGATTTTACATTGTACGGTTAATGCCAATGGCGTCATGACTGTCAACAGGGAAGTTTACAGGTTCATCTGTAAATAATCCTTTAATCCACCTTAAGGGTACTCTACTCCTTAAGGTGGCTTACATGTTAAATTTTTACAAAAAAATGGTAAAAATGGGATAGAAATCCATCCTTCATTATGTGTATTATAACACCAAATTTACATTCGCAGGTCTTTTTAGAACTAGTTAAACCATTCTATCATTATTGAGATCACAAAATCCAGAGGAGGCGTTTCATGAAATTATTAACCTTATCTTTCTTTATCCTTTTGCCTTTGGCCTTTAGCCTGGCAGATATTATCCACATCCCCGCCGACGCCCTCACCATCCAGCAAGGCATCGACCAGGCCCTGACCGGTGATACAGTTTTGGTGGCCGAAGGGACATATTATGAGAACATTAGTTTCAAAGGTAAAGCCATCACGGTAGCTAGTGCTTTTCTGATGGATGCCGATACCAGTCATATTTCTAAAACAATTATCGACGGCAGCCAGCATACGAATCCGGATAGTGGCTCAGTGGTCTATTTTGTAAATGGCGAAACTAAGAATTCGATTTTATACGGTTTCACAATTACTGGCGGATCGGGAACATATTATCAATGGCCCGAGGATAACAGCCAACAATATACAGGTGGAGGAATAAAGATATGGGCAGGTGGAAGAATTGAGTGGAATCGAATTATTAATAATTTTATTAATCGCGGAACCAGTATTTATTGTCATGGCGGTGGTATTGATGCCATGGGTTGGAACGTCGCTGATACAATAATAATAAGAAATAATGAGATTATTAATAACAAGATAAATGCCTGGTGGGGTGGCGGTGCAGCAATAATTATGATTTCTAAAGGATATATACTATTTGAAAATAATATTGTAGCAGCAAATGTTTACAATTCCAATGGAGGAGTAGTGTTGGAGGGATATGTATTTCGGGAGGTATAGACTGGCCAGGTGAAATAATCATAAATAGAAACCTGATAAAAAGGAATTTTTCAAATGCAAATCCAGAATATCAGGGCTCAGGTGGAGGCATGTATATTGAAAACTGCAGCCCAATAGTTTCTAATAATATGATCATAGAAAATACCTCAATATATGTCGGAGGCGGAATTTATATAAGGTGGGAGAGTAATTATTCGGGTGGATTCACTAATCCGATTTTAATAAATAATACAATTATATTTAACACAGCCCAATATGGCGGGGGATTATCTTTGTATACTGAAGAAGCAGGCAAGAGCTAATCCTGTTGTTATTAATACAATAGTTTGGGGAAATTCTGCCGACACCGATCCGGGAATAAATGCGACTATGGCATCATTTCAATTATACTATTGCCTGGTACAAGATTCTGATTATATTAATTTTGACAATAGTGTCTTCCGTTCCGATCCCCTGTTTGCCGATACGCTCGGTCATCTTTCGGAACAGAGCCCTGCAATCGGAAACGGAGTGGCCAGTCTTGAACTTAATGATACAACCTATTTCGCACCGTCTACCGATTTTGAAGGTAATCCCAGACCTTCACCAGCCGATGCCCTGGTGGATATCGGCGCCTTTGAATCACCGTATCTAGCGGTCGGTGTTAATCGATCTGCCACCTATGTTACTTATGGCCTATAATTTAAAACAGAACTATCCCAATCCATTTAATCCGACGACCTATATCCAATTCTTAATTCCCAAACCTGAATCTGTTACTCTGGAAATCTATAACCTGCTTGGTCAGAAAATAGTTACGCTAATTAACGAAAAGTTTAATGCCGGTTCGCATACAATAGTCTGGAACGCAGAGAACCTGGCCAGTGGAGTGTATCTATATCGCCTGCAGGCGGGTAGTTTTGAACAGGTGAGGAAGATGGTGTTGTTGAGGTAGGGGCGAATCATAATTTGCCCGTTATGCGAGGAATAACCCACCCCTCTCATCCCCTCCCTGTCAGCCCTGGGCTGACAGGGAGGGGATTATAGGGGAGGGTCAATTAACCGGTCGTCTCGATACGATCCCGACCTGTCTGCCGCCAGGCAGGTAAATCGGGGTCTACTCGACGACCAACACTCTCTCCCGCATAAACAGCAAAACAGTCATTCCCGCAAAACGTGCACCAATAACTACCACCTTAAGGGTGCCATGCACCCTTAAGGTGGCTAGTAGTTAAACCTCCCCCATAATCTTATCAAACTTTTCAACCGGAATCGCCTCAGAAGTGGCGAAAGCGATACCGGTTAATTTGCTCAGGGCGATTGATGCCTTCAAAGCCGCTTCCATACCGGGAAAATCGATTACAAACAACAGGTCTTTTTCTCCCAGTAAAGCGTACATCGATTTAACCTCACCGCCCAATTTCTTTACCAGATCCAGGGACTTCCTGGTGCGATCGCCGCTGATGTCTTTTATTGCACCGGCAGAATATTTCCCCATTAGTACATAGGTAGCCATATAATTTCCTTCCTTTTAAGATAAGTTAATTTGTTCTAAAACATAATATTAAAGAAGAAATCATTCAGATTCTGAATAGGATTATAGTGAGGTTAATATACTTATTTCACCCATGATTGCAACAAAATTCTAAAAAGCCACCTTAAGGGTGCTTCACACCCTTAAGGTGGCCTATCTTAACCACCCGCTTTAACCGTTTAGTTAATTTAATCCTTGACATTTGATCATTTTCCTTTTATCTTAACCAAACAATTTAACCAACCGGATAAATTAAACGGTTAAAAGAGGAAAGAATGGAAATTTCGACAGACACCGAACAGAAGATCCTGCTGGCGGCCCGGGAAATCTTCCTGGAAAAAGGTAAAGATGGCGCCCGCATGCAGGAAATCGCCGACTGCGCTGGAATAAATAAAGCCCTGCTCCATTACTATTTCCGCTCCAAGGACCGCCTGTTCAGCCAGATTTTCCTGACTGAATTCAAATCCGTATTCAGCACCCTCTTTGAGTCCGTCTCCAGCGAAACCGATTTCCATAAATTCTTGGAAAAATTCATAACCACCTATCTTACTCTGATCAGCCCCCGGCGAAATTTGTTGCGGTTTATTCTATGGGAGAGCGAAAAAACTAAAATAGAATTTGCCAGGTTTATAATCGAAGAGAGCAGGAAAAAAGGATTCAAAGAAAATCCGTTGATCGATTCAACGCTCGCAGCGATCGCTAATAAACAAATCAAGGATATCGATGCCGTCAACCTCATCCTCAGTTTGCTGGGTATGTGTATTTTCCCACTGATTGCGGCGCCGATCATCGAAAAAATGTTTCATAATCTTAAGATCAATACCCCCGCTTTCCTGGATAAACGCGCTGCTGAAATTCTTAACCTGATCTGGAACGGTATCGGTCCTGAAAAGAAAATATCAACCGTCCATAAATAGGAGATAAATCCTATGTTTGTCAAAATATTTGCGCTGCTCGGAAATAGATTATGCAATATAAAATATGAAGATTACTTCGCCGTGTTTGTTGTTGCCTGGTTATTAATTTTCCCCGCTGTGCTGCCGGCACAGGAGTTACTAACTCTGGATAAAGTTTGGGACCTGGCCCTGCATAATAACCTGGCCCTGCAACAACAAGTCCACTCCATCGAGCAGGCCAATAAAGAAATCTGGATCCAGCAAACCGGATTATTGCCGGCCCTGAGTTTGACCTCCTACTATCAGTATCAATCGGAACTGGCCCGCATCGAATTGCCCTTCATGGGCTTTGCAGGCATCGAAGCTGGAGTCCATAATCAATATGATCTCCATGCTCTCATTCAGCAACCTGTCTTCAGAGGATTTCGTACCTACTACTCTGTCCGGGCTGCTAAAAAAAAGTATGAATTGCAGATTGCCCAAAAGACAGTGCAACAGAATGTGCTGTTGCTGCAAGCCGGACAACTATTTTTCGATCTGCAGTTGAATTTTTTACAACAGGAGGTTTTGCAGAAAAGCATCGGGCGCACCGCCCTGCAGTTGGAAAGACTGGACAATTTACTGGCCGCCCGGCAAATCAGTCCCTTCGATACCCTGGAGATCGCCAATCATAAACTGGACCAGTTGAACCGTTTGCAATTGATCCGGGACCAGCAGAAGATACTGCACTCGAAACTTGAATATTTACTCGACATACCTGAACTGCCCGCAGTACAGCATCAATCCGCAACCGAGATCACTTTCACTCTGAAACCCCTGAACGAATACCAGACCCTGGCCATGGAAAAACGTCCGGAGTTAAAACAGACAGCAATATCATACCAGTTACAACAAGATGCCACCAGCATGATCAGAGCCGCTTATTATCCACAGATTAGTGCACAGTTGGCTTATCATTATGCCCGGCCCGGGGTGAACTACTTCAAAGATGAATGGATGAAGTATTATAATTTCGGTATCAATCTGCAATGGGAACTATGGAACTGGAGCAGGGATGCCGCTAAAGTCCAGCAGGCAAAACTGGAACAACACAAACTGGATCTGGAAAACCAGAAACTGGTCAATGATATTAAACAACAGGTGAAGGAAGTCTATCTATATCTGCAAAGTCTGATTCAGCAAAGTCAATTACTAAAACAGCTGATCGAACAGGAAAACGAACGCTACCGGATTACCCAGGAAAAATTTCAACAGGGGCTGATGACCTCCCTGGACCTGAATACTGCCGAACATGCCCTGACCGAAGCGCAACTGCGTCTGCAGGAAAATAATATCTCCTGGCAAAAATACAAAATACAACTAGAGTTCGTTTGTGGCACTATCGGCACAACCGAGTAGGAGGAAAGATGAAATTATACCCAGTTGTACTAATCATACTGATTTTCTTTTTTGGGTGTAAAAATGATGCCCGTCATCAATATACCGGCGTACTGGAAGGTACGGCCGTAAAGGTACCGGCTTTGGCCGGAGGACAAATCCTGGCGCTGTATGTTGATAGCGGTGATCAGGTTGTTAAAGATCAAAAAATTGCAGTCATCGATTCAACCGAACTGGTCTTCCAGCGGCAGCAATTGCAGGCCAGCGTTGCTGGAGATACAGATCCAGCAGGAAATTGCACGCACTACTTTCGATAAAATCACATCCGATCTGGCTTATGTCCAGGAAAAATACGACCGTATTGCCCAACTATATCAGAAAAATTCAGCACCAAGGCAAAATCTTGATGATGCCCAAAACCAGTTGCAGACAGTAACCTCCTCGCATCGTTCGGCCCGCCAGAATTTGCAAAGCCTGGCTGCCCGGCAGCAACAGGTACAGGCTCAACTTAATCTGGCCAACAAAAAAATTCGCGATACAGTTATTCTCTCACCCCGTGCCGGTATAATCACCACCAAATATTACGAAGCAGGAGAAGCGGTTATGCCGCTCAGTCCGGTAGTGGAAATTATCGATATCCGTACCATCGAAATAAAAATCTATATCAGTGAAACACAATTATCACAGGTTAAATACGGACAAACCGTGCGGGTAATTATCGATGGCCTGGAAAAAAATATGACCGGCCAGGTCAGCTGGATCAGCCCGAAAGCTGAATTTACACCCAAATCAATCTTAACACCCGAAACCAGGACCTCGCTGGTTTATGCAGTTAAAATTTCCATAGACAATCCCGAGGGTCTGCTTAAACATGGTATGCCGGTGGTGATAGAGTTGTAAATGACCCACCCCTCTGTCCCCTCCCTTTCAGCCTGTTGGCTGAAAGGGAGGGGATGAAAGGGGAGGGTTAGTGAGAGAAATCTATGTACGACATCGAAATAAAAAACTTCGTTAAAAAATACGATCAACTGACCGCAGTCAATGATATTACCCTGTCGGTTTCCAGACATGAACTATTCGGTTTGATTGGTCCCGATGGCGCCGGAAAAACGACTTTAATGCGTTCTATCTGTACTCTGTTGGTACCCACCTCCGGCGCCATTCTGGTAAAAGGTCTGGAAGTGACCCGGAATATTACTGTCATCCGTGCGCTGCTGGGCTATATGCCGCAGCGTTTTTCATTGTACCTGGATTTAACCGTCGAGCAGAATCTGCGTTTTTTTGCTGATCTGTTTCAAGTCGCGCCGCACGAATATAAAGATCGTCTGCAACAACTTTATCAATTCTCGCGTCTGGAACCCTTCAAAAAACGATTAGCCGGTGCCCTGTCAGGCGGCATGAAACAAAAACTGGCTCTGTCCTGCGCCCTGATCCATACTCCTGAAATCCTGATTCTGGACGAACCTACTTTCGGCGTAGACCCGGTGTCACGGCAGGAATTCTGGAATATTCTCCGTTCCATCCAGCTGCAGGGCACAACCATAATGGTATCGACCGCATATATGGACGAGGCCAATCAATGCGACCGGGTAGCCCTGCTGTTTAATGGACAACTGCGCGGGCTGGGCACTCCCTCAGAATTGCGGGCCACTTACCAGTATCCGCTATACCGCTTAGAGGGTTCCAATTTACCGGAACTGGAAAATTACTTTCGTCGCCAGAAACAGGTCCATATCACGCAAAAATTCGGCGATGCTTTGCATGTCAGTTTTTATCAAAAGCCCGATGAAACTTTCTGGCAAGCATGTCAGGGAGCTACCGCCGGGAACCTGCGGCAATGGGCAGTACAAGCACCATCTATTGAAGATATCTTTTTAGAACTGATGGGATCTGACAATGAATAAGCAGATCGTGGTGAGCACTGAAAATCTGACCCGCCGTTTCGGCAAGTTTGTCGCTGTGGATTCAGTGAATATCCAGGTCAGGCCGGGGGAAATATTTGGTTTTCTGGGCGCCAATGGCGCCGGCAAAACCACGATGATCCGCATGCTCTGCGGCCTGTTGAAACCATCGTCCGGAAAGGGCACGGTGGCCGGATTCGATATTTATAAACAAAGCGAACAGATCAAACAGAATATCGGTTACATGAGTCAACGTTTTTCATTATATGACGACCTTACCATTCGCGAAAACATAGACTTTTATGGCGGCATTTACGGTTTATCAAACCGGGTCATCGAAACACGGCGGGAACAAATGTTACAGCAGGTGGGCCTGACCGATATAGCAGACAGTATGACCCATGAACTACCGGTCGGTTTTAAACAGCGTCTGGCCCTGGGCTGTGCTCTGCTGCATGATCCGCCGATTATTTTTCTGGATGAACCGACTTCCGGGGTGGATCCCAAAGCCAGACGCAGTTTCTGGGATCTGATATATCAAACTTCTGAACAGGGTAAAACGGTTTTTGTCACCACCCATTTCATGGATGAGGCAGAATATTGCCACCGCCTGGCGATCATGCGTGACGGAAGAATCATCGCACTGGATCAACCGGGATTACTCAAGGAAAAGTATCACAAGGTCAGCATGCAGGAAGTTTTTATCGAAATTGCTACTGCCGGATCTACCGGGGACAATACCGCCGGGCAGACCGAATACCAAACCGGGAATTTATCATGAATAAAAAAGTCAACCGGGTCTGGGCTATCTCCCGGAAAGAATTTATTCATATCATCCATGATCCGCGCAGTTTAATGATCATTTTTGTCATGCCGGTAATTCAACTTACCATGTTCGGGTATGCGCTCAATATGGAAATTCAGGATGTCAGCCTGGCCGTAATTGATCAGGCTGATTCCCCGCTCTCCCATGACCTGATTCAGCAGTTTATCGCCAGTCCATTTTTCACGGTTTTTAATTATGACGGTAAATACAGTCAAATTGAGCAACTTTTTCTCCATCATAAGGCCCGGGCAGTCCTGATCATTGAACAGGATTTTGACCGGCAGCTCCGGCAACAATTATTTACCCCTGTGCAAATCCTGCTGGATGGTTCGGATCCTAATGCTGCCACCCTGATCAAAAATTATTGTAATACAGTTATTCTGGAGTTCAACCAGAGATCCGGACAGCAATTACCGCTGCCCATCGAGGTCAAACCGCGCATCTGGTACAATCCGGATTTTAAAAGTGCATATTTCTTTGTACCCGGCTTGATCGCCTTATTGCTGGTGATGGTTTCTGCCCTGTTAACCAGCATTACCATAACCCGCGAGAAAGAAATGGGCACCATGGAACAAATCCTGGTCTCACCCATACGACCGCTGGAAATTATTATCGGCAAGGTGCTGCCCTATATCCTGATCGCTTTTCTGGAAGCTGTGATAATTTTAGTACTGGGTATGCTGATGTTCAAGGTTCCCTTCATGGGCAGTGTGTCACTGCTGCTGCTGCTGTCCCTGCTCTACATCATATCGGCTTTGAGTCTGGGTCTGATGATTTCCACCCTGGTCAGTACACAGCAGGTCGCTATGATGTTTGCCATGGTGGCAACATTATTACCGACTATCATGCTATCCGGTTTTATTTTTCCGCTCAACTCCATGCCGGTTATCCTGCAGTATATTTCATATCTCGTTCCGGCAAAATATTTTCTGGTCGTCATTCGCGGAATCATGCTGAAGGGCAATACCGCCGGCCAACTGGTGTCCCAGATCCTGTTTTTACTGATTATGTCGATGCTGCTATTGAGCGTGGCCCTGCGCAAATTCCGCCTGAATCTGGAGAAATAAAATGCAACCTATCCTGTCCATGCTTATAAAAGAATTCAAACAAATTTTCCGCACCCGGGAAATGATTGCTATTATTTTTGGCGTACCGCTGGTACAGATGGTTGTATTGGGTTATGTGATCACAACCGAGGTCAAGAATATTTCACTGCTGATTGCTGATCGTGATCTCAGCACAACCAGCCGCGAAATCGTCCAACTATTCGAACACACCGATCGTTTCCGGATTACCGGTTATGAAACCGGCCAGCGTAATATCGAGGAATCTATCCAGAACTGGCAGGCTCAATTGGTGATAATCATTCCCCCTGATTTTGGCCGGGATCTCCAGCGAAATTCCAGACCGGAACTGCAATTGCTGGTTGATGGTCTGGATGGAAATTCAGCCGGAGTTGCTCTGGGTTATGCCCAGGGGATCTTATACCAGTGGGCCCAGTCCTACATGCAGTACTTCCTGATCAGGCCGGTCGGATTGAATGCACATCAGATTGTAATGCAGGACCGTGTCTGGTATAATCTTAACCTGGATAATTCCCAGTACATGATCCCGGGAATCGTGGTGGTGTTGATTACGATCATTTCACTGATGCTGGCCGGAGTAAATCTGGTGCGGGAAAAAGAATTGGGCACACTGGAACAATTGATGGTCACACCGCTGAAACGGTACCAGTTATTGCTGGGCAAGATCATACCATTTCTGATACTGACTTTTATCGAAATGACGGTGGTGATGATTGTGGCCCAATTAATATTTGCAGTTAAAGTCGAGGGCAGTTATATGCTACTGGGTTTCCTCGCCTTTCTATTTTTATTTACCACCCTGGGAATCGGCATTTTTGTTTCGACTATCACTACCACGCAACAACAAGCTATGTTTGTGGCCTGGTTTTTGATGGTCTTCATGCTGCTGATGGGCGGATTTTTCATTCCCATTGAAAACATGCCGCCGCTGTTACAAAAGGTTACCTATTTAAATCCCATGCGCTATTTTCTATCCATTCTGCGCGATATTTTTCAAAAAGGTTCCAGTTTGCGCTATATGCTGCCGGATGTAATCCCGATGACACTTTATGGTTTATTTATTTTTGTGGTCAGTGTAATGAAATTTCATAAACGGATTGCCTAAACGCATATCGCACCTCGGCTGCCCTAAAAGTGTCATTCTGACGAGTCCGGCAGTTGCCGGACGAGGAAGAATCTATGTTTTTTGATAGAATATAGATTCCTCATCCCGACCCGTCGGGATGAGGAATGACAGATCGACGCTTTTAAGACTCCCCTTACCATCTTTTTACCGTTTAGCTTTTTTTTGTCTGCCAAGAACATTAATATATATGCGATATTTTTAAATATTTATTCATCCAGGTAGAAAAAAAACAGAAGCATGATGTCTAGTATACTTCCGGAGGGCGAAGCGCTGCGCCGGGCGGTTAAATGGATATCCACCCAACTCCAGCAAGACTCGAATGCCAATAAACTGCAATTGGTTGAGCAGGCAGTATTTCGTTTTAATTTATCGCCAAAGGATGCTGAATTTCTATATCAGTTGTACAGTAAAAAACCCGGATAAAATTTAATTTCCGGCCCTGCCGACTAAATATCCTAAGTTTTTATTTATTAATTCATTATCTCTGCATTAATCCGTCTAAATTTATTTAATTTTTAAGTAAAGTTTTTGCGCTTTCGGTGCGAAAATAACTATACAGATTATCTTATACTGATTAATCTTCCTGTCGGCAGTAATACTGGCCGGGGCGTGTTACTATCACAAAAAATGGTGCAACTATTATCTGATCTATGGCAAAAGTTATAATCGGTTCCATAATTGACCACTACCAGATTCTGGAACAAATCGGCAAAGGTGGCATGGGGGTTGTCTACAAAGCCCTCAATGTCAATCTGGAAAAATTTGTGGCTATTAAAACCATTGCCCTGGGTCTGACCAGTGAAGATATTTTTACCAGCCGTTTTCGCACCGAGGCCCGTGCCCTGGCCAGGTTAGAGAATCCGCACATTGTGCATATTTATGATATGCGCGCCGATGATAACCAGTGGTTTATCGTAATGGAGTACGTGGAAGGGATCACTCTGGCCGAAAAAATAAAGCGGGATAGAATAATTCCCTGGCCTGAGGCTTTAAAGATCTTTCAACAAATGCTCACCGCTATCGGCCATGCCCACCGCCTGGGGGTCATTCACCGGGATATTAAGCCTAACAACATCATGATCACTAATGAAGGCATAGTTAAAATCACCGACTTCGGCCTGGCTAAAGACCGCTATACCCGCAGTTTGACTCAACCGGTATCTACCGGAGGAACCCTTTACTACATGTCACCGGAGCAGGTCAAGGGATTATTGTTTACGGATCATCGCAGCGACATTTATTCCCTGGGATTGACTTTGTATGAAATGCTGGCCGGCAAGATACCGTTCCGTAAGGGTGACACCGATTTCACCATTCGCGAAGCTATTGTTAAACGCCAATTTCCACCCCCCTCCTTTTTCAATCCGCATTTATCCGACTGGTTCGATGCCTTGGTGATGAAACTGATTGCCAAAGATCCCAATGACCGTTATCAGAATATTGATGAAATACAAAAAACCCTGGCCCAGTTCACGAAATCCGCCGGTCAATCGCAAAGTATTTCCAAAGCAGCCGAAGCTAAAACTGTTCATAATAATTACGATTCGATGTTTTCTGATGATCTGACAGGCATTCTGCCCAGTCAATTCAACGACCGCAGACAAAGTAAACGCCTGCTGGCAGGCCACTGGGCTAAATATAGCAAATCATTTTTATTGACCATGCTCTGTCTTATAGCAGTTATTATCGGTTTTAATAATTATCCAGAAATAATTTCCCGGTTTTCACCGCTATCAGCAGAAAAAAAATATGTAACCAGTCTGAATATTATCAGCGAACCTCCGGCCGCCAGGATTTTTATCAATGGCAAGGAAGCCGGCCGAAGTCCCCTTTTACTGGATTCAGTCGCCAACAATTATATTTTCATTTCTCTGCAAAAAGACAAATATTTGCAGATTGATACCTTGCTCAATCTGAAGGTACTTGCCGGCAATACCTTTACAGCAGCCTTACCGCCCGTTATCCAGTTGTCAGGCAGTGCGGATACGGTTGACCTTAACCGGTTAGCCGCTAAACAGTCTCTGACCTTCCCTGAATCTCACCGGCAGAATATGAGTACTGCCGGACCCGTGATAAAAAGTCCTGATCCTGTTTCATCTTCAGCCGGATTGCTGGAGATTACCTCCACACCTGCCGGTGCGGAGATCTGGCTGGATAATATACAAATTCAGGAGGCGCGCACACCCTGGATATTAAGGTCATGTCCACCCGGCAAGCATCAATTGACAATAAAAAAACCGGGTTATACGGATTATACGGCAGAAACCACAGTGCAATCCGATATGCGCAATGCCTTTGCTGCCGAATTAATCGTCAGATCCGGACTGCTCAGCATTCAGGTTTCTCCCTGGGGATCCATTTTCATTGACGATATGTTAAAAATGGAAAATACAAATATCAGATACAGAGAGAATCTGCCGGTGGGGCAGCATCAATTACGGATTGTCCATCCCGTGCTGGGTAAACTCGAGAAAACTGTTCAGATTGAAGCGGATCGCAGCGAAGAAGTATTGATCAATTTTAATACGATTGTCAACATCCGTGTAACTGCTTTTGATCCTCAGGGAAAACCGGTCTGGGCAGAAATTATTGTCGACGATAAGAATACCGGTGAAATGACCCCGAAAGAGATTGGTCTGCATATTGGCTACCATACCGTCGCCGCTCAGAAAGACGGCTATATCCTGGTCAATGGTGAAAAAGAAATTATGGTCGAGAATTCCCTTGAGGAACCGTTGAAATTTATTCTCAGAAAAATAATGTGATATCGGTACAAGTATTATTACTCTGCATTAATTGAAACTGGAAACAAACTGGTTTAACTATAAATACTACAAAGATATATGTTGAAAAATCTGTTAATTTTTATTAATTATGAGGTTCGGCTATATGAAAATTAATTGTGGCGATTCAGGAACCGAGGGAAATAGATTAACTTGTAGGTCGTCTCGACTACGCTCGACGACCGGTTTTTCGTTCCCCGAGCGGCCTGTCCCGAGCCAGGTCGAGGGAAGTCGAGGGGAATAATAGTGATAAAGATATTATTTTTTTTTAATCGATAATCACAGGTGCAGATGAATTGAAAACATTTTTACGCTCACTCTGCCTGATCATTTTTACCAGTTACCAGTTATTGATTTCCGGTTTGGGTCAAGAGACAAATTTATTTGCCCAGAGTTCCCGGGGAATTGATCTGCATCAAAAGATCAACCTGGCGCAGAAATTATATTTTGAAGGCAACTTCGATTCAGCCATTGATCTGATCAAACAATGTTTGCAGCAGGGCTTCGCCGCGGATAATGAAAAAGTTCGGGCCTATAAGATACTGGCCCAGGCTTATCTGGCCAAAGGCTTTGAACAGCCGGCCCAGGAGGTGGTAAAAAAATTACTGGAGATTGTGCCCGAGTATACACCGATGCTGGAAGAAGATCCGCCGCAATTTGTCGAACTGGTCAACAAAATCAAAAACGCTCCTGCCGCCGAAACAGACAAACCAAAGTCAACCAATAACACGAATCATAAAAAAACTTACTGGTTATGGGTCGGATCAGCCGGTGTGGTTTTACTGGGGGCAACGGCAATACTGGTATTGAATGGACCTGGATCACATGATACCGATCAGAATGAACCATTACCGCTGCCGCCCGCCTGGCCGGAGTAAGACGACATTTCTCCTTATCTGATAGGATACATGACGACAAACAAAATAAATATCTTCCGATTATCGCTGTGCCTGCTGGGTTATGTTTTAATATGCATTCCCTTTTCACAAACATCGGCTCAAACCCAGGTCAGCGGAACAATTACCAATGCCACCTGGTCCAGAGAGAATTCACCATACCAGGTGACCGGGGATATTACCGTCCAAAGTCTGACTATCGAAGCGGGGGTGGAAGTTCAATTCCAGAATAATTACCAGTTTAACGTCTCAGGCCGGTTAACCGCCGTCGGCAGCAAACAGGATTCCATCCGTTTTGTCAGTTCCCCTGCCAATGTATCCGGCTGGCGGGGAATCTTATTTGCCGCTGGCTCATCCGCTGCGAGCTATGGCTTACTGTATTATCGAGGATGCCAATTTATATGGTGTACGATTTGAGAACCCTATAATTCGATTTGAAAAATGCCGGATTTCCCACAGTGCTGCCAGCGGGATTGAAATCGTTTCAAGTACGGTGGAAATAAAAAGATGTGTGATTACAGCCAATTCCGCTCATGGTATTTCAGTTTCAGCCGCTGGCAGAGCGAATATATTGAATTGCATTTTGAGCAGTAATACCAATAATGGAATTAATATTGATGGTGGTTGTGTTCAGCTCACTAATTCATTAGTCAAGAACAACGGCCAGGGAGGAATTTTTCTGCTGCAGGCAACCGATACTCTGACCATGACCAATTCGAATGTCGTTTACAATATTTCTGTACCGGGAATATTTGCAGTCGGCAATAAATTAGATTTAAAAAATTCGATCGTTTACTTTAACGGCTCAGGCATTTCACCTGCCAGCGGTACCGTAACCTACAGCGATATACAGGGTAGCTACACGGGGACCGGGAATATCGCCAGTGATCCGCTTTTTACAAATAATATTTCGTATGAGTTATTAAGCAATTCATTATGTATCGATGGCGGCAATCCAGGTGCTGCATACAACGATATTTGTTTTCCACCATCCAAAGGCACCAGCACAAATGATCTGGGGATTTACGGCGGGCCTGCCGCTTGTGGTTGGTATGATCCACTGTTTGTAACCCCTCTCGCGCTTAACTTTGGCCAGGTTACTTTAGGTGATACAGCACAGTTACCAATAAGTATTAAAAACTATTCTGATTCCCTGCTGACAATTACCCGGATACAAATTTTAGGAACTGATGCAGCACAATACATCTTTACTCAATCAACACCTCTGAACATATTGCCGTTGGATAGTATTCAACTGGCCGTACAATTCTTTCCCGATCAAGCTCGTGAATATTCTGCTGCACTGGATGTTATAACTCTCCAGGACTCGCTGCAGGTTTCACTCAGTGGATCGGGTGTCACCCCGGATATTTTTGTTACTCCTGCTTCTTCTAACTTCAGCTCAGTTCATGTGAGTGATTCACTTTTGAATTTCGTTCGTATATATAATGTAGGTCAGGGAGTTTTAAAAATTCATGATCTGACCAGCAGTGCTGCGACCTTCGCAACCAGGTTTTTCAGTATTCCGGCTAATATCCTGCCAGGACAACAGGATACACTTTATATTCTTTTTAAACCCGACACCGCTCAGGTATACTCTGAACATATTATAATTCATTCTAACGATCCGGATGAAGCCCAATTTAGTATTGATGTCAACGGAACCGGTTTGGCTCCTGTGCTGACTTCTTCTACCGATTCTTTGAATTTCGCTGCGGTTTTGCTCAATCAGGATTCAACCATTTCGATTGTTCTGAAAAACACCGGAAATGATACCCTGCAGATAAACTCAAAAAATATCTCCGGGGCCGATAGTCTTTCCTTTCAAATTACCAGCAGCCAGGATGTGGTAATCTTGCCCCCTGCCGCTGAGGATACAGTACAAATCTTATTTCAACCTGCAGTTACCCGCTTATACTCGGCCTTACTCCGGATAGATAGCAACGACCCGTTTATTAATCCACGGTATGTTGTTTTACAAGGCAGGGGTGTAATACCCGAGCTGGCCCTCAGTTCCGAAACATTAGACTTCGGTCAGGTGCAGGTTAATTCGGATTCTGTACTGAATCTGGTCATTACCAACAACGGATCGGCGATACTGAAAGTATGGGATATTGTTATCCTGCCCGATAGCAGCGCGTTTACAATAGTTAATGGTGGCCAGAATTTTAATTTAACTCCCGACGGATCTGCCGACAGTATTTTGATATCATTTTTGCCAATGAGCGCAGGTTATGCCTCCGCCGTGCTGCAAATGCTGACCAACGATCCCGCCCATGATACCCTGCAAATTCCACTCAGCGGCCGGGGAGTCAATTTCGAGATTACAGTTACACCGGATGATTCTCTGGATTTCAACCAGATACCGGTTGGCCAGGATAGTACTTTGACACTGCTGCTGGAAAATCTCGGCAGCGGCGATCTGCAGGTCAGAGCACATATTGCCGGTGCTGACTCGGTTCAATTTAGACTGGCTGATGGCGATTCATTCTTTGTAATCCCTGAAAACTCACCTCAGCATTTGCTGCAAATTTTTTTCGTTCCCGTTAACCGCGGTTCAAAAAAAGCGGTACTGGAGATATTCAGTAACGATACCAACCATCCTTCTATTCTGATCAATCTCTGCGGGTATGCCCTGGCGGCAGAAATTTTTAGCGCTCAAAACAATATCTCCTTTGATAATACTTATATCTGGGAGAACAGTACCCGATCCATCAGTATTTTCAACCTGGGCGAACTCGCTTTAATCGTCGATTCGCTGCGGATCAGCGGGCCGGATTCAAACGAATTCCTGATTCCTGACCAAACCTTTCCGTTAAGTATCCCGGCCGGCCCGGATAGCCAGCCGCTGCAAGTGCGCTTCAACCCTTTAAGTGCAGGTGCTAAAAATGATCTCCTGCTTATCTACAGCAATGATCCCCTCTCCCCGGCGAGTCTCAATTTGAACGCCCTTGGCCTGCTGGACCTGACCCCGGCTGCCATAACCATCGATACTTCTTCCCTCAGTTTCACAACCGGCAGCAACAGCCCCATAGAGGTTATTACAAAAGATGATGAAAGTATCATTCAGAACGTTTCTGTATTCGTGAGATCCGGCGGCCGGCAGGTCTATCGACAAATAAATTTTACTCAGACTGACGATACATTGTGGAGTGCGGTTATTCCCGGCCAGCAAGTAACGGAACGCGGACTGGAATATTACCTGGAAGTATGTCATGGCGGAGCGATAACATGCTATCCACAGAATGGTGCCGCTGAACCGGAAATCGGGTTTGTGCAGGTGCCAACTTTAAGTTTTCCAGACGCTACGCTGAATAGCAGATATCAGATGATCTCGGTACCTGTACAGACAGGAGCACAGAATTTAAGCGATCTCTTCCAGGATGATCTGGGCACATACGATAATATCAACTATCGCTTTTTTGACTGGAATAGTGACAGTTCAGAATACATGGAATTGTCAGCTCTGGATATACCGTTACCTCCGGGTAAAGCACTCTGGTTAATCACCAGGGAGGCAACCGTGCTTGACCTGGAAAATGCTCAATCCAATCTTGACAGTGCCGATTTCACAGTACAACTGAAAGCAGGCTGGAATATGATCGCTGATCCTTTCGCCTTTACGGTTTCCTGGGATCAAATCGATCACGATTATATCCAGGGGCAAACCCTCTGGTATTACAACGGTGATGCCTGGATCATCGATTCAGCACTGGTACCCTACCGTGGTTATGCAGTACAGGTCATAAGCGATACAGCAATTTACATTCCTGCACAGGAAACGGAAAATCCGGTTATTCCCAAACCGGTGCCGGCCACTGAATGGCACCTGCAGATAACTGCTGATAACGGCACTCAATACGATCATTATAATTATGCCGGGATACGTCTGGCCGCCAGCGATGACTGGGATATCTGCGATATCAGCGAACCACCGGGAATTGGTAATTTTGTATCCATCTATTTTCAGAAAGATACCGCTGTTTCCTTCCCCGGACGTCTGGCCGGTGATTTCCGTGAACCGGACCATGAACAGTACACTTATAATCTGATGCTGAACAATAGTATATCAGGAAAAACCAGGATACAAGTTATAGCGCACAACCTTCCGGATAATTTCGATTGGCTGGTGCTTTCTACCCATAATAAAATCCGATATCCTAAAGAAAGCTGGACTACCGATAAGTCGCAGGAATCTTTTCAACTGGTAGTAGGAACAAAAAGTGCTCTGCAATCCGTTCTTGACGAATATAAGGAAATCCCCGGCAGTTTCCAGCTCACGCAGAATTTTCCAAATCCATTCAATCCCACCACGACAATAGTTTATCAATTGCCTCAGTCAGCGTCGATCAGTATAGACTATTTTCGATATCCTGGGTAAAAAAATAAGAACTTTACTGCCTGAAACCAGACAGGAAGCCGGTTATTATCAACTCCACTGGGACGGCAGAAATGATCATCATCAACCTGTAGCCAGCGCCGTATATATATTATTTTTACGCTCGGATAAATATCAGCAGGCCATAAAAATGATTTTACAGCGGTAGATTCGGTAAGATCCCTATACCTGTATTTTCTTTTCTTCCAGCACCGCCAGCATCTTTTTAACAGGGATGCCGGTTTTCTGGGACATCACAGTGGTAATCGACATTACATTCAGGGTTTTATTTGACAGGCCAATTTCGGATTCATGTGCTGTTTCCTGATCTTTACTTTCAACAATTTTCAGATCGGGTATCTGAATCTGGGCGCCGGCTTCATCCAGGAGATCAATGGCCTTGGAGGGGAGTGAATGATCCGGGTCGAATTGCCGGGATAGCACGATTGCTGCTTCCAGGGCGTTATCGGTTATCCAGATATGATGATATTCTTCCAATTTTTTTCTGAATATCGAAAGCATCTCCAGTATTTCTTTATCATTCGGTTCGTTAATCAAAATCTTCTGAAAACCACGTTCGAGCGATGCTTCGGTCTTTATATACTTTTTGTACTCTTCGGGATTAGTGGTACCGATGCATTGAATCTTGTTGCCAATGATGGCAGGATTCAGCAGATGGGCGATGGTAGCATATAGATCTTTTTTACCACTCCCGGCAAAATTATGGATCTCGTCAATGTACAGGATTAAATCGTTTTTTTGTTCGACTTCCTGCAACAGATTATGCCAGCGTTGCTCATATTCATTTTTATCTTTAATACCCGCTATCAGCAGATTCATATTTAGTTCAATCAGTCTTTTCCGGGGTAACAAATTATCACACTGGCTCAATTTTATAGCCAGCGCCTCAACCAGGGCACTTTTCCCCACTCCGGCTTTTCCGATTAACAGCGGATTATGGCAGTAGCGTTGGGCCAGGGTTTGAATGATCTGCAAAATTTCATTCCGCCGTTCGGCAAAAGGACCTAACTTACCCTGCGCAGCTTTGCTGGTAAGATCTTTGCCAAAACGGTCAAGCAGGGAATGATTTTCTCCACAGCCCACCGCAATCTCGCGGGATTCAGTGTTGATCTCCGCCGGTAACATTTTCATGGGATTTTTATTGATATGCGGATTGTATACCTCGTACACCTCGATGGTTGGTTCACCTGGTTTAAACCTCCGGAAGCCCAGATATTTCCAGGATAAACTTGAATTGCTTTTCTCCTGCTGTGCTTCTTCATATACAGCACGGCTGGTCAGGATATGGCCCCCTTCGGCAGCGCACATGATACGATTGGCGCTGGAAACCCTGATACCGAAAATATCACGTGATCTTTCATCGCCGATCTGTTTTACCTCCCCCATGTCCATGCCGATACGAATATCCAGCAGATTGTTGGTCAGGAATTCTTTCTGGATAGCCACAGCGCATTTCACGGCAATATCAGGACTGGAGAAAACCATTAACAATCCATCTCCCGTCGACTTGATAATTTCACCTTTGCCAATTCTTTTGATCACTTTCTTAATCGTATCGTCGTGGTACTTGATCAGTTTTAAAAATTCATCATCCCCTAACTGATTGTATAAAACCATCGAACCGACGATGTCATCGAACATGATAGTCAGCAATGAACTCTGACTGTTTTTAGTAAAAGACTGGATGCTGACAAAATCGTTGGAACTTATTCCTTCCTGCGGGCAAGGTTCCGGCTGCGCCGACCTGCCCAGTGTTTTGATCCAGATGGATCTGCTGGACACACCCAGTTCGGCACACGCCCCCTCGATCAAACGTCCGGGTCGGCTCATAATAGCGGCCAGGAGCAGCAGGGCATCCACTTCAGTAGAATTATTAGCCAAATCTTCAGCATGTTTGAAGCAGCCGCGGGCATCTTCACTGCGGTGAATTATTTTTCCTTTGAAGACAAAACGCCGCCGCGGAAGTTTGGCTCTCAGGCGACGCCGGAAATGTACGGCCTGAATATTCAATTCCTGCAAGAAGGCCGATATCTGGACCTGTTCAGTATTCAGTCGCTGCTGATCAGGCTCTGTTAAAGTTTTGAAGGTTTGGGAATGAATAATTTTATCCAGACTGAATAAACCAATCAATAAATGTTCTTGTTCGATGAAGGAACTTTTTAACAAAGAGGCTTCCCAGGAAGCAATCTGCCAGGCGCAGCGTATACCTATTGAATATTTTTTCAAGTGATTTAACTCCTGAACAGGCTAAAATAATGAGATCTGATCCAAAGACTGCTCTACTAAATATATACGGCTTATTTTAAAATATTTTGAGCGGTTTTTTCAATTCTTTTGACCTTTAGCTGCTTAGTTTTACAGGATGATAGATCGCTGCCGGGTGCGGCCGGATGACAAAAAAATTGCATCCTAACACGGAACTATTTAGATTGCTTTTGATCTTAGGGCCAATCGTACGGAACATGTTATGAAAACGATTATCGAACCCTTCCGCATCAAAGCCGTTGAACCAATCTCCATGACTACCCGGGAACAGCGGGAAAACTTCATACGCGCCGCTCATTATAACTTGTTCAACCTGCGCAGCAATACCGTCATAATCGACCTGCTGACCGATAGTGGGACCAGCGCCATGTCTGCCGGGCAATGGGCGGCCATGTGCCGGGGGGATGAAAGTTATGCCGGCAGTGAAAGTTTTTATAACTTTTACCAGGCGGTATCTGAAATCATGCCTTTCCGGCATATTATTCCCACCCATCAGGGCCGTGCTGCTGAAAAAATATTATTTTCAGTAATTGGGGGAAAAGGCAGAAAGATCCCCAATAACACTCACTTTGACACTACCAGGGCCAATATTGAATTCAGCGGAGCAGAAGCGATTGACCTGGTGATTGGCGAAGCCAGGGATCCGGCTTTGTTATATCCATTCAAAGGAAATATGGATATTGATAAATTGCGAAATTTTATCAATAAAACCGGAGCGAAAAATATTCCCTGTGTAATGCTGACTCTGACCAATAATTCCGGTGGCGGACAACCTGTTTCCATGCAGAATATCCGGGAAGTGAGCACAATCTGTAAAAATTACGGCCTGCCTCTGATCATCGATGCCTGCCGGTTTGCTGAGAACGCCTATTTTATTAAAATCCGGGAGCAAGGATTTGCTGAGCGTACTGTCAAAGAAATCTGCCAGGAAATTTTTTCATACGCCGACGGTTGCACCATGAGTGCTAAAAAAGATGGTTTGGCCAATATCGGAGGTTTCCTGTGTCTGAATAATGACGACTGGGCTGCCCAGGCCCGCAACTTGCTGATTTTAACCGAAGGTTTTTTGACCTATGGCGGACTCGCCGGTCGTGATCTGGAAGCCATTGCCACGGGATTGCATGAAGTTTTACATGAGGATTATTTGCATTATCGCATTCGTTCTACAGCATACCTGGGCGAGAAGATTTCAGCTGCCGGAGTGCCCATTGTTCAACCGGTGGGCGGGCATGCTGTTTACATTGATGCCAGATCTATGCTGCCACACATACCTGTGCAGCAATTTCCGGGACAATCGCTGGCGGTGGAATTATATCTGGCCGGCGGAATCCGCGGCTGCGAAATCGGCTCGGTCATGTTCGGTAAAAATGCACAATTGGAATTGGTACGTTTGGCCATTCCCAGAAGAGTATATACTCAGAGCCACATTGACTATGTGGTCGAAGTTATATTAAATGTATTTGAAATGCGTTCACAATTACGTGGAATGAAAATAACCTGGCAGCCGGAAGTTTTGCGTCATTTTACCGCCCATTTTGATTATGTCTGATTAACATCATTTGGACCATTTTAAATTAATTTTACTAATTATTATGTCGAAATATACTGATAGAGACCAGTATCACTGCTAAGGAAGACTTTATGGCCGAGCGCAAAGAAAAATTACAACGGATTATCCAAATAGGAATTGAGGTTGCTCAAATCAAGGATCTGGATATATTGTTGGAAAAAATCCTGAGTGAAGCACGGTCTTTGGTTAATGCAGACGCCGGATCTATTTATATTAAAGAAGATAATACGTTAAAATTCAGTTATACACAGAATGAAACCCTGCGCCAAAAAATAGGACCAGGGAAAAAATTGATCTATACAACCTTCTCCATGCCTATTACCAACAGGTCAATAGCCGGGTCAGTAGCTTTAAGCGGGGAGTTATTGAACATTGCCGATGCCTACAAAATACCCAAGACCTCTTCTTTCGGATTTGACAGCAGCTACGACAAGAAAGCCGGTTATGAGACCCATTCCATGCTGACCGTACCGTTGAAAAATAACCGCGGTGACATTATTGGTGTACTGCAGTTGATTAATGCCCAGAACGAGAATAAAAAAATCATACCCTTTAACGCCGAAGATGAATTATTAATAAAACCTTTTGCCATGTATGCCGCGGTGGCTATTGAACGTGCCCAGTTAACCCGTACCACGATTTTACGCATGATCAGTATGGCAGAATTACGGGATCCCAAAGAGACTGGTGCTCATGTAAACCGCGTTGCTTCGTACGCACTTGAAATATACGAATACTGGGCACACAAGCGGGGAATTCTCCAGGACGAGATCGATAAATACCGCGACTCCTTCCGTATGGCCGCCATGTTGCACGATGTGGGCAAGGTGGCAATATCCGATACGATCCTGAAGAAACCCGGACGGTTTACCGAGGAAGAACATGACATTATTAAGCAGCACACCATTGAAGGGGCTAAATTATTCAGCGGCGCCCGTTCTGATTTTGACGAGATTGCTGCCGATGTGGCTTTGAATCATCATGAAAAATGGGATGGTACCGGGTATCCCGGTTTCATAGATATCCAAACGTGTAAAGCCTTAACCGGATATGAAACCAAGGAGGGGAAACCGCGTCCGAAGAAAGGTGAAGAGATCCCGCTGTATGGCCGGATTGTTGCCCTGGCCGATGTCTATGATGCCCTGTCCTCCAAACGTTCCTACAAGGAAGCCTGGAATGAAGATCAGGTGCTGCAGACGATAAAAAATGATCGCGGTAAACATTTTGATCCTGTACTGGTAGATTGTTTTTTTGAAATCCTCGATGTAATCCATTCCATTGCCAATCGCTATCCGGATAAAGCCTAGGGGCCGATTCAGTAGGGGCAATTCATGAATTGCCCCTACATAAATTGTCCCTGCAGGAATTGCCCTTACCTGAATTACCTCTGTTATATATATGCTCATTTTATGTTAATCGGATTATTCTCATCATCTAGCCACTGTCGCGGATTATTTTTAATATATCTTCTAATTTGAATTAATTCGCTTTCATCACGGATCATATGCTCATAATAATTTCGTTGCCATAATTTGATACCCGGAGTATTCTGCAATTGATTTACAAATTTGGTGGATTGATATTTAAAATATGCAATTATTTTCCCCAATGTTGGGTAAAATTTATCCAATTTTTTAGACATTTGTAGTAGGGGCGCGGTAACCGCGCCCCTACGACACACCGAAATCGAACCCCCACACCGAATCCCAATCCCACTCCATATATATCTCTCCAGGCATTTATATCTACATATTTCATGCCACGGGCATATTTATCCATTTATTAAAAAAACATAAAAAATCCCTTATTTTTTCTTGATTTAAGCCGAAAAATCTATTAGAATTGTGGAACGATTTTCCTTAAAGTGGAGAGAATTCCCTGAATATGGCAGTAAATGATTTTTCCGGCGAGTTTCATTTCAGTTTAGATTCTAAAAAGCGGATCAGCATACCTTCGGCGATGCGTAAAATGCTGGCCCCGGAAGCAGAAGGGGTTCTGGTATTTACCCGCGGTTTCGAAGGTTGCGTCTATGTCTACCCTAACGATGAATGGAAACGCCTCACTAAAAAACTGAATTCACTGGATAGTTTTAATGTTAAAGTACGTGATTTCATCCGCCTGTTCGTTGGCCCGGCTTTCAAGACCGTCATGGATAATCAGGGCCGGGTTTTATTACCTGATACGATCCTGCAAATGGCTAAAATTGATAAAGATATTCTGTTGCTCGGTTCACTGAATAAATGGGAATTGTGGAATCCTCTTCTGTATACGAAATATATGCAAGATAACAATCCATCTATGGAGAATCTGGCGCAAGATATTAATTTTAGCGCAATATTTAAAAATGACGATTAATACCTATTCCACTTATCACATTCCCGTACTGCAGAAGGAGGTTGCATCTTATTTAATTACCAATCCTGAAGGCATATACGTTGATGGAACGGTCGGTGGAGGTGGTCATGCTGAATATATACTTAAGAATTTTAAAGAAATAGACCGGTATGTGGCAATCGACCAGGATCAACATGCCCTGCACTTTTCAACTAAACGGTTGCAGCCCTTCGACCACCGGAAAATAAGTTTCCATCAAACCAATTTCAGCCAGATTGACCAGGTTCTGGCCGAACTGAAATTGCCGACTGTCGATGGGATCCTGCTCGATCTGGGCGTGGCCAGTGCCCAGATCGAACAACCTGAACGGGGGTTCAGTTATATGCAGGCCTGTCCACTGGACATGCGTATGAATCAACAGAATAAACTGACTGCTACGGATATTGTTAACTATTGGACGGAACAGGATTTGACGCGGATTTTTACAGAATACGGCGAAGAACATAAAGCCAGGCAAATTGCCCGGCAGATTGTCCGGCACCGTAGCACTACCGGGCAATTAACGACCAGCGAACAATTGAAAAAAATTATTGATCAGGTAAGTACACGGCAACAGGCCATTAAAAGTTATGCCAGAATTTTCCAGGCTTTACGCATTGCTGTCAATGATGAGTTGAATCAGCTTGAATCGTTCCTGCAAAAATCATTGAACTTTTTAAAATCCGGAGGCCGGCTGGTTATCATTGCTTATCATTCCCTGGAAGACCGCCTGGTGAAAAATTTTTTTGTTACCCAGATGCGGCCCTGTACCTGTCCGCCGGAATTTCCGGTCTGTATCTGCGGGAAAAAAGCAACATTGAAAATTATTACCAAAAAACCGGTCCGCGCCGGTCAGCAGGAGATTGCCGCTAATATTCGCGCACGCAGTGCTCATCTCCGGGTTGGAGAAAAACTGTGAGACATACTGCTAAGAAACAAAAAAAAGATAAACTGCTTAATCTGCTCATCCACCCGTTTAAATTCTATCTGCGGATTCTGCTGGTGGTTATAACCGTGGGCATCTATCAATACCAGTCCATTCGTATTGACATCCTGGCCAGAGAAATCCGCAGCCTGGAATTCAAACGCGACCAGTTGATTAATGATAAGGCGACCATTCAAATCCAGATAGATCAACTCACTCATCTCAGCCGGATTGAAAAAATAGCCAGGGAAAAATTCGGCCTGGTCAGTCCGGGACAGGAAATAGAGCGCATCGTAATAAAAAAATATGATTCCGGAAACAAATACAATTCCAGTAAGAACGGCCCAAAATTAAAATTAGCCGGGGTGCAATAAGGTGAATCAGTTCGCCGATATCAAATTCAAACGCATTTACTATATTGCTGCGGGATTGGTACTGCTGTGGGTGCTATTGGAGATTCGTTTATTTAAAATCCAAATCCTGCAACATAATTTTTATGTTGAACACAGCCAGCAGCAGTCGGCCAAAAAAATACAATTGATAGCAAAACGCGGCGAAATCTTTGACCGTAACGGGGCCTGCCTGGCTGCCAATTTAATTCATTATGATTTCGGCGTAGACCTGAGCCGGGTTGAGAATCGTGAATTGATTGCCCGAAACTTCGCCGATATCTTCGACAAACCAAAATCATCGTATTTGAAAAAAATGCGTTCAGAACGGGATTTTGTTTACCTGGAACGTAAAGTAACCGAAGCACTGGCCCTCAAAATCGACCGGATAAAGGATCCGGGATTGGTAAAGTTCGAAGGATACCGGCGCTATTATCCGTTCGGCAGATGCGCCAGTCAGGTAATCGGTTTCACCGATGTGGATGATAAAGGGGCAAATGGCCTGGAAATGCAATATCAGGATCAATTGGCCGGGAAAAATGGCTGGACCTATTTAACCGCCGATGCCCTCAGAAGATTCTTCCAAAATGTCGATTTACCTCATGAAGATCCCCAGGCCGGTATCAGCCTGCAGCTGACCATTGATAAAGATTTTCAGACTATTGTCGAAGAAGAACTCGACCGCAGTGTACGCAACCTGAACGCCCATTCAGGACTTGCCGTTCTGCTGAATCCCAACAGCGGTGAAATACTGGCCATGTATTCCAGTCCCGGCTATAATCCCAACGATCCCGGTGAATCCACATCAGAGCAACGTAAAAATCGGGCTATTATGGATATTTTTGAGCCCGGTTCCACTTTTAAAATCTTTCCGGCTGCGGCTCTCTTACAGGAGGGATTGAAGAAACCCGGCGATATGGTCTTTTGTGAGAACGGCAATTACCGGGTATATAAACATAATATCAACGATCATCAGAGATATGGCTGGTTATCGTTCAGAAAAGTAATCCAAAATTCCTCGAATATCGGTATGGCCAAATTGACCATCGACCTGCCCAAAAATCAATTTTATAAGTACCTGAAAAATTTCGGCTTTGATTCACCTACCGGTATCGATATAGCTGGAGAAGCCGGTGGAATATTAACCCGCCCGGAAAAATTTTCAGGGCTTTCCAAAGCAGTCATCTCTTTCGGCCAGGAAGTCGGCGTGACTGCAATTCAAATTGTTACCGCCTATGCGGCGGTGATTAATGGCGGTCATTTACCCCGTCCATTCATCATACAAAAGACAGTGGATGAAGACGGTGATGTGCTTAATGAGAATGAATCCCGGATCGTCCGCCAGGTGCTTAATGAAAAAATCAGCCGGACTCTGAAAGAATTCATGCTGGATGTGGTACAGAATGGCACCGGACAGAAAGCAGCCATACCCGGAATACGAATCGGAGGTAAAACCGGCACCGCACAAAAATATGATTACCAGGCTAAACGTTATGTTCCGAATAATTACCTGTCTTCATTTATCGGATTCGCTCCTTATGATCACCCGGAATATGTTCTGGGCATTTTTATAGACGCGCCCAGACTGAAATATTACGGCGGTGATGTTGCCGCTCCGGTTTTCGCTGCAATCCTGGGGCGCATACTGGGTTTTACCCCGACTGAGAGTACTGCACCGGAAGCCGAGCTTAAGATTGCCAAAGCCAATCAGTCGATTCCTAATTTGCAGGGATTCCCTTTTTCAGCAATCGAAGAATACCTGGAAATCAAAGATGTGGATTATGTTGTCCAGGGTGAAGGGACTCATGTTTTATCCCAGACAAATAATGAAAATGAAGTTAAACTTGTTTTAGGTGTCCCTGAAATAAAAGAAAAAGTTATCCCCAATCTGCGCGGCCTGACCGTTCGTGAATCTTTTAAGCATATTGATTTTTCCAGAGTAAGGGTGCGGATTGTCGGCCACGGCAGAGTAGTTGAACAATCGATTAAACCGGGAACCGCCGTGGCTAAAGGGAGTGAGTTGATCCTCACCTGCAGCCGCTGAGTATCAGGATACCTATGAAAACAAAAAATCTGAAAGAAATACTGGACGGAATTGAATTTACGGAAAAGACCAGGATCAGGGACTGTCCGATTAATCAGATTGTCTATGATTCCCGTAAAGTAAATCCACAAAGTCTATTTATTGCCATTAAAGGATTTAAGTCCGATGGACACAATTTTTTAAAACAAATCGCCGCTCAGGGTGTGGCCGCGGCAATTGTTGAACATAAAGATCCCCAGGTACAGATCGATCAATATCCGGTTAAAGATACCCGCCTGGAAATGGCCCGCATTGCTGCTAACTTTTTTAATCCGGAGTTGGCAAAAGTCAAACTGGTAGGTATCACCGGTACCAACGGTAAAACAACCACCTCTTACCTGGTCCGTTCGATCATGGAAAATGCCGGTCTTAAAAGCGGCTTGATCGGAACCATCAGTTACCAGGTATCCGAACAAGCCATTAAAGCCTGGAACACCACACCGGAATCAGTGGATCTGTGCAAAATGATCTACGAAATGTACGCAAAAAATCAGCGCGGCTGTGTACTGGAAGTCTCATCCCATGCCCTGGCCCTTAAACGGGTGGAATACCTGAAATTTGCCGTTGGCGTTTTTACCAATCTTACCCAGGATCATCTTGATTTTCATGTTGACATGGAAGACTATTATACTGCCAAGAAACATCTCTTCACCCTGCTGGATCCAAAAGGCCAGGCCGTGATCAACAGCGATGATCCTTACGGTAAACGGCTTTGTCAGGAGTTACCGCCGGATGATCTGCTCGATTTTGGTTTCACAACTGAGGCTAAAGTACATCCCCTGAACTGGGAGAATACAATCTCCGGCCTTCATCTCAGCGTGCAGACTCCGGTCGGAGATATTGAAATTAATTCGACTTTAATCGGGAAATTCAACATCGAAAATATACTGGCTGCAATAGCTGCCGGTCTGGCTCTGAATTATGATCTTAAAACCATCCAGGCCGGCATAGAAAAAATTAAAGCCGTACCGGGCCGGTTGGAAATTATCAGAACTCCCCAGGCTAAATCGATTGTGGTTGATTATGCCCATACCCCCGATGCCCTGGAGAAAGCCTTGCTGGTATTGAGTCAATTGACCCGTAACGAATTGTGGGTCGTTTTCGGGTGCGGCGGAAACAGGGATAAAACCAAAAGACCGATTATGGGATCTATTGCAGAGAAAATTGCCGACCGGGTGGTGGTTACCTCGGACAATCCCAGGTTTGAATCACCTCAGGATATTGTCAATGAAATCCTGATCGGTTTTTCAACGCTGCAAAATGTATATGTAGAAATAAACCGCCGGGCTGCAATCGCCTACGCCCTGGAAAATTCCAAACCCGGTGATACCATTTTGATAGCCGGCAAGGGTCACGAAGATTATCAGGAAATCCAGGGAGTGAAATATCCATTTGATGACCGGAACATTATTAAAGAGTTGATCCAATGAATTATCTCTGTTTAGCGGATTTCCGGCAATTGACCGAGGCGCAGATCCTGAACCAGCCTGCTGAACAGGAATTTAGCAGGCCGAGCCGGGGTATCTCCATCGATAGTCGTTCTCTGAAGGCAAATCAGATATTCTGGGCGCTCAAGGGAGAAAAGTTTGACGCTCACGACTTCATTATCGATGCAGTGAAAAACGGAGCAGCAGCTGTGGTTATCGACCGTAAACATGCCAATGCCGCCGGCAATATGGGCGTACCTGCCATAGTTGTACCGGACACACTGCTGGCCCTGCAGAAAATGGCCAGTCTGCATCGTAAAAAATTTGACATCCCCATTGTAGCCATTACCGGTACAAACGGTAAAACTACTACCAAAGAGATGCTGGCCTGGATCCTGCAATCAAAATACAATGTGCATAAGACCTGGGGTAACCTCAATAACCATATCGGAGTACCCTTAACCCTATTGCATTTGACCACTGCGCATCAGATCTCTGTCATAGAAATGGGCACCAACCATCCCGGAGAAATCGCTTTGCTCGGCTCTCTGGTTGAACCGACCGTTGGTTTGATTACCAATATCGGGCGTGGTCATTTAGAATTTTTTGAAACTATTGAAGGAGTGGCCAGAGAAAAACTGGATCTATTCAAATGCACCAGATCTGCTGGCCTCCTTATCGTAAATAAAGACGATAATTATCTCGGTGCATATTCATCCTCCGGCCACTCCTTTTTTACTTATTCCTTTCAGGAAAAAGTAACAGCCGACGTGCATGGAAAATTCATCAACCTGACTGATGAGGGTAGCGGAATCTGGGAACTTAACCGTAAAGCGATCATCACCATGCAGGTTACCGGCCGGCATAATGTACAGAATGCTCTGGCCGCCAGCACTGTTGCCCTTTATCTCGGTATCGGTGAAACAGAGATCAAAGCGGCGCTGGAAAAATATCATCCCTACGATAAACGGATGCAGCTTATCAGAAATGGGAACTGGACTATCATTAACGACAGTTATAATGCGAATCCTGATTCGTTTATACCGGCGTTAGAAACTCTGCTGCATATGGCCGAAAAACAAACCTGCCGGAAAATCCTCGTGCTGGGCGATATGCTGGAATTGGGGAAAAACAGCCGGCATTTGCATCTGGAAATACTGCAACAGGCTCATTCTGCCGGAGTTAATGGTATATTTACCCTTGGTGAATCATTCCGCCAGGCCGCCAAAAATATCAAGCTAAAAGCACCCGGTAAGATTTATTCCTTCTTATCCCATCAGGAACTCAGCTGGGCTTTAAAAAAATTCATTGAACCCGGTGATATTATCCTGCTAAAAGGGTCACGAGGAATGCAAATGGAAAAAATTTTATCATTCCTCTAAAAAATAACAGGGCCTGATCAGCAATCAACAGGTCCGGGAGAGAAGCAATGAACCTGAAATTAAAAATGAAGATTAAAATCAAGATATTTCAGAAGACACCCAAATAATAGCCATAGACTGGGAAAAAGATGCTGGCAGAATTTCTCTATCATTTAAAATCATATTTTTTTGGATTTAATATATTTCGTTATATAACCGTAAAAGCAGCCCTGGCAGCCGTTACAGCCCTGCTGTTCAGTTTACTGATCGGACCCAAAATAATCCGGCTGCTGCGCCGGTACCAATTGGGTGAAGAAATCCGCGCTGATGGACCGGCCAGCCATCTGGCTAAAAAAGGCACTCCTACTATGGGTGGACTGATTATTATCATTTCTATCATTCTGGCTGTGCTGCTGTGGTCTGATATTTTTGATATCTATGTTTTTTTAATATTTATAGCTACCCTGGTCATGGCCGGAGTTGGATTTATTGACGATTACCTTAAGACTGTAAAAAAAATGAAACGGGGTTTGATCAGCCGGTATAAATTAATCGGTCAGATCAGCCTGGGATTATTTCTCGGCGCTGTTATATATTTTCATCCCTTTTTCGCCGGCATACATTCCAACACCAGTGTACCGTTTTTTAAAAATCTGGAAATCGATTTCGGGATGTTATACATCGTCTTCATCGCTTTTATTGTGACCGGTACCTCTAATGCTGTTAATCTTACCGATGGACTGGATGGTCTGGCTGCCGGACTGAGCGCTATCGCTTTCCTGGCTTTCGCCGGAATGTCTTATATAACCGGACATGTGCGCTTAAGCGATTATTTGAATATCATTTACCTGCCCGGTGCACAGGAATTAACCGTATTCTGTATGGCGGTTCTGGGTGCTGCCGTGGGATTTCTATGGTACAATACTCATCCTGCCGAAATTTTCATGGGGGATACCGGTTCCCTGGCACTGGGCGGCGCTCTGGGCACCGTGGCCATTCTTATAAAAAAAGAATTATTGCTGGTCATTATCGGGGGTGTATTCATCGCAGAAGTACTCTCCGTCATCATTCAGACAACTTATTTTAAATACACCCGCCGTAAATCTGGTGCGGGAAAACGTGTTTTTAAAATGACACCTATTCATCACCACTTCGAACTGCTGGGTTGGCATGAATCCAAGGTAGTCGTACGTTTTTGGATTATTGGTATTTTACTGGCCTTATTGACCTTAACTACATTCAAAACTCAGTAAAAAAAATAGCGGATGCAAAAATGAATATCCGGCAGTTGAAACAGAAGAAGGTCACCATACTGGGGGCAGCACGCAGTGGAATTGCTGCCGCCAAATTGCTTACAAAACACGCTGCCCGTGTGTTTGTGAGTGATCTGGCCAAACCAGAAAATAAAACCGCTGAAAAACAAATACTTGAGGGGCTGGGGATACCCTTTGAATTTGGCAGGCATTCCGATCAGATCTATGACGCCGACTTTATCATACTGAGTCCGGGCATCTCACCGGCGACGGCGCTGGTGCAATCCTTCGGCCAAAAAGGTATCCCCGTTTTTTCTGAAGTAGAGCTGGCCTCCTGGTTTTATTCCGGACCAATAATCGCTGTCACCGGATCAAACGGCAAGACCACAACCACCGCCATTACCGGCCAGATTCTGCGTCAACAATTTCCGGATACTATCATCGCCGGCAACATCGGCACACCGTTCTCCGGTGAAGTGCATGATAAACCAGGTGCCGCTTGCGCCGTGGTTGAGATTTCCAGTTTCCAGCTGGAGACAATCGATTCGTTTCATCCTCGCGTGGTGGTGATTATTAACCTGGCCCCTAACCATCTGGACTGGTATAAATCTTTTGAAGAATATGTCAGCGCCAAGTTGCGCATTATGATGAATCTTAATCAGAGTGATACTTTGATCTATAACGGGGACGATGAGTTGCTGGCGGCAAAAGTACAGGCCTGCCCTGCCCAAAAATTACGATTCAGTGCATACGACCAGAAAACCGATGCTTATTTTAAAGACCAGGCCCTGTATATGCTCAATTCCAGACTGGCAGCGGTACAGGATATCAAACTGCGCGGTATGCACAATTATATGAATGCCCTGGCCGCAGGTCTGGCCGCCCGCTGCCTGGGTCTTAATAACGATCCGGTTATCAAGGTACTTTCAACATTTCCCGGTGTAGAACATCGCCTGGAATTTGTAGCAAATATTAAAGGAGTCTCTTTTATAAATGATTCCAAAGCAACAACTATTGAATCGCTGGCTGTCGCCCTGGCCAGTTTTAATACGCCGATCATCCTGATTGCGGGCGGAAAAGACAAAGGCAGCGACTTCAGTAAATTGAAAGCAGCACTGAAAAGAAACGTACGACAGGCTATACTGATTGGCGCAGCTCGCGAGAAGATTATGGCCAGCTGGCAGGGTGTGATTCCAATATCTTCGGCGGGAAATCTTGCCGAAGCAATCACCGCTGCCTATCAGCTGGCACAACCGGGCGATACCGTGCTGCTTTCACCGGCTTGCGCCAGTTTCGATATGTTTAAGGACTTCGAAGACCGGGGCAGACTATTTAAACAGGAAGTGCATAATCTGAAGGAAAAAATGAAAAATGTCTAAATCAAAAACCGATATATGGCTGATCATTGCCGTGACCTTGCTGCTGATAACAGGCATTATCATGGTGTTCAGTGCCAGTGCCCTGGTTGCCCATGAAAGGTATGGCTCATTGCTCTACTATTCACGCAAGCAGATTATCTGGGGCTTTGTATGTATCGTAGCCCTCTTTGTTTTTTCAAGAATAAATTTGAGAATTTTCACGACAAAAGGCCTGCCACTGGCACTGGTGCTGGTTCATATACTTTTGCTGATCGGCCTTTTTTTCTGGGGGGCTATGGTAAACGGTGCCCGCCGGTGGTACAATCTGGGTCTGGGAAGTTTTCAACCGTCCGAGCTGGTCAAAATTGTCCTGATTATCTACTTTGCAGACATTTTCAGCCGTAAAGGAGAATTATTGCACGATTGGCAGAAGGGATTATTACCGCATGTGATCCTCCTGGCCCTGGTGCTGGTACCCATCTTGCTGGAACCAGATCTGGGTACCGCCATTATGATCGTTTTGATTTTATCTGTCATGGTATTACTGAGCAATGTTCGTGCACAGCATATCCTGGCCGGGATTTTCCTGGCTATGCCCCTGGTGCTTTTAAAAATACGCGGCAGTGCGTATCAAATGGATCGTATCTATTCCTGGTGGGAAAATATTTCGAATCCGCTGGGTTCCGGTTATCAGGTGAAACAATCTCTGATCGGCCTGGGCAGCGGCGGCCTGTTGGGCAGTGGTATCGGTACCAGTAGACAAAAATTCTATTTCTTGCCTGATTCACACACCGATTTTGTTTTTGCCATTGTTGGCGAAGAGATCGGTTTTATCGGCACTACCCTGGTATTACTGCTTTTCCTGGTCATTCTGTGGCGTGGGATCAGCATCGCCAAAAGGGCTGAAAATGCTTTTTTGCAGTATTGTGCTATTGGTGCAACCATGAGTCTGGTTCTGTATGCCTTGATCAATGCTGCAGTAGTCACCATGTTAATTCCCACGACAGGTGTGCCCCTACCTTTCCTGAGTTATGGAGGATCCTCATTACTCTCAGCCGGTATCGCCGTGGGCATATTAATTAATATTTCCCGTAATGCCGGGCAACCGTTTCATCAGTTTGGACATAATCGTGCCCAGGCCAATTTACCGGACAGACAGCGTATCTTTATGACGACGAGGTAATAGTGAGAAGAGAATTACGCATACTGCTGGCCGGAGGAGGAACGGGCGGACATGTTTTTCCGGCAATATATATTGCTGAGCACCTTAAAAAATACTGGGGAGCGCATTGTCAGTTTATCGGTACCAAAAAAGGAATAGAAAATATAAAAGTACCCCAGGCCGGGTTTGTGGTGCGCAATATCTGGATCAGCGGTCTTCAGCGCGGTTTTGCTTTGCGCAATTTATGGCTGCCCTTAAAAATCATAATCAGCATGTTACAGAGTAAACGGGAAATACTTCGATTCAAACCTGACCTGGTCATCGGTACCGGCGGCTATGTATCCGGCCCTGTTCTGTATCAGGCGGTTAAAATGAACATCCCGACTGCTATCCAGGAGCAGAACAGTTATCCCGGTATTACCACCCGCCTGCTGGCTTCACGGGTGGATTGTGTGTTTTTGGCCTATCAGGAAGCTTTGAATTATCTGAAGAAAATTAAAAAATATGTATTGGTCGGGAATCCGATCAGGATGCAAATCATCACTCAGGATCTGGAAGAAGCTCTGAAGTACTTTAATATCAAAAAAGGCCTGGCTACGGTGCTGGTCTTCGGCGGCAGCCAGGGCGCCCGCAGTATAAATCAGGCCGTTGACTTTTTAGTAGAAACAGGAATATTCGATCAGATACAATTGATCTGGCAGACCGGTACCCGGGAATTCGAACATTTTAAACAGAAATATCTGCGGCAGAACAATAAAAATTTACGGATCATGCCTTTTATCGACCGGATGGATTATGCTTATACGGTAGCGAATCTTGCGGTGTGCCGGGCCGGTGCCATGACCATTTCCGAATTGGCAGCCGCGGGGCTGCCGGCAATTCTGATTCCCTATCCTTTTGCGGCGGAAAATCATCAATTCAAGAATGCCCAGGCTGTGGTTCATAGTGAAGGGGCTATTTTAATCGAGGATAATACTGACCTGGCCGCAACACTTAAAACGGCGCTTGTTGCTTTAATGCAAAAGCCTGAGCGTCTGACCTATATGGCCGGGCAGATAAAAAATTTTCACCACCCCGACACTTTGCAGCGGATTGCTTTCGAATTGGAAGATCTGTGTAAACACAAAGATAAAACTGAATCCAGGAACGGACAGTAGTGGTATGGCCGGATTAAAAAAATTTAAACATGTTTTTTTCAGCGGTATCGGTGGCATCGGTATGAGCGCGATGGCCAGGATTCTACTGGAAGACGGTTTCAAAGTATCCGGCTCAGACCGGGAGTTATCCGATATTACCCGGCAACTGACTGCACTTGGCGCTGTAATCTATGAAGGACAACGCGCTGAAAATATAAAAAACGCCGACGTATTGGTATACTCCTCGGCAATTGCGGCAGATAATCCCGAACGGGCAGCAGCCGGGCAACTGCGGATACCGGTAATCCGGCGAGCCGAAATGCTGGCCGAAATGATGCGCTTGAAATATTGCCTGGCTATTGCCGGAACTCACGGCAAAACCACTACCTCGGCCATGTGCACCACGATTTTTAAAAAGGCCGGCCTGCAGCCGACCTTTCTGGTCGGTGGCCGCCTGCTTGACCTGAAAACAAATGCCGGGGCGGGGCAAGGGGAATTTTTCATAACAGAAGCTGATGAATATGATCGCTCCTTTCTGACCCTCAATCCTACTTTTGCCCTGATTACCAATATTGAAGCAGATCATCTCGATTGCTATCTCGATCTGGATGACATCAAAAAGGCCTTCATAAGTTTTGCCAGCAAAGTACCATTTTATGGCGCCGTTATTTGCTGCAGCGATGATGCAGGCGTAAAGGATATTTTGCCGGAATTAAATAACCAGGTTATTACCTATGGTTTAAATGAACAGGCAAACTATCGGGCCGTCCGAATACAGTTCGATAAAAGCCTGGCGACCACAACATTTGAAGTCTATCAGCAGGGTAAATCAATCGGTGATATTAAATTAGTCGTATCCGGCGAGCATAATGTTAAAAACGCCCTGGCTGCTATTGCTCTGGCTATTGAAAACGAAATTCCATTCCACCATATCCAGGCGGCCCTGGCAGCCTTTCATGGAGTTGAACGCCGTTTTGAAGTAAAGGGTTTGATCGATAATATTATGGTTATCGATGATTATGCCCACCATCCGACTGAATTGGGCGCTACTCTTGCCACGGCTAAAAAAATCTGGCCGGGGCGCGTGCTGGCTGTTTTTCAACCGCATCTGTTTTCCCGCACCCGGGATTTTTACAAACAATTTGCCGATCGCTTGCTGCCTGCCGACCTGATCTTCATAACCGATATCTACCCGGCCCGGGAGCAACCCATGGCCGGGATTACCGCGGAATTGATCGTGCAGGAATTAACGAAACAGAGTCATCCCGCGGTACAGTATGTACCTGACCGCAGGACAGTTGCCGGTGCAATACACAAACATGTGCAGGCCGGTGATATGGTTCTGTTCATGGGGGCCGGGGACATTTGGAAATCGGCTAGAGAGTTAACGGAATTATTAAAAATCAAAAAGATATAAACTATGAATATGAGAGATTATAAGAAACCTTTGCCCAGAAAACGGGCGGTGTCAAATTTTGGATCAAAATATTCAAAGATCATTTTTATTCTGATTTTTGTTTTACTGTTCTTCTATACGCTCGGTAAAGTTCTAAAACTCAATCTGAACGAGACCAATACCTACCAGCGTGAAAATGTGCAGATCAGCGGTAATAAATTAACCGCTACAAAAACGATAATGCAGATATGCGGCTTTGATAATAAAGAAGATGATGCCGTGGCAATGGATCCAAATAAAATTTCGCAAAAAATAATGGAGTTGGATTTCATCAAAGGAGTAAGTATAACTTTTCGTCCTCCCCGGATTCTCAATATTACTGTTGAAGAAAGGCAACCGGTAGCATTCGTCTATGGCCGTGGCTTGAATCTTATCGACACCGAAGGTTTCTTGATGCCCATACCCGAGATGAATACCAGTTGGGACATTCCTTTGATTTCAGGAATCCAGGAGAATTTGGGTACGTTGGGCGGGCAGGCCACTGCCAAAGAAGTTTACCTGGCTCTGGCCATTGTAAATTACCTTGAGACCGAACATCCCCTGCTGGCAGGTTTGATTTCCGAAATCAATCTGGCCGCAGACGATTATGTGGAAATATATCTGGTCCATGGTGGTGCAAAAATCCGAACCAACAAAAATTCCTTCTACAAGGAGTTATACATTTTAAAGACCTATCTGGCTAATTACTATGACTGGTACCAATTGAAAAAAACAGAATACATCGATCTGCGTTTTGCTGACCAGATCATTGTCAAAGCAAAAGTATAAGGTATTAGCGGAACCCGGCTAGATGAAACCGGACCGGTGCACATTATTGAACATGAATAAAAGAATCAGGGTATAAATTATGGATGAAGAAAAAATCTTTGTCGGACTCGATATCGGGACCACTAAAATTGCCGCCGTGGTGGCTCGTATCGATGAGTATGGCACTTTAAATATTGCCGGTGTCGGCACCTCGGCCTCACAGGGCTTGCGCCGCGGGGTGGTGATCAATATTGAGAAGACAGTTAATTCGATCAAAAGAGCTATCGAGCAGGCGCAATTGATGTCAGGTTGCCATATCGAGAATATTCATGCCGGCATAGCCGGCGACCATATCCGCAGTATTAACAGCAAAGGTGTTATTGCTGTCAGCGGCCGGGACAGGATCATTAATCAGAATGATGTCGAGCGGGTCATCGATGCAGCCAAAGCCATTGCCCTGCCCATGGACCGCGAGGTAATTCACATATTACCCCAGGAATTTATTGTCGATGAACAGGACGGTATTAAGAATCCTATCGGTATGGCCGGGACGCGTTTGGAGTGTGAAGTACATATTGTCACAGCAGCGGCATCTTCAGTTCAGAACATTGTCAATTGCGTTCAGCAGGCGGGATATAATGTAGAAGAAATTGTTCTGGAACCTTATGCCTCAAGTCTGGCCGTACTGGATAAAGATGAATTAGATCTGGGTGTGGCCGTGATGGACATTGGCGGTGGTACCACCGATATCGCTGTTTTCCTGGACGGCGGTATTCGATACACTTCTGTGCTTGGTCTGGGGGGCGAACATGTCACCAGCGATCTGTCACATGGCTTGCGTACTCCCATGGATCAGGCCGAGGATATCAAGCGCAAGTACGGTTGTGCCATGCAGAGCCTGATCAGCGAAGATGAATTGATTGTGGTACCGGGCATCGCCGGCCGGGCACCGCGTGAAATTGCCAAAAGTGTCTTATGTGCAATCATTGAACCGCGCATGGAAGAAATGTTCTCGCTGGCTCTGCGTGAATTGGAAAAATCGGATGTTTATGATTCGCTGGGTGCCGGGGTTGTTCTGACCGGAGGGGCTTCATTGCTGCCCGGCAGCGTGGAATTGGGCGAACGGGTGTTAGGATTACCCACAAAAGTCGGGTATCCCATCGTCTCCGGCGGGCTGGTCGAAACAGTCAAAAGTCCGATTTTCGCCACCAGTGTCGGCCTGATCAAATATGCCATGGCCCGCCAGACCGAAAGCAGTATTAAAAGGAAATCCAGCGGAGGGATAAAAAATATCTTTGGCAAGATCAAGGATCAATTTGAGGATCTGTTTTAAAAATTAAATGGCAAATATTTTTCATGATAATATCAAGCAAATCTTAAAGGGAGACCCATATGATACAATTTGCTAATCTGGCTGAACAACATGCACGAATTAAAGTTGTCGGCGTAGGGGGAGCAGGTGGTAATGCTCTCAATGGAATGATCGAAGCAGGTCTTACCGGGGTTGAATTTGTGTCAATCAATACCGATGCCCAGAATCTTGAAAATAACCGTGCACCATACCGGATCCAAATCGGCAAGAATTTGACCAAAGGCCTGGGTGCCGGAGCGAATCCGGAAATTGGTTTAAAAGCCATTGAAGAAGACAAGGAAGCGGTTATTAACTGCCTGACCGGTGCTGATATGGTGTTTGTAACAGCGGGTATGGGCGGTGGCACAGGTACCGGCGCTGCTCCGGTGGTCGCCGAAATCGCCAAAGATCTGGGAGCGCTGACCGTAGGTGTGGTAACCCGTCCTTTTCCGTTTGAAGGGATTGTACGCCAGCGTAATTCAGAGAAGGGAATTCAGGAATTGCGCAAATGCGTGGATACGTTGATTGTCATTCCCAATGAACGGGTTTTTAATATCATTGAACGTCATACCCCGGCAATTTCCGCCTTCAAAGTTATTGATTCAATCCTGCTGGAGGCCACCCGCAGTATCTCGGATCTGATCAACGTTCACGGTTATATTAATCTTGATTTTGCCGATATCCGCACCATCATGATGGGTATGGGTGATGCTTTGATGGGTACCGGTGTGGCCACCGGAGAAAGCCGGGCTACTCATGCTGCTGAACAGGCCATAACATCTCCGCTGCTTGATGGTGTGACCATTGATGGCGCCCTGGGTGTGCTGATTAATATAACCGGAGGTTCCAATCTTACTCTGTGGGAAGTAAATGAAGCCGCCAGTGTCATCCAGCATGCCGCCGGTGACAGGGTCAATGTCATCTTTGGAATGGTGATCGATGAAGCCCTGCGCGAAGAAATCCGTGTTACTGTGATTGCGACAGGATTCAACAAAGAATCAAAAATAAAATCCGTGCTGGCAGCTCCAAAAGAAAGCGCGAAACATTTTGAACCGATTAACCTGAATGAACTGGATAAGCCCACCTTTATCCGTAAACAAAAAGATGAAGAAAAAAGCCATCCCAAAATGCCTCTGCTGGCTAAACCAGCGCGGACAAACATCTACTCATTTGAAGAAGAGGAATTACCCCCGGAACCCGATGAACTGGATACTCCGACTTTCCTGCGTAAACAGATGGATTGATTAGTTAAGATTTGCTTGATTCAAAACCGCTTTGCCTGATTCAGGCAGAGCGGTTTTTTTGTTAGCGGCGGCCTGGATTATTTCAACAAATACTATTATTCCCTCGGCCGCAGATCTGCGACAACCAATTGTAATTTGCGAAAGGTTTTCCATAAATTGATAGTCGGTCTGAAGGCTAAATCAACCGGCATCTGAAAACGAATCGCGTCCTTGTACTCAGCCTTATTCCACCAGACACATTCAATCGGCCGACCGGTTTTCTCGATAGTAAACTTCAGATGACGACCCTGCAACGGTGGAAAAATGTCCCTGATCCTGGCGTTCTCCAGCAACAGAATCGGTTCCGGATTTCCTTCACCATATGGTCCGATGTTACGGATAGTATCCACCAGGGCTTCATTTAATTGCTCCGCAGACAAAACCGAGTCTATCACTAATTCAGGAATCAGCAACTCATCTTTTAACACAGCGGAGACATGTGCAATAAATTTTTGTTTGAATTCCTGAAAATTCTCGCTGGATATTGTCAATCCTGCTGCTTTCTGGTGACCGCCATAATTCAGAAAGAGTTCATTGAACCGGGTCAGCGCTTCGGTTATATGAAAACCATCAATACTGCGGCCCGAGCCGACATAATTCCCGTCCTTATCACGGGTAAATACAATAATGGGCCGATTGAAATGGTCTTTTAATTTGCCGGATACGATCCCGATTAAACCCGGGTCCCACTCCTCGCTTTCCAGGATCAATACTTTGTCGGTCTCAGCCTGATTAGTTTTGATTATTTCAAGCGCCTCTTCAATATATTCGTCCTGTTTTTTTTGTCTTTTTACATTCAGGTTGTTCAGCACTGTAGCCAGGCGGGCTGCTTCATCCCTGTCTTTACACAATAACAGTTGCACGGCCAGGTCCGGATCGGCCAGGCGCCCGGCGGCATTTAACCGCGGACCGAGATAATATCCAACAGCAACCGGGGTGATCTCTTTGCCCAACAGACCGCTGATACGCTTTAATTCAACAATTCCCGGGCGCAGGGTATTGGTAAGACTTTTTAAACCAAACTTGACAAACGCATAATTCTCGTCGCGGATCGGAGCGATATCGGCTATGGTGGCCATGGCCACCAGGTCCAGTTGATTCAACATATAACTCTTATATTCATCTCCGGAAAAATAATGCGGTGCCAGTGCCTGTAACAATTTAAACACCACGCCGGCCCCGCAAATCTCTTTACAGGGATAAGGACAATCTTTACGGTTGGGATTGATAATCGCCAGGGCATCAGGCAGTATGCCTTCCGGCAGGTGATGATCGGTCACAATAACGTCAAGTTTATGCTGATTGGCATAGGCAATCGCTTCCCGTGAAGATATGCCATTATCTACCGTAATTAACAGATCAATCTTATCATCCAGGGCCTGTTGTACCCCCTGGATGCGTAAACCATAACCATCCTTCTGGCGACTGGGTAAAAAATATGAAACAGCCCTGCCGATTTTTTCGAAAAATTTTACCATTAAAACTGTGGCAATAATCCCATCAACATCATAGTCACCGAATATTCCTATTTTTTCCCCCCGGGTTACTGCGGTCCTGATCCGTTCGACGGCAATATTCATGTCACGAAGCAGGAAAGGATCATGTAATCGATCTGATAACTTGAATTCTGCCAGATGCTCCAGGGTCAGCTGACGGTTCTGCAGCAAAACATCAATCAGCGATTTGCTATAATCTTTATTTAGTATATTCCACTTTTTTAACGGTAAGGATTTGTCAGGATACATTAGTATTCATTCTTTCAGCACTAAGCGCTTTTCCGGTTTGTTATACTGTCTTGCTGCTGTATGATAAAATATAATTCATTCCGACGCAACCTGTATTATTTATGTCGGCAGCAAGCGGGAAGAATAAAATTCCTGTAATCACCCTGCGGCATAAGGCAACTGCAATTCCTTGATAAACGATGAATATTCCTGTTGCCATCCTCCACGATTTTTGACCACGGTCAGTATCAATTCATTCTTGGCCCGGGTTATGCCTACATATAACAACCTGCGCTGTTCTTCCATTTTCTTGACCTGGGGCCGGTCATCATCTGCTTCTTCGCGCAAAGCATGATATCCGGGCATATTATTATTCTCCAATCCCATAATAATTACTTTTTCAAACTCCAGGCCTTTAGCGGCATGGTAAGTTAATAACGAAACTGCATTGATATCTTCCAGCTCGTCCTGGGAATTGTTCAGCGAAAGCGTACTAAGAAACTGGGCAATCGCCTCGTCAACCGGCAGGTGATCATATTGCTGTGTCATTGCTTTTATCTTGCTCAACAACTGTTCCTGACGGTTAAGGGTCCCGGCAAACGGATTCAATTCTGACAATTTATTATGGATGTCGGCCGACATTTGAATTTCATTCAACCCGAACTTCGAACAGAATGTGCTTAGAATCTGTGAATAGTGCGTGACTAATCTTCTGGCACCATTGATGAAAAAGATGCGATCTTCGTTTTTCTCGATGGCATGTTCCAGAAAATTTCCCAGAGCCACATAATCCAGAAATGATTCCAGAGAAAGTTTTTTACTGAGGGCTAGTTGCTCCTGCTGCATTTTTTGAAATATCCCGTTCAGGATATACACATCGCTCAGAGCCCGGTGGCGAACTGAATTGCTGATTTCTAACCGTGCCATTAAACTATCCACAGAATTGGACAGATCAGGATACAGATTACGGGCCATAGCCAGGGTATCGATACGGCGATTGTTTAATTTATGACCGTCGAACTGCTTAGCCATCCGGTCCAGTATAATAAAATCAAAACTAAATCCATTATGTGCCACCATTACTTCGTCACCGAGGAAGGCCTTGATTTCAGGCCAGTATTGCTGCAGGGTAGGCTGATCCCGCACCATTTCCTCCGTTATATGATGAACCGCCAGTGCGCCCGCAGTAATGGCTTGCTGCGGGTTAATTAAAATATTCATTTCCTTAATAATCTTACCGTTTTCGACCAATGCGGCTGCAAATTCCATAACGGCACATGAGTAGGCATCCTTACCCGTGGTTTCTAAATCCAACACCACATACCGGTCGAAGAGGATTTTATCATGCTGTGTTGTATACCATTGTAAAAATTTAAACAAAACAGCCAGGGTACCGTTACGTTTCTCATTTTTAAGTCTGTATAACGGTATGACCCGGTAAAATCCATGCTGTTGTTGTGACGGTTCAAATTCTAAAAGTACCGTTTGCTCCAGCAGCTGCATTTTGCTGATGGCCGGAAAATACGGTTACCGGTTGTTGTACTAGAGATGCGATTAATTCAGCGGCCAAAAAACAAATTCTTTTATCGGGATGATGAACGCACCAATTATACTGGCCTGCCGTCAGGTCCTGCGGATCACCAAGGAGATCTGCAACATTTGCGACGGATTCCAGATGAATGTTATAGCGGGTCAGGAAAGAATTCTGTTGTTGCTCAGGCAGGGAATTGATCTGATCAATCAGTTTAGACAATGTAAAAAAATATTTTAAATTAAACAGATTGGCAATATGTGTCACCAGCCGCCGCAGTTTAAACTTTGTCTCCAGTCCGATGGATTTTTCTTCATCCTGATACAATTGTGCGAGAGTTTTACGAAATGAAAGTTTACGCCGGATTGCCTGATCTTTTATAAAATTGTAAAGGGATTGTCCTAATTCAGCGCTGCTGAGTTCCTCCAGGGCAACCTGATCCTGAATATCCCGGATCAGGCTTAAATATAACAGGATTTTATTAAGATAAGGATGATCAAGGAAACTCCGGCCTTCAGCCATCTGGTAGGGAATTTGATTTTTTAACAGGTAGTCTTCGACAATCTGGCCGATGCGGTGAAAAGGATAGATCAACGCTATCTGTTTATATTCCAGACTTTGCTGTTGCCAGGTCCTGATTTTCCGCAGGATGTAATCTAGCTCTTCTGAATCGGTTAAAAAGAATTTAACCTCGACCTGATCTGTACGTCCCGTGTCCACTTTCAGAAATTTACCGGGTTCGATTCTTTCAGTATGGGAAATTATGCGGCTGGCGCATTCTAATATATTCTGACCGCTGCGATAATTGATCTCCAGAAAAATTGGTTTTACCTTAAAATCGGCTATAAATCTTCTGATATTTTCCGGATCTGCCCCGCGCCAGGAATAGATCGACTGATCATCATCGGCGACCACAAAGATATTTTTATGTTCTCCCGCCAACAGGCACAAAACGTCATATTGTACCGGATCGGTATCCTGGAATTCATCAACCAGAATGGCCGGATATAAAAACTGATATTCCTGCAGAATATCAGGATGATCGCTGAGCAATTTACGCGCCTGAACCAGGATATGATCAAAATCGATCAGGTGGTGCTTTTTTAAATGATTCATATATTCTGTATACCGTTCACGGCTGAAAAGAGGCAATTCTTTGCCTTTGATGATATGATTTGAGTAAGCCAGTGACATCCCCTTTACTTTAGCTTCAATATCTTCCCGGATATACGGTGCACATAAATTTTTTAACAGGTGCCTGAGGTATTCAGGGTTGGCCACCGAAAAATACTTGCTCAACTCAAGATGATGATGATACTTGCGCAGTAGACGCAGCATAAAGGAATGAAAAGTACTTATGGTTACCGGCTCGGCTGACTGGCCGATAAGTTGATGCAACCTGGATCTCATCTCAGCGGCGGCCTTATTGGTAAAAGTGACCGCCAGTATCTTCTCCGCCTCTATTCCCTGCTGTCTGATCAACCAGGCGATCCGTGAAACCAGTAAACGGGTTTTGCCTGAACCGGGTCCGGCTAAAATTAAAACAGCACCTGCAGGTTGCTGCACCGCTGCTAACTGTTGTTTATTTAAGTCAGAAAAAATTTCTGAATTCATCGGTCTGGATTTCTACCCATTTTTATTAAGTCTGTGACCTTTTCAGCAATGATTCAATGCAAATATTGGGCCGTTTTACCCGGAATCTTATATTTTTTTAGAAAACCGGCAGACGGGATTTATTTTAATCATGGGGTAAATAATATTGCAGGTTGTTGGTGCAGATGCAGGTGCACAGCAAAAGTTCAGGATCCGCAGCACTCCTCATTTTAAATCTGTTACTAAAAAATCACCCGGTTGCCAGGTTTCAACCTTCAACTTATTATCCCGGTAGACCTTAAAACGATCACGACTGGAATTTAAAAGCGTGGAATCATATTTCTCGGCAAAATCGATCACTTGTTCAAATTTAAGTACCGTATCCAGCGCTACGGGATGGGCTAAAAGCAAAACCTCGAATCCGGGATTATTTTCAATGTGCGTCGTTAAAATAACGGGTTCCAAGACCTTATAACTTAATTGCTGGCTATATAAATGCGGAATAAAACTTGCCTGTTTCCAGATCCACAGCAGGTGATCTAATTCATTCCCCTGCTCGGCATTCTTTACCTGTATTACTACTTTTTTCCCGGCCAGATAGAATTTTTCGGTAAGTTCGCAGATTAATTTCTGTTTGGTATCATTACTCAGAACTAAAAAACAAACCTGTGTATCCAATCGCTTAAAACCTTTGTGCTATTTCAAAGCGAATTTCAAACATTGAATGGTTGCTGCGTTCACCTATTTTTTCAGAAAATGGAATGATGCGGTACTGGGCCCGAATTGAAACCAGGCTATTTGATTTGACGCTGAAATCTATCCCGCAACCGACATATCCGCCAAAGGCCCAGGCAAATTCATCCTTTTTCTGATAAGTACTGGAATCGGTACTTATTTCCGCTTCCGGGTAATTCATCCCGTAGATCGGGCCCACCGCTAAACTGAGAAACGGCCGAAAGTCATCTGATAGATCATCTCTGAACAATCTTCTTTTCGCGGTAAGCAGCAGATCAAACAGATAGACATTATTCTGTTTGTTTATGGTATAAGGTATCCCATAATAGTAATCATAAAAATCTATTTGTTTTGAATCCCTTAATAGAAATGCATCGAATCCGATTCCAAAATGATAATCGGGTAACAGGGGCCAGGTCATAAACAGACCTAAACTGGAGCCGGATTCAGCCATGGCAAAACCCAGGCCGCCCTGGCGCTTTAGGTCATAAGGTGTTTCAGCACCCGGATCATAATCCTGTGCTGATAATATCGAGCACAGCAAGACCAGGATCAGGTACAGCTGAATCTTAGAAATATATATTTTCGCGTAAAATGAAGAGCAACTGACATTGATCATATGGCAAATCCGTTTGGTATTTGATACTGGACGTTAATGTTATATTGTATTATCCAATTAAAACGGAGGAAAATTAATACTGTTCCCCTCTATTTCTTTTTATTCGCATCAGCCGTTATGGCCAGACTGATTACTTCATCCATATCTTTGACAAAATGAAATTGCAGATCATTAATATTATGTGCCGGGATTTCTTCCAGATCTTTCTTATTTTTTTCCGGAAGGATGATAGTGGAGATACCCGCGCGTTTAGCAGCCAGAATTTTTTCTTTTATTCCCCCCACGGGTAAGATCATACCGCGCAGCGTTATTTCACCGGTCATGGCCAGATCGCCGCGCACACATTTTCCGGTGAACAAGGAATAAAGCGCGGTAAACATGGTTACTCCAGCCGAGGGGCCATCCTTGGGTATCGCACCGGCGGGAACATGGATATGAATGTCATATTTTTCGTGGAAGTCGGTTTCAATTTTATATTTTTCGCAATTGGAGCGCAAATAACTCAGGGCGGCTGAAGCAGATTCTTTCATCACTTCACCCAGTTTACCGGTCAGGATCAGATTGCCCTTTCCCTTCATTTTCGATGCTTCGATAAACAGGATATCGCCGCCTACCGGAGTCCAGGCCAGACCGGTAGCTACACCAGGCCGCGAGGTTCGTTCGGCAACTTCGGAGTAAAAGCGTTCGGGACCCAGGTATCTGGAGATCATGGCCGGAGTGATTTTACGGCCGGTTACTTTTCGCTCGACTATTTCCTTGGCTACGCCGCGGGCGATGGAGGCAATTTCCCTCTCCAGATTACGCACCCCCGCTTCACGGGTATAACGTGTGATCAGAACCTGAAGGGCTTTGCCGGTAAAAGATATCTGCTCCGTGCTTAAACCGTGGGCATTGAGTTGTTTGGGGATCAGGTACTTTTCAGCAATTCTTAATTTCTCTTCTTCCGTATATCCATTGATCTCGATAATCTCCATGCGGTCTTTTAAAGCCGGCGGAATCGGATCCGGCATATTTGCCGTAGCAATAAACATCGCCTTGGAGAGATCGAAAGGAACCTCCAGGTAGTGATCGGTAAAAGAAAAATTTTGTTCAGGATCAAGTACTTCCAGTAAAGCTGAAGAAGGATCACCGCGGAAGTCCATTCCGAGTTTATCGATTTCATCAAGCATGATCAGCGGATTACTGGAGCCCAGTTTTTTAATCTCCTGAATAATACGTCCGGGCAGGGCACCGACATAAGTACGGCGGTGTCCGCGAATTTCGGCTTCATCACGAACGCCCCCCAGAGACATCCGGGAAAACTTTCTGCCCAGGGCCCGGGCAATCGAGCGGCCCAGACTGGTTTTACCTACTCCCGGAGGCCCGATAAAGCACAGGATGGGACCTTTCATCTCTGCTTTGATCTGACGTACCGCCAGATATTCCAGGATACGTTTCTTGACTTTTTCCAGGCCATAGTGATCTTCTTCCAGAATCTGCTCGGCCTCTTGTATCTCCAGACGATCTTTCGTTTTCTTGGACCAGGGCATTTCCAGCAGCCAATCAAGATAGGTCCGCGAAACCGTATATTCACTGGCCATCGGGGACATGCGGGCCAGACGGTTTAATTCCTTTTCGGCAACTTTAAAAACATCTTCGGGCATTTTTGTCTGGGCTAATTTCTGCCGTAATTCTTCTATCTCAGTACTTTCATCCTCGTATTCACCCAACTCTTTTTTAATCGCTTTCAACTGTTCGCGCAGATAATAATGCCGCTGTGTTTTATTTAACTCGCCCTGTACCTCGCTTTGTATCTTTGAACCCAGTTCCAATACCTGCAGTTCTTTATTGAGCAGGTAATGGACGCGTTCCAGACGTGTCTTTACATCAACGATTTCCAGAATTTCCTGTTTTTCGCTGACGGTGAAATTGATCTGCGAGGCAATAATATCGGTTAATTTTGCCGGATCTTCGGTATTCAGCACCATGACCCGGTGTTCACTGGTCAGGTAAGGTGACAGATCCACTATTTTCTGGAAAAGCATTTTCAAATTATTGATCAAGGCTTCGATTTCCACATTCCGCTGCACCGTTTCCTGGGCGGGTAGAACAGTGGCTTCAAAATGCGGTTCCTGCTGGGCATAACCGACAATATGTATCCGGTACATCCCCTGGACAATAAGTTGTTCACTGCCATCGGGCATTTTAAATTTCTTGAGAATCATGGCCGCAGTGCCCCAATCGTACAGATCTTCGATCTTGGGTTCTTCTATATTCCCGTCCCGCTGGGCCACCAGACCGATGATGCGGTTCTCATCATCCATATATTTCAACAGGTTAAGTGATCGTTGCCGCCCCACAGCCAGGGGTATAACCTGATGTGGGAAGACAACCGTATTCCTCAATGGCATGATTGGCAGAACTTCCTTTAATTCCACGCTTTTATCACCCGGAGTGTGAGCCATATTTTCTCCTGTTTTATACAGCTAACGTAAGTTCTACAAAAAAAATGCCAACTTTTTTAAATAAAGTTAACTTTTATATAATCAATTGGTTACATTTTTTACGAAAAAACCCCCCGATTTTAAATTCTGTCAATATGTCAGGGGCATAGTCTTCATTGCTATCAGCCGTTGACCGGTTTAATCATTATTTCTCTCCAGGACGGTACGAATTTTTTTCATCAGGGTCACGGCGTTAAACGGTTTTTGCAGAAAATGCACAGGATCCCTTAACAACTCCTGTTCCGCCAGAACGGTATCGGTATAACCGGACATGAATAAGAATTTATTACGCGGATAGACCGGTCGGATCTTATTGGCAAATTCTATTCCGCTCATTTGCGGCATGACAATATCAGTTAATATCAGGTCTATCGTGTCTTTATGTTTTTCATAAATCGTAAAAGCATTACTGGCATTGGGAGCTTCCAGTACCGTATAACCGTAGAAGCGCAGCATCTCACTGACTAATTCCCGTACTTCCTTCTCATCATCAATCACCAGGATGGTTTCATAACCACGCAAACTCTGATCGCTGCTGACAGTTTTTTCAATCACCTCAACTTTTTCATCAAATTGCGGTAAATATATCTTGATCGTCGTGCCCTTGCCGGTTTCACTGTACAGCCAGACAAATCCATCACTCTGTTTCACCGTTCCGTAAACTGTGGCCAGGCCCATACCGGTACCTTTACCCTTCTCCTTTGTGGTAAAAAAGGGTTCGAAAACATGATCTTTAATTTTATCATTCATGCCCTTACCCGTGTCGCTGATGACCAGCAGGATATAAGATCCCGGTTTAACCATCGGTCGTTTTTTTATATAAGCACTATCCAGAATGACATTCATCGTCTCGATTATTACTTTACCCCCTTCCGGCATGGCGTCGCGGGCATTCAACAACAGATTGATCAGGACCTGCTCTAACTGAGCCGGATCGGCTTTGATATTTCCATGAATATTCTTCAAAGACAGCATCAACTGAATTTTTTCGCCCAGAATTTGTTGTAACCTGGTTTTCATACTCTGGATCAGTTGATTAAGATTCAGAATTTTTGGCTGCAGCAATTGTTGCCGGCTGAAGGCTAACAATTTTTGGATCAGCGATTCAGCACGTTTGGATGAAATATCGATCTGACGTACATGTTCATAGTCGCTTTGGTTTTCATCCATGTTCAGGGTCAGTTTGGCGCAATGGCCCTGGATGACCGTCAATATATTATTAAAATCATGAGCCAGACCTCCGGCCAACTTGCCGATGGCTTCCAACCTCTGGGCCTGCCGGTACTGCTCCTCCAATTTTTTACGTCCGCTGATATCGCTGAATAGCAGCAAATAATATAATAAATGCTGCTCGCCGGAATAAACCGGTATACCCTGGCACTGCACAAATAACCTTTCACCCTCTTTATTAGGGATGACCAGGGAATCAAAATCAAACGGCTGACTGTGCTCAATCAGATTTTTAAAATAAGTTTCTGCACCGACTTCGTTCAACGGCAACAAATCATACACTGATATCTTCCTGGCCAGATAATCATGATCGAGGTTCAGTAAATTTAAAAATGCCCGGTTAGCCGATGTAATCAGTCCTTCCTGATCCAGGGTAATAAGGGCATTCGGCAAAGCATCTATGAGTGCAGCAAATTCGCTTCCTGCCGGTAAGATAGATGTCATACTCCTGCTGAGCCGGGATAGTGTTGTGATCATAACCAGACATATTATATTTCCTCTACTGACTGATTATCTCTTCCTGCCAAAGAAGTAGAAGAGTTTATTGCGTCAGGAAGAACCGCTTGAGAAATATATTTTATATATTCAATATTAATTAACATTAAAGCTAAGATAAAGAAACCAATAACTCAACACTGTAATTTTCTGCGCAGCAAAGCATATTCACCCGGAGGATTTTGACAGGGTATCCTGACATCTTTGCCGCCGCCATGAGCTATTTCGACTTTTTCACCGTCCAGGGTATAAATGGCTTCTACTTTGAGAACCTGGTTGTCCTGTGGCGTGATTATTTCTAATTCTTCGCCGCTGCAGATGCGGTTGCGTACGCTTACCTGCATCAAGTTACCGCGGGGATCCGGATTACGTATAATGCCGCAATACTGATGAGTACAATTAGCCGGCTGGCTTTCCGTATAGTTTTCACCGGATGCCCGCGGATTAGATTCCAGAAATCCGCTGCTATATTCACGGTTTGCTACACTGAACAACTCCTGTTCCGCGGCCTGATCATAAGCTCTTCCGGCCAGCAGATTATCAATAGCCCGGCGATAAGCCCGGGTAGTTACACTGACATAATAAACCGATTTGGACCGGCCTTCAATCTTAAAACTGTTTACGCCGGCGGCAGCGAGTTGATCAAGCAAACCTACGGCACAAAGATCCTTGGCATTCATAATATAGGTACCGTGTTCATCCTCATCAATTGGCATAAACTGGCCGGGACGCTCGTTTTCTTCCAGATAATATTTTCCATTCAGCGGTTGATAATCCTCCAACGGCGGTTGATCCGGCTGATCCTGATAAAGCCGGTATAACCAGCGACAACTATTGGTACATATCCCCTGATTGGGATCACGGAAATTAAAGTAATTGGAGAGCAAGCATCTGCCCGAGTAGGCTACACAAACCGCTCCGTGAACGAAACATTCCAATTCAATCTCAGGAACTTTTTGCCTGATTTCGGCAATTTCGGAGATCGCTAATTCCCGGGACAGGATAATCCTGTCCACGCCGATCTCTTTCCAGAATTTAACACTGACCCAATTTACCGTATTGACCTGCGTCGACAAATGTATCGGAATTTGGGGACATAATTCTTTGGCCAGCAGGATAACTCCGGGATCTGATATAATAATCGCATCCGGCCGTTTTTGGCGCTAACCAGGTTAAAGATGACTTAACCGCTTCAATTTTGCGGTTATGGGGAAATATATTCAGGGTCAGATAGATTTTCCTGTCCGACTGATGACAGTACTCGATGGCCTCGGCCAGGATCTCTGTGCTGAAGTCATTTTCGCGGGCACGCAGTGAATACCTGGGGATGCCTGCGTATACGGCATCAGCTCCATAGGCCAACGCGTATTTCAGTTTTTCAAAATTTCCTGCAGGCGATAATAATTCAACTTTAACTTTCATTATATCCGGCGCTCAGTGATTTTGTAAATTTAGTAACTCCCGGGAAGCAGTTCCAGAACTTTAAATTTAAAATATATTTTGCCGGAAGTTCGACATATTTTCAGCAACATTAATGCTCATTTCTGTCGAAGAGGTTTTAAGATTTTACTTGAATTGAGTAAGCGGGACAAATATATTCGATAGAAAATCCATATGAGCAAAAATTATACTGACCTGAGTTTTCTGCAAACTGCCGATTCACGGCGGGTCTATATCCTGGATACCAATGTTCTGCTGCACGATCCGGCTTCTATCTTCCGTTTTGACGAACATATAGTACTGATCCCTTTTCTGACCATTGAAGAAATTGACACCATCAAAAATGATCCTGGTATAGGTTTTAATGCCCGGGACCTGAGCCAGAAACTTGAAATGCTCAGTTCCCGCCAGGATGACAACACCAGTATTCCCATTCCAAACGGTAAAGAGGGACTCTTATCCTATTTAACCGGTTACATATCAAAATCTTTTCCTGAAGAACTGGATCTGAAATATAAAGACAACACCATGCTGGCCCAGGTACTGGGCTTAAAGGAAAATTTTCCAAACCGTGATTTTATTTTTGTCACCAAAGACCGGAATCTGCGTATAAAGTGCCGCGCCCTGGGCATACACACCGAAGATTACAAACATGATAAAATCAGTGAAGAATACCTGACCAGTTTTTTTCAAACCACCAAAGAAGTTACCCTCAGCGTGGAAGAAATCAACGAGATCTTTACCGCCAAGGAAGGTAATAAATGGAATTTACCCTACCGGAAAAAATGGCGGCTGCGTGAGAACGAAGGAATTGTCCTGAACGATGCTTCCGGCGAATTTTTTGGACTGGGTATCCGCAAGGGTGAAATATTGCACTATATAGATTATAATTCGATCAGAGTTCTGGGTACTGCTCCTAAAGCTCTGGATGATAAAAATTACTCGTATAATTTTGAACAGGCGATTTGCATGTACCAGGCTCTCGATGACGATATCAGGGTACAGATCATCATCGGACGGGCCGGTACCGGTAAAACACATATCGCCATGGCCGCAGCCATGGAAAAAGTACTGAAAGAAAAAAAATACGAAAGTATAAAATTAATTAAACCCATTGTTACCAAAAGCCGGCTGGGTGAAGATATCGGTTTTTTGCCCGGTTCCCTGCGGCGCAAATTGATCCCCAAGATGCGGCCGTTTATCGAAAAACTGCGCCAGTTCAGCACCGAGGATACAAGCCCCGATGATGCGGGATATCAAAAATTGCTGGATTCCGGTATGATCGAATTGATAAATCTGGCTGATGTACGCGGGGCCGATTTAGCTGATGCTATAGTCATTTTTGACGAAGCTCAGAACGCTAATCCTTTTCAGATGCGTACGCTGGGTACACGCCTGGGTGAGAATACAAAATTGATTGTACTGGGTGATCCTACTCAGATTGATAGTATCTATCTGGATAAATATTCCAATGCTTTGATTAATTTATACCTTAACTCCATAAAAAATCCTGCGCCGTTCCTGGCACAGGTTTGCCTGATCCAGATGGTCCGCTCGCATACCTCCCGCTGGTTTGAGGAGGTCATTCAATCCAACCAGGAAAAATATTAGTCGGAGATTAGTCTCCGACCAATCTCCGACTAATCCTCGTTATATTTTTCCTTCGAGATCTGTTCCGAAGTTTTTTCAGGTACTAATATTGCCGGCGATGTTTCCAGGCAGACCATGGCCACGCCGGGAGTGTATTCCTTCAGTACCGGATCTTTGATTCTTTTCAATTTATCGAGAATTTCCGCGATACGATTGGTGCCCTTAAATATAAAATCGGAGATTTTTTCCATTTGAGCAACATTGACTGATTCATGCTCAATTTCCAATTTTAATAATCCCACTGCATTGATTATTACCGTTAAAGCCTGATTTATTTCATGGTAAGCGGTCACAACCGTCGCTTCATACATTTTCTTTTTACCCCGCTCCAGGCAGCGATGGAGATACCAGCGTTGGTTCAGCACCCGTAACAAACCTTCCAGTAAAGCAACCTGATCGGCTGTCTTATCGTACACCAGGACATCCGCTACCCCATCACGGATAAAATTCTGGTATTCAGCGAAAGTCAGGCCCTTAAAAGTAAAGATGATCACGGCAGAAGCAGGGCATCTTTTCAGGGTATAGTCGATCATATCATCCAGCAGACTTTTGTTATCGCTCAGATGCAACACCACACACCGAAAACCCTGGGATTTCTGTAAATAGTCGGAGAGGGTTTCCAGCGAACCGGTTTCAACTTCTGTATTTAACTTGCGGCCGAGGGTACTTTTAATCGCTTCACCGATTTTCCTGTTTTCAGCCCAAATTAAAAATGGAATATCCTGATAGTTCATATATATATATTCGAGATATTTTCCGCAATATTGAATTAAAACTGGCAGTTGATAAGATTCGCATCACGAAACGATGCGTAAAATTGATGCAGCAACTGCAGCGGAATTAATAACGATAGCCAAACGATAAATAAAAAATTCCTGATTTATTCCGGGTTTGTCCATATCCTGCCAGCAGCGGGCCTATAAACGTGTCAATTCCAAACCAGACCCCATACCCCGGAAAAAAGTCCTGACTCTTCATGATCAGGTCCGGAGTCTCCCAGATACCGGCCAGATCATAGCGCAGGGCGAAATATGCGTCCGAAATAATTTTAAAGGGCAATTGATAGCGGAATTCCAGATTGGAATAGATTAATTGGCGGCCCGTGTACTCATATTCGTACAAGCCCATAAATTCCTCAATTCCGCCTAATCGGAAGTATTCCGAGAAAGGAAGAGTTTTATCCGCCACTCCAATTCCGCCGCGAAGATGCAGCGTGTACTTTGACCGGTAAGTATAAAATCCTTCCAGTTTGACATAAGCCTTGGTATATTTTTCCTGGCCTCCGATGATGCGCTCATTTCCGGCTTCCCAGTACCAGATGTTGTATATCCCCTGGGAAGGAAAGGCTATTTTATTACGCTTATCTGTCACCGAGCGGATACCGAGAGTGCGTAACTCGCTGTTTTTACTATAGATGAATTCTCCTGAATATCGCCGGTCTTTTACATTTTCGATACGCAATTCAATGTTCATTTGTCCCAGTTTTCTTAACTGCTGACCGACGATCAATTTACCACCTATACGCTCTTCCCAGTATTCTCCGATTTTTCGCAGGTTGACCAGAAATGGATTTAATTTAAAATCATAATATGTATGCAGAGCCGCAGTAAAATAAGTTTTGAAAACGCGGTCGATCCGGAAATTGAGACCGCCATTTTTATCTTTTTCTCCTATCCTGCCTGACAGAGACAGGCTGCTGCCCATGCCCTGAAAATTATCATTGCCAAATTCCAGGTAACTCTGTACACCGCGGTCCAGACTTATATTTCCGCCGAAATGCAGAGCCGTATATTTCTTTTCCCGTACTTTAATGAGCAACAGATTCCGGGTATAATCCGGATCTACATTGATAGTCACCTTCTCAAAAAGTTGCGTATCGTAGATGTTCTGCATTCCCTGTTTGACTAACCGTGAATTAAAAAACGATTTCTCTTTCAGGGGAAATTCACGCAAAATCACGTAATCCCTGGTTACATCGTTACCTTCGATTCTGATACTATCTATTGCTCCGGTATTTATCTTTATATGCAGAATACCGCGGGCGCTGTCCAATTCCACCTGTCGAAAACTCATCAATCCATATCCCGCCTGCATGTACAGTTGGTTTAAATTATTTAAATCCTGCAGGATGGTCGTATAATTTAAACCCGTATGTAATGGATGGGTAATACATTTGCTCAACAGCGAATCCGGGTAAAACCTGTCACCGCTGAACTGAACCTGGTGAATGATTGGATTCTGCTGCGCGTTAATTTTCATAACGGTTGTGTCGTTCAAATCCCGTTCAATATTGATTTTTCTATATAATCCCGTCGAGAAAACAGAATCCACCAGGTTTTTCAGGAATTGCAGCGACAAGGAATCAGAATTTTCAAAGAAGCGGGAAGTTTGTACCGCCGTGGGTTGTATCTCATTCCAGACATAGATCCGGGGAATGATCCGCTTGACATTAATGGTATCGGCCAGTCCTTTGTTCAGAATCAGGTTTTCCAGCAGAGGTAAATTCCGCTCCACGGCTTTTTCCCCTTCGGCAATCATCTCGCTATATTTGGAAAAGTCTGTGCTGCCGATATTCTCCAATTCCGGCTTGATAATAATATCAGCCAGGTCCCGTTGTTCCACATACTGGGATTGCTGCATAATGGTCGTTACCTGATCTGCAATTTCCCAGGGTGCTTTCAGTTCATCATCCGTACGCAGGGGTGAAGAGATATCCACCAGGATGACCCGCTCCATACCGGCAGCACGGGCCACATCAACCGGGAGATTTGAAGATAATCCGCCATCTACCAATAACATATTGTCCCAGCGCATTGGTGAAAAAAGCAGAGGCACCGCCGTGCTGCCATAGATTGCCTCGGCCAGATCCCCTTTGGTGATCACGATTCTTTTGCCTGAAATCAGATCGGTAGCTATTGCCCGAAACGGTATACGCAAGCTGTCAAAATTCGAAAATTTCCGGATATTCAGTTGATACAATTGCTCGGTTAAAATGGAAAGTATTTTCTGGCCGGTGGAGATACTGCTGGGTATATACGGATTCCACTGGTCGAAGCGGATGGTCACTATATAACGATCCTGCTCAACTTTTTGACCTAAGAACAGATCTTCCCTTTGAGTAACATCACTGAATATATCGTTCCACTGAATGCTTTTCACGATTGTTTCTAGTTGCGCTGGACGTGAACCCGGCAGCATAGAAGCCGCCCATCACACTGCCCATACTCGTGCCGACAATCAAATCAATCGGAATGTTATGCTTTTCTAATCCTTTCAGAACACCCACATGACTGATGCCGCGGGCACCACCGCCGGAAAGGACCAGGCCTACTTTTGGATAGGCTTTTTTGATCTGAAAGGATTTTTGTACCGACAGGGATTGAAGCGGGGGGAGACTACGACTATAGATCACCTCGGAGGTCAACTGCCCTGTCACAGTACTGACCAGGCTCGACCAGATTAAACCTGCAGCAAGCAGACGGATATATCTATTCATGGCTCTTTACTGATTTTGATCATTTGCTGTTGATTGACTCAGGGTTTTAAAATAGTCTTCAATTATTTTTTCATAAGCCGGATGATACCCCTCCTGCAAAGCGCGCCGCAAATCCTGCTGTAATTTCTGGCCGCGCTGATCGAAGGGATCGAGTTTTTCTGCAGGGGATTTTTTCGCATAATTTTTACCCGCTTCAGCCTGACGATTACGGCTGTACTCCCTTTCCCTTACAGATTTTTGTGCATCCAGTAAACGGTTGAATATTTGCTGCTGCCGTTCAATCGTCTTACGGTCCAACTTCAGTGCTTCCATATCCTGTACAACTTTTTCCATTTCTTCCGCCAGATTTTCGACCCGGCCCAATACATCGGAACGGTTACCCGTTTCATCCGTCAGTTGTTCCAGTGCCTGCCGGATAGCCGACTGTTCGGCAGCCAATCTTCGCAATTCCTGCTGTTGCTGCATGGTCAGGCTACCCTGATTCCCGGCCCCCTGGCCGGCCCCCTGGAAAAAATTGAGACTTTCCTCGTTAAGCATTCCCTGCTGTTTGGACATTTGCATCAGGCTCTGCATGAATTGTTCAAATCCCAGCGCAGAATTCGATTGGGCCATTTGCTGCATCGAATTCTGCATCCCCAGTACAGATTCATTCAGACCCGCCATTGCTTGTTCCTGGAATTTACCGGCTGCACCCTGGTTGCGATTTTCCAATTCTGCCAATGTCTTACGAATACCGCCGCTTGCTTTACCGAGGGATTTACTCATTTCCGGTGAGATGAAAAATGTCTGGTGTGAAAGATCGATAATCTCCTGCACCAGGCCATTCATATTTTCAGCCATGGTTTGCTGCCGGGAAGCCATATCATGAAACTCGGTACTGAAATCAGATAAATTTTTAGTTACATTCATCAAATCTTCCTGAGTAGCGGATAATTGCAGCAGATCTGCCGATATTTTCGACATTTTTGACAGCAAACGGGTTTGCTCGCTGGAAACCATATTTTGTCTGGCCTGTTGTAAAGCGGAATAAAGTTGCTGCAAACTTTGTTCGGCCTGCTGCGATTGTTGTCCGGCCTTTCCTGAACTACTCTGCCGGATCATATCTTTGAGCGCCCCCAGCCGGGCAGCGATATCCTGCTGATCAATTAATTCTTGTGCGGATTCCAGGTCATGCTTTACACTGCCGTTGTTTTCCAGCATTTCATTCTTTATTAATTCATCCAGGCCCAGTTCAGTTTGCTGCAGAACTGTTTGCTGAGATTGAATTTTATTTTCCAGCTCAGCCTGAGATTTCTTATCCGAAAGTTTGTTTTGATCCAATTCTCCGGAAATTTTCTTCTGCTCATCCTGCATTTTTTTAGCCAGCTGCACCAACTGATCCAGCGCCTGCTCCAGTTGCACTTTTTTAAAAAGTTCCAGAGTCCGTTCCAGCCGCTCCTGGAATTGTTGCTGGTTGAGTTGCAGTTTTTGCAATGCAGTTTTGATCTGATTCTCATTCATTTTATCCAGTGATTTTTGTAACTCTTCCAGAGTTTGTAATAATTCAGGTGTAGCAATCTCCTGAAACAATTGCTGCAGTTGACGGTATTTCTCCAGCAATTCAGGGCTTAGTAATTGAACATTTTCCAGTTTTTGCAGCGCTTCGGCCAGATTCTGCTGGATCTGCTCTAATTTTTGCTGAATTTCTTTCTGTTTTTGCAGAGAGGACTCTATCTCCTGTTTCCGCTCCCAGTCAATGTTCTTGTCCCGTTTCAATTCACGGTTAATTTCTTCCAACTTTTTTTTCAACTCATCGCTTGCGTCTGCTGCCTGTTCGGTTTCCTCGATATTCGTTGATTGTTTCTCGGCAAAGTCATTGAATAAAGTTTCCAGGGAAGGAAAATGAATAAAATACTCATTCGAGCGGGCGGTTTTGGGTCCGCGAATCGGATCGTTATCCCTGATTTCCACATAGTATTTGATTGCATCTTCAAATCCCACGTCCAGCACTGCAAAATTCCACAGATAATTTTGCTGGAAATATGTAACCGCCCGGGCCGGAAAGGCGAGTTGTACTACATGCCAACTGGAATCCTGCCTGAGATTTGATTTAGCAGTAACCTGATAATTTAATTTAAGGTCGCTAAAACCAAAATCATCCCGGCCTTCGATCAACAGGGTTATGGCCCCATCCGCCGGTATTTCCACATCCATTCCCGGTTCAATCAGGTTCACCGTGGGATACAGGTCTTCCAGCATGGTGATAAAATACTGGATAGGATTTTGGCTGTTCACGCTATCCTGATCAATTAAATCGATGTGATAGGAATTTGTTTTATCCACCGGAAATTGCACATAAATTTTATCTTCACGGATCCGGGCCTCCAATGCCGAGCTATCGGCAAAAACCACCTTTGCGTCTTTTATTATTTTATTCGATTTTGCGTTGATGGTTACAAGCGATCCCGGATAAACCAGCATATCTCCGGTATTCTCTTCCAGGAACTGCCGCGGTAAAGCAGTATAAGCCGGCGGCGTAACTGTAATTGACAATTCGGACAGCGAGGGGGGCGTCAGTACCTGAACCTGATACAATCCGCTGATGACTTTTTCGCTCCACTCGTTGCGCTGAGTAAAAGTGGACTTGAGGCGATATTCCATGGGCCGGCGTATATTGGGCAGTGCGGCCTGATAAAAATTACCGGCAGGTTGCAAGGCCAACTGTTGAAAGGATGATTCCTCTTTGCTCCGGTATAAAAGTAAGCAACCCGAATTCGGGGGACCCTGGTACTGAGTGCGGATATCCAGGGATTGCCCCATAATAATTCTGGTATTACCGGGCCAGGTATTAAAAGTAAATGCCGGAGTATCGGCAAACTCTTTATCAGGATAACATATTCGCTGCAGGGCCAGCGGGACATCAAATGCAGTCATTAAAAAAATGCTGCCCAGCAGTACCGGCAACAAGAAAGATACAGGAAAAACATAGTTTAAAAATCTGAGCTGCTTTTTAAAATCGATATCCTTAACCTGTTCGTAAAATCTGTCGACAGCGAATTCTTTTAATTGCAGGGAGAATCCTTTGTCGCTGCGGTTAATCAGTTGATAGATGTTGGTCAGCCGGTCCTGGATTTCAGGATAAAAACATCCGATTTCAGCAGTGATGGAGGAGAGATCGCCGCTGTGGTGTATACGCAAGAGGTAAGGATCGGCGGTACATATAAAACGGCAACTGTAACCGACGGTGATGATTAAGTTTAAAATTAACAGACCCCAGCGTGTAGTCGAAGAGAAGAAGAAAATCTGGTCGGTCACCAGGGTAACCAGCCAGATGCAGGTTAGACATACCAGCAGATTGATCAGGTTGGCCCATAGTATGAAGGCCAGTTTTTTACCCTGATATTTTTTGATTTTATTAATCAGCAGCGTTGCACTATTCATTAGTTTAGTAAAGCATAGAGTAGAATATTTACACCCATTTTTAAGGCTAAATCACGTTTTTCAGGGGGATCGTTATGGATTTCCGCGTCCTCACAGCCATCTGAAATATCTGTATTGAAAGAATAGAAAACAACCAGGCGTCCCTCATAGATCAGACCCAAACCCTGCGGCGGTCCGCCCCCGTGTTCGTGAATCTTGGGCAATCCATCACTAAACTTATAATATATATTATATATGGGATGATTAAAAGGAAGTTCCACAAATTTTAGTTCCGGGAAAACCTTGCCCAGTCTCCCTGCGGAAGGAAGGATCCATACCGTAATCATCATCGGCGAATAAGAATCCCCCACTGGTTAAATAGGTGCGTAATCGTTGGACATCCTGGTCGCTGAATTTGATATTCCCATGTCCGGCGATATAAGCGATCGGGTAATTAAAAAATGATTCGTCCCTGATCTCTGCAGTCGCTTCCTTAATAGCGGTCTTTAGGCCTGTTTCTTTCCTGATCTTTGCGAACAGATTCATAAATGTTGTTTTATTACCGTACCAGTCGCCGCCGCCGTCGTACTTGATGCGCACCACCGACAGTTCGTTCAACTCGGGGAGTATCTGGGCTGGCAGGAGTGCGCTAAGAAATAACATTATAAATATGCAATAACGCTGATACATTTCTGGTTATAATTTGTAATTAGTAATTAGTAATTGATTAAATTATTTTCATGCAACTAAGTGTCAAAGGTTCGGAAAATTTAACACCATCAAATAATCCAGCGGCGATCCCGTTGCCTGCAATCAGGCAGCACTTCCAGGGCAATATTTACATCATCCACAATCTGAAAATCATACATGCCCACACAGATGAAATCTGCGCCGTTTTTAAAAGCAAACTGGAAGCCCTCTTTGGGGTGTATCGCCCCGGCTGCCAGAATTTTAAAAGCGATCCAGGGCTGCGGCAGAGTTTGCATATACTTTATTGTTTCGTCCGGAGCCGGACACCAGTTATTATCTTTTTCCTGTCCGCTCCGGGCAGACCAGTAATTGACCGGATGAAGTGTTTTCATCCAGTAATCCGGTTTCAGGCCATACTCGACACATGCTTGCACGGTTTTCAAGGCATGTGCTCCAATACCTGCGGGCAAACCATTTTGTTTGATCAGTTCAAGTGCCTGGGCAATCTGTTCTATTTTACCCTCCTGCACCAGGTTATCAGCGATACCCCCCTGGACATAACAGGAGTGGGCACCATTATCGACAGAGATCTTGATACCGGCCGTCAGGTCCCCCTGGTAGGCGCAATCGGAAATAAACTTGATAGTACCGATATTTCTTTTCCAGTATTCACTGATGACCTGGCTCAGCACCGGATTGGTTAAAAAGCAATTGATGCCGCATTTTTCAGCCAGGAAAAAGGTTTCGAAAATCTTATCTTTGGTATGATAAGATTTGACCAGTTTATCGACATAGATTAAATCCCGGGCATGAGCCCAGCCGCCGATAAGGTTCCCGCCCAAAATCACCCTGCTCAACTTTAATTCGCCTATATGGCCAAAAGGCAAAGTACCCTTTAAATCCTGCAATTTGGTGTAATTGAACGATTTTGTGGTGGCGCCGGTAACCGCATCGATACTCTCTGTTAAATTTTTTCTTTCATAACTTTCCCAGCCGATTTTTTTCATGACAGCAAAAACAAAAGCGCCAAAAACAGGGAGGGTGATAAGACTCTTAATAATTTCCCGCCGGTTAAAATCTGTAGTTTGATTAGTCGATGTTTCTGCTGATGTTTTAGCCGGCTTTGTAACCGAAAATACTTTTTGTATTTTATTTTTCAGCATTATAAAAATTTGTCGTAGACCTGCCATACTGCTGGTGGGAAACATGGTCAGAACAGCCAGGGCGATAAGTTCAATCAAAACTTTATCCACAAGCAGATAATTTCCCTCGCTGGACAGGTCAAGGCCCAGGCCAATCAATGCCGGATGGGCCAGGTAATACAGTAATAAAAGTACTATACCTGATATACCGGCCGCCCGGGTAAAGATTCCGAAGAAAAGTCCCAGTCCGATCAGGATCAGTCCCCAGATATTGAGAAAATCCACAATCTTTAATACCGCAGGATTGGAAATAATCCAGTTGAAAACACCCTGTAATATCCACCGGGATGAATCAAGATAGGATTCAGCCGACCAGCTGGGTGTAAAAAGTTTCGCCAGGCCTTCATACAGAAAATGCCAGCCAATGGCCAGTCGGAGTAAAATCAGGCCGGTCAATTGAGCGTTGGAATAATTATTTCCATTTTTATTAAATTCCATATCTATCTCCTGGAATGATAGATCATTTTGTTTAATTAATAGTAATATACATTTGGCTTAATCAAAACCAACAATGAAAATGTTTGATATATTTGATTTATCACTTCCTTTCCATCTAGATCAGGAATACCCATTGCTTTACCAATGTCATGAAAGGCAGGTGGGTCATTTTCAAGCATCTTTAAAAATTTACTTATATCAACGGCAATAGATTCTGGTAATTCAAAAAAATCATTTTTTGTAAGAAGTACTGCTAATCGAACAACATCATTCTTATGTTTCTTAATATCTTGATCATCTATTTTTTCACCCTGTGCTTTTCTTGCATTCAAGTCAAGATATGCTTTGGCTTTTAAACAAATCAATGTTTCTGTGGTTGCCCGGTGCAGATTACCTTCAATTTCACTGTTTTTAATGGTAAATTCATAATAATCATCATTCATTAAAATGGCGGATAGACTTGACAAATCTTCATTTACTGGTATGGGGGTAAAATGTGTGCCTGCAGGCAAATCCAATAAATCTGGATTGCGGGCAAATATTTCCAACTGAACAGGGAATTCTTTATTTTTCGGTTTAAGAAAACGATAGTGTTTTCGTGCACCTTCGCTCTTTTGGTTTTCTTCATAACCACCAGCTTTCACAAAGTTCCAAAAGTGCTTTACAAATTTTGCATTAAGTGCTTCCACAATAAGAACAATATCCAAGTCTTTGGTAACCCTGAATGTCAATCCCGCTTCACTCAAATGTTCAGCGCAAGCTGCTCCGCCAATTAATACATAATTATCAACAAATTCCTTGAAATAATTTCGGAATACTTCTACACCCTTTACCATAGCTGCGTCAACATTTTAACGAGTTCCATTTCAACTCTTTCATCTTTTATATCTTTAAAGGTTAGATATAATGACAGGGGATCGACTATTCGGTTTGCACTAAGAATACCTGGTGCATAATTCCATATCTCGTAGACAAACGCGTCCTTCAGGTTTATTTGTAATTCTGATCTGCTTTTGTTTTTTTAAGTACAGGTAATTGGCTTTCGAAATAGCATAATATTCGATTGATTCCCCAGCTGATATTTGTATAGAATGATAAGGCAGAATAACCGGCTCGATATATTAAATTATTGTCAATATTTTCTTCGATGTATATTTTCCTTTTGACCGGGTTTTGTAAATAAGGTAAAGCCTTTTCCCACAGAATTTTGCGATCCCCAGCGAAAGTCAATCTTTTATCCTTTGCACCATCCATCAGGCATAGATTTATTTCCTTGAGTTGATTAGCTGCCCGGGTGATGGTCATCGGAGTATAGTTTAATTTAGCGGCAATTTGCTTAAAATTCAGCTGTTCTAATTTTTCTTTTAAAATATGATATAATAGCAGACACTGGGCCGCTGGTGGAATTATTTCTCTTCGATTTTGATTATCATCATACCGGAATTCTTTAAGATTAACCATTAATTGCGGAATAAACAATTGCTTGCCGGGGATAACAAATGCAATCTGCTTTTCTATAAGACGTTTGTCGACATATACGCTTAAACGTTTTGATCGTAAGCCAAAACAGCACGGTTTTATTTCTTCGAGTGTCATATTTCGGCAACTTCAATATGCTTGCGATATTGTCCAACGGTCCGATATTCATTATCTCTTTGTTCAAGAAAAAGAATATCCCGCTTAAATAAACGGGTAGTTTTAAAATTATAAATGCTTCAGTAGATATAGCGGTACATTTTTCAGGTCAGGTTCAGCCAGGCGCTTAAGAATTATATTAACACCCAAAATATCATTGAAATATTTTTCCAGTAATTTCATAGTATTCATCTTAATAACTTTATATATGCACAATAACATTACTAATGATATTATGCAAATATAATGTTACTATTAACTAAAATAAAGCACTTTCTGGCGTTTCGTGCCCTCACTTGATATTTAAAAACATTGTTTTAAGTTATACTCTTCACGATTATCAGGGTATAACTTCAATAATAACAAGTATATTGTTAATTTTTAACCAAAATTCTATTAAAGGTTTGTTAAAACATTATTTTTCTAACTTCATTTCCTCTATGACTTTCATGGTTTCAACACTAACCGTGCAAACCTTTTGCAGCAAATCGATTACCTGTTCCTTGTAATCAGCAAACCGGTAGTGTAAATCGTCAAAAACTCCCACCGATTTTCATGAATTTATTAATTAATGCCAGTCGGTTCATTGTTTAATTGAAAGAATTGTCAGCAAATATTATTTCATATTTGTTTTATATGACTGTTTTACTAAAGACAATATGTATTCTATGTTTTCATCATCGTTTATTTGTATTTCATAATCACCATTGCCCCAGTGTCCTACATTGGAGACATCTCTCATTAGTCCTTTCGGATCATCTAATTCGCCTTTTTTTAGGTTTATCCACAACTTTAAAGAATTTTTTTGAACATGTATATCAACAATATTTGAACCACTGACAAATGCTATATATAATTTTTTTGGTTTAATTTCAATCTGACCTATGTTTAAAATCATTAATTTTATCTTTTCATACAGTTCAACCATTTCATCAGAAGCATCAGCAAGGTGTTCTTCTTCTGTATATACCTTAATTTCTTTACTGACTGCTTTTATATTTTCATCTTTGATTGTGATTGTTTTTATACTTGCTTGTGCTTTTGAAGACTGAATCTGCTCGTACCCGATTGTTTGATTAGAATACTTCTTTATTATCCATAATGAAATCGGTAAATCTTTAAAATTAATAGATTCATTCTGATAAGCAGTAAAGGAAGGTGATATAAATATTACTCTTGATTGTGACCACTCAATGTCATCTCGTTTAATTGTGCGATTCTTATTTTCATTATATTCTAAAATAAACTCCGCCTTATTATTGAGCATTAGAGCTAGATATGTATATCCCTGATCTATGACACTAAAATTCCTGTCTTTTTTATATTCAATTATTACAAATGATTTTGATTCACGATCAAAGGCCAATGTATCGATTCTAAAATTATTAATAAAACATTCTGATTTCACAATTTCTAAACCAAATAGTAATTCTAAGTTTTCTTCTGTTAGTTTTTGTATATCTTTTTCATATTTAAAAAATTCTTCTTTAATAAATGTTAATTTATTATCAGAATTTTGATATAAAGCCATCAAATCCTCTCTTTATTATTGCTCTAGCAATCAACATGAATGAAAAACCTACGATATATTATGAACTTTTATTTAATGGAAGAATCAAGGAATCTCGATTTGAATTTGTACTGATCTATTGATAGATATAATATAATCAGTATTTTCAAGGCACATACTGAAAATATTCCTTTACCAGTCATACGCTATCTTTGATTTGCTTAAACTAATTGACAAAAAAAATCCCAAATTATTTTACAACAATTTGGGATTCCATAGTTGGCCTGTCTATAATTAATAGATTGTATACCCGATCATAATCAGCATGGTGACCGCAGCGCAGGTCTTGACCGACAATCCCCCGATTTTACCGATGAACGAACCGATTCCGGAGTTCAGTGCTGCGCGCAAATTATAGGACTTGAAGAATTCCAGCAAGGTGCCCCCTAAAAAGACTCCCAGCACAGACCCGATTATGGCACCGATGACCGGGGTGACAAAGGCGCCGCTGATGGCTCCGGCTATTCCCCCGATAATGCTGCCGCTGATGCCCCACTTGGATGCGCCGTATCTCCTGGCTGCTACAATGATCAGAAAATATTCTAAAGACTCGGAAATCAATACTATCAGAAAGAGGGTTAATACAAATGTGAAGGTAAAACTATTGAAACTCGTGATCAGACCATAAACCAGTGAATCCAGGGCTATCAGTAAATTACCAGGCAGACCGAAAAAATTCGAAAAGAATGAACCCAGTACTGCGGTTAAAAAAACAATTTCAACGATCAGATCCAACATCGGCTGCTACACCTATTTGTTTGAACCAGAGGCAAAGGCATAACGACGGGTTTTACTGTTTAATCCCAGTCTTTGCAATTCACCCCGCACCATCAGCCAGCCAACCTTCATAAAACCATAATCTATGGTATTCAGTTGCTTCTTTATTTTATAGGCTCCGTATTCCGGATTTTTTCTGACAATCATCTTTATTTTTTCTATTAACGATAAATCAGCAGTGGCCATTTCACCTCTTTCGATAATTGTCTCCGTTACTCCGGTCGCAGCCGCTGTTTTAGAAGCACCTGTTCCCGTAGCAGCAGTTGCTGCCGTCTCTTTACCGGCAACCACTTCCGGCTTCTTGAAACTGACTTCTTTGGCTACAGGTTTGCCCGCCGATTCCAAAACTTCGAACTTGTTGATAGCTTCGTCAACTGTGTCGTATACATCCAGAATATGATGGAATTCCAGCAACTCAAATATTTCATATACATCCGGTACCATTCGTACTAATTTCAGATCTCCACCATTTTCCCTGATGGATTTAATTTCACTGATAAAGATACCCCAGCCCGCGCTGCTGATATAATCCACATTTCCCAGATCCACCACAATAAAGAATCGCCCCTGTTTTAATAAAGAATCTAAAGCTCGCTCCAATTCTGAAGACGTAGTGGTATCAATGTAGCCACCCACTTTAATTATTGAAATCTGATTTCTGCTCCCGGCAACTTCTGCTGATACCTGAATGCCTTCCATTCAACTCCTCCTTAATCTGATTGGGACAATCTAACCTTGGTTAGATTTCGATAGTAAATCGAGTATTGCCTTGTTCTTCAATAAATTTTTATTGGCAATTTTTTTACGTACTGCATCCAGATCAGATTGACCAGCTGAAACATCTTTGCTCGCCTTTTCTCTGATCTGCAGATTTTTTATCCCGACTTCGTTAATCTGTTCTAGTATTGTATTCAATAATATATTTTCTTTTTTTATGTATATCAACACTTCTTTAGCATTTTCAATAACAAACTGTTCTTCCAACTCCGCACTGTTCTCTGACAAAAATTCAATTACACTGATGACCTGGGTGAACAGTTGCCTTACATTCAGCATATCTTTTAAAAGATGGTGGGTGGATATAATTTTCAGGGATAGTACAATTTTTATAAAATCTTCCTTCTTAAAATTTCCGTCCGTCCAGTTTAAAACGACATCATCGATTAATTTTAAATCATCCTGTATCGTATCGTAAAAAGTATCCAGTTTTTCCGGAGTGATTAGCTGAACAGGTGCAGCCAGCGTGGGCACTGTTTCTGCTTTCGGTTCTTCCGGAAGCGCCTGGAAAACATTTATCGGTACTGCCACCGAAGGTATTTTAGGCGGTGGAGTTGTTTCGACTTTGGATTCAATACTCGCTTCCTTAACCGGTGCTGCAGGCGCTTTGAGTTTGCGGAGCCGCGGCGGAGTTATTTTAGCCTCTTTCGGCTTGTAAGTTTCTGTCTTGGTTTTAAAGTCAATCCTTGGTTCAGGAAGTTTTTCCTTGACCGGCGGTTTTTCGCTGACTGGTTGAATTGCATCTGCCGCAGGTATGCCCGCCTCAGCTGTTGCCGGTTCTTCAATTCTCTTTGAAACTAATTGTTTATCAGCAAACCTTTTTTCTGATTCCAGCGGCGGGGGCGGCATGAATTCAGCCGGTGCTTTGGTCCCGCGTTTTTCCGAAATAACTTTTTCTGCCGATTCATAATTCAGGATGACCTGGCCATCCAGGGTTAACAACGGTGTTCCGGGCAGTTTGATCCGCTTACGGCCGCCCCGCTTGATAAACGCTTCACGTTTTTCGGCAGTGGTCAGACGGGCATGTTTGAGTTCTTCGTAAATACGACGGGGTTCCAACAATGTAAAACTATACTTTTCGGTATTCAATTCATCACTGATCCGCTTGGGCCCAAATTCAGGATTATTGCGTACTACTTCAAATAACTTGGTTTTATCTTCAATACTGATATGTTTTTTCTCGATATAATCTGTCTCATATAAAGCTTCCTTCAGTCCTTCCCAGCCAACTTCTTCTTTAATACGCTTGTACTTGCGGTACATATAAGGGGATACCAGCATCTGCTCGCAGGCTTCTTTTACCGGAACCTTGACCTCTTCAATCAACCGGAACAGTTCCTTTTGAATGGCATATATGACTTCACCCTGCATTAACTTTTCTTTGATCGCTACAAAAGTGATGTCATCGTTCTGAGGATATCCCTGGGTATGGTGTTTGATGTCGTCTTTCACCCGCTGGATGAATTCCGATACATCATAGTTGGAAAACCGGCGAATTACATCCAGAAAGCGTTCTTCCCGGTATAATTCACGCTTGGGATTCATGGCTTCGGTAACACCATCGGTGTACAGAACCAGCAGATCATCTTCCCGTAAACGTATTGTATCTGCCTGTATTTTCTGATCAAACAGGGTCAGATCCGGTAATTGAATACCTACCGGAAATCCGGATGGATTTAAATAATAGGTCTGCTTGGTGCTGCCGCGATATAAGATCATCGGATTGTGGCCGGCACTGGCATAATGAATAATACGGTTACGGCTGTCCAGCACCAGATAAAACATGGTCACGAACATACCCCGCTTCATGTCATCGGTCACGAAACGGTTGACCTTGCTCAGTACATCGGCCGGATTTTTATTGCCGCGTGCTTCCAGACGCAGAGCAGTACGGATCATGGTCATGATCAACGATCCCGGTACGCCCTTTCCGGCCACATCGGCTACGCAGATACCGATCGTATCATTATCGACTTCCACGAAGTCGAACAGGTCTCCGCCCACTTCTTTGGCCGCTTCATAATAGGAGGCCAGTTCATACCCTTTTACCTGCGGGAAGTCGCTGGGCAATAACATCTGCTGAATTTCCTGGGCAACCTGTAATTCTTTTTGCAGACGCTGCTGCTCGATCAGGTTAACCTGGGCCTCGCGGAACTTATTGGTCATCAGGTTAAAGGCCTGGGCAATTTCACCCAATTCGTCGGAAGCATCGATATCAATTTCGTCCTCATCGATGGTACCCTGGCCGACTTCCTTGACCCAATCAGCAAGGGAATGGAAGGGGGTAACAATGCGGTCGATCAGAAAATAACTGCCTACATAACTGATTAAAAGAATTATTATAAGGTAAATGATCAGATTGGTTTTACTCTGACTGGCCCGTGATTGGATATAATCGTCCGGGATCCAGATATGTGCCCAGCCGATTAATTCCCCCTGGCCGCGCAAACCGGTATGGATTTCGGCGGCAAAATCATATAAGGTCAGAGTATCCTCAGCGGTATATTTATATACGCTCAGGTAGCGCAGAGTATCTCCGGTATCCACCACAGACTTCTTTTCGGGATAGTTATAAATCCCCTGTGATTTTAGCGGTGTACTGCCGCTGACGATCTCCCGGGCCGAGTCGACAATGAATGTCTCATAAATCAGATCAGGATTATTTTTTTTGAGTGAATGAGCAAGGGAAAACAGATCCAGATACTGGTCTTTTTGTAAATATTCGGAACTATTATCGGCCAGCGAGAGGGACTGCACTTTGATGGTCTGGATTGCCTCATTCAGATTAGTTTCATCAACCTGAAAATACAATAATGAAAAGATGACTAAAGCTAAAAAGGTAATTATCACCGAAGCTGTAATGGTATGCCGTGTGCGCAGGGTCAGATCTTCCCAAAGGGCTTGCGGTTTGGTCTGCGGTATGACTTCACGCTGTTTGGTCAGACGTAATTCGTTGCCGCGGCTGGTAATATTGTACTGGACATCATCCATCAACTTGCGCATCATGAAAATGCCCAGTCCACCCTTTTTACCGATCTGGATATATTTTTCCAGGTCCGGCGTGGAAGCCTGCCGCGGATCGTAACTGATACCCTGGTCGACGACAACGATGGTCAAACTCTGCCGGCGGACAATCGCCTTGATGGTGATCTCGCCGCCCTTGATATCACGGTAGCCATGGCGGATAATGTTCGTACAGGCTTCTTCGATAACCAGTTTGAAGGAGTTGATCAGGCGGTCTTCATATCTGTACTTTTTGCCGATGTGATCGATAAAATCCCTTACCTGGCCCAGATAACTCATCTGTGCCGGTATGGCGATCAATTCCTTTCTGACATTTCGAAACATTTAATTGTCCTATTTATTTTGGCTGCGTTTCAGACGATCTTCCGCACCGCTGATCGCTTCCAGTACTTTTTTATTATAGGGGTGCTGTTTTAATATTTCCTGCCAGATCTCGATGGCTTCATTATATCGTCCTAATAAAAACTTGTCCACCCCTTCCAGATAGCGGCGTTCGGCTTCCGGTTCCATTTTTTCCGTTTCGGCCAGTGCTTCAATCTTGGATTTGGTATAATACTGGCGGATAAACTGATTGCCCGGATCCTGCGACAATACGTCCTCAAATATTTTCAAGGCGTCTTCGTATTGCCCGATATCAAATAACATCAAACCTTTCTGGATATTTTCCTGTAATTTAACTCTTTCAACTAATGTGTCAACCTCTTTTTTCACCTGCGAGTCATCGCTGCTGAGCAGGCGGGCTTCAGACAGCAGGCGCAGTGCTTCCGAATAATTTTCCTTCTCGAATTCCTGACGGGCCCGCAAGACCAGGGCATTGATATCCTCCCTCATCCGGCGCTGGGTGGTATTGATCGCATCCCTGATCGGCTTATTCTCAGGATCACGTTCCAGCGCCTGATTAAAAGCAATTAAAGCCTCGGTGTACTGTTTTTTATCTAAGTATAATCGGCCTTTCTGGTACTGATCTTCAATAAATTTTTTATCAACTTCGGCGCGATTTTTATCGATGGCCGCTAAGATGGCCTGGTTCTGCCGATCGTCAATTTCCCGGCTCAATAAGACATTGGCCGAATCAAGCATGATCCTGGCTTGTTGATGGAAAGGCTCCTGGTTGATCACCTCGCGGTATTCAACCACGGCATCAAGATACTTCTTTTCCCTGAAATATGCATCTGCTTTCTGTAAATGGTCGGCAATGGATTTTTGTTTATCCGCTTCGCGAATTTCAGTAATGATGCGCTCCTCCTCCAACCGTCTTCAATTCCTGTACGATGGCAAACATTTCATCGCGATTCATGCCAAAATTGGCCGTGAGTGAAATCCGGTGAATGGAAGACAACATGCCTTCGCTACTGGGATTACCAAAGGCATAATCGATCTGGAACATACTGTATTGCACCCCGGCACCAAAAGCGATACCATTATTGCTATAACCTAACCGGACCCTGCCCATATCCATAAAACTGTATTCAGTTCCAAAACCTACAGCCATGTCGGTATCCACGCTTTTGTCCAGATCCAGCAGTACATTCAGCGAATTACCTTCACCAAAAAAGGGGATCTTACGGGCATATACCAAAACGGAATACCAGCGGCAGAACATCAGCTGAACCACCTTCGCCCACCTGTGGCGGAAATAGATTTTCCAGATTGAGACCTAACGACCAGTCACGCATATACGGGGAGAGACTGAAAGTCGGCCGGTACATTAATCCTAAATCCATGCCCACACCAACGCCTACTGTCTTGCCATAACCGGTCAGACCGGGCCAGGCCGAGCGGTTTACTTTGACGGATAAACCGCCTGCCAGATCCCAGGGAAGTTTCAGACCATATGAAAAATACACCTGATATCTTTCCCGCGAAAAGGTAGCCAGATCCTCAAAATTTCGATTGGTTTGGGGAATATCCCCAATTCCTATCCGTGCAATACCTATGGCGAAGGTACCCAGATCCAGGGTTGGATAGGCATATCCTAGAAAGTCATAAGAGGCACCTTCGTACAGGGAAGCATGAAATAAGGTCACGCTCTGCTGGTAGATGTAATCCAGACCGGCCGGATTCCAATAAACAGCAGTGGGATCATCGGCCAGTGCTGTAAAGGCATTGCCCATGCCCATGGCCCGGGCCCCAAAGCCAAAATCAAACAAACTGCGCGTGCCGGCCTGCCCATTTCCATCCTGGGCCATCAATATGCCGGGCAAGAATATCAGAAGTAATAAAAATTTCTTCATAGGCATACCCTGTATATACTTATAACTTTTAATTCTCATCTCGACAACTCACTTATTTTAGATAAGCAATTTTTGTGATATAGGTCTGTGTCGCTCCACCGCCGACAGGTTTGATTTGCAACTGACACAGATATACATCATTAAGCACCGTTTTCCCGCGGTCATTTTTACCATCCCACTTGATATCATCATATGATCCACGAGATCTTCTATCCTTTTTCGTCCAGACCAATCCTCCGGTCAGAGTAAAGATACGTATTTCAATAGTCGGAATCCTGCTCCAGATATACCAGGATTATGGTTTCGTCTTCATTCCGGCCAAATGGATTAGGATAATTCCGGAATGCTTCTTTGGAATTATGGGGTACACGACTAATCACCCCCGATCTGCCACCCATCGCTTTGAGGCACTCTTCCATCTGGACCCGCCACATCCAAGGACCATATGCGGGATTTACATCATAGGCATAAATATCGAGCAGTACACATCTGAAACTGCGATTGGTAGCGTCTAGATTTAAATTTAGCCAGTACTATCACTGTATCCTCTAGTACCTGCAGCCATGACTGAATCACTCCGGTGAATGGGAAGGAATAATGGATTCCCACGTACTCATTAGTAATGTCAAGCGAACCAAATTCTATTGCGTCCTTGGCCAGAGCCTGTAATTCATGGTAACGATCCAGATTAACCAGCGTCAAGGATTCAAACATATTGACCAAAGTTGAAGTCATCAACGTATCGTCACTGCTGGCACCAATAAAAGACAAGTTTTAAATTCTTAAGGGTCACATCATTCTGCAGCCCCGCTAAATCCAGCATTCGAAATTTCAAAAGCCAATAAGGGTGCATTATCGTCACCGCGTCTGGAACATTTGATTTTCGATCAGGGAATCGGTCAGATTGGTAACTATTATACTTCTTTTTCTCAGTGCTGATTGAGAATGACCTGCTGCTGTTACTTGCATCAACATATGCAGGATCGCCACTGTTACGGTCATCCGGTACACCCGGATCAGGGTAAAAGTTATAGTTTTGGCAAATACCGTGGTGTCTGGCGCCAGAACACTCCAGATTACCAGGGTATCATCAATGGCAAAGGTGCGAATACTAGTCTGGTGGTGTTAAAGTAAATATATCCGGCCGTGAGATCTTTACCTGGCATAGACCGGTAACATCAGCCATACCAGTAATACCGTTAAGATCCCTTTCTACCTTGGTACGGAATTCAATTGTCTGGCCCACTGAAACCAGGCCGTTCTTTGCGGTTTCCGGTGAACTAATTTCTGCCGTCAACATAACCCGGGCGTACGGCTGCACCAGAATAGAATCATTAACCGTCTGACTTTCTATCTCAGTTCCACTGTTATTATCTGTTACCCAGGCTGTTAGACTAAATCTTTGCATAATTGCACTGAGCAGAGTTTTTTCACTCCTGATATTCCAGGTGATTACCTTTGTATCCGGAATATATTGCACCGGATTGCTAACAATGAGTCCCGTACCAGGAGGCAATGATATTACAGCACGCATATTTGTTACATTGGCGCTGAAATCGAAATAGCGGGTGTAGGTAAAAGTCTGCCCTGCCGATACAGTATCCGCAGGATTGCCGCCGAGAATTGATATTTCAGCTATGGTTTCCGTGGTAACCGGGATTAATACCTGCCGTACCGCAGCATTGGCCGGCCGCAAGGTATTTTCATCCAGCGGGGTTGTATCGATCCGGATAGCAATCGATCCGGCTCCCGTTGTCTCAGCCTGTTGTTTCAACGCAACCGAAAGTTCGTTCAGCAATCTCTGCTGTTCCGCTGCCGCTACGCTGTTCTGCTGGCCATAAGCGCTTCTGGAACTGGTGGCTCCAAGTTTGGACAGTATTTCACTGATCGGCGAGGCAGCATTTTTATTTATGGTAGTGGTATTGGCATCGATCCACCAGCTGACCGTATCACCGACTGTATAGGTTTTCTGAACAGCATTATCCGTACAACTGCTGCAAAGGCTGAACAGAGAATCATCAACTTGTACTGAGATCAAACCCTGGCTGCCGGGAACAATATTGGCCGTACCGGCTCGACTGATATTAGCCCGGATCCTGAACTGCTGACCTTCGGAAACACTGCCATCTCTTGCACCAACCGGTTCTACAATAGCCGCTGTAAATACAATACTGGCCTTGGTTATAGTTTGAATGGCCAGCGTGGCATTCGTACTGACCGGTGTCAGATTTGCATCGGCATTGAAATTCGCTGAGGCCAACAGGTTCAGCACTGACCAGTCGCTGGCATCTTTCGGAGCCCGGATATACCAGGACAAATCATAAACACTCTGCTGAACGTTCAGGAGCTGGCGAATTAAACTGCTATCCTGCGTGGAATAACCTTCTCCGACCGGCAATTGCAGTTTAACCTGGCGGTTATGGTCAAGCAAGGGATGAAAAGTCACCCGGGCATCTATCCGGATGGAATCCTGATCGGTCGAGACAGTAACACTGTCATTCGTAACGGGACTGCTGAACTGTATGGAATTTATTACAATGGAGGCCTGGATCGCATTCACCAGTAACTGGCTGCCGAATGAGTTGATCACGGCATCCTGACCGGTGTTCTGGTCAACAGGATAAATCAACTGTGATATCATCAGGGTATCATTAATACCAGCCGTCTGTGCCAGCGATTGTACCAGCCAGCTGACCGAGCGATTGCTAAATGTATAAGAAGTGTCGGCGGCGGATAAGATCTGGTAATTGGCGGGAACATTCAGGCGTAATAATCCCGGACTAAATGTTGCCGTGCCGCTACTGGTGACATTTAATCGTACATAGAACCGCTGTCCAACCGCCACGGTCGAATTTGTATCCCCGCTCAGCGTGGTGACTGTACTGCTCAAAGTCAGCACCGCCGGCATATCGGCATGAACCTGCGCGGTATTTTGAAGTCGGTTGCCCTATACTGATCGGTTGGCCGGTGGTGGCATCAATCGCTGAAACAATTCTGGCCAGGTAAGTATAATCACCAGCAAGCGGAATGCTATCCCGGTAGGTATATATGTATTGAGAAGCGGGGGATATATTCTCCGCCAGGACTATCTGGCTTAGCAGATTATTATTGCGAAGTATATCGAAAGTCACACTCTTGGCTGTATCGGTTCCGCTGTTGGTTATAAACAACTGCAACTGGAAGGGACGATTTACGTTGACTTTTGGCTTATTGGGTGCAAGACTATTCCGGACCATGATCAGGCTGTCAATTTTCAGAGCAGCAGGTAATACCACCAGCACGGTATCGGGGCTGCCGGTAAAATTAAATGTATCGACCAGAGCCGGAGTACGCTGATCACTGTACCAGACACCCGGTTGCATTACGATTACTCCCGTATCAGCCTGGGCATTCAGCGTAAATGCAGCAGAATAAGGCCGGCTGTTCCCGGCCGGCAGGATATCCGGTAATGTCGGACTCAATGCGGATGAAATCCAGTTGGCCGATACATCCTTGTTATCACTGGTCCTGCGAAAATAAGGTATGATATTTTTTATATCTGCAGTAGAATTACCGCTATTCTGCAGGGTATAAGATACCTGGATATTTTCCTGTCCCTGCCGGACCATATCAGGTAACAGATTGAAACTGGTAACCGTAATGGTTGCCGGCTGCAGAATCCGGATGGTGTTCAGACTTACCGTTTCGCGCAGGGTATCTCCGCTGATCTGGATTCCGACAACACGCAGGGTAACCGCATAGTCGCTGTTGACCGCCTCGCCCGCCGGAATCATCAATGGTTGAAATTCGATCCAACTGGAATCCTGCGCCAACAGCACATAATTGGCCGAAGGATATGTACGCTGGGGTGTGGAAAACCCAAATTCCAGGTAAGAAAGTTCCTTCACGATGGACAGCGAAGCGGTACCCGAATCGTACAAACTGATGGTGAATGGGACATTCTGTCTGGGCACCACGCTGGCCGGAGTCAGGGTATTACTCATGTATGTAACCCTGGCGCCGATCAGTACTCTGAAACTGGTTATCGGCTGCAGAGATGTTTTAATGATATTTCCGCTGTTCAGGCTCAGCCGGGCAAAAACATTAATCCGTCCAAGCGGAAAATCCTGCGGAACATCAAAGACAAAACGTAATTCATTATTGGGTATAGTCTGCAATACTGTAAGCGAATCGGCCCGGCTAATTGTAGATACCAGCAATTCATTTTGTGCCTCATCCTTAAAAATCAATCTGGTACCGAGTGAATCGATTGGTATTGGAGCTCCATTATTTTCAACCTGCATGATCACCGTGACATTTGACTGACCCTGCAAAACGTACCCGGGGGAAACCCGTGCCGGGCCGAAGATAATTTGCCCGCCGATCGTGATCTGCCCGGCCTCGATTTGCTGAACATATGAACTGCCATTGCTCCAGCCGGCTAAAGTAATTGTAACCGGATAATCACCCGCCGGGACGCCGGTTATTAAAGTTTGTCTGAATGCAAGTAAAGTACTGTCAAGCCCGTTCAGAGTTTGATCGGAGGTACCGGCCAGCGGAATAGCATAGACCGTCCCGTTAATACTTAAAGTAGTCCGGGCTGAATCAAGAGCAATACCTGCCTGACCGTTGTTATAAAATCGGGCTGTGAGTTGAACTGTTGTATCGACTCCGAATCCCGCCGGTTGAATGTTAAGCCAGAGAGGATCCGCCGGAGTCTGCAGAAAAATATTGTGCTGGGCGCCGGCAGAAATCGGAGCCTGGGAATTTACATCTATACCGGAGACCGAAACGCTGGCCTGCACATCCCCAAGAATACCATTGGCCGCGATAATGTAAAAACGAATGGTGTCGGAACTGTTTCCGGCAAGTATGTACGGCGTCGAACGATTATCCAGTATGTAACGCTGGAACCTTGAATCTGCCGTGCTGAACGTCATGGAGATATTCTCGATCCTGGCCGGCGAAATACCGCCATTGCGGAATTGAATGACAGCCAGTACGCTGTCCTGATTCCAGCTGACCGTATCCGGAGTAAGGTCAAAGCTTAATATATTTAAAGCGGCAATATTTTGAACACTCAGAGTATCCCTGCTGGCTGCCGTGGTGATATTAAATGGCTGATAGTCATTAGCATCACTGTAGGTAATAAAGCCGTCGACAAAATAACTACCAATCGTCGCCAGCGGGGAGACCGAAACATTATAGTCGATTACAGTGCTCTGTCCGGCTGTGAGAAATAATGGTATAGAAGGCGTTGATCTCCGGCTTATGACAAAGTTGCCATCGGCATTCGCCGCGCCTAACATCATATTCAGATCGACACTATCAAGTCGCGCCGTGGCGCCACTTTGATTGACAATGGTTAAACTGGCCGTCAGACCGGTTTGGCCGGTACTGGCCACATCAGGAGTAATCGCTGCCGACTGCAGTACCACAACCGGACGTGTCTGCACCGTCCAATTGTCTGTAGTTACGGCTCCGCTCAGGAGAATAGTCTGGCCTGATGATATCTCCGTGGCCTGTATGCGGGCATCGATTGTCTCCAGGCCCAGCATAGCCGTTGGCTGTACAGAAACCTGAATGGTGAAAATCTGTGAAGTGCCTGCATTCAGCACCACCGGTAATGCCGGTAATGCTTGTGCAGTCGTATAATTTGCCAGGCCATTGGCAAACATCAACAGCACGCTATCCACCCGGATGGCGGTACCCCCTAGATTCCGTAAAGTGACCGAAACCGGAATGTCAGCCTGACCACGACTGACCAGTTGAGGAGTCGTGATCACGGACGCAATCTCCATATTCGATACTGATTGCACCTGCCAGATCCAATTTGCGCTGCTGGTAAATTCAGCACTCGCGCCGGAAACCTGGTTCGTGTAAGCAACCTGGGCCCGTAAAGTATCATACCCCACTGCTGAATTACCGGCTACATTGATTGTATCTACCAGTATTCTCGTGCTGTTGCCATTCAGGATAATGGGTAATAATGGCCGGCGCTGGGTATACAGACCGATCTTACTGGTCAGGTTCAATGAGTTAACCTGCACGGCAGCCTGTCCGCTATTGACCATTCTGATATAAACCAGAATATCACTCTGACCCTGAACCACATATGGCAGCGAGTAGATCGAATCGACGGTCACATTCGGCTGGGTGAGCAGGAACCAGTTGTCCGTCACAGCCCCGGATACATCCTGTACCCGCTGGTTGCTGTTGATATCATATCCGTAGACCTGTGCCGAGATTGTGGTGTTGCCGGCCGGAGCACTGCCCGGAATATGTACGCGCAAATCAAAAGCCCTCGTTCCGCCGCCGTTTACTGTAAACGGCAAGGCGGGAGTAACTGCCAGGGGATCTCCGTAAGGAATCGTCCGTAATGTATCTATAACCACAGATGCCTGTCCGGTATTACCAATCGTTACCGTCAGGGTTGTATCCATATTTTGAGTTACCGTATCAGTACTGACCACCAAACCCTGGACAATTGTGTTTGCCACCGTTTGAATACGCAATGAATCACCCAGGATGATGGTACGATCAAAACTTGAACTATTTTCATGTCCGACCAGCCGGAGTGAGTATGGGTATATACCCGCTGCTGCGGTCATGGCCGCCTGGTTAAATTGCAGGTTCGGAGTACTATTCCCGGGAATGACTGTAAAATTCTGAACAGGGAAACTTTGTCCGTCAACCTGCAACCTGGTCAAACTTGTATCCAGATCCAAATCTGCCTGGCCGGTGTTCTGCAATTGCACTTCCGGTTGAATTAACTGATTCCGGGAGATCAATGTGGGAGTAACAGCACTGTAAACTATATTTACGGCACGCTGGATCAGCCAGCTGTCAGTGGTATCAGCACCAACATCGGAAACCGGGGAGTCTGTAAAAGTATCCCGGCCATATACCGACGCATTGATCATTTCCACACCGCTCGGAGAGGCAGCATTCAGTTGAACCAGGAATTGAATGGCAGTGGTCGACGCACTGTCCAGAGTAATAGCCGGTTGTTGAAAAACCGTAGCCGGAATATATAATCCGCGAATTGTATTTAACCGCACGGAATCGATTACCACAGAATTATTTCCGGAATTGGCCACCCGGAGCAGAACCCGGATGCTATCCTGGCCGGTACTCACAGTATCCAGATCAGCCTGTACGGCAAGGATATTCACCCCTCCTGAACCAAAAACCTGCCAGGCCGAAAGATACGCGGATGTATGCGTTCCGTCCTGAGTGCGGTTTACTTCCTGGAATTGCACTCCGCCGCGCAAAGAATCAACACCAAGGGGTGCCGTAGTAAGCACATCCACATCGTAGGTGATCGTGTCCTGTTGACCGCCATCGATGAAGAATGGAAAAGTCGGCGCGATTAATTCACGATTATAATAAGTATTACCATTTCTGAAATTAAGCGTAACCGAATTCAGCTGAGCACGGGCTTGTCCATAATTGCGTACCGCCAGCGTTGTGGCAATATCATTTTGACCCTGGCGGACTGAAGCAGGATTGGTAATAGCAAACACGCGGACATCAGCAGGTGTCTGCAGCAGAATTGAATCGGTTTGTACACTTCCCAGGACATTCACACTTGAACCTGTAATCTGATCGGTTCCAAATGCATTCAGATTCAAAGTAATGTAACCACTGTCTAGCGGCGTTGCACTGGCAGTCAACCGGAACTGAGCAGTAATCCTTTGGCCGGCATTCAGCAGATAAGGTATATTAGGCGCCATTAATTGAGCGGATAGTATCGGATGAATAACTATACCATCAAAAGTCATTTGCAAAGTATTCAGTTGAACCGCTGCGTCCCCGGTATTGCCGATTACCGCATAGGCCAATACGCCGGTTTGACCCAGAGTCATGCTCGTGGTTGCCGTATAAACACTGTCGATCACCAATGCGGCCTGATTGCCAATCCTCCAGGTCTTGGGAGTGACTGCACCACTGTCCACATAACTGGCGGTCAGATTATTGGCATCCCGGTATCTGACAAAACCATCCACCCATATCGTATCACCAATTACTGAATTTGATATATCCACATTATAAAATATGGTATCTCTCTCCCCTCCGGACAGTGAATCTTTTAGTGTGGCGATCAGGATCGAATCAATTATGGAACCTGCCGGTACGCCATACAGGCCGGTGGTATCCATGTAAGCAGTAGCCAATCCCTGATTGCGAATTTGCATTTCCACCAGCAGATTCTGCTGACCCCGGTTGACCTGCGGATAACTGTTGCGGATTGACGTGATCACGATCTGGGGTGCTGACTGAACCAGCCAGGCATCAAGGTAAGCACTCTGGTCTGCTGCGATTGCCCCGGTACGCTGATTGCGGCCGATAACAAATCCGCGAATGGAATCGATCCCTGTCGCAGCAAAGGTGTTTATGGTTACCGTAAAATCAAACTGCTGCGTCGATAACGGAGCAATGGTAAACGGCAGTACGGGCGCAGTTAATGTTACCAGATTATTATTGTTCAAAAATTGCAATCCGATGCTGTCAGCGGCGCCGATGCGTGCTCCCACCTGGCCGGTATTAGTAATCTGCATCTGAATAGTTAAACCGGCCTGGCCCTGACTGACCCTGCTGGCAATGGCATTAATAGACATAATATCAAGATTGGCCCGGCTCAAGACCGTCCAGGTATCATAAATAACAGGATTATTCAGCACATAAGTACTGCCGCTATTCTGATCCTGATAAGTGACCGCTACCCGGAAAGTATCTAATCCGGTGGCAGCATTCTCAGCAATATCTATTGTATAGTTAATAAGTGCCGAATCACCGCCATTGATTGTTAGTGGGAAAATAATTCCGGACGGTGCCAGGGTATATGTAGAGTTATAGTCAAAGACTATATCAGCGGCACTATTGATCCGTGCCGTCGCATTACCGCTATTCCGAACCCGAACCGCAATACTTTGATCCTGTTCACCCTGACTCACATTGATATCACTTAACAGGATGGAAGAAAGAATTAAACTGCTTGGTGATTGAACCTCAAGTTCATCTCCCGGAGCTGTAAGCAGAGTACCGCTGTAAGGCACCCCATTCTCAGTTCCGTTCAGGATCAACGTACCGGAATAACTTCCCTGTGCCAGGCTGATATTTGCGGCAGCGAACCGCAGGATAGAATTAGTAGCTGCGGTAATTGCCTGATCTCCGTTGAGAGTAAAAGTCTGCGTACCGAAAGTCAGCGTTGTTTGCGCCTGCTGGAGCAGGACATTCGCATCTCCGGTGTTGTTTACTGTAACCTCGAATGAGGCCGGCTGCCCGTTTGATACGGTTTGTGGTGTGTAACTGACCAGGGCAACTTGTGCAGCATTAATGATTGTAAACGAGTCCGTGGTAATAGACGAATTGTCATACACAAAATTGCCATTGACCGCCAGTGTCCCGGAGATATATCCATCCACCTGCACATTACCGAGAGTAGCACTGACCGGTACTGCCACACGGAACGAAAAACTCGCCTGGGCTTTTGCCGGGATATTAACCGGATTGGCCGGAGCGGGTATTAAGGTAAAACCTAACTCCGGATTAAAAACCAGCGCAGGATTCAGGTTCTGCAGAAGATAAGCGCTATTATTTTGAACTACCATGGTGATATCGGGTATGGTATCACCCAGACTTACAATATTACCCGCTAAACCAATAATGGTAACAGAGCGAATAACCAGCGGCTCGATTGCTAATTCAGCCGGCGATGAGTTTAACGTACCATTTATCGTTTCTCCGCCTGACGTAGCATCAAAAGTGAATGCCGGGGTATAATCACCCATAATAAAATTATCCGCGATAATTCCATCAATAAATTTAAGCCGGACTGTATTCGATCGTGCAGGCATCGCCGCCGGTGAATCCAGTTGCGCCGTGGTAGTATTGATGCCATCCGAGAAACTTAAATATGTATTAGCCAGGTTTAAATTGACAACATCCGGACCTGGATTGGAAAAATCTGCATAAAAAGTTAATGTATCACCCGGTAAACCGACCTTGGGATTAAGTGAATTACTATTATATCTGACAGCATAGACATTGAATGTGGTGGTATCGTTTGCTCCGATGATATAAGCGCGGGCAATACTCGAATCTAAATTAGCCGGTGGAAAATATACACTCTGGGCCAGGCCCGAACTATTCGTGCTGGTTATCGGATTGGATACACGCGTTGCCGGTAAAAATCCGACTGAACGGTTGGCCACCAGATTATTATACTGATCCCTGACTTCGGCCTGCAAAAGCCGTCCGCTGCCGGCAAAGGTTGTCCGGTTATTGCCGGTAATTGAAGTAATATTAACTGCCGCACCTGGTATAACAGTTGCCCGGAATAAAGCAGGATCCGCACCTGAAGAAGTGGCTCTGAGCGTATCATAACCAGCCTGGGTTCTCAGGACCCAATTCGCCTGAGCATAGCCGCCGGAATTAGTCAGCAAGCCGGCATTGACTGTATCACCATCAGCAGTGTTAGTCCAGTCGATCGTTGCACCTGAAACCGGATTCATATACTGATCAACAAGCCGGATCCTCACCGCTAAAGCCAACTGGGTTCCGGCCACACCTGACTGCTGATTGCCGGAGTACAGGATAAGCGAATCCCCTACATCGGCCAGTGCTGTGGCTTGAAACAGAATCTGACCGGGATCGAGTGTATTATTCATCGCCACAACAACATAATTTCCAATTTTGGATCCCATGGTAAAAGTAGTTTGAGCCAAACCACTGGCGTTGGTCTGTGTTTGAATCGGATTGAGCGAGTAATCCCCGCCTCCATCCGGTAAAGCTAACATACCAAAGGCAATGGTAACTCCGGATACCGGATTACCCAGACTATCCGCAACCCTGACCACCATAGGCAGGGGTAAATTAGTTCCAACAACACCCGTTTGATTGTTACCTGAAACTAAGATCAGACTATCGGCAGATGACGAACCTACAATTGCATAAAATGCCGCTGTAGCGGGTATACTGGCCACAGTGGCATAAGCAGTATCGGCACCCAGGCTGCTGCGCAAACGCCAGTTAGCACCGGCATAACCTGAATTATCAGTAATATTTATTGCCGGAATCGAGCTGGCCGCTGGACGAAGGAGTAGTCCAGTTTACGGTAATATTTGGCACCGGATTGGTAAAACGATCGATAACCCGTATCCGCGGCGGATCGGAGACGAATGAACTGGCCGAACCGGTCTGCACAAAACCGCCGCCGACAATTATTATTGAGTCGGGATTTGCCGGACGTACCCGGATCAAACCTGAAATATCGCCTAATACAGTATGACGAGCTCTGAAAATTGCAGAATTGACCGTCCGGAAATAAAACCGGTTAAATGTCGCTGAATCTGAGTTGGCAAAGAAACCGATCGGATCGCCATCGGTTGACCATAAAACTCTCTGGTCACCTAAATAATTATTTTCCAGATCATAACCGGCGGCATAAAGGGCAACCGAATCGCCGGCAATCCGGGTTAAAGTGTCCAGTTCGATCCCGCCGCCGCCAGGCCCTGTGCGGATGATCAGTTTTGTCAAACCGCCGGGCTGGATGACGATTGTTCCGGTTGAATCATTATTCCAACCTGAACTGTTGGTTGTATAAATAAATCCGTTGCCTGGTGCAATCGGGAAAATATTCAAGTTAGAGGTATTGGTGCTGTCGGTAAATCCTGATATTGTTCCGGTCTTTTGCCAGTCTACATTTACATCCGATACATAATTGCTGTTTACATCGTAGCCGGCGGAATAGAAATGAAGATTATCGCCGACGACGATCGTATCAGCAGCAAACTCTGCTCCGGCACCGTCAGGTGCATCACGTATGACTAGTGAGGCCACGGTACCTGTCCCAACCGTAATTAAACCTGTATAATCAAGAATACTTGGATTGCTTGTACTTATGGCCCGGATCAGACCTGAACCAAGTGTTGTTGCATCGAATACAATGCTGTCCAGTAAATTAGCAGTTATGAATTGTCCGATCGGGGCATTTAAAAACCAGTTTGCATTCCTGGTGCCTAGATAATTACCATAAAGATCATAACCGACCGCATACAATGTTAAAGTCTGATCCGTGGTCAGTGTCGTGTCATCAAACGCCTGACCTGCCGTGCGTATTGTCTGTATTTTTAATTCTGCCAATGTCCCGCTAGTAATTGTAATAGTACCTGTTGAATCAGGAGTTACACCGCCAATAGAACTGGTGGCGATGATCCGCCCGGCATCGGGTGCGATACTCGGAGAAAAGACATAAGAACTTCCGGAACCTGAAACTGAATTGGCTAATCCGATCTCCGACCAATTGACTGTAACATTGCCCGTGTAATTTGCATACTGGTCGTATCCCGCTGCATAGAATACAATTGAACTTGTGACAGTAATGGTTGAATCAGCAAATTCTACTCCCTGATTATTATTTGCTGTTCGTATGCGCACATAATCAAGACTATTGGACGTAATCGTGATTAGCCCGCTCACCCCCTGCTTGGCGTGATCTGACTGGCTCCAGCCGGTCAGCGTAAAACTCTCCGCGGTATTGTCATATACCTGAAACGTCGCTACTCCCGCCGTTAAACTCTGACTCGCCGGCGTCTCTATAACATTGGCACTGCTGCCGATTAATTCCACCACCGTGCTGTTATCGCTGCTTACTAAATTGTTATTGCCGTCATAGGCACGGACCACTACGTTTATATTCACCCCGGCCAGCGCACTGTATACCGCCGGCGTCACCGTGTAGTACGATATGCCTCCCGCTGTTCCCGTCACCGTGAACACTATACTATCCGCAGGACTGCTCACTATCACCGCCGCCACCAGGTTCGCACCCGCTACCGCTCCGGTCGTTAACGTCGCCTCCGCTATGCCATTGGCACCGCTGCTTACCGTGCGCACTCCCAAACCACCTAAATTTCCGCCGCCGCTTATTACCCGGTATCTGATACTCTCATTATTCACTACATTACCATACGCATCCGTCACCAATGAACGCAGTAACTGATCCGTTCCTGCCACCACGCTCACTCCGCTACCGCTCGATACCGACAGGTTCGTCGCCGCATTCGAACTGACCGTCACTACCCCGCTAACCCCCTGCTTGGCGTGATCTGACTGGCTCCAGCCGGTCAGCGTAAAACTCTCCGCGGTATTGTCATATACCTGAAACGTCGCTACTCCCGCCGTTAAACTCTGACTCGCCGGCGTCTCTATAACATTGGCACTGCTGCCGATTAATTCCACCACCGTGCTGTTATCGCTGCTTACTAAATTGTTATTGCCGTCATAGGCACGGACCACTACGTTTATATTCACCCCGGCCAGAGCACTGTATACCGCCGGCGTCACCGTGTAGTACGATATGCCTCCCGCTGTTCCCGTCACCGTGAACACTATACTATCCGCAGGACTGCTCACTATCACCGCCGCCACCAGGTTCGCACCCGCTACCGCTCCGGTCGTTAACGTCGCCTCCGCTATGCCATTGGCACCGCTGCTCACCGTGCGCACTCCCAAACCACCTAAATTTCCGCCGCCGCTTATTACCCGGTATCTGATACTCTCATTATTCACTACATTACCATACGCATCCGTCACCAATGAACGCAGTAACTGATCCGTTCCTGCCACCACGCTCACTCCGCTACCGCTCGATACCGACAGGTTCGTCGCCGCATTCGAACTGACCGTCACTACCCCGCTAACCCCCTGCTTGGCGTGATCTGACTGGCTCCAGCCGGTCAGCGTAAAACTCTCCGCGGTATTGTCATATACCTGAAACGTCGCTACTCCCGCCGTTAAACTCTGACTCGCCGGCGTCTCTATAACATTGGCACTGCTGCCGATTAATTCCACCACCGTGCTGTTATCGCTGCTTACTAAATTGTTATTGCCGTCATAGGCACGGACCACTACGTTTATATTCACCCCGGCCAGCGCACTGTATACCGCCGGCGTCACCGTGTAGTACGATATGCCTCCCGCTGTTCCCGTCACCGTGAACACTATACTATCCGCAGGACTGCTCACTATCACCGCCGCCACCAGGTTCGCACCCGCTACCGCTCCGGTCGTTAACGTCGCCTCCGCTATGCCATTGGCACCGCTGCTCACCGTGCGCACTCCCAAACCACCTAAATTTCCGCCGCCGCTTATTACCCGGTATCTGATACTCTCATTATTCACTACATTACCATACGCATCCGTCACCAATGAACGCAGTAACTGATCCGTTCCCGCCACCACGCTCACTCCGCTACCGCTCGATACCGACAGGTTCGTCGCCGCATTCGAACTGACCGTCACTACCCCGCTAACCCCCTGCTTGGCGTGATCTGACTGGCTCCAGCCGGTCAGCGTAAAACTCTCCGCTGTATTGTCATATACCTGAAACGTCGCTACTCCCGCCGTTAAACTCTGACTCGCCGGCGTCTCTATAACATTCGCACTGCTGCCGATTAATTCCACCACCGTGCTGTTATCGCTGCTCACTAAATTGTTATTGCCGTCATAGGCACGTACCACTACGTTTATATTCACCCCGGCCAGCGCACTGTATACCGCCGGCGTCACCGTGTAGTACGATATGCCTCCCGCTGTTCCCGTCACCGTGAACACTATACTATCCGCAGGACTGCTCACTATCACCGCCGCCACCAGGTTCGCACCCGCTACCGCTCCGGTCGTTAACGTCGCCTCCGCTATGCCATTGGCACCGCTGCTCACCGTGCGCACTCCCAAACCACCTAAATTTCCGCCGCCGCTTATTACCCGGTATCTGATACTCTCATTATTCACTACATTACCATACGCATCCGTCACCAATGAACGCAGTAACTGATCCGTTCCTGCCACCACGCTCACTCCGCTACCGCTCGATACCGACAGGTTCGTCGCCGCATTCGAACTGACCGTCACTACCCCGCTAACCCCCTGCTTGGCGTGATCTGACTGGCTCCAGCCGGTCAGCGTAAAACTCTCCGCGGTATTGTCATATACCTGAAACGTCGCTACTCCCGCCGTTAAACTCTGACTCGCCGGCGTCTCTATAACATTCGCACTGCTGCCGATTAATTCCACCACCGTGCTGTTATCGCTGCTCACTAAATTGTTATTGCCGTCATAGGCACGTACCACTACGTTTATATTCACCCCGGCCAGCGCACTGTATACCGCCGGCGTCACCGTGTAGTACGATATGCCTCCCGCTGTTCCCGTCACCGTGAACACTATACTATCCGCAGGACTGCTCACTATCACCGCCGCCACCAGGTTCGCACCCGCTACCGCTCCGGTCGTTAACGTCGCCTCCGCTATGCCATTGGCACCGCTGCTCACCGTGCGCACTCCCAAACCACCTAAATTTCCGCCGCCGCTTATTACCCGGTATCTGATACTCTCATTATTCACTACATTACCATACGCATCCGTCACCAATGAACGCAGTAACTGATCCGTTCCGGCCACCACGCTCACTCCGCTACCGCTCGATACCGACAGGTTCGTCGCCGCATTCGAACTGACCGTCACTACCCCGCTAACCCCCTGCTTGGCGTGATCTGACTGGCTCCAGCCGGTCAGCGTAAAACTCTCCGCGGTATTGTCATATACCTGAAACGTCGCTACTCCCGCCGTTAAACTCTGACTCGCCGGCGTCTCTATAACATTGGCACTGCTGCCGATTAATTCCACCACCGTGCTGTTATCGCTGCTCACTAAATTGTTATTGCCGTCATAGGCACGTACCACTACGTTTATATTCACCCCGGCCAGCGCACTGTATACCGCCGGCGTCACCGTGTAGTACGATATGCCTCCCGGTATCCCCGTTATCGTAAAACGAAATGAGTCAGACGGGCTGCTGACCAGGATAGCGGTAACCTGGTTCGTACCGGCCGTGGAGCCGGTAGTGAATGTCGCTTCTGCCAAACCATTGACATTGGTGATCTTAAAAACGTTGGATGCTCCCTCCAGGTTTCCATTCCCGCTGCGTACAATGAAATTGACAGTTTGGCTGCTTTTAGCGTTACCGAAAGTATCCGTAACGGCGACCCGTAAAAGTTGATTTGTACCTGCAATGACAGAACCATTACCGCTCTGGTACAAAAGGGTATCAGCGCCGCCGGCAGCGACTGTTACCAGCGCGCTGGTTCCGCTGACCGAGGTATTATATTTACTGCGGGCTGTAAAAGTAAGATTTTCCGCTGCAGAATCTGCAAAAGTAAAACTGGCTACTCCTGCGCTAAGATTATCTTCCGTCGCACTGAGACGTACGCGGGATCCGGTAGTTAAAAATTCAACGGTTGTGGTATCATCCCAGCTGACCAGGTTATCTCCGGCATCATAGGCACTGACCGTGACAGACACATTTGTTCCCGCTGTTGTACTCAGCACCGCCGGGACAACAGTATAATAAGCGATCAACTCCGGTAAAACGGTTACGCTGTATCCGCCATTAGTAGTGTTGACCGCAGAACTGGTACCGATAGCAGCGTCGATAGTGGATGTGAAATTACCTGAGCCGGTCTGCGCTGAACCATTTTCCAGAAAAGTAACTACCACGGAATCTTTGATAGCAAAATATGATGTCTTAATTACCAGACTATCACCGGTGGGATAGTACCACCACGAGGCAAATTGCGGCGCGGTCGGCCGGCTTTGACTGCGTTGAATAAAATAACTGGAACCGTCAATATTAACGGATACTACAGAAATGGATTCATCCGTAAAAGGGTTGTTAATCACCACATGATCGGCTTTACCCATATTCGAAGTCGAGGAAGAAATACTGGTAATTCTGTATACATATTCATTGGAAGATGATGCCCGCAGTACCGTATCCGGGTTTATACTCGCTGTCGCGGAATTTACATCGTCGCCATACCAGATGATAGACATGGAATCCAGAACAGCCGGTGTGTCATTATTGGCGAATTGCAGACCTATCGTACCATCACTGTTTTCTGTTCCAATCGTGGCTGCCCCGAGTGAATCGTCCATTGCGGCCAGATAGTTGAAAACAAATTCATTGGTGGATTCAGATAAAATTATTTGAAAATAATATGAACCGGCCTGAGTGATGTCAACACAGAAGTCGTTCCATTGAACGATAAACTTGCGGTAAGGAGCAGTACCGATCGTTTGATAATAAACGTCAGAAAACGCAGTCTCCGCTGCGGAATCTTATTGCACTCCAGCCAGCTGCCATGATATTATTAGGTACATTAACATTTGGAACGCCGTCATCATTCTGGTCCTCATAACTGGTGGCGATAGAAGTGAAATCGATGAATCCACCTGTACTGATCCACACCTGAGAATAATCTGTGCCATAATAATTAAAGTTAAAACCGATCGATATGGGGCCCCTGAAGTCATCCGAGACTACAAAATCTGCCTGTGATCCCGCCAGCACATCTTGCCAGGTGAAAGGTATTGTAGCACCACTGGCCAGCGAGGTTTTCCAGCGGTAACCATAACTATCCGGGCCTCCGCTGGGCGATGTAGCCAGTTGGGCAATTGCAGCAGTACTGAGTGAAAGTACTATCAGAATTGATAATATCTTCGCAAGTTTCATAGTTATATCTCACTACTTGTTAAGCGTTATTATATTTCCCCTGCCGGTCACGGTTGCTGCAAAAACGCCATTGGGCAGCAGGGTTTCGACCATAACCGAATTTTGCTGGTTTGCTTCGGAAATTTGTTTTTCATTTAAATTCAACTGTATTTCCAGCGTCAGAGCATAAGGATCTGTATAGACAAAAGGATATACCCGCAGGGTGCCGGTGGAGTCCGTATAATTCCAGGCCAGCACATTATCGCGGGCAGCATTTTCCATCGACTGGATCAGCCAGAGTGCCTCTCCGGATTTTTCCGCGTAGAGCAGGGTAAGTTTCCCCGGAATACCTTCCAACCGTATATCGATATTTTCTACAGTGGTTACGCCGGTGGTATTAATACGCAGGCGTAATGATTGCGGTTCTGGATTGGACTGGAGATCTGTAGTCAGAACTTCATATTCAACCAGAGCTGTGGACGGAATCTGATTTTGTGCAGGTAGGACATTGTATAAAAACAAAAAAATTATCCCTACGAATAATACTCTGGACGACATTATGTTGTACTCCTTATTTTTATAAAAAATACAATACTTGATAAAGCAATTTTACATATTCGTGTCATCGTAGTGGTGATAAAAAGCACATTTCACAGTCAGGATTATTTACTGAGATTCGGCATTGTTTTCATTAAGTTTAACGAATATTTCACTTAAAAAACAGAAGCGAAAGAAAAAACCACCTTTTTACAGGTTTTTAGGAGGGTGATGTTTATTTTAATATGGCACGGAGCAGGATCAGGAATTCTTTCCCGTCATTTTCAACCAGTTTTTTATTTTTTATAGCTTTATCAAAATCAGGATTGATTTCCAGTGCCCGGTTAAATTCATTCAGCGCCTGCAGAAACAGATTCCGGCATTGAATAAGATGGACTACCCCCAGATTATTCCACAGATCGGCATATTCGGCATTCTGCTCGATGGCGGATTTCAAGCGGTACTCGTAACGCTTAATAGTTTCCATATCGAGTCCCTTACCGCCGTACATAAATTTTAAATAAAAATTGGTAGAAATAAGATTGCTGACATCTTTCAGGAAAATTCTTTTGCGGTTTTCTTCCAGTAACTGAATAATCTGTTCGACTTTATTCTGATTGACCAGTTTCAGGGCTTTATCATAAACCACATCGAATATTTTTATATTTTTATCCTTTAACTGATCAAGATGCTCCATCGCCCGTTGAATACGGATGGAAGGGGGGGGCAGAAAATGGTTATCATTGGAGTTTAAAGTACTGCGCAGATACAGCGAGGCAATATTATAATGTGCCTCCAGATAATTTTTATTCTGTTTGATCGCTTTCTTGAACTCGCGCAGAGCCGCCTCATACTGATTATCCATCATCAGGGCAAACCCGTAATTATTCAACATATCCGTGAAATGTTCCCCTTTCAGCATACCCTGGCGCAGGATCTCTACAGCCTTGGTATGATTTCCTGACTGAGTATAAGCCTGGCCGAGGTTATTATATCCCTCCAGGTTATGCGGATTGATTTCAATAGCCAGTTGAAAATGCTTGATGGCATCTTCGGCCAGATTATTCTGCAGGAATAAAATCCCGATTTTATTGTGTGAACTGCAATGCCTGATCTGCATAACTTTTTCTGAAATTTTGAACAAGAGATCAACTTCATTGATCATCTCATTATGCATCGATTCGACAATAACTTTCAGGCGGTCTTCCACCGAATCACGGCGATCACCTTTACGTCTTTCAAAATCTACCGTGGTAGCCGTAATTACACGTCCGTCTTCATACACTTCACAACGGATTTTCCCCTTGCTGGAGTTGGTGGAAGTTTGAAAGTGGAATTTTCGTCCGAACACTTCCAGATTATCATTAAATCCTATCTCTGACATGCTCTGTTATCCTAAAATTCGAATTTGAACCTTTTATGGTATACGGATACTATTTATGATTCCCTACTGGGTTATCACTCGGGTAATTTCTTTCTGCAAGTCAACATCCCGACGGGCCGAATTCAGATACAAGCGCATTTGATTGCGGCCCATATTCTTGGCTTCATACAGAGCCTGATCGGCGCGCTGAATCAATTCATCCGGATTACGGGCGTCATCCGGAAAAGTCGCACCGCCCAGGCTGACGGTCAGTTTACCATCAGGTTGTACTCGTTCTTTATAAAACACATGACTTTCAATTTTCTGTCGCAGACGTTCGCCCAGAATCTCCATGCTGCTTTTCGAGATCCCCGGCAGGATAATGCAGAATTCTTCCCCGCCGTACCGGGAGACAATATCTTCATCACGTACGGCTGCTTTTAAAACTTTACCCAGGCTGCGCAGGGCCTCATCTCCGGCCTGGTGTCCCAGGGTATCATTATAATTTTTAAAATGATCAATATCAATAATCAGCAGGGACACCTTGGATTTATTACGGCGACCCCGGTTTAATTCTTCCTTTAAGCGGATCGAGAAATAACGGTAATTATGCAAATTAGTCATCGCATCGGTCAGGGATAAGTTTTTAACTTCTTCATAATGCAGGGCATTCTCGATCGAGATGGAAATAATGTTTATCAGTACATGAAATAATTCGTAATCACTCTGGGAAAATGAATGCCCGTATAATTTCTCACCGATTCCGATAATCCCCTGCAGACGTCCCTGGATAAGGATAGGAGCAATCAGGTATAAACCAATTCTTTTAAGTTTTTTGGTATAGGCGTTCAGCACATATTCTTTTTCTAAATCTTCGACAAACAGAGGGGTTCCCCTTTTTAGCAGATATTTGGCTATGGGTGTTTCAATCTTAAATTTAAGAATTTCCACATCCCGTTCTTTGAACCCTTTCTGAAAATTATGACTGAAAGTATGCGTGCCGGCTTCATACATCAAGGCCAGCGCATTCTGGATACCCAGTTGGCCGATTATGGTCAGCAAGGCAGAGTTAATCAACTGTTTAAAATTTAAGATGGAATAGATCTCATTGCTGGCTTCGACCAGGTTGTGCAGATCATATACTTTTCGTTTTACTGCTTTTTCCGCAATCTGCAGCGAGTTTGCGCTCTCCAGCAGGGATTTATGCAGAATCGCGATTTGTTCCTTTAAACCTGCTCTGGCCACTGATTCCTGATGGGACTTGAGCAAACGGGAAATAATGAGATAAAAAAGGTTATAATAATTCGCACGGTACTTTTTATTTGCAATTCTTAAAATATAATAAAATTCGTCCTGTAACTGAAAATAAAGAAATTCACTCTGGAACTCATTCTCCGGATTGGATTTTTCGGCTCCGTCATAAATACCCAGCTGATTCGTGAAAATATCATTAAAATGCCGGATAAAATAACCTGACTTTTTCAGATGCAGCGGTTTTTTCGCCAGCAGGTCCAGCCAATGCTCCGGAGTATCTTTGCGGACACCGTATAGATCAAGGCTGAGCGATGTGAATTTTGAAATCTTTTCGAAGGCCCGGATCAGATGAATATTCAGATCAATGTTAGAGATCACATTTTGATCCGGCAGAGCCAGATAAGTATCGCTGAGAATAAAATCGTTAAATAGATGCGCCTGCTGATTCAGCAAGGGCAGGAAATCAAAACGTAGAATTTTTTTAAAAATACTTTTCATCCAGGCTATGTTATTCCGTTTAGGTAATGTCCTGCCTCTGGCCCACGCTCGAAGATTTTCTTCGGACTAATCTGCGGTATCAATTGAATTGATACAAATATATTTAAATGTATATCACTGTCCTAAATATACTACCAAAATCAGTCCAGTTAAAGTACAAACTCGTAGTCCTTACAATACACTCATTTAGTATCGGCATTTAAAAACAGTAAGATTAATAATTTAATTTAACTTTCGGCAGGCAGTGATATTTTAAAGAATTGAATTTACGTGTCTTCGCTGCGGAAAACCGGACACGATTGTCAATTAAAAGTAACGTGGTATACCACCGGGATTTCTTTTCTCAGTTTTTCCATCCATTTAACATATTCCAGTTCAATTTTATGATTAAGAGCAATTTGTTGTATTTGATCCCAATCGTTTTCCAGGGTGAGCTGCCGCGGTTCTTTCCGCCAGTTCAGCCTGAGGATATGATAACCGTAATCCGTTTTAAATGGCGTACTTACTTCGCCGGGGGTCAATTTATCTATAATTTCCTTAAAAGCCGGGATTGCCAGTTTGTCAGTTTCCCAGTCACCCAGATTCCCTTTGTCTTTTTCAACATTCTCATCCTCTGAATACAGCACCGCCAGGCTATCAAAACTGGCACCGGCTAAAATTTCCTGCCGGAGCGTATTCAGGAAATCGACAACTTTTTGCGCATCTTCGACTCCCGGGCGAACCTGTAACAGAATATGACTTGTACGGATTTGCTCACCGCGACGTTCATTCAGTTTGATAATATGAAATCCGAATTGAGTTTGTACGATATCGGATATCTGGCCGACGCTCAGGGCGAACGCTGCTTCTTCAAATTCTTTAACAAAATCACCCCGTTTGGTGAATCCCAGGTCTCCGTCTCTTTTCGCCGTGGCCGGATCTTCAGAATATTCTTTGGCCAGTTCTGCGAAGTTACCCCCTTCGTCCAATTTTCTTTTAATCTCGCGCATTCTGACCAGCGCTGCCTGTGTGCTGCTTTCTCCCGGTTTAACCTGCCTGAGAATATGGCTGATATTGACTGTTTCCTTCAGAACCGGCAGGCTGTCGCGATACGATTGATAAAATTTTTCTATTTCCCGGCGTGAAACCTTGACTTCCTGGAATTTCGTACGCCGCAGCATTTCGATTTTCATGCGCTCAATGGTTTCCTTGCGCAAATCCTTGCGGATCTTGCGCATGGGACTTTGAAAAGATTCTTCTAATTTACCTTCGGAACCGACCTGCTGGATCAGATAAGCGATATGTTCCTCAACCCTCTTGTCAACATCCCGGTCATCCACTTTAACAGTATCTTCGTCTGCTTTGGCCAGCATAATTTTTTGTTCGATCATTTTCTCCAATACCTGTTTTTGCAGATCCTGCAGGAGTTTTATATCGCCGCGAATGTTCAACTTATTCTGCAGCGCATAATTCTGCACAAATTGTTCAATTTCCGATCTTAAAATTATCTCCTGGCCGACCGTAGCAGCGATCCCTTCGATCGTTTGCTGGGCCAAACCGCTGCTGCTGAATAACATAAGCAGACCGAGAAGCCTGTAGATTAGTCGTGTCATGTTCGAATCATTACTCCTGTTGATTTAATTTGCTGAGATCGGTTTGGATGGTAAATTTGGGCTGAAGATTTTGTTTTAGTTTTTCTATCTCTTTCAACCGCTGCTCGATTTTTAAGCGCATCACGATCTCAGCTTTGACTACTTCCAGCTCCTGCTGAGCGCCTGCGGGCTGGAGATCGATAACCTGGATATAGTGATACCCATAGTCCGTTTTAATCGGTCCGCGGATGGCGCCGGTTGGAGCCTGTTTGATGGTCTGGACTAAACGCGGCGGCAATTCGCTTAATTTTATATAACCCAGGTCACCAATCGGCCGCCAGGCACTTGACTGCTGGTCCATGAAGTTGTTTTTAATGACCTCAATTAAATTTACGCTCTTGCTGATTTCTTCCTTGATAGTCTGATCATCGGTATCCAGGATAAGATGAATCAGATGTGCGTACTCATCCTGCCACACGAATTCCCGGCGGTGTTGATTATAATAATTCTCGATTTCCTGATCCAGCGGCCGGTAATTCAGATTTACATATTTATCCAGGTATTTTCCAACCAGCAGGCTGCGGCGGTAATTCTCAACCTGTTGTACTTCATCATCACTTAAAGATATACCTTCGTTCATGGCCGTCTGATAGAATATTTCGTCTTCAATCCATTTTTCCACCAATTTGCGCTTGAGTGCGGCCGCAACCTCAACCGTGACAGTTTGTGGTATGGCTATTTCCAAATCCCTGGTCGTCATCCGGGCCAGATTGACCTGGGCAACAACATCAGCCTTCATTTGTTCTTTTTTTGAACAGGAGATAAAGCCGCAGGTGGCTAGCCCCAGTGCCAGCGCTAGCACCGCCGCTAAAAATATTTTTATTGGTATTTTTATCCGCATGTCGAACTTTTACACCTGTTTTAATACATCATCCTTGATAACAGGTTTAAACTTTTTCTCCAGATTTTGTTCCCACTGTACACGGTTTGCTTTAATCCTGTCAGTACGCATTATACTGCGGGCTTGATTTTCAACTTCCTTGAAAGGCCGTAACATTTTTTCGTTTTTCTTTCCTGTTTTAAAGATTGTCCAGCCAGATTGGGTTTTTACCGGACCACCGATTTTATTTGGTCCCAGTTTGAAGGCTTCCTGACCGACGGCTCCTAACGCGCTCGCTGAACGAAATCCAACATATCCGCCTTTGCCAGATGAAGAACGTTCTTGCGAATACTTCTTGGCCAGAGCGCCGAAATCGCTTCCTGCGCGGACCTTGGCCGCAATTGTCCTGGCCAGTTTATCGTCTTTAACATAAATCTGCCAGATTTCCATTTCTTCATTTTTCGTGAACCTGTTGGGATTGTTCTCGTAGTATTTAAGCACTTCGTCATCCGTTACGGTGACATTTTCATCAACTTCTTTTTTCTCGATAAGTTGAATTAAACGGTCTTCTAAAAACGTATCTAACTGTTTTTCTATATCCGCATCGTCGGGGATATCATCAGCTCATCCGCATTTTGAACCACGAGTTCCATGTTGGTGTAACTTTCAACTTCCTGTTTTAATACATTCGCCTGGCGGAACCGGCCAATTACCCTGCTCAGGCGATCGCCATATTGATTAAGCAGGGATTCCCAGGTGGTAGATCCCCCTTTCCACTTGGCCAGAACCATTTTCTTTTGCTGCGGGCTGAAACTTTCTGCCGTGGCCACTTCATTTTTCATCTTATCAGTCAATAACGCCGCCAGTTCTTTGATAGCAACAGTATCGGTCACTGCCCGGTATTTTTCCCTTAACTCGAGCAGATGTTTGTTGGCAATAATAGTACCTGAATCACCCTTGGCCCTGAATAAAGTACGTTTGATCTCGGTAATCCTTTCCTTGGACATATCTGGTTTAAAATCTGGCAGTTCCCGGCGATCATCCAAACGAAAAATAAAGTATCCATACCTGGTCTCCACCGGAGCGGAGATTTCGCCCACCTTTAAGTTCCAGGCTGCTTCCTGATAGGGTCCCACTCTCTCTCCCCATTTAAAATAATTGGTACCCCCTTTGCTTTCTTTAGCACTCGGTTCATCCGAATATTTTAACACCAGTTCCGTAAAATCGGCTCCGCTTTTAACCTGTTGCGCCACCTGCTCTGCTAATAATTTCGCTTCCTCCTGAGAACGTTCTATGTTCGGATTTGCACCTTTAAAACCGATCAGGATCTGGGTAGTTTTCATTTCTACCCCCTGCCGCTGCAAATATTCATCAATTACTTTGGTCGGAATAAGTCTGTTCAACGATGACCTTTTCATAATATTCATTGATGATGATGCGTTTACGGTACGTTTCAATAGAATTAACTATTTCTTTATCATCGTCCAGGTCTGCGTCATACGCTTCCAGCAGTTTCAGTTTGCGTTTAATCATAGTGTTCAGAATGGTTTTCTTACGCTCCAGATCCACATCCTGATAATTCGGTTTTTCTCCATGATATCGTATCATTTCTTTCATAAATTGTGATTTGGTTATATCCAAATTCCCGACCGTAGCCACGGTTTCCTCTTTCGTTCCGCAATAGGCCAGAAACAACGCCAGCAGCACCACCGCTACGAGCACGCTTAGTAATTTCTTCATAAACCATCTCCTTTTTATTCAGTTGGAAAATATACGAATTTAGAATTTATACTGCTATATTAAATCTTTCAAGATATTTCTGGCAAAGTTAACCTGATCTGCTTTGGTATCACCCGATAACTGCAACTGGATACCCAATCCCTGCTTTTGTTTAAGAAATTGTACACGGAGTTTTTTCTGCTGCAGCAAATTCGTTACAATTTTATGAACATAATCCGGGCCATCATTTCCGGGCTCGTTAAAATTCATAATTAACACATTCTTTTTCCAGATCACCTGAGCTGCATACAGTTCACTGGCTAAGATTTTCATTTGAATCGCCTGGATCAAATTGTCGACAGCTGCCGGTACAGGGCCAAATCGATCGGCGAGTTCGGCCGTTATTTTTTCCAGATCGGTACTCGAATGATAATTCACCATTTTGTGGTACAGGGCTATACGTTCCTGCTCGCTGCTGATATAATCAGCCGGGATTACCAGATCAAAATCGACATCCAACTTAGGATCAGAACCGTGATCACCGAAGCCTGACGGGAGTATCTCGGTTGTTGACGATTTTATTTTTTTAACCGCACTATCCAGAATGCGGCAATATAAATCGAATCCGACTGCCTGAATATTTCCGCTCTGCTCCTTGCCCAGAATGTTGCCGATCCCGCGGATTTCCATATCGCGCAGGGCTAATCTGAATCCTGACCCCAGTTCGGTGAAATCCTGAATAGCCTTTAATCTTTTCTGGGCCAGGGTGGTCAGCCGGGCCACCGGCGGAATTAATAAATAGGCATAGGCCTGCTCGGTAGAGCGGCCTACCCTCCCCCGCAACTGATACAGTTGAGCCAGGCCAAACTTATCAGCACGGTTAATGATGACCGTGTTGACATTGGGTATATCCAGGCCATTTTCAATAATCATACTGGACACCAGCACATCATATTTTTTTTTAATGAAATCCAGCATAACTTGTTCCAATTTTTTTTCGGGAAGTTGGCCATGAGCAACCGCGAACCGCGCTTCAGGTACGATCTGTTGCAGAGCAGCACGGATCCCTTCAATAGTCTCTACCCGGTTGTGAACAAAATAAACCTGCCCATGCCGCTGCAGTTCCCTTTTTATAGCCCGGTGAATCTGCTGATCATCCCATTCCAGCAATTCTGTGATGACCGGTAAACGATTACGCGGAGGGGTTTCGATGTGCGATAAATCCCTTGCTCCCATCAATGACAGGTGCAGGGTCCTCGGTATGGGTGTGGCCGTCATGGTCAGGATGTCCACACTGGCCCTTAATTTTTTCAGGTATTCTTTATGCTTTACTCCAAAACGTTGTTCTTCATCTATGATCAGCAGGCCCAGATCCTTAAATATTACATCTGCGGACAGCAGGCGGTGGGTTCCGATTATGATATCGATTTCCCCGGCAGCCAGCCGCGCTATTATCTGTTTTTGTTCCCTGTCGGAGCGGAAACGCGACAGCATCTCGATGTGGACGGGAAATTCATTCAGCCTGTCTTTAAAAGTCTGAAAATGCTGATAAGCCAGGATGGTGGTGGGAACAAGAATTGCTACCTGCTTGCCGTCCATGTTCACTTTAAAGGCGGAACGCAGGGCAACTTCGGTTTTACCGTAACCGACATCACCACATAACAAACGGTCCATCGGTGCAGCGGACTCCAGGTCGCGTTTCACATCTGTAATTGCCCGTAACTGATCTTCGGTTTCATCATAAGGAAAGGAGGCTTCCAGTTCCCTCTGCCAGTGAGTATCGGGGGTATAGGCAAAAGCCGGCATGGTCCGGCGGGCCACCTGCAACTGGATTAGTTCTGCCGCAATTTTTTCAATCGATTCCCTGGTACGTATTTTGGTCCGTTCCCATTCTCCGCTGCCTAACTTGGTTAACTGGGGAGCGGCACCTTCTTCACCGGAATATTTCTGCACCCGATTCAAACGGTCGACACTTACATATAAGATATCCTCATCGGCATATTGAATGCGCAGACACTCCCGCCTGGTCTGGCCTGTTTCCAGCATGATGACTCCGGTATACTGGCCGATGCCATAATCAATGTGCACCACATAATCATTAAGATTCAACGAATTTAAACTTCGCAGGTATTCGCCATTTTTAAACCGCCGGTAAGTCCGCCGGCGCTTAAATCGCCCAAAAATCTCATGGTCGGTCAGTATTTGCAGGCCTCCGGCCGCAGCTCCGGCCGGGAAGATAAATCCGTAATGAAAGGACCCGGTGCTGACCACAGCCGTCCGTTCCAACTCCTCCTCTTCCAGTATTTCCCTAAAACGTTCCGCCTGGGCGTTAGATTCGCATTGAATATAGACCTGTTGTTTTTCCAAATAGACCTTCCGCAGATAGGCGAACAAACGGTTAAGTTGCCCGGCAAAAGAAGGGGGTACCATACTGTCAAAGGCGTAAGCGGAAGCCTGCGCAGGTACCAGCAGATCCAGACGCAAAGTCGGCAGAGCAGACTAACTTTTTTTCCAGTTCTGCCCAGATCAAGTAATGCTGTTGCGGAGGATCGACCTGCTGTTTCTGTTCTTTCAGACTCCTGATAACGGGATTGAGTTTCAATAAAAAAATCCCGGGCCTGCGCCCTGATCAAATCCAGATCCTCATAGACAACTATGATATTTTTTTGCAGGTATTCCAATAAACTGCCACCCGGCCGCTCAAGAATCAAATTGGGAATTACTTCAATCCGGTCAATTTCTGCAATTGATCGTTGCGTGATCACATTAAAAGTCCTGATGGACTCGATGGTATTGCCAAAAAATTCCAATCTGACGGCATCATCCTGGGTCCAGGGATAAATATCGACAATGCCGCCGCGAACGCTGAAATGCCCTACGCTTTCTACGAATTCAACCCTTTCATAACCGCCTTGCTGCAACTGCTGGATAAAACCATCAAAATCCACGGCCTGATTTTTAGATAATAACAGGCAGTGGTCAAGGAACAGCGCAGGTTCCGGAACCTTCTGCAGCATTCCTTTCAATGTGGTGACTACAATCCCGTTTTTTGCCGAGATAATATTTCGCAGGGTTTCCCAGCGCAGGCGTACTAAACTCGGATTGGGTTCATGTTCTTCATAGGGAATGATTTCCGCAGCCGGGAAAAAGGATACCTGCGTAGCAGTTGCCCCCTTTAGCAGCTCCAGATCATCACGCAGGCATTCGGCACCGTCGGCAGCTGCGGCCAGATATAGTATCGACCGTTCATACTTTTCCACCAGGTAAGTTAAAAAAACAGCTGGTAAGGATCCTTTAAGTCCGGATACATGTACATCCGGAGCCTGCGGGTGCAGGCAATTTAAAATCTGCGAACGGACTGGCCTGGAGTAGTATTCGTTTGAGATTATCAATCATCCGTTAAACTATATTGAGAAGTTAGGATTTTTCCTGCGCTTGCGGTTGATCGGTAGCCGGATTGACCTTACTCATCTTATTCAATTCTTCCTGGTAGCGCCCCTGTGGATAAGATTTAACCATCTGTTTATAATACTCCAGAAATATATCGTTACGGCCCAGATGGTAATAAGATGCTGCCGTGAGAAATCCAACGGTCTCTTTGTCAAAAAAGTTCCGATCCAGATTTATAATTTTTTCACATAAACTGATAACATTCAAGTAGTTCCGGTCATTGAATTCCAGGAAGGCCAGACCATAAAAGGCGGAACTCTGTCTTTCGGTTGAACACTGCTGGGCCAGGATCTGCTCAAAATTTTCTCTGGCTTTACTATAATTTTTCAAATAATAATGAATAAAACCCAGATAAAATAAAACCGCTAGATAATAATCAAAACCGGTTTCTTTAAAATGCGGAACAATATCTATAAAATACGGATAGGCCAGGTCATAATTACCCTGGACAAACAGCATTTTACCCAATTCATATTTTACAAACTGCTGTTTATCTGAGTTCGGATCATATTCCAGCGATTGCTGCAGATACTTTTCAGCCAGTGTATTATTTTTAAGACCCAGATATGAATAACCAAGCAGACGGCTTAGATCCTCCCTGGCCAGGTAAGCGGGATTACATTCAAGTACCTGTGCTGCAGCTTCGACAACTGCCTGAAAATTATGCAGATAATAGTATACCCAACTCAGCTCGGCCCAGATCATCGCCTGGTTAACAGAATCATCGGTCAGCTTTAGAGCCTGAATGTATTTATCGCGGGAAGTCTCATAATCACCGGCCGTAAGTGCCGCCCGGGCCTGTCGTAGAATATCAAAAATATCATTCATAATAACTGCTCGCTGTTAAGCACCGGCCAGGCCGGAAAATGCCTGTCGGCTGCGCCAATGATCTGCTTTCACTCTCAAAGCGACTTGACTTTTAATCTAAGAGAATTAAATTTAACGCATTATTTCTTCAGGTGCTAATCATTCTAATCAGGCAGGGGGGTATGATGGAACAAAGATACGATTTAGCAGTGATCGGGTCCGGCCCGGGTGGATACGTGGCCGCAATCCGGGCATCTCAATTAAAATTAAAAACCGTACTGATTGAACAGGATAAATTGGGAGGGATCTGCTTAAACTGGGGTTGTATCCCCACCAAAGCATTGCTGAAAAGCGCTGAAACTTATTCGCTGCTGCGCCATGCAGATGAATTCGGTATTCATGCTGAAAAGATCTCTTTTGATTTTACCAAAATTATCGAGCGCAGCCGGAAAGTAGCAGATTTGAATTCAAAAGGGGTTGAATTCCTGATGAAGAAGAACAAGATCGATGTCGTTTATGGCCGGGCCAGAATATTAAACAGCTCGACCATCGAAGTCAGCCCTGAAGATGGTAAAAAAACATCGCTGTCCTGCAAAAATATTATTATCGCCACGGGCGGCCGACCCCGTACGATTCCCGGAATTGATTTCGATGGCCAGACTGTCATCGATTATCGCCGGGCCATGTCTCTGGATAAACAACCAAAATCGATGGTTATAATTGGTGCCGGGGCGATCGGAATTGAATTTGCCTATTTTTATAACGAATTGGGAACACAGGTAACCATCCTTGAGATGCTGGACTCTATTCTGCCCATCGAGGATAAAGAAATCACCTCTATTCTGGCTAAAAGTTTTAAAAAGAATAATATAGAAATCCACACCTCGGCGAAAGTCGAAAAGTTAAAGAATACCAGAGAGGGCCTGGAAGTCAATTTTTCCAAAGAAGGTAAACAGGAAATTGTCAAGGCTGAATTAGCCTTGCTGGCAATCGGGATTCAGGGCAATGTCGAAAATCTCGGACTGGAAGAACAGGACATTAAAATTGAACGTGGATTCATTAAGGTTAATCAGTGGTATGAAACCAGCGTCCCGGGAATATATGCAATCGGTGACATCATCGGTCCACCCCTGCTGGCTCATGTTGCCTCGCACGAAGGTATCATCTGCGTGGAAAAAATAGCCGGGGTGCCGACTCAGCCGCTCAACTATAATAATGTTCCCGGTTGTACATACTGCCAGCCGCAGGTTGCCAGCCTTGGTCTGACCGAAGACAAGGCCAGGGCCATGGGGCATGAGCTGAACATCGGCCGCTTTCCTTACAGCGCTTCAGGCAAGGCCAGGGCCATCGGCGAACGGGAAGGTCTGGTAAAACTGATTTTTGATAAAAAATACGGTGAATTGCTGGGTGCGCATATCATCGGAGCCGATGCCACCGAACTTATTGCTGAACCCGGTCTGGCCAAATCCCTGGAGAGCACAGCCGTCGAATTAAACCGGACTATGCATGCACATCCTACTCTGGCCGAGATGATTATGGAAGCAGCTGGTGCCGCTTCAGGGGAAGCCATTCATATCTAATCCGGTATCACTTAAAACAAAGTGTAATTTTGAAACAAGTTCAATTAATCCAAACCGGAATTTCAAACTACGACCAGATCTGGAAACTGCAACAACACCTGTTTCAACAGGTGAGCAGGGAACACACCGATAATTACCTGATCCTGACCGAACATCATCCGGTCGTAACCATCGGTCAAAAAAGCAATCCTGCGCATCTGCTGGCCGATCAAGCATACCTGCATCAGCAGGGCATAGAATTATTTCATATCGACCGGGGTGGTGATATTACCTTTCATGGTCCCGGTCAGTTGGTAGGTTATCCGGTATTAAACCTGCTCGACTTCAAACCGGATATTCACTGGTATTTGCGCAATCTGGAAGAAGTCATCATCCGTACCTTAACTGAGTTTGGACTCCCGGCCGGGCGGATCAAAAATTTGACCGGTGTCTGGAGCGGAGATAAAAAGATCTGTGCCATCGGTGTCAAAATTACACGCTGGGTAACTATGCATGGTTTTGCCCTGAACGTGTCCACAGACCTTAATTACTTTAATTATATAATTCCTTGCGGGATCGACGGGAAAGGGGTGACGTCAATTTTCGAACAAATCGGAAATATCACCGAACTAAATGATGTTTCAAGCAGAGTGTGTGCAAATTTTGCAGAGATTTTCAATGTTTCCTTAATGCCTGTGCAGAGTGCAGAAATCAAATCCCTGATTGAGCAAGCCAATGCGAATCAAGAAGAACAAAAATCACCCGCCTAACTTAAAGGAATCAATTATGGTTCACAAAAAGCAAGCCATGTGCCCATTGTTCCCTGAAAATACCTGTCCGCAGGGGAAAAAATCCAGTAATGCCTGTAAAGTTCGTATTAACGGTGATTTCGATCCCGTCGCTTATTTCAAAGATCTGCTGGTAATGCATTGTGCCATAAATATCAGACAGCGCCAGAAAGAAAACCGGCCAAGAGTACGATAAAGTTCATAACGCATGACTGCCAAAACCAAAAAAACTTCGCGGGATCCCATTTTAAACAAACCTGATTTAATCAAACTCTATCACAACATGCTGCGCACCCGTTACCTGGACGACAAGATGTTGACTATGGTGAAACAGGGTAAGAGTTCCATCCATATCGGGGGTTCCGGGCATGAAGCGATCCAGACCGCCGTAGCCTTTTCATTAAAACCCGCGTCAGATTGGGCATATCCTTATTACCGCGACCTGGCCTTCGTATTGCAGTATGGTGTTACTCCGCAGGAAGTGCTGTTGAATTTTTTGGGCCGGGCTGACGATCCCAGTTCCGGGGGACGGCAAATGCCCCACCATTATGGCCACAGGTCTCTGCGCATCGTTACTCAATCGAGTCCCACCGGTACACAATTTCTGCAGGCGGTTGGCTGCGCGCTGGGCGCCCGGCGTGAAAATAAGAATGAAATAATTTATGTTTCATCCGGGGAAGGTACTACCGCCCAGGGGGATTTTTATGAAGCGTTGAACTGGGCCGCCCGGGATGCTTTACCGGTACTTTTCGTTATTCAAAATAATAAATATGCCATTTCTGTACCGGTCGCGACACAAATTGCCGGCGGCTCAATCCACAGTTTAACTTCCGGTTATACCGGCCTGAACCGTTTCATGGTAGATGGAACTGATTTGCTGGAATCATTGCGGACAGCACAACAGGCTGTCAAAATGGTGCGCGGCGGCCGGGGACCTGCGCTAATCGAGGCCAGTACTGTTCGCCTGTTAGCCCACTCCAGTTCCGATGCCGATAAAAAATACCGCAGCGAGCAGGATATCAAAAAAGACCGGTTGTTGGACCCAATCCCTAAACTGGAAACATGGCTGCTTAAACAGAAAATGCTCAATGACCGGGAGATTGCAGACATCCGCTTAACGGTAAAAAATGAGATCGACCAGGCAGCCGAAGAAGCTGAACAGATGCCGCTGCCACAGAAAGAAACTGTCACTCATTTTATCTTTAATCCGGAGCCCCTCAAAAATACAGATAACAATCCCCGTCCCGTTGGCTCTGCGCAGAACATTGTCCTGGTCGACGCAATTAATCATGCCCTCAAAGAGGAGATGTCCAGAAATGATCGGATGTTTATTTTTGGGCAGGACGTAGCGGATGGCAAGGGGGGAGTTTTTACCGCCACCAGCGGGCTGTCTACGAAATTCGGACCGCTGCGTTGTTTTAATGCTCCCCTGGCCGAATCCAGTATTGTAGGCGTGGCTATCGGTATGGCTGTGCGCGGACTCAAACCTGTTATCGAGATTCAATTCGGAGATTACATCTGGACCGCCATGATGCAAATACGCAACGAACTGACCACCATTCGCTGGCGTAGTAATAATAGCTGGACCTGCCCGGTGGTGATCCGGGTTCCGGTGGGGGGCTATATTCACGGCGGTTTATGTCACTCGCAGAATATCGAAGGCTTTTTCAGTCATATGCCCGGACTTAAAATCGCTTATCCGGCCATGGCTGACGATGCCAAAGGATTACTAAAATACGCGATTCGCAGTGAGGATCCGGTATTATTCCTGGAACACAAAGGACTTTACCGGCAAAGTTATGCGGCAGCCCCGGAACCGGCTGAGGATTACCTGCTGCCCTTCGGCCAGGCAAAAATCTGTCTGGCAGGAAAGGATGCTACGCTGGTCACCTATGGAGCCCTGGTGCAAAAATCACTCGAAGCAGCCAGGATATTAAAACAGCAAGGACCTGAAATTGAAGTAATTGATATCCGCACGATAGTTCCGCTGGATCTGGAAACAATCCGGCTATCCGTAAAAAAAACCAGTAAGGTTTTAGTCGCTCACGAAGACAGTTTATTTCAGGGTTTTGGAGCGGAAATCGCGGCGCAAATTGCAGAATCTTCCTTTGAACATCTGGATGCACCGGTCAAACGCCTGGCCGGTAAGGATACACCCATTGGATTCAGTCCGGTTCTGGAAAATACAATTCTGCCGCAAACAGCAGATATTGTGACTGCCCTGCAAAACTTACTGGCGTATTAGGCAATAAATATGCCTGTCATCTGACTGATTTGCATATTAGATTATAAACAACTTCAATTTCAGGTAATTAAGGATAAGAGGTCCACATGAAACACGACATGGTTATGCCCAAAATGGGAGAGAGTATTACCGAAGGAACCATTGTCAAATGGTTAAAAAAAACAGGTGATATCGTTGCCAAGGATGAGATTATCCTGGAAATAAGTACCGATAAAGTCGACTCTGAAATTCCTACTCCGGTTGCCGGAAAAATTGCAGAGATTCTGGCCAAAGAGGGGGAAACTGTTGCTGTAGGAAAAGTGATCGCCCGGATTGACAGCGAAACTGCTGTGGCTGCGGCGGATAGTCCAAAACCGGTTGCCGCCAAAACTGTTCCCGAATCAGCAAAAGCAGATAAAGTTATTCCAGCACCGGTGACAGTTCCTGAAACACCTGTTGAAAAAACACCAGGCAGCCGCTTCTATTCCCCGGTGGTTCTGAATATTGCCCGCAGCGAAGGCCTTCGGCCTGCGGAACTGGAATCGATCACCGGTACGGGCATCAGCGGAAGGGTGACCAAAAAAGACGTATTGGAATTTATCGAGAAGAAAAAAGTCGTTACCCCTGCGGCCAGACCGGTTATACCGGTTCAGGCGACAATCGGTGCAGCGCCCGGAACTTTTGTTGATGGGCTTGAGGTCGTGCCAATGGACCACATTCGTAAAAAAATTGCCGAGCACATGGTATTGACCGTTCATACATCACCGCATGTGGGAATATTTATTGAAGTTGACCTGAGCAATGTGGTTTCCATCCGTGAAAAAAATAAAACTGCTTTCCAGCAAAAAGAAGGGATCAGTTTAACCTATATGCCTTTTATCAGCGAAGCCTGCAGCCGGGCCTTAAAAGAATATCCTCTGGTTAATTCCTCCATCGCAGGGGACAATATCCAGATTAAACATTTTGTCAATCTGGGTATTGCCGTTGCCACCGAACAGGGTTTGATTGTTCCGGTGATCAAACATGCCGACAGTTTAAACCTGGTCGGATTTGCCCGGGCCATTCAGGATTTAGCCCTGCGCGCCCGCAGCCGCAAACTCAAACCGGATGAAGTGAGTGGCGGTACCTTTTCCATATCCAATTTCGGACTCTATGGAACCAGTATTGGTTTCCCGCTGATCAATCAACCGCAGGTCGCAATTCTGGGGGTCGGGATTCTTAAAAAACGGGCTGTGGTTGTGCATGATGCCATCGCCATCCGGCCGATCATGTACCTTTCTTTAACCTTTGACCACCGCATAGTCGATGGCGAGCTGGGTTCGCTTTTCCTGAAGCGGGTAGGCGAACACTTAGAGAATTATGATCCGGAGTTAAGATTATAGAAGATACTTCGCCACACACCCCGTCCGGCTATCGCCGGACACCCCTCTCCAGAGGGGAAAAAAATTAACCACATATTTTTTCATTTATAATAGCAATAATGCTTAGTAGTACATCACTAATCTTCTTTTGTACTTCGTATTCTGTGTATCTCAGAATTTTAAAGCCGAGATTTTCAAGTTTCTTCTGACGTTTTTTATCATATTCGACTTTTTCATTATGACTTATACCATCTATCTCGATAATTAATTTTAATTTTGGACAATAAAAATCGACTATATATTTGTCAATCGGTTTCTGTCGATGAAAATCATATCCCAATAATTGTTTATTCTTCAATCTTTTGCCATAACAGGATTTCCGCCAGGGTACTTTTCTTTCTTAAAATTCTGGCTTTTTTTGTCAAGGCTGGATTATAATATATTATTTTCCCCTTCATAAATTAGGTCCTTAAAATTAATTCTTTAGTGATGCAATTAATGTACCAATTTTCCCCTCTTGAGAGGGGTGGCTTCCCGCCAATGGCGGGAAGACGGGGTGTGTGGAAATATGCAAATATCATTTCCATTCTGATACCCTACCCTGTAAATTCCACACAGGTTATTTATGGAGGACAGCAGTACATCTAATAATGAAACTCGGCAATCTTGAAATAAACCAGGGCATATTCCTGGCACCGATGGAGAATGTGACCGATTACCCCTTCCGCATGGTCTGTAAAAAACTGGGCGTCGATTTGGTTTATTCTGAATTTATCAGTTCAGAAGCTCTGATCCGTGAAGTCCGGAAATCATTCCAGAAAATGACGATCCATCCTGAAGAACATCCCATTGGCATACAGATTTATGGTAACCGGGTGGAAGCCATGATCAGGGCAGCTCAGCTGGCCGAGGAAAAAGGTCCAGATTTCATCGATATTAATTTCGGCTGTCCGGTAAAAAAGATTGCTCTCAAAGGTGCCGGGGCCGGTTTATTAAAAGATATTCCCCTGATGATAAAAATTTGCGCTGAAGTGGTAAAACATGCTGCTCTGCCGGTCACGGCTAAAACCCGTCTGGGTTGGGATACCGACTCCATTGCGATCGAAGAGATCGCCCGGCAGATGGAGTCGGTGGGTATAACCGCGATCGCCATTCATGCCCGTACCCGGGCGCAGGGATTTAAAGGCGATGCCGACTGGCAGTGGATCAGAAAAGTGAAAGAGACGGTAGGCATCCCGGTGATCGGTAATGGCGATGTAACGACTCCCCTGCAGGTTAAACAGATGTTTGAGGAAACCGGTTGTGATGCTGTCATGATCGGGCGCGGTGCCGTGCATAATCCCTGGATCTTCAAACATTCTAAAGAATTCCTGAGCAGCGGAAAAATTTCAGCCGAGCCCGCTCTGACAGAAAAAATCCAGATTCTAAAGGAACACCTGCGCTACAGTGTCGAATACAAGGGGGAGCCAAAAGGGGTGATTGAGATGCGCAAACACTATGCCGGTTACCTGCGTGGCTTGCCCAATATTGCCCGGCACCGCATGGAATTGATGCAGTTTACTTTATTGTCCGAGGTAAACACTAAATTAGAGGAACTGATACGGATGTATTAATAAATTGACCTATCCCCTCACTCCCCTTCCCTTATATATAAGGGAAGGGGATGGGGGATGGGTCAGGTTATTTTATAAAAACCAATTTCTTGGTAAACTGCCCTTCAGCTGTCTCCAGACAGTACAGGTATACTCCCGCAGCCAGTTGCGCAGGTTGCCAGGTAATTCTATGGATACCGGCATTTTGCCTGGAATTTACCAGGACGGTCATCACCTGTCCTAATAAATTATAGACTGTTAATTTAACCTGGCCGGCTTTGGCTAATCCATATTCAATCCGGGTACTGGGATTGAAAGGATTAGGATAATTTTGACTCAAGTACATCTTTTGTGGCACAATTTTTTGTTCATCATTTACTGCAGAGGCAGGTACTAAATTAAGACGTACCGTATCACCCGGCTGGTGTTGCTGCCAATCTCCTCCGCTGATGACATACCCTTCCGGTAAAGGCGTACCCCATTCCGGATCAGTATTTATACCTATATAATAATCGCTGCCGGTGCGTACATGTAATTCAAAATAGCCATTACCGGCATCGGACATGGCCCGGGTATACCCTACTTCCGTGGTGGCCATCAGTTGATAACTTTGCGAAGGGGGTCCCGACTGCTCAGTGATATACCCATAAATCAGACTATTAGTCTCATAAACCGTAATAATCCTCTCCACGCTGTCACCAAAACTGACCGGAAATGAATCGTCGTGTAATTGCGGCGCTAAATAATCCGGGAAAAATATTTCGTCATTTATATCCAGGTAAAAATAATTGGTCGAGTCCTGGCCCTGCGGAGTGACGGAAACAGGTAAATTGAAATGGCCGTCTACTATCTGATACTCAGCTTCTTCACCGTTAGTATTATTCCTCCAATTGATCCAGCTATTAATCATGACCTGCGCTCCTGCCTGATTTTTTATATCTCCATAAATCCATGAGGCGGCTGCAGTATAATAAAAATCGATGGAACTGACTCCAGAGGCCGGAACCTGTAACTCATAGGTCGGGGTGGTCCCGATGTAATTGGCAAGATTGGGTTCAAAAAGAACTTCAATCCGCCAGGTTGAATCGGCTACAGGTAGATTAATAATATAAGACCCCTGGTTGTCCGTTAAACCTGAAAACATACCCAGGTTCCGTCCGGAAGCATTAATCATTGTATTTGCATAAAGTGCGTTTGGTGCTGACACTCCCTCGATATGGATATTTCCGCTGATTTGGGCCGCGGGACTGGGCATCGCATTGATAGTAAACCAGGTTGTGAAGGAGTCTTTGATCCGCATCAACTACCTTCATTACATAATTTTGAGGATGGAAACCGAAAGGTCCAAATTCAATATAAACGATCCCATCCGGGACAGAACTGGAGTCGGATGGTCCGTCTTGCTCCACCTGCCCATCAGTCAATTCAAATTGCTGCAATAAAAAATCACCATCGTCGAGCGTCTTTGAATTGTCCAAATCCAGATACAATTCAGCTAAGGCAGTACTCCCCGGTGTTTCCACATCAAACTCCCAGGCGTACATATCTCCCTGCGTCAGCACATGCGAGGTATCACCATTCACCCAGGCATAGATGTAAGTAATTGCCGGAAGATCGCTGACCGGATAAATAAAAAAGAATAAGATAAATAAAAGTAAAAATTTCTTCATTTGAATCCCCCTGTGGTAAGTTATTTTAGTCTTATTCTCGGTATATATATGTAATCCTTTAATAGACCGGTATATTTATGCTCATACAAGTATGTTCCAACCAGAGGGAAATAATTGCAGTTTAGATTTTAGTATTCATTTTTTTAATATACATTTCCGGTGTTACATGTCAGAAGTAAATTTATAATACCAGATTATTTCAGAGAGATCTTATGAAGACCATTAAATGGGGTATCATCGGCTGCGGAGATGTTACTGAAGTAAAAAGCGGGCCGGCACTGCAGAAGGTAAAAAATTCCAGATTGCAGGCGGTAATGCGCCGGAATACCGCCAAAGCTGAAGATTACGCCCGCCGGCACCAGGTTCCCAAATGGTACGATCAGGCCGATGCTCTCATCCATGACCCGGATGTGGATATTGTCTATATCGCCACCCCGCCGGATTCCCACCATGACTATACATTGAAAGTTGCTGCCGCAGGTAAACCGGTCTACGTCGAAAAACCGCTGGCGCGGAACTATACGGAATGCCTGGAAATGATCGAAGCCTGTCAGCAGGCCAAAATACCTCTATTTACCGCCTATTACCGGCGCAGCCTGCCCCTGTTTTTAAAAATCAAAGAATCGCTGGAGCAGCATAAAATAGGTGAGGTGCGCTTTATCAATATAGTACTCTGCCAACCGCCCTATCAAAAGGATTACGATTCTACTCAACTGCCCTGGCGGGTAATTCCCGAAATCGCCGGCGGAGGATACTTTATCGACCTGGCCAGCCATACTCTCGATCTGCTGGATTATTACTTCGGGCCGGTCACAGAAGTAAACGGACTGGCCAGCAATCAGGCTAGACTTTATCCGGCTGAAGACACCGTCGTGGCGGATTTACGATTCAAATCCGGAATACTGGCCTCAGCTGTCTGGTGCTTCTGCTCCTCGGTCCGGGAGGATAAGGTTACCATCATGGGTACGGAAGGTGAAATATCCTTCTCGACATTTATGGAACATGATGCGATCATGGAAAACAGAGACGGACGTACCTCCTGGCCTTTCAACAAACCAGAACATATTCAGCAGCCGCATATCCAGTCTATTGTCGATCAACTCAACGGTAGCGGCCGCTGCCCCAGCGATGGCCTGAGTGCCGCACGCACCAGTTGGGTGATGGACCAGATACTGGCGGATTGGAGAAAGAAGAACGGGATACTATTGTAGTTTTGCGTCCTTGGCGTCGAACTTAGCGTACTTTGCGTTATGCTTTTTCCAACGCAAAGGGCGCAAAGGTCTGCGACGCAGAGGTCGCTAAGAATACTCATTAAATAATAGTGATCTTTGTCCATCTGCGGTAAATTAAACAATTGATACTTTTTGTAATATCACTTATTTTTATCCGACCCGTATAATTTCTTTTTAACCTGGAGTCATATGAGGATAAAATGCCCCAGAATTTAACAGAAAAAATTGTACAGAAATTCGCTTATGGACTGGAGCGGGGTCACCTGGTTCATAGTGGCGACTATATAATGATCCAGCCGGCGTATGTTATGACTCATGATAACACCGGAGCCGTGATCCCTAAATTTAAATCCAGCGGTGCTACCAGAATGGCAAATCCGCGACAGGTGGTACATACTCTCGATCACAACATTCAGGACCGCAGCGAAAAAAACCTGGAAAAATATTCTAAAATTGAATCGTTCTCCCGCTCGATGGGCGTGGACTTCTACCCGGCCGGACGGGGTATCGGCCACCAGATCATCTGCGAGGAAGGGTATGCCTGGCCAGGCACCTTCGTGGTCGCCTCGGACAGCCATTCGAATATGTATGGCGGATTGGGCTGCCTGGGTACACCAATTGTACGCACCGATGCTGCCGCCATCTGGGCTACCGGAAAAACCTGGTGGCAGGTCCCGCCGGTGGCTAAGGTTGAATTACGCGGCAAACTCAAACCCGGTGTCAGCGGCAAAGACGTAATTATAACCCTGTGCGGTTTTTTTAATCATGATGAAGTGCTAAACCATGCGATTGAGTTCAGCGGAACCGGTATCGCAGAACTTTCGATCGAACAACGCCTGACCATTGCCAACATGTCCACCGAGTGGGGTGCCCTGGCGGGTCTATTCCCGATCGATGAAATTACCATTACCTGGTTGCGCCAGCGGGTAAAGTTCATAGAAAAGAGGGGGCTTGCGGGAGTACCCTCGGATACCGATGGTCAGGGTGAACACCCCCGTATCAATTCCCAGCGTATTCAGAAACTGAAAAAAAATATACCTGTGGCCGATAGGAATGCTTTTTATGCTAAAAAGTTGGTATTGGATCTTGCCACTGTCCAGCCTTATGTCTCCGGTCCTAATTCGGTGAAGGTAATGACTTCAATTAAGGAGCTTGACCGGAAGAATATAAAAATCAATAAAGCCTATCTGGTTTCCTGCGTTAACAGCCGGGTAGATGACCTTGCCGCAGCGGCTGAAATTGTACGCGGGAAGCAAGTGGCGAGCGGAGTCGAATTTTATATAGCAGCTGCTTCCAGCGAAGTACAGCAGGAAAGTGAAGCACGTGGCGACTGGCAGGTCCTGCTGAAATCAGGAGCTGATTCCCCTGCCGCCGGGATGCGGACCGTGCATAGGTCTGGGTGCAGGTCTTTTGCAGGATGGCGAAGTAGGAATTTCAGCCACGAACCGGAATTTTAAAGGACGCATGGGCTCGCGCAACGCCGATGCCTATCTGGCTTCACCGGCGGTAGTAGCCGCTTCGGCACTGGCCGGAAAAATAACTTTTCCCGATCAGGGCAAAGCATCGAAAATAAAAGGCACACTGACTACAACTAAAACCAGAAGTAAAGACAAATCCCCGGTCAAAATTATAGCAGGTTTTCCGGAAACTTTGCAGGGTGAACTATTGTTCTGTTACCAGGACAATCTGAATACCGATGGTATTTATCCTGGTAAATATACCTACCTGGATGATTTTACTCCCCGGCAGCAGGCTGAGGTGGTAATGGAAAATTACGATCCCGAATTTAAAACCCTGGTCAGAGAGGGGGATCTGCTGGCCGGTGGTTTCAATTTCGGTACAGGCAGTTCGCGGGAACAGGCGGCTACTGCTCTGAAATACCGCGGCTTGCAACTGGTCATTGCCGGATCTTTTAACGAAACATATAAACGCAATGCCCTGAATAACGGTTTTCTGGTGATTGAAGCGCCGGAATTAGTCAAAGATCTGAAGAAAAAATTTGGTGACAGAAATCTGACCGTACGCACCGGAATCAAGGCAACCATAAACTTTAGTCTGTCTGAAATCCAGACCGCGGTTAAAACCTATTCCATCGATCCGGTAGGGATAGCCGCACAGGATTTAATCATCAGTGCAGGACTGGAAAACTGGGTCAAACGTCAACTTTTTTCATGAGGAGGTATAATGGAGCAGCATCAACAGCAGGAGCAGGGCGCAAAACTTCCGGAAAATGCTTATCGCAAACTAAAACCGGGAGAGGAATACCTTCCCATTGTACCAAGTTCCACAATTGTGCCCGAACTAACCCCCTATTCACTGTTATCGGGAATTTTTTATTCTATTCTGTTTTCGATGGCAGCCGCTTATCTGGGTTTGAAAATCGGCCAGGTGTTCGAAGCAGCCATACCTATCGCCATTCTGGCTGTGGGCGGTTCAGCTTTACTTGGACGGAAAAAGGCCCTGCAGCAGAATGTTATTATTCAATCGATCGGTGCTGCCTCCGGTGTGATCGTGGCCGGTGCGATTTTCACCATCCCCGGTCTCTATATTTTAGGACTGAATGCTAGTTTTTTGCAGATATTCCTGGCCTCATTTCTGGGCGGTTGCCTGGGCATTCTTTTCCTGATCCCTTTCCGTAAATATTTCGTGAAAGACATGCACGGGGAATTTCCTTTCCCGGAAGCAACCGCCACCACGGAAGTGCTGATCGCCGGAGAATCGGGTGGTCAACAGGCCAGGGTCCTGATTTCTGCAGCAGCGGTGGGTGGAATCTACGATTTCTTTATTGCCGGATTCGGCTTCTGGAAAGAAGTTGTCGCTACCACGGCATTTCAATGGGGCCAGGTTCTGGCCGACAAAGCAAAACTCCTGTTTAAAATTAATATCGGAGCAGCTGTAACCGGTCTGGGTTATATCGTTGGTCTGCGTTATTCCCTGATCATCGCTGCCGGATCATTTTTGTCCTGGTGGGTTTTGATACCTCTGGTATATTCGGTCGGTCAATATCTCACAGTTCCTATTCTGCAATCGGTCAAACCCATCGCCGAAATGGGCCCTAATGAAATCTTCAGCGATTATGTCCGTCATGTCGGCATTGGTGCCATTGCGGCTGCCGGTATTATCGGTATTCTCAAATCATCCAAAATAATTGCCGGAGCTTTTAAACTGGCCGTGAATGAAATAATGGGTAAAACCGGCTCACAGACGACCAAACAGGTTGAAAGAACGCAATTGGATATTAAAATGAAATGGGTCGCTATTTTGCTGATCCTGGTTTTCATTTCAATCTTTTTCTTTTTCTATTTTGGAGTAGTAGAGCAGAATCTGATGTATTCCATAGTTGGTCTGGTCATCGTTGGTGTTATAGCTTTTCTATTCACCACTGTTGCAGCACGTGCTATTGCGATCGTCGGTACCAATCCGGTATCGGGTATGACCCTGATGACCCTGATAATCTCTTCCTTTATCCTGGTCCGCATCGGATTATCCGGTGATTTCGGTATGCTGGCCGCGTTGATTATCGGCGGAGCAGTCTGTACAGCCCTTTCCATGGCTGGTGGATTTATAACTGATTTGAAGATTGGATACTGGCTGGGTACCACTCCGCGTACTCAGGAAAGATGGAAATTTCTTGGTACTCTGCTTGCCTCGGCATCTGTCGGACTGGTAATACTGGTTCTGTACCAGACATACGGTTTTGGTCCAGGCGGATTGGAAGCTCCCCAGGCTTCGGCCATGGCAGCAGTACTTAAACCTTTGATGTCTAACCAACCGGCACCGTGGTTTGCTTACCTGGCCGGTATTTTTATAGCCATCATTCTGGAATTACTGAAAATCCCGCCCCTGGCATTTGCCCTGGGTATGTATCTGCCACTGCATTTGAATACTCCCCTCCTGGTTGGCGGATTAATTGCTCATTTTGTTGAAAAAAGCACCAAAGATCGAAGACTTGTCCATACAAAGAAGAGACCGTGGTACCCTGATTGCTTCAGGATTTATCGCCGGTGGTGCAATCATGGGTGTACTTGGCAGCCTTTATCGTATATTTTGGACAGCAATTTTTCGGTGACGGCTGGACAATTATGCGGGCCCTCGGAACCGAACACTGGGTGGAATCATCAGGTTCCGAGATCCTGGGATTCGGTATGTATATACTTCTTTGTATTTATATGTACTGGGATTCGCTGCGGGTGAAGAAATAAGATTCCTCTCCGCCTGACGGCGGATCGGAATGACAAGTTGTAGGTTATACTTTTCAATTACGCTTTCTGTTTCACCATCTGCACCGGATGATAATGAACATGCACCCGCTGCAGCAGATCGATCTCGCGTGATAATATATGCTCGACCTGCGTGGCGATCTGATCACCGCGGGTTACACTCATTCCCCCGTCAACACCGATAGTAATATTGATAACCAGGTACGGTCCGAAACGATGGGCCTTGATTTCTTCAATCTGCTGGATTGCGGAAATACCGCTCAGCAGGCGGACGATTCTCTGTTCTAATTCTTTTCCCGGCACCGTATCCATCAGGTTGGCCGAAGATTCTCGCAGGATTTCAATACCGGTGCGCAATATTACCAGAGCCACCAGCGCTCCGGCCAGCGGATCCACCGAGGGATAACCCAACCGCCCTAGAGCGATACCCACCCCGGCAGCTGTAGCGGCAAAAATATCGTTGCGGTGATCATAGGCTAAGGCAAATATTGCAGGATTATTCGTTTGCTGGCCGATCCGGCGGGTAATATATGTCAATGCTATCTTAAGGCAGACAGTGAAAATCGCGACTAGCAGGGCTCCTAAAGCTGCTCCGCCGTAATTACCCGAGCCCGACCACAAATCGTATACTTTATTGATTGAATCCCAGAAAATCGTGACACCAGTAGTAAGCACAAAAGCACCTACTACCAGGGCCGCAATGCTCTCCAGCTGCTGATGACCGTAAGGATGTTCATCATCGGCCGGTTTATGCGCCAAACCGACAAAAATTCGTACAACCACATAGTAGGCCACATCGGAAGTAGAGTTAATACCATCAGCCAGCAGGGCAGGACTATGCCCTATCATTCCCATGACGGTTTTAAGCACAGCCAGCAGGATATTGGCAATAAGTCCCAGATTGATAGCAAACAGGCTGCGCGTTTCGCGATGTTCAAATTCCATTTCCAAATCAGACTCTATTTATATACTGTCAGCGGTTAATCAGATTGATTGACGCATCTAATTTAGGATCGTTCAGCGGGATCAGCGCTTTTTTAAGATAGATATATATAAATGCTGAAACAAATATGCCAGCTATCGCCAGAAAAATAATCAGATCGATAGCGGAGAGATAGAATTCGTATACTTTAAAATTGGGCATGACAATCCAGTACAGATCAAAAAAATGCATGAGCAGAATCCAGACAGAAATACAGGCCAGAAAAGTCGGACTCCGTTTGGCGGCCCGGGTCATCAAACCTAAAAACGGTATCAGAAATTGACCGAATACCAGCAGCAGTGAAATATATTTCCAGCTCCCTTCCCAGCGGTGGCGGAAAAAGATCGTCTCCTCCGGTATGTTGGCATACCAGATCAGAAAATACTGCGAAAAGGCCATGTAGCCCCAGAAAATGGTAAATGAAAACATCAGTTTGGCCAGGTCATGATAGTGTTCTATCGTAATTACATCCCGCAGCAGATTTTTCCTGCGCAGAAATAATCCGGTCAGCGTAATAAAGGCCAGGGCCGCCAGAAAACTGCCGGCAAAAATATAGAGTCCGAAAATTGTCGAATACCAGTGCGGATCAAGGGACATTAGCCAGTCGAAAGCTGCAAAGGTGATAGTGATGGCAAACAGGATTATCCCCGGCGCACTGACTGTACGGAAAATCCTGGTCTGGGCGGAAGTATAATTCTGATCCTGTTTTAAGGAGGTCCTGTATAATATTAATGCCAGCACCGTCCAGATAATAAAATACAGTATCGAGCGGATGATGAAAAATGGTACATTCAGATAAGCCGATTTGGCTTGCAGCAACTGATCAGCGGCAACTGCTTCGGCATGACTCCAGTGATACAAGTTATGAATTCCGCCAGCCAGGGGAATAAACAGTACGGCCAGAACCGGCACAGTCATAGCCAGCGATTCAGTAATACGCCGCAGCACGGTACTCCACACGGCATTGCTGACATGGTGCAGCAGGGTCAGGAAGAGCGCACCGAGCATGATCGAAACCCAGAAGACATAAGCTACCAGGTATGCAGGATAAAATTCTGTGGGAAAGAAGTAATAAATAACAATAGTCAACAGCGAGCATAGCAAGGTGATGATTGAAACCGACCAGTAAAATGACCTGCGCTTCTTGGAATAATATGTCCTGATATTTTCCATATCCCTCATTGCCTGGTTGAATCCTGCCCTGGCAGAATATCTGTTGCCCCGGCATTCTGATCGCGCTGCAGTTTCCGTACATATGCCACAATCGCCCAGCGATCGGCCACGCTGATCTGGTGCCGGTATGACGGCATGTTGCGTATACCGTTGCGGATCACTTCGTAAATATGCCCGTCTTCTACCTCCCGTAAACGCGGTTGGTGGAATGTCGGCGGTGGTAAAAATCCTTTCTTGATCACAAGGCCCTGGCCGCTGCCTGTTTGATCGTGGCAGGGGGAACAATAGATATTAAAACGCTCATGTCCCCTGTTTAGTAATTCCGTGCCGACCGGCACTGGTATTTTTTTGACCAGCAGGCTATCAGCAGTCCGGCCATAATAATATTCAACGTTCGCCTGCAATTGCCCCTGCGCAATCGTCCCGGTCACCGGAGCACGCATTTCGGAGCCATCCGCAAAAAACTGACTGGATTCCTGGGCATCATACCTGGGCTGATCATCCATATTTGGATTCAGCTGCAGCGGCGGATCTTCAGACGGCTTGCCGCGGTAACAAGCGATTATCAGCATGGCCAGCAGTAATACGCCGGTTCTGGTAAAAATAGTATTCATTCTGCCTGAATGACCTCTATATTTTTCGCGCCGATACTGTTCAGAAAATTTCCGGTTTGCTGCTGATCGAAATTCGGATCAGTGCTGTCAACCGATATGAAAAAACCATCATTCATCGCTCTTTCCAGATTCCGCGAATGAAATAGTTTATGAAAATATTTAGGTAAGCGATTCAAGGCCAGCATACCAAGAACCGCCGTGAAAGCGGAACATAAAACCATGATCGCAAAAGCGACGGGTCCATAAGCCTGATAACTGAAAAACGGTTTTCCCGAGATCACCAGCGGATAAGCGACAGTACTGGTCCACCACTCCAGCGTCACACCCGCCGTCAAAGCCACCGCAGCAACGGCGAAAACAATATACCCCAGCGGTGAGCGCCGCAGGCCCATGGCCTGATCCATGCCATGAATGGGGAAAGGTGAATGGCAATCGAATTTCCGGTATCCCGCTTCCCGCACCTTTGCGGCGGCCGCCAGCAGGGCGGCTGGATTCTCAAATTCAGCCAGCAGACCGTGAATGACTTCATTTTTATTTTTTAATTCATCCATTTGCCAACCCTCAGTGATGCTGCTCATGCTGCGCATCCGCCTGCGGTAAAACCCCTTTTACTTCCGAAATGGCAATGATCGGTATAAAACGCAGGAAAATCAGGAACAGGGTAAAAAACAATCCGAAGGAACCTACAAAAGTACCGATATCAAAAATGGTCGGAGAATAATAAGCCCAGCTGGAAGGCAGAAAGTCCCTGGACAATGTCGAGACGACAATCACGAACCGCTCAAACCACATACCGATATTTATAAAGATCGCGATGGTAAACATCAGCGGAATACTGCGCCGTATTTTTTTAAACCAGAACAATTGCGGAATTATTACATTACAACTGATCATGGTCCAGTAAGCCCAGGCGTAAGGTCCAAAAGCCCGGTTCATAAAAGCGAACCGCTCATACAGGTTCCCGCTGTACCAGGCAATAAAAAATTCACACCCATAGGCATAACCCACCATCATACCGGTCACCATCATAATCTTATTCATTTTTTCCAGGTGATTTATGGTGATATAATTTTCCAGGCCATAAATTTTCCGGACGATGATGGCCAGGATTGATACCATGGCAAATCCCGAAAATATCGCGCCGGCCACAAAATAGGGCGGAAAGATCGTAGTATGCCAGCCGGGTAAAATGCTGGTGGCAAAGTCGGTGCTGACCACGCTGTGCACGGACAAGACCAGCGGTGTTGACAAACCCGCCAGTAGCAGATAAGCGATTTCATAATGCTGCCATTGCCGGTTGCCGCCCTGCCAGCCCAGAGAAAATATTCCCAGTACAATCTTGCGCAGCCTGTTTTTAGCCCGGTCGCGCAGCGCGGCCAGGTCCGGAATTAATCCGGTGTACCAGAATAACACGGAAACCGTGAAATAGGTACCGACGGCAAAAATATCCCATAACAGCGGGCTGCGAAAGTTGGGCCACATCAGCATTTGATTGGGCAGCGGAGCCATCCAGTAAGCCACCCAGATACGGCCAACATGAATGCCGGGAAAAATCAGGGCACAGATAACCGCGAATAAAGTCATCGCTTCAGCAAAACGGTTGATCGATGTGCGCCAGCGCTGCCGGAATAAGAAAAGAATTGCCGAGATCAGGGTACCGGCATGACCGATTCCAACCCAGAAAACGAAATTCACAATCGCCCAACCCCAGCCCACCGGTATACTCACACCCCAGATACCGATACCCTCCCAGACCAGGTATGCGATCAATACAAACATCATGACCATCAAACTGCTGGATATGGTTATCGCCACGTACCACAACCTGGGAGTCCTGGCTTCAGTGATTGTACTGACCTTTTCAGTTACATCCGCAAAAGACGGATTCCCCTCGATCAGTATCTCTTTCTGCAATTCTAATGTTTCAGTGATTAGTCATATTTACTCAAAATTACAGTGACTTATTCTATGGAATCCTATATCTTATATCAACTCTCTATTCGACCCCTCCGGGTGCACTTATACAGGGAGATCTGTCTGGTTATAACATTTGATGCCTGCGGCATCATTACGCCATAACCGCTTGATTCTTAAATTATTCTCTTTAATCTCATCTTAGTGCCTTAGTGCCTTTTTAGCCTTTATGCCTTACTTCCCTTTGTCTAAATCCGGATTAATATTCCTTACTTTCGCCAGATACGACGTCCGCGGTTGAATATTCAGTTCAGCTAACAATTCATAATTACGTTCAGATTTTTTCATCTTATTTACCTGGCTCTCAGGATCATTGATATTGCCAAAATAGATGGCCCGGGTCGGACAGGCTTGTTGACAGGCAGATTGCACCTCGCCATCCTGCAAGGTTCTGTTCTCCATTTTAGCCTTGAGTTTACTTTCATTCAGTCGCTGCAAACAGTATGTACATTTTTCCATAACACCGCGGGAACGTACTGTTACATCCGGATTCTGCATCATCTGTATGATCTCCGGGTAATCTTTGGTGTAATTAAAGAAATTAAAACGGCGGACTTTATAAGGACAGTTATTGGAACAGTATCGTGTACCGATGCAGCGGTTATAGACCATCAGATTCAATCCTTCACTGTCATGGACAGTAGCGGCTACCGGACAGACCTGCTCGCAGGGGGCGTTTTCGCAATGCTGGCAGGCCATCGGCTGATAAACCAGTTGGGGAGCTTCGACCTCTCCGCTGAAATAACGATCCAGACGCAACCAGTGCATCTCCCGGCCGTTATGCACCTGTTGTTTACCGACTATGGGGATATTGTTTTCACTCTGACAGGCTATGGTACAGGCATTGCAGCCGATACAGCGGTTCAGATCAATGACCATACCCCATTGATACCCTTTGTCATAAGAGTGCTCTTCCCATAATGAAATCAGCGGAGGGTGTTCCACCATTTCCCCGGCAAACTGCGGGTGCCGGCGGTATTCTTCCAGAGAAGCCTCGCGGATGATCGGTCTTCCTTCCATCGATCCATGGTGCTGGGTATTGGCCAGTTTATAAGTGTCAGTGGTCCTGCGCAGCCGGGCATTCGTGTCGAAATAAAGCGCATTACTGCTGCGCAAGGTGTAAGCGTTGAATCCGGTCTGATTGCCGATCCTGCCGGCTGCAGTGCGACCAAAGCCTAAATCCAGAGCAATTGAAAAATCCACAGTACCGGGGACAATCCATACCGGGAACGGTTGTTCCTTTCCTTTATTTTCAATGACAATCAGATCTTCATTTTTAATTCCCAACCGGCGGGCAGTATTTTCACTCATCAGTGCAGCATTATCCCAGGCCAGTTTGGTTACCGGATCAGGCAATTCCTGCAACCAGCCGTTATTGGCAAAGCGGCCGTCAAAGACCGAATACGAAGGCTGAAACAGGATCTCCAGGTGCTCGGCATCTAATTTGTGATTCAGCAAAGGATAATCAATCGCCAGTTTTTTAAGGCCGTTCAGATCGAGTTTGGGATTGATCAACGGATATTCGCTGTTTTCCAGATAGCCCTGGTGAAGTATTCTGCGCCACTCCTGCTCAAACTCAGAGGTTTTCAATAATCCTCGCCAGGTTTCACGGACCAGGTCATAGCCACTGATCTGTTTAGCCCCTGTGATCACAGCCAGCATCTCGATTACGCCGAAACTTTTATATAACGGTTCGATCAATGGCTGCACAATACTGGCGGTACCGGCAGAGGAACGGGCATCCGACCATGATTCCAGGAAATGGCTTAGCGGAAGATGCCATTCCGTCAGGCGCGATGTTTCATCATAATAATAACTGAGATGAACGGAGTGTTTAGCTTTTCCCAGAGCCGAACTGAAATCAAGATCGGCCGGTGCATTATAAACCGGATTTCCATCCAGAATTATCAGGGTGTCGATTTTATTCTGATTCAGTCCGGTCACCAGGTTATTCAGCTGGTCCTGTTCCGCCAGAATAACATCCATGCGGCTGGCGATAAAATACTGTATGACCGATATTACCCAGAGCAGCATTAATCAGATTCACCAGAGCATGAACCAGGGGATTTTGTTGCCTGCCGGCGATAATAACACTGCGTCCGGTATTCCGGATTAAGTCTTTGGCTAGCCACATCCAGCCAGTGCGGATCAAATTCCACTTCAGCTGCTGCTGCGCCGCCGCAGGTATTTCGCCAGCAGGTATTTTTATACCAGCATTACGTAAGGTCTGAATCAAAGCCAGCAGGAAGTCTGGTATCCGGCAGCGGGCTAATTTTTGGCGGTGATCGGCCATGGCTCCGGTGAGAGTGAACAGCGGTTCGACCACATATAACCGGTTCATCCCCTGTTCAGGAGATTTAAGTTCCCGTCCGCTGACAAACTGCCGGGCCGCCAGGATACTTTCATTTTCCAAACCGAGAAAATCAGCATCTACAGCCAGTATCACCCGGGCCTGGTTAAAATCATATTCAGGGATCAGTACGGATCCATTAAGCGCCCGGATACCATGATAGATATTTTCATCAGATACCGGTTCATAACAATACCAGCCGGCCTGGGGAAATTTTTTATGGAATATTTCTTTCAGACGATTCAGGGTCGGGGCTGCAAATGATCCGGATAATACGGCCAGACCATTACCCTTATTACCGGCGAAATCTGCAGCGAGTTTTTGCCAGAACAGCACAAAATCATCCGGGCTTTTCTCCAGCCCCTGCTGCAGAACCGTCTGGGAACGGTCAGGATCGTACAACTCCAGGATGGCGGATTGTATGAATGCATTTGTACCGCCGCGGTTGGCCGGATGGCCGGGATTCCCTTCAATTTTAGTTGGGCGTCCCTCATGACTCTCCACGATCAAGCCATAAGCGCCGGTGCGGAAAGGCATGGTTGTGGCATAATATTGCGGAATACCCGGGATGATATCTTCAGGGGCCTTTACATAAGGTACGATTTTTTCCACCGGGCGCCGGCAGGAGGTCAAACCGGCCAGGGCCAGCGAGGCGCCCATCAGAGTCAGAAAATTCCGGCGGTTCATCTGTGCCGGCAGATCGGTAGTTCCTTCCGGAAATTCACGGTGCAGGAATTCAGTAAATTCCCGCTTACCGGCCAGTTGGTCCAGGCTGCGCCAGTATTCTTTTCCACTTATATTCAATTTCTTGTCGTTCATCGGTGACATCCTGAGCATTCTACCGGCGGGACAATATTCTTTCCCTGCTTCACCTTGCGGGCAAATTCAAGTTGATCGGCCGCAGGGGTCCATTTCATGCTGGTAATATCAGTTACTGCCCGTAAATGCATATCGGGATTACGGTGACAGTTTAAGCACCAGCCCATACTTAGCGGCTCCACCTGCATTATTTCTTCCATTTCAGTTACTGTACCGTGACAACTCTGGCAGCCTATACCGGCATGCAGATGAATACTATGATTAAAGAAAACATAATCCGGCAGTTTATGTACCCGTATCCATTCGATTGGTTTGCCGCTGCTCCAACTCTCCCGTACAGCAGTCAGTTTTTCGCTGTCCGTTTTGATCAGGGTATGGCAGTTCATGCAGGTCTGGGTGGGAGGAATATTGGCCTTGGCCGATACTTCGACAAAATTATGGCAATACCGGCAATCCATACCAAGGTCGCCGGCATGCAGTTTATGACTGTAAGGAACAGGCTGTTTGGGGCGATAACCCACATCGGTATATTTGGGTGAGCCAAAGTACCAGAAGAATCCCACCACTGCCAGAAGGGTACCGGTAATAATAAAGATTAATATAATCGGTAATTTATTGGTCCATTGCGGAAAAATCTGAGCCAAGAGTATATTCCTCTTAACTAATGGATCACTGTTTTCTGATCTGAGTAAATGATACTACTTTATTCAATAAACATTTATTCCTGGCGGTTTAAAATAAATATTTTAAACATATTCATCAATAGAGAATTTAAATACACTATTTATCTTTATTAAAATCAATTTGTTTATGGGAAGTAATAATAAATCGATTAAACTTACCTGATTTTGGGCATAGCAGTTTTGCAGGGTCGAGATGGATTATATTAATTCAATCCCCTCCCTAATCTGGTTAGGGAGGGGACACAGGGGTGGGTCAGTTACCGCAATAGCACCAACTTGCGCGATCGAGTGAATCCCTGGTCGGTAGTTAACTGGTACAAGTATACTCCGCTGGCAAAATTGGTCGCATCCCATTCTACCTTGTATGTTCCCGCCGGTTGTTTTTGCCGAAACCAGCGTGGCTACCTTTTGGCCGAGGATATTATATATTCCCAGTTCCACATATACTGGTAACTGGTAATTGGTAACTGATAATTGTCTTCGGATTGAAGGGATTGGGGTAGTTCTGGCCAAGGGCAAATTGAGTGGGTACACTGTTGAAATTCTCAGCAATTCCGAGAGCAATTTTTGTGAAATCAAAAGAATCAGTCCAATAAGGATATTCATTACTATAAACAATTAAATCAAAGTGAATAGGATTTTTTATTGTACTGTCCGGATTATAACCTTCCACAAAAATAAATGAATAATAGTTGTTGCTGGTATCAATTTCCCCGGCAACAAGGTCAGGAAATGTCAGATTGTTATTTAATATTTTTTCAACTCTTGGATCGGTTGACTTGATATTTACATACAGATTTTCAGCTGCAGCATTAGTACCTTCATTTTTAAGTACCAGGTTTATAAATTGTTCTCTGTATTGTTCGTCGTAGAAATAATCAATAAACGGAGTATCGCCTAAACTGACGGGGCCGATAGAGGTAAATTTATTATCATCATGAAAATCCATCGTCGTTCCACGACTTTCATTATCAATACTGAGAAAAATATTAAGCATGGCTTCGGTGGCAAATGGATTGAAAGTATCCTCCATAGATTCCGTCTCCAATCTCCTGATCGTTGTGAATCCCGTCATCATATAGTTCCACTGTGGAGAGAACCTCAGCACTGTCCGGGATCTGCAGATGGGAATAAACCTTTATATTTTCTCCCTGGGGATTGATAATCTCCGTAGTGATAAACGGAGAGATCTGGTTTGGATTGATATATAAGCCGTCCCCATGGAATATCATATCTGATGGCCGGGGTTGGGCCATATGGGACGATTCGTAAGCCCCCATATCTACATAGGGATCGATACTGTGCGGACGTGCATTTCCATCGAAATCATCATCCGGGGAATAATAGGTAACACCATTCAATTCAATGGATGACTCGGCCTGTACCGATGCCCGGACTGGTGGCTGCTAAATGGTACAGGGTATCTGAAAAATCCGGATCAATATTCCAGACACTTTTATCAATATCCGCCCATCGATTTCCCTGCACGACCGAATTATACATCTCAACACCACCATACTTATTCCCCTCCACCCAGGAGAACCATGTGGGTTCATTACCCAAAAATATTTCTCCCCAGGCAGCATTGTCAGGATGATCATTCCATAAAATATTGTTCAGCAGAAAAGGTTTATCATTCATGATATAAAAAGCAGAACCGTCCGCAGGCCGAATTGTTAACAAAGGTATTATTAATGAAAGATGGTTTAGGAGTATAGTGTCCTGCGGAGCCAGACGGCCAGGCTCCGGACATCCGCCTTCCGGACAGTAAACCCGCCAGACCGCTATGGCTCCGCCCAGGTGATCGGAATGATTCCCCTCAAAAATATTATTATAAATAAAGGGACCCGGATCATTATCTACCGCCCCGTCGGCGTTCGTTCTTCAAGTGACAATATACATGGCACCGCCGAAACTACTCGTGGCACAGGGCTTTATTGCCGCTGATTATATTGTTACGGATAATCTGAGTACCACTGGTTGGCAGCACAAAATTCATAGCAATGCCACCACCCATTGCCTTCCATTCATCCGTATTTTGAATGATGTTATTACTGATAATATTATTCTCGATGATATAACTGACTGTTGTTCACATAAAAATTGACTATGGCAATACCACCACCGCCCGTCATTTCACTTTCGACATAGTTATCCGCAATTAAATTATTCCGTATAATAATCGAGAGATTTTCAGCTGTTAACGGATTAACAGCGATGCCGCCACCACTTGCTCCAGCAGTATAACTATCCGGAACCTTCGCCTGATTGATGACATTATTGATTATCCGGTTATCATGTATCATAATATTGGAAGCAGAAGCAGCCATACCGCCGCCAGCACGTGCAAATTCATTTCCAGAGGCCACCTTCATACCATATCCTCCGGTGATCGTCAATCCGCATATGACCGTTGTATCTTGACTAAAACTCACCATAATAACACTGGCCAGGTCGGTGTTAACCGGCTGGCTTCCATTTATGACCGTTTTGGAAATATGGCTGGTGTCGCCCGTCGATCAAAAAATGGCTGCCCAGGGTGATGGATTTTGAAGTGATCTGCAGATTCTCATAATAGGTACCTTCGGCCACCAGCACGGTGTCGCCATTAACCGCGACATCAATTGCCCCCTGAATGGTGGGGTAATCACCGGGAACGTGTATAATTTGGGAAGGAAGTAAATCTGGCGTTATACCAGTAATAATTAAAGTTGCCACGAATACGAAAATCAGTAAACGACTTTTCATGACTATTCTCCTTTTATTGATAGTTTGATTTAAAAGATTTCAGGAAAATAGTATGAAATAATTCAGGCGGTGTCTAACACCCATTGCGCATTCTTTAACACTCAGATTGCATGGCGAGGGGTAAAATTACACGAAGTTCCACGAAGGATTCACGAAGAAAATAACTGAAAAGTAATGAAGCAAAATATCTAGTGGATGTTATTTAGATACTCCGAAGGGAGTTGACCAAACTGTATTTTAAAACTGCGGGAAAAATAGGATAGATTATTGAATCCGCATTCAAAAGCAATCTGCGAAACTGTCCCGGTTTTTTGATCCAGTAACTGCCTGGCTCGCAACAGGCGATGGGCACGGATAAACAGGCTGGGGGTCAGGCCGGTTATACTTTCCAGTTTACGCACCAGTTGCGAATGACTGAAACCAACTTCACGGACAAACTGTTCAATACTGTATTCCGCATCGGCCAGATGCCGGTCGATAATGCAATTGATTTTGGCCAGAAACGATTGATCGGCAGAGGCTACACCTGCCTTTTTCAGGTTCCAGTTTCAGCGTCTGCAAATAATGATTACGTAATTTCTCCCGCTGATCTATCAAATTCTTTATCCGCACCTGTAACTCCCTGGCCATCAAAGGGCTTGGTCAGATAATCATCGGCACCGGTTTCCAGTCCGCCGATTTTGTCTTCGCTGGTGGCCCTGGCCGTCAACAGAATAACCGGAATATGACTGGTACGTTCATCAGTTTTCAATTTCTTGCACAATTCGAATCCATCCATCTCCGGCATCATAACATCGCTGATAATCAGGTCGGGTATTTGCGCAATAGCTGTCTGCAAACCCTCTTTACCATTGACCGATTCACTGATCCGGTAGATGGACTCCAGATACCCGCGGATGTAGTAACGGACATCCCGGTTGTCTTCTACCACCAGGATACGCGGTGCTTTTTTCCTACTTTTTGATTTTCGTTTTTGCTCTGAATCCGTTTCAATATCCAATTCAGAAATTATCAGTTCAGTATCCGGCTTCATCGTTTCGGTAAAATTCTGCGGGCTCAGGTGATCTTTACCCATTGGTAACCAGACCGTAATGATGGTTCCATGTTCAACCGTGCTTTCAACAGTTATTTCACCGTGATGCAATTCGACCAGTTCTTTGGTCAGGGCCAGACCGATTCCACTCCCTTCATGTCCGCGTATCTCCGAATCATCGACCTGGTAGAAACGGTCAAATATCCGCCCGATTTTATCGGGCGGAATAACCGGTCCGGTGTTGGTGACGGTGATAATGACCGATGGATGTGCATTGGCCGTAGAGACGCGATAAATCGCGTTTCTACGGGTATCCCCACCATCATTATACGTTACCCCCACCCCCACCCGTCCCCCCTGCGGCGTGAATTTGAATGCATTGGATAACAGGTTATACATGATTTTTTCAATTTTATCCCGATCCACATACAGGGATAGCGATTCGCATTCTGCCATAAAACTGAGATCGATCTTTTTAATTTTAGCCAGCGACTCAAACGATTGCACATACCCCCTGAGCAGGGGAATGATATTTTCCTCTTTGACCTGTAAGGTCATACCCCCCGATTCCAATCGCGATAAATCGAGTAGTTGATTGATCAATCTGTATAACCGGTCAGCATTGCGTTGCATCATGTTCAGATCGGCTTTTAGGTCACGGTTTTGCAGTTTGGGTAACCATTTTTTGATCGGACCAAGAATAAGCGTTAGTGGAGTACGGAATTCATGGGAGATATTGGCAAAAAACCGCGATTTCATCCGGTCGATTTCACGCAGATTTTCAGCATGATTCTGTTCCAGCTCAAGTTCGATGTTTTAATCTTTGCCGTTTGAGATCATACTGCCGTAGCGCATAAAGAATACCGAATCCGATCAGCAGGTAAACAGAATAAGCCCACCAGGTACGCCACCAGGGTGGGAGTATGATTACTTTAATTGATGTTCCTACTTCATTCCAGAGTCCATGATTATTGGATCCCTTGACTCGGAATACATACCTCCCCGGATTGAGATTGGTAAAACTGGCCGTGCGCTCGTTGCCGATATGGATCCATTCATCATGAAATCCTTCCATTTTATATGCATATTGATTTTTATTTGGATTAGTAAAATTAAGTGCGGCAAATTTAAAAGAAAATGCATTCTGTTGATAGGTCAGGGTTATGGTTTCGAGATATTGAATGGCCGTATCCAGTTTAACACTTTCGTGAAATATTTTAAAATCAGTTAAACGAATGGGAGGGATATGCGGATTATCTTTTATCCGGTCAGGGTAGATGCCAATCGATCCACCGCTACCGCAAAAAAACAACTGACCATCGACCGCCTTGACTGTATTCTGCCGTGCACCTCCAAAACTGGTAAAGGGCAAGCCATCCCCCTGGCCGTAATTCCTGCATATCCCGTTTTTGATATTTAACATGCCGATGCCTTTGGTTGTGGCCATCCAGATATTTCCGTTATCATCCTCCAATACTGATAAGATATAATTATCCGGTAAACCGTCCTTTTCATAAAAATGGGAGAAGGTTTTAGTGGTTAAATCCAGGCGGTTGAGGCCATTATCGGTAGCAATCCACAGGGCGTTGGTATCGTATACCTGTGGACGGATGAAGTCGTTTGCACTATTGCTACTTATACTTGCAGAATCATGGGGATCATGGAAATAGTGTTCTGTGGCGATCAATTGCTGCTGCTTAACCGACAATGAGTAAACTCCATTTAGCAGTGTGCCGATCCACAAATTCCCTATATAATCTTCGTAGAGGGTATGGAGTTCTGCTGCCTGGATATTTTTCAATCCAAAACCAAAAGTAATAAAACGACCGCTTTTAGTATCATATAATTGTAGAGCCGCGTTTTGTAAACCAATCCAAATATTTCCCTCATGGTCTGTTATCATACATCTGATGTAATTGGATTTTAAACCATAAGGATTGTCCGGGTTGCTACGGATATTTTCAAAGATACCTGACAGCGGATTATAACAATCCAGACCGTTATCATTGGTACCGATCCATAGATTACCTGTGGCATCTTCACAGATGCCGTTGATCCAGTTCGAGTCTGGGACCTTTCTTTGATCCGGGTTGATGTGGATAATGGGTATAAACTCCGGAAACAGGATCATATTTTTCCAGACCGGAAAAATTATGTCCGAACCAGATATTCCCTTTTTTATCGATATACAGGCATTCGACTCCCGAATCATGCATCCCTTCAGTTTTATCTCGAATAGGTCCATAATAGATGAAAGGATTTTGCTGACGGTCCAATTTACAGATCTGCATATCGAAGGGTGAAATCCAGATATTGCCCAGCTGGTCCTCGTAGATAGAATTTATCATACTGTTCCAGAAATTCAGGAAACGTCTGAATTTTGGTTTTTTATTTGAGTTCAATTCCGCGAGAGGTATCGAAGTAATGCTATTATCCCCTGTTCCAATCCATAATACATCCTGCTGATCGATCTCCAGGCAACTGATTATATTCGAGCAAAGGCTGGCCGGATCTTCAGGATCGTTTTTAAAATGTAAAAATGTTTCGTTCCACTTATCAAAGCGGTTTAAGCCGCCGCCGTTTTGCACCAGGGCATGGCCGGTAGCTATCCATAGATAACCCGAATCGTCTTCACAGATGGAGCTGATTGTATTATAGCTAATACTTGCTGGATTTTTTGGATCGTATTGAAACACACGACTTGTTCCGCTAAACGGATCAAATCGTATCAAGCCGTTCCACAACGTACCAATCCACAGGGTATTTTTGCTATCCATAAATAAAGCAGTTATACCATTATTGAAAATTTCGAGTTGGGGATTGGAGTCCCGATTATAATGCTTGAATTTTGGATTACCGCTACTATCCCATGACATATAAATAAGGCCATTTTCGACAGTACCCAACCAGAGGGAACTATCCTCATTCAAGATAATTTGCGTAACCGTATTGCTGCCTATATCATCTGGTTTCAGCGGATCATCCAGATAGCGGGTAAAGGTTTCTGTTCGTTGATCAAAGTAATTGAGTCCGCCGCCGCGAGTGCCGATCCACAGATTTCCTTTGATATCCTCCTTGATGACAAATACCCAGTTTGCCGACAACGAAGTAGAATCGAACGGTTCCGGGTGGTAATGTTTTAGTTCATACCCATCATATCGGTATAAACCCACCTGGCCGCCGATCCAGATGAAACCGCGCGAATCGTGTAAAACACACATGGGTATGCCAATAGGCAGATAGTCGAATTGCGGTTCAACCGATTGACAGATCAACAAAGAATAATAGAGCGATACCAAGGCGATAAATTTGTGAAATACTTTTAATCGATACATAGTGAAATATCAGTATTATGAGGAAAGATAGCATTAAAAAGTATTGATATTAACAGATCAAGTCAATACTAAAAAAGCATTCACTATAACTTGATATGATTCCTAAGAATGGATCTTTGAGATAAAAACTATATTATGTATTTAACTTTCTGCCTACCAACCTAATTTTTGTCGTAAAATTTTTCCCGAGGACCGGCTGATGATCAACTCGGTATTTTTTTTGTCCTTCATTTTTGTTTTATAGCCGCCGGCAAACCAGGCTTCGATCATGGTAATGTAATTCAAATTGGCCAGTGTTGAACGGTGGATACGGAAAAATTTGTCCGGATTTAAACGGGCCTGCAATTCATCCAGGGTATAATTGACCAGAAATTTAGCATCGTACAGATAGGCAAATACCAGACGATCTTCACTGGCCAGATAGATAATATCGTCATCAGATAAAATATAAATCTTATCTCCGATCCTGGAAGGGATGCGGGTCAGATATTCTTTGGCGGTGTTATAGTTGGCCAGCAGGTTTTTTATGGCAGCCAGGGCCGGTGCTCCGCTGCCCTGCCCGATTTTTTCTTTGACACGTTGAAAAGCCGAATTCAGGCGGTCCTGGGCAAACGGTTTGAGCAGGTAATCAACCGCCTGCAGTTCAAAGGCCTGTACCGCATACTGGTTATAAGCAGTGGTGAAAATAATCAACGGATGATGTGAAATAATACGCAGCAGATCCAGACCTGATACATCGGGTAATTGAATATCAAGAAAAACCAGATCGGGTTTTTGAGAATCGATCAGCGCTGCAGCTTCACGGCCGCTGCGGGCTTGCCCGATCAACTGTATCTCCGGCAGATCCTGCAGCATCGCAGTCAACCTTTCCAGGGCCGGGAGTTCATCTTCAACTATGATAGTGGTGATCATGGCAGATCCCTGGGAATAGTAAAACAAACTTTGGTACCTGCTGAAACTTCGGAACTGATATCCATTTTGCCGCGATTTTTATATAACAATTGCAGACGTTCAGCGATATTGCCCAGGGCCTGCCTGCTTTTGCCCGCCTGATTAACCAGGCCGGGCCTCATCCCGGCTCCATTATCTTTTATCTCTATCACGATATTCTGATCATCCTCCTGTATAGCCACATTTATCGTTAAATTTTTTCGATCGGCAGGCCAGCCGTGACGGATCGAATTTTCCAGGATCGGTTGGATCAGGAATACAGGCACTTTTTGTTTAAGGCTGCGCAGATTTTGCTGCCAGTGCAGTTGCAGCAGATCACCATACCGTGCTTTTAATAATTCCGCATATTCCCGGGCAAAAGCAATTTCCTGTCCTAATTCGGTTGTCTCTTTTCCGGAATTTTCAAAGATATAGCGAAAAAGATCACTCAACTTCAATACCAGATTTTCTGCCTGTTGCGGATCACTTTTAATTGCAGCGGCAATGGTGTTCAGTGTGTTGAACAGAAAATGCGGCTCCATCTGAGCCTGCAGAGCAGTCAGTTGAGCTTTTTGCGCAATACGGGTCTGTTTATCTCCCTGCCATTTTATTTCAATATAACTTCCAAGTAAACCGCCCAGGCCGAATAAAAACATCAGCGCAAAAAACGGAATTATTATGGTACGGAATTCATCGGTACGGATTACGGTTGAGATATCCGGCCGCATGGGCTCGGCCAGAAATGCAAAAAGTCCATTCCAGAGTTTGTCAGTTACCATGGGTTCCACTGCACTGAACGGAGTTAAAACGAAGTATTGAAAAAGCAGACCGATCAGGTATACGAAACAGGCCAGAATTGTATAGATAAAGGCTTTTAAAATCCACTGCTGTCCGGCAGTAAATACCGACAGTTTTGCCAGCAGTAATTTGTGCAGCAGCCACAGGGTGAGTGCAAAAGTAATGACATTAAAATATCCCATCAGCAAAGCCTGGCTGACGTGAGTTTTACTGACCAGATAAATTAATGATAAAAGGGCACCGCCGCTAACGACGGCGCCCAGTTTTAATAATGTTTTTCTGCTGATTAACATCAGGTTGTTGATGCTGCCGGTTTAATTTCATGCCAAATATAGCCAATTAAACTGCCCATTCCAAAACAGACCGCGGCCAATTCCAGCAACCAGCCTATAAGCGGAATTTTATCCAGCAATAGCACACATAGAATTCCTACTAACAAAGACCAGAACAGGGGTGATACACCGTTCTTTTTTATTTGACGCATGATCCAGTTACCAAGGAATATAGCAGTAAAAATATAAGAGAGATAAATAAGGATCATATAAACTGCTGCCAGGATTACCCCCAATGGTATGGTCAGTATTAAAATAAGTAAAATTGCTGCCACCACCGGCGTTACTACCAGAAACAGAAATCCAAGACCCAGATGTTTCCAGATGCCGGTCTGACTGTAGGTCAGATAATCCTTGCTGAAACCCTTGCAGAACGATATCAACAGGATCCCGACTACCAGGAAGGATAGCAGCAACCAGTAGAAATAGACCCTTTGATAGAAATGTTTATAAGTTTTAATCGTGACTTTTAAATCTGCAGGAGCAAACCTGGTGCTTTTTTCATCAAGTGCTTTGGGCAGGGTGAGATTCGTACCCCCGGCAGCTGCATATAATGAATCAAAGCGTACCCAGCCTGCTTCCAGGCAAACGCTCCCGCCAACCTTTCCATTCAGGTAGGCGTCCCCGGCACCGCCATCGATATTTCCATCAATGGTAGCGCCATTCAGATATAATTCACCCGTACCCACATGCAGGTTACCATGAATATGAGCATTTTCAGTCAGACGCAGTTCTCCGCAATAGGCAAACAGATCGCCTTTGATTTCACTATCCACATAGATAGTCTGGGCAAAACCGACGGCATTATCTCCGACAGCTTCTTTAATGCTGAGTTCCCGGCAGGCAGCAAAAACGTCATCAGCGATGGGTGCCTCGATATTCGCTCGTTCACAGGCGATATAAATATCACCCAGGGCCGGTCCAAATATGTCCACAGTCCGGGCTGCTGCAAACAGATCATGATAAAGTGTATCCGCTTCTGTAACATGGATCTCTCCGGCACCAGTGCAATTCGCCGCCATACCGAATCCGGTCAGAATTAAAGTGAAAATAACTAAGAACATTAACCTTTTCATTTTTTCTCCTTTTTACTTATAAAAACCGTGATAAATATACCTATACCTTAAACAGAACCAATAAAGATCGTACCAGCAGTCGTTTACAGTGACGAGTTGTAGAAAAAAGGTCTTGAGTGGATTGAAAATGATGAAAGTCATAAGGTTTATAATATTCAGCTTGATATATAAATAAATTTTGAACAAGTTAATTTTATCCTATAAAAGGAGGCCTGCTATGCGACGAAGTTTTATGATCATGATCTCCATTTTAATCTCATTCTTTTTATTAACAGTCACTAGAAACTAAATGCGCAGGTCCTGGAACAGGACTCGCTGGCCCTGGTGGCGCTCTACAACGGCACAAACGGTGACGGCTGGACCAACAGTACCAACTGGTTTAGCGGGAATGTCTCTACCTGGTACGGAATAGTAGTTGCCGATAACCGGGTAACACAAATAAACCTGGGGAATAATAATTTGACAGGTACACTACCGGCAGAAATCGGTAATCTGACTCAGCTGCTGTTTCTGAGAGTCGGCAACAATGCATTAAGTGGTCCCATACCATCGCAAATCGGCAATTGCGTAAATCTCATTCTAATTCAAATTTACAATAATCAATTCAGTGGTTCGATACCTCCTGAAATTGGTAATTTAACTAATGTTAGTACACTGCAATTGAGCAACAATCAATTGAGCGGTGCCATCCCGGTCGAAATCGGTAATCTTATTAATTTACAACATCTGGAATTATTCGGTAATCCCCTCACCGGCACCATTCCCGTGGAAATCGGTAATCTCACTATTTTGCAGTGGTTGGAACTTTATAATACGTCCATCAGCGGTAGCATACCCGCTGAAATCGGAAATCTTACTAACTTAAGGTATTTAAATCTGGGTCAGAATGATTTAAGTGGGGCGCTGCCGGCAGAAATTGGTAATATGGTCTCTTTAGAATCACTGCATTTGTCAAACAATGAGTTTAGCGGTTCGCTCCCGCCGGAAATCGGTAATCTGGATAGTCTGTACATGTTCGCCCTTTCGCATAACAATTTTAGTGGAGAAATTCCCGGCGAAATTGGTGACATGGCTAAACTCAGATATATCTATTTCGAACAAAATCAGTTTGAAGGTGCAATTCCTGCGGGAATTTCCAATCTTACCGGACTGGAACAATTGAGTATCCGTTATAATCAAATGAGCGGTGAGATCCCTGCTGAAATATACAGCATGACGAAATTAACCGATTTATCCCTGTCATATAATCAATTCACCGGATCCATTCCTGAAGATATCGGTAATCTTACTGCTTTGACTGGTCTTTTTCTCGACGGAAACCACTTATCGGGTACTATACCGGCGGGTATCGGAGCACTTACTGAGCTGAGATGGATTTATCTTCAAGAAAACCAATTCTCAGATTCCATCCCTGCCGACCTGGCTAATCTATCAAAATTACAGGAATTGAGAATTCATGATAACTTTTTTTCCGGATTGCCCGATTTAAGTTCACTGACTGCTCTGTATGCGTTCACCATCGAAAATAACGGCTTCACTTTTGAAGATATTGAAAGCAATGTCGGTATTTCCGGTTTTACGTATGCTCCACAGGACAGTGTGGGAAAACAAATTGATTCTACACTGTCACTGGGAGGATACTTACAAATGTATGTTACTGTCGGCGGTACGGCAAACCAATACCAGTGGATGAAACACGAAGTGGATATTACAGGGGCGACGGATAGTGTATTTATCATATCTTCTGCACAGTTAACGGATTCCGGTTCATATATATGTAAAATCACCAACACGATCGCCACAGGCTTAACATTGTACAGCAGACCGGTCAATGTTTCGGTAATCGATCCTTCAGCAATAACAGAAATGTTGCCGACTCTTCCCACTGCATACGATTTATACCAGAATTATCCGAATCCGTTTAATTCAAGCACCAATATCCAATTCTCAATTCCCAATTCTGAATTTGTAACTTTGGAAGTTTACAACTTACTTGGCCAGCAAGTGGCTATACTAATGAATGAGAAGTGTGAGGCGGATTATTATACAATACTATTTGATGCTACCCGTTTGACCAGTGGTGTTTATTTCTGCACCATCCGGGCCGGTCAATTCCAAGCCGTCAAAAAAATGCTATTGGTAAAATAGTATCATCACTATTTGAAATACTAATGATTACTGAACAATCCAAATTATTTGCACGGTTTTAATCTTACGGGGGTCGACGTGAAAAACAGTTATATCACTGCAATTTCCATATTTTTATTATCTTTATTTACAATACCAAAAACTATTAATGCCCAGGAACGTGAACAGGACTCGCTGGCACTTGTTGCAATTTATAACAGTATGGGTGGTGAAAACTGGAATGACCGCACCAACTGGTTGACTGCAGAACCTATTAATAACTGGTATGGTATCAACGTTTCCAATAACCGTGTGGTGCAAATATATCTGGGGAGCAATAATCTGATCGGGAACCTGCCGGAAGAAATAGGTAATCTAACCAAATTAGAAAATTTGGTTCTTTATGGTAATCATATTGAAAATCCATTGCCCGTATCGTTAAAAAATTTAACTTCCCTGTGGGAAGTTGTTCTGAACGGCAATGAACTGACAGGAACCTTTCCACTAGATTTGTGCGATATGACTACTCTGACACACATTAATTTACAGCACAACCAACTGTCCGGCTCTATTCCTGCAGAGATTGGTAAATTAACCAATCTAATAGATTTGCATCTGAGTTATAACCAATTTGACGGGAATCTCCCGGTGGAATTGGGAAGTCTAACAAAATTAGACGGATTGTTCCTCAGTGGAAACCAGTTATCCGGTGCTATACCGGCTGAATTTGTAAATCTAACCGGGTTGATGAATTTAGTTTTAGATAATAATAATTTTGACCAGTTACCGGACCTAAGTTCTCTGGCCAATCTTAGTGATCTTAATGTCGAATTCAATCGCTTCACATTCGCGGATATTGAACCTAATATCGGAATCCCAAATTTTACCTACTCACCGCAGGACAGCATCGGGGCAAGTAAAGATACGACTATCGCTGTTGGAAGCCAGATTGAATTATCGATTACTGTCGGCGGTACTGCCAACCAGTACCAGTGGATGAAAGATGGAGTTGATATTCCGGAAGCCGTTGCCAGTACCTATACAATTTCATCTGCCCAGGCAGCGGACGCCGGCTCTTATGTTTGTAAGATCAGCAATACGCTTGTCACCGAACTGGTTCTATACAGCAGACCGATCGATGTAACCGTGGAAGAATCCAGTGCGCTGGCTGGTTTTTCACCGCAAATTCCTGTGGATTATCAATTATTTCAGAATTATCCCAATCCATTTAATCCAAGCACCAATATCCAATTCTCAATTCCCAAATCTGAATTCGTTAGGCTGGCAATTTATAACTTGCTTGGCCAACAAGTGGCTATACTAATGAATGAAATGTGTGAGGCGGGTTATCATATAATACTATTTGATGCGGCGCAATTAACCAGCGGTGTATATTTCTGCACAATACGTGCGGATCGGTATACGGCAGTAAAAAAGATGCTGCTGGTTAAATAGTTTTAATCTCCGTGGGACTTCGTGACATATTTTGTTACACGAAGTCCCACGAAGATCCGCGGTGAAAAGACATGAAGAGATACTGGATAGTTCAAAACATTACATCATGTGACGTTATCTTTTTAGCCAGGATGCATCTTTTTTCATAAGCCTCCCGGGCGATACGAATATCTTCCAGATAGATGGGTAACTCATCAAGATATAAGGCCTGCGGTCCGTCGACCAGTGCTTTTTTAGGAAACGGATGAAAATCGACCAGGACCATATTAGCGCCGGCAATAATGCCTTGCGCCGTGGCATGAAATATTTCCATCAGACCATCCGGGGCTTTATCCCGTGAACCGACCGAATGAGAAGGATCGATACACACCGGCATGCGGGTCAGGCGCTTGACCACCGGAACATGCACAAAATCCACGAAGTTTCTATGCGGATCGCCCAGAGAAGTTTTAATCCCCCGCAGGCAAAAAATAACGTTTGCATTCCCTGCACTGGCTAAATACTCTGCAGCATTCAGCGATTCACTCAGGGTGATGCCAAATCCGCGTTTCAATAATACCGGGAACTCCTTCTGCCGACCGATTGTTTTTAACAGTTCAAAGTTTTGAATATTGCGGGTCCCGATCTGTAAAATAACACCCGTCGGACGCCCTGTTTGTTCCAGGCAATTCTTTATTTCATCCATGTGCTTTTCATGCGTCACTTCCATGGCAATCACTTTTATGCCATATTTCCCGGCCAGTTCGAAACACATAAGGCAGGCAACTTTCTACCATGTCCCTGAAACGAATACGGATTGGTCCTGGGTTTGTAAGCACCCATGCGGGTACAGTATCTGCCCGTTTTCGCGCAGCGCTTTCATCATCAGTTCTGTATGTTCTCTTGAATCTACAGCGCACAGACCGGCAAAAACATGGAGGTTCTCCTGGCTGAAATGGACCCCGTTATAATCAAATCCGACGGCCCGGTTTTTGTCTTTGTGCCGGCCGATAATCCGGTATGCTTCGGAGATCCTGATCACCCGTTCGACGGTGGGCAGGGCTGCTATCTGTTCCCGGTCGATTTTGGATGTATCGCCGATCAGGTAGATCTCGGTCAGTTTCTGCTGTTTTCCTGAAATGATATGTTTCTTAATCTGAACATCCGGCAGAGCGTTCAATATTTTCCAGGTTTCAATAAATTCCTTTGATTTCTCATCCGTGTTGGGGTGAAGAATTACCAGCATGCGACGATCCTCTTCTGCTATTGTTGTATTTTCGTATTGATTATATCTTTGATTTTATCTACACAATATTAATAATAAAATGTACTTTACGAAATAATTAATATACCCTTATCAGAATTCATATAAGAAAATATTACACGAAGTCCTACGGCGAAGCAGCACGAAGGTACACGAAGATTAATTCAAGATAAACCTCGCCGAAGGTCTTCATTATTTCTTCGTGGATCTTCGTGTAAGAATTTATTTTTCGAAGTATGGCCGACTGGCACCTGTTTTATTTTGATGTTATGGCATATTACTTGATAACTTTTTCAAAACACAGACTGTTTTCTTTACCGGCGTATTGTCCAAAGTTTGGAATGCGGGTGTATCCATTCTTTTCATAAAGTCTGATTGCTTCCGGCTGTCGTTTTCCGGTTTCCAGGATACATTTTTCGCAGGACAATTCAGCCGCCCATTTTTCTAAATCAGTTAAAACTCCGGTTGCTATTCCTTTGCCTCTGTATTCCGGCAATGTGTACATTCTTTTAATTTCAGCAATATTCGGTGCATATTGTTTTATTGCCCCGCAGCTGACCGGTTTATCATTGTCATAGGCGACAATGACAAATTTAATTTTATCGATTTTGTTGAATTGCGCATAAAAGGCATGTTCATCCCCGTCTCTTTCGGCCAACTCGGCATCAAGGTGTTTTACCAGCTCAATAAAATCACTGTTTTCAGAATTTGTTCGTACTATTCTAAGCATCTAAAGTTTGTTTAGCAGTAACGGTGTCATTATCAAATAGAAAATAATCGTATTCCTGATTTCCTCACACCTGATATATTATCTCGTGGAATCACTCTCTACGGCTCTGTGGATGGGAGGATATATTCACTTATAATATTTTTTATAGGTACCTTTTCGGCAGTATAGTAATTCCCTGCCGTCGAAACCACAACCAGGTTCCCGGCGGGGTAAACTATGATCCACTGGCCGCCCCAGCCCGCCGCCAGGTATGCCGGAAATTCGGTACCGTTAACGCTATCCCACTGCCACCACTGGTACCCGTATCCGTCGGCCCATGTATATTCATTTGAATATTGATTTGGATCTATAAATTTTTGCGTAGACACATTTACCCATTCCTGCGAAATGATCCGCTCACCGTTCCATACACCTCTGTTTAGAAAAAGAGTGCCGAATTTAGCCATATCCCTGGGCCGCAGCATCAAATCTCCCGAAGCAAAAACGACATTATTGCTAAGATGCTGCCATTCAAAATCCACGATTCCGAGTTTACTGAACAAATAGGTATCAGAAAACTCATCCAGAGTTAAGTCGCTTGCTAGATGAACGATTTCTCCCAATACATTCGTATTGCAATTGTCATAATCGAAAACGGTACCGGGAGTTTCGGATAATGGCTGCTTAAGGATATAGCGCAGCGGATCATTTGTCGTGAACAGTTGATATATATCATTGCGGGGATCGGAATAGGGAAATGTTTCGTCATCCCACTCGATTCCGGAGGTCATGGTGAGTAGATGTTTTATGGTAAGTTCCCGCTTCTCCTCAGCCCCGGCAAGAAGATCGGAGTATTCCGGGAAAAAATCGAACACTTTTTCTTCTACTGAATCGACGAAACCTTTATCGATGGCGATACCGACCAGCGCCGATACTATGCTCTTCGTCGCCGAACAGAGTGTATGTGTATCATCCCTGTTGAATCCCATTTCTCCGGTGTACTCTGCCAGGCAAAATTTTTGACCTTCGAAATATTCCTCGAAAACCAGTTTCCCATCCTTCACAACAAGAAGACTGTGTATGTTATGATCCTTGATGTAGTTTAAGCTGTTCAGCAATCTCTCTAAATATGTATAATCCATTCCTACTGCAGACAGGGATGCCGTTTCCCACCCATCACCGGTTTGCCCCGGAACGACATAATGATATTCTCCGGCAATAGGATTAAAAGGGAGCTGGCCCTTCTGGCAAGAAAGTAGACCGCAACAGAAATGGATGTAAAAAATCAGTAAAAGAAAGTTACCGGGTGTAGGCCAGATTCTGGCTTCCTGCCGATCATTCCCTGCGTAGGCATTCTTCATTAGAAAACTCCCCTATGTGATAATAAAACCTGTATCCGTTCAAAAATTTATTTCTGCCCTGTTTCGCCCTTGACCAGCATGCGCCGTAATACCTTGCCGACCATCGTCTTGGGCAGCGAATCGCGGAACTCGACATGTTTCGGAACCTTGTACCCGGTCAGCCGCTCCCGGCAGTAGGCGCGCAGATTCTCAACGGTAACCTGATACCCCTCGCGTACCACGACCCACGCCTTGACCACCTCGCCCTGGTACTCGTCTTTCACTCCGGCTACGCTCACTTCAGCCACTGCCGGGTGTGTCGCGATCACCTCTTCCACCTCGCGCGGCCAGACCTGGAAGCCGGCCGGCTTGATCAGATCTTTCTTGCGGTCGACGATGAACAGGTATCCATCCTCATCCATGTAGCCCAGGTCACCGGTATATACCCAGCCATCGCGAATCATATCCGCTGTTTCATCCGGATGTCCCCAGAAACCCACCATGATTTGCGGTGCACTGATACACACCTCGCCGATCTTTCCCGGCGGGAGGATTTGCTCCCCCGTATCCAGGTCAACGATCCGCACGTCCACATCCGGAACGGGGATGCCGATCGAACCTTCTTTGTAGGTGCCGTGAACCGGGCAGACGACTGCCGCCAGCATAGTTTCGGTCATCCCGTACGCGTCAAGCAGCAACCCGCCGGTCAGTGCTTCGAACCGGCGCTTGGTCTCGGCCAGCAGCGGCGCCGCCCCGGCATAGCATACTTTCATCGACTTGAAGTCCACCTGACCGGCTTTTACCTTCGGGTGGTTGAGCAAGGCAATGAACAGCGTCGGCACACCATGCAATACGGCGGGGCGGACTTTAATAATCGTATCGATCAGGTCATCGATGTCGCGCGGGTTGGGAATGACAGCCATGGGCCAGCGTGCCACAAGTGACGTGTTCAGCGCCATGTTGCCGTATACGTGGAACATGGGCATCACCAGGGTGATGATATCGTCCCAGTCAGCCAGCGCCGTTCGCCCGTAAGCATGGAGCTGCATCGCCGACATTAACAGCCCGTGGTGCGTGCCGAGTGCTGCCTTGGGTGTACCGGTGGTGCCGCCGCTGAACAGGAGAATCGCCGGATCGTCAAGCGCCAGGGCAACGGCCGGACGGGTTGCATCGGCATGCTGGCGCATCAGGTCGCGCCACCACAGGTCGCCCGCTTGCAGCCGAATACGGTGGCCTTCCTTCTTTTCCTTGGCCAGGGTAAACAGCAAACGCAGGTGCACCGGCAGGTACTCTTTGATGTTTGTCGCGATCACGCGGCGGAGCTGCGTGTGCGCCTGCAGCGACTTGACCTTATCATAAAAAAGCGTCAGAACGACGACCGTCTCTGCGCCGACCTCGTTGAGCGCAAGCTCCAGTTCGCGTGGTGTGTACAATGAGTTGATGGGTACGGCAATAGCGCCTGCTTTCCACACGCCTAATTGTGCGATAATGCTCTGCGGTGAGTTCGGCAGCAGCAGCGCCACGCGGTCGCCCTTCTTGACACCCTGCGCCACGAGCGCGGCACCGAACTCGTTAGTCAACTGTTCCAGGCGCGCGTACGACATTCGTGCTCCTTTGAAGATCAGCGCGGTGTGATCCGGTCTTTGGCGCACGGTATCACTCAGCACGTCCAGTAAAGTGCACTCAGGGTATGGTCGCAGCGTATGCGGCAGACCCGCTTCATAATGCTTCAGCCAGGATTTCTCGCCCATTTTAGTCCTTCCTGTTTCTTCCCTGTAAAACTTCGTGCAGGAATATTTCCTGCGAATATCAGCGGAGAATCACGATAATATAAACTTATCTAAATAAAAAATCACCAAAAAGAGGTTTAATGCTGGCGGGGTGGATGGCGTCCCACAGAACGCTGCTGATCGTCAAATTCGTCCCGAAACAGTAAAGACGGCACCAGTCTTTAATCTTTAATTTTTTTCCAATCCTGTCAGTACAACATCAATCACCATCATCTCCGAATCCCCTGTAGTCCTGACCGGGGGCCCCCATAGTTGAATACCACTGGTGACAAATACATGGGTTTTATTTATTTTTTTATACCCCCAGCTCAATTCGTAAATCTTGTCCGCAATATAGTTAAAAGGAAATAATTGCCCGTTATGTGTATGACCGGATACAAGGATATCAGCACCGCTAGCGCTGATATTCTGCAAATCCGTAGGTCGATGGTCGAGTATTATTACCGGAAGCTTGTCCGGTAGATTACCCACCAGATCACTAACAGGTTTTCTTTTGTAAAAATGCTGATCATTTCTGCCCAGCAGTGCAAAAGCATGGTTTATAATAATGGTTGTATCGGTTAAGACCGTAATGTGGGCATTTTTAAAGAAATCTGTTCTTTCCCCCCCATGATAAAATTCATGATTACCTAATGAAGCATAAACACCATATTTAGTCTGAATTTGACTGAATTGCCGTTCGAATTCTGCCACCTGTTCATCCTGGCGGTCCCCTTCCAGGATATCACCAGGTAATAACAGGATATCCGCATTTAATGAATTTACCTTTTTAACAAAATCCGGCATTAAATGATCAGAAGTCAGTTCACGCAGATGAAAATCGGAGGCGAGCAAAATCCTTAAGTGCTGCAATGCTGATGAACGCCGCGGTATTTCGATCTGGTACCTGTTTACTTTTATATCCGCGTACTTGAACATTCCAAACACAACTACCATTGCAGGGATAATCAACAGGATAAAAAATGTTACAATTTTCATTCTTGGAGTTTGTAATTTTTCGGGTGCAATAATTTTTAACATTCTATTGACCACAAGTAATAGATCGCGACCTAAAACACTCAGGAACAGATATAACAAGAAAGGTAATAGCAGATAACCTGAAAGGATTAAAGAGTTTCCTAATCCTGATACCCTGGAGTGAGCAAGTGTCTCAGTCAGTGGAAACAAGAATATTAATAACCAGAAGCCTATGGTGAAGATTATTTTGCTATGTTTATGATTAAAAAGGTTAAGAATTCGGATATATACATATATACCGGGTAATAGATAGATAGCGAAAACGATTGTAATAAACATATCCCCCCACGAATTTTTAATCGCAAGTAAAATGATTTTTAAATCTAATGATTAAGATTTTTTTATGCAATCACTGAAGTAAGGTGAGATTTAATTTTAGCGGGGTGGATGGGGGTCCAACAGAGCCCTGATAACCATCACTGGCCTGAAAACAGAAAGACCGGCGACGATGACTTGCTATCTGACCCTCCCCATTCATCCCCTCCCTTTTAGCACTTCTTCGTGCTAAAAGGGAGGGGACAGAGGGGTGGGTTATTCATCTCAACAAAATAAGTTTCTTCGTTTCTGCATGACTCCCTGCTTGTAACCGGTACAGATATACCCCGCTGGCTAAACCCGCTGCATTCCAATCGACTTCATGCCTTCCAGCAATTAGATTTTCATTTAATAACGAAGCCACCTGCTGTCCCAACTGGTTATAAATCCGCAGGGTAACATAATTGGAATTTGGAATTTGGAATTTGATAGTGGTGCTTGGATTGAACGGATTTGGAAAATTCTGTTCCATACCAAAGTCCTGCGGCGGAATTGCTGAATCCGCAGGTTTTATCGCAGTGTCGATGGTATCCCCTTCGGCGCTGAAATAAAACTTTAACAGCTGGAACAACTTGCCGGCTTCGCTGCCGGTGAATTTCAAATAGACATCGTGCCGTCCGGAAGCGGGTTTTACCTCTGCAGAAAAGGTTTGAAATGTTGTCAAGCCGCCGGTATTGCCGATGGAACACTCGGCAATTTTATCGCCGGTCTCCAGTGAATCGAGCCACACTTCGACATTGCCGCCGGTGGTGGCGCTGGAGGCGATGATCTTCAGCGAATCCGGTATCTTGTCATATTCCTCATTACCTCCAAATTCAACGCCGGCATACATCGCCCAATCATTCACGTGGATGTTATCCAGTACATATCCCTGGCGGGTATAGGTCCTGGAGTTGCCGTTCTGGTTGGCATAACCTTCACCGGCAATCGGCGAATAAGCATCGCGGTAGATATAAAGGTCGAAATCAGCCGGACTGCCCTTGACGTATAACCCCTGCCTGTTACCGGTAAAGGCATTATATTCCGACTGCTGAACATCCATGGTGGAAACATTTATGGATTTTCCGACTCGGGTCCAGTAACGGCCGTCGGCGCTGAAATAACCGGTCAGAACATGGTTGGATCGCAATAGTTTTAACCAGACAATATTACCGCTGGTGTTTTCGGCCTCGTAATACGTTTTATCAAAACTGAAACAAATGACTTTTGTACCACCGGTGTTCAGTGAACTATAAAGTTTGGCATAGAGAGTTTGTAAACCGGTCATGATACGCAGCCCGGCTTCATCGCTGGTTGCTTTAGGATCAAAATCGAGTCTGGTAATAAGAGCATAGTTATGTTCGGCATCACTTTTGATGATGGTGTTATGCTGGTTTTTGGGCGATAATCTTATCCAGCCGGGACGGTCGGTCAGCGAGTATGGACTGAGCGGAGAATAGCCTAACAACCTCCATTCGGGATTTAATTTATCCGAACTGAAAAAGTCCGATTTGGGCACCATCCAGGGGATGCCGCTGCTGGGCAATTGGGGCGCCTGCCTCGGTTCATTGATCGGAAAATCGGCAACCGGTTTACCGGTGGTGTCATAGCGCACCTGGCTCACCAGGCCCTGGCGACCCAGACCTTGCCATTCACTGATTCCATATGATTGATAAATCACCCACCAGGTACTGTCGTCGGCCATGACAGCAGGTGAACAGTGATTGGGCAAACTGTACAGGGAGGTAGCTTTTTTGGGATCCTCTTCATTGAAGAAATTACCGAGGTATTCCCAGGCGAAGTCTGTCTGCGTAAGTGTTGCGCTTCTCATTACCCGCTGTGTGGCATAGATGTGAATGGCGAAACTATAATAATAATAACCTTTGTGTTTCCACATCACCGGACCTTCGGCCCAGCTGTAGGGATAGTCAGGCGCCGGATTGATCCAGCATAAATTATAAATTGCGCCGGCGGGCTGCCCGTTACTGCCCAATTGCAGGATCCAGTTATTGGATTGGCCGTTTTTGACCAGCAGATACCAACTTCCGTCGTCATCGATAAAAATGGAGTTATCCATGCCGAGTCCCGGCACACTTTGCGGACAGGTCATCGCCACCGGCGAACTCCAGGGACCTGCAGGACTGTCTGCCGTTACGAAATACATGGTTCCGGCATGGCCGAAGAAATGCCAGTATTTGTTATCATAAAAAACCAGATGGCCTCCCCAGCACCCCGAGGTCGGGGTGGTTCCAAACAGTGACCAGCTATTACTCACCGGCTGGGAAACCGCTTCCCAGTGAATAAGATCGGTCGAATGGTAAATAATCGGCGTAGTGGCGAATGATGAACCGGTGGTGTAATAGTCATTTCCGAATTTGGATAAGGTACAATCCGGATGATCGCCCGGAATGACCGGATTCATATAAGTCGTAAACGACGGCGATTGTCCGTACCCATAACTCCATATGAATAGACAAAAACAAAATAGTATATATAATCTTTTCATAAATTTTCCTCCTGGAGGATTTTCTACTCAACTATGTGTTCAAAATATAATACTATTTTATTAAAATAAATTTTTTTGTATCTGCAAAATTACTTGTGCGCAGCCGATAGAAATAAATGCCGCTACTCAAACCTGATCCATTCCATTCCACCTGATGCATACCTTCATTTAAATATTCGTCAAGTACGACGGCCTCTTTTTGTCCGCGCAGATTATATATTTCCAGGGTGACAAAATTGGAATTTGGAATTTGGAATTTTATCATGGTGCTTGGATTGAATGGATTCGGATAATTTTGTCCCAGGAAAAAGTCGCGGGGCATTTGGTTTAAAGAATGGTCATCATCAGGACCCATTCCGGTGGGCGTACCGGCGAATATTCTGAACCAGTCGAAATCGACATATCCTCCGGTGGCTATGGTTGCATAATTAAACAGACAAAATTTATTCCCGGTAAAAATTGAAAGATTGAATTGCATTGAAAGGTCATTGCCAATCTTGATGAACGATTTATTATCAAGACTATAGGCGAACGAAACCCTGCTTGTGCCATAATTAGCCTGTGCCCGTAAATATAGTGTTAAAGAATCAACCAAAGCAGAATCAATTGCGGTGCCGTTGTTAATCATTACGACATACCTGACATCCCCCATTTTTTTGATACCGATATATGCATATGGATTCTGAAACACCGCCAGCCCCGCCACATCGCCATTTTGCATATTAGCGGTATTAATTTGAATTGTAGCAGTTGTCGGCAAAGTTCTAGTGTAGTAAGCAAAAATTCTTTGGGTAAGGGTATTGCGGGCATCACGCAAATTAGATACGATTTTGGCGGTTTTCAGCCTCAAGTGTCCCGGATTCTCCGTCAGCGACCATTTGGTTGAATCCGGATTATGGTTCCAACCCCATTGCAGGCCTAACCTGGTACTATCAAATTCATCAGAAGTGGGTAATACAGTAATCGGATACTCGTTTACCCACGTTTGGCTTGGTATGCGTGATAACACCTTTTCCGTCGACGCCAACCATCGGCCAATCATCCTGCCAGGTAACCGGCTGTAAGGAGGGAAACCGTCCAAACGCTCCGCCATCCTGAAAAATGATCGACCACCATTCACCCGTTTGAGTTTCTATCAGCGCTCCCTGGTGCAAGCCCGTGCCCAGATATCGAATCGTCCCTGATAACGATCATTTCATCATAGGGGCCGTATATATTATCTGAACGCAGGGCCACCTGAAATCCGTCCCGGCCTCCGTAAGTGCAATATAAATAGTAGTAACCATTAATTTTATATACATGGCTGCCTTCAAGACCGGCCCGGATATCCCCGGTGAAAACTAAAACATCGCTGCCTTTAGCAGTAAAATTTGTATCTAATTCAGTAATAGAGATGTTGCCGTATCCGTGGGCGACATAGATCCTGCCGTCATCGTCAAAAAACAAGCCAGGATCATAAAATCCCCTGGGCAATTTTCTTATTTTCCAGGGTCCTTCGGGTTTTGTTGCCGTGCATATAAATCCACCTTCGTCGAGTGTAATGAATAATAAATAATACTTGCCATTTTTGTATTTTAAACTGGTGGCCCACTGCCCGTGAGAGTACCTGTTACAACCGTCAAGATTGTAGCAGGGACTAAAATCCATCCGCTGTACGGCGTTACAGCAATATTCCCAGTTTACCAGGTCGTACGATTTTAGTATGGTAACTCCCGGGAAAATGAACATGGTTGTTGAAACCATGTAATAGGTAGAATCCACCCGGATTACATCAGGATCGGGAAAATCAGAATAAATTACCGGATTGGTATACGTTCCGTCCCCATTATCGCTTTGAGTTTTCTGCGCAGAAAGAGGGCACGAAAAGTAAAATATAAAATTAATACAAAAAAAAACAAAGATATATCTTTTCACATTGCTGCCCTGCTTTATGTGTATTAGTAACCGTTTTTTCTCGTTAGTGCGGGTGGCGGGTGAATCTACAGTGCACCTGACTCTTAACGGGCAGGCATGATTGTCAGTACGCTGCATTTATTTTAATAACATCATCTTCCTGGTCAGGATTCCGTTATCGGTGACCATCCTGTAAATATATACTCCCGTACTCAGGTTAGTACCGTTAAACTGAACACTGTGCCGGCCTGCTGACATATAATCATTTAGAAGCGTGATTATTTCGCGCCCATATAAATCGAAAACTTTGAGATTGACTTTGGACTTATTGGATAATTCAAAAACAATATTCGTTGTTGGATTGAATGGATTGGGATAATTTTGCCTTAAGCGATATTTCCCCGGCAGAGTAGTTGTTTCTTGCTCAACATCAGTACCGCTGCCTTCGTTAAATAGAAAAAGAACTTCGTCTGCAGTCAGAACCCGGTTGTAGATACTACATTTGGGTATCTCACCAGTCCAGGCGGCATCGCCAGTATACCCGCCCTTGCCCAGATAAGCAGAGTCCACGCTGACGAGGGAAATGTTATTATTAGCAGCCAGAGTATTAGTGTCAACCGGCGCACCGTCAATGTACAGGGTTATATTAACCGGATCAATGGTGCATGCCATATGATGAAGTTCCCCGTCATCCAGTTCGGGACCGTCCACACCTGTTTCGGCGTTCCAGGGACTGCTTGAATAATCACCGCAGGCAATGGCGGCGCGGCATTTATTATCACCTCTGGCCGGGCTGAAAAAGATGCAATCAACACCTAAGCCATTATTGGTTTTACCAAAATAAACCAGCATATGATAATTGGGATTACCGCTGGCAAAGGGCATGAACCAGGCTGAAATGGTAACTTCGTCATATGTATTTATTGAAATTGTCGCGGCAGGCAATTCCAGGTAGGAACCGACGGCTGCCAACAGCAGCGATCCATCGACGATCTCGGCACTCCCCTTTAACGTACCATTGGCACCGCCGATGTAATCATTGGCGCTACCGTCATCGAACGTCCAGGAATGAGTCAGGTTTTCGAGTGCCCGGATCAACCTGAGCGTTTAAATTGGTAATTAGGACCAGAACGGAAACAAAGAACAAAAAATAATGTAATTTTTTATACATATTTCTTCTCCTTAAAATAATTTGTTTAATTATAAAATTTATCAAGCAAATATAGATAGTAGCAAGATCAAGTGGTAGCCATTTAATGCTAATAATTCACCAAATAGCGCAGGGAGTAATCTCAATGCGGTTTATGAAGTTTACGGAATTCGCGCAGGCCGATTCCCTTTTGTTTCTTGAAAAATCTTGAAATATGTTCGACATCCGTGAAATTAAAAAGGGCTGTTATTTGTGAAATGGGCAGGTTGGTTTCAATCAGCATTTTTGATATCAATTCGACGCGCACCAGCTGAATTTCATTATAGATGGATCTGTGAACAGTCCTTTGAAATCTTTTCTCCAGCGTTCGCCTGCTGATTCTCGTCGTACCAACTATATCTTTCACCAGAATTTTATTTCTGGCATTGTTCTTGATGTATTTAATTGCCGACGCAACTTCGCTGTCATCTACGGCCAGGATGTCGGAAGACTGTCTCTGAACAATATGGCTCGGCCTGACCATTATCTGTTTTCCCGCAATCTTTTTTTTCATGATTAAGCGATCCAATAATTTCGCAGCCTCAAAACCGGCCGACTCGACATTCAAGGCGATGCTGGTCAGGGGCGGATCTTCCAATTCACAAATCATCGGATCGTTATCGACACCCAGCACGGCAACTTCTTCCGGAACTTTGAGATTGATTAATTTGCATACCTCCAGCACGTGTTGCCCGCGATCGTCGTTGCAGGCAAATATGCCGACAGGTTTTGGCAAATCTTTAATCCAGGTGCACATCTGTTGCTGTTCATTCTCCCAATCCTGACGCCGTTTATTCTCGGCCGACACATAATTGTGGGTTTTCAAACCGGCTTTAAGATTAAATTTTTTAAAATAATTTTTGCGCTCTTCCGACCAATCATATTGATCGAAACCGCAGAAGGCCAGGTGTTTAAACCCTTTTTCGATAAAATGATCGCTGGCCATTCTGGCAATTACTGTAGAATCTGTTTTAATTATCGGCAAATCTTTGGGGTATGAGGAATTATGAATAACCAATATGGTGGGAACTTTTAGCCGCAGTAATTCCTTGCTGATCAGGGAATCGCGCATGATAATTCCGTCTGGTTTCCAGCTGGTCAAATGAGGAATTGATGATTTCAGATCAATAAGCTTCTTTGAAAAAAGTCCATGGCCCGTAAAGTTTCGAGTACCGGGCAATACCGATAATTAATTGCCTGCCAAAGGCGCGTGAAGTTTCTAAAAGCAAAACAATTTTTTTCATATCTATTTTCTGCGGAGAAAGAATATTTGACAGCTATTAAAACCTGTCCCTATGAATTATCACTGCAGCATTAATTCAGCCTTTCGCACATTCTGCCATTGAAAAGTAGATGTCTTCCTTTATGCTCTGATTCAATCCGATCTTTAACCTGCCCCCCTACGAGGATCCAATTTAATATATTGGAAGTCATCAAGAAAGGGAAGATATGAGTAAACAGAAGTACAATCTTGAAAAGACAAAAAAACTCCTTCAAAGGAGGTCTTCGACCTGCGGGGTGGATGGGGTCCCACTGGGAAATTCAATTATTATTTAATTGAATTGTATTCAATACTCCAATTAAATTGTGGCATAACAAATATTAAAGGTTGTTATTCCTGCCTTATAATAAAGTATGAAATGGAGAGGATCAGAAAATGCTTAAAAAGCGATGGATCATTTTAGGGATTATGATTCTGCTAGTACTTGTTATTTATCTTGTATTCACTCTTGTACCAAAGAATAAAGTTGTACTACAGGCCATAACGACGGATATTCCGGTTGCCATAACCACGGTACAAAAGCAAAAATTGACCGACAACATTTCATTGATTGGGACCATTAATGCCAGCAACGATGTTAATGTGATTTCCGAAACACAGGGTACGGTCAGAACTGTATATGTAAAGGTCAGCCAGTACGTTAGCAGCGGGACTATTCTGGCCCAGGTGGATGATGAGATCCCCCGCTCTAATTTGGCGGCTGCCGAGATCAATTATCAGAAAGCCATACGTGATTATGAACGAAGTGAGGCTCTGTACCAGGAAAATTCGATCAGTCCGGCTCAGCTGGATGCGGCCCGTCTGGGAATGAAATCTGCCGAAAATCAAAGAGATATAGCCCGTCGTCAATTAGCCAACACCCAGATCAAATCCCCGATCCAGGGCACAGTTAACTCCCGCTTTATCAATGTCGGTACCATGGTGCAACCGGGTATGACCGTGACTAATATCGTCGATATCTCAATGCTCAAAGTAAGTGTCAATGTGACCGAACAGGAAGCCTTCAAATTGAAACCGGGAGATACTGTCGAAGTGAACACCGATGTGTACCCGGAACATAAATTCATCGGACGGGTGGATAATATAGCCGCGAAAGCGGATGCGGCTCATACATACCCGCTTGAGATTATCGTCCCGAATGACAACAAGTATCCCCTGAAAGCCGGGATGTTTGCCCGGGTAACCTTTATCTCCATGACTCGGGATGAAGTACTGACTATCCCCAGGATCGCTCTGATCGGCAGTATCCGTAATGCCCAGGTTTACCGGATTAATAAAGGAATGGCTAATTTATATTCTTTGGTCATCGGTCGGCAATCAAGTGAATATCTGGAAGTGCTCAGCGGAATAAGTCAAAGTGATACGATTGTTATCAGCGGACAGAATAATCTGGTGGATGGATCCAAAGTAATAATTATTGGTAAATGAGTAAATACTCATTTTTATCGGACTGACCAGCGAATAAAATTCGATAAACTCATTAAAAGGACACCTCTGACATGACCATTACCGAAGTTGCTATTAAACGACCTTCTCTGATAATCGTGATCTTTCTGGCCTTAGGGATACTGGGTTTATTCGGGTATAACCAGTTACGATACGAATTATTACCCAGATTCAATATTCCCTTCATCAGTATCCAGACCATTTACCCCGGAGCCTCACCAACTGAGGTAGAAAGCAGCATTACCAAACCGCTTGAAGATGCTGTTTCCAATCTGGAAAAAATTGAAAACATCTTTGCCACCTCTTACGAAGGTTTGTCCCTGTTGAACATCCAGTTTGGTCGTACCGCCGATATCGATCAATCCATCCAGGATGTACAACGCAAAATAAACAGTGTGATGGTAAACCTGCCCCGTGATGTGCGCCCGCCGGTGATTCAAAAATTTTCATTTGAAGAATTACCGGTGCTACGGCTGGCTGTTAGCAGCGATATGCCCTCCCGCGAATTTTACCAACTGTTGAAAAACCAGATCCAGCCTTTATTTGCCAAAATTCCAGGGGTGGGACAGGTTTCCCTGATTGGCGGTGATATCCGGGAAATCAGGATTAATCTGGATGCCCAGAAAATACGCGCCTATAATCTTTCTATTCCCCAGATCACCCAGATTGTCCGTGCCTCCAACCTTGATTTTCCAACCGGTGCCATCAAAGGATCTGAATCACAATCGATTGTACGCATTTCCGGCAAGTTTACTTCCATCAATGAGCTGCGCAACCTGATCATCATGCGTTCCGAACAGGGTGGAGTTGTACAATTGGGTGATGTGGCTGAAATTGAAGATGGCTTGCAGGATTTTACCTCGTTTAGCCGCATCAACGGTAAAAATGCTGTCGGGATCAATATTGTCAAGCAATCTGATGCCAACACGGTGGAAGTCAGCCAAAGGGTCCGGGCCACTATCCAACAAGCAGAGACCCAGTACCAGAATATAAACCTGAAATTCGATATCGCACAGGACGCATCAACCTTCACCATTGAAGCTGCCAATGCGGTAAAACATGATCTCCTGATGGCCATATTACTGGTTTCAGCCGTGATGTTCTTGTTTCTGCATAGTGTCCGTAATTCGATCATCATCCTGATCTCCATTCCGGCATCCCTGGTTACGTCCATCCTGGCCATGTGGGCTTTCGATTTTTCGCTGAATCTAATGACCCTGCTCGCCCTTTCCCTGGTAATCGGGATCCTGGTGGATGACTCCATTGTGGTTCTTGAAAATATTTATCACCATCTGGAGAAAGGGGAAGATCGTGCCGCCGCCGCCTTACGCGGTCGGAATGAGATCGGTTTTGCCGCCCTTTCTATAACTCTGGTTGACGTTGTGGTCTTTGTACCGCTTTCGGTCATCGTTGGACTGGTAGGCGATATCATGCGGGAATTCTCTATCGTCGTGGTGGCGTCTACGCTGATGAGTTTGTTTGTATCCTTTACGCTTACACCGATGCTGGCTTCCCGGTTTTCCAAATTGGAACAGGCTTCGGGGGCCTCAGCACAAACGCTATCAGGTCAGCTGGGCTATTGGTTTGAAAAGGGATTCCGCTGGATAACCGATCACTTTCTAGGAGTATTGAACTACAGTTTAACCAATGCAGGAAAGGTGCTGATAGTGACGGCGGTTATTTTCATTATCACACTGTTGTTGCCGTTTTTCGGCCTGATTGGAATGGAATTTATGAAAGAGTCGGATCAGGGATTGTTCATTGTCCGGCTGGAATTGCCCCCCGGGGCTACTCTGGAAAATACTAACCGGGTGACCATGCAGGTAGAGAAAATGATCGCGGCTATTCCCGAAGTAAAAAAGATTTTGACCAGTGTTGGGGCGGTATCGTTTGGAGCATCAGCTCCTAATAAAGCCGAATTGATGGTAACCCTGTCCGACCGCAATCTGCGCCAGCGTTCGACTACCGATCTGACCAATGAAATTAAACTGAAGACAAAACAGATTCCCGGAACCAAAGTGTATGTCGACCAGGTTTCTATAACCGGGATGGCCGGTGGTGCACCGATCCAGATCTGGGTTTCCAGCAGTAATCCGGATTCCCTGCTGACCACAGCCAATCTGGTAGCCGATGCCCTGCGTAGAACTCCCACGGTGAACGAAGTTACCATCTCGATGGAAATGGGCAATCCGGAAACCCGCATTGAAGTGGACCGGCAAAAGATGGCCACATTTGGATTGACCGTTTTCGATGTCGGAACAACTTTACGGGTAGCTCTGACCGGTGATGATGAATCCAAATACACGGAAGGTTCTTACGAATATCCGATCCGCCTTGTCCTGGACCGTTTTAACCGCTCTAATCCCAATGATATTGCCAGATTACCATTCATGAACTCAATGGGACAGCAAATTGAGTTACAGCAATTCGCCCAGATTGTACAATCCAGCGGTCCGACCAAAGTCGAACGCAAGAACCGTAATTCATCATTAAACATTTCAGCGTATATTGATAATAGCATCCCACTGGGCAATGTGGTTCAGGCTTATCAGAATATCCTGGGAGACAACAAAGCACTGGGCACCAGCATCGAATTCGAAGGAGCTGAAAAAGACCGGGCAGAGAGTTTTAATCAGTTAGGTATTGCCCTGCTGGCCGCAATTTTATTCGTTTATTTTATCATGGTAGGTTTATACGATTCTTTTGTCTACCCTTTTGTTGTGATCTTCTCGATTCCACTGGCCTTAATCGGAGCATTGCTGGCACTGGCCCTCAGCGGAAATGCCCTGAGTATTTTTTCGATTCTCGGTATTATCATGATGGTGGGACTGGTGGCTAAAAATGCAATTCTGCTGGTGGATCGGACCAATGATAACCGGGAGCGCGGGTTGACTGTTCACGAAGCATTGATCGAAGCTGGACAGATGCGTATTCGGCCTATATTCATGACCACCTTATCGATGGTGTTTGGCATGTTACCTATTGCCCTGGCCAGGGGAGCCGGTTCAGAATGGAAAAATGGCCTGGCCTGGGCCTTAATCGGAGGTTTGACCAGTTCGATGTTTCTTACCCTGGTCATTGTGCCGATCGTCTATATCCAAATCAATAAACTACGTACCAATATACCACTATTGTTTAGACATCCCTTTGCGATCCAGCGTTACAACAGGATGAAAGCACTGGCTGAGGGCAAAAAACAATAAAGAGGTAACAAAATGAACAAGAGTTTTGTTGTTATTTCCTCGTTAATTATTTTGTTATTAAATATTTCCTTCTCCAAAGCTCAAAATTCATCAGCGGGCCTGGGTTTGCGCATCGGTGTAATTTTCGATGGCCCCTGGGATAAAAACCAGGAACTCTTTGAACTGATCAAGAAAGAAGTTACTGAAGTTGCCATCGGCAATTATAAAATCATATTTCCTGCAGACAAATGTCTGACGGGTGACTGGAGCGTGAACGGCGTCCGAAAACTAAATGAGCAATTATTAACTGATCCCCAGGTGGACCTGATCATTGGTTTCGGAGTTTTTTCTTCCCAGGATCTGGCCCGGCGTGGATCCCTCCCCAAACCGGTCATCGCCCCGATCGTGATCAATCCTGAAAAACAGTATATTCCCATTCAGGGAGGTACCAGCGGTATCCATAATTTGAATTACCTGGTTTACCCCCAGACCTTTATCCGCGATTTTTCCCTTTTCAGGGAAATGGTTCCCTTTAAAAAACTGGTTTTCCTGACCAGCAAACGTTTCCATGACGGCGTTCCCCCTACCCGCCCGGATGATGAAGAAATAAGCAAGACACTTGGATCCGCTTTTATTACCATCCGGTTTGACGATTTTGCCGAACAAGCACTGGCAGCCCTTCCGGCAGATGCCGATGCCGTTTACCTGGATGTTATCCCCTTGTCCAGGAGTGAATTTGAAAAATTGGTGCGCGGACTGATTAAACGACGATTGACCAGTTTTTCGTCCATAGGAGAAACAGAAGTACGTGCCGGCATCATGTTTGCCGCCAACCCGGATATTTTCCCGCGTATGATCCGGCGTATTGCCTTGAATATTCAACGCATCATGATGGGAGAAGATCCTGGTTCACTGGCAGTGAACTTTCCAGCCGGGAAAAAATTGTACATTAATGTAACCACCGCTAATTCCATCGGTATCTTTCCCAAATGGACCACCCTGCTGGAGGCAGAATTAATCGATCCGGTTACACCCGAACCTTCGGCGCTTTCATTTACCTTAGCCAGTGCCATGCAGCGGATCAGTACAGAAAACCTGGATGTTCAATCTAAAATGAAGGAATTGAACACACAACAGAAGAACATAGCTCTGGCCCGTTCTATCCTGTTGCCCCAGATTAATCTGAACGCCACGGGAGTCCAGATCGACCAGGATCGGGCGGCTGCCGCATACATGCCGGAGCGAAGTGCTGCGGCAGAAATCAGTTTGAATCAAGTTCTATTTTCAGAATCCGCTTTGGCAAATCTTAGTATTCAGTCTTCTCTGTATCGGGCTAAGGAAGATGAATTTGAAGTCAACCGCCTGAACAATATCGTGGACGGTGCGACGATTTATCTGAATTACCTGCGGGTGAAGAAAATATACTTAACCTTGCTTGATAATCTGAGAGTAACCCGCTCCAATCTTGAACTGGCTCAAATCCGGCAGAGTACCGGGGTCGCCGGAGCGGAGGAGCCCTTGCGCTGGGAAATAGAGATTGCCCGGATGCGACAGGATGTTATGGCATTGCATTCGCAGATGAATCAAACCGGTTTGGTCCTGAATCAAATACTGAATCTGCTGCTCATTCAGCCATTGAATCCTGCTGACCTGGCCATCGATGATGCCACCTTGTTCATTTCCGACAAAAAACTGCAAAGTTACCTGGAGGATCCATTAAGTCTGGCCATCCTTACTGAGTACATGGTCAAAGAAGGCCTGGACCGGGCCCACGAATTGCATCAACTGGACGCGGTTATTCAGGCTCAGCAGCGCGCACTCACCTCCTCCCGTAACGCCTTTTTTCTGCCGACCATCGGTGCATTCGTACGCTATACTAATAACTTTTATAAATCATCGCAGCCTCAGCCTTTTCAGGCTGAGTGAAATCCCGGCACCTCCGGCCGGCCTGGATCCTGATGTTCCCCTGTACCTGGGCCGGTTATTTTCAGCAGTTACACCGGCTCTGCCGGATCGTCATGATTGGACGGTTGGAATTCAATTTTCGTTCAATTTATTTAGTGGTTTATCCAAACTGGCCAATGAACAAAAAACCAGGGAACAATTAAAGCAATATCAGTTACAACGCCAGGCCACAACCGACAGGGTGGCCTTGAGGATCCGCTCGGAAATGCAGAATGCAAAATCGACCTACTTTGCCATTCAGCAAACCCGCCTGCGACTGGAAGCAGCACGAAAAACAATCGATCTGGTGACGGATGCTTATTCCCGCGGTGCTGTCTCCATATTGAATCTACTGGATGCCCAGAACGCCCAATTATATGCGAATCAATTAACCATCCATGCGTATTATGATTTTATGATCACCTACTTTCAATTACAACGGGCTCTGGGACAATTTGATCTGCTCATGACTCCGGAAAAACGGGATGAGTTTCTACAGAAATTAATCCAGTTCATGGAAACCACCCGTAAACCTTGATGCCAGACTGCCAGGCAACTTTACAGTGCTGGCACTAAAGGTTTCTGCCAGAATAAGTACTCATCGTTAATGTAAATGATCTTCTTCCCTTTTTTGGTCATTTGAGGTTCTTGCAGAAGTTCTTCGCGATACCCGTCGGGAATCAATTCGAAATAGACCCTGTCCGGCTTTGATTGTTGGTCGAACATACTGTTCTGCGGGCATCGAATCTTGAAGATGAAATCCGACAGGAACCAGGTATAGTCCGATCCATCAATGAAGTTTTGTAAATTATCCCATGCTTTCGTTAAGCCACTTTGGCCGGTATTTACAACATTCTTCACCACCAAAGGATCGCTTGCTATTAAACGGCTTCGAATTTCCGCTGCTCCCAGAATGTTTCCATTTTCATCCGTCATATAGACGCCAAAATCCGGATCCATGAGAATCCATTTCCCCAGAATGCGCGAGTAGACCGATGTGATGAAATGGCTTTCATCCTCCTCGTTTGAATGGGGCAGAAGGTGTGTCTGGCGGGAATAGAATCCCATGGCCAGGAAAACCTCGTTTAAGATGATTGTCTTCATGTAGCAATTGATCGTTTTGTGCTCAACTTGCGCCAAACGAATCAAATTAAAGGCGTTTAACTCTTTCGGGATTTCAGGTTCATTCGCATGCCCGGTCAATTGAAACACCCAACCCGTCAGTTTAATGATCTGATCGGTTTCTGAACCCTCAGCGGCGACCGTATCCAGATCGTATGTGTCGCGCAGTTTTCTGAGATTGCTATCCGTTGGAGCAGCGTATTGGAAATTCACATCGACGGGATATCCCGGGTGTTTTGCCGAGAAGGTTGAGTGCTTTCTCAAGAGGTCTGTCCATTCCATTCCCAGGGTCACATTTTGACTGCGATTGTGAGCTAAAGGAATGATATAGACGGCAGACACTATCACTACGGCCACAATCCCGGTTGCACTGAATAATGTTTTAATACTTTTGGTTTTCATTTTTTACTTTTCTCTTTAGTGATCGATGATTGGTTATTCTTCACTACGTCCCGATAGTTGATCAGGAGTAATGCACTATCTGGATACCTGGTCTTGATTTAATTTAGCCGTTTCATATTTCCAGAAATAATTCATCCCCTCCACCATTGGTGGATAGTTGATCAACTTATCGATCCGGCCGCCCCAGATCGTGTAAAGATGTCCCAACATCCCGACATTATTCTGCTGAATGCTGTACCGAATCAGGGCCTGCGAAGCATCCACATTCCGCCAGCTGGCTGGTAATACCCGGAATCCTTTTTCCAGGAACATAGGAATAGACGGATAGGCTTCCATTTTTTCATAATGCCAGTCACAGATAATGATATCATTAGGGATCAGATCAACTGCAGCTGCAGTTCCATTACAGGAGGCCTCCCATTCCCCATAGGGATATTTCAGACAGTCAATCAGACGATCTCCCCACATCAACATCTCCACACCCCTGTTTCCGACCAGATGTTCGTGATAATCTTTAATGGCATTTGCAAAAACCACGGCCGGATCCATCTGATTGGTTGCCTTGGCATACTCGCTCTTGATCAGAAAAACTTCATCCATACCAACATGAAAAGCATCCGCCGAAAAGGCATCGATCAGTTCATCCATTAAATCAAAAACGATCTGTTTTAGTTTAGTATCAAGTGGATTCCACTCCCGGCAGTATAACCCCTTATTGCCGGGAAATGCTCCGGGTGTTAAATCAAATTCTGGATAGATGGTTAACATGGGAAAAGTCTGCTCCGCCCATGACTGGTGACCAAAGCACTGAAATTCAGGTATCAGCCGTATGCCATGCTCGCGGCAGCTTTGAGCTATTTTCTGAGCGGCCGGTTTCGTAATCGGCGTATTACCCTGCCGTAACTCAGGATGGGATTGAAAAGAAAAAGCATAGTCCACTTCCAGGATCAGGGTATTAATTCCGATCCGTTCCAGCTCATCCAGATAAGTCCCCAATAACTCCAGATCTGCATCGGTTGTATGATTGAGTAAATGCAAGGCATACCATTGCACGGTAGGTTTGGGAAAACTCTGATACTGGTACGTAAAGCGGGGTGCACAGCCCCAAAATGACAGGAACAACAAGATACATACCTGCAAGTAAATCTTATTCGCGATATTTTTAGTAAATCGTATTTTCATATCTTTACCTCCGGTTTAGATGGATCTTATCATTTGAGAGTATTCAACGGAAAAGTACCTTTTACAATTTTAACCATAATCCCATTCGACGCAGACCACCGGCCAGCCAGGTCATGGTAAAGGCGAACAGAATCGAACGCCAGAAACCTATGGCAAAACCATTACCTAACCAGCCATACCAGTCAAAACCGCCAAAAAGTTTCGCGCTGAGGGTAAAGCAGGAATAACAGATAGGAGCAAGGATATAAGCAAACAATGCATTCGCACCTGCCGGTTCCAGCAGGATTTTCCACTTTTTCCAGCCCCTTACATCAATCAACCAGTAAATCAGCAGCCAAATCCATACAGTAATAGCACTGCTCCATAGACACCAGGGTGGTGTGGCAAAAATTTTGTTGATAATGAACATCTGGTGCAGTCCATTGAGGGAATGCAATAATGTGGCTGCCACTGCCAGACCCAAACCATACCAAAATGCCCAGCACATCCGGCTGCGGTGGGAACTGACCGGCGAGACTGGAGATAAGATCAATCCTAAAATCAACCCGGCAACCACAATCCCTGCATGGGAACCAAGCATCGATCCAATATCAATCCAGGGAAATACTCCTTCCACACTTTTAAAAAATCCAACCTGATCTGCCAGATAAACAGCATACAATAAAGCCATGACCCCCAGCAGGCCGGTGAGATTTTTACGCAGTGGAATGTAGGCTAAACAGCTTACCAGGTAAGCCCAGCCGATTAAACCGATAATACCCCACCACTGTGGACGCAGTTCAATCAGCTCTTTTTCACCGGATCCTCTATAAAGTAAGGCGCAGAGGAGCAGGATCACTATACCCAACCAGTGCAAACCTTTTTGAAACAGATTACTGACTTTAGGGTTTTGTGATGGAACTTTCCAGATTAAAATGACACCAGTATACATGAGAATATTCCACAGATCAGGATTCACCCGCCCCGCAGCTGAAATTGTCTCGCTGTTCACCATCAAAACACCAATAATCAGCAGGGCCATAGTACGGCTGAGTATATGTTTCCAGATGGGCAGCAGCGCTTCCCCTTTTTCCAGACGCCGGCCAATGGCAAACGGGATAGCCATACCCACAATAAAGAGGAATGCCGGAAAAACGATATCAACAAAAGTCATACCGTCAGCATTACCGGGAGCAATATGTTTCATCCAGGCGGGGGTGCCAACAACACCGGCAATATCGTTTACGAATATCATGACCAGGATAGTCAGTCCACGCAAGATATCAATGGACTCGATGCGCGCACTACGGATATCTTCAGTGGGATTCATGGGAAACTCCAGGTTTAGGTAAATGGACATATATCGGGTAGAAAACTATATTTTAATTTGAAATTTTTGATCTATTCCTTGGCCATACCTCAAATGAAAAATCCAAACAAATTTACGCACTATAATATAATAATTTTGTAACCAAGATGTTATATCAAGTTGGGTCTGGACGTATTGCTTGATTATTATTACTGCCCTGATTAGGTTTGAACGAGATTAACTGTATTCAAACTCGGATGTGATCTATGCAAAATCTAAACTGGTTGGATCTTATAGTTATCGGTGTTTATTTCATTGCTGTATTTGCCATTGCCGCTTACTATACACGTCGGGCCGGGAAAAATACCGGCGAATTTTTCCTGTCTGGGCGTAATCTGCCCTGGTACATTGCCGGGACAGCGATGGTTGCCACCACTTTTGCTGCCGATACACCATTGGCCGTTACCGAGCTGGTGGCCCGGAACGGTATCGCTGGTAACTGGTTATGGTGGAACCTGGCTATTGGTGGTATGCTCACTGTCTTTCTGTTTGCCCGTCTATGGCGCCGGGCACGAATCATGACCGACGTGGAACTGGTGGAACTGCGTTACTCTGGTAAAACCGCTGCGGTTTTGCGCGGCTTTCGCGCTCTTTATTTAGGCCTGTTCATGAATGCCATCGTCATGGGCTGGGTGAACAAGGCTATGGAAAAAATCTTTAAAGTTGTCATCCCGGAAATGGATCCTTTCCTGCTGGTAGTTATTTCGGCTGGCATTGTTGCGTTGTATGCTTCCGCTTCCGGACTGCTTGGTACTGCCCGCACCGATAGTTTCCAGTTTGCTTTTGCCATGCTTGGTTGTATTGTCCTGGCCGTCATCGTGGTTCAACTGCCGGAAATAAATGGTATCACCAACCTTAAAAGTAAACTAGCTCCGCAGATACTGGATTTCCTGCCGCGTATTGGTGATGTGAGTGCAGGGGGTATAACCGGCGGTGCCTTGGCCATTACATTTGGTGTTTTTGCAGCCTATGTGGGTTTGCAGTGGTGGTCCAGCTGGTACCCGGGATCAGATCCGGGTGGAGGTGGCTATATCGCTCAACGCATGATGTCAGCGAAGGATGAAAAACACAGTTTGCTGGCAACCCTGTGGTTTACGATTGCTCATTATACCCTTCGTCCCTGGCCCTGGATCCTGGTGGCCTTGGTCGCCCTGGTCTTATTGCCACGCGCAGAGAATGTTCAGAGTATCCGCTTACAAAATCCCATCCTGTATGAACAGGTAGTCCAGGCGTATAATGATAACTCCCTGCTTCCTGGCGGTGATGCTGCTTATCCATCCTCCGAGTTCAAACTGATGTATGAGCAATATGAGAATACCGTCGATCCGGGTATCATGTATCCCAAGTTGATGTTACACTATCTGCCGGCCGGTCTGCTGGGCCTGCTGATCGCTGTTTTTCTGGCTGCCTACATGTCTACCATCGCTTCCCAGTTAAACTGGGGGACCTCCTACTTGATCAATGATTTTTACCGCCGGTTTGTCAGACGGCGGGCAGATGAACGGCACTATGTTTTCATATCAAGAATTGGAATCATCCTGATGACTGTATTCTCGCTGATAGTCACTAATTTCCTGACCACCATTTCCGGGGCCTGGGAATTCATTATTAATGCCAGTGCCGGGATGGGGACAGTGCTGATTCTGCGCTGGTATTGGTGGCGTATTAATGCCTGGTCTGAAATCGCGGCCATGATCGCTCCGCTGATTATTTATCCTCTAGCTCGTTACACTATGCATTTACAACCACCGTTAACTCTTTATCCCACAGTTCTTGGTACCACTATCGTCTGGTTGGTTGTGACCTATCTCACCAAACCAACGGAGGAAAATAAGTTAATTGAATTTTACCGGCGGGTATACCCGGGTGGTAGAGGATGGAAACATATTGCCGCACAGGTGACCGATAGTCAAAGCGGAAAAAAAATTATCAAATCCGCTCCTGAATTGGGTGCTGGGGATCATCCTCGTTTATGCTTTTCTTTTTGGGGCGGGCCAGATCATCTTTGCTGAATATGTGTCGGGACTGATTATCCTGACCATTGGATTCATCGCTGCCTGGATCATCTATTTAAATTTAAAAAAGAGCGGATTTGAATCAGTGCTGAAGTGAGAAGCATAAAAAGTTAAAAAGTGAAAAGGTACCGGCAGTCAGGGCAAATAGTGATCATTGATTCATGGCAGAGAATTAATTTTTTATTTTTCCTGCTGTCCTGAATTATGGAATTTTGCATAAATAACATCCAATAGCGGTGTCATGATGTACAATAATTTCCCGCTGACTATTCTCCTTATCAATCAGCTCGTTGAACCGTATCGGTTAGGTCGGTCTCCCGGAAAGGAACCAGCCAGGTTGCCAGGAACGAAGGGATCGTGGCGAATAAAACCCAGACAAAGAAGTTCTTGTACCCCAGGAAATCGCTGATGTATCCGCTGACCATGGAAGGCAGCATGAAACCAAGGTACATTATAGCAGTGGCAAAGGCATAGTGGGCCATTTTGTATTTACCCGGCGCGATTTGCTGCATCATGAACAGGATCAGTCCCACAAAACCGAATCCATAACCGAAGTATTCCAGGACCACGGCCGCTCCGATGATAATTAAATCCGCCGGCTGAGTGATGGCCAGGAATGTATAGGCCGCAAAGGGTAAATTAAAGAAGCAGCACAGGACAAAGATCGATTTTTTAAGTCCGCGTTTGGCAATAAAATATCCTGCAAGAATCGAACCGAGTATAAAAGCAGCAGCCCCGAATGTGCCGTACACAATTCCAATTTCGGAAGTGGTAAGTCCGAGCCCGCCTGCTTCCCGGGTGGCCCGGAAGAATAGCGGTACGATCTTTATGGCCTGACCCTCGGCGAAGCGGTAAAGAATGATAAAGGTAATCCCCCACCAGATATTCTTTTTCTGGAAAAAAGTTTTAACTACATCCCAGAAGGTTCTCATCGTTTCATTCAAGCTGGTTACATGCGCAGAGGTTCCGCCAATCGGTAGAAATCTGACATGCCAGATGCTCAACAGGATCATGATTGCACCGAATATACTTATTACGATCATCCAGGCATGCAGAACACCGACCCGGATCTCGAGTTGACCGGCCACATAAACCAGCGCTCCCTGGGCCATAATCTTACCGATATTATAACAGGCCCCTTGCCAACCCACATATTGAGATTGCTCTTTTTCGCTGAGTGAATTTATATATACTCCATCCCCGGCGATATCATGCGTAGCCGAGTTGAAGGCCAGGATCATTAACAGCGCCAGAGAATACTGAAAAAAACCATCTAATGGCAATGTCAGAGCCACCAGGCCGAAGGCAATCCCGCCTATGAATTGAGTAGCGACCACAAAGTATTTCTTCGTTTTAAACATTTCCAGCAGCGGACCCCATAGCGGTTTTAACGTCCATGGCCAGGTGACCAGTGTGGTAAAAAAAGCAATTTGAGCATCGGAGATGCCCATGCTTTTATACATTAAAACCGATACGGTGGCAATCACCACGAATGGTAATCCTTCGGCAAAATAGAGGGTCGGTACCCAGAGAGCAGGGTGAGTCGCTTTAATTACCCGCGCGGCCATATTCAGATCCTTTCTTTTTGATTAACAGGAAATGCTTGCATCGATATCAATGGAAAAATGAAATTCATGCGAATGTTTTATACAGGATAAATGTCCGCGCAAGATAAATCACCTTGATTACTTTTGCAAGCGAAAAAGACGGTCAATATATTCAGTAATCCTTGCCTTCTTGGAACACACTTTTGCGATCTTTGCCTTTTAAAACCACATTTTATCTCAATAAAATTCTATTGCGAATCAAATTGAACTTTATTACACTTCATAAAGTTTTTCTTCTCGCTTTATTATGAAATAATTTTTCCATTTGATATTCAAGAATTACGGAAGAGGTGCTTATGCGTTACGGTCATTTTGATGATGAATGCCGGGAATATATTATCGAGCGTCCGGATATACCTGTTTCCTGGACCAATTATATTGGTGTCCGTGATATGTGTACAGTTTTGTCCCATAATGCTGGTGGATACTCGTTTTATAAATCAGCAGAACATCACCGTATTACCCGTTTCCGGCAAAATGGTGTACCGTTGGACCGTCCGGGCCATTACGTTTATATCCGGGACGACGAAACCGGTGAGTTCTGGTCTGTTTCCTGGCAGCCGGTGGGTAGAGATCTTAAAAAAGCACATTACGAATGCCGTCATGGTTTATCCTATTCAAAATTCCGCTGCCACTACCGGGGCATTCAAGCCGAACAACTTGTTTTCATCCCCATTCCGGATGATGTGGAACTGTGGGATGTAAAAATCAAGAACACCACCCGCCGGCTGCGTAAACTAAGTATCTTTGGTTATGTTGAGTTTTCGTTTCACCATATTGAAATCGATAACCAGAATTTACAGATGTCATTGTATGCCAGCGGATCCAGTTATAAGAACGGTATCATCGAATACGATTTCTTCTACGAACCATGGACCTATCATTATTTTACCGCGAATTTCGATCCCGATTCTTATGATTGTGTTCGTGACCGTTTTTTAGGGAACTACCGAACCGAAACCAATCCGTTTGCTGTCGAGCAAGGTAAATGCAGTAACAGTAGTGAACTCGGTGGAAACCACTGCGCTGTATTACATAAAAAAATAAAACTGGCCCCGGGTCAGGAAAAGGGACTTCTTTTTATGCTGGGAGTGGGTCCCCGTTCGAAGGGTAACGAGATCAGAAAGAAGTATTCCAATATAGGTAAAGTGGATGAGGAATTTGAAAGTCTCAGGAACTACTGGAAGAAAAAAATGGAGGTGTTCCAGTGTAAAACACCCCATCCCGGAATGAATACCATGCTCAATATCTGGACCCTGTTACAGGCCGAAACCTGCGTAGTCTGGTCGCGCTTTGCCTCTTTTATTGAAGTGGGAGGACGAACCGGATTGGGGTATCGTGATACTTCGCAGGATGTGATGGCGGTGGTGCATACTAATCCTGAAAAATGCAAAGAAAGGATTATTGAATTGCTGCATGGCCAGGTCAGTGCCGGTTATGGATTGCATTTATTCGATCCGGATGTGTTCAAACCAAAACAGGATAAACTTCCCGGCGTCAAACTCCCAACCGTCGTGCCGACACCTAGCCCGCAGGATATCATTCACGGCATAGAGGATGTCTGTTCAGACGATGCGTTGTGGATCGTGGTAACGATTTGCGAATTTGTAAAGGAAACAGGGGATTTGGCTTTTTTTGATCAGGTGATTCCGTTTGCTGATCAGGGTGAAGGCACGGTTTATGAACACATGAAACGATCCCTTGATTTTTCGGCGCAGCATGTGGGCCCAACCGGCATTTGCCAGGGATTGCGGGCTGATTGGAATGATTGTTTGAACCTGGGGGGCGGGGAGAGTGCCATGGTGGCTTTCATGCATCACTGGGCTCTGCAAGCCTTCGTCGAAGCAGCCAAAGTGCTGGGACAACATGATGATGTTATTAAATATCAGCAGACTGGCTGAGAAAGTCCGCGAAGCCTGCGAAAAAGAACTGTGGGATGGGGAGTGGTACATTCGTGGAATCACCAAAAAAGGGATAAAGATAGGCTCACACCAAAACAAAGCGGGAAAGATTTTCCTGGAAAGCAACAGTTGGGCAGTGCTCTCTGATGTGGCGTCACCAGAACGAGGCCGCCAGGCCATGGATTCGGTGCATAAATATCTGGCTTCGAAATACGGAATTCATCTCTGCTGGCCGACGTTTTCCGAGCCGGATGATGACATCGGTTACCTGACCCGGGTATATCGCGGAATCAAAGAAAATGGTGCCATTTTCAGCCATCCCAATCCCTGGGCTATGGTGGCTGAGTGTAAATTGGGCCGTGGAGACCTGGCCATGAAATTGTATGATACCCTTTTGCCGTATAATCAGAACGATAACATCGAGATCCGTGAAGCAGAGCCATATTCCTATTGTCAGTTCATCATGGGCAAAGACCATACTGCTTTTGGCCGGGCCCGGCATTCCTGGCTGACAGGAAGTGGAGGCTGGGCTTATCTAGCTGCAACCCAGTGGATATTGGGCATCCGTCTGGATTTTAACGGGCTGATCATTGATCCCTGCATTCCTAAAAAATGGAAAGGATTCGAAGTTCAGCGCCAGTGGCGCGGGGCAACTTTCCAGATTAAAGTAAAAAATCCCCATGGGGTGCATAAAGGAATTAAATCGATGACCATGAATGGAAAATCAGTCAGCGGTCCGATTGCACCTCAAATTGCCGGATCGGTTCATGAAATTCTGGTAATGATGGGATAGTAGTGCTATAAATTTCTGAGTTTCTTGAATTTTTTTCTGAATCTGGATCGGCAATTTATCAGTTAGTTACTGATAATTGAGCGGCTGCTTATTTATGACTTAAAAACAAACCTTGGCCTTATTCATCGCTTATAAAGTTTATCTGATCAAGGTCATTTTGCGGCTCTGCTTTTGATACTCCGCTGTAAGTTCATAAAAGTAAGTCCCCCCTGGAAGTTTATGAGCATCAAAAGTAACATGATGACTTCCCGTATTTTGCACACTTTCAACTAAAGTGCAAACTTTCCTGCCAAGCACATCATATATGGCAAGTCTTACAAAACTCTTAGTTCGCAATTCGTAATTAATTGTCATTGTAAGATTAAAAGGATTGGGATAGTTTTGATACAGTGTGAAATGTGCCAGCTCTTTTAAATGATCATTAATTGCAGAACCCTGACCATCTAATAAATTTTTTCCTATTGCTTCCAGCAGCGGCTGGCCGTTATCTGTTGCGTCCTGTCCAATAGCCCAGATCATTGCCCCCGCATAGCCGTTATCTTTAATCCAGCCGCATTTCATCCTGACCGATACTGTATCATCAAAGGTAATTAATTTATCATTCGAATCCTTTAAGAGATACGGAACTTTAGATGTTTCATCCCAACGGTAACTCCAGCCATTATTTATCAATGGTACTATGGCCCGGTACTGTAAATCCGTTACCGGAAGATTGAATGCCGAGTACAGGGCTGCTGAATTAAATTCCTTGCCGTAAAAGGGTATCCCCACAGTTAATTTGTTTTTGGGAATACCCCTTGTGGAATGAAGATAGGAAAGCGCTGTTTCAACCGATCCGTCTGAATCCCCGACCGGCTGGTATAAGGGTGCATTATGCCCGCTATGGGCAGACCAGCTGCCGTGAAAATCATAACACATGGCATTAAACCAGTCTATATCATCGACAAGATTAGTAAAATCCAGCCACTGTCCAGACCAGTCACCCGCCGGAACTGCCATGGTCACCAATAAGTCCGGACTGTTCAAATCAAACCTGGCCCGGGTTTCTCCGACTAATTGTGTATAAGCTGCCCGTTCAGAATTATTTTGAGGAAATTCCCAGTCAAAATCTACGCCGTCATAATTATAATCCAGTAAAAACTTATAGAGGTCCTCTACAAATATGTGCCTTTTACTGGTATCCAGGGCCATCAGGGCAAAATTCCCGGCATTACCCCAGCCCCCGACGGAAATAAGGACCTTGACATTATTCTGATGGGCCATTGCGTTTAGAGCCGGATAAGGAAATTGAAATGGATAATTAAAACTGCCCTGAGCATCCAGCGTGGCAAAAGCATGATTAATATGTGTCAGATTTTCGAATTGGACTTTTTCCGCAGGCAGAACACCTTTAAGCCAGTCTGCATAGTAACCAATCACTTTATATTGAGCGCTGACAGAAGCAATCAGCAATCCCAATAAAATAAACGGTATTAATTTTATTTTTAACAATTTCTGTTTAATCCTGAATTACTAAAAAAAATAAAAATGAGAGTTGCCGTTGCAGCTGATGATCCCCCAAAGTGATTATTCAGAAAATATTATCATATCATCTGCAGTATCAGCAACTCTCCTTTCATACCGATTATTTAAGCAGCAACATTTTACGAACTTCTTTGTTTTGACCGGCTTTTAGTTCGTAATAATAAATCCCGCTGGCAAGATTTACGGCATTATACACAAGTTTATATGTTCCGGCCGGTTTGTATTCGTTAATAAGTGTTTTCACCAATTGGCCTGTAACATTGTAAACAGCCAGGGTGACCTTATTAGCAGTTTTTATACTATATGAAATCGTGGTGGTCGGATTAAACGGATTAGGATAATTCTGCTCAAGACTGAAGTTTACCGGGACTTGTGAATTCGAGTACTCTTCTATACTTGAGATTGAACTTGCTTCAGGCAGCGGCCATACCGGGACCCAGTTAGGTGTATCCTCTGCAAATGTCAACTCATATCCCCAATAATCATTAGCTGCCGTACCTGTTCTGATCTGCTGAAAATAAGCAAGAAGCCCTACGGTAAAATCAGTTTGAGAGCCATTAAGCACCCACGGATCAATGGTACCCATAAATCCGGGATCAACATTTACATTACCCGATTCCACCAGATACGGATAATTTGCATCGTTGGCAAACATAGCCGTGGTCGGTGCATTCATAAAAGAGGGAGTTCTGACCTTATTAGGTTGGGTGCTATTCCAATTAGTCCAAAAATCAGTAAGAACTGTGGGCCAGAAATAGGTATTATTCATGACTTCCACTCTTCTTAATCCTTCAGCATTTGCTGAATCGGACGGTTGAAACATCTTGGCATTGGCACCGTTCAGCGGTTGCAGTGCGATAACTCCGTAGGTCGTATCCGGATTCCATAGATTATCCCACCAGGGATTTTCAAGAGTATCCACTCCGCCGGCATAAAGTCCGTAAAAAATATTATTGTTGATTTTTGCATCAGTCACGTTAAATATGAAAAAGGGATTTTTAAAAGTATATAGGACTTTATTATTGGTGAATTCAAAATAGGTCTCATAAAACTTTGTTACCGGGCAGGCTGCATAGCCATTAACACACAGCATACTATTTCCGACAAAGCTCATCGTATCCGTATAAGCTTCACCGGGCCAGGTATTACGAATCACCTCGCCAATATACCACTGTGTTGGATGCACAAAATTCCTGAAATGGCTGTTACGAATAAAAAAATCATCCCAGTTTCCGGAGTAGCCGATACCAAACGACTGCCAGCCGTCAAATACGCAATTATCAATGGTCAGCCTTACATTATCAGCAGTAACGGATATAGCTATTCCATCAGCATTTGCGTTATTATTTGGCGCATAGGCCAGGAGGTAAAGGTTTTCGAGTGTCGCTTTGGCACCCGCGGCATTCACAATTAAAAATGTTGATGGGATACTTTGATCCTGCAGGATTGCCGGCTGAATACATGGCGGGCGGCCGGTTACTCCATCCAAAACACCAACGATACTGATATCATTCCTGGCATTTATCGCATCGGTAAATTTATAGGTTGCGTCCAGGGTAATCAGACGATAAACATCATGGGCTTGTGTCCCGTCACCCAATGTATCCGCACCGATAACTTCATTGATCATACCATCAGTAGTGGCAACATCCAGTATCGATTGGGCTTGAGTGAATCCGGCAAGACAAAGCACCATCATCCATATTATCGTAAGCTTCATGATAAAATCTCCTTTAGGTTTGGTTGTACATAAATATTAACACACCCACTTACTTTAAAAGCAAATGGTTAACACAGAGACGATTTTCCCATACCCCAGGCACTCCTTTCTTTTTTTTGTTCAATTGACTTATAAGTAACCAAGATATTGAAACATGACCTTATAGCTGCCAGCGTAAACCCAATTCCGCAGATAAACCATATACCTGGATATCTTCCGGGATGTCAGGATATAACTGCAGAACACCTTTGTCCATCACATTATTTAAATTATTAATATTAGCATACAATTGAAGCCCATAGACTAAACCCTGTTTTAACGAAATATCCCAGCGCTGGTATGTTGGTTGCTCTCCCCTTAACTGTTTCCATTGATTAATAGATTGTACCAGGTTGGTCTGGAAGGCAAAGGATAAACGAACCGAAAAATCCTTATAATCATAACCAATAGTTGCATTTAAAATATCATCCGGTTGTTCGAGAAGACGGTCTGTATAGGAAGAATCAACTTTAGTATGAGAAGACTGGTTATATGCCTGAAAAGGATATTCAGCTTTAGAAAAGGCATGCGTATAATTAATGTTTAAAACCAGTCCCTTAAAGGGGTCAGGTAAATACCAAAAGTGTGTCTGCCAGTCAGCCTCTAATCCGATTACATTTACTTTAAAAGGGTTATTGATAAAAGTTGTTACCTGATATGTAATTCTGCGATTAGGATTTTGGTTAGTCAGATAATAGGGATCTACCTCCGTGCCCGGAACATAAAAAGTCCAGGGATATATGAAATTCGTAATCCTCTTATAAAATCCGCCTAGGGTAAACAGACCGATTCTGTTTTCATAAAATGTAAAATTAATATCATAATTATCCGATTTTAAAGGTTTTAATTTATAATTATTCCAGTTAATGGCGCCTGATGTCGCATCAATTCTTGGAATAATCGCATTAAAATCCGGATAAGAAATAGTTTTGGAATAAGCGAGGCGTACATCAAACCAGGAGAATGGTTTATATTTAATATTCACATTCGGTAGCCAGAAGGGCTGATTCAAAGTAACGGTTGTATCGTTTTCGTGATTATAAACGCTGTAAAACAATGAGGTTGTTTGCCCACGAGTTCCGGAATAGGTTGTTTTCAGATTTTGGTACCTGACTCCGGGAATAACTATCAGTTCCTGGCCAATATTTATAGTGGCCATGATGTAAGCGGCAGTAACAATTTCTTTCCCGGAATAATTATTTGTGACTGACAGGTAATTATTACGGGCAAATGCTTCGGGTGATGTACTTTGAATGACATCAACATTGTCCTCGATAAAATTTATAAGTTGTTTTGCTTTATTATAATTTATGGGGTTGCGCATTGTAAAATCGTTATTGATAAAATCGCTGTAGTCGTAATTTTCATCCAGGAAAAGTGAAAGTGGTATGGAATTGGGATCACCGGTCCAGCCGAATTCATCGGAAATCATGATAGCGGCTGCCCGGGCACTCGGTGAAGTAATCGTCGCATTGGTACCGTAGATTTCTGCTTTGTACGATCTTTTCTGACCTTTATATTTGCCGCCAAATTTTATTATGGATGTTATTGAATTGGAAAAGGTCAGTGGAAAATCAAAATCAAGTGCCGCTATTTCTGAACGCTCTCTGGACAGATTATCATTTGTTTGTAATGTGTTCAGCCGGGTGATTTCAGGATCCGATAATACGGCTGCATTAATTACTTTTGGGTTCACATTGGCCACGTTTAGAAATTGGTTGAGATTTGCGGCGGTTTGAAAAAAATTAACTGTCCAGTCGTGAGGATTCTTCGTTTCCGAATAACTGTGGGATAGCGTTAAGTTTGCATGAACCAATGGCAGGAATGGTAATGAATGCTCAAAATTTAAGGTATTATGAATCAGGCTCAGGGAACTTTTTGAATAATTTAAATTATAATGATGCTGATTACTTACAACATTAAGCTGTTCGTTGCGGTTTAATGTTTTCGTAATCCCTGAACTCAGAAAATTTGAAAGGCTGATTTTGCCATTCGTTAAACGATAATCGAGAACAAGCGCTCCGTTCAGCCGTTGCTTATCTCTGGGAGTGTTATTCAAATACAACGAATTTGTTTTATAGGCACCTTCTTTAAAAGCATTGTATTGAGCAAAATCTGCAGAATATTGATCGGAGGTAAGATTACGTCTTTCTATATTTGCCTGGAAAAATAAGCCAAAACGTTCATCAAAAAAGCGCCCTTCAACACCGGGCACCAGCTTATAGTTGTTGAATTTATTATCCGCGTCGCTAAGACCTGTATAACCGCCCTGGACCAGAAGGTTAAAGGCCAGTCCTTTTAGTTCTCCGCCTTTTGCCTCCCTTATTTTAAAATTTACCGAACCACCCAGCATATCCGCATCCTGGTCAGCTGTTACGGTTTTTGAAACTTCAATCCCCTCTAACATGGTAGAGGAAATCATACTCAAATCGGTAGCCCGGTTATCCCGGTCGGACGAAGCCATACGGATGCCATCAATAGTAATGGCATTAAATTTCGGCTCTAATCCGCGTATTACAACCTGGTTCCCTTCTCCGCCGACCCGTATGAGATTTATGCCGGGCAGCCTTCTTAATGATTCCGCGGCATTGGCATCAGGTAATTCCTGAATCTGCTTTGAAGAGACTATATTCTTGATGGACTTGGCACTCAATTGCTGATTGATTGCCGCTAATTGTCCTTCAGCCTGCGCGGTAACAATTATTACTTTACCTTCCAGTGCCGTGTAGGTCAGAGCAAAGTTCATTACTAAATCCTGATCCGGCTGCACTTCTATAGCAGTGGAATACTCTGAATAACCAATATAGATGATCTTTAATTGATATTGACCGGGAGGCACATTGAGTATTAAAAATTCTCCGGATAAATCCGTGGCCGCCCCGATTCCTGTTCCCTCCAGAAAAACATTCGCTCCAAACAAAGGCTCCCTGGAAGAACTGTCCGCAACAAAACCATGTATTCTGGCATTTTGAGCAAAAAGCGGCTGGCAGACCAATACAAGAAATATTATAAAAATGCTAAAATGAAGGATCCTGTAATTCATCTTCTACGCTCCTTTTAATTCAATCAAAACCAAGGTGTCTTTACACTATTATTCTGGTGCTGCACTTGCTTATACCAGCTTCGCTATGGCGCTTACTATCAGCAGTGCTGTCTGTCCTGTGGACCTGGACCGACGGGCGCGTTCTGACATTTCCCAACCACGTGGTTGGTCATTTCTGCTGCGGACCGTTTTATACTTATTAGAGCTCAATACTTTTCTTTAATTCACGTGCACGTTGATAAAATTCTTCGAGATCCATAATCTTTAAATATACCAGACCGCGTACAGAACGGATTCGCGAATCTTTATTCTGGTAAAAAAAATCTCGGCCTAATACAGTTTTCATATATTGATATTGTTTTACATGTATTTGTTTTGCCAGTCCTGAAAAGGGTCCATCATATTCATAACTTGGGAAGGAAGCTTCCGCCTGGGAGGTGAAGGCGTTCAGAAATGCGTCCTTCAGAATGGCCATTCCGTTAAACGTAACGGGTACGAACAGATTTGCTTCAGCAGGGTGAAAACGATACCAGACATTGCGGTATCCCCATACTTTTATTTTATCTTTACCTGGAACTTCTTGCTGATAAATTTTCAGGGCTGCTGCTATCGCTTGCATTACTTTATAGTGTGTATCGGGACCGCTTCCTTCGGGATCGAGCGCAACCGTAATTATGGTAGGATTTACTTTTTTCAGAGTTTCAATAATGGGCACAATATCGCGGTTGATCTCCGGCTCTTCGGTAAAGATATCCCCCTTATAAAAACCTAAGCGGGAATGTATGACAGAGTTCGCGCCAAAGCCGAAATACCCCCACTCGATATCAGCTTCCCACTCACGTATCATCCCTTTCAGGCGCTGAATATCGGGAATATCTTTCTGGCCCGGGTATTGCGAGACAAAATAATTGCTGAGAAATTCGAGTTTTTGTGTATAATGTTCTGCGACTTCCAGATTATAGATATACTTTAAATTCCGCAGAAATCTGCGCGCGGCTCCTTCATCCATGGCATAGCGGTCATTGGCCGCCAGGCCGTCCAGATACTGGTAGACATCCCGGTTTTTAAAAATAATGCTGTCAGGCTGAAAATAATTTGTTTTAACTAAGGCCTGGAATTCAGGCGTATTGAGAAATCTCATGGCAGTGCGTGATTGTTTCAACATATAGGTATTGGTAACCGCATTGAATCCGCTGGTTAAATAATTGAAGAAATGAGCATTGGACTGTTCGCGAAACAGTCGGAACAGGTAAGGCAGGTATCCCAGCATAATATCATCATGATGCGGCGCCGTATGCAGGAACACTTCATTCTTAACCGGCTCCAGTGCTTTGTCAATACGATTCACGTATTCTTTTTCAATTTTTTTGATCAAATCGGTAAAATTTTCATCCATCTTTTGTAAAAACAGGTCACCGGACCGGGCTGTCCGCAAATCCTGTTTTTTCAGATCGGCGATTTTTTTATTACACTGCAGGGCTAGATCGGTTAAAAAATGCATTTTATCGGAATCACTGATCTTATCCGAGTTTTTCAGTTCCAGATGTCTGCGCTCGGTCAACAGTTTTGCTGCCCCCCGGGTCAGATAAAAAGCGGCATTCTTTAAATCGTGAAGAATGGATGCCGGGACCTGATTGGATTCCTCCGATTCAATAGCCTGCCTTACGATTTCGGCTTTGGTTTCACCCGCTGCAATGATGATAGCCGTTGTTTCCGCTGAATAGGCAATGGTTTGCAGTCCGATTGTAATAACCAGGCGGTTTCTTGATATTTCGATGCCACCAAGATCTGTGGCCGCGGCTGCTTGTGTTTCATAATTGGTTTCGGTCAATCTGGTAGTCGAAAAACAATCAGCACCTCTGACATTAAACCCAATATGCCCATCCGGGCCGATACCACCCAAAAAGAAACCGATACCACCCAGGCTCCTGATCTTTTGCTCATAGCCCGAGCAAAACTGATCCACAGCATCCAAAACGCGTTTTTGATTCTCCTGCTCCGAATTTTTCGGAGGCTTTATCCGTAATGATAGATCCACAATATTTCCGGGCCAGATATTTTCAAGGGACTCCGCTTTATGCAGGCCTATTTCATCAGCCTTAATCAGTAAGGCCTTTTTTCTATCTAAACCAAATCCGTCTATATAGAATTTATTTACATAATAATAAAAACTATTATGCTGATTGGAATTGATCGGATAGAATTCATCGATTTGAATAAAATGAAAACTTTGCATATCAGGCTTATGAGCAGGATCAAGTTGGTATTCCTCCAAAATGGTTCTCACTTCCTGAGTATTCCATTTATCAAGCAGAAAGTAGACCCATTTAATAAAATATTCCGGAGTTTTACCGGTTGGCAGAGATATCGTCCAGCCCTGATTTTTCTGGGCCCACTCGATAAATCGCAAAGCGCTCAGTTTACCAAGTGCGGGGAAATTTTCTACAATAATTGTCTTCACTTTTTCGGCCGGCGGATAACAAATTTTTTGATTGTTATATTTTAATGCCATTATTTCGACCGAGGAAGTTGTTTCCCTCGTCATATGCTTCAAACTGAGCATTAAATATCCTGCTGATTCATAAGTAAGGTTGCGGCGCCAAGTACCGCATAATTCACTTCCGGATCAGATATCCGGATTTGCGTTTTAATTTTATGCGTAAAAAGCAGATTTTCATCAATTGCTTTTTCCAGAGGATCAAACAAAAATTTTCCGGCAGCAGCCAATCCGCCGGAAAACAATACAGCATCGGGATTAAAAACATTTATAAAATCGGCTAATTTTGCACCCAACACCGTCCCGGTTTTTTCATATGCCTGTAAGGCCGTTTCATCGCCTTGGGCAGCAAATTGCGTAACGATCTCTGAAGTCAGCTCATTAAAACTGTAATTCATCAAAGGGGTTTTTTTCTTAGCGGAACAAATTATTTCGAATACCGACCGGCAGACACCGCCGGCAGAGGCGAATGTTTCAAGGCAACCCAGTTTTCCGCATTCACAGCGACGGTTTTCCTTAGCTATTTTGGTATGTCCCAGTTCACTGGCCATACCATTAAATCCATTTATTACCCGTCGGTTAAACACAAAACAACTACCCAGTCCCGTGCCCAGGGTTATCATGATAAAATTTTCCAAATCTCTGGCTTTGCCGAAGACCATCTCGCCGAGGGCCGCAGTCTTTGGCATCATTAATAATGGAAACCGGTAATTGAAATTTATTTTTTAATTCACTGCACAGATTGATGTTACCCCAGCTGAAGTTAACCGAGTTGTCAATTAAGCCGGTTTTAGAATTGACGCCGGGCATGCCGACGCCGATACTCCTCACTTGATCCACTTCATTGATCAGTGGCAGAATTATTTTTTCCAGGTTAGCGAGAAAGATATTAATAGGCCGATCGGCAAAAGTTGAAAAAGTATGTTTTTTGAGAATTTCACCTTCGTGGTTAACCAATCCCAACATGGTACTTGTTCCACCGATATCGATACCGATATAAAAGTCACGTTTACTCATTTAATAAAATAGTCCTTATTAGTTGGTTGTTTAAAGCAACTAAAATAAAATAAAAAATTATCTGGTAATTCGGTAATTCCTGAAAATTTCATTTATAGCCATAGTGGCTGAGCCAATAAGTCTGGGACGTTCCGAAAGGGATGACGGTAGAATTTTAACCTTTTTTTCCAGACCGAAAAAACTGTGTTTCGATAACCCCTTTAAAATTTCCGGATAAATGATGCTCCATACCTGTAAAATACGTCCGCCGATAACAATCACCGGCGGGTCTAACGCCCTTAAAATGTTGGCGATACCCTCACCCAAATACTTACCTGTTTCTTTAATCACCGCAACGGCTTCACTTTCTCCCTGGTTAGCTGCATTACAGATATCATCAATTAAAATCCGCTGTTTAGCCGCCTTGCTTATTTTTATCCTTTCCAGGTATCTGTGCAAAGTTGCTTTGTCCGATGCATATGCTTCCCAGCATCCTTTATTACCGCAGACACAGTTGACACCGTTCTCATGCAGGGTCATATGACCAAATTCACCGGCCGCATAGGAAATACCTTCAATCACATTATTATCAATCACAATCCCTGTTCCGATACCGGCGCCGACTGAAACAAAAACGAAATTGGAATAGTTTTGAATCTCACCCTGGCCATACCATAATTCTCCCAGCGCAGAGGCGTCCGCATCATTTTCGAACCTGATAAACGTTTTGCTTCTATCATATTTTCTGAATAATTCCTTAAGTTTTACGTCTTTCCACCCAAGGTTTGGAGTGACGGTGACGTGACCGTCGACAGGATCAATTAACCCGGAGATGGTCACCCCTATTCCCTGCAAGGCGCGTATAGCCAGTTCAGATTTTAAATGGTTTAATTTATTTATGGCCTTTTTTACATATTCATCCGGTGAAACGACGGAATTCTGTATTTCTATTTGCTTTAAAATCTTTCCGTTTAAATTTACAATGGCAACGCGGATAAGATTTGTATCAAAATTGACTGCTCCTACAAAATGACGTTCCTGGTTCAAGTGCAGCTGTAAGGGATTGCGTCCGATTTTATTATCCGACACTAGTTCTTCGATTAAATATTCCTCTTTTATTAATTCAGAAACAATATTCGATACCGTACTTTTATTTAAGTGCGTGATTTTTGAAATAATCACCCTTGAAATCGGCTGTCTTTCTCTGATTAAATTTAAAATCGTGGCGCGATTTATACTGCGCACAAGTTTTGAATTTCCACCGATAATTATGTTGTTCGTTTTTTCCATTAAACTAGCAGGTAATTTAGTTGGTTGTTTAGATAAACTAAATATAACAGATAATATATCTCAACTTCAAGTCTTTTTTTTCTTTTTTTTATTCCTGGTTTACCGGCGTCATCGCTGCAAAAAAACCGCTACTTTCACTTCAGGCGGGGTGGATGGGGTCACACAGAACTATGATGATCGTTACTTTCGCCTCGAAACAGCAAGGCTAGCACCGGTGAGTGACGGGGAGTCCAATCTTAACGTGACTACAGGAGGTTATGGCACTTTCAAACGCATGGGCTGCCACTGGAGATATGTCAACGATCGCCATAACCACTCCGTTGGCCCAAAACGAAAGCGGGTCAACCACCACAGGCTGAATGGGATTTGCAGAGCAAAAATGACAACCGTCAGGATTAAGCCCGCCGCCGGGCCAACCTGGCCATACAGACCCAAACCATAGTGGTAAAAGATAGTTGTGCAAATTAACGTCTGCATCAGATAAATCGTCAGCGACATGCGCCCCATACTCGCCAGGGGAGCCAGGCGATGGAGCCATGTGTCTTTTTGCAGGAGTAACACGAGTGTGGACATATAGCCCAAGGCCAGTATCGGCCCGCTAAAAACATGAATGACACTGCGTAAAGTGCCCAGAGGGGTTGGTACTATAAGGTTAGTTATCTCTGAAAGCAATATGACCAGTAGCTCGCCGGTGAATCCAAGCCCCAATCCCACTAACTGCACCCGGCGAATGAGCGGTAAATAAGCGGGGATGTCTTGCAGAATGCCGCGCTGACCTATGTACAACCCCAACAAAAACATGGCGAAGATGTTGGGCATGAGGAAAGGAGTAAAGGCCCACATGAACTTGAAATTCACCTGGTGCTGTGTCAAGATTTCAGCCAAGGTTCCATGACGATAAGCCTGGATGGTTTGGGCAGCGGCTTGTTTATAAGCTGCTTTGGTTTCCGCAAAGAATTGCGCCATTCGCACCGCACCGTCCGGCTGCATGTTTTTCAGAGCGATGAATCCCAGCAATCCAACATAAAATACCGCTATCAGGAACAAAATTGTTACCCCCCAGGTCAGTAACGTTTTCGACTGAGCCTTATGAAAGAGCAACAGCAATCCGCCTAAAATGGCGTAAAGCACAAGAATATCACCCACCCAGAAACCCAGGATATGCACCAGGCCAATCAGCAGCAACACTAACAGCCGCCGCAGATATAGAGGCACAAAGCGACCACCGCGCGCCCCGGTACGTTCCATCATCATATACAGGCCGAAGCCAAACAATAACGAAAACATCGAAAAAAATTTGCTCTCACCGAACAGGACTATAAAACTATACGCCAGATTGTCGTACAACCCTTTCCATTCGGCAACCTGAGTAATGATGACCCGTACCGGCCAGGCAAAGGCAGGCATGTTGACCAGTAAAATGCCAAAGAGCGCAAAACCGCGCAGCACATCCACGGCTGGGAGCCGTTCAGCAGTCGCAATTGGAGTCATAGATTTTTCTGAGATGAAATTATTATGCGTTACCATTTCATAAATGGCAGTGGATTCAACGGATGCTTGAAAAACCATACCCACGCTAGCTGCGTCAGTCGCTTATGAAATCCTGCATTGGGAAAGTGCTTTTTGACGCTTTTTAAATAAGTTTTAGGTAAACCCATTTTCACCAACCCTAGCGAGAAATCTACTGAATCGCCTTTACGGAATACTTCAATCAGCGGAAAGCGATCATCCTGATATTTCCTGAGTTTGTGGTGCATATCGATCATGAGCTCAATTTCAGGTATCCATCGTTCAAAACTATTATATTTTAAATACTCTTTCGCCAGAGCCATAGAGGGCGGTAGGTAATCAAGAGTGTTATTAGCCCAAATTCCAAGATCATGAAAACATCCGGCTATGCTGATCTTTTCCCGGTCTTCATTATTGCAGTTATGTAAAGCAAAACAAAAATGAATCATGCGATAGACATGGTTTTTATATCCGGGATAATCTTGCCCTAGTTCATTCTTCCATTTCTCCAATATTTCATCCACTAGCGGGAGATGTTCTTCGATTACCATGATAAGCTCCCTTTCTTAGGCCTGATGGTAGAGCATAACCGAACACCAGAATCTTAGTACCTACTATCGATTCCTACTTATCAAATTGTTATCCTGAGCACTATCAGTAAATACGCGGTCATAAGAATAGGTCAGTGAGGAGTGGGACTCAGCGCATTTTCAGATCTCATCTTCCTCAACCGCAGGTATTCCTTCCTGAATGACCAGTTCATATAGAGCAGGAATAAGGATAGCAGAATATCCTTGCTGACTGACCGCCTGATTATCTCTCCGAATCCTGATAATCTCCCAAGCAGGTCAATAAAACCCTCCTCCACTTGTTGCGGGGTCATGTTCCTGGGAAGATAGAAGCAGAGGTTAAATGAAGAGTTGTACGCTATATTATTCTTCAAGAAATCCTGCTCATCCTTCATCAGCACCCTCCCCTCCTGCTTAAGCCGATCATAGAGTTTCGTACCGGGTGTCGGTACCAGTATGTTTAACATCGGCAGAGCAATCCTGTTATCGATGATAAATTTACTCATCCGGGCAGCGGTATCAAGCGTATCGCCGTCAAGACCATAAATGAAAAACGCAGCGACCCGTATACCTGCTGCGTGGATGTTTTCCAGGTATCGCCTGTACGAATTGACGGTATACTTTTTTTGGACAGCATCAAGATTTGATTGATCGATGGATTCCATACCGATAAATAGTACCCTGCAGCCAGCTTTCTTTAAGAGCTGAAGGGTTTCCGGATCATCACCGATGTCGATCGTGCATTGGGCACCCCAGATGAAACGGAAACCATGGCTGATCATCGCCTGGCACACTCTAATCAGATACTCACGATTGTTGTAAACATTTGTATCCACAATGGCTATTCTTCTCGTCGTTCGGTGTAAATACTCAAGTTCTTCAATTACATGCTCAAATTTCCGCAGGTAATACTTCCCCTCATAAATGTGACCGATACAGCAGTAATCACACCAGTTACGGCATCCCACACCCAGGAGGACAGGCATAAAAGAGATCTTCCGTTTATCGAGAACGGAATAGTCAAATCTGTAATTCAGATCCGGCTTGCAGAAGTATTCTTTTTTGAGAGAATGGGATTCAGCGTCTTTTAGTATGATGGACATCTCCGCTGGACCAGGATTCCCGTGAATTACCGAGTCACAACGTCCATCCAGGTAATGTGTGCTGATATGGGGCTGAAACCCGCCGAATATTACTGTCTTCCCCCTCTTCCTGAATTCATCCGCTATTTCGAGGCCACGGAAAATCTCGTATCCCATGGATGATATACCAATCACAGCAGCATCCGTATTTAAATTCAGATCATCGAAATATTCATAGCAAAACTCCTTTTCCCAATCAGAGGGAATTGTCGCACTCAATGCAGGGAGGGCCAGAGAAATGATGTACAACTTCTTTCCCTTCAGGAGATTGCCGTTATTATCCCTGTAGGAGGGTTGAATCAGGTATATCTTTCGCTTCATATTTGCTCTCATCAAACGTGAGATTAATCTATTACCCACTGAGCTCTCTGACGATCAGCAGTCTTTCTCGGCGCAAGATTGCAGAATATCTTCGAACCTGCTCCATTTGAATTGGAATGAAGTCGTCAGAATCTTCTTCGAAGAGTAGGTCATGTCGAATCCAGGCTGCCACATGGTAAAGACAAACCGATCTCCACTTACCCGACGTATCCAGCGCGATAATAAGGGGAACTTATGCAGCTGTTCTGAGACACGGGCAAGCATCCTGGTCTTTGCATAGGCAGGTCCTAAACGACTCAGGATCCGCAGGTATGCCTGAAATGCGTCTTCGAACAATATCGACTCGTCGACCGCAATATTAAATATCTGGTTATCCTCAGTGGGAGATAACATTAACTGTGCAGCTGCTTCGGCTACATCTTCCACATGCACAAAATTAAACCTTTTACGCTGGAATCCCTCGGCAAGAAGTATTCTTGAGAAAATGGCGGCTCTCAGTTGTTCGCCGAATGGAGTATGCTGCCCGGGTCCGAATACCCCCACTGGCCGGATCGCGATGGTGGGCATACCCGAGTTGGCGGCGATCTCAAAAGCAGCCAGTTCACCCAGGAGTTTCGAGTAGCCATAGGGTTCAACCGCCCGCGGCATTATCTCTTCTGAAACTGGTTGATGCGCTCTGGCCAATAGTCCATACACCGCTGTGCTGCTGCAATAGAGCGCCCCTCGTACCCCCGCTGCAGCTGCACATGACCAGACATTTCTGGTTCCCTCCACATTGATTCTCTGCAGCTTCTCCCTCGCTGCGTGGGCGTCGACTAGTGCTGCGAAATGAAAGAGAATGTCAACCCCTTCCAGAACCTTCCTGAATGAGTTCGGGTCAAGTATATCGGCATTCACCAGTTCTACTCCTTCCAGGCCTGCAATACCGTTGCCACTATTTTGCCGGTGGATACCAGCTTTTATACAAACCCCCCTTCTGGAGAGTGCCCTCACCACCTGGCTTCCAATAAAACCAGCTGCACCTGTTACAAATGCTATCCGGGGTTTCATTCTGCCGCCCGCTTTTTAACAAAAAAATCACCCATGGCCAGGAAATTAATTTCTGTGGACAGGAAACATTGCAGAGCATCGTCCGGGGTACAGACAATGGGTTCGTTTTTCACATTGAAAGAAGTGTTCAGAACCACCGGAACTCCGGTTGACTTCCCAAATTCCGACAGCAGTTCCCAGAAACGCGGATTAGACTCTTTCGATACCGTTTGCACTCTCGCTGATCCGTCGACATGCGTCACAGCCGGAATGACTGCCCGTTGCTCATCCCTGACCGGAACAGCAAAGAGCATGAACGGAGATTTGTGCATTCCCGTAAGGTCAAAAAAAATCCTGCTGCACTCCTCCAGCACTGCCGGAGCGAAGGGCCGGAATGATTCCCTGTTTTTCACCCTGGCATTGATCTTTTCCTTCATATCCGGGTCACGCGGATCTGCCAGTATGCTCCTGTTCCCGAGTGCCCTTGGACCGAATTCCATTCGACCCTGAAACCAGCCGATCACATTTCCTGCAGCTAATTCTTTGGCTACTTTCACAGCGATACGATCTTCCCGTTCCCAGCACACATGATCCTGAAATCGTATTAGGGCTGACAGGATCTCCTGCTCATTATATTCAGGTCCGAAGTAAACATGATCCCAGCTGGAACCATTCCTTGGTTCTTTTCCCTCAACCTGAGAATAGACATAGAGGGCTGCGCCTACACTGCAACCCTCGTCGTTTGCTGCAGGTTGGACGAATATATTGTCAAAGAGTCCGGATCGTGCAATGGCACCATTGAGCGTGCAGTTCAAGGCAACCCCTCCTGCCATGCAGAGGTTTGAAAGGCCCGTTTGATTACGGGCATGTCTCAGTAAATGCAACACTGCTCTGTGGAGTGATTCCTGTAGCGCAGCTGCCACGTCGGCATGTCGTTGTTCCACAGGTGTCCCAGCTGACCTCGCGGGACCTAGCCTTTTACAAAGAAAATCTTTGAGTTGAGATGTGGCCAGCAAGGGGGTGGAATACTTTCCATCGCTTTCCAGAACGACAAGCGATTCGAAAACATCCCGGAACCGAGCTGGATTTCCATAGGAAGCCAGCCCCATAACCTTGTACTCGTCTCCCAGGCTTTTAAATCCCAGATAAACAGTGATTATCAGGTAAAGTGCTCCGAGAGAGACAGGAAGCAGTGTACGTTCAATTTCCGTGATTGAATCCCCCTGCCCTATTGCCAGTAATGAGCTTTCCAACTCACCTGTCCCGTCAATGGTCAGTATCAAGGCTTCTTCCAGACCTGATGGGAAAAAGGCACTCGCAGCATGGGCCTCATGGTGTCGCACAGGGACAAATCTGTTCGGTTTCTTCCCTACCAGGCGTTCGAACTGATGGTAAACCACTCCGGGTTCCATCATCATTGAAAAAACCCTGCTGTATGAGTCATCGACACTTGCCGCATCCTCAGGCGAAAGATATGGGCGCAGTAGTGCCAGACGCTTCTCAACGATCGGCAACCGGAAATCACAATAGTGTGCTACAATATCGACTTCGTCGATAGAGACGTTGGCTTTCTCGAGACAATAATGGATGGCGTTCCCGGGGAGAAGAGTATTACCGGCTAGATTGAGTGAGTACTTTACCCGTATGAATCTTTCCTCGGCAGCACAGGCGATGACTTTCCCATCCCGGACGATCGCCGCCGAGGCGTCATGCCCGAAATAACCGAGAGGAAACATAGATAAAGGGACTTCCCCCTCCCGGAAACTGAAAATGTTTTCGAATCCCTGGTGTGTCTTTGCCAGTGGACTCCTCATTCCGGGACAGAGACGTGAGTCTCGTGAAAATCCGCTGTAGCCCAGCGTATACATTGAGCACTACCCTTCTTGCTTAATCCTGCGCATCACAACGAAGTACCGTTCCGGTTTCAAAAGTAAATCCAGAGCAATAAGCTGCTCTGTGCGTGTCAGTTTATTGTATCTCCTGTAGAGTTCAGCCGATTCGAAGTAGGTGGAGACATCCTCTTTGATACCGAGTAGTTGATTAAGTTCAAGACCTGCCGCACCGCCCAGTGCAATCAGATCCTTGATATTCAGCAGAGATTCATGCGGGTTCAGAAACTGATCTGCAATCCAGATGGGATCTTCAAGAGTCTTCCGGGACACTGGATCCTCCCGGGCGTTTCCCAGCAGATCATCCAGCGGAGATCCATGATCCGTGGTGAAGGCATATGTTCTGGCAAGACTCACTGGATCAGTTGGCCGTGGTGGTACGTCCAGGAGCATGCGCAGCAGTTCAACATTCAATGAGTGCCTGTATCTTCCATGCTGTCCGTACACCCAGAGATACAAATCCCCGTCGGCTCTCAGAGCTGCGGAGAGATTGGCCAGCACACGCGCCATATCGGCCGTATGGTGTAACACACCCAGACAGAGAATAATGTCAAATGGCGTTTTATATGGAATCGGATACATCACATTCCATTTGCGGAACCCGAGATTTTGTATACCTGCGCGACAGGCAACCTGCCTTCCCTCTGCCAGAGACGGTCCCGAGTTGTCTATTCCCTTAAAGTCGACATCCCTGAACCGATGGGCCAGGGCGATCGAGGTATTTCCCGTACCACACCCGGCATCCAGAACTCGCAGGCGCCTTATACCGTTTTCCTTCAGGTGTGCCTCTATGCTTCGGGTAAATTTGCGCATGAAAATCAGACCATCCTGATCAATAGGCCTACGGCCAGGGAAATGAAACTGTTCATAGAACTTGCCTATCTGCCGGGTCACATTCCGCTCATGGGCGGTCATCGACGGATTCTGCTGCCTGGCTTTTCCAGTTTTCCTGTCAGACATAAAATTCACTCTTCTTTGAGAAATGGTCTGCAATGACGAAATACCTTTTCAGAATCCGCTTCACCGTCTCATCTTCGAGATCATCGAGACGTGCCCTCGAACTGACGACATAGGCCATGAAGAACCCATCGATTTCCCGTTGTGTGAAATAGCCTGGCAGTATTTTCAATGCGTTCTCGATTCTCCATCGCGAAAACGCGAATTCCCGGATCGCCTTCTTCTTCAGATCCACGAGTCTTTCCAGACTAAACGCATAGGGACCTGCTCCGACATTCACGTAATCCCGTTGAATATTGTATCCAGCATCAGTGAAACACCCCTCGGCCTGAGCAAGCCTGTACAGCTCGGTTCCGGGAAAGTAGACCACCGTGAAGAACGTGGCACCGCAGAGTGAGGATGCCTTAGCGTACTCAATCGTCAGGATGACTTCTTCCTCGGTCTCGCTGGGGAATCCTATCATGAAGAAACCCCGGGTAACTATTCCCGCTTTCGCCGTATACTCAATCGCTTTGAAAACCTTGTCAAGATCCAGGTTTTTCCTGATCATCTTCTGCAGTCGGGATGAAGCAGTCTCTACAGCATAGGAAATGAACTTTGTACCGGCGGCAGCCATCTTGTCAATTAAATCTTCGTCGATACGGTCCCCGCGGATAGCGTTGGGGAAAGATAATGTTAATTTCATACCGCTTTTAATAATCAGATCACAGATTCTCTTGGCCCGCCCGATATCCAGGTTAAATACATCATCAATAATTTGGAAGTCTGTGACACCATACGTGTCGTGAAGATAACCGATCTCTGCAAGAACGTTTTCCGGTGATCGGGTTCTGAACCTCTTTCCCAGAATGTCATGACAGTATGCACACCGATAGGGGCATCCTCTCGTGGTCATGATATTGGCGTGAGGTTTCGAAATCTTCGAAGTGAAGGTGAGAAATTGATTCGAAAATCTCTCAAGATCGATCAGCGAATAGTCGGGGAAAGGAAGAGAGTCGAGGTCCACGATAAGGGGTCTGGATGCTGCTTTCATGATATTATCCCCGTCCCGGCAGGCGACACCCGGGATATCAGTAATCGGTGTCTGATCCATCAGATGCGCCACTATTTCGGTCATTGTCATTTCCCCTTCGCCAATTACGACACAATCGACAGACGTGCTACGTAATGCGTCAACCGGATCGTCCGAAGGGTAGGGTCCACCGGCGACAACGAAGCACTCTGCGTTCCACCGTTTCACTGTATCGGCAACAATCGCCAGTGAATCTTTGCCTATTGAGAGACACCGGATGCCAACGAGATCTGGATGAAATTCGTTAAGTTGTTCAAGTAAAGATTCCCGCTCGATTTCAGGTTGATTGGGTTTTGAGATGAGTGTCCAGATCTTAATCTGCACACTTTTTTCGAATTTGCTTTTTAGTACAGTGGCCAGGTACATGAGACCGAGCGAATGCTCAGCGGACGGCCAGGCTTCTTCAAGAGAGGTGCGCAGGATATCGATCAGTAAAACTTTCATAAAACTCTCACCCATGGGGGGATTTCCGACACTTCATCCTGGGCCACCCGAAATACAAGTGCCCCATCGTCATCAGCTGTTCCCCATATCTGTAATCCCACAATCTGATAGAGGGCCCGCATCATTTTATTCCTACCTGTGTCACGATAAATTGCCTCGACATGTGTGAATCCCCGGGCGATTGTTTCACGGAGGAGAAACACGAGAAAAGCTCGTTCTATGCCGCGGCCGAGGACTCTGCATGAAACCGCCAGGTATTTCAGCCTCCAGGTCATGGCACTTTTCTCCATTATTGCAGTGCCAACGATACCGTAGGACCCGAACCTGTCATCCAGTTCCGCGACAGTGATTGTCACCGAATCCGATCTTTGCTGAAGAAGGGCCGACAACTCATTCCCGTTGAGCAGCCATCCCGTTGTATTAAGTTGGTGGGTGCGGGTCATCAGCTCAACCACTCTGGGAATATTTTCTTCCTGCATGGGGTGGATTTTCAACTTCATGGCGCAGGACATAAGAAAATCTTCGCGTGTCGAAAAAGCATTTTCGGCTTCCCGCCGCTGGAATTCCGCCTTATAGAATTGACGCCTCGCAGCCGCTTCGGGCGTGACGTGATCCGGTGTAAAATCGGACATCAGGGGAAGGAGCGGTATATTCTGTGCATTGATAGTCAAAACATCCGGGAGCATAAATGCAACCTGTTCGCACTCGAATGGATCGTCATCAACAAAGACAACTGAGTCCAGGGAGATCTGGAGTTCTTTGGATATTTGAATGATGTTTTGTGATTTCGGCAGCCAGTTGATCTTGGGAACGAGAAAAAGCCCTTCAATTTTCCGGTCTTTAAGGACTTTCATTGCCAGATCTTCGTCGCCACGACTCGCGATGGAATGAAGGATCCCGCGGCGATCGAGTTCCTGGATGGTCCGGATGACTTCTTCACGCACCTGAACAACCCCTTCCAGAGTGACGCCGTCCCAGAGTGTATTATCAAGATCCCAGACGATGCATTTCTTCACTGCTGTCATAGCTTTTCTCCATTGGAACAGGGTTCGTTCGAATCTGTTGTTTTGACCTTATGTATTCCGCGATCGACGCGATAGATACGAAATGCACCGGTATAAGATCTTCGTCCGGAATCTCCAGGTTGAATTTCCGCTCAATGAAGCCAACAAAAGAAATAAGCCCCGCAGAATCGAGTATGCCGGACTCAAAAAGGTTTTTGGTATCTGCGAATTCTATAGCTGAGCCTCGAGGAAGGCACTGCTCGTGAATATAGGCCCAGAGTACAGTTTCGATTTCTCTATTCATGTTTTTTCGTGATATCCTTTCGTTTCCGGTATTTCTTTCCTCCCAAATGTGAGTATTTTCCCCAACTCGTTTGTCATAAAACTGTCATAAAGGTGTATAATTTCAGTCATAAAACATCACGAATGGTCCATTTATGAAGATGCAGAACTTTAGATTTGTACTTCGATAATAGTTCTAAAAATATAGAAGATGAATGGATACCAGCAGTATACTTAATGTTTGAAGGCAAAATTAGAGTAAAACTATTGCTGCATGTAAAATGCTGGATTAACAGTTATAATTTACCATACAAATAAGTGAAGGCAACAAAAATCTAATGGAATGCTTTATGACTAACAACATATACATACTAAGGGAGTGCCTGAACTTTTAATTCACGTTGACAGGTGATGTAAGTTTAAAAGGGAGTTAGTAAGATTAACTACAACGTGATCCTGAAATAAAAAACCTACTGTTATTTATAACAGTGGGTTAATGCGGGGCGGATGGGGTCCCACAGAACCCTGATGATTGTCACATTCACTCTGTCTTCGCCAGAAAGGCCTGAAATCGAGGGAGATCTCTGAGAGGATCGTAGATGGGATCAAGGCGAAGAAGAGATGGGGTAATGTATTTCGGAGCATGAAGCGACAGGAGGTATTCCAGTTTGTCAAGGGCAGCATCGTACATGCCCACCATGATGTAGACCTGAGCCAGGGCGATGATTGGAAATATACCTGTAACCGCATCGTTGGAAATCGACATGAGTTCTGTTGTACGTTCTGCCTCCTGGACGGCTTCCCTTTTTTGCCCGAGACCGGCAAGGGTAATCCCCAGAGATATATGAAGCCGATAGTCATCGGGTCTTTTGGTGATTTCGGATTCCAGGAAAACACGGGCGGTGTCGAACGATGCACGGGATCGTGCTGTATCACCCATGAAATAATAGATTATTCCTCGCAGTTGAGCGACGGGAGCAATTTCATGCTGTCCAATGAACAGTTGCTCAGGTGCTTTCGCCAGATGGTCGAGTGCTGCCCGGTAATTCCGTTCATAGACATCCAAGTTCAACAAAGCTTTTCCAGGGGTAGTAGGCTGTTGGCACGAGATCCAGAATGCTTCGACTCTTCTTTGTGTCACCGTGCCAACGGAGGTACATGTTGGACTTCATGATATAGGTGTGGCTCTCATCAGGATGGAGGGAGATGGCGCGGTCAAAATAGATTTCAGCTTCAGGATAGTTGCCAAGTTGATAGAGTGTATTGCCGATCTCACTTGCCTGGCCGTAAGATTTGGGATCAAGTTTTAAAGCCTTCTTAAGCCCTGCGACTGCTTCCTCAAACTTTCCTTGCCGCCGCCGGATATAGGCCAGAGTGGAATAGACCCTGCTGTCGTTCGGGACCATTCTCTTCCACCCTCTTGAGTGTTTCCAGTGCCCTTTCGTAATCTCTGTAGCCCCAATAATAGTACATGCTAAGTACACCGTAGGCTTCCGGCAGGTCAGGTTGAAGGGCAAAGGCTTTGTCGAGTGCTTGCTTGGCTGCAGCCAACCGTTCCTGGGTGCGGTCAGATCCTTCCCAGTAGTACAGGAGATGAGCAGCTGAAAGTTTGCAATAGGCCAGGGCAAACGTTGTGTCAAGCGTAACGGCTCGCTCGAACATCTCTATCGCCATTCTGGTATTGTTCTTTTCGTACCCGGGTCCCGACGATATACCCCTGAGGAACGCTTGATAGGCCTCAATGTTTTTGGTTGGAATAGCGGTAATGGTTCCTTGTTCATCTTCCCTTAGGACAACGCCGAGAGCATGCACCACCTGTGTGGCAATTTCTGTCTGGATACGGAAAATATCATCGAGGGTTCGATCCATGTTGTCCGCCCAGAGGTGCACATCGCCTGAGACCTTGATAAGCTGGGGAGTGATCCGGATCCTCTCGATGCCTCCAGTCTTCATCCATCGAATCGTTCCCTCCAGGATATAATCTACGCCGAGTTCTTTCGCAACAACAGGGAGTGTTTTTGAAGTCTTCTTATACTGAATGGAGCTGGTTCGTGAGATCACACCGAGTTTGCTGATCGAACTAAGCCGTGATATGATTTCCTCGGTAAGCCCGTCAGCGAAGTATTCATCTTCGGCGGGACCGAGATTCTCGAAGGGAAGGACCGCAATCATCATCAATTGGGAGGTCGGTTTTTCCTCATGCGGTACCAGGAAATAGACCATGAGAATAAGACCGATCAAGCCGGCAAAAGCTCCGTACCAAAAGAGCCTTCTCCTTTTTCGGATTGGTGACACCGAAGGTTGAATCTGTACACCAGTCTGTGCAGTACTTTTCAAACATGATCGCAAATCAACCAGGAGCTCATCCATGTGCTGGTACCGTTCAAACGGATCCTTGGAAAGGCATTTCTGTACAATCCGTTCTAATTCCAGCGGGACATCTGTCCGCATTGCTGTCACAGGAACAGGGATTTCATTTATAATTGAATAAATCACCGCCTGTTCATACTCGCCTTTAAATGGCAATTTACCAGTCAGCATCTCATAGAGAACTACTCCCAGGGACCAGATATCTGTCCTTTGATCAACTTCCTCGCCGCGAGCCTGTTGCGGAGACATGTAGGCAATTGTTCCCAATGTTTTTCCATCAACTGTCAACCTGGCTTGACCAGTTAATCTGGCCAATCCGAAATCGACGATTTTTACCTCTCCTCGCTCTGTGATCATGATGTTGGCCGGTTTAATATCACGATGAATCTCTGCTGCTTCATGTGCTACCGCTAATCCCTGTGCAATCTGTATGGTGAAATCGATGGCCTGGTCAATTTTTAAAGGACCTTGTTCAATCTTTTTCTTCAGCGTTTCGCCGTTATAGAAATCCATACAGATATACATTTGTCCATCAGCGGTCTCATCAATCTCATGGATCGTACAGATATTGGTGTGTTGCAGAATAGATGCCGCCTGGGCTTCGCGGACAAAACGTGTTTTTGCATCGGTATCGCGGGTTAATTCGGGGGGTAGGAATTTGAGTGCAACGGTGCGTTTGAGTTTGGTATCCTCGGCTTTGTAGACGATCCCCATGCCTCCGGCACCGAGTTGTTCGAGGATCTTATAATGGGATATGGTTTTACCGATCATAGAAATTAATACCTTTCCGCAGGATCAGTAATAATACAAAAATCGAGTGGGGTATATACTTCATGAACATACATACTATTTTTTTCCTAATGAATCGATATTAAATAGATTAAAATGTTGATTTCTATAAACTATAAAAAATCCCGATAAAGGAAATACTCCCTCGAAAGAATATCCACATTCCAACGTCCTTGATTATCAGTTGATTTTTAAAAAGTTATCTTTTCGTGAACTGTGAATTAGTTCAAATATATTGCTATCTCTTATAATGTTAATTAATATAGCAAGTCTTTCTATCTATTCTTTCTTTTGAATCTAAATCAGACACATACGAGTCAGGCATCCTATATACTTGATTGAAAAACTAAAGGTACTTGAACAGTTGGTAAAACCATTTCCCACTACAAAATTCTCGAAAAGCTCGGCGAAGGCGGTATGGGGGTAGTCTACGAGACACAATTCAGCTAGGAATTAATGACTATGAACTCTGAAAATGAAATCCAGCGGTTAAAATTGGCCATTGAAGAATTATCGCTGTTGAATGAACTGGCGATTGCGGCCAGTTCTTCCAGTGATATACAAGAGACATTGAATATCATCATCCAAAAATCCATTAAGGCTGTTAAAGCTGAGCAGGGAAGCATCAAATTAATATCCAGCCATTCGGAACGAATGTTGGAAACATTCATACATCAGGAGAATGTCAGTAAGCGTGGTATACCCTTTAAGGTTGGAGATCATATTATCGGTTGGGTTTTAGCTCATGGCCAACCACTCATTGTTGATAATTTGGCAATTGATCCGCGTTTTAAGATCACCGCAAAAGAACAACAGGACATCCATACTGTGTTAAGCGTCCCGATCGTATTCGCCGGCAAGATCATGGGGGTATTAACTCTGATAAACAAAAAAACAAAAGAACCTTTTAATCTGGATGACCAGCGCCTGATGTCTATTCTGGCAGCTCAGGCCGGTCAACTGATACGAAACTCACAGTTACAAGAGGATCATATCAAGAAAAAGCAGTTGGAACATGAATTACAGATAGCCCGGCAAATCCAACTAAGTTTACTCCCACGCGAAAATCCAAAAATAGCACAGTTTGAGTTTGCCAGCCATTTTGAGCCCTTTCAGGATGTAGGGGGAGATTATTACGATTATTTTTCTTTAGATGATAATAAGTTCAGCATGGTTGTCGCGGATGTGTCTGGACATGGTCCAGCGGCAGCCATGGTGATGACCATGATCAAAGGAATTATGCACTCTTTAAAGCAATATCATTCTGAACCTGATAAAATTCTTTCTGAACTGAATAGCAATCTTATCGGACTTGTGCCACGTAATATTTTTATCACCATGACCTTTTTTACATTTGATCTGAATAAAAAAGTAATGAGATTTTCCAACGCCGGCCACGTTCCCTTTGTATATTATGATCAGAAACAAAATTCCTGCAGGTTGATCGAATTACGCGGTGTTGCTTTGAATCTCTCACGGACATCAACATATTTGCTTAAACGAAATTCCTTATCAGCACGGTGATATTTTTCTGATATATTCGGATGGGGTGAATGAAACCAATAATCCGTCTGCAGAATTATTTGGTTATGACCGCCTGATTGAATCCGTATATGATTTCAGGAATCATTCAGCACAAGAAATCACTGCGAATCTCAGAACCCGATTACAATCTTTTTCCCAGCAAACTGCGGCTAGTGATGATATTATACTGATTACTGTCAAGATTTAGAATATATAAATATTGTCAAAATGGAAAAAAAAATTAAAAAGGATCTGAGTTCACTGAAT